>CAVXJX010000008.1:0-122043 GCA_963762195.1 uncultured Solirubrobacterales bacterium | reverse complement strand
GCGACCTGTACGACGTTCCGGCGCTGAGCCTCGCACCGTTCGACGTCGTCCAGTTCAAGGGGCTCTTCTACCACCTCCCCGACCCGGTGGCGGGGCTGCGGATCGCCGCCGACCTGACGCAGGAGCTGCTGATCCTCAACACCGCGACCCTGCCCGGCGAGGAGGGGAGCCTGGTGCTCGCCGACGAGGGCACCGAGTTGATGTCGGGCGTCTACGAGCTGTGCTGGTACCCCACCGGTGCCACGGTCCTCGAACGCATCCTCGGATGGATGGGATTCGTCGAGACGAAGGTGAACTGGGAGATCGAGGGCCGGATCGAGATGCTGGCCTCGAAGGTCGAGGGGCTGCTGCCGCAGAAATCCGCTTGACCCGGCGCATCGTGGTCACTTTGCTTGTCATGGGAGCAAAGTGACCACAGCCCGTCACCACCGCACGTCGTGCTGCTCCATGACGCCGTAGCCCTCGGCGAGCTCGATCCCGCCCGGGCAGCATGCCCTGGAACGTGCCGAACGGCTGCCGGTAGTCGGAGCGCATCAGCAGCAGGTTCATGTGCTCCTCCCGCGCCGACCACTCGGTGAAGTCGAGGCCTCCGCCCTCCTGGAAGGTCACGCGCTGAGAGGTCCGGTGCGAACGCGACCGGTCCCAGCTCCTGCGGCTGGCCGTCGACCCACAGCGTGCGCTCGCTGTCCGGGTGAGTCGTGGATGCCCGTGACCAGATTCCACGCCACCGCGCGGCCGTCCGTCGCGCGGCCGTTGCCCGCCGACCACATCCAGGCCGTGTGCCGCGGGTGGTAGCCGGCGCTGTCGTCGATGAACGCGACACCGTCGAGCTCGCGGCGATCGCCGTCGACCACGACGAAGCCGCGCGCGGGGACGTTCGCCTGCTTGCGTGTCCAGATGTAGTTCCCGTCGGTGCCGGCGGGCGAGGCGATCTCGACGCCGTCGGACTCGTCGAGCGCCAATTCGATCTGGACGTCATCGGTGTTCACGCGTACGCGTGAACCGGACACGTCCACCCCGCCCCGGCCGATCGTCGTCTTGCCGCGCAGCCGGCCGTCCGGCTCCGCGACCGCCCACCAGCGCTGCGGCACCGGGCCGATGCGCGCATCCGCCGCGCACAGCATCAGCTCCGCGCTGTAGTAGCCGACGTAGCGCCAGCGCTTGAGCGGCCGCGTGCCGCGCCGCGCCGGCATCCGTGCGGGCGGCAGTGCGAGGCCGAGCGCACGCACCCCCGCTCCCCTCGCAGGCAGGTCCATCGCGCCAGGGTATCGTTCGCACCGTGCGGGTCCTCGTCACAGGAGCAAGCGGGTTCGTGGGTCAGCGCGGCCTGCCGCGAGCTCGTGCAGCGCGGGCACGACGTGGTCGCGCTGGTGCGACGCCCGGGCTCCGAGCCGCCCGGCACGACCGCGGCGGTCGGCGACCTGACCGCTCCCGTCCACCTCGGCGACACGCTTGGCGAGCTGTCGCCGGAGTGCGTCGTGCACCTCGCCGCCGAGATCGCGACCCAGCGCGACGCCGAGCGTGTCCACGAGGTCAACGTGGAGGGAACGCGGCAGTTGCTCGAGGCCGCGGAGGCCGCGGGCGTGAAGCGCTTCGTGTTCGCATCGACCGTGGTCACCGGCGAGGCGGACGGGCGCCTGTTGCGCGAGGACGAGCCGCTGCCGGTGCACACCGCCTACGGCCGCTCGAAGCAGGAGGGCGAACGAATGTTGCGCGAGTCGGGACTGCACGGCGTCGTCGTGCGCCCCGGACACGTGTACGGCCCGGGCGGCTGGTTCGAGCAGGAGTTCGTGCACCGCCTGCGTCAGCCGGGGCGCTTCGCTGTGATCGGCCGCGGCGACAACCTGTGGGACGTGGTGCACGTGGACGACGTGGCGGTGGCGCTCGCGGACTGCGTCGAGCGCGCGCCGGACGGCGCGATGTACCACGTGGCGGACGACGAGCCGCTGACGTACTACGAGTTCGTGAAGCTGGCGGCTGACGCGCTGGGCGTCGGCGCACCGCGGCGCATACCCGCCGGGCTCGCGCGCGTCGCGGCTGGACGCGACCCCGTGACTGCGGTGGTCCGCTCGGCACGCACGTCGAACGAGCGCATCAAGCGTGAGCTGGATTGGCAACCGCGGTTCCCGCGGGCACGCGACGGTGTGCCGGATGCGGTGGCGAAGCTCGGCGCTTACGCCGCGCTGCGAGAACCAGCCGGCGAGCGCGCCGAGTACCAGTCCGACTTCAGGCGCCAGGGGGATGTCGGTGGTGACGGCGACGAGAATGCCGATCGCCAGCCCGATCGCCGCGCCAACGCCGATCGCCACCCCGGTGCTCACGGTCAGTCGGCGCCGGCGGCGTCCGCGATCGCCCGATAGGCGCTAGCCGGATCTTCCGTGCCGAACACGGCCGACCCGGCGACGAAGAGCGTCGCCCCGGCATCCTGCGCGATACCCGCCGTGACCGGGCCGATCCCGCCGTCGACCTGGATCGGAAGGTCCGGTCCCACGAGCGCCCGCAGGCGCACGAGCTTGGCCGGAGAGGACTCGATGAACGCCTGTCCTCCCCACCCCGGGTTCACGGTCATGCACAGGACGAGGTCGAGCATCTCGGCCACCTCGGCGACCGCGTCAGCCGGAGTCCCGGGGTTGATCGCGAGGCCGGCGAGGCAACCTCCGTCACGAATCTGCTGCAGCGCGTAATGGACGTTGGGCGTGGACTCGACCTGGATCGTGATCGAGTCGGCGCCCGCGGCCACGAACTGGTCGATCTGGCGCTCGGGGCGCTCGACCATCAGGTGGCAATCGAGCATGCCGCCGGCCGCGTGCACCTGCTCCCGGATCGACTCCACGATCACCGGACCGATCGTGATCGGCGGGACGAAGTGCCCGTCCATCACGTCCACGTGGATCACGCGCGCGCCGGCATCCATGACGGTCGCGACCTGTTCCCCGAGACGGGAGTAGTCGGCCGACAGGATCGACGGTTCGACGCGTTTGGTTCGGATCAGCTCGCGGGTGGCCACCGTGTTCAACATCGCGGCAACCTATATCGGCTTCAGCATCGAGCCACCACAGCCCATGCAGACCTGGTCCTTGCTGTCGCGCATCCGCACCATCGTGGAGTGGTCGCCGCACGTCGGGCAGTACGACATCAGCTGGAAGCGCACCAGGCAGTTGACGCAGCGGTACCGCCCTGCCAGCTGGGTCGGTCGCAGCCAGGGCTCGCCGCAGCTCGGGCACATCCGGTCGGGCCCGAACATCTCCCCTGTGCCGGGGCCGGGCTGCTCGCCTGCCGGAACGTCGTTCATGTCTTCACGAATGTCGCGATGTAGAAGCCGTCCGTATGGTCGCGGTGGGGCAGAGTTTGAACGACCGGGCGGTCTGCCGGGGTCAGGCCAGGATGACGGGCCGCCAGGGCCTCGATCTGGAGCTCGTTCTCCTGCGGGCTGATGGTGCACGTCGAGTACACGAGGCGGCCTTGAGGCCTCAGCGCTTCCGTGGCCGCGTCCAGGATTCGCGCCTGCAATGCAGCCAGCGCGGTGACCTGGTCCGGGGTCTTGCGCCAGCGGGCGTCCGGCCGGGAGCGCAGCGTTCCCAGGTCCGAGCACGGGGGATCGACCAGCACCCGGTCGTATCCGGTCCCGAACGCCCGCTCGGCCGCATCGCCCACCACCACCTCGACGTTGCCCGCGCCCAGACGTTCGGCGTTGCGCGCGACGTCGCGCGCGCGCTTCGCGTCGAGCTCGATCGCCACGACCTCGCCCTCGCCGCCCATCAGCGCGGCGAGGTGGGTCGTCTTGCCGCCCGGCGCCGCGCACAGGTCGAGCACCCGCTCCCCCGGCTGAGGATCCACCGTTTGCGCGACCAGCATCGACGCGCGCGACTGCGGCATCACTGCGCCGCGCGCGAACAGCGCGGAGCCGTGCATGTCGTACGGATGACCGAGCACGAGCGCTTCGGCGAGATCCGGGTCGGGAGTAGCGGCGACGCCTGCGCGCGCGAGCTCGGACTGCACTTCCTCGCGGGTTGCGCGCAGCGTGTTCACGCGCGCGGCACTCTCGGCGGCCTCATTGTTCGCGCTCATCAGGGCGCGGGCCGCGTCGGGCCCGATCTGCTCCCACCACATCTCGGAGATCCAATCGGGATGCGAATGGAGCAGCGCGGCCTCGGCGGGTGTGGCATCGCCAAGGCCCGCGAGCGCCTGCTGGCCCTCGCGGGCCGTGCGGCGCAGCACTGCGTTGACGAGGCCGTGGCCACGGCTCCCTGCGTCCTTGGCCAGATCCACCGACTCGGTCACGGCGGCGTGATCTGCCACGCCGTCCATGTACAGGAGCTGGTACGCACCGAGCCGCAGCGCGGCGAGCACGTCGGCGTCGAGGTCGCCGGCGGCGCGGTCCGCGACGCCCTCGAGCACGTGGTCGAGCGTGCGCCGGCGCTGCACGACTCCGTACGACAGTCGCATCGCGAACGCGCGGTCGCGACCGTCAAGCTCGTGGCGCGAGGCCTCGGCGCGGAACGCGTGGTCGGTGTATGCGCCGCCCTCGAACACGCGGCGGGTGACCGCGTAGGCGCAGCGGCGGGCGGGCGTCGCCACTACGCGACGCGGGCCGGCGGTGTGTGGCCGCGCAGGTAGTCCGCAGTCGCCATGGCGCGCCCACCGGCCGGCTTGACCGTCTCCAGCTCAAGCGCGCCCGCGCCGCAGCCGACCAGAAACCGGCCGGTCGTCACCCGTACCTCACCGGGCTCCAGTTGTTCGGCGACCGCCCGTGCGGCCTCCACGCCCAGGCGCTCGCCTCCCTCCAGTTCGATGAAAGCCCCGATGGCCGGTGTGAGGGCGCGTACCACGCGCTCGAGATCGATCGCGGCCCGGCTCGTATCCAGGCGCCGCTCGGCCGGTGCGATCTTCTCGGCGTAGGTCACGCCTTCGTCCGGCTGCTCCATCAGCTCCAGTGCTCCGGCTTCGGCGGCTTCGAATGATTCGATCAGCAGGGTGGCACCAAGTGGCGCGAGCCGTCCCGCCAGCCTCCCGCGCGTGTCGTCGGGACGGATTGGCTCCGCGCGCTGAATCGCGATCGGCCCGCTGTCGAGACCTTCGGTCAGCTGAAAGATCGTCACGCCGGTGGTCGTGTCTCCAGCCATCAGCGCGCGCTCGATCGGCGCGGCGCCGCGCCAGCGCGGGAGCAGGGATGGATGGATGTTGAGCATCAGGTCGTGTGACAAGAGGGGCTCACGGATGAGCTGCCCGAACTCGCACACGCCGATGCCTTCGGGATCGGCGGCTTCGATCGCGGCGAGCGCGTCCGGATCGTTCACGCTCTCCGTCTGCAACACCGGGACGCCGAGTTCGCGCGCGGCCACGGCAGCGGGCGGCGAACCGGTCTTCCGGCCGCGGCCGCGCGGTCGGTCGGGAGGCGTGACCACAAGTTCGGGACGATGTGGCGACACGGCCAGCGCGCTCAGAGCGACCACCGCGAAGCTGGAGCTGCCCAGGAAGACCGTCCGCACGAGGCGGCGCTCAGCCCGCGCTGCGGGCGCTGGCGCTGGGCTGGTGCGAGTGCTGCTCCCCTTCGCCGCGCAGGGCGCGCAGGGCTTCCTTGCGCTGGGCCTTGCCGGCACGATCGAGGATCAGGACCCCGTCGAGGTGGTCCATCTCGTGCTGGATCACCCGCGCCTCGAGGCCGGAGGCTTCGAGCACGATCGACTCTCCCCGTTCGTCCTGTGCGCTGACGCGCACGTGCAGGGGACGTTCGACGTCGACGAGGACGCGCGGCAGGCTCAGGCAACCCTCCTCCGCGGTCTCCTGGTCTTCCGAGGACCACTCGAGCCGCGGGTTGATCACCGCGATCAGCGGTGCATCGGATCCCACCCGGTAGATGAACAACCGGTGCATGACACCGAGTTGGGTCGCCGCCAGGCCGAGCCCGAGCGCGTCGCTCATCAGCGCCCCCATGCGGGCGACCTCCTCGTGCAGCGACTCGTCGAAGCGCGTGACGTCGACCGCGCTGGCACGCAGCACGGGGTCACCGAAGGTCCGGATCAGCGCCAGGGCCCGCTCGCGGCGGGCCTGCGTCTCGGGATCGAGAACCGGTTGCTCGCCGGTCTCCTGGGCCTGGTCCTCGATCTCCTCTGCGTCCACCGGACGGCCGTTTTCGTCGCCAGTGGTGCTTCCGGAAACGTTCACCAGGAAATGACGCTGGCTCCGGGGCCGCCAGGCAAGGACGCAAGGAGCGCGCGTACCGGTGGGTACGTGCGCGACTGAGGACGCTGCATGGTGGTTCCGGAGACCGTCATTTTCGGTGCAACGTTTCTGGAAGGGCCACTTTCCGCCATCCGCGGGCAACTCTAGCAACGGGGTTGGCGGGTCAGAGGGCGGAAAGGGCTATTCGCTCCAGTACGGCGCGCGGTCGGGGATCACCCACCTCACGCCGCCGCGTGGCTCGGGCACGTCGCCCTCGTAGCGCGGGATCAGGTGCACGTGCGCATGGTCGACGGTCTGGCCTGCAGCCGCGCCCGCATTGACGCCGACGTTGAAAGAGTGCGCATGGTGCTCGGCCTCGACGAGCTCGCGCAGCTCCCACAACAGCTCTCCGATCTCGGTCTGCTCCTCGAGCGTGAGCTCGAAGAAGTCCGGTTCGTGTCTCTTGGGGAGCACGAGGCAGTGGCCTGCGCTGACCGGGAACGCGTCGGGGATCGCGACCGCGGTCCGCCGCGTTGCGAGCAGGCCCCGGTGACTGCGGATGCGCCTGCAAAAGGGGCAGTCAGCGGCGTCGGACATCGGTCACTGCGGATCGACGTCGACGGCGAGCTTTACGTTCTTCAGCTTGCGGTCCGCGGCAACCTTCCTGACCGCGGCGCCAACCGCGGCGACAGCAACCGGCCGGTCGCCGGCCTTCACGACCAGGCGGCTGCGGTAATGGTCTTTGAGCCGGAACAGCGGCGCCGGGCCGAGCACCTCGAACCCGTCGAGCAGCTCCGCCAGGAGCCCGGCAGTGCGATCCGCGGACTCCTGGTCGAACGCGGACGCGGTGACATCGATCAGCGTCGAGAAGGGCGGATAGCGCAATACGCGCCGGCGCTCCATCTCCGCACTCAGGAAACCCGGCGCATCGTGGCGAGCGGCGTGCTGTAGACAGTCCGTGCCGGGGCTCATCGTCTGGACCAGCACCCGGCCCCCTCCCGGCCCGCGGCCACTGCGGCCGGCCAGCTGCGAGACGAGCGTGAACGTACGCTCCTCTGCGCGGAAGTCGGGGAAGCGCAATGTGGCGTCGGCATCCTGCACGACGGCCAGCTCGACTTCGGGAAAGTCGTGACCCTGCGCCACCATCTGCGTGCCGACGAGCACCCCTGCATCCGCGGCGTCGAAGCGAGCAAGGGTGTCCGCGATGCCGTGCTTGCGCCGGGCGGCGTCGGCATCCAGCCTGAACACCGGGAGCGGCGCCAGCGCCTCGCGCAGCTCGGCCTCGACACGCTGCGTGCCCGCGCCGTGTCGCGAGACCGCCGTCGACCCGCAGTCCGGGCACGAGCGGGCGGCCGGCTCCCAGTGCCCGCAGTGATGGCACGCGAGCCGCCCGGAGGGATCGTCGCGGTGCAACGTGAGGGTCACGTCGCAATGGGGGCACATCCAGGTGCGCCCGCAGTCGCGGCATTCCACGAACGCGGACCATCCGCGCCTGTTCACGAGCACGATGGCCTTGCGACCGCGTGTGCGCACGTCCTCCGAGGCGCGCCGCGCGTCCGGATGCAGGGCGTGCCGCAGGCCGCGCATGTCGAGCAGCTCGACCGGCGGAAGATCGAGGTTGTCCACGCGCGCCGGCAGAGACAGGGTGCGCATCCGCAGCCAGCTCTCGGGGCGCGGTGTCGCACTCCCGCACAGGAGCACCGCGCCCGCCAGGCGGGCTCTGCGCTCGGCCACGTCGCGCGCGTCGTAGCGCGGGTCGCTCTCCTGCTTGTAGGCGGAGTCGTGCTCTTCGTCCACGACGATCAATCCCAGATCCGACAGCGGCGCGAACACGGCCGAGCGCGGCCCCACGCAGATCCGCGCGCGACCGTCGCGCAGCCGTCGCCATTCGTCGTAGCGCTCGCCCAGTCCGAGCTTCGAGTGGAGGATCGCGACGCGCTCGCCGAAGCGCTCCTCGAAGCGCCGCGCCGTCTGTGGAGTGAGCGCGATCTCCGGGACCATCACGACCGCCGAGCGGCCCTGGGCCAGGGCAGCCTCGGCTGCGCGCAGGTACACCTCCGTCTTGCCGCTGCCCGTCACGCCGTGCAGGAGCAGCGACGCGTGGCGGCGCTCGCGCAGCGGCTCGAGCACGGCGCGCAGCGCGTCCTCCTGGGCGGCGGTGAGTACGCGTGGCGGTGCGGGTGCCGTGCGCTCCCTTGCGCCGCGATCGATCCCTGAGGGGCGGCGCGCGACCTCGCGCCGGCCGATCGACACGAGACCGCGGCGCTCGAGGCTCGTCAGGGTCGCGTGGGCGACGCCGAGCTCGGCGGCCGTCGAGGGACCGTGTACGAGACGGCTGAGAGCAGCGTGCTGCTTGGGTCCGAGGCGCACGGATCCGGCACCTGCGAGTGCCTCTCGGCCCGCAGGCGTGAGCGCCGCCTCCACCAGCTCCCGCGTCGATGCGCCGGGCGTCGCGTGGGATGCCGTGCCGGTACCCGGCGGCAGCACGAGCGCCAGCCCGCGCGCGGGAGTGGAGCAGTAGGCGTCGGACAGCCACATCCCGAGCTCGACCAGCTCGGGCGGGACGCCCGCCTCGAGCGGGGCGACCGGCTCGACCAGCTTGTCGAGCGGGACCTCGGTCTGGTCGCCCACGTCCACGACCAGGCCCAGAATCCGCCGCCGGCCGAACGGGACCAGCAGCACCGAGCCGACGCCGACGCCCTCCATCTCGCGCGGGATGCGGTAGTCGAACGGCCCGCGCAGGGCACGGGCCGTGGTGAGCGGTTCGACGCGGGCGATCGAGGACATCCGGTCTTGAACATAAGGCGGTGAACGGACGGCCGGGGAAGCAGCGTACGATCGCCCTGCATGCGCCGCGTGATCGATCTGACCCAGCCGCTGGGGCCCGCCACCGTGCTGTGGCCGGGCTCGCCGCCGTTCGAGGCGCGGGTGGTGTCCCACATCGAGACCGATCACTCTTATGCGCGCCGGATCACGACGCCCGAGCACGCCGGAACCCACCTCGATGCACCATCGCACTTTGCGCCTGGCGGCTCGTATGCGGACGCGATCCCGCCCGAGCGGCTGGTCCTTCCCTGTGCGGTGATCGACGTGCGCGCCGAGTGCGAGCGCGACGCCGGTTTCACGATCGAGCGGGAGCACGTCGAGGAGGCCGAGCGCCGGGACGGGCCGGTCGAAGCCGGCTCGGCGGTGCTGGCCCTGACGGGCTGGGAGCGCTACCTCGGCGACGCCGAGCGCTACGTCGGCGGCGACTTTCCGGGATTCGGCGCGAGTGCGGCCGCGCTGCTGATCGAGCGCGGCGTCGTCGGCCTCGGCATCGACACGCTCGGCGTCGACCCGGGCGCGGCCACCGACTTCCCCGTGCACAACATCACGCTGCCCGCCGGACTGTGGCACCTCGAGGGCCTGGTCAACCTCGCCGCGCTGCCGCCGCGCGGCGCGCTGCTCGTGGTCGGAGCGCTGCGCCTGGTCGAAGGCTCGGGCACGCCGGCGCGCGTGTTCGGGCTGCTCCCGGAGAGTGCCGGCGAATGATCACGATCGAGCGCACCCTCGAGGCACCGGTGGCGGCGGCCGTGGTTTGGCGCCGGTGCTATGTGGACGCGCGTGCCTGGAGCGAGTGGAATCCGGAGATCGCTTCGGCCGAGCTGCAGGGTCCGTTCGCGGTGGGATCGACGGCCCGGGTGCGCTTCACGACCGGGCTTCGCCTGCGCTTTCGCCTGGTCGAGGTCGAGCCCGAACGGCTCTTCACCGACGAGACGCGGCTGCCGGGTGCGCGCATGGGACACCGTCACGTGCTCGAGCCGACGGACTCGGGCGTGCGGCTGCGCAACACGATCTACTTCGAAGGCCCGCTGGCACGCCTGTGGGCGGCGCTGATGCGCAGACGTGCGACGCGGGCCATCGAGGAAGGGCAGCAGCGCGCCGTCGCGCTGTGCTGACTTCGCTACCGAGGGGGTAGCAAACTCAGCACAGTCGGCTACGAGCTGACAGCCTCCGCCTTGCGGTCGACTCCGGCGTCGGCCCGCAGCGCCTCGGCCTTGTCGGTCTTCTCCCAGGTGAAGTCGGCGTCCTCGCGACCGAAGTGGCCGTACGCCGCGGTCTTGCGGAAGATCGGGCGGCGCAGGTCGAGATCGCGCACGATCGCGCCGGGGCGCAGGTCGAAGTGCTTGTCGACCAGCTCCACGATGCGTGACGGCGGCACCCGCTCCGTCCCGTAGGTCTCGACCATCAGGGAAAGCGGATGCGCGACGCCGATCGCGTAGGCGACCTGTACCTCGCAGCGGTCGGCCAGGTCGGCTGCAACCACGTTCTTGGCCACGTAGCGCGCGGCGTAAGCGGCGGACCGGTCCACCTTGGACGGGTCCTTGCCCGAGAACGCCCCGCCGCCGTGGCGTGCTGCTCCGCCGTATGTGTCGACGATGATCTTGCGCCCCGTGAGTCCGGCATCGCCCATCGGACCACCGATCTCGAACTTGCCCGTGGGGTTGACCATCAGGTTCTCGCGCAGGGCCTTCTCCGTGTAAAGCTCGCGATAGTCGGCGTGCAGCACCGGCTCGACCACGTGCTCCCAGAGGTCCGGCTTGATCACCGTCTCGCTGTCGACGTCCGGAGCGTGCTGCGTCGAGATCAGGATCTTCACGATCTCGATCGGCTTGCCGCCCTCGTAGCGCACCGTGACCTGCGTCTTGCCGTCGGGGCGCAGGTATGGGACCACGCCGGCCTTGCGGATGTGGGACAGGCGCCGCGCGAGCGTGTGCGCGATCTGGATCGGCATCGGCATCAGCTCTTTCGTCTCGCGCGTCGCGTAGCCGAACATCATTCCCTGGTCGCCCGCGCCGATCTTGTCGAGCGGGTCGTCGTCGCCGGGAACGTGCCGCGCCTCGTAGGCCGCGTCGACGCCCTGCGCGATGTCGGGCGACTGCTCGTCGATCGCGGTCAGCACCGAGCACGTCTCTGCGTCGAAGCCGAACTTCGCGCGGGTGTAACCGATGTCCGCCACGGTCTGGCGTGCGATCTTCGGGATGTCAACGTACGTCTTGGTCGTGATCTCGCCGCCGACCACGATCATGCCCGTCGTCACGAACGTCTCGCACGCGACACGCCCGTTCGGGTCGTCGGTGAGGATCGCGTCCAGCACCGAATCGGAGATCTGGTCGGCGATCTTGTCGGGGTGGCCCTCTGTGACCGACTCCGACGTGAAAAGGAACTCGTTGTCTGAAAGTGGCTGGATGGAGCTCATGGCACCTCTACGAAGATTTGCGCCGTCTGCGACGACCGCTCGCTTACCGTGACACCGCTCACCGCACCGATGCGCGCGATGTCCGACTCGATCGCACGGTATCCGCGAGTTGCGGCCAGACCGGCCCGCTCGACGAGCGCGGAGAGCCGGCGAAGATCGAGAAAGACTACCGAGGACGCGCGATCCAGGGACTTTCGCAGGCCACCGGGCGCAAACGAGGCGTTGTCGGCAAGCCCGTCACCGGCCACGCGCAGCTGCCGGATGCCGGCCGGGCTGGTCGACACGACCAGCTTGTCGTCGAAGGCCGCGTAGGTCAGGGCCTGGCCCGGAGAAAGGCTCAGGGTCGTGGCGTCCACGCCCGCGATGCGGCGCGGGATGATCGCCGGCACCTGGCCGCCGGCCGGGCTCTCGAGCAGCCGGGAGATCACCGGTTGCAGCGCCACCAGCACCTCCCCGGCCTCAGTCGCGGTCGTATCTGCCACGACGAGGGTCACGACGGGGGTCTTCACCGGCGGCGTGGCGAACAGGGCCGACTCGCGTCCCAGCAGCGGCCGCGCTGCCCGCCGCAGGGCCTGCTGCCCATCTCGTCCGAGCTGCCTGCGCAGCCGCTGGAAAACGCCGGGGAGCGCCGAGCCGTCCTCTCCGCTGAGGCGCTCGAGCTGGTCCAGGACGCCGTCCAGGCCGGCTGCGCCCACGAATGCCATCGTCGCGGAGGGGACCTCCGCGGTGAGGGTCGGCCGGAACTGCTCTGCCGGACCGCTTGCCGGCGCAATGGTGGCAAGGTCCAGCCGCAGGCCGTTGCCCTCGGCACGCGCAGCCGCCGCGGCGGCCTCGAGCCCGGGCACGTCGACGAACGAGTTGATCTGGCCGAGGAGGCCCTCCTGCCCCCGCAGCACCTGGGCGAAGCCGCGCGCCGGAGCGTAGGCATAGACGAGCGGGTCCTCCACGTCGAGCCGGTCCACCGCACGGCGGAAGAGGTCCACCCGCGCCAGCGAGCCCCGCCGCCGCGTGTCGATCGCCGCGCGCACGTTCGCAGGACTGCCGATCGCCATGAACCGCCCCACAAAGGCGGTGGCCTGGTCACCGTACTCGCGTACGGCGATGCCGCGATGGCGCCGCACGGTCGACCGGCCGGCGCCCTCCAGGAAGCGGCGCGCAAGCGACTCGTCCTCCACCTGCACGAGGATCAGCGACGTCGCCCTGCGGCCCGTGGGCAGCAGCGCGACCGCTGCCTCGTCGCCGATCCACGGCCGCACCTGGGTCTCGAAGTTCAGCCGGCGCCGCTCGCGCGAGAGATTTTCAAGCGCACGGTCGCGCTGCCGGCGCAGCGACGGCAGGCGGCGGACGATCTCGCCTGCCCGCTCCCACTGCGCGTCGCCGGGCTCCACGCGGGCATGCACGTAGAGCAGCGCATCGGCGGGCACGAGGCGCACCGCTTCGTCGCGCGCCTGGTCATCACCCGCTCCTTCCACCAACGACGCGACGACGAGCACCGCGCCGATCAACACGACGGCGAGTGCGATGCGGTCGAGCGTCAGACGCGAGCGCAGGCGGCTCACGGGGTCGTCTTTGCCTGCCTGATCGCTTTCGCCGGCGGGCCGGAGGGCCGGCGACTGCGGCGCTCGCGATCCACGAAGTCGATCACGAGCGGAACTCCCTCGAGGTGGTAGCGCTCGCGCAGGCGGTTTTCGACGAAGAACCCGTAGTCGCGCACGATCAAGCCGCGATCGTTGACATGAAGGCGAAAGCGCGGCGGGCCAGATTCGACCTGCGCGGCGTAGAAGATCCGCAGTCGCCTGCCGCGCACCGCCGGCGGGGAGCGCTGCGACTGGACCTCCGCGACGAAGCGGTTGAGGTCCGCGGTGGCGATCCGGGCGCGGGAGCGGTCGGCCAGTGAAACCGCCTCGACCATCAGGCGCGTGACGTTACGGCCGGTCAGCGCCGAGGCAGTCATCACGCGCGGACGCAGGCGCAGCTTGGTGGCGACGCGCGCCTTGGCGTCCTCCAACTCCGTTGCCGTGACGTCCCACTTGTTCAGCACGATGATCGTGGCGCAGCCGTTTCGCATCGCGAGCTCCGCGATCCTCAGGTCCTCGGAGGTGACGCCCTCCTGCGCATCGCAGACCACGAGCGCCACGTCGGCGCGCTCCGCCGCACGTTCCGAGCGCAGCTGCGCGTAGTAGTCCACCGTGCCCGCGACCTTCGCAAGGCGGCGCAGGCCGGCGGTGTCGACCAGGACGAGGGCGCGGCCGTCGACCTCGATGCGCGTGTCGATCGCGTCGCGCGTCGTGCCCGCGCGCTCGTCCACGATCACGCGTTCCTGGCCCAGGAACGCATTCACCAGCGATGACTTGCCCACGTTCGGGCGGCCGATCACGGCGACCGATACCGCATCGTCGTCGGGCTCCTCCGGGGCGGCGGCGCTCTCGCGCACCACGTCGACGAGCATGTCCAGCAGATCGCCCGTCCCGATGCCGTGCGCCGCGGAGACCGGTACGGGCTCGCCCAGCCCGAGACCGTGGAACTCGGCGGCCAACGGCGCGTCCTCGCCCCGGTCGAGCTTGTTCGCCGCCACGATCGACGGCACCGAGGAGGCCCGCAACAGCTTCGCGAGATCGGCGTCGCCAGGGCGCAATCCCGCCGTGGCGTCCACGACCAGCAGCACCACGGTCGCGTCCTCGAGCGCGTAGCGCGCCTGGTCCTGGACCTGGCGCGCGAGTGCCGCACCGTCGCTCAGGTCCACTCCGCCCGTGTCGACGAGCGTGAACGCCACGCCGTTCCACTCGGCGGGGATCTCCTTGCGGTCGCGAGTCACGCCCGGCTCGGCATCGGTCACGGCCTCGCGGGTGTCGCTGAGCCGGTTTACCAATGTCGACTTGCCGACGTTCGGGTAGCCGACAACCGCGACCTTGGGAGCTGTCCCCCTCATCGTCTCGCAGCGGCCTGGGCGAGCGCGACGATGCGATCGGCGACGGCAGTCGCCGTCAGGCTCGTCGTGTCGATCAGCTCCGCATCGTCGGCCTTGCGCAGCGGAGCGGCCGAGCGCGTGGAGTCGAGCCGGTCGCGCTGCTCGATCGCGGAACGCACCTCGTCGTGCTGGATGCTGACGCCGCGGCGCTCCAGCTCGGTCGCGCGGCGGCGTGCACGCTCGCCGGCGTCGGCGGTCAGGAAGGCCTTCACCGGAGCGTCGGGAGCGACGACCGTGCCGATGTCGCGGCCCTCCACGACGTAGTCGCCGGCTGCGATCAAAGCACGCTGCTTGTCGAGCATCGCGCTGCGCACGTCCGGGTGTGCGGCCACGCGGGAGCTCGCGCCAGTGACGCGCGGATCGCGGATCGCGTCGCTGACGTCGCGCCCGTCCACCAAGACCTGCGCGTTGTCGTCGTCACGACGCCGCAGCTCGATTGCGAGCCCCTGTGCGATGCCCCCGAGTGCCGGCCCGTCGTCGAGGTCCGTTCCCGAGTCGAGCGCCGCCAGCGTGACCGCGCGATACATGGCGCCTGAGTCCAGGTAGGTGAAGCCAAGCCGCCGGGCCACCTCCCGCGCGACCGTGCTCTTCCCGCTCCCGGCGGGCCCGTCGATCGCGATGATCATCGGCGGAAGCGTAGAGGGTGGGCCCTGATCTACTTCTTGCCCTTGCCGTGGCGTTCGCGATATGCGCGTGCCTTGGCACGGTTTCCGCACACTTCCATCGAGCACCACGTGGCGGAGCGGTTGCGTGAGTGGTCGTAGAACGCCCACTCGCACGAGTGCTCGCGGCAGGCCTTCAAGCGCTGGAAGGTCCCGTCGCGCATCGCCGTGTGAACCAGCCCCAGGATCGACCCGAGCGCCCCGTCGAGCCCCTCGCCCTCGGGCTCGAGCGCACAGTCATCGTCGCCGAAGCGCACGCTCACCGGGACCGTGGCGGCGACCGCGTCGAGGCGGGCGACGGCGTCCGGGTCACGCGGCTCGCCCGTGTTGGAGAGCAGCAGCGCCCGCAGGCCCTCGCGCACGTCGGCAAAGCGCGCCACATCCGCATCGGACGCCGCTCCCGTGCTCAGATCGTGCTCGGCCAGCCAGGTCTCAAGGGCCGCGGGGGTCGCGATGTCGTCGAGGTCGTCGTCGATGTCGCGGGTGTTGACGAACTGGCGGACCAGTTCGAGGCGGCCGGGGGCTGTGTCCGATGTCACATATCTCCTTAAATTCGATGGCTATCGTACGTAACCAGCAAATGCCCTTGACAAGTTATACTAACTACCGTACATTCTACGCTAGTTATGGGCAAACACAAGCGATACCTAGGAGGGCGGCACCCCATGAATCCCCTCAACGCATATCTCGCAGAATCGGTTCTGCAAGAGCGATTCGCGCAAGCTGAGCAATACCGGCGCTCCCACCCGGAGCGGCTGGCCGCGGCGCCCGCGCTCTACGACTCCGTGACGATCAGACGCGTCACACCGGACGATTGGCAGTCGATCGAGCGTCTCGCACAGCTCGAGGGCAGCCAGGTCCCGCGGGGCGCCGCCCTCCTAGCCGAAGTCGACAACGCCGTCCTGGCCGCCAAGTCCCTGGAGGACGGCAACACGATCGCCGACCCCTTCCACCCGACCGCAGAGCTGACACGACTACTAAACGCCCGAGCAAAGCAACTAAACGGCCACGACGCCCAACGCGGTAACACGGCAGTTCCACCGCGCAGCATCCCTAATCCGACGCACGGCGTAACTGCGTAACTGCGTAACTGCGTACCTATTCGTATACGACCACATCAGGAGCAGGCTCCAATGCGAGCACGTCCTTCGGCTCCATCAACCCCGTGTCCTCGCGGAAGAACAGCTTGAAGCCGTTGTAGGGCTCCGGCGAGCGCCGCCGCAGGCGCTGTGACCGGGGCTGGTCGATCGAGAGCTGGCCGTATACGTTCGTCTTCACCTCGGCGGTTCCGAAGCCGTCCATGTTCGAGATCAGGGCGACCCCGGGCCGGCCCCGGGTGAGATCCCGGTCGCTGACCATGTCCTCGGTGAACTGGTGCACGATCAGCACCTTCTGAGGCAGGTTGCGCCCGCGGACTATGCGTGCCAGGTAGTCGGCGATCTCGTTCACCGTCGCCGCATCGGTGGCACCGATCACGCTGCCGGGCTGAACGCCGTCGGGCACGCTCCATTCCGGGTCGAGGGCGAGACTCACGTCGGGCTCCAACAGCCACCGCTCGAGCGCCCGGACCTCCTCCATGAAGTCCGCCTGTCCCGGTTGGATGTCGAGGATGAGCAGTCCCTTGGCGGCGCGCACGGCGCGCAGGTGGCGGGCGATCACCGCGTCGGACTGACGCAGGCGGTGCATCCCGTCCTCACCGGGCGCCGACTGCGCGAGCGTTGCAATCAGCTCGAATGCAGGCAGGGCAGGGCGCCCGCGCTGCGCGTATTCCCGCGCGCGGGCCTCGACGCGCCGCGCAGACACCTGTAGCGGAGCAGTCCCGAGCACGCCGAGCTCTGGGTCCTGGGGCGCCCCGTAGTAGGCGACGATCCGGTTGCGCGGGAGGATCTCGCGGCCGCCGCGCGGCAGCTCCGGCGCGGCCACCTGGTCCGAGGCGGCGTCCTCCTCGCCCCCTCCCACCACGGCGGAGCAGCCGCGGACGAGCACGATCAGCAGGATCAAGGCCAGGCCAAGGCCGAGCAGCCGTCGACGGCGATACACGCGCCGCTGCTGCGCCTCCCGCGCACGACCGCGGCGCGCGGTCTGGGTCCCGGCGGCCATCCCTGGTGTTATTCGCCCGCTTCGGACCGATCCCTACGCCGGGTGACGGCATCGAGGTCAGCCGTGAAGCTCGGATATGAGACATCCGCGACCTGGAAGCCCGTCACCTCAACGCCTGCGCGGGATGCCAGGCCGGCGATGGCGCCGAGCATCGCGAGCCGGTGGTCACCCGAGGCATCCAGGTGGCCCCCGGCGAGCCCACCCGTGCCCTCCATCATGAAGCCGTCAGGCGCCGCCTCGATGCGCGCCCCGAGGGCGCGCAGGCCGCCCACGACGGTTTCGATCCGGTCAGACTCCTTGCGCCGGAGCTCGTCGGCGCCGTGCACCGAGGTGCGCCCCTCGGCAAACGCACCGAGCAGGGCCACGATCGGCAGCTCGTCGATCGTCAGCGGTACCTCCTCCGGCGAGACCTCGGTGCCGCGCAGTTCGGCCGCCCGCACCACGATGTCTCCCACCGGCTCTCCGCCGGCCGTGGTGAGCGGAGCGAGCTCGACGTCGGCGCCCATCCGCTGCAGGATGCCCAGGAGGCCCGTGCGCGTCGGGTTCACCCCGACGCCCCGCAGCACGATCTCCGAGCCCGGCACGAGCGTCGCCGCCGCGATGAAGAACGCCGCCGAGGAAAAGTCACCCGGGATGTCCACCTCGCCAAGCTCGATGCGGCGCACGCCGGACACCGACACCCTCCCGTCCTCGCTGCGCACGTCCACGCCGGCCGCCCGGAGCATCACCTCGGTGTGGTCACGGGACGGAAGGTGCTCGACGACCGTGGTTTCGCTGTCGGCCAGGAGTCCCGCAAGCAGCACGCACGACTTCACCTGCGCGCTTGCGACGGGCAGCTCGTACTCGATCCCGTGCAGGTCGGCGCCCTCGACGACCATGGGAGGCAAGCCGCCCTCGCGGAAGTCGACGGTCGCCCCCATGCGCCTCAGCGGATGGGCAACGCGCTCGACGGGGCGACGGCGGATGCTCTCGTCCCCGTCGAGGCTCCACGTCCCCCGCGGCTGGCCGGCGAGCCATCCGGGGAGGATCCGCAGCAGGGTGCCCGCATTGCGGACGTCGATCGACTCCCCGCCGGGGTCGGCGCCGCGCAGCCCCGCGCCCACGAGTTCGAGGTCCGTTCCGGCACCGCGCGGCTTGGCGCCGGCGAGACGAGCTCCAAGCTCGGTGACCGCCTCAAGGGTCGCGGCGGTGTCCGCGGATCGCAGATAACCGCGCACCTGGACGGGCCCGTCGGACATGGCGCCGATGATCGCGGCACGGTGTGAGATCGACTTGTCCGGCGGCGGCGTGAGCTCGCCAGTCAGCGCGGAGGCAGCGTCGAAGCGCACCCGTCAGCCGCCGCTGTCCACCGGCGAGGCCGAATAGCCAAGCGCGGCTACGAGTTCCATCGCGCGGTCTGCGCTGCCCTCGCCCGCAATCCACAGCGCGATCGCGCCGGACCTCATGTCAGGAGCCGGGTAGAGCGCCATGTCCACGATGTTTATGCCCGCTTCGCCGAGTACAAGCGCAAGCTGCGCCACGATCCCGGGCCGGTTGGGCACGGCGACCCGCAGCTCGCTCACCGAACCGCCCGCGAGATCCGCTTCGAGCAGGCGCTGGCGGTCGGCGCGGGCCCCCTCGATCCAGCGCTCGAGCCGTGCCGGATCGCCCGCGCGCAGGTCGTCGCGCACGGTCTCGAGCGCAGCCAAGTATGTGTCCAGCTCGCGCTCGAGAGCCTCGCGGTTCGACAGGAAGATGTCGCGCCACAGCGCTGGATTCGCGCCGGCAACGCGCGTGGCGTCGCGGAAGCTCGGGCCGGTCGCCGGGAGTCCCTGCGACTCGTCGGCGAGCTCACGTGCCGCCTGGCCCACGAGCACGTTCGCGAGCACGTGCGGCAGGTGGCTGACGGTCGCCATCAGGCGGTCATGCACATCAGCCGTGATCGCCGTGGGCCGTGCGCCGAGTGCCGATACGAGCCCGAACAGGCGCTCGTAGAGAATGCCGCTGGAGCGCTCCGTCGGCGTCAGGTACCAGGTGGCGTCCTCGAACAGGTCGGCCCGAGCGTGCGCGACGCCGGACGCCTCGGCCCCGGCGAGCGGGTGCCCGCCGATGAAGCGCTCCCCGTCGGAGACGCTGTCGACGACGGGCTGCTTGACCGAGCCGACATCGCTCACGACGCAGTCCCGTGAGTGCTCGAGCGCCTGTGCGGCGAGGGCCGGCAGCGCGGACACCGGCGCGCACACGAAACATGCCTCCGCGCCCTCGAGCGCCGCGGCCACCGACGTGGCCGCGCAGTCGATGGCGCCCCGCTCGAGAGCCCGCGCGAGCGCGCCCTCGTCGGGGTCATAGCCCCGCACCTCGGCCCCCTCGAGCCGCGCACGCGCCGCGAGCCCGATGGAACCCCCGATCAGGCCGACGCCGAGAAGCGCAATCCGGGTCAGGAGCGAACGGGGGTCATCGCATCAGGTTCAGAGAGCTGACAGCTCGTTCCCCACGACGGCCGCCACGCGCTGGACCTGTTCCACGTAGTGGGCGAACTCGTCTGCCGGCACCGCCTGAGGACCGTCGCAGATCGCCGCGTCGGGGTCGTGGTGCACCTCGACGATGATCCCGTCGGCGCCCGCCGCGGCGGCCGCCAGCGACAGCGGCAGCACGAGGTCGCGCCGCCCGGCCGCATGGCTCGGGTCCACGACCACCGGCAGGTGCGACAGCTGCTTGAGCACCGGCACCGCCATGATGTCGAGCGTGAACCGGGTCGCCGTCTCGAACGTGCGGATCCCGCGCTCGCAGAGCATCACGTCCTCGTTGCCCTCCTTGAGGATGTACTCGGCGGCCATCAACAGCTCATCGAGGGTCGCTGACAGCCCGCGCTTGAGCAGCACTGCGCGACCTGACCGGCCGATCTCCTGAAGCAGCGA
The DNA here is from genome assembly GCA_963762195.1 of uncultured Solirubrobacterales bacterium. Lineage (GTDB taxonomy): Bacteria > Actinomycetota > Thermoleophilia > Solirubrobacterales > JBBDJG01 > DASRIA01. The sequence continues at coordinate 102,015 of CAVXJX010000008.1, read as the reverse complement.
GTAGTTCTGCATGTTGCGCGCGCCGACCTGGATCACGTCGGCCACCTCGAGCACCTGGTCCAGGTCCCGCGTGTCCATCAACTCGGTCACGATCGGCAGGCCGGTCTCCTCCTTGGCCTCCTTCAAGAGGCGCAGCCCCTCGTCGCCCAGGCCTTGGAAGCTGTATGGGGACGAGCGTGGCTTGTACGCGCCGCCGCGCAGCATCGATCCGCCGCCGGCCTTTACCGCCTCGGCAGTCGACAGCAGCTGATGGCGGCTCTCGACCGTGCACGGCCCGGCCATCAGCGAGAAGTTCCCCCCACCCACTTTTCTGCCGTCGATCTCGACGACGGTCGGGACGCCGTGGCGGAACTGGCTCGAGGCCAGCTTGTAGGGCTTGGTGATGGGAACGACGCGGTCGACCCCATCCGTTCCTTCGAGATCGAGGTTGGCGATCCGCTCGCGGTCGCCGATCGCCCCGATCACGGTCAGCACGTCGCCCTCTGAGACATGGGCGTGCGCACCGACCGACTCCACGCGTTTGACCACGGAGCTGATCTGCTCCGGAGTGGCCTCCTCTTTCATGACAATCATCATCGACGTGTCCCTTCTCGCAAACTTCTCGGTGTTCTAGCGGTTTTCCTGGTGTCCTTCATCACACGGGGCCCCTGTGAGAGGGGTTCCGCTGCCGGTACGGCGCTCGACCTGGGGATTTCTCGGGTGCGCGGGTGCGCAGGCGGGTCGAACGCCTAGCTAAATCGCCAGGAATAAAAGGGAGCAGGCCACTGCGCGGCCCCGAGGGCCATGTGGGATGCAGCAGCTGGCGTGATCGCCGACTCCATAGGTGCCCTTTGTACCACGTTGCGGGGAAAGCTCCAAACGCCATCCGTCCACGAGTATCCCTCAGCGGTTGAGCTCACCCACGACGCCCAGCACGTCACCCTGCTCGTAGAAGTCGACCGCGACCAGGTTCGGGAGCCGGTCGCGCACGCGCTGGCAGGTGCGGGCGCGGCGCAGCAGGGCAGCGTGCGAGTTGACGACGACGGCGTTGCTTGGCCTCGGGAGCGGCGAGGTGTCGACCCAGTTGTTGAGGAGGAAAAGCGGGTTCCGGGCGTTCCCGCGATTGGGGCGACAGGAGCTTTCCGCAGCCACCTCGGCGGGGGTACCGAACCGGTAGGGAGTCTCCTGGACCAGGTCGAACTGGTCCCGCAGCCACGGCACGCCGCCGCTGCGGTGCTCGGCCATCACGACCACTCGCTCGTCCTTGTCGATCATCTCGCGCATGGTCGGGAAGCGCCGCGGGCCGAGCGCGCCGCGCCAGACGTAGCGGTCGAGGCCGCTGTCCTTGAACACCCCCGCGACGTCGCGGGGTCGGATGTGGTCCTCGATGCTGATCAGGATGACCTCACGGGGGTGCGAGGCGAGGAAGTCGCGCACGGTGGCGAGTGCGTCGGTGGCGCGGGTCGCCCCGAAAGCACACACCGTGTGACAGAGGTAAACGTGGCGGCCAACCCCCACCGGCCGGGCGCGGTCCGTGATCTTGTTCAGCGGGACGTTCTGGACTCCGCGCCGCGTCTCGCTGCCGTAATACATGTCGATCAACAGGCCGCGGATGCCCGCCTCGAGCTGGGGGCCGATGCCTCTCTCCTGCTGGGTGAGCCTCCAGCCCGGCTGGTCGGCGGCGGACATCGAGTTGTGGGTGGCGGCGAACGCCACCTCGTCGATCGCGCGGTCGCACAGGTGCGCGGCGCCGTTGCACGCGGTCTGGACAACCCCCTCGTCGTCGAGCAGGTCACGGGCCGCGAACAGCCCGATTGCCAGCGCCAGCACCAGGCCGACCGCCAACAGGGCGCGGGGTCTCAGGCGAGCGCGTCCCCCATGGCCGCGATGAACCGCTCGTTCTCCGCGCGGGTTCCGTACGTCACGCGCAGGTAACCGGCGCCGCCCAGGGCGCCGCCCGGGCGCACGGCGACGCCGGCGCGGGTCAGCGCCGCAACCACCGTGTGCTCTTCGTGGTCGCCCAGCCCGACCCAGCAGAAGTTCGCCTGGCTGTCGGCCACCTCGAGGCCGAGCTCGCTCAGCTCCTCCTCCATCCACAGGCGCTCCACGGCGTTCCAGCTTGCGCGCTCGGCCACGTTGTCCTGATGGCGGAGAGCTTCCGTCGCGGCCGCTTGGGCGAGCTTGTTGACCGAGAACGGCTGGCGCACGCGGTCGACGGCGGCCCGGAAGTCCTCCGAGCCGAGCGCGTACCCGACACGCAGGCCCGCGAGCCCGTACACCTTGGAGAAGGTACGCAGGATCACCAGGTTCGGGAAGTCCCGCAGGAGCGCGAGCGAGGTGTCGGGGTCCTCGGCAGTCTGAAACTCGATGTACGCCTCGTCGAGGATCACGAGCACCTGGGGCGGCACGCGCTCCAGGAAGGCACCGATTTCCGCGGCGGTCAGGTGGGTGCTCGTCGGGTTGTTCGGATTGCAGACCAGGACCATCCGGGTGAGGTCGTTGATCTGCGCGGCCATCGCGTCGAGGTCGTGCACGTGGTCGCCGGTCAGCGCGACCCTGCGCTCCTTGGCGTCGGTGGCCGCAGAGAGGTGCGGATACATGGAGAAGGCGGGCCACGCGTACACGAGCTCGCTGGCCGGCTCGAGCAGCGCCTCGGCGGCTGCCAGCAGGATCTCGCAGGAGCCGTTGCCCACCGCGATCGACGTCGCCGGGTACTCGTAGCGATCCGACAGCGCGCGGCGCAGCGCGCCGGCGCCGGGATCGGGGTACCGGTTCACGTCGGCAGCCGCGCGCTGCACCGCTTCGACGACCGCGGGCACGGGCGGGAAGGGCGACTCGTTGGAGGCGAGCATCGCGACCGACGTGGTCTCCCGCGCGGCCGCGTTGGCGCTGTCCGCGCCCGCCGAGTAGATCGGGATGCGCGCGAGGCGCTCTATGTAAGGAACGGCGGAGGCCACGGACACAAAGTATCGATCAACGAGTCGTTGGCAGGAGCGCCCGTAGCTCGGCGAGCATCGCGGCGGGATGCTCGAAGACATCGCCGTACGTGTAGCGGCGGAACTCGTCGGCTCGAGCGCGGGCCTCGCGCTCCCGGCGACGGTCCTGTTCCCATGCGTGGCGCGAATGGTGGTACCGGTAGCTGTCGAGCTCGACGGTCAGCTGGTGCTCGGGCCAGCGGCAGTCGACGCGGCGGCCGGTGGCGGGACGGTTGGTTTGGGGTTGGGGCATGCCGTGCTCCTTTAGTAGGTACAGGAAGTGGCGCTCCAGCTTGCTGAGGGTGACCTTTACGTCTCCCTTCATCACTCCCTTGAGCTTTCCGGCCCCCGGCGTGTTCGGCCTGCCCGCGAGGATTGCCTCGACCTGCGCCGGACTGGTGAAGTGACGCACGCCGGCTTCGTGACATGCGCGGGCGAGATCGTCCTCGGGTAGGTACTGGGCGAGATCTACGAGTGTGCGAGGGACGCTCGTGACGGGGATGCCGCGCCAGACCGTTGCGTGCTCCTTCTTGGTTCGCCGGGTCTTTGATGCCTTTGATGCGTCGCTTCGGCAGCGTCGTGACCTCGGGCTTCGGAGCCTTTCCCTTCACCACACCCAGTAGGTGGGCAGCGGCGCAGCCGCTCAGCAGCGCTCCCTCTCCACCTGCGAGCACCGCGGCCATGTAGCGGGCCTCCGTGCTCGGTGCGCGGTGGCCGACCCGGTACACGGCGCGATGCTCACGGATCAGCGCGCCCGCGCTAGGCGCTGCTGAATCTCGCGCGCGAGTGACGCCGGCGCCAAGCAGCTGCGCCCGAGTCACCACTCCATGCGCGCGGGTCGCCAACCGCGCGAGGGTTACCTCCACCGTGGTCACTCTTGCCGCCACTGCGAGCAAAAGGCACCACGGTGGCGGGATTACGCGGGCGTCACTGTGCTGAGTCGAGATCTTCGCGCAGCGTCTTCGCCTCCCCGAGGTACACGTGCTGGGGAGAGTGGCCGTTGGATGCGTAGTAGTGGAGCAGGATGCGGATCACGCGCGGCAGCGATCCCGGCACCTCGATCTCCTGCGTGCACAGCAGCGGAACGCTGTTGAGCCCGAGGTCACGCGCGGCGACGGCCGGGAACTGCGCGTTCAGGTCGGTCGTGGCGCTGAAGACGCAGCTCACCATCTGCTCCGCGCCGAGCCCGTTGCGGCTCATGATTTCCTGGACCAGCGTGCGGGTGCCGCCCACGATCGCGGCCTCGGTGTTGTCCTCGATCGAGATCGCGCCGCGCAGGGCGTAGAGACGGGGCATGACCGCGGATTCTCTCAGCCTTCCTCGAGACCGGCTGCCCGCCGCACTCCCTCCAGCTCGTACGGGCGCAGCCGCCGAGAACTTCCCGCCCGGAGCCGGCCCAGCTCGAGCGGTCCGAACGCGATTCGCTCGAGCGATCGCACCGGGTAACCGACCGCCTCGAACATGCGCCGCACGATCCTGTTGCGCCCCTCGTGGATCGTGACCTCGACGACCGACTCCCGGCCCCCGGCGACGACGCGGACGCGAGCGGGTCTCGAGCGGCCGTCCTCCAGGTCGACGCCCTCCCGCAGGGCCTGCAGCGCCCGCTTGGACGGCGAGCCCGCCACGCGCGCGCGGTAGGTGCGCGGGACCTCGTAGCGCGGGTGCATCAGGCGGTTTGCCAGCTCGCCATCGTTGGTCATCAGGATCAGCCCGCTGCTTTCGGCATCGAGCCGCCCGACCGGATACAGGCGGGCATCGCTGTCGATGAGCTCGGTGACGGTCGGGCGCCCCTGCGGGTCGCTGGCCGTGGACAGCACTCCCACGGGCTTGTGCAGGAGGAAATACTCCCGCTGCTCCTGCGTCAGGGGGCGGCCGTCGACGCGCACGTCGTCCTGGTCCCCCACGTCCCGCGCGGGATCGGTGACGAGCTCGCTGCCGACCTGCACGTGACCATCTGCGATCAGGCGCTCGGCGGCGCGGCGGGAGGCAACGCCCGCGTGGGCGAGGTACTTCGCGAGGCGCATCTCGCGCCCAAGGCTAGCCCTCGTAGGGCTCCCCGCCAGCGCAGGTGCCATAATGCCGCCGCCTTGGACGTGTGGGTTGCCCTACTCCTGATCGGCCTGGCGGTGGTCGCCGGCGGCATGCTGCTGCGCGCCGTTCCGAACGGGATCCTCGCCTTCCTCGGTGTGCTGGTCGTCTTCGGCTTCGGCATACCGGCGATCGTGATCGACGACAAGAAGGAGCCCGCCGCGAGCGGCGGCGAGGCCTCCAGCCCGACCGACACGCCGGGCGAGGCCGGCGGAGGCGGGAGCGGCGAGCAGGCTGCCGAAGGCGAGCAGGCCGGCGGCGGAGGCGGCGGTGCCGCGGCGTCAGCCGAGGGCAAGCAGATCTTCACCCAGTCGTGTGGCACGTGCCACACGCTCAGCGACGCAGGCACGAGCGGCAGCGTGGGCCCGAACCTCGACCAGCTCAAGCCGGACAAGGCCCGGACCCTGAGCGCGATCGAGCAGGGCGGGGCGGGCACGGGAGCGATGCCCGCCAACATCGTCACCGGCGCGGAAGCCGAGGCGGTCGCGACGTACGTCTCCTCTGTCGGCAAGTAACGCTGTCATCGTCGCGCTGATCGCGGCCACGGTCGCGCCTGCGCTTGCACCGGCGAGCCAGGACACGGCCCAGCGCTCGCAGGCCAGCGTCCGTGAACTGACGAGCACCGCGGGGATCAGGGCGGCCCAGCGCTTCGCCCGCTCGCGACAGGGACTCGTGGCGTTCGCGGTGCTCGACCAGCAGGACCGGCTGCGCGGTCTGCTGCGAACCCAGCGCTTCAACTCCGCCAGCGTCGTCAAGGCGATGATGATGGTCGCCATCCTGCGCCGCGCGGAGGGACGGCGCCTGACCGACCATGAGCGTGGCCTGCTCCACCCGATGATCACGCGCTCGGACAACGACACCGCCAGCGCGATCTACGGGCAGATCGGCGACCGCGGGCTGAACGCGGTGGCGCGCGTCGCCGGCATGAGGAAGTTCAGACCGTCGAGCGTGTGGGGGAACTCCCAGATCACCGCCGCCGACCAGGTCCGGTTCTTCATCCAGATCGACAAGCTCGTTCCTGGAGCCCACCGCCGCTATGCACGCAAGCTGTTGTCGTCGATCGTGGGGCCGCAGCGCTGGGGCGTACCACCCGTCGCCAAGTCAAAAGGCCTGAAGACGTTCTTCAAGGGCGGGTGGCGCAGTTGCTGCGTGCACCAAGTCGCACTGATCGAGCGTGGCCGCAGTCGCGTCGCCCTCGCGGTCCTGACCCAGGGCGCTCCCTCCATGGAGTACAGCCACGAGACGATCGCGGCGATCGCGAAGCGCGTCCTGCGCCGGCCGGCGATCTAACACTCGAAGAGGTGTGGACTTTCCGGCGGCAGCGGTTTTGGGTCGCGGCGGATGTCGCGCCGCGTTCCGCTCCGCAGACTCACACGTCGCGTGAGGTGAAAGTAGATCGGGCTCTCTTCGGTCCGGCGCAGGATCTCCAGGATCGCAACCTTGTTCTTCACACGTACGCTCAGCCACCGGTCCGACGTGATCTGCCCGGGATCGCACTTCCAGACGAAGAACCTCTTCCCCACGCCCCGCGCGCAGCCGTAGAAGGTGATCAGCTCACGTCTTGGCTTCCCCGACGGAGGGGAATAGATGACCGCACGTGGGCTGCGCTCGACGACCGTCGCGCCCCAAGGGGTCTTGCAGCGCTTCGTCCGCGCGTCAGAGCCGGTGGGCAACGCGGCGGCAAACAGAACGGCCGCCAGCAACAGAGATATGCCAGGCGCTGCGAGCTTCATCGATCAGCCCTCCCAAGACGAGTTTGCTCACACTGACAACCCTCGCCGCGGGCAATTGTTGCGCGTCAGCTGACGCGCTGCTCGCCGGCCTTGAGCAGCTTGTCGCGCAGCTGCTGCTCGTCCTCGGCGCTCGGCTCGAAGGTCTTGATGTCCGGCAGCGCCTTCAGCGACTCGAGGCCGAAGAGCTTCTGGAACAGCGCGGTCGTCCGGTAGAGGATCGCCCCGAACTGCGTGCGCCCCTTCTCCTCGATCAGGCCGCGCTCCTCCAGCGTCGTCACCGGGGAGTCGGAGTTGACGCCGCGGATGCGCGCGATCTCGGGACGCGACACCGGCTGCAGGTACGCGACGATCGACAGGCACTCTGCTTGCGCCTGCGAGAGCGGCGGCGTGCGCGGCTTCGACAGCAGCCGCCGCACCGCGTCGTCGGCTTCGGGGTCCGACGCAAGCGTCAGCCCCCCGGCCACCTCGCGCAGGACGATGCCCGACTCCTGGGGCGCAAACAGGGAACGCAGCTCCTCGACCGCATCGTCGAGCCGGGGCTCGGCGCAGCCGATCGCCTCGCACAGGTCGGCACGGCTGACCGGCTCGGCGGAGCAGAACAGCAATGCGGTCAGCTGACGTGCGATGGGGTTCATGACTCGGCGGGCGACATGATCTCGATCGGTCCGAAAGTCTCGCGCTGACGCCAGACGAGCTCCCCGGTCTTGTACAGCTCGAGCAACGCGAAGAGCGTGACCGCCTGCGTCATGCGGTCGGAATCCTCGCCCACCGCCTCGTCGAACGTGAAGGCGCCGCGACTCGCCAGCAGCTCGCGCACGACGGCGAGCCGCCGGTCGAGTGACACGGTGATCTGCGTCATGTGGCTCGTGTCCACGGCCGGCGGGGTGCGCAGCAGCCCGCTCATCGCATCCGCGAGGCGGTCCGGCTCATACGCCTTCTGCGCGGCATCGAACGCGACCCGGCGCAGCTCTGTGGGCAGCGGGGCGGCGCGGTATGCGTACGGGCGCTCGGAGTCAAAGCGCGCGTGCATCCATTCCGATGCGGCCCTGAACTTCTTGTACTCGAGCAGCCGTGCGAGCAGCTCGTCGGCCGCCTCGGCGGGCTCGAGGTCGAGCCCGTCCTCGTCGTCGGAGGGCAGCATCAGGCGCGATTTCAGCTCCAGCAGCGCCGCGATCAGGATCAGGAACTCCGTCGCCGCTTCGAGGTCGAGCTCCCCCCGTGCCTCGAGTCGCTCGATGTAGGCCAGCACGATCTCGGCGAGGTGGACCTCGAGCAGGTCGACGTCCTCGTTCAGGATCAGGGTGACGAGTAGGTCGAACGGGCCCTCGAAGACTTCGAGGTCAAGGGTCCACGGTTGCGCGACGGTGTTCACAGCCCCATCGCCTCCTTGGCACGCTCCATGTTCGGGACCGCGATCTCGCGGGCGCGTTCGGCGCCGCGCACCAGCAGCCGCTCCAGCTCGCCGCGATCCGCAAGCGCCTGCGCGCGGCGCTCCCTGAAGGGCCGCATGTACTCCACGATGCGCTCGCCGATCTCGTCCTTGTGGTCGCGGCAGCCGAGCTCGCCGGTGCGGCAGGTGCGGTCGATCTCGGCGACGCGGTCGGCCGGCGTGCCGAAGAGCTGCTCGTAGGAGAACACGTTGCAGACCTCGGGTCGGCCCGGATCGTGGCGCCGGACCTTCAGGGGGTCGGTGATCATCCTGCCCACCATGTCACGGATCGTGTCGGGCTCCGCGCCCAGCTCGATCGCGTTGCCGTAGCTCTTCGACATCTTCCGATTGTCGATGCCGAGCAGGATAGGCGCCTCCGTAAGAAGAGCTTCGGGCTCCGGGAATACCAGCTCGTCGCCGCTGCCGTAGAGATGGTTGAAGCGCCGCACGATTTCGCGCGCGAGCTCGAGATGCGGCAGCTGGTCCTGTCCGACCGGGACCTTGGTCGCGTGGTACAGGACGATGTCGGCGGTCTGCAGCACCGGATAGCCAAAGAAGCCGAATGTGTCGATCTGCTCGCCCAGCTCGGCGATCTGGCCCTTGTAGGTCGGGACCCGCTCGAGCCAGGACTTCGGCGTGATCATCCCGAGCAGCAGCGCAAGCTCCGCGTGCTCGGGTACCTGCGACTGGCGGAACACGATGGATCGCTCGGGATCGACGCCGGCGCCGATCCAGTCGGCGAGCATCTCGATGCCGTCCTCGTGGATCCGGGAGACGTCCTGGAACCCGGTCGTCAGCGCGTGCAGGTCGACGACGCTGTAGATGCAGTCGTATTCGTCCTGGAGCCGGACCCAGTTCTGAAGCGCGCCAAACCAGTGGCCGATGTGCAGCCGGCCGGTCGGCCGCATGCCCGAGAAGACGCGCTCGCGGGTACGGGTCGGGGCGCTGGCGGAGGCCGCGGGCACAGGGGAAGGATAACTTTGGCCTCCGACGCGGCCCGCGGGCCGACTAACCTCGGATGCATGGACGCCGAGGAAGCGATTCGCTCGCGGCGCACGGTGAAGGCCTTCGACAGCCAGCCCGTCGAGCGGGAGACCCTCGAGGAGCTGCTGGAGCTGGCCCGCTGGGCGCCCAACCACAACCTCACGAACCCGTGGCGGTTCCGGGTGGTCGGGCCCCAGGCGCTCGAGCGGCTCAAGCAGGCCGCCGGCGAGCTCGGCGCGGCGAAAGCCCCGCCCGGCGCCGACCCGGCTGAATGCGCCCGGGTGGCCGCGGCCAAGCTCGACCGCGCTCCGACGCTGGTCGTCTGCTCGGTGCGGCAGACCGGCGACGAACAGCAGGACGAGGAGGACATGCATGCCGCCGGCGTGGCCGCCTACATAGTCCTGCTCGGCGCGCACGCCCGCGGCCTCGCGGGGTACTGGCGCACCCCGGGAGTGCTGCGCACCGACGCCGGCCGCGCCGCCGTCGAACTGCCCGCCGGCGAGCGCTTTGTCGGGCTGCTGTATCTCGGGCACGCGCGCCAGGGGGCAGACCCTCCCAGCCGCGAGCCTGTCGAGCACTACGCCCGGTTCCTGGACTAGGCGGCTGCGGTTGACATGCGGGCCGGGCCGCGTCGATGATCGCCCGATCCGATCCCTCTTCGAAGGAGCGTTCAAGTTTGTGTTCAGCTTCTCTGATGCCAAGGTGCCCTTCGACCTCGGGGCCGGGGGATCGTCGACCGGCGACACCGAGACCTTCATCGGGCCGGTCCAGAACGAAGGACAGACCGGCCGGGTCGGCTTCGGGCAGGGCCACTGCGTGATCACGCTTCCGAGCAGGCCGCTCGCGCAGTGCACCACGTCCCTCTTCTTCGACCACGGCCAGATCGCGACGCAAGGGCCGAACTACTTCAACCGGCCCTTCAACCACGCCATCACCGGCGGCACGGGCGTGTTCCGCGACGCTGCCGGCGAGATGCGGGCCGAGCCGCTCCCGGGCAACACCGGCTGGAAAATCACGCTGAAGGTGATCCGGCCATGAGGTGCGTACAGTTTGGGGCATGGCGTCCCTCTCCGAGACCGACTTCGAGCTCACCCCCGCCCGCGTGAAAGAGCTCGCGGAGAGCGGCGAGGCGCAGCTCGTCGACGTCCGCGAGGACTACGAATGGGACGCCGGCCGGATCGCCGGAGCGGTTCACATCGAGCTCGAGCGGCTGCCGGGCCGCGCGGCCGAGATCGACAAGGACAAGCCGGTGGTGTTCCAGTGCCGGTCGGGCACCCGCTCCGCGTTCGCAGTGCAGGCCTTCCGCAACGGCGGGTACGACGCCTACAACCTGACCGGGGGCCTTCAGGCCTGGGCGGACGCGGGTTTACCGCTCGAGCCCGAAGGCGGCACGGTCGCCGACCACTAGATCTAGCCGCGGTAGCGTGGCGGCGTACCGGCCCGCGGTATCCCGATGTAGGGAACCGCGTGATGCGGATGAGTGGGATCGGTCGTCCAGTCGTGTTCGGGACCGCCGCCGGGTGAGTTCGATGGGCGCGCCGCCCCGGGAAAGGCGATCGGCAACACGCCTGCGAGGCCGGCCGACTCGAAGATCCTCTGTATTTCCCCAGACCCGCCCTCGAACATCACGGTCGCCCGGGCACTGAACCGCTTGTAGAGCTCGTTCAGCAAGAACGCAGAGCTCTGATCCATGAACGTGATCCCGCTGAGGTCGACGATCAGGTCGGCGACCGGCTCCCGTGCGATCTCCGCGATGGCTTCCTCGAATCGGTTGCCCGCGTCCGCGCTGAACTCGCCCGACAGCCCCAGGAGCACGCGGTCTCCATTTCTGTCGATCAGCACGCCGAAAGGCATGCGAGCGCTTGTGGTCGGCCCATCCATCGGCTTACCGGCCTGCAAATCTACCAGAGCGCTGTGTGTGCGCTCAGGTGATGCCCGCGGGGCGGCGGGCTTCGTCGCGGTCGAGCCTTTAGGACACGGAGCGGCAGAGGGTTGTGCCGTTCCGGGCTTCGACCAGCGCGTACAAGGTGCGGGGCTCGACGCTGTCCTGAATCCTGAAGCCCCTGTGCCCGCGTCCCGCCTTTTTGAACTCGGAGCGGCAGGGGGTGTGTGCCTTTGGCGGTTTGCCGCAATCAACGGCGAGGATGCCGACGAGATCGAGACTCCAGCCGACGATACGATGCGACGACACGTGCAGATGGCCATGCCAAGGTCCACAGTAAACCCGATACAGCTAGAGCGAAGGTAAGTTGCTATGCCACCAGGTCGCCGTCGATTGGTCAGCGTCGCGATTCTTGGATCTCTCGGGTACGCCGGGCTGCTGTTCTGGGGGGTGTTCCTCTTAACTGATGGCGACACGACTACGGCACTCGTTTTACTCGGTTGCTGCGGGATTGGCATCCCACTCTTCGCGTCGTTCCTCGTCAAGCAAGCGCGCAGATAATTTGAGAGCATCGGAAGGCGGCGGGCCCGCGACCAGCTGGCCAGCGTAGGGCCGAAAGTCTCATGCACGTTCCTCTTTCTTTCGTTGCCCAGCGCTCCGCGTTCGGTCTTTGCGCTGGTCGGATGCAGCATCGGGGCCGTGCGGACGTTTCTTGCTTTCCGTCTCAATCAAGTGAGTCAAAAACGAGAAATATGTTCCGGCGGTGTCTTCAGGTGGCGGGTCACCCGAGTCCCGCCGGCGAATGGCTGATAGTGACGACCCAGACGAGATGACTGAAAACGGAATGGCCATAAGGCACAGAGCGCCCAGGACAATCAGCCAAACGTCAATCACTACACCAGCTACGACGAAAAGGACTCCGACGCAAACTAGTAGTGCGACTCGCCACCGGCGCCCATCGCTAGGAGACGTCTTAGTAGACCGACCGGCCTCACGGTCACCGCTGGTCATTGTAACGGTCATCGTAATTGACGCCCCTCGATAGCAAGAGACTGCCGCCAAGCCAAAGTGGGGCTCCCGCCGTTGCACAGTGCGCGGTCGCCAACATACCAGTGAACCCCGAACATGCACCGACGATCGCAACAGAACCAGCCATTGCCACGGCTCCAGCCGTAATGAGCCCGACCTGCTCGCGATTTCTTGCATCGGACAGATAATCGCCGACAGCGCTGATTCCGTCACTCACCTCGTCGATGGGGTTCGGGAAAAGGCCTTGCGGGTCAGAGTTGTTGATCGGGTCGGCTCCCGCATACATGAACCGATTTGCGCCCGGCTGATCCATCGGATCGGGCTGCGTGAACCGCGTAGTCTTCGCGTCATAGAGCCGGAACCCGAAGTGGTAGAGGTTGCCGCTGGCTTGATAACCCTCCACATACCGGAACCGGTCCGTCGGGGCGTTCCCGCCCTCACTGCGGTCCGTGTCGGTGACGTTCCCGTACGGGTCGTAGCTGTAGGTGCGCATAAGAGCGCCAGTGGAGTCGGTGAGCGCGATCACCGAGCCGAGCTGGTCATGCACGTAGTAGTACTTGCTAAACGCGCCAGTGGCAGTGCTGCGGAAGCCCTGGACCAGCTTGCCGTTGTCGTCGCGACGGAAGAAGACCGGGTTCCCGGGGTCGTTGGGATTGTGTCGCTTAACGAGCCCCAGGGCACTGTTCGTGAACGTGACATCGTCGGAGACAATCCGCTCGACGTTGGAGGGGCCGAGGTACCCGACGCTGTTCGCGTTCGCTCCGCCGCATCCGGTGATGGACGTGTTCTGATCGCGGGTGTTGTAGGACATCGCGCAGCCGCCCGAGTAGCCCGTTTGGTTGCCGCTGGTCGTGAAGCTGTAGCTGGTCGATCCCGTCGGACCGGGGGTGCATTGGCTGCCGTCCGTCGCGGAGCTCCAGCAAAGCCGATCGGCGGGGTCATAGTAGTAGTGCGTGGTGGTCGTCCCAGAAGACGTGATCACGTCTTGCTTGGTGCGGTTTGAGTTGCCGTCGTAGTAGTACTTGTAGTCGGTCGGGCTGGAGCCCCCCGTCGTGTCGGCCTCCTCCAGCCGATTGGTGTTCGGGTAATACTTGTACTTCGTCGTCGTGTTTGCCTCGAGATCTTTGACGCACGTAAGTTGGCCTGTGTCGATCAAGGGTTGGTTGCCACAACCCGAGGCCGGCCAGTTCACGCCCTGCGGCGCGTTCTTGTAGAAGTACTGCAGCTCGACGTAGTTGTCGGTCCCGGCCGGGTTCTTGGCCTTGATGGAAGTGATGCGGTCGTCCTTGTCGAAGGTCTGGTCGATGCGCACGCCGGTCGGGAAGATCGTCGCCGTCCTGTTCGTGTTGTGCTCGTCTTCGTACTTGAACTGCGTGAGCAGATTGTCCGGGTCGCGCATCTCTTTCAGGTTGTTGACCTCGTCGTAGGTATACGTGATCCTTGGCCGCTGGCCGCCGGGCGGCGCGTTTGCGGCCTCGGTGAACGTCTTCAGATTCCCGACCCGGTCATACGTGTAGAGGGAGTCACCTTCGACGCCTGAGTCCGGCATGTCCTCGAAGATGAGGCGGTTGAGCCGGTCGTACTGGTAGTCGGTCTCGACGAGGCCCGGATCCTCGCAGTCGCCGTTCTCGCCGCGGCAGACCATGTTGCCGTTGTTGTCGTAGTCGTACTGGATCGAGGACACCTCTGCTCCGCCGGCGCTGTTCTTGTAGCCGATGCGCTGGATGTGGTCCATCTTGTCGTACTCGTACGTCTGCACATGGCCCTGGCCGTCGGTGCGGGTCTTAACGCGGCTGAGCGCGTCGTAGGTGAAGGTCTCGTCCCCGAGCGGGGAAGGGCGATCAATCTTCGCGAGATTGCCGCCGGTCGTTGGTGAGTACTCGTAGCGGGTCGCATACGGGTTATCAGGGGGGTCGCCATGGCCTTGACCGCGCGGCGGAATCACCGACTCGAGCTGCCCGGTGTCGTCGGTGTACTCCATGCTGGTGCGGTCGCTCCCGTCGGCGTTGTCCACACCCTTAAGGTTGTTGTCGAAGTAGTCGAGGTCTTTGAACTGGCCGGATCCGCCCTGCTGGCTGGCTGTAGTTATGCGATCCGGAAAGTGCGGATGATCTGTGTTGTCGTTGTCGTAACTGAAGCTCGTCTTTACGTCGCTTGGTGACTTCGTCTCTTGGAGCTTGCCTTCCGCCCCGTAGGTCGCATTCGAGATCGCGGTGCCGCGCGTGAATTCGGTGGCGTTTGAGTCAAAGTCGTACTTTGTACTTCTCTTCTCATTCTTTGCATCCCGCACCACGTGAACGCGGCCGATCGCATCCCAGCAGTACGTAGTGGGATGGTTCTCGGGGTCGGTGACCACGGTCTTGCCGCGCCGCGTCTGCTCGTCGTCTTTGTCACAGACGTTCTGGTCGCCGTCGCTTGAGTAGTCGAACTTCCATGTCGCCGCCTCGGGCTGCCCGGGTGCTCGCTTGATCTCTTTGACGCGATATGGATACGCGCTCTCGTACACGATCTGGGTCTGGTGGCCGTTCGGATCGGTGATCTGCGTCAAGCGATCGTTTGGCCCGTTGTAGTCATAGAGGGTCTCGTCGCCCTCGGGGTTCTCGTACTCGTCCAGCTCGCCTTCAACGATTGTGTACTCCCAGGTACGCGCCGTAGGCGTGTCGAAGTCAGTGAGCTGCGTAACGTTGCCGGCGTTCGTGGTAGCGGTCACGTTGCGATTCTGGGTGTCTGTGACCGACTGGAAGGCGCCCGTGGTTGAGTTGTAGTTGAAGTCGATCGTGTTGTCGTTCTTGTCCACGATCGAGCTGATCGAGCCGTGGTACACGCTGCCCGCAGAGTGGAAGTTGAGCTTCGTGCGGCTGCCCAGGAACTCGAGCTTCGAGGTCCCGTCTCCCGCCTTCGTCAGGCGCGTGTCGCGGAAGCCGGTCGGCGAGTCAAAGTCGCTGCCGTCCTTCGTGTACTCGACCCGCTCTCCTGTCGGCCCACGGAAGATCGCATCACCACCGCTGTCGTACTTGACGCTCACGTCCCGGCCCCCGGAGAGCACCCAGCCGGCACCCATGTTGGACTGCTCCAAGCGGGCGCTGTTGTAGGTGCGAGACAGCGTCAGATCGAGCTTCGTGCCTGCGATCTGAACGTCGCTTTCGGTTAGGAGCAAGTTGCCCGTCGCGACGTTGACGCCCATTCCCATCCGGTCTGACAGCTGCTGGTCGTCGATCTTGTAGTACGGGCGGGCGCCGGTCTGTGGCTCGCAGGCCCTGTTGCGCGGGTCGATGATCGAGCTGTTGCTTGCCCCTACGTGCGCATCATCCACGTATACGTCGAGGCTGTTGCCCGCCTGAGCTGAGCTGATGCCGGGGAGCCCGAAGCTGACGCGGTCGATTATGCGCCCCGTCTCGATGTTCTTGGCGGTCGAGCTGAACAGCTTTTCCCCATTCAAGAACACTTCATTGATCGCCGAGCCTGCATCACCTTGCTTTTGATGCACGAACAGCCAGTTCCAACAACCTTCCCGCAAGAGGAAGGACTGGCCAATAGTCGCCTCGGCGGTATTCGGTCCATCCCAGAAGAGATTCGCAGTGTGATCCGCGTTGATGCGGACACCGCCGATGTCCTTATTGGCATAGCTGCTCGCGTTATCCCAGCGCAAGATGTCGACGCGGCCCTTTTGGCTTGCCGCCTGAGCTCCACTGGTCGTGCCGCTCAGGGTGCCTGGCCGGAAGAAGAAGGCCGCGCCGTAGTAGCCCTCGGTGCCTGGACTGGTTGAGACCGAGAAACTGCCGCGCGCCTCAGAGGCTCCTGCGCCGTTTTCATCCTGGCCGTTGTAGCTTGCCTTGGCGACTTGGGTGCCGGAATAGGCGTTGCCCTCTTGCTCGTTTGGGAGATCCTCTCGAGCGAAGTCCGGTGCCGTTTGGACGGAATAGCTCTCGCCGGTGGTCGTACCGGTCGAGTCGTATGCGGTCGAGCTGTCCGATTCGTGGGTGTGGGTACGGGAGCACGCTGAGGCGAAGAGGGTCAGAGCGAGCAGCGCCGCGATCACGGGGACACGGCGCCAAGCGAACCTGCGTCTGTGAGTGGAGCCGAGAACTTGGGCCGATCGACTTACGGTGACTTCCTGGATCCCCCTCATTGCATCCCCCCTCGGTTGCCTGCGGCTGGCGGTTGTCCGCCAGCTCGACGCCAGGCCTACCTCTGCGGGTGGAGCCCTTCAATGAGGGACGCGAGATCGGTCGAGGCGACCCTCTTACGGGCAATGTCCAGCTGTCAAGGGGGTCGGAATCCGGAACTGTCGCTATTTGCGGCTAAACCGTGAGCAGGTACTCGCAAACAGGGAAGAGAAGCGACCTGCCCAGCTCGTCAGGTGGCCATCGTTGCGGCCCGCGCCTGTCGGTCGCATCGGAACAGGGTGGGCCGGGCGCCCCTACGGTGGAGCGGAGGTAGCGCCCGGCCTTCCCTAATCGTTGCGAAGCAGGGAGAGGAGTGAGCCGATGAAGCGCTCGATTTCAATCGTTGTTGCATCCGCGCTCGTGCTTGGCGTGATTGGTTGTGGCGGGGATGAGGGATCCGATCCTGGTTCCGATGAAGTCAGAACCACTAGCGATGCTCAGTCGCTTTCCTCAGGCACGCCGCTATCGGCGAAGCAGTTCGCGACCAAATCCCAGCAGTTATGCGACCGGCTGCAGCCCAGGCTGCTGCGATTGCGAAAGACCTACTTCTCGGGGCCGGCACCGAGCGCGGGGCAGATTTCTGAGTTCGCTGACGAGGCCGCACAGGAGCTTCAAACTGCGTTGGAGCAGCTGCAAGAGCTCGCCCCACCGCCCAGCAGAAGAGCGGAGATCACGTCGGTTGTTCGAGCCACGGAGCGAGGTCTCGCGCGCCTGGAGACCGCGGCGAAGGGACCCAACGAGGCGAAAAGGCTGCTTCGCGCGCGGGACCCATTTGCGCGTGCACAAGCACTTGCTGGGCGCACGGTGCTACGGAGCTGTGCAGGTGGCAGCTGACCTGTGGCGGCTCAGCTCACACCCGCGGCGCGGCGGGCTTCGTCGCGGTCGGGAAAGGACCGGACGGACCCGACCTGCCCGTCACGAAAGGTGTACAGGTGCGCGATCTGCGCCCGCACCGCTGCGCCACTGCGCGCCCCTACGCCTTCCACGCTGACGTTCGCGATGACGTGCTCACCCTCCTCGAACACTTCCTCCGGCACGTTCCGGAAGTCTCCGAAGCTCCGCTTCGCGTCAGCCCACAGCTCCCGCACGCCGTCGTGACCGTGATACACGCCTCCCCCGGGCCCGGGGACCATGTAGGTGTGCCACTCGATTTCGGGATGGAGGAACACGAGGGCGGCATCGATGTCGCCCCGGTTGAAGGCCTCATAGCCGCGCCGCACGATGTCGATCCGATCGCTCAGAGCGGCTGGCGCACCACCGGCTTGCGGGTCGCGCCGACCTCGTCTAGGCGCCGCACGGGCGTCGTGTAGGGCGCGTTCTGCGCAACCTCGGGGTCCTGCTCGGCCTCGGCGAGGATCTCCTCGATCGCCTCCGCGAACGCGTCGAGGGTCTCCTTTGCCTCGGTCTCGGTCGGCTCGACCATCAAGGCTTCGTCCACCAGCAGCGGGAAGTAGACCGTGGGTGGATGGAAGCCGTGGTCCAGCAGCCGCTTGGCGACGTCGAGCGTCTTCACACCAAGCTCGCGCTTCGCGCGGGCGCCGGAGAGCACGAACTCGTGCTTGCAGAGACGGTCGAACGCAACCGGGAGGTACTTGCCGGCGCGACCCTTGCGCATCAGGGCGAGCAGGTAGTTGGCGTTCAGCACCGCGGTCTCCGACGCCTCGCGCAAGCCGTCACCGCCGAGACTCAGGATGTAGGCGTACGAGCGTACGAACACGCCGAAGTTGCCCTGGAAGCCGCGCAGCCGCCCGATGGACTTGGGCCGGTCGAAGTCGAGCGCGAAGTGCGGCTCCGTCCCGTTCGATCCCTCGAGCTTCACCACCTGCGGCCGCGGGAGGAACGGCTCGATCCGGTCCGAGACCGCGATCGGTCCCGCGCCCGGGCCGCCGCCTCCGTGAGGCTGCGAGAACGACTTGTGGAGGTTCACGTGGACGATGTCGAAGCCCATGTCCCCCGGCCGTGAAATGCCCATCACCGCGTTCAGGTTGGCACCGTCGTAATAAAGCGTCGCGCCGGTGCCGTGGACGATCTCGGCGATCTCCTCGATCCGCTCGTCGAACAGGCCGAGCGTGTTCGGGTTCGTGAGCATCAGGCATGCGACGTCGTCGTCGGCCTTCGCGCGCAGGTCGTCGACGTCGATCCCGCCGCGCTCGTCGGTCTCCACCTTCACGACGTCGTAACCGGCCATCGTGACGGTTGCCGGGTTCGTGCCGTGTGCGGTGTCGGGGGTCAGCACCTTGTGGCGCGACTCGCCGCGGTCCTCGTGGTACGCACGCGTCAGCAGCAGTCCCGCAAGCTCCCCGTGCGCGCCCGCGGAGGGCTGGAGGCTGACGTGCGGCAAGCCGCAGATCTCCGACAGCGAGCGCTGGAGCAGCCACATCAGCTCGAGCGCCCCCTGCGCGCGCTCGGGCGGCGTGAGCGGGTGCAGCCGCGCGTGGCCGGGCAGCGCCGCGACGCGCTCGTTCACCTTCGGGTTGTGTTTCATCGTGCACGACCCGAGCGGGTAGAAGCCCGTGTCGAGGTCGAAGTTGCGGCGCGAGATGCGGTTGTAGTGGCGCACGATCTCGGGCTCCGAGACCTCGGGCAGCAGCGGGCCTTCGGCGCGCAGCATCGCGCGCGGGATCAGCTCCTCGAGCGGGCGGACGGGAACGTCCGGTTCCGGCAGCACCGCGGCCCGGCGTCCCTCGACGGAGCGCTCGAAGATCGTCGTGACACGGTCGCGTTGCATCGGGGTTTCGTTCATGCCGGTGCCCCTTCTCTTGCCGCGCTGCGCTCCGCCGCGACCGCCCGCCCGAGCACGTCCGCGAGCAGGTCGATGTGGGCGCGCGTGCGGCGCTCGGTGAGCGCGATCAGCAGGCCGTTCTCCCACTCCGGATAGTCGGCGCCGAGCGGGTATCCGGCGTTGATGCCCTCGGCTGCGCAGCGGCGCAGCACCGCGTCGACAGGCGCGTCGAGTACCACCGCGAACTCGCGCACAGCCGGTTGCGAGTGCGCCGGCTCGACACCCTCGACCGCGGACAGGCGCTCGCGCGCGTACGCCGTGCGCTGCGCCATCAGCTCACCGATCTCGACTATCCCCCGGCGGCCGAGCCAGCTCAGGTAGATGGTCGCGGCCAGCGCGTTCAGCTGCTGGCTGGTGCAGATGTTCGAAGTCGCCTTCTCGCGCCGGATGTGTTGCTCGCGCGTCTGGAGGGTGAGCACGAATCCGCGCCGCCCGTCCACGTCCGTCGTCTCCCCCGCGATGCGTCCCGGCATACGCCGGATGTGCTCCTCGCGCGCGGCGAAGAACCCGACCGAGGGGCCGCCGTAGTCGAGGCGGTTGCCGAGCGGTTGCCCTTCACCCACCGCGACGTCGGCGCCGAAGTCGCCCGGCGGTGCAAGGACGCCGAGCGTGAGCGCGTCGACCGTGACTACGAGCAGAGCCCCCGTGCGCTTCGCGACCGGTGCGAGCGCGGCGAGGTCCTCGACGGAACCGAGGAAGTTCGGCTGCTGGAGGAACACCGCGGCCGTGTCGTCGTCGATCGCCGCTTCGAGCGCGGACAGGTCGGTGGCCCCGGCCGCCAGCGGCAGCTCCACGACCGACGTGCCGTAGCCGGCCGAGTACGTATTCAGCGCTTCGCGTGAATGCGGGTGGACTCCCCTGGATGCCAGGAACTTGGTGCGCCCGGTGGCGGCGCGCGCCAGGTAGGCGGCCGCGGCCACCGACGACGGTCCCTCGTAGAGCCCCGCGCTTGCGACGGGCAGTCCGGTCAGCTCGCAGATCGACGTCTGGAACTCGAACATCGCCTGCAGCGTTCCCTGCGAGATCTCCGGCTGATAGGGCGTATACGGGAGTGAGGAACTCCGACCGTTGCGTGATCGAGTCGACGATCGCCGGCACGTAGTGGTCGTACATCCCCGCCCCGAGGAAGCTGATCTCGTCCTCGGCGCTCGTGTTGCGCGCCGCGAGCTCCGCGAGCCGCTCGTATACCGCGACCTCGGTCATCCCGTCGGGAAGCTCCAGAGGGCGGTCCAGCCGCACGCCGGCCGGCAGGTCGGCAAACAGCTCGTCAACGGAGGAAACGCCGATCTCCGCCAGCATCTGCTCGCGGTCGGCACCGGTCGCTGAGGTGTAGCGCGTCACGTCAGTCCGTCGAAAGCAGCGCCTGGTAGGCCTCGGCTGAGAGGAGCGCATCGGCCTCGCCGGGATCGCTGAGCGTGACCTTCACGAGCCAGCCCGAGGTGTAGGGGTCCTCGTTGACGAGCTCCGGCGTCTCGGAGACAGCCTCGTTCACGGCGGACACCTCTCCCGACATCGGGGCGATCACGTCGGACACCGCCTTCACCGACTCGACCTCGGCATACGACTGGTCCTTGGTCACGGTGGTGCCCACCTCGGGCGGGTCGTAGAAGACGACCTCGCCGAGCGCGTCCTGCGCGTACCAGGTGATGCCGAAGGTGCCGACGTCTCCCTCGATGCGCACCCAGTCGTGCTCGGAGTGATAGAGCAGGTCGTCGGGGTAGTTGTCGGCCAACGTCAGTCTCCCTTTTCGTAGAGGGGCTTCTTCGAGACGCGGGCGGGACGCTGCTTTCCGCGCACGTCGACTGTCAGATCGGTGCCTGGCTGGGCGAGGTCGGCACGCACATAGGCCATGCCGATGCCGACGTCCATGCAGGGGGAAAGAGTACCGCTCGTAACGGTTCCCGCGGGTTCGCCGTCATCGAGCACCGTGCACCCTGGCCGGGGAATGCCCTCGCCGGTGAACAAGAACGGTGCGAGCTTTTCGGCGGTGCCGCTTTCGGCCTGTTCGCGCAGCCGCTCGACGCCGACGAAGTCCGTGTCCAGCGCGCATGCCCACTTGAGCCCCGCCTCGATCGGTGTGCGCTCGGCGCTGAGATCGTTGCCGTACAGCGGGTAGCAGACCTCCAGGCGCAGCGTGTCGCGCGCACCGAGGCCCGCAGGCGCGACCCCAGCTGCCAGCAGGGCGTCCCAGACCGCGGTCGCCGCCCCCGGCTCGATCAGCAGCTCGACCCCGTCCTCGCCGGTGTAGCCGGTGCGGCACACGAGCGCCGCGACGCCCGCAACTGTCGCATCGACATGGCGGAATCGCTGCGGCACGTCGCCCTCGAGCAACCCACCGAGGATCTCGATCGCGCGCGGCCCCTGCAGCGCGAGCATCGCGTAGTCGGCCGAGACGTCGGTGACCTCCACCCCGTCGAAGCCGTCGGCCTGGCGGCGAAACCAGTCGAAGTCCGACGCGGCGTTGGATGCGTTCACGACGGTCAGGAATCGCTGCTCGCCGTCCCCATCCCCGAGCCGGTAGGTGAACAGATCGTCCAGCACACCGCCGTCGTCGCGGCACAGCAGGGCGTACTGCGCGCCGCCGGGCTCGACCTTGCGAATGTCGTTGGACAGCAGATGCTGCAGGAACGTCGGCCGCGCGCGGGCCGCGCGTGGCGATCTCGCCCATGTGCGAAACGTCGAAAACGCCGGTCGCGGTGCGCACCGCGACATGCTCCTGGCGCACGCCCTCGTACTGCACCGGCATCTCCCATCCCGCGAACGGGACCATGCGCGCACCGGCGCGCAGATGCGCGTCGTGCAGCGGCGTGTGCTCGAGCGCTGAGGCGGTCGCGGACAAGGCACATGACCCTAGCAAGGGGCCTCTCACGAACCCTTACAGTTCGCCATGCGCGTTCCGGCAGGGGCGCTCCACCTCATTGCAACGAAGGGAGTTGAAGTGACGATCGACCACGAGCAGCGGCGCCTCCACGCCGTGGGCGGCCCGGAAGAGGTCCGCCGCACGTTCGAGACGGCCCTCTTCGAGGTCAAGCGCGTGATCGTCGGGCAGGAGGAGATGCTGGAGCGGGTGTTCGTGGCGCTGCTCGCCGACGGCCACGTCCTGCTGGAGGGAGTTCCCGGCCTCGCCAAGACGATGACGATCAAGGCCACGAGCGATGTGCTGGGAGGCAGCTTCAAGCGAATCCAGTTCACGCCGGACCTCGTGCCCTCGGACCTGATCGGCACCCGCATCTACAGGGCCGACAGGCACACCTTCGAGACCGAGCTGGGCCCGGTGTTCTGCAACTTCCTCCTGGCCGACGAGATCAACCGCGCCCCCGCAAAGGTCCAGTCCGCGCTGCTCGAGGTGATGCAGGAGCGCCAGGTCACGATCGGGCCCGACACCTTTCGATCTCCCCACCCGTTTCTCGTGCTCGCAACGCAGAACCCGATCGAGTCGGAGGGCACGTACCCGCTGCCGGAGGCCCAGGTTGACCGCTTCATGTTCAAGGTCGTGGTCGACTACCCCACGGAGAACGAGGAGGTCGCCGTCGTCAACCGCTCGCTCGTGGACGCGCCGGCCGTCGAGCAGGTGCTCTCTCCCGAGCGCCTGGTCGCGGCGCAGCACGCCACGCAGGAGGTGTTCGTCGACCGCGCGGTGAACGAGTACGCGGTGGCGCTGGTGGCGGCGACGCGCAACCCGGGCAAGTACGGCCTCGACGAGATCGCCCACTACATCGAGTTCGGCGCGAGCCCCCGTGGGTCGATCAACCTGATCCACGGCGGCCGGGCGCTTGCGCTGCTGCGGGGGCGCGCCTTCGTGCTGCCCGCCGACGTGCGCACACTCGCGCTCGACGTGTTGCGCCACCGGCTCGTGCTGACCTACGAGGCGCTGGCCGAGGGCGTGGACGCGGATGTGCTGCTGCAGCGCATCGTTGCGGCGGTGCCGATGCCCGATGTCACGCTGTCGCGGTCCGAGGTGGCGTGAAAAGTTCGCAGTTCGCAGTTCGCAGTTCGCAGGCTCGAACCGCCGCCCGGCCGTCCGCGGCCGTCATCAAGGGACTCGACCTCAGCGTTCGGCGTCGCATCGACTCGCTCGTTGCCGGCGAGCATCGTTCTCCCTCTCTTGGCCATGGCACCGAGATCGCGCAGGTCCGGCCGTATCAGTTCGGCGACGACGTGCGCCAGATGGACTGGGCGGCGACGGCACGCACGGGCGACCCGCACGTACGCGTCCAGGTCGCGGAGCGCACGCTGGCGACTTGGCTGCTGCTCGACGTGTCGGCGTCGATGAGCTTCGGCACCGCGGATCGCCGCAAGGCGGACGTCGCGGAGGGCGCGGCGGTCGCCGTCGGGCACCTCGCCACGCGCCAGGGAAACCGCCTCGGTGTGCTGACGTTCGGCGCCGCCGAGACTCGCGTCGTGCCGCCGTTGCAGGGGCGGCAGGGGCTGCTGCGCCTGCTGATGACCCTGCGTGCGGGTCACGAGCCCGACGGGGCCGGTCCCACCGACCTCGCGGACGCGATGGCGCGCGCGTCGCGCCTCGCCCGCGCGCGCGGACTAGTTGTCGTCATGTCGGACTTTCGCGGCCCGCGCGACTGGCGCAGGCCGCTCCTGCGCCTGCTGAACCGCCACCACGTGATCGCGCTCGAGGTGCGCGACCCGCGCGAGCAAGAGCTCCCGGCGGTCGGTGACCTGTGGCTCGTAGACCCCGAGACCGGCCGTCAGCTGCGCGTCGACACGGGTCGCCGCAAGATCCGTGAGCGCTTCGCCGCGCGCGCGGCAGAAGAACGTGAGGAGCTGGCGCGCGAGCTGCGCCGGTGCGGCGCCGAGCACATCGTGCTCTCCACCTCCGGTGACTGGCTGCGCGAGCTGGCGCGCCACCTCAACCGCGCGAACGCAAGAAGGCGGCGATGAGCTTCGAGTGGCCGCTCGGACTGGTCGCGCTGCTCGCGATCCCGCTGATCGCGGCACTCTACGTCCTCGCCCAGCGGCGGCGGCGCGCCTACGCGGTGCGCTTTACGAATCTCGAGCTGCTCGACAGCGTCGTGACCGGCTCCCCCAACTGGCGGCGTCACGTCCCGCCCCTGCTGTTCCTGCTCGCGCTGACTGCGCTGACGGTCGCGATCGCGCGGCCGCACGTCGACGTCGACGTCGCCAAGGAGGAGGCCACCGTGATGCTGACACTGGACTCGTCCGGGTCGATGCAGGCAACCGATGTCAGCCCGAATCGCCTCGACGCCGCGCGCAGCGCCGCGGAGGGATTCACCGGGCGGCTGCCCGACAAGTTCCGGCTGGGCCTCGTCACCTTCAGCAACGTCGCGCAGCTGCTCGTGCCCCCCACCTCCGACCGCGAGCCGGTGCGCAGCGCGCTCGAGTCTCTGCAGGCGGAAGGAGGCACCGCGATCGGAACGGCGCTCGAGACATCCCTGACGAC
Organism: uncultured Solirubrobacterales bacterium; assembly: GCA_963762195.1. Classification (GTDB taxonomy): domain Bacteria; phylum Actinomycetota; class Thermoleophilia; order Solirubrobacterales; family JBBDJG01; genus DASRIA01. The sequence continues at coordinate 77,552 of CAVXJX010000008.1, read as the reverse complement.
ACTGCAGCCCGTGGTCGAGCAGGACCGGCGCAAGCGGGAGCGCGAGGGGCTTCGGCGCGGTGCGCCGCCCGCCGTGATCGTGCTGCTGTCCGACGGGTACTCCACGACCGGTCCCGCGCCGCTCGAGGCCGCGCGCCGTGCGCGTGAGCTGCGCATACCGGTGAACACCGTTGCGCTCGGCACGCGCAACGCGACCGTGACGCTGTCGGACCGGCTCGGGACCACACGCAACGTCCGCGTGCCTCCGGACCGGCGCACCCTGCGCCGCGTTGCCGATGTGACCGGGGGCGAGTACTTCGGCACGGCCGACCAGGAAGAGCTCCAGAAGATCTACGACCGACTGGGCTCGCGGATCGGCTTTCGCCAGGAGGAACGCGAGATCACGGCCGCGTTTGCGGGCGGGGGGCTGGGGCTGATGTTGGTTGGTGGGGTGCTGTCCATGATGTGGTTTGGGCGGCTTCCCTAGTTACGCAGTTACGCAGTTACGCAGGGTGTGTCCCGTAGTCGCGGCGGTGCAGCATTGCGCCCAGTAAGCCGAGGGGTAGGGGGAGCCAGTAGGTGAAGAGGCGGTAGGCGAGGGTTGCCAGCACCGCGTCGCCTGCTCCTACGCCGGCCAGCGCGAGCGTTGCGGTCAATCCTGCTTCCACGAAGCCGAGTCCACCCGGTGTTACGGGGATCTGGGCTAGCAGCTGGGCCGCGCAGAAGGCCAGTAGTACGAGTGACCAGCGTGGTGTGGAGCCGACGGCCGCGAGCGCGGCCAGCAGCGTCGCGTAGTCGAACGCCCAGCGACCGACGGTCGCGGCGACGGCGCGCTTCCAGCGCGGCCCGAGGGTGGCCAGGATACGGTTGCGCTCACGCAGCAGCCGTTGCGGCAACTGCGTCAGGGGAGGCGACCCGCGTCGGAGACGATTGCGGGCACGCTGCAGGGTCCGCCCCACCCAAGCCAGCGCACGATCGCGCGCCAGCAACATGGCCGCGAGCGCGAACAGCACCACGAATACGCCGAGCCCCGCGAGCGTGGCCTCGGTCAGGCTTCGCGGGACGACGCCGCGTGCGATCGCGGGAACGGCCAGCACCGGCAGTGCCAGCACGACCGCGAGGACCAGCAGGTTGGCCGCCGTCAGGCCGGCGACCGCGCGACCGCGGCTCACGCCCGCCTGGACGAGCATCCTGTACTGGAGCGCCGCCCCCAGCGCGCCGCCACCGGGTGCGACCTTCGCGAGCGCGTTGCCGGCGAGCTGGGACGCGATCACCGGACGCCAGGGGCGCACGTGTATCGCCAGCCGCTGAAGCTCCCACAGGCTCACCAAGGCCGCGGCCTGCAGTGCCGCCATGGCCGCAAACCACCATGGCGCGATCTGGTCGAGATCGTCCCAGGAGCCGGCCACCTCAAGCACGCTCGGCGCGACGAGATACAGGGAGACACCCATCACCGCGAGCCAGAAGACGGTCCGTCGCAGCGACCGGCGCGGCGACTGCGTCCGCTCACCGCGCTCGATCTCCTCGGCGAGGTCCGCGCGCTGCTCGATCGCGCGCTCGAGCCGGTCGGCGACCCGCACGCGCTCAGTGGAACCGCTCATCGGCTCAATGATCCAGGGCCGAGCTCGTTTGCGCAGGGGCGCGCGCGCCATCAGCGATCCTCGTGCGGGCACCCTTTTCCAATGCGCCGCCGGGGGCTAGCCTCGCCGTTCCGGGTGTGACCACTTCTGCCTCCCCACCCCCGCCGGGCCCTGAGCCGCGAGCCGCGCGCCGTGGCATCGTGACGGCCCTGCTCATCGCGGCTGCGGTGCTGACGTTCCTGTACGCGATGGCGAGCTGGGTCGACCGGCAGGTGCTCGACACCGACGAGTGGACCAAGACGAGCTCCGAGCTGCTGGAGAACGAGGACATTCGCGAAGCGCTCGCGACCTACTTGGTGGACGAGCTCTACGCGAACGTGGACGTCCAGGGCGAGCTGGAAACCGCCCTGCCGCCTGCGGCGAAAGGCCTGTCTGGTCCCGCAGCCGGAGGGCTGCGCGAGTTCGCGGACCGCGCGGCGAACCGCGCCTTGGAGGGACCGCGTGTACAGGCGACCTGGGAACAGCTCAACCGCGCCGCCCACGAGACGTTTGTCGCCATCGTCAAGGACGAGAGCACGGCCAACGTGTCGACGAGCGGTGGAGAGGTGACGCTCGAACTGCGACCCGTAGTGGAGAACATCGCACAGCGCGTCGGCCTCTCCGGGCTTGCGCAAAAGCTGCCGCCCGACGCGGGCACGCTCACGGTGCTCGAGTCCGACCAGCTCGGCTTGGCACAGGACATCGCGGACATGATCGAAGCACTGGTGATCGTCCTGCTCGTCCTCGGCCTTGCGCTCTACGGGCTCGCACTGTACTTGTCGCGCGGGCGGCGCCGACAGACTCTGCGCGCTATCGGGCTGATCTTCGTGACGGTGGGTGTGCTCCTGCTGATCGTGCGGAGCTTCGTTGGCAACATCGTCGTGGACGAGTTGGCCAAGACCGCCACGGTCGAGTCGGCCGCCGACGATGTGTGGGCGATCGGTACCTCGCTGCTTTCAGCGATCGCCGGCAACCTGATCATCAACGGCTTCATCATCCTCATCGCGGCCTGGGTGGCCGGGTCGACGTCGTGGGCTACCTCGCTGCGGCGCGCGAGCGCGGGATACATGCGCGACCGTCCGGGCATCGCCTACGCCGTAGTCGGGCTGATCTTGCTGATCCTGGTTGCGTGGGGGCCGACACCGGCATTCCAGCGGCCGGTCTTCATACTGATCATCGTCGGCTTGATGGTCCTCGGTACCGAGGCGCTGCGCCGCCAGACACTGCAGGAGTTTCCCGACGCCAGATTGGTCGAGGGCGAAGGCGTGCGGGAGTCGTGGAACCGTATGCGCAGCTCGGCTTCGCAACGAGTGTCGGAGGTACGTTCGCGAAAAGCAACCGGAGGGACCGCTGCGCCCGAGGATGCGCGAATCGAGCAGCTCGAGCGGCTCGCCGCGCTACGTGATCAAGGCATCCTCAGTGACGCAGAGTTCGAGTCGCAGAAGGCGCGGATCCTGAGCTAACCCAGCTCCGACACAATGCGCCCGTGGCTAACCGGTCGTAGCCGCCGGCTCCGGGAGGCTGACCTCGTTCTCCGCAAGCGACCTGGTCGGCAGTTGCCGCGTGAACCACAGCGACAGAAGCGCCGCAAGCGCGACGGCGCCGAGCGCCAGCCGCAGCGCCTCGAGCTGCGCGTCGCCGTAGTCCGTCGCGACGGCGCTGGCCTGATCCTGCGTCAGCCCGCCTTCGACTGCCGCCTGCTCGACGTCGTCTACCGGCACGATGTCGATTCCCTGTTGGGCGCGCGCAACGACGTTCTCCTGCACTGCCGCTGGAATGTCCGGGTTGCTTGCAATGCGCTCGGCGAAGCCCGTCGCGAGCGACGCAAGGAGGACCGCGCCGATGATCGCCGTCCCGAGCGAAGAGCCCAGGTTCTGGGCGGTCCCCTGGAGTCCACCACCCTCGCTGGTCTTCTCGGGTGGAACGGAGGACATGATGACGTTTCCCACCTGCGACGCGAGCAGGCCGGCGCCCGCCCCGATGAGGGCGAGCGCCGTCTTGAACCCCGTGTCGTTCAGCGTGACGTCGAGCGTCGCGAGCATCACCATCGCGCCGATGCTGACTGCGACCAGCCCAAGCTGCGCGACCGTGCGCGGCGAGCGGCGGCCCGCGATCCGTGGACCAAGCAGCGCGAAGGCGAGCATCGCAAGCGACAGCGGGAGCAGGCGCTTGCCGGTCTCGAACGCGTCGAGGCCCAGCACCACCTGCAGGTATACGGGGATCACGAAGAACGCGCCCATCAGGACGAGCTGTTGTCCCAGGAGCGTCGAGAGCCCGGCGCGTAGCTGCGGGACCCGCAGCAGCGTCGTGTCGAGCAGCTGATCGCGGCCGAGGCGGGCACGGCGCTGCTGCCAGACGACGAAGGCGCCGAGCAGCACCAGGCCGCCGAGGACCAGGAACGGCACCGGTGAGAAGCTCAGCGGGGTGACCTCCGTTCCGTTGATGGTCGGCGGCGTGCGCGGCTTGACGAATCCCCACACACTGCTGCGTAGGATCGCGAACACGATCAGGCCCAGACCGCTCGACGAGAGCGCCACGCCGACGATGTCCAGCTGCGGGCGGCGCGCGGCGGCGACTGCCCGCGGGATCTGATTGCGAAACAGCAGGATGATCGTGACGACGACGGTCTCGGCGGCGAACACGTAGCGCCAGGACGCGTTCGTCGTCACCCAGCCGCCGATCAGTGGGCCTGCAGCGACCGCGATGGCGGCGACGCCGCCGAGCAGCGCGTAGGCCAGCGCGCGCTCGCGGCCCTCGTAGCTGGCGGCGGTCAGCGCGGCGATCGCGGGGATCACCAGCACGGCGCCGAACCCCTCGATCCCCGACCAGCCGATCAGCAACACCGCGAGGTCCGGACTCAGCGCCGTCGTGAGGGACCCGGCGCCGTAGATCGCCAGTCCGATCGCAAACGCACGGTTGCGGCCCAGCATGTCGCCGAGCTTGGCGCCGAGCAGCATGAAGGCCGCCATCACGAGCGTGTACATCGTGATCGCCGTCTGCACCCCCTGGATCGTCGTGTCGAGGTCCTCGACGATCTGAGTGATTGCCACGTTCATGACGCTCGTGTCGAGCACCATGATGAACTGGGCCGAGGCCAGCATGAAGAGCGGGATCCACCTGCGCACGTCGCGCACCCTAGCCCAGCTCCACTGCCTCGCTCTGCGAGCCTTCCGGGATGGCTGAGGCGTTTGGCTGGGGACTTGTCGCCGGATCGTCGCTGTTGCTCGGCGGCCTGATCGCGCTGCGGTTCAAGCTTTCGCAAACCCTGGTGGGCCTCGTGATGGCCTTCGGCTCCGGCGTGCTGATCAGCGCGGTCGCCTACGAGCTCGTGTTGGAGGCGTTCGAGACGTCCGCGGGCGACGGGGGCGTCGCCCTCGGTGTGTTCGCCGGTGCGTTGACGTTCTTCGCCGGCGACTACCTGATCGATCGCATGGGCGGAGAGGGACGGAAGCGCTCCGCCGGCCCGCAGGCGGGTGGAGCACCGCTCGCGATCGTGCTCGGGATCGTGCTCGACGGCATACCGGAGACGGCCGTGATCGGGCTCAGCCTGCTGGAGGGCGGCGGTGTCAGCGTGGCCGTCATCACCGCAGTCTTCCTCTCAAACCTCCCTGAATCGATCGCAGCGACGACAGGGCTCGCGAAAGCGGGCTGGGCCCCGCGCCGGATACTCGGCCTGTGGGCCGTCGTCGCAATCGTGTCGGGGCTTTCGGCGCTCGCCGGCTATGGACTGCTCGAGGATGCGTCGGGACGCACTGTCGCTTTCGTGCTCGCCTTCGCCGGTGGAGCCGTGCTGACGATGCTCGCCGACACGATGATGCCGGAGGCCTTCGAGCGCGGCGGGAAGGTGACGGGACTCGTCACGACGCTGGGCTTCACGCTGGCGTTCGCCATCTCGTCGCTCGAGTGACGGCAGCCTAGCTGTAGTTTCCAAAGACGTTGTTTCTCTTGGTGAATCCGGCGGCGGATCGCGCTGGTGGCGGGTCCGGAAAACCAGGTGGGTAAGGGAGAGGGCGCGGCCGTCTGCGCGGGCTCGCGAGCGACCCGTGATCTGCAATGCAAGGCGCACGCGTGGGTGGCAAATGAGCCGTCTGCGCGCTCGCCGTGTGGGGTGCGGTGAGCGCCTGGCGGCGATCGCCGAACTTTGGCCCGTTGGGTCCACTTCCACGCATGGCCAGGGGGAAAGTTCAGTGGCCAATGCGCAACGCGGCAGGCTGTCGCGCGTGATCGCGACCTTTCTTTGCAGTCTCGTGACGCTCCGCTGGTTGGCGGAGCGCACATGTCGACCCTTTCCTACCCACCTGGTTTTCCGGCCTGGACAACGTGGTTGGGAACTACACCTAGCCCAGTTCCATTGCCTCGCCCTGCGACAGGATGCGCACTTCCACCTGTGGTGCCAGCTCGCCCGCCTCGCGCGCGAAGTCGTGCGGCGGTTGGGTGAGGAGCGGCCCGCCCCTGCCGGTCGGCCAGTAAGTGCCCCAGTGGATCGGGACCGCGACTCCGGGGCGGAGGAGTTGCAGAGCTTCGGCTGCCGCCCGGGGGTTCATGTGTCCCTCCCCGAGACTTGGGCCCCACCCCCACACCGGCAGCAGCGCCAGATCCAACGGCGCCAGCCGCGCCATCTCGGGATAGACGTCGGTGTCCCCGGCGAAGTAGATGCGCGCGCCGGCCTCGATGACGAAGCCGAGCGATGGCACCCAGGGGGAACGCCAGCCCCGCCGGGCGGGGTGAAGCGCAGCGGTCGCGAGGACACGGACGCCGCCAACGCTCGCCGACTCTCCATCCTCCAGCTCGACGACGTGATCGAAGCCGTGGCCACGCAACAGGTCACCGAGCCCGCGCGGCCCGACAAGCAGCGGAGTGCCCTCGAGCGCCGACAGCGTGGGCAGGTCGAGGTGGTCGCGATGAACGTGGGAGATCAGCACCGCGTCCACGGGGCCGCCGACCGCGGGCACAGGCGTGCGCCGGCTGAGATGCCACAGGCGAGCGCGCAGCAGTGGATCGGTCAGGAGCCGCGCGCCGCCGACCTCGAGCAGCACCGTTGAGTGCCCCAGCCAGCGCACGCGCTCTCCGTCCGGTCCGTTCACCACGCAGAAGTAGACTCGATCGCCATGACCGACGATGCCGACGACGGCATGGTGCAGCTCGAGGGCGGTGAGTTCCTGATGGGCAGCGAGGATCACTGGGCGTATCCCGGCGATGGCGAGGGACCGGTGCGGCAGGTACGCCTCGACCCATTCTGGATCGACGTCCATGCCGTCGCGAACGCAGCGTTCGAAAGCTTCGCCTTGGACACCGGATACAAGACCGAGGCAGAACGCCTGGGCTGGTCGTTCGTCTTCGCCGGCCTGCTTCCGGACGACTTCCCTCCGACCCGCGGTGTGGCACAGGCGCAGTGGTGGCGCCAGGTGGAAGGGGCAGATTGGCGCCATCCGGAGGGACCCCACTCGAACGTCGCGGAACGCGCCGAGCACCCGGTGCTACACGTCACCTGGAACGACGTGCAGGCGTACTGCGAGTGGGCGGGCAAGCGGCTGCCGACCGAGGCCGAATGGGAATACGCCGCCCGCGGCGGGCTGGAGGGCAAGCCCTTCCCGTGGGGCGACGAGCTCGAACCCGCGGGCGAACACCGGATGAACGTCTGGCAGGGAACGTTCCCGAACGAGAACACGCTTGCAGACGGCTACTACGGCACGTGCCCCGTGGACGCATTCGAGCCGAACGGGTACGGCCTGAAAAACACGACCGGAAACGTGTGGGAGTGGTGCGCGGACCGGTTCAGCCCGGACGTTCAAACGCACAACACCACCCGCGGCGGTTCCTACCTGTGCCACGCGTCCTACTGCCGCCGCTATCGCGTGTCCGCGCGGAGCGCGCTGACGCCCGACTCCTCGACCGGGAACACCGGGTTCCGCTGCGCACGCTGAGCTGAGAGGGTACGGGCGTGACCCAGAGCGCACATGGCGAGGCGGTGACGTGGGAGCCGACGAAGCCGCGCCTGCGCCCGTTCCGCCTGCTGGTCTCCTGGGCGATCGCGGCCGCGACGCTGTACCTCGCCGCAATCGTGGTTCCCGGCGTAACGCTCGAACAACCGGGCGCAGCATTCGTCGTGGCGGCGGTGGTGGCGATCCTCAACGCAGTGGTGCCTCCTGTCGTGGCGGCGCTGCGCCTGCCCTTCATGCTCGCGCTCGGCTTCATCATCGTGCTGGTGGTCGACGCGCTACTGCTCGTGCTCGCGGACGAGCTGCTGCCGGACTTCATCCGCGTGGACTCCTTCGGTGACGCGCTGCTCGCATCCCTGGCGATGGCAGCCATCTCGATCCTGCTGCAGGTGATCACGGGCACCAACGACGACGACGAGTACACGATGCGCGTCGTAAAACGGGTCGCACGACGTCAGGGCGTCGAGGCTCGCACGGACACCGCCTGGGATCCTGTTCCTCGAGATCGACGGCCTGGCGCTGCCCATCCTGCGCCAGGCGATGCGCGACGGGCATGCGCCCAACATGGCTCGCTGGGTGTCCGAGGACGGGTACCGGCTCGCGGAATGGGAGCCTGACCTCTCCTCGCAGACGGGCGCCAGCCAGGCCGGCATCCTGCTCGGCTCGAACGAGAACATCCCCGCGTTCCGGTGGGTCGAGAAGGAGACCGGAAGGCTGATCGCCTGCTCGGCCCCCGCTGACTGCGCCGAGATCGAGCAGCGCCACGCCACGGGGGTGGGATTGCTGGTCAACGGCGGGGCGAGTCGCGGCAACCTGCTCTCCGGAGAGGCCGATGACGTGATCCTCACGGTCAGCCGCTTCGAGGCGGAGAAGAAGGCCAACCCGGGCTACCGCGCGTTCTACGCGAACGGCTTCAACGTCACGCGGGCGCTGGTGCTGTTCTTCTATGAGGTGCTGCTGGAATGGACCGCCGCGATCCGGGCAGCCAGCAGGGACGTCCGCCCGCGCGGGCACCGCGGCGGGATCTATCCGCTGATGCGCGCGGCGATGTGCGTGGTCGTGCGCGACCTGGTCGTGTTCGGGGTGCTGACCGACATGATGCGCGGACGGCCTGCGATCTATGCGACGTTCGCCAGCTACGACGAGGTCGCGCACCACTCGGGGCTGCAACGTGCCGACACGCTCGAGGCCCTGCGCAAGCTCGACCAGCAATTCGGCAACCTCGAGCGTGCCCGCCGGTACGCGCCCCGGCCGTATGAGATCGTCGTGCTCTCCGACCACGGCCAGACTCAGGGCGCGACGTTCAAGCAGCGCAATGGGTATGGCCTCGACGATCTCGTGCAACGGTCACTGTCCCGGGGGGCGGTCGACGATCGCATGGGCGGCGACGAGCAGGACGCGATGGTCGCGCTCGCCGTCAAGGAGGCGACCGGGAGCAAGCGGGACAAACCGGCGAAGAACGACGTGTCGGGCCGCGACGTGGTCGTGCTCGGCTCAGGGAACCTCGGGCTGATCTATCTGATGGAGGAAAAGCGACGGCTGACGCGCGAGGAGATCGACGAGCGCCACCCCGCGCTGATCCCTGCGTTGCGCGACCACCCCCACGTCGGCTGGCTCCTGGTCCGCTCGGCCGGACACGGCGCTGTCGCCATCGGCGCGGAGGGCACGAACTACCTCACCGAGGGCAGGATCGAGGGGCGGGACCCGCTTGCTCCCTTCTCTCCGACCGCGCCCCGTCATCTGCTGCGCACCGACGGCTTCGAGCACGTCGCCGACATCATGGTCGGCAGCTTCTACGACCCGGACCTCGACGAGGGCTGCGCGTTCGAGGAGCTGATCTCGTTCCACGGTGGCCTGGGTGGCCTCCAGACGCGACCGTTCATCCTCCACCCGGAGCGGCTCAGCCTGCCCGGCGAGCCGATCATCGGCGCGGCGGCCGTGCACGGCGTGCTGAACGGCTGGCGCGAGGAACTTCAGGGCGCACCGCCTCAGGCCACGGCGCCCACGCCGGCTGTCGCTCCCTAGGCGGTTTACTCCTCCACCGACGACGATTCGACCGACCCGGAGGAGTCGCTGAACGTGAACGTCGTGGTCGCTTGCGCCCCATTGGCGGTCGTGATGGGGCAAGTGACGCTGGTGCCGGGCTTCACGGGGACGCTATCGGGGCAGTTAACCGTCGCACCTTCGACTCCGGCATCGGCAAGGCTTTGCTCGACCTCCTTGTCCACGGCCGACCCCGGCAGCACGACGCTGCCGGACTTGAACGTATAGGTGAAGGTGTTGCGGTCGCTGGTCTGGGTGACGGTGACCTGGGCCTTGCCGCCGCCGCTCAGCTTCACGTCGCAGGTGAAGGTCTTGCCCTCCTCCTTCTTCACGTCGTCCGGGCACGAGGACGACGTGATCTGCGTCGCGGACGTCGACAGCGGAGAGCTCTCGATCCCCTCTTCGGCCTTGCTCGCGTCGACGGTGTCGTCTCCGCAGCCGGCCATGGCGAGCAGTCCGCACACGACGAGCAGGGACAGCATTCGCATGCGTCGACCTTGTCATACGACGCCGGGACGGAGCAAGGAGGCATGCACCACTGCGACACGCATGCGAGCGCCATTGCCCCTCGCTCGTGTTGGCGCGACCCTTCATCCCCCGCAGTACGAGTGGAAGGGGGATTCCCTTGACGGTTGAAGGTGTGGCAGGGCAGAACCTGGAGGACATGGGCCCGATCGACTACGTGCTCATCGAGTTCCCGGACGGACAGCCGAAGGGCCAGGCAGCTCCGCTGCTGATGGATCTGGTGGAGCGCGGAGTGATTCGCATCCTGGACCTGATGTTCCTCAGCAAGGACGCAGACGGCAACACGACGGCCGTGGAGATCGCCGACATCGACGGCGACGGCGCGCCGGACTTCATGGTGTTCGAGGGCGCATCGTCAGGACTCCTCAGCGACGAGGACAAAGACGAGGCCGGCAACACAATGGAGCCGGACACCGCCGCCCTCCTGATCGTGTTCGAGAATCGCTGGGCGGCACCGTTCGCCAAGGCGATGCGAGAGGCAGGTGGCCAGCTGGTCGCATTCGGCCGCATTCCCGTACAGGCACTGCTGGCATCGCTCGAGCACGCAGAAGCAACCAGCTAGAGAGAGGAGCAAGACATGCCCGGACTACTCCGCGGGATGGCCCGCACAGCCGTAGTCGCCGGCACGGCGACGGCGGTTTCGAATCGAGTATCGCGCCGGCAGGCCGACCGCTGGGCGCAGCAGGAACAGCAGGCCTACGCGCAAGAGCCGCAGCAGGCCTACGCCGCGCCGCCTCCGGTAGCAGAGGACCGCGACAAGCAGATCGCACAGCTGAAGGAGCTCGCCGAGCTGAAGGCACAGGGCATCCTCACCGAGGAAGAGTTCGCAACGCAGAAGGCCGAGATCCTGGGCTGAGAGCCGCCACCCAGGCCCTATCTACAGACACCCGTTCTGTGGAACACTTTGCCCTGCAAACTGAGCAGGGTGGAGGAGTTGCTGGGTTCTGCGTCGGATCAGCTCACACTTGACACGCGGCGCCTGATCGCAATCGGCACGGCGGGTTTCGTGCTGTCGTGTGCGGCAGCGGCGATCTCCCTGACCGGTAGCGAGCCCGACGAGGTCGCGTTCGCCATTGCGCTGGGGCTCAGCATCGCGGCACCGACCGCGGTCGGCCTGTATGCCTGGCGCACGGGGGTCCACCAGCGCTTCGGGGCGCTGCTCGTGATCGTCGGGCTGGCGTCATTCCTTCCCAGCCTCTCGAGCTCCAGCCAGGACCTCGTCTACAGCCTCGGGCGCGTTGCGGTGTGGCCGACTACGGTCGCCCTCATCTACCTGCTGCTGGCATTCCCGACGGGCCGCCTGGTCGGCCGGCGCGAGCGCGGCCCGGTCTGGGCGGGCGGGGTGCTGGTGGCACTCCTCTACGTTCCGTCCGCTCTGTTCGTGGACCAGTATCCGCTGCCCTCGCAATGGACGGCGTGCCACGACGGCTGCCCGGACAACGCCTTCATGGTGCTTGCGGCGCAGCCAGGATTCGTCGACGCGGCCATGATGCCGTTGCGTGAGGTGCTCACGATCGCACTTTTCATTGCCGTTCTCGGGGTGCTGGCACACCGCATCGGTCACGCCACCTCGCTGATGCGGCGAACGTTGACGCCGGTACTCGCGTTCGCGATCCTGACGACGCTCTCGTTCGCATTCGGGCTTTCGATCCGGGCGGCGGACGCGAATTCGCCGGCGGTCGGGGTCTTCACCACGATGATCCTCCTCGGGCTGCCGTTGATGTCGGTGGGCTTCCTCCTGGGCCTGCTTCGATGGCGGCTGTTCGTGGCGACCGCCATTCAGCGTCTCGCATTGGGTGTTCGCGAGCACCCTCGCCAAGAGAAGTTGCGCGACGTCATCGCGGAAGCGCTGCAGGATCCGAGCCTCGAACTCGCGTTCTGGTCTCCGGCAGCGGGCGGTCACTGGGTCGACGGGACCGGGGCCACCGTGCCTCACCCGGTCATACAACCCGATCGCCACGTCACGGAGATCCGCGACGGGGACGGGCACATGGCCGCGATCGTCCACGATCCGGCGCTCCGGGACCAACAGCACTTTGTCGAGACGGTGGGCGCCTACGCCCTTACGGAATACGAGAACCAGCGGTTGGCCGCAAACGTGGAGACGTCGTTGCAGGACCTGGCCGACTCGCGGGCACGGATCCTCGCGGCCGCCGACGGGGAGCGCAGGCGCATCGAGCGCGACCTCCACGACGGCGCCCAGCAGAGGCTCGTAGCGCTGCGCATCCGGCTCGAACTGGCGGAGGACCAGATGGACCAGGATCCGGTTCGCGCGAGGCAGCTGATCCACGCCCTCCGCGACGATGTCACGGACGCGCTCGACGACGTCCGGTCACTGGCCAAGGGCGTCTACCCGTCCGTGCTGACAGACCGGGGGCTCGCGGATGCGCTTCGAACAGTTGCGCTGCGGTCGCCGATGCCCGTGACCGTCAACATCGACGGGGACGATCGCTACGCCGAAGACGTCGAGGCGGCCGCATACTTCTGCTGCCTGGAAGCACTGCAAAACGCTGCGAAGTACGCGGCCGATGCCACCGCCGTCTCCGTCTCGCTTCACCGCAACGGGGACCTGCGCTTCGAGGTGCAGGATGACGGGCCCGGCTTTACGGAACAGGCCGCTGACTCCGGCCGCGGCTTGCTCAACATGCGCGACCGCGTCGCCGCCGTCGGCGGGAACCTGGATGTGCGCACAGCCCCCGGGCAGGGCACGCGCATCGTCGGGCACGTGCCCGTCCGATAGTGCAGCTCAACCGTTAGGCGGGGCCCGGGCCGAAGCCGCCGAACGTGGCAAACGGGTTGCGGCCGGTGAGCTCCCATCCGATCGCTGCGCTCGGCTCGGCCTTCACGTCGGCGCCCGGGGGCGCCTCGGCGCGAATCCGCTCAGCGAGGGCGCGGGCCTCGTCGTCTGTCGCGGTCCCGATCAACAGGTACTTCCAGCGCCGTACGATCGGGCCGAGCCCCTCAGCCTCGAGCCGCTCCGCCAGCTCCTCCGCATCCCGATGTGTCGGGAGGTCCACCCGGACCTCCCACTCGGCGTAGCCCTGCTCGCGGGTTTCCTGAGCCTCGCGTGCCTCCTGACGGGCGTGCTCGGCCGCGATCTCCTCGTCGGTACGCGGCAGCGGGACGGCCGCGTCCTTCCAGGCTGCCTCGATCGGATGCCAGCGCTCGACCGGTGAGACTTCCGCGTCGATCTCCTGTTCTTTCAGCTCCTCCTTCGCCGCCCGCTCCGCGGCCTGTGCCTGCTCCGGGCTGGATGCGTAGAGGAACACCTCGGACCCGTCACGGGTGACGACAACGCCGTCCCCGAGCTCCTCCCGCAGCTCCTTCTCGAACTCCCGCTCACGCAGCGAGCGGCCGAAGTGCAGGAGCTTGCTCTCGTCTTCGAACTCCACCTTGATCCGGAAGTCGTCGGCCATCGGCGGCATTGTCTCAGGAAGGAGGGCCCGGCGGACCGAGACGCCGCAGCTCCGCATCGATGCCGTCCAACCGTGATTCGATCTGCTGGAGCTGGCGCATGACCGGGTCCTCGCCGGATGCCTGCAGCTCCGCCTGTCGCCGGGTGACGAATGCGCTGGTGATCGTGGCGGTGATGATCGACAGCAACGACAACCCGCCCAGCATCAACACCGCGCCGACGGCCTTGCCGTCAGCCTCGCCGGGCACTACGTCCCCATAGCCGACAGTCGTGATCGTCTGCAACGCCCACCAGAAGGCAAGCCAGATGGTGGGAAACGTCTCCGGATCCACGATTCGCCCGACGATTCCGAAGAGCACGACCGCGGTGAGCCAGATGGCGGCGATCAGTCGGGCGGCGTTGCGCGGGCGCAGGGCCTTGCTGCTGAGCCGGCGGTCGATCCACCGGTCGATCCGGGTCTTGGAGGGCGGGTCAGTCAAGGAGCGTCGGTCAGACGTGTGCGCCGTGGGCTTCCCAGATGCTGCGCAGGGCCGCGGGGCCGAAGTCCTGCTTGCGCACGAATGCCGCCGCACCGGAGGCGCGCTCGTCCTCGGCGAACTCGTCGGAGTCCTCGATGGAGATCAGCACGACAACGGTCCCGGGATGGGCCTCCCTGATCCTGCGAGCGGCTTCGATCCCGCCGATGCCCGGCATCCGAACGTCAAGCAGCACCAGCTCGGGGCGCAGTCGGTCGACCGCGGCCACCGCCTCCTCCCCCGTTTCTGCATCTCCGACGGACTCGAACCCGGCCGTCGCGCTGATCACGTCGCGGGCGGCCTGGCGAAAGACGGCCTGGTCGTCCACGGTCAGGACTTTTACCACTCCGAGTTCAGTCTCGCTCATGCTCTGATGCCCCCAGGCAAGCACCCTCCCAGCGGGAGACGGTGCCCGCAATGGGGCTTGCCGGTGTGAAGAGGGTGTGTGTCCACCCCCGCTGGGCGGAGACCTACGTCTCGTCGCCCTGGGCCAAGAAGATCAGGGTGGCCTTCACCCGCTTGCTGACGTCATCCGCCTGTGCGAGCCCCAGCTTCATGAAGATGGCGTTGATGTGCTTCTCGACCGCGCGCTTCGTCAGGACGAGCGAGTCTGCGATGGCGGCATTGCTCTTTCCCTGGGCGATCTCGGCGAGCACCTCCCGCTCGCGCGACGTGAGCTCGGCCAGCGGGGAGCTGTTTGCCCTCGACCTCGCGCGCACCAGCGATTCGACGATCTTGGAATCGATCACCGATCCGCCACGCGACACCTCATCGACGGCTGCGGCGAGCTGTCCCCCGTCGTGGACGCGCTCCTTCAGCAGATAGGCACGGCCCTCGGAACCCGTTTCGAGCAGCGCCAGGGCGTAGGCCGGATCGTCGTGCTGGCTCAACACCACCACCCCCACCTCGGGCCGAGTCTCGCGTAGGAGGGCAGCCGCGCGGATACCCTCATCCGTCTCCGTCGGCGGCATCCGGATGTCGGTCACGACGACATCGGGGCGCTCCGAGTCCACGGCCGCAAGCAAGGAGTCCAGGTCTACGCAGCAAGCGACGATCTCCACCCCGGGCGCCTGCGCGAGCACCTGCTCGAGACCCTCGCGGACGATGTAGCTGTCTTCTGCCAGGACGACGCGGATTGCCACTACCGAGCATCGTCCCACATGGCCCCGGCTCGGCTCACTCGCCCCGTGAAGGGGATGCGGGCCTTTATGCAGGGTGGTGCGGGCTCCCTTGAGCATTGCCGGGAACGATGGGAGGCTCGCCCTAGCCGCCTTAGGCGTATATGGCCGGCGAAGGGGCCGAGCCAGAGAGGAGCAACAAGTGAGAGGTGCAGGACGTGTCGTGTTCGCAGCCTTCCTTCTGATGATTGTGGGCACGATCAACATCATTTATGGATTTGGCGCGCTGGACGACGCCAACATCTTCGTCAACGACACGAGGTTCATCCTCGACGACCTCAACACGCTGGGCTGGGTCCTGATCGTCCTCGGGGCGATCCAGCTCATCGCTGGGTTCTCGCTGCTGGCCGGCAATACCTTCGGTCGGGTGATCGGGATCCTCGCCGGCAGCCTCGGCGCGATCGGGGCATTGCTGTCGATCGGCGGGAGCTACCCGTGGTGGTCGCTCGCCGTGTTCGCGCTGTGCGTGTTCATCGTGCACGGCCTGATCATCTTCGGCGAGGACGAGAGGACGGTCTCTCGGTAACACCTGCCGGCTTGCACGTGCGTCAGCACAACAACGGGACCCTCCCGCTGACGCACGTGCCGTCGCGCTAGACCCGGCCGCTAGCTGTAGTTCCCAACCACGTCGTTCAGACCCGCAAGACGAACCAACGTCTTTGGAAACTACAGCTAGCTATGGCGCCGCCGCCACCGGCTGTGGCGCATCACCCCCGCCGGCCAGGTCCGCCGCGATATGAACGACCGCCGAGGTGAGCGGGGCGGCCAGGATCAGGCCGGGCGCGCCGAACAGCGCGCCGCCGGCGATCGTCACGATCAGTACCGCGAGCGGGTGGATCCCCAGCGCCGCGCCATAGGCGATCGGTTGGACGAGCTGTTGGAGTATTCCGTTGCCCAGCAACTGGAGCACGGCCATCGCGATCGCCGCGTCGGTTCCTGCGCCACCGAGCGCCAGCAGGACCGAGAACGCGCCGGCGCCCCACGCCCCCAGGTAGGGGATGTACGCGCCGAGGAACGTCACCGCCGCAATCGTCCCCGCCAGCGGGACTCCGAGCAGCAGTGCGCCTCCGCCGATCACGACGCCGTTGAACACAGCGACGATCGTGACACCCAAGAAGTAGCCGCGCAGCGACTGCAGGATCCGGCCGGTGACCGCTCGTGCGACGGGCAGGGGCATGCCGAGGTGGCGCTCCACCCACGACCGGATGACGGGTCCGTCCTTCAGCAGGAAGAACAGGCTGAGGGCGGTCAGCGAGAGGAAGAAGACCAGCGAGGTCAGCCCGCTGATCCCCTTGGCGACGCCTTCGAGGAGTGCGTCGTAGGTGCTGCTCGTAGCCGTGCTCGCGTCCTGCTTGGCGCTGTCCGCCTTGCCGGAGTCCACACCGAGGTCCTTCAGCCACCCCGCAAGCGCGTCCTTGGCATCGGAGAGGTGGCTGCCGATGTCGCCGCTCTGGCTCGCGACTCCGGCGACGATCACCACGAACACCGCCGCGCCGAGCGCGATGGTCGCGAGCATCAGCAGGGCGGCCCCAAGGCCCCGAGGGACACGGTGGCCCGCCAGCCACGCGACCAGAGGAGAGGCGACTGCCGCGATCACGCCCGCGGCGATCACCGGCATCACGATCGTGTGCGTGAGCGCGAGGATCCAGACGACGCCGACCACCAACAGCGTGACGCCGACCAGCAGCCACGCTGTGACGCCGGCGCCGCGCAGCCAGCGCGGCGCCTCGAGAGAGTCCGTCAGGTCTGCGCCGGCTACGAGAGCGCCTTGGCCTTCAGGGAGTCGAATTCGGCCTGAGTGATCGCGCCGCTGTCGAGCAGGCTCTTGGCCTGTGCGATCTCGCCCGCGGTGCCCTCAGGTCCGGCCACTGATTTGACGTATTGATCGAACTGCGCCTGTTGCGCCTTCGCCTGCTCGATGTCGCGCTTGCCCATGTCCTGGCCGTGCGAGATCAGGTAGATCAACACGCCGACGAACGGCAAGAACACCGTCAATATGACCCATCCAGCCTTGCCCGCTCCGGAGATGTCGTGTCGGCGAAAGACGTCCGCAAACACTCGGATCAGGATCCAGAACCAGATCACCCAGGCGAAGAAGATCAGCATCGTCCCCAGGATGTCCAGGAACGGATAGTCCGAAGCCAACACCATTTGCTTACCTCCAGGTTGCGGTTTGGCCGATCATCCTCCCCGGCGCGTCGCAGCGCCAGACGGCGCGCATGCACGTCGTAAGGGATGCCCGCCTCCCCCTGGATATGACGACAATGCGGCCTGACATGGACGAAGCCAAGGCGACCTCGAAGCTTGCGACGACCCGTGCGGCCGGCGCAGAGCGTCTGGCAAGGATGGAAGAGGCCGCGATGGCGTCAGGTCGCTGGGGCCCGCTGGTCGTGATGGCGAGGCGCATCGGAAGGCACGAGCTGGTCGACCGGGGAGCCGCGCTGACTTATTACTCGGTCCTCTCGCTGATTCCCGGGACGTTGGTGCTCTTCTCCCTCATCGGCCTGCTCGGCGACCAGGGGACGGTGAACGACGTGATCCAGATCGTCGATGAGGTCGGGCCGTCGAATGCCGACGCCCCGGCGAGGAGCGCGCTCGACTCGCTGATCAATGACGACACGCAGTCGGGCACGTTGTTGGGGGTGGGCCTGCTCGCGGTCCTATGGACGGCCTCGGCATACATTGGCTGCTTCTTCCGGGCCTCGGCGGAGATCTGGGGAGTAGACCGCAGGCCCGTGTGGCGTGCATGGCCGTTGCGAGTCGCCCTCACGATGGCCTTCCTGATCCTCCTCGCACTCGCCCTGCTCATCATCGTGTTCACCGGGCAGCTCGCAAGCTCGGTCGGTGATGCCCTCGGCATCGGCGATCAGGTGATCGAGCTGTACGGTTTCCTGAAGTGGCCGGCATTGCTCGTGGTCGTGGCATTGCTGGTGGCCCTGCTCTACCGATCGTCACCGAGCCGCGAGACGGTCAGCCACCGACTGGAGGGTCCTGACCCCCGGAGGCGCCATCGCGGTGGCGGCGTGGATCCTCGTCTCGGTCGGCTTCGAGGTCTACGTGAACGCGTTCGCGTCTTACGACGACACGTACGGCGCGCTCGGCACGACGATCGCCGGCCTGGTGTGGCTGTGGCTCACCAACCTGACGCTGTTGATGGGCGTAGAGCTCGACGCCGCGCTCGAGTACCGACGCGATTTCATGGAAGGCCCGCCTCTGGCCCAGGAGCCGCTTCGGACCTGAGCCGCTCCATGCGCTCGCGGTGCGCCGCCGTCAGCTCCCGGAAGATCACCTTCAGCGAGCCGGCCACCGGCACCGCCAGGATTGCGCCGATCACGCCCATCAGCGCGCCGCCCACCATCACCACGGCGATCGTGGCGAACCCCGACAGCTCGATTGCCTGCCGGTACACGACGGGCTGGATCACGTAGTTCTCCACCTGCTGGTAAACGAGGATCACGCCGGCGAGGATCGCGGCCGGCACGACGCCCGCGCCGGCCAGCGTGATGGACACCACGATGATTGCGGCGATCATCGACCCGATCTGGGGGATCAGGTCGAACAGCCCCACGATCACCGCGAGGACGACCGGGAACGGGGCGCCGATGATCACCGCCGTCACGCCCACGACGGTCCCCGCGATCAGCGAGATGGTGAGGTTTCCGAGCAGCGAGAACGAGATCGTGTGCGTGACCTCTTCAAGGACGCGGCCGACCCGCAGCGCCTGTGCCGGCGGCAGCATGTTGAGAGCCGCCCTCTTGAAGTCGGGCAGCCCGATCAGCAGGAACAGGGTGAGGAACGTCATGGTGACGAGGCTGAACACGGACCCGACCAGCGATCCCGTGATCCCGAGCAGCGCCGACGCCGCCTCCGGGATCGCCTTGGCCGCATCCCTCGCGACTTCCTGCGCCTTGTCCACCGCGTCCGTGTTCTCGTGCAGCTGCTGGAACGCCGGCTCGTCCTTGAGGTCGTCGATGTAGCCGGGGATGTCGTTGACGAGACCGCGCACCTCGTTCCAAAGCGGCGTGGCGACCCAGATGACGATGGTCGCCAGCGCCAGGAAGAGCAGGAAGAACACCATCAGCGCGGCCTTTCCGCGCCCCCAGCCGCGCCGGGTGAACCATCCCACCAGGGGGTCGAGGCCCAGCGCGAACACCAGCGACAGCAGGATGGTGAGGAACACCTCGTTCGCGATGATCAGGATGAACACGCCGAGCGCCACGAGCGCCGCCTTCAGGACGGTCGCTCCGGAGACGACGATCTCTACGCGGCGCGGCGCGGCCTCTGCATGTGCCTGCGCTTCAGGCGAGTCCTGGGGCATGCGTACCACGCATGCTCACCGTTTCGCAGGACGTAATCGAGAAAGGGGCTACTGCCGCGCCATTGCGATGCGCAGGCGCTCTTCCGGGCCGATCAGGTGGTCGACGTCCTCGGCAGCGTCGTCGATGTCGAGCTGCACCCAGCTGATCCTCCCCGTGAACGCGCCGCCGTGCGATGAGTGATCGTCGCTCACAGGCGTTGCGCTGTCACTCCCGACGTCGCACGTCTCGTCAGCCGAAAACACCATCGGCACGGTCGCTTCCACACGACCCGCACCCACGGAGTCGCCATCCAAATAGAGCGTGACGTCACCGCCCTTGCCCAAGCCGCCCCCGTCGTAGGAGAACTCCATGCGCAACTGGTGCTCACCGGGCGGGACGGGCTGCTCGCCGTAGACCTTGAAGCGCTGCAACCCGAACTGGTTGTAGCAATACGCGGGCCGCCCCTCGTGTAGGTACAGGCTCCAGCCGCCGAAGGCGCCGCCTTGGGCGATGATCACCCCATCCGCTCCATCCTCCGGCACGATGACCTGCGCCGTGACCGCGTGGGACTTGTTCTTCAATACGACCACGGAGTTCTCGCTGAGCCGCCCCATTCCCTGAAACAGCAGCTGGGACGTCCCGCGGATCAGCTGCGGTCGGCCGGCGAGGTCGGGGTTGAAGCGCTCGAAGCGCCGGTCGTCGAGGGGCAGCACGTTGTAGCGCGTCGCTTCAATGAGGAACAGGCGCTGTAGCTCGGCCAGCTTGCCCGGTTGCTCGGCAGCGAGGTCGTGCGCCTGCGTCCAGTCGTCGGGTCCGTACAGCTCCCACACGTCGTCGTCATACGCGGGGTTCTCCGCTGCCCCCTCCCACGGCACACTGTGCCGCGTGACCGCGGTCCAACCCTTGTGGTAGATGCCGCGGTTCACGAACATCTCGAAGTACTGCGTCTCGCGGTGTTCGGGCGCCTCGCCGTCGTCGAAGGTCGGAACCATGCTGCGGCCGTGCAGCGGCATCTGCTGGACCCCGTGCACGCTCAAGGGCTCAGGCAGTCCAGCCGCGTCGAGCACGGTCGCGGCGACGTCGATCACATGGCTGAACTGGGAACGGACCTCGCCCTTCGCCTTGATGCCGGCGGGCCAGTGCACGATCGTGCCGTTGCGTGTCCCGCCCCAGTGTGACGCGACCTGCTTGGTCCACTGGTACGGAGTGTCCATCGCATGGGCCCATCCGACCGCGTAGTGGTTGTAGGCCTCGGGCGTTCCGAACTTGTCGATGTTGGAGACCATGAACTCCGTGGTCTCCAATCCGCCGGCCCCGTTCAGCACGATCAGCTCGTTGAAGCAGCCCTGCGGCGTGCCCTCCGCGGAGGCTCCGTTGTCGCCGACGATGTAGTAGATCAGGGTGTCCTCGAGGATCTCGAGCTCGGCAAGCGCGTCGATCAGCCGCCCCACGTGGTGATCGGTGTGCTCCAGGAAGCCGGCATAGACCTCCATCTGCCGGGCGAGCACGGGCTTCAGGTCGTCGGGCACGTCGTCCCAGGCCGGGATCTGCGCGGGACGTTCGGTGAGCTCTGCGTCGGCCGGGACCACACCGACGTCCTTTTGCCGCGCGAGCGTCTCCTCCCTGAGTGCGTCCCATCCCTGGTCGAACTGCCCTTTGTACTTGTCGGACCACTCTGGCGGGACGTGGTGCGGCGCGTGGGTGGCGCCCGGCGCGAAGTACGCGAAGAACGGCTTGTCCGGCATCAGCGCCTTTTGCTGGCGGATCCAGTCGATCGCGTGGTCCGTCATGTCCTCGGTGAAGTGGTAGCCCTCCTCTGGTGTGCGGTCCGGCTCCACGGGCACCGTGTCTTGATAGATGGCCGGCGCGTACTGGTTCGTCTCGCCGCCGATGAAGCCGTAGAAGTGCTCGAAGCCCGATCCTGTGGGCCACGCGTTGAAGGGTCCCATCGGGCTCGTCTCCCACACCGGGACCTCGTGGCATTTGCCGAACTGGGCTGTCGAGTAGCCGTTGAGCTTGAGCGTCTCGGCGAGCGGGGCGGCCGTGTTGGGCCGGATCGAGTTGTACCCGGGAGCGGAAGTCGCGATCTCGGTGATGCCACCCATGCCGACCGAGTGGTGGTTGCGGCCGGTCAGCAGTGCCTGCCGCGTCGGCGAGCAGAGCGCGGTCGTATGGAAGCGGTTGTACTTCAGGCCGTTGTCGGCGAGCCGTTCCGCCGTTGGCGTGCTGCAGGGGCCGCCGAACGCGCTCGACGCCGCGAAGCCGACGTCGTCGATCAGCACGATCAGTACGTTCGGCGCGCCCTGGGGAGGGCGGATCGGCTCGATCGGGGGAAAGGACGTGTCCGGGTCCTTCGCGTCGTAGGTGATCAGCCCCTCGTACACGCGGTCCGGCATCGGCAGGGTCTCTCGCCCTGCTGGGTCGGCCATGGCAGAAACGTTCCAGAGCCGGGCGTTGCCCACAACGGCGCTGACCTGTCTGTTCAGAGGGGTGTCTGCACGTCAGTGAACAAGCACCTTCAGCACCACGAGCGCAAGGCCCAACATCGCGGTCGTGAGGCCGGCGCCGATGAATTGCAGCGCGCTTCCCGCGGCCCGATGGCGCAGGATCGCACCCCAAGCGAAGAGCAGGAAGGTGTTGGCTGTGATCGCGATCCAGAGGCCCGTGCTTTCGGAGTAGACCTCTAGCGCAGCAAGCCCGAGCGCGAGCAACGCAGGTGTGACCGCCTCCACCATCGGCCACTCGTGTCGGATGCCGTCCAGGACGTGGCCGACCCTTAGCGCCTGACGGTCGTCGGCGGCGCGGGCGAGGGCTCTCGACCACGCGTGCGCAAGCGCGAAGACCAGTGCGGTCACAGCCAGCGCCGCCATCATCGCCCCGGCCGTCAGGTCCGTCCCGGCAAGCCCGACGATCACAGACGACACCAGGATCGTGCCGTAGACACTGGCGGACAGGTTCTCCCGTGGCAGCAGCCGCCACAGGCCATGTGGTTGCGGTGACGGTCTGTCCGCGGGAGAGTTCAAGTCAACTCAAGTTGATCTCGGTGGCCGGGTGCGGAGAGCCTCGAACTCCGTGTCGGAGACGATGCCGCGCTTGTGCAGCTCCGTCAGGTCCCGGAGTGTCTTATCCGGGTCCGCGCGTGGCCGCGTCGCGGCCGTGGGCTGCATCCTGGGGAAGGCATCGCGCACCGTCTGTTCGGCCCAGCGCCCGCCCTGACGCGAAGCGAACCACGCGTTGAGGTTGTCGGTCCGCCCCGTGATCGCGACGTTACGGATCATCTGGCTGAGGAGGGCCATCGTGACTGTCACCTTTCGCCGGGCGCCGGCGTCATCCCAACGTCGCTCCTTCGATCGCCGATGATGGCTCGATGTCGGGCAAGCGCATCATCCGAGACGCGTTGAACAGCCCGATCAGGCAGGCGAGGATGGGCACGAGCAGGGCGACCTGCAGCGAGAGGTCGGTCGAGTCGTCGTTGATCTGCAGGATCTCCTCCCGCACGTCTACCGGCTCCTCGGCCAGCAGCTGCTCGAGCCGGGCGTTGCTCACGACCTGCGCATCGTCTTCGAGCTTGTTTGCGATCTGCTCCTGCTGGGCCTTGGGAATGACGTCGCTCGACTCCGTCATGTCCGTGAAGGCGATCGACAGCGTCGCCAGCAGCACGCCGCCCGCCATCGCCAGGCCGAAGGAGAGACCGAAGGATCCGCCCGCCGAGTTCACCCCGGCGGCCTCGCTGACGCGCTCCTCGTCGATCGGGGCGAGCGTGTAGTTGTTGAGCTGGGAGACCAGGAGACCCAGCCCGGCGCCTGCGATCACCAGCGGGATTGCGAGGTGCCATCCGGACGTCGCCCGCGGGACCAGCGCAAGCACCAGCGTCATCCCGACGGCGGTCAGCGCGAACCCCGCCCGTATCAGCGCGGCCGGCCTGCGCCTGCCGGCCCGGCGGCCCGCCACCATCGCCACGAGGAACATCGTCAAGGACAGAGGAGCAAGGGAAAGACCGGCCTCCAGCGCGTCGTACCCGAGTGAGATCTGGAGGAAGATCGGGATTGCGATCATGGCGCCTCCCAGCGTGATCTGCTGCATGGTCTGCCCGGTGATCCCCAGCCGGAAGTGTGGAAGGCGGAAGAGGTCAGGATCGAGGACCGTGACCTTCCCCGCGCGGTGTCGTCGCACGAGCCAGCGGGCCAGCGCCGCGAGACCCACCACGCCGACGCCGATGATCAGCCCCACGTACTCCGCGCCCTCCTGCCAGGCGAGGATGCCGAGCACCACGCCGCCCATGCCGACGACCGAAAGGGCCGCTCCCACAAGGTCGATGCCCCGCGGACCGGTGTACGGAATGTCCCGGACCAGCCCGATGTTCCAGAGTACGACGGCGATGATGGCGGCCTCGAGCAGGAAGCCGACCCGCCACGAGAGGTACGTCGTGACGAAGCCTCCGAGCAAAGGTCCGACAGCCGCCGCGATCGCAGCCGATGCTCCCACCAGCGCATACGCCCTCCGTTGTGCGGCTCCCTCGAAGTTGCCGTGGATGAGGGACTGCATCGCCGGCAGGAGGAGAGACGCGCCGATCCCGCCGATGATCGCCCAGAAGATGATTATCGCCGTGAGGCTCTGTGCGAGGGTCATGGCCAACGCACCCACCGCGTAACCGAGCAGGCCGAGCACGTACGCTCGCTTGCGCCCGAACAGGTCGCCGACCTTGCTGCTGATCAGGATGAGCGCCGCCGAAACCAAGGCCTCGAGCGCGATCGCCGCCTGCACGCCACTGACGGTCGTGTCGAGGTCGTCGACTACGGCCGAGATGGAGACGTTCATCAGCGACGTGTCGACCACGAGGACGAACATCGCCATCGCGAGCAAAATGGCCAGTCGAGACTGCTGCACCTCTCCATGATGTAGGTTCCGCTGCGATGGCGTCGGTGCATGCTGCCCCGCAGGGCCTCCAGCTCTCACAAGAAGAGATGGGACGCCTGCTCGCGCTGGTGGACGACGCCGACAGCGTCGAGCTGAAGCTGACCGTGCCGGAGGCCGACCAGCGCTCGGCCGTCACCGCGCTCGGCATGGACCCCCTCGACGCCCAGATCCGGCAGGTGTTCTTCTTCGACACGCCGGACCTGGCGCTCGACAGGGCGGGAGTCGTGGCGCGCGCCCGCCGGGTGCAGAAGAAGGGGGACGACTCCGTCGTCAAGCTCCGCCCGGTGGTGCCGTCGGAGCTCGCCGACGAAATTCGGCAGTCCCCGAACATGGTCGTCGAGGTGGATGCGATGCCCGGCGGCTTCGTCTGCTCGGCGACGCTGAAGCGCACGATGGGCACCACCGACGTGAGAGCCTGCACAACGGGCGAGCGCAGGCAACGGAAGTTGTTCTCGAAGGAGCAGCGCGCATTCTTCGCCGAGCACGCGCCGGAAGGGATCGACCTCGACGACCTCACCATCCTGGGGCCCATCTTCGTGCTGAAGCTCAAGCTCTCACCCGCCGGCTTCGATCGCCGGCTGGTGGCCGAGATGTGGATGTATCCCGACAACACCCGGATCCTCGAGCTGTCCACGAAGTGCGCGCCCGCGGAGGCCCTCGACGTGGCAGCCCGCGCAAAGATGTTCCTGATGGACCAGGGCGTCGAGGTGACCGGCGAGCAGCAGACCAAGACGCGGACGGCGCTCGAGTACTTCGCCGGCCGCTTGACTTAGTCCGGAGCCACGTCGCGGTCGTGCTCCAGCGCGTCTAGCGCGACGGCGACGGCGAGGATCAGCACGTCGTTCTGGCCCGGCTCGATCTCGATGCCGTAGGTGTCGCGCATCCGGAACCACTTCTTCGACACCTCGGCGACCTTGTCGCCCTCGCGTTTGATCGTGTACTCGTGGTCGAAGATGTTGCCCTTCACCTTCAGCTCCGGCTCGCCGGGCACCTCGACCTCGAAGCGCTCGCGCAGCGGGGTGATCATCGCCTTCTGGATCAGCCCGAGGCGGGTGCCGTCCGGGGCCTCGATCTCCATCGTGTCGCGGACCCGCAGCTTGCGCTCCTGGATCTTGCAGAGCTCGTTGCCCGCGGCGTCCTCGAGCTTCAGGGTCTTGCGCATGCGCAGGGCCTTGCCGTCCACGCGGAAGACACGCTCCCCGGACTCGTCCTCGATCCAGGCGTCGTCGCCGAACGCGAGCCACTTCTCACGCATCACGTAGCGAGGCATCGCGACAAAACTACCGGGTAGGGTGCGCCTGAGATATGCCTCACGGCTCAGGCCCCGGTCGCTCTGCTCGTCTCATGAGCATGAGAAGTCCCAAGATCAAGACGCCCCCTCCCACCAGCATGCCGAGCAGGACCCTGTGCAATACCAGGCCCGTGACCACGCCGATCACAATCGCCAGCGTGATGAACCCCATCACACGGTTCATGGACCTAGCCTCCCGGCGACTGATGCGCCGCCATCGTGGGCAAGTCACTCATCGCGAAAATCTCCCCTCGCCGCGATCGTCAGCGTGTGGCCGGGGCGCCTGATCGTGGTGGCCCGGCGCTGACGTCCGCAGGCGGCCGCGGGCGGAACGGCTTCTGCTCGTCGGGGCCGCGCTGGATGATCAGCGCGGTGGACTCGGGCACCTCGCGCCACGCGCCGGGGAGATCCGACACGGGCTCGGAGACGATGACCCTGTCCTCGTCGGTCATGCGCTGCAGCCGCGCGTTGTCCGGATGTAGGGCACGCACGGACGCGACATCTTCTGAGACGAAGAGGGTGCGCGAGCGGTGCTCGGTGGAGTAGCGCACCGCGTACAGCCGCTCGCCGTCGCTGAACCCGAGCGTCATCTGGACAGAGTTCTCGATCCCGTGCGTGCGCCCGGTGGCCTCCACGAGGCCAACGGCCTGCTCGACGGCGCCGAGCGGGTCATCCTGGAGCCCGAAGGTCAGCGCGAGGTAGAACAGCGCCTCGGAGTCGGTGGAGCCGGCGATGCCGTCAAACATCGAAGAGTCGACGGCGTACAGCAGGTCGCGGCGCATGGTATGGAACCCGTTGATGACGCCGTTGTGCACGAAGAGCCAGCGCCCGTGCCGGAACGGGTGGCAGTTGGACTGCTGCACCGGTGTCCCCGTCGTCGCCCGGATGTGAGCGAGAAACAGCGGCGACTCGATGTGCGCGGCAAGATCGCGCAGGTTGGCGTCGCTCCAGGCCGGCGTGACGCTGCGGTAGCGAGCCGGGGTGCCGTCGTTGCCGTCGCGGTACCAGCCGAGGCCGAAGCCATCCCCGTTGGTCGTCTCGACGCCCATGCGCGAGTGCAGGCTCTGGTCTATGAGGCTGTGCTGCGTGCGGAAGAGCAACTCGTCGATCAGCACGGGCTGACCGAAATAGGCGTTCCAGCGGCACATCAGCGGCTGCTCCTGGTGCTAAGCACCCACACCAGCGCGACTAGGCAGGACACGGTGATCCACAGAACAGATATGACGCCTCCCATCTCGGATGCGCCAATCCTCCGCCCCGCCCGAGGCGGCGTCAATGACGCCGACCGGTCTCCAAGCAGGGGTGCGCGCACCCCCGCATCGCCTCTGCGGGCGCGGCGTTGTCGAGGACCTCGATCGCGGCGACCAGGCGAGGTCAGCGTCCGGGAGTCGGCGGCTAGCGCAGTTACTTGAGGAACTCGGGGATGTCGATCTCGTCGTCCCCGATTTCGAGCTCGCGTCGCACCCGGTCGTCGTAGACGACGTCGCGGCGGCCGCTGGTCGGGCGGCTGCCGCTGCGGCGCGGCGGGCCGTCGAACCCGGTGGCGATCACCGTGACGCGCACCTCGTCCGTGAGGCTCTCGTCGATCACCGAGCCGAAGATGATGTTGGAGTTCTTGTCGGCCGCGGACGTCACCAT
This sequence comes from uncultured Solirubrobacterales bacterium, assembly GCA_963762195.1. Taxonomy (GTDB): domain Bacteria; phylum Actinomycetota; class Thermoleophilia; order Solirubrobacterales; family JBBDJG01; genus DASRIA01. Next base: position 50,195 of record CAVXJX010000008.1, on the reverse strand, counting down.
CTCGGCCGCCTCGTTGACCTCGAACAGTCCGAGGTCCTTTCCGCCGGTGATGTTCAGCAGGATGCCGGTCGCGCCCTCCACGGACTCCTCGAGCAAGGGGGAGGAGATCGCGTTCTTGGCGGCCTCGGCGGCCCGGTTCTCCCCTGACGCCACGCCGATTCCCATCAGCGCGGATCCCGCGTCGCGCATGATCGTGCGCACGTCGGCGAAGTCGAGGTTGATCAGGCCTGGAACCGTGATCAGGTCCGTGATGCCCTGGACGCCCTGGCGCAGGACGTTGTCGGCCTCCCGGAACGCGTCCAGGATGCTCGTGCGGCGTTCGACCATCTGCAGCAGGCGGTCGTTGGGGATCGTGATCAGGGTGTCGACCTTCTCGCGCAGCGCGCGGATGCCCTGGTCGGCCTGCTCCGCCCGCCGCGCGCCTTCGAACTCGAACGGGCGCGTGACGACTCCGACCGTCAGAGCCCCGATCTCGTCCTTGGCGATCTCGGCCACGACCGGAGCGCCACCCGTGCCCGTGCCGCCGCCCTCACCGGCGGTCACGAAAACCATGTCCGCGCCCTTCAGCGACTCCTTGATCTCGTCGTGGCTCTCCTCGGCGGCCGCGAACCCGACATCCGGGTTGGCGCCCGCGCCGAGGCCCTTGGTCAGCTCGGAGCCGATGTTCAGCTTGATGTCGGCGTCCGTCATCTGGAGCGCCTGGTTGTCGGTGTTCACCGCGATGAACTCGACGCCCTTGAGGCCCGCGTCGACCATGCGGTTGACGGCGTTCGTGCCACCGCCGCCGACGCCGACGACCTTGATTACCGCGAGATAGCTCGAGCTTTCCATATGTGTCAGGGCTCCTCCCGGCCGGCTGAACGCTCAGGTAGGAGTCGAGATCCTGCCGGCACTGCCTGGTCTGCCTGGATTCGGCACGATAGGTCAAATTCCCGGTGCGTGCAATGTTCTGCACGAGTTCGGCCGTCCGCACGCTCTCCACCAGGCCCAGCCTCGACGAGGGGTGGAGGCTTGCAACGCTCGACCCCACCTTTAGCCCCAACGGGGCGGTTAGGGCGCGCCCACGACGCCGGTGACGCCGGTCGGACCGGGCTCCGGCGGTGCTGCCTCGAACGTCTGCGCCGGGGTGGCGACGGCACCGGCGGCGGCTTGCAGCGCGGCCGTGTCCGCGGCGACCGCAGCCTGCTCCTCCCCACTGTCGCCCTGGCCGTACGTGGCCGAGGGGCGTTCGGGGATCCTCAGGTCCAGGGACTCGGCTCCGGCAGCCGGCGTGTCCGCGAGCACCCGCGCGGCGGCCGCCCACTTCGCGGCGAGCCTGATCGGGGCGCCGAACCGAAGTGTGGGTCCGCCGTTGACCGCGACGCGTACCCCGTCGCGGGCGCGATAGGCGCGTTCCAGCAGCGGGCGCAGCTCTTCGGGCGCGCGTCCGATGAGACGCACGAGCACGGCCTCGGTGCCCTTGCCGAGCCGGCCGTCGCTGGGAATCGCGTCGACGTTCACGGATGGGAGCCGGGTGTCGCGCTCCTGGGGCAGAAGGGTCCCGTCGCTAGCGACCGCCACCCGGCGGTCGTCGCCGGAGACCAGCGCGGCGACCGGGCGATGCTCGCGCACGCGGATGACGAGTTTGTGCGGCAGCTCGGCCTCGGCGGAGACCGACTCCACCGCGGGGAACGGCTCGACCGCGCGCCTCAGCTCCTCTTCGCTGTAGTGGAGCGTCGTCATGCGCATCGCTGCCTGGCGCAGCGTGCGGCGGATCGCCGGACCGTCGCGTGTCGTCAGGCCGCTCACCTGGACCTCGTCGACGCGCACGAGCGACGAGTCGCGCAGCCACATCCATCCGAGCCACCCCAGCGCCGTGACGACCAGCGCCACGACCCCGGCGACAAATCGCGGCGAGATCGGCAGGCCGTCGAGGCCCGCGAGCGCACGGCGCGCGAGTGCAGGGGCCGTCAACCGTCCTCCCACGGAAACTCGATGTCGCCCAGCAGCTGGACCTCCGGCTCGAGCACGACGCCGCATTGCTCGCGCACGCGGCGCCGCCCCTCGGCGATCAGCGCGACGACGTCGGCGGTGGTCGCGGAGCCGAGGTTCTCGATGAAGTTCGCGTGCTTCGGGCTGAAGCGCGCGTCGCCGACCTGGAGCCCCTTGCAACCGGCCTCCTCCAGCAAACGTCCCGCGGTCGAACCGGAGTCGGGGTTCTTGAAGGTGGAGCCGAATGTCTTGATGCCCGAGGGCTGGGCTTCGCGGCGGCGGCCGCGGAGGTCCGCGAGCGCGGCCTTCACCGTCTCTGGATCCTGTGGCTGGAGTACGAACGACGCCCGCGCGACGACCTCGCCCGGACCCAGGTTCGAACGGCGATACGCAAAGTCGAGCTGGTCCGGCGCGCGGCGATCGACTCCCGCGGCGGTGCAGACGTCGACCCACTCGAGCGCATCGCGCAGCTCCCCGCCGTAGGCATTGGCGTTCATCCGCACCGCGCCTCCCACCGTGCCGGGGATGCTCACGCCGAACTCGATTCCCGCCAGGCCGAGCGCTGCGGCCCGGGCCGCAGCCTGCGGCAGGCGGGCGCCTCCTCCACACAGGAGGCGGTTGGCTTCGTGCTCTATCGCGGCGAGGGATCCGTCCAATTTCAAGACAATTCCTGCGAAACCGAGGTCCGCTACCAGCAGGTTCGATCCCGACCCCACGACTCCTACGTCGAGTCGCTCTTCCCGGGCCCATGCGAGCAGGCCCTGCAGCTCCTCCTCCGTGCGTGGGCGGGCGAACCAGCCGGCATTGCCGCCGGTGCGGATCGTCGTGAGACGCGCCAGCGGATAGTCGCGCTGGAGGTGCTCGGGAGGCGCCCTCATGTGGCGAGCTCGAGCCCGGCGAGCAATTCCTCACCGACCTGGTCGACGTCACCTGCCCCGAGCGTTACGACCACGTCACCCTCCCGCAGTCGAGCAAAGAGCACAGACGTCACCTCGTCATGGGTGGGCAGCCACCACACTTCTCGCCCACCTCCGTGGTCAGCCGCCGCGCGCGCGACCAGCTCGCCGCCCACGCCGGGGTAGTCCTCCGGGCGCTCCCGCGCCCGGTACACGTCCATGACCACAACCAGGTCCGCACCCGAGAGCGCGCGGCCGAGCTCGTCGTGGGTGTGCGCGGTGCGCGAGTACAGGTGCGGCTGGAACACGGCCACGAGGCGCCGCGGTCCGAGCGCGCGCGCCGCGGCCAGCGTGGCCGCGACCTCGGTGGCATGGTGTGCGTAGTCGTCGAACACGCGTACTCCGTTCGTATCGCCCTTGAGCTCGAACCTGCGCCCCGCGGGCTGGAACGACGCGAGCGCCTGCGCGGCGCGCGCCGGGTCGTGGCCGGCGGCGCGTGCGGCGCCGATCGCCGCCAGCGCGTTGAGCACGTTGTGCTCCCCGGGCACGGGCAGCGCCACGTCAGCAACCGCCTCGCCGTCGACGACGAGCGTGAACTGCATTCCCGTCCCGGCGGCCCGCACGTCGCGTGCCTGCAGCGCCGCCGCGGGCGATAGGCCGTACTGCATGCCGGCTGCGATCCCGGCGCCCTCCCATGCCACCACACTGCCGCCGGGGCGCACGCTGTCGAGGAACTCCCCGAAGGCCGTGCGCACCTCGAGCTCGGACGCATAGGTCGAGTGGTGGTCGAGCTCGACGTTCGTGAGCACGGCGACGTCCGGGCTGAAGTTCAGGAACGAGCGATCGGACTCGTCCGCCTCGACGACCATCCACTCCCCGCTGCCCCAGACGGCGTTCGGCCGGTGGCCGCCTCCCGGGAGCGGCAGCTCCGCGCCGACCGCATAGCCGACGTCCTCGCCGCACCCCGTCAGCGCATGGGCCGTCATTGCAGTCGTGGTCGTTTTACCGTGGGTGCCAGCCACCGCGATCACGCGGCGCATGGCAACCGCGGCCGCCAGCAGCTCCCCGCGGTGATGGACGGGCGCCCCGCACTCGCGCGCGGCCGCGACCTCGGGCAGGTCCGTGGGGATGGCCGTGGAGACGACCAGCTCCGTGTCCGGTTGAGCGTGCGAGGCGTCGTGGCCGACCTGCGGCGCGATGCCGGCGGCGTGCAGCTCGTCGAAGTACGGGGTCTGCGCCGCATCGCAGCCGCTGATGTCGGCGCCCAGCGCCCGCGCGATCAGCGCCAGACCGCTCATGCCGGCGCCGCCGATTCCCACGAAGTGCAGCTTGCGACCGCTCCATGGTTGGTCCGAACGCTGAACTTTCGCACCTGCGTCCCACCCCTCGGTACGGGAACGCGAAAGTTCGCCGGCGCCCGGGATGGCCGCGAGCACCTGAGCGGCAATCGTGGCGGCGGCGTCCGGCCGCGCGACGCTACGAGCGGCATCGGCCATCCGCGCGAGCCGCGGCCGTCGCCCAGCAGCTCCTGCACGTGCGCCCGCAACCGCCCGGGGTCCAGCCCGGCATCGGGCATCACCACCGCAGCTCCCGCCTCCTCCATCCACCGCGCGTTCTTCGCCTGATGATCGGCCGTGGCATGCGGATAAGGGATCAGGATCGCGGGTCGGCCCGCGGCAGCGATCTCGAACACCGACCCGCCCGCCCGCGCGATCACGAGGTCGCATGCGGCGAGCGCGTCCCCCAGCGAATCTATGTACTCGAGCACCGCGTAGCCGGCGCGCTCGCCGACACGGCCGCGGACCTCGTCGAAGTCACGCGCGCCGGTGATGTGCAGGACGTGAACGCCGGCGTCCGCGAGCGCCTCGACCGCGGCGAGGTTGACCGAGCGCGCGCCGAGGCTGCCGCCGAAGACCAGCGCACAGGTTGCATCCGGCGCAATTCCGAGCCGCGCGCGAGCCGAGTCGCGGTCGGCCTCGACGACGGCGCGTGGGACCGGGCGCCCCGTCACGAGATAGCGGTCCCCCGCCCGGCCCTCGATCGGGAAGGCGAGGCACACGCGCCGCGCAAAGGGAGCGAGCATGCGGTTTGCGAGGCCGAGGTGGCTGTCGGACTCGGTCAGCACGAGCGGGATGCGGCGGACCGCGGCCGCCAGGCCGACCGGGCCGGCCACGTAGCCCCCACCCGCGAGCACGGCGTCCGCGCCGAGCCGCGCCAGCAGCCCTCGCGCGATAGCGGCGGTCGCGCCCGCGCGTCCCACAGCCCGCAACGCGCGCACCGGATTGCGGCGATCCAGCCCCCTCACCGAGATGAACTCGATCGGATAGCCCGCGGCCGGCACGAGCTGTTCCTCGGCGCGATCGCGGGTGCCGGCCCAGACGACGTCCGCGCCGCTAGCCCGCAGCTCGTCTGCGACTGCCAGCGCCGGCACGACGTGGCCGGCGGTCCCGCCTGCTGCGATCACCACGGTTGGCATCGGTCTTCCTTATAGCCGCTGCACCCGACCGGCCCTTGCGGCCGGCCCCGTCCACCAGGCGCAGAGCAGGTCGCGCGGCGCTCTGCCGCGACACGTTGATGAGGATGCCCATTCCGGTCAGCAGCACCACGAGGTTGCTGTTGCCGTACGAGATGAAGGGCAGCGGCACGCCGGTCAGGGGCAGCACGCCGAGCACGGCGAAGAAGTTGACGGTCGCCTGGATCAGGATCACCGAGGTGATGCCGGCGGCGACGAGCTTCGCGTAAAGGTCCTTTGCGAGTCGCGCCGAGCGCAGCCCCGCGTAGGCGATCATCCCGTAGAAGAACAGGACCACCGACATCCCGACGAAGCCCAGCTCCTCGCCGATCACGGCGAGGATCATGTCGGTGTGAGCTTCGGGCAGGTAGAAGAGCTTCTGCACGCTCTCCCCCAGCCCGACGCCGAAGAACCCGCCCGATCCGATCGCGATCATCGCCTGCACGGACTGGAACCCACCGCCCTGCGCGTCGCCCCAGGGGTCCAGGAACGACGTCAGGCGGGCGCGCCGGTAGGGCTCGATCAGCGCCGCGATCAGCGCGAGTACGGCGAGCGCGCCGAAGAGGATCATCAGATGCCGGACGCTGAAGCCGCCCACCACCAGCAGCGCGCCCAGCGTGAGGCTGATCACGATCGCGGTGCCGAGGTCGGGCTCGGCGACGACCAGCAGCGCCATCGTGCCCGCCAGCAGGAGCAGCGGCCGCACCCCGGCGATAGAGCGGACCCGCTCGGGCTGGGAGGAGATCAGCATCGCCGCGTAGAGGACGAGCGCGAGCTTCGCGACCTCCGAGGGCTGGAATTGGAGCGGGCCGGCACCGAGCCAGCGCCGCGACCCGTTCGCCTCGATGCCGATCCCCGGCACCATCACGAGCAGCAGGCCGGCGAAGGCGACCATCAGCAGGATCGGCGTGACCTGTTTGGCCACCTCCAATCCCTGGCGCGCGAAGAACGAGAGCGCGACGAGGCCCAACACCGCGGACATCAGGTAGCGCTTGAGGTACTCGGAGGAGTCGCCGCCGTCCGACAGCAGCGACGTGCCCGAGCTCGCGCTGTAGACCATCACCGCGCCGAAGGCGATCAGCGCGAGCGTTGCGGTGCGGAGCATCTGTTCCTCGAACGTCATCTCGACGCTCTTGCCCCGTTTCCACGGGAGCCGTGGGCGCTGCGGGCGCTTCATCGAGTCGCCTCGAGCCTGTGCACCAGCTCCTTGAAGTGCTCGCCGCGCTCCTCGTAGTCGCGGTACTGGTCGAAGCTCGCGCAGGCGGGCGCAAGCAGCACCACCTCACCCGGTTGTGCGCGCTTCGAAGCTTCGATCTCGGCGCGCTCGAGGTCGCCGCAGCGCACCAGCTCGACACCGGTGTCGGCCAGGTCCTCGGCAAGCTGTGCGGCCGCCTCGCCGATCAGGTACGCCGCACGCAAGGGGCCGGTGGGCAGTTCCTCGAACGACCCACCCTTCAGCGAGCCCCCGAGAATCACGTGCACGCCGCCGTCGAAGGAGTTGATCGCCGCAGCCGCCGCGCTCGGGTTGGTGGCCTTCGAGTCGTTCACGTATGTGACGCCGGCGATCTTGGCGACGGTCTCGAAACGGTGTGGCACACCGCGGAAGTCGCGCAGCGCCGTGCGCACGGCATCGGGGTCAAGACCGCGCTCCAAGGCCACCGCAACTGCCGCCCCGGCATTCGCCTGGTTGTGACGGCCTGCCAGGGCGATGTCTTCCTCGTCGGCGAACCGCACCGTGCGCACGGGCAGCGGCGGCATGTCGATGTCCGGGGCCACGACGGCGACGTCCGGTGGTTCCTGGTTGGCGAAGATGCGGAGCTTCGCGTCCCGGTAGTCCGCGAACGTGCCGTGCCGGTCGAGGTGGTCGGGCGCGATGTTGAGCAGCACCGCAACCTCGGGCGCGAACGCGATCGTGTCCTCGAGCTGGAAGCTCGATGCCTCGCAGACGATCGTCGCCGCCGGATCGACGTTTCCGGCGAGCGAGCTGACAGGTGTCCCCACGTTGCCGGACACGGCCACGGGGACGCCGGCCGCGCGGTGCATCGCACCGATCAGCTCGACCGTCGTCGTTTTCCCGTTGGTGCCCGTCACAGCGATGAACTCGTTCGGCACGAGCCGCCATCCGAGCTCCAGCTCCCCGATGACCTCGAGTCCCTCGCGGCGCGCGTGGGCGACCACGGGCGCGTCCTGCGGGACCCCCGGACTCTTGACGAGCGTGGCTGGCGGCGGCGATGCCTCCAAGGCTTGGGTTCCATCCGATTCCAGGTGGACTTCGACGCCCGCCCGCTCCAGCCCTTCCCGCGCGGCGAGCGCCTCGGCCGGGCGGCCCGGAGTCGACGGCCACGATCCGCTCGCCCGGGCCGGGCCGCCGCCAGCGCAAACGCGGCCGCCACGCCGGAACGAGCGAGGCCCACAACCAGGTACGGGCCGGGCGGCAGCGGCGGTCGAACGTTCAAAGTCCCGCGTAACTGCGTAACTGCGTAACCGCGCAACTCATCACGCGCCGATGCTCTGCTGGTAGAGCGTGAAGCCGATCGCGCTCGCAATCGCGGCCGTGATCCAGAAGCGGACCATGATCTTCGTCTCCGACCAGCCCAGCAGCTCGAAATGGTGGTGCACGGGCGCCATCAGCAGCACGCGCCGCCTGAAGACCCGAAACGCGACCACCTGCGCGGCCACGGACAGAGCCTCGATCACGAAGATGCCGCCGATCACGATCAAGAGAACCTCCGACTTCGTCATCACCGCCATGCCCGCGATCGCCCCGCCGAGCCCGAGCGAGCCCGTATCGCCCATGAAGATCGCGGCCGGGAACGAGTTGAACCACAGGAAGCCGATCGTCGCGCCCACCAGGCAGGCGCCCAGCAGCGACAGGCCGTCCTGCTCGGTAATCGACAGGCCGTCCTGCCCGCCGGTGATGAACGCGATCGCGGTATACGTGAGCAACACGATCGCGACGCAGCCGGCGGCGAGCCCGTCGAGCCCGTCGGTCAGGTTCACGCCGTTGGTCGCGCCCGCGATCACGAGAAAGATCAGCACCACGTACAGGCCCCCGATGTCGACATCCGCGTCGAAGATCCGGAAGTGGAGCGTGTCGCTCAACCCCACGATCTCGCGCGCCACGATCCACAGGCCGATCGCGATCAGCAGCTGCAGCGCCAGCTTCGTGCGGGCGGACAGCCCGAGCGAGCGGGCCTTCACGATCTTCAGGTAGTCGTCGGCGAACCCGATGCCCGCCGAGGCGAGCGCGGTACCGAACACGGCCATGCTGGCCGCGTCGCGATCGGAGAGGATCAGGTAGGGAACACCGATCGCCGTGAAGATCACGAGGCCGCCCATTGTCGGCGTGCCCGCCTTCACGTGATGCTCGGCGGGGCCCTCTTCGCGGATGTGCTGGCCGAACTCGCGATCGCGCAGGAACTGGATGTACTTGGGTCCGAGGAAGATGGAGATCAGCAGCGAGGCGAGCCCCGCGATCAGGATCGCGCCCATCAGGTGGTGACACCCTCGAAGGCCCGGGCCACCCGCTCGAGGCCGACACCACGCGAGCCTTTGACCAGCACGACGTCGCCCGGCTCGATCAGCTGCGGGACGAGCCGCGCTGCCTCGTCCGCGTCAGCCGCCCGCCGCACGTCCCCGCCGTGGCCGAGCGCGTAGTCCTCGGCATGCTCGCCCACCGCCACCACGAGCGCGACGCCGGCATCCGCGGCGTGCGCGCCGGCCTCGCGGTGGAACTGTGCAGCCGCGGGACCCAGCTCCCGCATGTCGCCGAGCACCGCGACCATGCGGCGCGCGCCGCGCCGGTCGGCGCGCGCGGCGAGGTCATCGATGGCGGCACGCATCGACACGGGGTTGGCGTTGTAGCAGTCGTTCACGATGAGAACGCCGTCCGGGAGCTGCAACTCCTCGCCGCGCAGCCCAGAAAAGCGCACCTGCCGGGCGCCCTCGGCGAGCGCCTCGGGCTCGATGCCGAGGGCATGCGCAGCCCCGACCGCGGCGAGCGCATTGGTGACGTTGTGATCCTGGGCGAAGTTGAACTCGAGCTTGGCAGTACGGCCCGGCACCGCAACCTCGACCAGCGCGTGCCCGTCCCGGTGCTCGATGCTCAGAGCGCGCACATCGGCAGCCGCCCCGGCCACGTCCTCAATACCGCGAACTGCGTAACTGCGTAACTGCGTAACCGGAGCAAACGTGACCACCCGCACATCGGACCGCAAATGCGGCCGCAACGCCTCCTCCGCCGCCGGCACGACACACGCGGCCCGCGCTCCACGCAGCTCGGCGATCAGCTCCGCCTTCGCCTCGGCCACCCGCTCGACGGTCCCGACCAGCTCGAGGTGCACGGGGCCGACATTCGTGATCACGCCGACGTGCGGCTGCGCGATCCGCGCGAGCTCGCGAATCTGTCCCATGCCGCGCATCGCCATCTCGAGCACCAGCACCCGCACTCCTATGTTGGCCTCGAGCACCGTCAGCGGCAGCCCGATCTCCGTGTTGAAGTTCTCGCGGTTGGCGTGCACGCGCCCGCCGAGCGCGGGGCCCAGCATCGCCGACAAGATGTCCTTGGTCGACGTCTTGCCGGTCGAGCCGGTGATGCCCACCACCCGGCACCCGGCTCCGCGCAGGCGCTGCAGCCATTCGTGCGCCAGGCGCCCGAGCGCATCCAGTGGGTCCGCCACCTCGATCACGCGCACGTCCCGCTCTTGCGCCACCACGACCGCATCCGGCACATGGGGTGGGGCGACGATCGCGCCCCAAGCACCTTGCTCGATCGCCTTGGCGGCGAACCGCCCTCCGTCCGCGCGCTCGCCCATGAGGCCCACGAAGAGGTCCCCGGCCTGCACTTCGCGCGAGTCCACGACGGCGCGGACGGGAACGTCGTCGACAGCAGTGGGCTCGGGACCGGCCACCAGGCGCCCGCCTGCGGCATGCGCAATCTGCCGGGGTGTGAGCCGGATCACCTGCGCGCGCCCGGTCGCGCGCTCAACCCGTGCAATGCGTCGCGCGCGACCTCACGGTCGTCGAACGGAAGCTTGCGGCCACCTTCGAACTCCTGCCCCTGCTCGTGGCCCTTCCCCGCGATCACCACGATGTCGCCCGGCTGTGCGAGCGCCATCGCGCGCTCGATCGCGGCGCGGCGATCGGACTCGACGTCCATGCCCGCAGATCCCACGGGGGGAGTTGCCGCCTGTGCGCCTTCGACGATCGCGGCGATGATCGCGTCGGGGTCCTCGGAGCGAGGGTTGTCGGAGGTGACGACCACGTGATCGGCCAGGCGCCGCGCGGCCGCGCCCATCAACGGTCGCTTGTCGCGGTCGCGGTCGCCCCCCGCGCCGAACACGACGATCAGCCGGCCCTCGTCCAGCAGCCCCCGTGCCGACGCCAGCACGTTCTCGAGCGAGTCGGGCGTGTGCGCGTAGTCGACGAGCACGCTGAAAGCCTGACCCTCGTCGACAGGCTCGAAGCGCCCGGGCACCCGCTGCGCCGACGCAAGCGCCTCGGCCGCGGCGTGCGGCGCCACGCCGAGCGCATGCGCAGCGGCGATCGCGGTCAGCGCGTTGTAGATGTTGAACAGGCCCGGGAGCGGCAGCCGCACCTCCACCGATGCGCCGCGGGTATGGCACTGGAAAGTCGCTCCGGCCGAGTCGTAGTTCACGTCGGTCGCGCGGAAGTCCGCGTCGGCGTCGACCCCGAAGGTGACCACGGGCGCGCTTCCCGCATCGCGGATCTCGTCCGCGAGCCGCGCACCCCATTCGTCGTCGGCGTTCACGACTGCAGCTCCGGGCGGCGGCCCGGACGCCGGGGTGAACAGGCGGCGCTTGGACGCGTAGTAGGCGTCGAGCGTGCCGTGGAAGTCGAGGTGGTCCTGCGTCAGGTTCGTGAACGCCGCGACGTCGAACTCGATCCCCTCGGCCCGGTACAGCTCGAGCGCGTGCGACGACACCTCCATCACGCACGCCTGGTCGCCCGCGTCGAGCATCCGGCGAAACGTCGCCTGCAGGTCGAGGGCCTCGGGAGTCGTGCGCTCGACCTCCTCCACCCGGCCCCCGACGACCGAGTGCACGGTGCCGAGCAGGCCGGTCTGCAGCCCCTGCGCCTCCAGCACGTGCCGCGCCAGGAAGGCGGTGGTCGTCTTGCCGTTGGTCCCGGTCACGCCGACTACGCGCAGCGCAGCAGTGGGATTCCCGTAGTACGCGGCTGCGAGCGGGCCCATCGCGGCGCGCACGCTCGGCACGACCACTTCAGGCACGTCGAGGCCGAGGGAGCGCTCGCACACGACCGCGGCGGCTCCGCGCTTGACGGCGTCCGGCGCGAAGTCGTGACCGTCCACCACGAATCCCGGCACGCAAAAAAAGAGCGTCCCCGGCGTGACGCTCTCGCTCCGATAGGCCAGGCCCGTGATCTCCGCGTCTCGCGCCGGGGTCGGAGGTCCCGGCGATCCCCGCGGCGTCGAGCAGCTCGCGCAGCGTCATCGAGAGCAGAATTCTAGGCAGTGCGGGTGTCGGTCCCGGCCGCGGGCTAGCCGGGCGGGATGCCGAGGTATGGGAGCGCGAAGCTCGCGATCTTCTCGAAGGCCGGTGCGGCGACCTCGCCCCCGGTGTGGATGACCTTCGGCTCGTCGACGATCACCGCGGCGAGGAACTTCGGGTCGTCGGCGGGTGCGAATCCGACGAAGGACGCGACGAACTTGTCCTTCGAGTACTCGCCGTTCTCGGCTTTCTCGGCCGTGCCGGTCTTGCCCGCGATGTCGTAGCCGGCGACCGCAGCCTCCGGCGCGGTGCCGGTCGGACCGAGTACACCCTCGAGCATGCGCCGCAGCCGCGCCGCGGTGCGCTCGGACATCACTCGCTGTCCCTGCCCCGCGTCCTGGTCCATCGTCAGACGCGGCTTCACGAACGTGCCCCCGTTGGCGATCACGGCATATGCGTCGGCCATCTGCATCGGCGTGACGGCGATGCCCTGGCCCAGCGGCAGGTTGCCGATCGACGCGCCGGAGTAGTTCCTGACCGTCGGCACGATTCCCTGCGACTCGCCCGGCAACGGCAGGCCGGTCATCTGGCCGAAACCGAACTTGCGCACCCAGCGGTCGAAGCGCGTCTCGCCGAGTCGCTGGCCGACGCGCACCGCACCGACGTTCGAGGACCGCGCGAGGATGTCGGACACGGTGAAGATCCCGCCGGTCCCGTGAGCCTCCTTGATCACGCGGTCGGCGACCTGGATCTCGGGGCCGATGTTGAAGCGCGTGTCCGGGCGCACGACGTTCTCGGACAGCGCACCGGCGACCGTGAACGACTTGAAGGTGGAACCGGGCTCGTAGGTGAACCCGATCGCGCGGTTGAGCCGCGCCCAGGCCGGCGCGTCCTCGACCTTGTTCGCGTCGATCCGCGGCCAGTTGGCCATCGCGAGGACGTCCCCGGTGTGCGGATCCATGACGATCGCGGTGGCACCTTTGGGCTCGTAGGTGCGTCCCACTCCGGCCAGCACCTGCTCGGCACGGTCCTGAAGCGGCACGTCGAGCGTCAGGCGTAAATCCTTGCCGGGCCGGTCGTCGGCGAGCTGGTCGAGCGAGACCGGTACGCCGCGCGCGTCGCGCACGATTCGCTGCTGGCCGTCGGCGCCGCCGAGCTGCTCGTCGAGTTGCTGCTCGAGCCCCGTGAGCCCCTTGTTCTCGACGCCCACGGAGCCGACCACCTGCGCCGCGACCTCACCCTCCGGGTAGTAGCGCCGGGAGTCTTCGAGCACACCGATCCCCTCGATCTCGAGCTTCTCGATCCGCTCGCCCTTGCGAGCCTCGGCCTTGCGCGACAGGTAGGCGAAGCCGCTCTGCTTGTCGGCGAGGATCTCGAGCAGCTTCTTCTCGGAGCGGTTCAGGATCGGCGCGAGGACGCGGGCGGTCTTGACCGGGTCCTTGACCAGGAACGGTGTGGCGAAGATGGTCGCTGCGTCCTCGGAGACCGCCAGCTCGGCGCCGTGGCGGTCGGTGATCGTGCCGCGCTTGGCGATCAGGGTGACGTCCTGGACGTGCTGGGTGGAGGCCATCGTCTTCAGGTCGCCGCCCTTGAACGTCAGGAGGTAGCCGGCCCGTAGCGTCGCAAGCCCGAGCGCGACGAGGAAGATCGCGAAGATCAAGCCGATGCGGCGCTCGGTCAGCCGGGCTGCGCCGGCGCGGGCGGCGGCGGCGTTCGGACGGCGTTTGGCGCGGCGCGCCGGAGCGGCGCGTCCCTTCGCGGGCGCTCGCCGCTGGGCGGGCGCGCGTTGCGCCGCGGCTCGCCTCGCGGCCAGGGCTAGCCTCCCGGCGTTCCGGTCGGACCGGTGGCACCCGTCGGGCCCACGGCCGCCGTCGGCCCCGCGGCCCCCGTCGGCCCGACAGCAACCTCGGGGGTCACCTGCTCTTCGACGATCGGTTGCGACGGCGTTGGCGCAGCAAGCTCCTGGTCGGCCTCGGGCGATGCGCTCACGAGCTGCTCGGACGTGGGCGCGGCCACTTCCAGGCGCACGTTCTTTGCCGCCAGCCGGCCGTCGGCATTGGGACGCACGGTCAGATAGGTGACCATCTGTGGGGTCGGCATCACGAGGCCCATGTTGCGTGCGGACTCCTGCAGCCGGTCACTTGACCCCAGGCGGGAGGCTGAGCCGCGCAGCTTTGCGTTCTGGATGCGCAGGTCGCGCGCGATCTCGGCCGTGCGCCCGTTGTGCGCATTCAGCTTCAGAAGCGAGACGTTGAGCCCGACAAGCCCGATCAGCAGCACGCCCAGCAGGGCGATCCAGCCCTGACCGCGCACCAGGCGGTCGACGACCTGGGAGTCGCGCAGCGAGCAGAGCGCGCCGACCGCGCGATCCGCGAGCGCGCCAAACGGAATCTGCGGGATCGGCCGTGGCGCGGCAACCGCGGCGGCCCTTGTGCCGGCACGCGGCGTCCTGGCGCGGGCGGAACCGGAGACCCGGCGGTGGTGCCGGACCGGCGCGCGGGCTGTGCGCCTCGCGGGCGTGCGCGCGGGAGCAGTCGTGGGCGGCGGCGTCACGAGCCACTCCTTTCGAGATCCGGTACGTCGGATCCTGCGTTGAGCTTGATCGCGACGCGCAGGCGGCCCGATTGCGAGCGCGGGTTGTCCGCGACCTCGCCCTCGCTCGGCCGCAGCGCGCGGCGGCTGACGAGCTCCGCCTCGGGCTCGTGGCCGCAGACGCAGACGGGCAGCTCGGGCGGGCAGATGCAGCCGCGTGCGAGCTCGGCAAAGAAACGCTTCACGAGCCGGTCCTCGAGCGAGTGGAAGGAGATCACGGCCATCCGGCCGCCCGGGCGCAACAGCTGCCACGCGGCGGGCAGCGCGCGCTCGAGCGAGCCAAGCTCGTCGTTGACCGCGATCCGGATCGCCTGGAAGGTGCGCCGCGCCGGATGACCGCCCGCGAACTGCGCGGGTGTCGGAACGGCGCGCTTGATCGCGTCCACCAGATCTGCCGTGGTGTCGATCGGCGCGTGCTCGCGGCGGCGCACGATCTCGCGCGCGATGCGGCGCGAGTAGCGCTCCTCTCCGTAGTCGCGGATCGTGGACGCGAGGCGGGCCTCGGGCCACTGGTTCAAGACGGTGCGCGCGTCGAGGTCCTGTGTCGTGTCCATGCGCATGTCGAGCGGCGCTTCGTAGGAATAGGAGAAGCCGCGCTCCCACGCGTCGACCTGCATCGAGGAGATCCCGAGGTCCATGTAGAGCAGGTCCGCCTGCAGCCCCTCGTCGTGGAGCGCGGGCAGCACGTCCGCGTAGTTGCCGGCAATGAAGCGCGTCGAGCAGGCGACATCGCTCGCCAGCTCGCTGAAGTGCTCCTCGGCCTGCGGGTCGCGATCGATGCAGACGATCTCCCCTGCCGCGCCGAGCCGCTCCGCGACCAGCCGCGCGTGGCCGCCGGCGCCGAAGGTGCAATCGACCGCGAGCGAGCCAGCCGCCGGGTCGAGCGCGCCGAGCAGCTCCCCGGCAAGGACAGGAACGTGCGGACGGGTCATGTCAAGGACAAGTGTCACCTACCGCCCCTCGCGGTCGCGCTTGGAGAGTCGCTTGGCGATCTCGTTCGCCTGCGCGTCCAGCTCGGGTTGGCGCTTGGCCCACTGCTCGCGGCCCCAGACCTCGATCAGGTGCAGGTTGCCGATCAGCGTCACGTCGCGGTCCAGGCCGACGCGGTCGATCAGCGCCTGCGGCAGCATCACGCGTCCGGCGCCGTCGACCTGGGCCTCGAAGGCCCCGGCGTGGATCAGGCGCTGGAGGTCGCGGGTGTCCTCGTCGAGCTGGTCGCGGCTGCCGAGGATCTGCTCGGTGTGCTGAACCCAGGCGTTCACGGGCCAGATCGACACACAGGGGTCGAGCTCCTTGGCGAGAACAAGTCCATCTGCGAGGGCCCCGCGGAACTTCGGCGGAATCGTGAGCCTGTTCTTCGCATCCAGCGTGTACTCGAATTGCCCCAGAAACGCCAAGCCCGAAAAGCCCCCCTGTGTTCGAATCCGGGACCTGGGATGGCGGGGTGGGAGGAACCCTGCCATCCCGGTCCGGTTCAACGTGGGCCCCACTCTACCCCACTTTCACCCACGATGCAACACAATGCGGGAATTTTTCCCACTCCTGCTGTAAACCGCGTGGTTGAGGGGCTCAGACGGCACACCTCCGACGTACTGGGCGACATTGACCCCGCCACAGGGGGTCGATGTCGCCCACTTAGGGCGGGCTAGCGGGCTGAGAGCTGCTCGACGGCCGCCGGGAGGCCGGTCATGTCTGGCAGGACCGCCGAGGCGACGCCGGGCGGATGACCGGAGCTGTCGCGGTCAACCCAGATGCGTGGGATGCCGAGGCGGGCGGCCGGGAGGATGTCGTGCATCCAGCTACAGGCGGCGTGGACCCAGTCGCCCTCCCCCACTCCCGAACGCTTGCGGAACTCATGGAAGTGCACGAGGTCGGGCTTGTAGGAGTTGACCTGCTCGGCCGTCACGACCATGTCGAACTCGGCGGGGATGTGAGTGCGGGTTTCGGCGATCAGGTCGTCGTCGCAGTTGGTGAGGATCGCGAGCTTCCAGCCCGAGTCGCGCAGCGCGGCGAGCGCCGGCCCGACGTCGGCGAACACGGGCATTCCGGTCCACGTGTTGACGAACGCCTCGTCGCCGTCGCCGGAGAGCTCGACGCCGAGCTCGCCAGCCGCACGTCGCAGGCCCTCACGGAGCACGTGCCTATAGGAGTGAGCCGGGCGCTCGGCCTCGAGGATCAACTCCTGCGCGTGGTAGGCATCGAGCACCTCGCCGGCCCGCTCGCCGGCGACCGCCGTCGCGGCGTCGCCCATGCCGGTCCACCAGTCGACCAGCGTCCCGTAGCAGTCGAACGTCACCCAGCGGTCGGCCATCGGGCCAAGCTATCCGAGCCGCTCCCTGTTGGAAAGCCGCGTCGCGAAACCGCCGATAGTTACCGGCTTTCGGTTGTCGTCTCTGCCTCGGAGTGTCTTACCGACCTTCGCTGGCCGCATCAACAACTCGAGTCGCTGCTCCCTCGGCGATCTCGAGCACCTCTGCCTCGCTGGCTTGGCCGACCGTCAAGAATGATCGAGCTTCAAGCTGACTTTCAGCCAAGGCCCTCGCTAACGGGGCAAAGGCCTCCGCCTGATCGGGCGCCTTCTCTCGAACTTTCTTTTCCGCGGCATCGCCCACCGCCGCCTTTTGCTCTTCTGAGGGCCCAACTTTCAGAATCGCTCCCCCAACCGTGATTTCTCGCAGACGCCCGTAGAACGCACCGGCGAGGAGTAGCGCTCCTCCGAGCGTCAACCCAAAGATCACAACCGTGTCCGCGTAGTCCGTCTGCTTCGTAGTCTTCGTTCCGGTGCCACCGACGGGTTCGGTAGTCGTTATTTCCTTCGACTTCAACCCGAAGTCACCAGACGACGCCCCGAACCAGATTAGAAGTCCAAGAATGAGTGCCACCCCGACGCCCACGAGCGTCCACGCTAAGGCCTTCTCGCGATCCGAGAGCGCCTCCGGCGTCTTGGTAACTTTCTGCGCCGCAGCCGCTACAGGCACCGGTGTCGTTGTCATGTGTGGACACTAACTACGGTTTCTCGGGACGTCAACCAGGAAGTCGCCTGGGCGGGCGCTGATCCGCCACCACCGCTACGACGGCGCGGCGCATGCATCATTCAATACGCCAGCCCAAGGCCCGTCCCGACGAACTCCGCCGCGAGCACCGCGCCGAGCGTCAGCATCACGGACGGGACCAGCACCAGCGCGACGACGAGTTGCATCTTCGGACCCGCCCGTGCGGCCTGTTCGCGGATCCGATGCCGTCGCGCGTGGCGCGCTGCGGCCGCCTGCGCGGCAAGCGCGTCGCCGAGGCTCAGACCCGCGCGACTGGAATGCGCAAGCGTCTCCACGAAGGCGCGTACTGCGGCGACCGGAACGCGGCGGCCCACCTGCTCCAGCGCCGCCTCACGCGGCACGCCGAGCGCAACCCGCGCCGCCGCTGCGCGCCACTCGGCCGCCAGCGGTCCGTCGAAGCGCATGCCGACCATTCCCATCGCGGAGACCGGCGCCCGGCCCGCTTCGACCGTCACCCGCAGCAGGTCGAGCATGCTCGGCAGCTCGCGCAGCGCGGCATCGGCTCGCAGCCGCGCGGCTCGGCCGAGCCAGTAGTCGGGCAACACGTAGCCGGCGGCCGGCGCCGCGAGGAGCACGGCGAAACCGAGCCTGCCGGGAAAAGCGCCGGCGGTCAACACCGCAGCGAGCAGCGACACCGCTGCGCCCGCACACTTGAGCGCCGTCCAGTCGCGGATCCGCAGACCGCCCGGGGTTCCCGCCGCCGCAATTCGATGAGCGAGGCTCTCGGGAGATTTGACCCGGTCCATCCCGAGCGACCTGCCGAAGCGCATCGCCAGCCCAAGAACGGCGCCGGGCAGGCTGCCTGCTAGCGCCCGAAGAGGAAACGGCGCGGCGACGCGGGCCCTGTGCAGCGCATCTCTGGTCCCGAGGACAGCGAGAGCCGTCGCCGCAGCCGCACACACGGCTGCGAGGCTCACGTCCATGACCGCGCAAGCCGCCGGATCATGAGTGCTCCGCACAGCTGTAGCGAGAGGGCGGCCAGCAGCAGCCCAACCCCCACCGGAGATCCGGTCATCCGTCCCGGCAGCCCCGGCGATGCGAGTGCGCCGAGCACGATCCCGCACACCGGCAGCGCGACCACCACCATGGCGGTGAAACGGGCCTGTGCGGTAGCGGTGCTCGCCTCCTCCATTACCTGCCGGTCCTGCTCCAGCGCTGTCGCGACACTGCGCAGCACCTTCGCGAGATCGCCCCCGGACCGGCGCTGCACCTGCATCGCGGCGACGATCAACGCCACCCCCTGAGAGGCGGACCGGGTACGCAACCGCTCGAGGGCCACCTCGGTGCCGGCGCCCATCTCGAGCTCCCAGGCGGTCCGGCCGAGCTCCTCGGCCAGCGGGCCGGTCAGGCGGCGCGCAGCCGCTGCCACGGATGTACGCAGCGAAGCGCCCGCGGATATCGCATCCGCGATCGCCTGCGCGGCATCGGCGGCGCCTTCGTCCAAGCGACGCCCATGGCGACGCCGCCGTGCCGCGACGATCCGCGGCGCAAGCCATGTGCTCGCGACGCCGCACAGGACGGCTCCCCGCAGACCGAGCAAGGACGCGCCGGCGAGCACGCCGGCAAGGCCTGCGGCCAGACGAAGCCGCCGTGCCCGCGACCGCGGCAGGGGAATCCGGACCGATCCGATGTCGCGCAAGGCATCCACGTTGCTGCGGAGCTCGTCACCCAGCCGCACAGCGAGACGCCCCAGCGAAGGGGGCAGCTCCCCGGGCCGGGGCAGCGCGAGAATCGTTCCGAACGCGAGCAGGACACCAGCGGCCCCAGCGAAGGCCGATGCCATCATCCGGACGGCTGCGCGGCCGCCACCCGGCGCAGCTCGCCTTCCACTGTCGAGAAAAGCGGACGCACTCCAACCTCGGATGCGAATCTGACGACCTCGACGATCTCGACGACGACGCGGGCTCCTTCGCCACCTCGCTCCAAGTGCACGACAAGGTCGATCGCGCTCGCGGCCTGCTGGCGTACCGCGACATGCGGCAGGGCGACGTCTGCCATCAGGGCGAGCGTCTCGATGCGCCGCAGCGCGTCTGATGCGGAGTTTGCGTGGACGGTCGTCATCGATCCGTCGTGTCCCGTATTGAGCGCCTGGAGCATGTCCAGCGACTCTGCACCGCGAACCTCACCCACGATGATCCGATCGGGGCGCATCCGGAGCGCATTGCGCACGAGCTGCCGGATCGTGACCTCGCCCCCGCCTTCCAGATTTGCGGGCCGGCTTTCGAGACGCAGTACGTGCGGCTGGCGGAGGCGCAGCTCCGCGGCATCCTCGATCGTGATCACACGCTCGGCACGACCGACAAACGAGGACAGGACGTTGAGGAGCGTGGTCTTGCCCGAGCCGGTGCCGCCACTGACCACGATGTTGCGGCGCTTCAGGACGCTCTCGCGCAGAAAGCGGAGCGCGGCCTCGCTGACGGTCCCGTTCTCAACGAGGTCGTCCGGTGCAAACCCCCGGCTGCGGAACCGCCGGATCGTGAGCAGCGGTCCATCGAGGCTCAGCGGAGGTATGACGCAGTTCACCCGGGAGCCGTCCGGCAGGCGGGCGTCGGCAAGCGGCGCCGCTTCGTCGACCCGCCGGCCGAGCGGACTGAGGATCCGTTCGATCACGTGCAGCAGCGCATCATTCGATTCGAACGACGTGGCCGTGGGGTGGATCTGGCCCGCACGCTCCACGAACACCGAACCATGTCCGTTGACCATGATCTCGTCTACGTCAGGATCCTCCATCAAGGGCTCGAGCGGGCCGAGACCCATGGTGGTGGCCAGCAGTCGCTCGACGAGCGCCTCGCGCTCGGCTTCGTCGAGCGGCCGTGCCTGTTCGCGCAGCAACTCCGCGATGCGACTCCGCAGAGCCTCCGGATCCGACTGGAGCTGGGGCGCGCCGCCTCGAGCGTCATCGATCAGTCTCTGCCGCAGGCCCTGTGCGAGCTCCTCGATCGCGCTCATCGTCCGAGTGCGGACGCGCTCACCGATGTCGGGCCGACCCGCCGCACGTCTCCGTCGGGTCTCGGGACGACACGGACCTCGCGGGCAAAGTTCTGCGCGGCGATCAGGGTTGCCGCCTGACGCAGTGTGGTCCGCACCGTCGCCGTAGCGTCTGCACCGTCTTGAGTGCCTGCGCTAGACGATTCGCGAAAGTCGACGAGCTCGAGCCGCTGGAGTGCCAGATACGTGCGCGGGGAGCCGGTGTCGCTGTCTGTCGTGACGAGCACGTCGACGAGCGCGCCGGGACGCAGCGCGGATGCGATCGTCCTGGCCCCGGTGACCGCCACCTCGACGAGGCGCCCCCGCTGCCTTTCACTGCGACGCGGAGCAACCCGCGGTGTCCCGAGCTGCGCCTCGCCCACATAGTCACCGGCAGCAAGAGAGCCAAGCGTGCGATACCCAAGCGCCTGCTGCGGCGCGTCCAGTGATCTGGGCGGCGCAAAGCGCAGCGGTACCCGCCTCTGCAAGAGGGAAGTACGCGCAACCGCGGGAGTGACCAGGGTCCCGCGCGGCATGTCCTGGCGCGCGACGACGACAGATTGGAGCGGCCCCACCTGCGCGGAGATGTCATCCGCGTGCCGATCGACCAGGGACGCGGCGAGACCGGCGCACACGGCAGCAAGGCCGAGCATCAGCACTCCGCGGCGGCGCCGCGTCATGCCGAGCGTGCGACACCCGGCGAGCCCGAAGCCGGCAGCACAGCGCCCACGCCGGCGGCCGTCGGCGAGTCCGGGGCCAGCGGCAGGCGGATCTGCACGCCGGTGCCGCAACTCTCACGCGCGAGCTGCATGCGCCCTCCGTGGGCCTCAACCGCGCGGCGCACGATCGCGAGACCGTGACCTCTGCGCGACCGCCAGGATGCAGGCCGCACCTCCTTCAGGGAACGCTTCAGGCCGCCACCCAGGTCGAGCACGGAAACCGTGACCGAGCCCGGGGTGAGGCGACCCATGACTGTCACTCTCCCGGCGCCGTGCTCGACCGCGTTGGCGATCAGGTTGTCCAGTGCCTGACCGAGGCGCCCGGAGTCTCCGCGGACATGTGTGCGGTGGCCCGCCCGCCAGTCGAGGACCACTCGGCTGCGGCCGTGGACGGTCGCCCAGGAGCCAACGCAGCGCCGCACGAGCGCCTCCAGGTCCACGGACGAGCTCGCTTCGACCGAGCGCGGTACGGGATTTCCCTCCAGGTCCTCAGCGGCGAGCAAGGCGCGCGCGTGCTGGACACGAAGGACCTCGAGGTTCTCCCACCACGCACCACGTCCGACTGGTGACTCGATGCGCGACAGCACAAGATGCATGGTTGTGAGCGCGCCGCGCAACTCGTGACATGCGCTCGCGACCCGGTCCATGCGCCCGTTCAGCTCGTTGCGGGCGCGCGCCTGCCGTACCGACACGACGACGGCCGCCGCAGTGACCACCCAGGAAAGCAGCCCGAGGCTCACGAGTCCGGATCGGTCAGCCGGTAACCGACGCCCCACACGTTCACGATCCATCGCCGGCCGCCGCCCATCGGGGAAAGCTTGCGTCGCACCCGGCTCGCATGGGAGTCGAGCGTGCGAGTCGATCCCATCAGCTGGAACCCCCAGACGTCGCGCAGGAGCTCCTCCTTGGTAAAGACCCTTACCGGGTCCGCAGCAAGTGTGTGCAAGAGCGCGAACTCCTTCGCCGACAGCTCGACCTTGCGGCCTTGCAGATGCACGTCGCGCGAGGCCGGATCGATGCGCAGCTCGCCGACCTTGATCACACCACGCTCGCGCCGGCCACGCGAACGCCGCAGCACCGCGCCGATCCGCGCCGCCAACTCCGGGTAGTGGAACGGCTTCGGCACGTAGTCGTCCGCGCCGCGTGCAAAGCCCCGCACGCGGTCGGTCTCCGATGTTCGGCCCGACAGCATGATCACCGGCAGATCGGGATCGATCCGCTGGGCGATTCCGTCAGCGGTACGCAACCGCCGGCACAGCTCGAAGCCCGAAGCGTCGGGCAGCATCACGTCCAGTAGAAGGAGGTCGCAGTCCTTCACCTCGAGCAGGTTGAGTGCCTGCCGTCCGCTCGACGCCGTCACCACGTCGTAAGAGTCCGCCGTCAGGTTGTCCGCGAGGAACTCGCGCGTCGCGTCGTCGTCCTCGACGACCATGATCGTGTCCACATCCGCCATCGCCACCTCCGTGCGCTCGCTCGTCGCTTCGCGGAGGTAAGGGAACAGGAGGCGCAAACTCGCCCCCCAGCGTCAGTCTGCAGTGTGCTCGAGAATCGTGGCGACGATCGTCTCCCAGTCGTCCCGATAGAGACCGTGACCGGCACCGTCCAGCGTCAGCAGCCTGGCACCGGGGATGTCCGCGGCCAGAGCCTCGCCATGCTCGAGCGGGAACATCGGGTCGGCGGTGCCGTGGATGACGAGCGTCGGGGCAGTGATCGACGACAGGGGCTGCGGCGATCCTTCGCCGTGGGACATGAGGTCGTGGTTCTGCACCGCGGCGAAGTCGCGCGCCCGCTCAACGTCGCGGCGGACGAGCTCACGGACTCGGGCCTCGTCGAATGCCCGCTCGCCGCCCGCAAGGATGCGCGAGTAGCCGACCGTGTAGTCGATGACGGAGGCGGGGTTCGACCAGTCGGCTTCGGCCGTGGCGACGAAGCGACTGAACTCCGGCGAAGGCGGCGGCAGGTCGCGGTCGCTGCCGGTTACGGGGGAGGTACTGATCAGGGTGAGGGAGAGCACCCGGTCGGCGGAGTCGAGCGCAACCTCCTGGGCGATCCCCCCACCCGCCGAGACACCGACCAGGTGCGCGGCCGAGATACCGAAGCCATCGAGCACGCCGGCGGCATCGGCCGTGAGATCGGCCCCCGTGTACTCGGGCCGGCCGGGCTCGTAGGTGAGCGAGCGGCCGGTGTCGCGGTGGTCGTAGCGGATCACGTACCGCCCGCCGCCTGCGAGCATCCGGCAGAAGTCCTCCTCCCACCAGAGCATCGACGCGCCGATGCCCATGATCAGCAGGATCGGCGGATGCGCCGTGTCGCCAAACGGCTCCGCACACAGCTCGACACCGTTCGCTTCGATGGTTCGCTCGGCCACGCTCACCAGTTCGTACGTGGATCAGTGCGTCACACGCCGCGCGTCGGCGGCTCGTCGACGAGCGGCAGGAACTTCTCCACGCCGGTCGCCTCCAGTACCGCCTGCACGATCTCCGCGGGCGAGCGCACGACGTGCAGCTCGAACTGGTTCTGGCGCGCGAGGCCGTCGGCCTTCAGCAGCAGCGAGAGGCCGGTGGAGTCGATGAACGTGACCTCGCGCAGGTCGACGACGAGGTCGCGCGGTTCGGCATCGCGCGCCTCACGCAGGCATGCGATGAAGCGATCGCCGCAGGTCAGGTCGAGCTGGCCCCCCGCAATCAGCCACGCGGTTCCGTCGGTGACCGACAGCTCGATCTGCGTGACCGAATGCCTGGCGTCGCGCAGGACATCGCCGACACGCGACCGGCCGGTCAGGGGTACGGACCCGCGACGGGTCGAGGCGAACCGTCTGGGACGCTCGGGCTCGAAGCGGTTCGGGGTCATCGACACATCCTCCGGCGCACCGATCGCCGGCCTCACTGACCCGCTGAAATCTCTCCGACGCTTCCATGGGGCCCAGTCCCAGGCGCTTGCGATGTTACCCCACGGACACGGCGCTACTCGCGCGCGAGCGCGGCCAGCCGGCCGTCACGGTCCAGTTCCCTCAGCTCCGAGAAACCGTCGACGACCTGGCCGGAGATCACGATCTGCGGATAGGTCAGCCCACCCCCCAACTCGGCGAGCTGCCCGCGGTCACGGCGGCGCATGCGGCGCTCCTCGAACCCGATGCCACGGCGCTCGAGCAACCGGCGTGCCCCGAAGCAGTAAGGACAGAGAGCCGTCGAATACATCACCGCGCGCACGCTTTGAGCCTATCCGGAAAGGCGAACGCCCCCGCTGGGGGGCGGGGGCGCTCTAGGGGGTGCAGGGGGTGGGATGGCGGAACGGGGTTAGTTCCGGTCCCGAAGGGAGATTCTCAGCGGTCGGAATGCCGCACGCGTGCGAACTGACGCTCAGGTGGGGGCCCGGCGCCTACTCCCCTACTACAAACGCGCAGGTACCCCGCCCGGCGACGCGGGAAACTCGAATTGTCCGACGAGCGCCCGATCAGGAGTATGTGGGATCCGCGCGTCCCGGGAACAGATCGGGCAGCCCGTCGCTTACTTGATCGGGGAAGTCGGCTGGGCGTTTTTCGAGAAACGACGTGACGCCCTCCGCCGCGTCGCCTGACTGCCCGCGCGCGAACATCGCGCGGGAGTCGGCCCGATGAGCTGCCATCGGATGCTCGGCGCCGAGCATCGTCCACAGCAACCGGCGCGCCAGCGCAACCGAGACCGGAGCAGTGTGCTCCGCGATCTCGCTCGCCAATGCATGAGCCGCGCCGAGCAGCTCTCCCGGTGCATGCACGCTGCGCACGAGTCCACCTGCCAAGGCCTCCTCGGCGGAGAAGACACGTCCGGTCGCCACCCACTCCATCGCCTGGCTGATCCCGACGATGCGGGGCAGGAACCAGCTCGAGCAGGCCTCCGGCACGATCCCGCGGCGCGTGAAGACGAACCCGATCTTCGCTCCCTCGGCGACGAGACGGATGTCCATCGGCAGGGTCATCGTGATGCCAACTCCGACCGCCGGCCCGTTGATCGCCGCGATCACGGGCTTGGTCAGGTCGAAGATGCGCAGCGCGACCTGGCCACCGCCGTCGCGCGGGATCTCGTCGTCTGCCTGCCGGTCGCGCCAGTCGAACGTGTCGCCGCCGCCGCCGAGGTCGGCGCCGGCGCAGAATCCTCTTCCCGCTCCGGTCACGATGATCACGCGCACGTCGTCGTCGGCATCCGCGCGGTCGAACGCCTCGATCAGCTCGTGACCCATCGTGGGCGTGAACGCGTTCAACCGGTCGGGCCGGTCGAGCGTGATCGTCAGCACGCGATCGGCGACCTCGTATCGGATCTCCTGAAAGTCCATGGGGGCGGCCAAATGTATTTCCGCGCTGAGCTGAAAGCAAGGGTGTCGCGGAAGACGGTGGCCGGGGTAGCCCATGAGCATGGCCGTCCTAGCGTTAGGAATCGTGCTCCTGCTGGTCGGTGTGGCGGGGATCCACTACGGCCGCGGCAAGCGCTGGCGACCGGCCACCTTTTTCGTCAGCCTGCTCGCGGTTTGGATCGGAGTCATAGCTCTCTATTTCGTGTACTTGGTGACCTTCACGGACTACGGCCGGTAGGGGGCGACTGACGTTCAATGGTTCGTGGCGAATTCCGGAGCCACCGCATGCCCGAAGATTCACCGCAGAAATTCTCAGAGAGCTGGGTCAAAGGGTCTAGAGCGGTTTCCCGGGCCGGCGGAAACGGCTCTACAATCGGGTCCCGGGCGGTTAGCTCAGTTGGGAGAGCGCCTGCCTTACAAGCAGGAGGTCACTGGTTCGAACCCGGTACCGCCCATCCCCCGACTGGTGCTTGATCGCCGCCGGGTGATAGAGCGATACTGCGCGGGCAATGTCGCAGGAGAACGTGGAACTGGCCGAAGCCCTGTTGCCGGACGACACTGACGTCGTCTGGCTCATCCGGGACGAGGAGGCCTTCTCACGGCTGAGCGAACTCATTAGCCCACTCTTCACGGACGATTTCGTAAGTGTCATGGCCTGGCCTGCTGTGAACCGGACGTATCCGGGTCTGGAGGGCCTTCGCAAGAACTGGCTCGACTGGCTCGAGCCGTGGGCGACCTACCGAAGCACCGTCGAGGAATTGATCGACGTCGGAGAACACGTCGTGGCCTTGCTCCGGGACTACGGGCGCCGCAAGGACATGGAGACCGAGGTCGAGGTCATCTGCGCCACGACCTTGACGTTCAGAGAAGGAAAGGTGGCACGGTGGGGCGACTACGCCGACCGCGCCGAAGCTTTCAAAGCCGTGGGGCTGTCCGACCAGTTGCTCCTCTGAAAGAATCGCGCCGTGTCCGCCTATCGCACGCAGGCCCACATCGATGCGCCGCTGGAAGACGTCTGGGCACTGGTCGGCAACCCCGCCACCTATCCCGAATGGTGGCCGGTTGCAGTGGAGATCCGGGGCGAGAAGTTCGAGATTGGCGACCCATTCACACAGGTGGTAGGGGTGGCCGGAAGACGGTTGGAGTACAGCCGGATCGTCGAGCGTCGCGAGGAGCTCAAGGAGCTGAAATGGCACTGCCCGACGACCGGTGGCTTTCAGCACTGGTTACTGACCGAGGCCCAGGGCGGGACGTTTGTGGACATGGAGATGGGAATCGACCCGCCGGCATTCCGATACGGATTCTTCGACAAGACGGTCGGGCGCTGGGTCATCAAGCGCTGGGCAGAACAGGCCGTCACCGGGTTACGTCGGACGTTGGCTTAGATCGACCCCAACTCGGCGCAAGCCGGACCAGGATCCAGAAACACGGCGCGCTACTCCGACTGCCCCACGGCTTCGAGGGCTTCGGCTTCGCTGTCGTGGCTGCTCAACCGGACAAGCTTCCCGTCCCGCCACTCACCCACCTGCCAGATGACCTGATCGACCGGGGCGCCACTCTCACCGCCGTGGCCGCGCAGACGCACAAGTCCCATCGTGAAGTCTCCTACGTCGCGCACTTCCACGAATTCCCCATGCCAGTCGGGGAAGACGTCACGTAGGTTCTGCTGCCAGCGAAGAAATCCGTCGTGGCCTCGATACCGACCCTCTCCCATCGGGGCCAGGCGCGAGATGATCTCCACGTCCTCGTCCAACAGTGACCGTGCGGCCTCGACATCGCCCCGGTTGAAGGCATCGAGAACCCGGTTGCTCAGCTCCACGTTCTGCTGCGACATCCCGCGCAGTATCGCGCAGGCTCAGGAGTCGGCGTGGGCCTCTTGCTCTGTCAGACCTGCGGCTCTCAAAGCCGCGGCGCGGTCCATGTATCCCTGCGTGCGAACGATGCGCCCGCCTCGCAGATCGAGGACGGACGCCGTGTCGACCACGAGCTCTACCCCGCTGCTCTTGCCGCGCTGGTACTCGCGTTGGAAGACAACCACCTGATCACCAGCGTCGAAGAACTCCTGTGGCTCAAGCCGGTGCTCATCCCAGATCTCGTCGTCTTCTTTCTCCCAGATCTGCCTGACCTGGCGGAGGCCACGCGCGACACGGCCTTCCTCGATGCCCCCGACCGTCCCATGCTGCTCGACGTTCGGATCGAACAGGTCAGCCATGCTGTCCCAATCACGGCGATCGAGGAGCTCGAATACCTGCCGCACGATCTCTACGTTCTCCTGCGACATCGCCCGCGTAGTATCGCGCAGCGCCGCCTGCTCCCCATCAGCGGACAGCGCCTTGAGCGCCATGGCTCATCAGGTGTGCGAAGTTGATCGCGTATATGGCGATCAACTTGGATCTCGGTGGACTGAGATCCCGCCGTATCCGCTAAGGGCGGCAGCGGCGCGCGAGCAGAGCGAACGCGGCGTAGCCCGCCACCTCGGCGTTCTCGATCGGCGGCTGTCGCTGCTCGACGAACCCCCGCAAGTGGACTGCCGAAAGCAGCCACCCACCGGCCTCGAGCACCTTGAACAGCGAGCGGTGCTCCCGCGGGTTGCGCGATGCGGCGAGCGCGCTGCCCATCACAGCGACAGCGAGCGCGCCCAGGCAGCGCCCGAAGTAGCGGCCCACGTCGGTCTCCGGTTCCTCGCGCCACCCGAAACGCCGCGCCCAGCCATAGGGGTGCAGAAGTAGGGGAATCGCGAAGATGGGCAGGAAGATGAGCGAGACGGCGAGGAGGAAGCGGCGCGCCGTGCGCTCGTCAGCGGTCATGGGCCCGGATCCTAGTACGGGATACTGCGCGCACGGTGTCGCAGCAGAACGTGGAGATCATTCGACGCGGCTACGAGCACTTCAAAGCCACCGGCGGTGAAATCCGCGCCCATCCCGATCTGGTCTGGGATGTGTCCAACCTCGGCTGGCCTGACCAGCAGGTCTACTTCGGGCCCGAGGGGGCAATGCAATTCAACGCCGAGTGGGCCGATGCATGGCATGACTGGGAGATGGAACCCGAGGATTTCATCGACGCCGGGGAGCGCATCGTCGTCATCCTCATTCAGCGGGGGCGTTCGAAAACCACGGGGATTCCCGTCGAGATGCGCTTCGCTCAAGTGTGGACGCTCCGGGACGGGCAGGGGATCAGGATGCAGCTGTACGCGAGCGTGGAGGAGGCCCTCCAAGACGTGGGGGTGTCAGAGCAGGACGCTCATGCCGATTCCTGAACTCCGAGGTCAGCCTTCCGCGGGACGCACTCGCGCGATCAGCCGGCGGTTGCTCTTGCGAAAGATCGCCTCGTACTCCGGGCGTACAACTCGCTCGACGGGATCGATCTCGCGGTTCTCGCACTCGAGGTCCGCGGCGCCGATCCTCACCTCCTCCCGCTGCAGCTCAGTGAGCGCCGCCCGGTCGTAGCTGATGCCGGCAGGCGCAGTTGTCGCGCCCGCCGGCACGTCGCTGCCCACGATCGCCTGGAAGCGCTCGGTCAGGTTGTCCTCGATGTCATCCGGCTCCGCGTACTGGAACCCTTTCTTTGCCATGCACGCGGACCACTTCTCCGCGGCTCGCACCATCCGCTGATCCTGCACGATCGCCTCGTCGAGCTCGTCCAGCTTCCCGATCAGTGCCGTCACCACGGCGGCCCCGCCGAATTCCGCCTCACTCGCCTGCTTTGCGCAGCCGCCGAGCTCGCTGAAGTCGCCCGAATCGACCGCCTCCGCGAACGTCACTGCAGGGTTGTCCCCCCCGAGCACACGGTCATAGGCCGCGCCATCGACTGCCGAGAGACTCTTGCGGATCCGTTCGTTTGGATCGGCCGCAGCGCCGAGGCCGCGATCGAACAAGGTGCTGACGCCGTCGCCGAACTGCTTGATGAACTCCTCCTCGGTCATCGCCTTCCCGGTCAGCGCCCGCTCTTGCACCAACGGGTCCACCGGGACGTAGTCGAATCCCTGCGCCCTCATGCAGTCCCGAATCTCTCCCTCCACGCGGGTCTGGCGTTCGATGATGCCCTCGCCGCTGAAGCCGAGCGTCTCCTCGAACTCGACGGGCTCCGCAGGCTTCTTCTCTTCGGCGCCGCAGCCGCCGATCAGCATCAGTGAAGCGGCCGCGACCGCACACAGAGTGGCGCGGCACCGGAACACGACTACTCAGACAACCCGGCGGCGTCGAGTGCTTCGGACCATTCCTCGAAGTACTCCATTCGCACGATCCGGCCGGCGCGGAAGGTCGCGACCTGGTGGTACATCTCCTCCTCGATCTCCAGCCCGCTGCGCTTGCCCCGTCCATAATGGCGCAGCCTGGTCGCCACGTGGTCACCGCCGTCCACGTACTCCTGCGGTTCCAGCCTCAGCTCGTCGAACGTTTCGTCAAGCCCTTGCCAGAAGCGCTTGATCTCGTCCGGCCCGTGACACGAGTCCGAGCTCTGGCCCTCGGGGAGCACCCACTCGATCTCGGGGTCGAAGGACTCCACGGCGGCGTCGAAGTCACGGCGGTTGTACGCCTCGATGAAGCCCCGGGCTTTGTCGACGTTCTGCTGCGACATTCGCCCGCGCAGTATCGCTCAAGGGTGACTGTTACGGAACAAATACGCCCTGCCGGGCGAACAGCGTGTTGCCGCTCGTGGTCGCCGCCCGGTCGTCCGCCCCGCCGTCGAAGACGTCGATGCTGCCCAGCTCCCAGATCGCATGCTTGCCCTCCACCACTGCGCCCGGAGCGATCGCGTTGACGGTCGACTGCAGCGAGCAGGTGCCGCCGACGGACGTGCCGGCCGTCGGCGCGCACGGGACGGCGAATCGCAGCACGGTGGGCTGGACGGTCCCTGGTTCGAGCTGAGACGGACCGTTGAGGCGATCGGTGATCTGCACCACCTGGTCGACGGCAAGCTCGCCCGTGTAATCCGCCAGCGTTCCCTGCCTGCGCACGTCCGTGATCGAGACCGACACGCTGACGTCGGACTGGAGCACGCTATACCGGACCGAGCCCTGGGCGTTCGCGGGCCGGCCATTGGAGTCGGGGGTACCGAAGGTCAGCCGGGTCGAGCGTAGTTGCGGCGGGCTGCACGAGCCGAGCGCGAGCGGCGAGCCATGCTGCCCGTTCGGGTTCGTGCACTGGTTGAACGCAGGCGTCAAAGAGACGCGAAACGGCGACGCACCCTTGGGTCGGGGATAACCGGACGGGCCGGTTCCATACTCGTATGCACCGGCGTCGAGCGGCCCGTCAGGAGGCCGGGGGGCGGCCGCACCCGGAGCAACCTTCGTGTGTGGAGGCGGAGTCAAAGCCGGTGGGTGCAGCGGCGCTGGGAATGCATGGCCGGGCGGACTCGTCGTGCCGGCAGGCCCTTGGTTGCGGATCGGTGCATTCGGTGCGGGCCTCAGGTCCAGTGCCGCGAAGTTGGCGAAGCCAGGGTCGGTCCCACTGATCGTTCCAGTCCACTCGGGTGGGACGTTCAGCGAGCCCGCGGTCACCCAATTGCGCGACCCCCCGACAACCCGGCCGGCGACCCAGTCCGCCTCGACCTCGCGCAGCATGTTCACCGACGCGCCGCCGGTGCCGTGGAAGACGTTGCCGTGCATCTCCACGCTCTCGAGCGGGTCGAAGAGGCGGAAGACAGCGGATCCCCCGGGCTGGGTGATCACCGTGTTGAACGCGAAGCGGTAGCGACCCTCGGATGCGCCGGTCCCATCGCCGCCGAAGCGCGTGACGGAGAACGTGTTCACCTTGCGTAAGACGTTGCCGACCACGTCCGAGTCTTCTCTCACGCCGGGTATGGCATTGCCACCCGCGGGGTCGGGCCCGATCAGCTCGAGCTCGTGGTAGAGGCCGCCCTCGATCCAGTTGTAATAGATCTCGTTTCGCTGGGCGCGGCTCTTGACCGCGTTGCCGCCGTTCGTGTCGTGGACATAGTTGTGCTGCATCCGGAAGACCGAGCCCGGGTACGTGACCTCATCGGTCGCCATGTAGATGCAGTGGTTCTGCGTCCCCGAACCGCAGTCATACAGCTCCGAGTACTCGAGCACGAGGGAGCCCGAGTCGTCGTCAGCGCCGAGCAATCCGTGCGCGGCGCAGCCGTGGATCACAAGATCGCGAGCCACCACGTTGTGGGCGTGGTGGTAGAAGCATCGGAAGCTGCCGTTCGTGATCTCGATGCCCTCGAGCACGTAGTGGTTGGCGCGAACCTCGATCGTGTTGGTCCCGCCCGACACCCGCGGCCGGGTACCACCAACGGGCACTCCGCGCACGACGATCGGCGCAGCGGCAGTGCCCGCCCTGTCGAGCACTACGCCACCGGGATAGGTGGCACCGCCGTAGACGAGCACGAGGTCGCCCGGGCCGAGCAGCGGAGCGACACTTTGAAGATTCGCGTGGGGCTTGCCCGGGCCGACCTCATAGGTGGCCGCGGCCGCGGGCGACGCAAGCACCGCGGACACCACCAGCATTGACAGGAACGCGCGCATGACCTCTTACTGCTTCGACGTTCCCGGGCGCGGTAACTCGACCCCCTGGACATCTGTTGTGCGGTCATGCGAGGCTACGTGTCGTCGTGGAACACGCGGACGTCGTCGTCGTCGGGGCTCGCCTGGCCGGATGCGCGGTCGCGGCACCGCTTGCCCGAGCGGGCCGCAAGGTCGTAGTGCTGGACAAGATGAGCTTCCCGTCGGATCAGCTCTCGACCCATCTGCTGGTGCCCGGCGGCACCAGCGAGCTCTCGAAGATGGGGGCGTTACCGCGGATCCTGGCCCTGAACCCGACGAAGGTCCGGCGGGTCGCCCTGGTGGCCGAGGGCATCACATGTGCCGAGTACCTGCGCCCGGCGCCCGACGGGACCGACTTCGGAGTCTGCGTGCCCCGCGACCTGCAGGACGTCTGCCTCGTCGAGGCGGTGCGCGAGCAGGGCGGCGAGGTCCGCGAGCGCTGCACGTTCACGTCACTGCACTGGAGCGCCGGACGCGTGGCGGGCGTGCGCTACACGGACGAGCACGGCGACCAGCACGACATCTCGGCGAGGCTCGTCGTCGGAGCGGACGGCCGCCGCTCCAGCGTGGCCGCGGAGGTCGGCGCCTGGTACCCCTACCGCGTCTCGCGCAACGGCCGCGGCCTGGTCTTCCGCTACGTCGACGAGCCCCAGCCGGGGACCATCGGCGCGGAGACGTTCCAGCAGTGGCGCGAGGGTGACTCCTTCGCGTTCGCCTTCCCGTCGGCCCCCAAGGGCAACCTGCTGATCCTGCTGATGGGCCACCGCGACGAGGTCAGCGAGGCGCGCAAGGATCCCGAGGGCTACTGGCAGCGCAAGCTCGACGAGCATCCCGGTCTTGCCCGCCGGCTCGCCGGCGTGGACGAGAGCACCTACACGAAGCTGCGCTCGACCGCCGAGACGCCGGCCTTCTTTCGCGCCTCGTCCGGCCCAGGCTGGGCGCTCGCCGGCGACGCCGGCCACTTCAAGGACCCGGTGACCGGACAGGGCATGCGCGACGCGATGTGGATGGGCCGCACGCTCGCCGAGCACGTCCTGCCCGTCCTCGACGACCCGTCCGCGATCGACCGGGCGACTCGCTGCTGGGAGGCCGCGCGCGACCGCGACTGCCTGCACGCCTACCACCTCGCCAACCTCGACACGCGGGTCGAGCGTCAATCCCCTGTGCTGTGCGAGGTGTTCCGGGACGCCGGGCGCAGCACCGAGCCCGACCTCTCGGATCTCTTCAACCGCGCTCGCACTCTCCAGGAGATCGTGCCGATCCGTCGCGCGGTCCGTGCACTGGTG
This sequence comes from uncultured Solirubrobacterales bacterium, assembly GCA_963762195.1. Classification (GTDB taxonomy): domain Bacteria; phylum Actinomycetota; class Thermoleophilia; order Solirubrobacterales; family JBBDJG01; genus DASRIA01. The sequence continues at coordinate 16,898 of CAVXJX010000008.1, read as the reverse complement.
GCCGCGCTGTGGCGGGGAGAGCGCCCGCGCGCGGAGACACTCGGATGCGCCATCCGTGACGGGCGCACCGATCTGGCGATCCGCCGCGAGCAACGCGCCGACCGCTTCCGGGCCACGCGCACGATCCCGGGCTCGGACCATCCGGGTGCCGTGTGGCCCGCGCCACCGTCACCCCCCGCCCCCGTTGCTGCTCCCACGTTGCTTCCCGAGGAGGTATCCGCATGACCCGGATCGCCGTCGTCCAGCCAGCGCTCGCCCTCGGTCAGGTCGATGCCAACCTGGCCCGCATCGAGGACCTCATTCGCGACGCCCACCGGGAGCACTCCGCCGAAGTCGTCCTCGTCCCCGAGGCCTGCACGTCGCCGAACGTGTACGCCAAGGTGCTGCGCGGCGCCGCGCGCCCGATCGACGGCCGCCCCTTCCAGCTGCTGACGCGGCTCGCGCGCGAGCTGGACTGCGTCATCGGCGGCGGCTTCGTTGCCGTGCGCGGCAAGCACGCGTACGGCACCTATGTGCTCGCCGAGCCCGACGGCTCCGCGCACCTTCACGACAAGGACATCCCCACCGCCTGGGAGCAGAACTACTACAAGGGCGGGGACGACGACGGCGTCGTGCGGTGCGGAACACTCGGCATCACCGTCGGCGTGATGTCCGGGTGGGAATGGGCGCGCAACCGCACGTCGGGCCGCGTGCGCGCAGGAGGCGCACAGCTCGTCCTGGGCGGCATGTGCTGGCCGTCGCTGCCCACGAACTGGCCCGGTCCGCTGCGACGGCTGGCCAAACGCGAGCACGGCATCTGGCGCGACCAGGCGCGGGCGCTCCCCGGCCAGGTCGCGCGGCTGACCGGCGTGCCCGTCGCCCATGCCTCACACGTGGGCCCGATCACCGGCGAGACCCCGCTGGGCCCGGGCATCCCGTGGCCGACCGTGATGATCGGCGAGTCGCAGATCTGCGACCGCGACGGCACGATCCTGGCCCGCCTCACCCTCGAGGATGGCGAGGGTCACGTCAGTGCCGACGTCGAGATCCGCCCGCCGGCGCCGCTGGAACCGATCGGCGACCGCTTCTGGATCCCGAAGTTCACGATGGTCACGCACGCCGCGTGGCACGGGATGAACGCTCACGGTGCGTTGAAGTACAGACTGCGTCACGCTCGCAAGGGCTTCGAGTGGCAACACCAGCCGGCCGGCGACCTGCCGGACGAGATCGGGCCGCGGAGTACGGCCGAGGCGCCGCACGCCACGACACGCTGAAGCCTCGTCAGTCATCCCGCCCGCGGCCTCCTCCACCGTTGCCGCCCCGGCCGGACACTTCGACCTCGATCGCGACCCAGCGGCCGTTCGACCGCTTCGCGATGACCTCGAGTTCGCGTCCCCGTTTGATGCCCGCGAACCCTGCGACCCGCTCGAAGCGCGTCGAGCGCGTGACCTTGAAACGCATGACGCCGCGGTTTTGGACGTTTGCGGTGAAGGTGCGAGTGGTTGAGTTCTTGGAAACGATCGTTGCGTCAAAGTGGCGCGCGACTGCGGCGCGAAACAGACGGCAAGGGGCAGGCAAAGATCGGGTTAAGCGCCGGAATACAGCCTGACTTCATCTCCCGGGGGGCGTTGTTGCCCTGGAAGTGTCAAACCTCACCACCCAGGAGCGAAGACATGAAGATTCTGATCAAGACTGCGATCATGACCGCCATCGTCGCCCTCGCAGCCACGCCGGCAATGGCGCACGAGCGCGAGACCACGGGCGGCAATCCGACGGAGCACGTCGCCAAAGCCAAGACGCCCGGCCCGCACGCCAGCTTTCCCTCGAAGGCAAAGGCCTACGGCAAGTACTGTCAGGGCTTCAGCAAGAAGCACATCGCCGGTACGCCGGGCACGCCGTTCAGCAAGTGTGTGAACGCCATGGCAAGGATCGGCAGCGGCCGCACCGACTCACCGAGCAAGGCCTGTCGTCTACTGAGCAAGAAGCACGTCGCCGGTACGCCGGGGACGCCGTTCAGCCGCTGCGTTTCCGCCGCCGCGAAGCTGCAGAACGACCAGAAGGAAGAGCAGGAGGACGAGACCACCTCGTAGACCTCCCTGTCGAAGGGCCCGTCCGCCCCGCTGGACGGGCCCTTCTCACCTGGTGCTGCGATGCCGATATGGACCATGAATGAGCGAAGCCGTCGCTTCCCCGTCGCATCGGCATGTGGCCGGCGCCGCCCTGCGGCTGCTGGCCGACGACCGGCTTGCGCGGCGGGCAGCGACCGGAGACCAGGAAGCATTCGCCGTGCTGTACCGGCGCCACCATCAGGCGCTGTACCGCTACTGCCGGGCGATCCTCGGCGACGGCGAGGATGCCGCCGACGCGCTCCAGAACACGATGGCCGCCGCCCTGCGCGCGCTGCCCGGAGACCGCAGGGAGATCCGCATCAAGCCTTGGCTTTACAGGATCGCGCACAACGAGGCGGTCTCCTTGCTGCGCCGGCGCACTTCGCACGCGGATCTCGACGCGGCGCAGCATGTCGCTGCCGCTCCGAGCTCCGACCCCGAGACCAGGGAACGCCTCCGGCAACTGGTCATCGACCTGCGCGACCTGCAGGACAGGCAACGCACCGCCCTCGTGATGCGAGAGCTGAACGGGCTCGAGTACGAGGAGATCGCTGCGACGCTCGAAACAAGTCAGCCAGCGACGAAACAGCTTGTCTACGAAGCGCGCAGCGCATTGCACGAGATGGCTGAGGGTCGCGACATGTCGTGCGAATCCGTGCGCCGTTCGCTGTCCGCCGAGGATCGGCGCATGCTGCGCGGCCGCAAGCTGCGCTCGCATGTGAAGGCCTGCGCCGGCTGCCGCGAGTTCAAGGAGATGATGGACGTGCGCCGGCAAGACCTCGCCGTGCTCACCCCGGCGCTCCCGGCGGCCGCTGCGGCGATGCTCCTACAGGGAATCGTCGGGGGCGGCCATGGCGGCGGCGGAGTGCTCGCCGGGTTGATCAGCGGCGCGGCCGGCAAGGCCGCCGCGACGTCCGCCGTAGGGAAGAGCGTCGCAACGGTTGCGGTCGTCGCAACCGTCGGAGCCGGGACTGCAGGAGTGACCGGGAATCTGCCGGCCCCGCTCGAGCGCAAGGCCCCCGCAGGCCAAGCCTCAGGCGCAGGCGCATCTTCTGGCCCCACCCTCCGACCGGCCGGCGCATTTGGACCGGACCGCACACCGCGCAACCGCGCAGCACGCATCGGCACGCGCCGTAGCCCTGCGGCACACGCGCGCGGTGCCAATCCGCGACAAGGGGTGCGGGGTCCCCAGGGCACGCGCCACCCCCGCCCTGGTGTCAACAGCCCCAATCGACCCCGGCCCACGTCGCGGAATCAACGCGCTCCCTCGCGCAACCCGAACCGTCCAAAGCCGGAGGGCGCGCGCCCAACTGTGAACCGCGGCGACAAGGCGCAGCCGTCCTCCCCTGCGACGACCCTTCCAGGCGCTCCGAGAAAGCGCCCATCCCCCGTGGCCAGGCCGCGGGACGCGGGCGGAGAGCCCACGATTCCCTAGCTCTCAGTCGTCGTCGTCGTCGCAGTCCGCCACGAACCGGTCGAACCAGCCGAGCGCGCGGCGATACGCCTCTTCCGCAGCGGGTGCGTTGAAGCGGGTACCCGTGTCGTTGAAGAACGCGTGATCCGCAGCGGTGAACGTGAGGATCTCGTGCTTCAGCCGCGCTGCCTCCAGTGCCGCCTGGGCGGCATCGCGCGTGGCGTTGACGCGCGTATCGAGCCCGCCGTAGACACCGAGCACGGCCGCCTTGGAACCGCGGAGGTCACCACCCTCGGGGAACGGCCCGTAGAACGGGGCGGCTGCGTCGAGCCGCCGCTCGCCGGTCGCGAGCAGGCGCCACACCATGCCGCCGCCGAAGCAGAACCCGATCGCGCCGAGGCCGCGGTCTTTGCCCGAAAGACGTCGCTTGAGCTCGGTCAGCGCCGCCCGCATGTCCGCATCGAACCGCTCCGGGGGCGCGGCGCCGAGGGCAGCCGCCACCTCTGCCTCACCCGGGAACGAGCCGGTGCCGCCCTCCTCGGAGAGCAGGTCGAGCGCGAGCGCGGAGTACCCGCTTGCCGCGAACCGGCCGGCGACCGAGCGGATGTGGTCGTTGAGGCCTCGGTTCTCGTGGATCACGAGGAGGCCTCCGCGTGGCCGCTCGGCCGCGGCCCATGCGGCCATCAGGGTCCCGCGCGGCCCAGGGAAGGTGATCGCCTCGGTCGCGAGCGGCGCCCACTCGGTGCTGTTGCCGCCATGGGCTCGCCGGCGACGACCTCGGTGTCGCTTTCCAGCCTGCGCACTCCCTGTCAAAAGCGATGTGGCGACCGCCCCGCTCACGCCCAGCAGTCCCAGGCGCCGCATCGCCTCGCGCCTGGTGAGGATCCCGTCGGCGTGGTCCTCGGCTACCTCTTCGGCCAGATACTGCTGCAGCTCTGTCATCTCGCCCCCCTCGTAGGTCTGAGTTGCGGGCCATATTTCCAAACCGCAGCAGGGGAGGCGCCGCTAACTCAGCCCGGCGCTAGGCGCGCTTGCCATCCTGGTGCTGCGGGCTGATCCGCACGACGTCCCAGGCCAGGCGGCAGCGCTCCAAGCCCCCGATCACCCAGGCCCCCGGGTCGAGCTGGCGGCGTCCCAGGCCATGACGCGCGGACGTGGGAAAGGCGTGGTGGTTGTTGTGCCAGGACTCCCCCATGGTGATCGGCGCGAGCCACGCCAGGTTGCGTGATTCGTCGCCGGTCGAAAAAGCGCGCCGGCCGAAGAAGTGGCACAGCGAGTTGATGCTGAAGGTCGCGTGATGCAGCAGGAAGATGCGCACCGCACCGCCCCACAGCAACCCCGTCAGCCCTCCTACGATCGAGCCGGTCAACGCCACGCCGAGGCCGAAGGGCAACGCAAGCCCGGCCACCACCCAGAGGGGAAACGTGCGGCTGATGAATCGCAGGTCGCGGTCGGCGAGCAGGTCCTTCGCATAACGGCGGGGGTTTGCCATGTCCTTGCCGCGGAACATCCAGCCGACGTGCGCGTGGACGAGGCCGCGCAGCGCACCGCGCCAACCCGGCGCCACGTCCGCGTGCGGGCTGTGCGGGTCGCCGTGGCGATCAGAGAAGCGGTGGTGCTTGCGGTGGGTCGAGACCCACTCGATCACAGACCCCTCGACCGCCATCGCGCCGAGCACGGCGAACACGGCTCGCAAGGGCCGCGAGGTCTTGAAGCTGCGGTGCGTGAACAGCCGGTGGTAGCCCACGGTGATGCCAACGCCGGTAAGCAGATACATGACCGCCAGCACGACCAGGTCGTGCCAGTTGAGGCTTCCGCCCCACGCCATCCAGCCCGTCCATACGAGCGCGACGAGCGGCGCGCCCGTGACCACTGCCCGCACGACACGCTCGAACGTCTCGTGCTCGATGGGGACGACATCACTTTCGTGCTTCTTCGAGTTCTGTGTCTCGGCGAGGACGTCCATGTCCCTCCTCTCGGTCGGCTGCCGGGTCGGCGCTAGGGGCCGCCCGCCTGATACGCCGGCCGGGGTTTGGAGCCAGCTTCGCCTTGCCGAGGGCTGGGACGAGGCAATGACGACTCTAGCACCGCCTCCGACGGCCCGGACCGTGCGGGCGCCTCGGGCTTCTGGGCGAAGATCACGACCTCGCGCGGGCCGAAGAACGGAACCACTCGCCCCAGCGTGTTGATACACAAGGCATCCAGGGCGAGCACCACTCTCGTGAGCACTGGGCTCGTGCGCATGCGCTCCGAGATCCGCGCAGCGAGCAAGGCTCGGACGGGCGAACCGCCGAAGCGCATGACTCCGCGTGTCCGCTCCGTGCGAAGCCGTTCACGCAGCTGTCCCAGATCGACCGAGTCGTCGTGCGGGCTCTCGGTTCCCGAGCACAACGAGCCCAAGCGCTTGGCGATGCCGGAGCGGCCGGTGACCTCGTGTACTCCGACCGCACCCCCGGGGCGCACGATCTGGAGAGCCAGGCCCATTACTTTCCCTGGGTCCGACAGGTGGTGCAGCGCGCCGAGCATGATCAGCCCGTCCGCCCACCCCGGGCGAAACGGAGGCTGCTCCGCACTGCACTGGACGTAGTCGCCGTCGAGCGTGCGCCGGTTGAGCAGGAGCGCATTCAGCGCGAGATCACACCCGATGTAGCGGCAGCCGACGACGCGCGGATGGCAGAGCGTGCGCACCGCCTGCGCAGCACCGCAGCCGAGATCGAGGAGTGTGCCACCGTCCCTCACAAGGGGCCGCAGCCGGCGAAAGATCGTTACCTCCCTGGGATACATGCGGTTGCCGGCGTCCGGCCGCGACCGCTGCACCTGCTCGAGCATGGAGTCCTGGCGCGTCGAGCGCCCGTACTCCTCCTCCCAGAAGGCCACGTCCTCGAGCCCCCAGGTCGCGAGGCCGGCCGCGGGCCGGTCGGCCTCCAGCAGGGAGATGAAGCTCGCGAGCTCTTCCCCGTGCACTCGGAACACATCGGGATGCTGCGCGACGAGGCTCGTGTCGATCAACTGCGAGAAGTCCTCGGTCAGCAGACGCGCGATGCCTGTGACGATGAAGTAGAAGCGCGCGCATTCCGGACAACGGAAGAAACCCGTCTCCACGTCGCGCGGCTCGACGCCGTCGGAAGCCGAGTACTCGATGACCGTGAGGTCGAGGGGGAAGTGGCTGCATCGCGGACAGCAGACCAGTTCCCGCAGACTCTCCCTCATCGCGGGCGGATGCTACTGAGGCGAAGGAGGCCGTGCTCTGACCGTCCTGCTCATTTCCCGAGGCCTCCGAGCCGATACTGGCAGGGATGCAACAAACGTCCACGCACGGAAGCGAGGACGCACGCCGTCACCAGATGGCACGGTTCGCTGCCCTGCTCTTTGGCGGCGGCGGCATCATCACCGGTCTCGGACTCGTGCTTCCGCATCAGCCGCAGGTCGACTTCGGGGGCCTCGTCGCGGTCGCCGTCGCGTCGGCCGTGATCGGTGCCGTGACCGCATTCGCCGGCCAGCGATTGCCGATGTCGGTCTATGTCGTACTGCCGGTCGCAGGCACGGTGCTCGTCACCCTCGGCCTCCTGTTCAACGGCGAGCGGAACGGGGGGCCGGCCGGCGGCGACGAGATGTTCTACCTCTGGGTGGCGCTGTATGCCGCGTACTTCCTGAACCGCATCGCCACCGCCGCTCATACGGCACTGATCGCTTTGGCCTATGCGGTCGCGCTGGTGGTCATCGATCCCGGGCCGATCGGCGTGAGCCGCTGGATCAGCACCGTCGGACTGGTCGCCGGCTCTGCGCTGGTCGTGCACCTGCTGAGCGATAGGGTCGGACGGCTTGTCGCCGAGCTGCAGATCGCGGCACGGACGGACGGGCTCACCGGGCTGGCGAACCGCCGCGCATTCGAAGAGCAGTTTCAGCGCGAGGTCGCCCGCGCGAACCGCACCCACCGTCCGTTCGCGCTGCTGCTTGCCGACGTCGACCGCTTCAAGGAGGTGAACGACCGCTACGGCCACCTCGCCGGTGACGCCGCGCTGTCCGAGCTGGGGCGGCTGCTGCCGGCGGAGCTGCGCCGCGACGATCTTCCGGCGCGCGTCGGTGGGGACGAGTTCGCCGTGCTGCTCCCCGACCTGGCGGCCGGTGATGCGCACGACCACGGTATCCGTGTCACCCGCATCGTCAGCGAACGGATGCGCGCCGCGGGCACTCCGCTGAACCTCAGCTTCGGCATCGCCACCTTCGGCCCCGACGGCCTCACGCTCGACGAGCTCACGCGCGCGGCGGACCGGGGACTCTACGAGGCCAAGCGGGCCTCGACCCTCGCCTGATCGTCCTCTATCCTTGAGGCATAGGCCCCGTGGTGTGCGACCGCCGGGGAGTAAACCTGCTCGCGGAGTGCGACCGCCGGGCTTCATCGAAAGGACATCCAATGCCCGAAGCCGTCATCGTCGACGCGGTTCGGACCCCGATCGGGCGTGCCTTCAAGGGCTCGCTGGCCTCACTGCGGCCGGACGAGACCCTCGCGCACGTCATCGACGAGGTCCTGGAGCGCAATCCGGGTATCGACCCCGCAACCGTCGAGGAAGTCATCGCCGGCTGCGGCCAGCCGCAGGGACTGCAGGCCAACAACATCGCACGGATCGCGGTGCTGCTGAGCGACAAGCTCGGCCGGCAGACCAACGGCTCGACCATCTCGCGTTACTGCTCATCCGGGCTCGACGCGATCCGCATCGCGGCCAACCACATCGTCGCCGGACAGGGCGACACGTATGTGGCCGCAGGTGTGGAGTTCGTGTCGCGCTACAACGGCTCCCAGGAGGCCGTGCATCCCGAGGACCAGCACGACGACCTGAAGGGCGGGAACGGCCGGCCGGACGCGTTCATCGCCATGGGTCTCACGGCGGAGAACGTCGTGGAGCGCTACGGCGTCACGCGAGAAGAGCAGGACGAGTACGCCCAGCGCTCCCAGGAGCGGGCGGTGGCCGCGCAGCAGAGCGGGTTCTTCGATCGCGAGATCGTGCCCGTTCGAGTCAACGGCACCGTCGTGGACACCGACGACGGGCCGCGAGCCTCCTCGACGCTCGAGAAGCTGAGCACGCTCGAGCCCGCGTTCAAGGAAGGCGGCACGGTCACGGCCGGCAACTCGTGCCCGCTGAACGACGGCGCGGCCGCGGCGATCGTGATGAGCGCCGCAAAGGCCCGCGAGCTGGGCCTGACGCCCCGCGCGCGGATCATCACGGCCGCGACCTGGGGCAACGAGCCCGAGTACATGGGCGTGGCCCCGATCGGCGCAATCGGAAAGGCGCTCGACCGCGCCGGCATGAGCATCGGTGACATCGACGTCTACGAGCTCAACGAGGCGTTCGCCGCCCAGGTGATCCCGATCGCCGCGGAGGTGGGCTTCGACTACGACAAGCTCAACCCCCACGGCGGCGCGATCGCGCTCGGCCACCCGTTCGGGATGACGGGCGTGCGGATCATGACGACGCTGCTGAACGACCTCGAGACGCTCGACGGCACGATCGGGCTCGAGACCATGTGCGTCGCCGGTGGGCAGGGCGAAGCGATGATCGTGGAAAGGGTCTAGATAGGGTTACGCAGTTACGCAGTTACGCAGTTCGCAGGTCTTGCTGCCTGCGTAACTGCGTAACTGCCAAACTGCGTAACCGGACCTGCGATAGCCTCCGCGACCATGCTCCGGAAGTCGCTTGACCGCTCTCAGCCTCGTGGCTGCTGTTCGTCTTTGCCGCGAGCGCATCCGCGAACGGCGTTGTGCGTACCGACAAGGGGCCGGTGCGTGGGCTCGAGACTCCGGCTCTCGACAAATACCTCGGCATTCCCTATGCGGCTCCGCCCGTCGGCGACCTGCGCTGGCGGCCACCGCAGGCCCCCGCGCGCTGGCGCGCGACCAGGGACGCGACCGCGTTTGCGAACCATTGCCCGCAGGATGCGTCGCCGTTCGGCTTCCCGTCACGCACGGAAGACTGCCTCTATCTCAACGTCTTTACCCCGGGCAAGCCCGCGCGGAGCTGGAGAAGCGGCGGACACAAACGGCGGCACAAAGGACACAAGCGGCACAAGCGGCACAGGCACGACAGGCGCGACCGGGAGCTGCCCGTGATGGTGTGGCTCCACGGTGGCGGTCTGACGGTCGGCGAGAGCGACGACTACGACCCGACCCGGCTCGTGCGGGAAGACGTGATCGTGGTGACGCTCAACTATCGCCTGGGCTATCTCGGATTCCTGGCGCATCCGGCATTGAGCGCCGAGTCCGGCGGCCGCGGATCCGGCAACTACGGTCTGATGGACCAGCAGGCGGCGCTGCGCTGGGTGCAACGCAACATCGAGCGGTTCGGTGGCGACGACGACAACGTCACGATCTTCGGCCAGTCCGCCGGCGGCCTGAGCGTGCATTCGCATCTTGCCTCTCCCCGCTCGCAGGGGCTGTTCGATCGTGGCATCGCGCAGAGCGGCGCGTATACCTCGGAGCTCCCCTCGCTGACAGCAGCAGAGACGGGCGGAACCGCGGCGGCGAGCAACTTCGGCTGTTCTGACCAGTCGGCCGCGTGCCTCCGTTCGGTGCCCCTGGACGCGATCCTGGCTGTCCAGCCGACAGCCGCCGGCGCAATCGTCCCGAACGTCGACGGAAACGTGCTGCCGGACTCCATCGGAGCGGCGATCAAGAGCGGTAACTTCAACCGCGTGCCGGTGATCGAGGGCTCGACGCACGACGAATTCACGATCTTCGAGGTGTTGTACGTGGAGTCCCTGGTCGGAGCGGTGACGCCAGCCCTCTACCCGGCGGTGGTCGGGATCCTCGACGGCACGATCGGGCTTGCGCCGACGGCCGACGAGATCCTGGCGCAGTATCCGGTGACGGACTACTCGCACCCGGGGCTGGGGATCAGCGCGATCGCGACCGATGCGATCTTCGCCTGCCCCGCGCGCAGAACCGCCGGCGCGCTGTCGGAGTTCGTGCGCACGTATCAGTACGAGCTCGCCGACCCGAACGTCCCCCAGCTCTTCGACATCCCGCCGTCAAGCATCCCGCTCGGCAGCTACCACGCCGCGGACTTGCCCTACCTGTTCGACTCAGATCTGCGCGGCGGGCACGCTCCGTTCAGCGCAGACCAGGAAGCGCTCGCTGCGGCGATGGTGGGCTACTGGACGCGATTCGCGCACGCGGGCTCGCCCAACCGCAGGAACCTGCCGCAGTGGCCCCGCTACAGCGTCGCGAGCGACACGCACATGTCGTTCGTGCCGCCGACGCCGCAGCCGAAGACCGGCTTCGCAGCCGATCACAAATGTGCGTTCTGGGACTCGTTCGAGAGCAGCCCGTAGGCGGGCCGGCTACTAGCGCGGCGCTGGGCCCGACTGCCCGTTCCCGAAGTTGGAGCCGATCTTGTCGATCGCCGTCACCACCTCGCTCGGGATGATCCAGAGCTTCGAAGACTCGCCCGCCGCGATCTTGGGCAGCTGCTGCAGGTATTGATAGGTGAGGAGCTCGCGGTCGGGGTTGCCCTCGTGGATTGCGCCGAACACGGTCGTGATCGCCTGGCCCTCGCCGACAGCGCGCAGGACCTGCGCCTCCTTCGCCCCCTCGGCCTCGAGGATCACCGCCTGTCGCACGCCCTCGGCACGGAGGATTGCGGCGCGCTGCTCGCCCTCCGCGGTCAGGATCTCGGCTTGCTTGTGACCTTCCGCGGTGAGCACCGTCGCGCGCTTGTCGCGCTCGGCGCGCATCTGCTTCTCCATCGCCTCGGTGATCGTCGGCGGCGGGTCGATGCCCTTCAGCTCCACCCGGTTGACCCGGATGCCCCAGCGCGCGGTGGCCTCGTCGAGCACCGTGCGCAGCTGGACGTTGATGGTGTCGCGGCTGGTCAGTGCCTCCTCGAGGTCGATCCCGCCGACGATGTTGCGCAGCGTCGTGAGCGTGAGCTGCTCGATCGCCTGGATCGGGTTGGCGACCTCGTACGTGACGTCCTTCGGGTTGATGACCGTGTAGTAGAGGACGGTGTCGATCTGCACGTTCAGGTTGTCCTCGGTGATCACAGCCTGGGGCTGGAACGAGACCACCTGCTCGCGTAGGTCGATCAGCGGCCGCACCCGGTCGACGAAGGGGATCACCAGCGCAAGGCCAGGCTCGAGCTGGCGGTGATAACGGCCGAGGCGCTCGACGATGCCGGCGCGCGCCTGCGGGACGATCCGCACCGACCGGATCAGCAGGATCAAGGCGACCACCGCGAGCGCGACCAGGACGATCAGGCTGGCGGATGGCTCCCAGGCAGCGATCAGCGGCATCTACTCTCCCTTCGAGACGTTGAGGAACGTACGGTGGACCGACTCGACGCGGACGCGCTCGCCCGGTTCGAACACATCCTGCGGGTTCACGGGGCGGGCGCTCCAGACGTCGCCCCCGACCTTCACCTGGCCGCTGTCGCGATCCACCTGCTGCAGCACCAGCGCCTCCTCGCCCACGAGCGCCGGCGCGTTTGTGCGGAACTCCGGTGGCTGCGACAGCAGGTGGCGCTTCGCGATCGGCCTTGCGAACACGAGCGACAGCAGCGTGAGAACGATGAAGGTCACGATCTGGATCTCGGAGCCGGCACCGGCTGCCGCCGCAATCCCCGCGCCGAAAGCGGCCAGGCCGATCGGCCCCAGCACCGCCGCCGTCACGAGCAGCTCGCCGGCCATCAACGCTGCGCCGACGAGGAACCAGATTGCCCAGTCAGGCATGCCCGCACGATAGGCGGACGGGAGGACGCCGCAGCGCTCGGGATACTTCGGCTGTGCGTGGCCATCTCCATCGATTGGCGCTGATCGCAATTGCTCTGTTCGTGGTCGCCGGCTGTGGAGGCGACGAACAGAAGCCCACAGAGGTCGTCGAGCTGGAGGAGACCCTCGGCTTCAGCAGCGACGGCATCCTTGAGCGCCAGAGCCGGGTGGAGAACCGCATCCGCGACTGCATGATGTCCCAGGGGTTCGAGTACACGCCGGTGGACCCGTTCGCGCAGCAACAGGCGCTGACCGGCAAGGCGCGCCTCAGCGAGGAGGAGTTCATCGAGCAGTTCGGGTACGGCATCAGCACGCTGTTCGGCCGCGCCACCGAACAGGCGGATCCCAACGAGCGGATCCGCGGGAGCCTCGGAGCCACCGACCGGGCCGCCTACGACCGGGCGCTCTGGGGAGACAACCGCGGGGCGACGTTCGCGGACGCGGTCGACTCCGGCCACTTCGGCGAGCTCGGCGGTTGCACGAAGGAGGCGAGCGAGGCCATCTTCGGAGGAGGCCCGGTGGTGAGCGCGCTGGTCGGCAGGCTCGACGAGCTCGACGGGAACATCCTCGAGGACCAGCGCATGGTGCGCGCGAACGAGAAGTGGTCGTCGTGCATGGCCCAGCGCGGCTTCCGCTACGCCGACCCCGGTGACATCGAGGGCGACATCGAGAAGCGCTTCACCTCGATCGTCGGTGTCGGGGTACGACCCGGAGCCACCGCGCCGCCCGACCCGGGCACGAGCTATGACCGCACTGCCCTTGCCGAGCTGCGACGCGATGAGGTCAGCGTCGCCAACGCCGACCTCGCGTGCGAGCAGCAGGAGATCACCCCGGTCGAGCTGGTCGTACGTCCGCAGTACGAGGAGACCTTTCGCAAGCAGAACCGCAGGCTGCTCGCACGGATCAAACCGCTCGGCGAGTAGTCGTCGCAAATTCGTCGCGCACGACCGGCACCTCACAGCTACATTGGCTTTCGAGCTTCGCTAGCTCGCTGGATTCGCAACGTGCGCCCCGCGCGTAGCACAAAGGCCAAGGAGGGCCCAAATGTTCAACTCGGAGAATCTCTCTCTTCGTTCTTTTGTCGTTGTCGTACTCGCATGCCTGGCCGCGCTTGTCGCGCCCGGTGTCGCCAGTGCAACGACCCTGCCCTCAGGCTTTCAGCAGACGACCGTGATGAGCGGCCTCGAGTACCCGATGGACGTCGAGGTTGCTCCGAACGGCCGTGTGTTCGTCGCCGAGAAGAGCGGGATCGTGAAGACGTTCTCGAGCCTCACGGACCCGACCCCGGAGCTCGCCGCGGACCTGCGCACCCAGGTGCACAACTTCTCCGCGCGCGGTCTGATGTCGGTTGCCGTCGACCCCAACTACCCGACGCAGCCGTACATCTACGTCTACTACACCCTTGACGCCAAGATCGGCGGCACCCCGCCGCTGTACGGCGACGCTGACGGGACGTGGGACAACTGCGACAAGGCGAACCTCGGCCTGGCCGAGAACTGCGTCGCCGGCGGTCGCATCTCGCGCATCCGGCTCGCGGAACCAGGCGATGTTCCGGCAGCGAGCAGGTGCTGGTCGAGGACTGGTGCCAGCAGTACCCGGTGCACGCGCGGCGGCGGACTCAGCTTCGGCGCCGACGGCTACCTCTACTTCACCGGCGGCGACGGCTCCACCGCGACCTTCTGGGACTACGGCCAGACCGGCACGCCGTCCAACCCGTGCGGTGACCCGCCCGGCACGATCGGCTCGCTGATGACGACGCCGACGTCCGAGGGCGGCCGGCTGCGCGTGCAGGACCTGCGCACGTCCGGCGACCCCACCGGTCTCGACGGCTCGCTGATCCGGATCGACCCGCGCACCGGCGCGGGCGTCCCGGGCAACCCGCTGTCCGGCAGCGGCGACGAGAACGAGCGCCGCATCCTGGCCTACGGCATGCGTGACCCGATGCGGCTCGCGATCCGCCCCGGCACGAGCGACGTCTGGGTCGGCGACCGCGGCGGCGGGTACTTCGAGGAGTTCGACCGTGTGCCCGACACGAGCCGCGTGCGCAACTTCGGGTGGCCCTGCTACGAGGGCGCGATGGACGCCAACGGCGACCCCTACACGCGGATCCGGCCGCGGAGCGTCGAGGAAGGGGCCCAGATCTGCCTGGACCTGTACGGACTCGGCAACGCGACGGACCCGGCGTACTGGTCCTACGACCACGAGCTGAACGTCGTACCGGACGAGCCGTGCGCGAAGAACGCCGAGGGCGGGCCGCTGGGCGCGCTGCTGTCCGGCATGTCACTTCTACCCGGCCGCGGGCGGGAACTTCCCGGCTCCGTACCGGAAGGCGCTGTTCTTCGGCGACCGGATCAGGGACTGCATCTTCGCCCTGCTGCCGGGCTCCGACGGACTGCCCGAGCGCGGCAACGTGATGCTGTTCGCATCGGAGGCGCTGCACGCGATCGACATCGAGATCACGGCCGAACGGCGACATGCTGTACGTCGACCAGGAGATCGACGCGATCCACAGGATCCGGTACGTCGGCAACCCGGCCAACCAGGCTCCGACGGCAGTCGCCGCGGCCGACAAGGTCTCCGGCCCCGCGCCGCTGACCGTGCGCCTCGACGGCACGAAGTCGACCGACCCGGACCTGCGCGACGCCTTCAGCTACGCATGGGACCTCGACGGCGACGGCCAGTACGACGACTCGAACAACGCCAAGCCCAAGCTCACGCTCCGGCGTCCCGGCACGGCCACGGTCGCCGTGCGGGTCACCGACACAGGCGGCCTGTCCAGCACCAACTCGCTGGGCATCGAGATCACCGAGCCGGCCACGACGCTGACGTTCACCAGCACGGAGGACGCCCGCGTCGAGAAGAACCACCTGAACACGAACTTCGGCATCGACGACCGGCTCCGCACAGCCGGTGGTACCGCGCCGAACATGCAGACGCTTCCTGCGGTTCCAGGTCTCCGGCATCCCCGCCGAGGGCGAGGTCCGCAGCGCCAAGCTGCGCATGACCGCATCCTCGACCGGCGGCACCGTCGACGGCCCCGGTG
Source organism: uncultured Solirubrobacterales bacterium (assembly GCA_963762195.1). GTDB lineage: Bacteria > Actinomycetota > Thermoleophilia > Solirubrobacterales > JBBDJG01 > DASRIA01. The sequence continues at coordinate 1,594 of CAVXJX010000008.1, read as the reverse complement.
CGCACGGCGTGACCGGCGACTGGACCGAGACCGGGATCACGTGGACCACCAAGCCGGCGACGAGCGAGTCGCCCGCGTCCGATGCGGCTGCGATTGCGGTGAACGCGAAGGTGGAGTACGACGTGACGTCGCTCGTGGACGGCAACGGGCCGACGGACATCGCGCTCATCTCGACGTCCAATGACGCGGCGGAGTTCCTCTCGCACGAGGCGTCGAAGCCGGAGAAGTTCCCGGTGCTCGAGGTTACGTTCGGCCACCCGTACGACGACAAGGCGCCGTCAGTCCCGGCAGACCTGGTCGCCGAGGCGAGCGGTTCCAATGTCACCCTCGGGTGGACCGCGTCGACCGACAACATCGGCGTGACCAACTACGAGATCTACCGCGACGGCGACCTGCTCGCGGTGACCGGCAACGTCACGAGCTACACCGACACGACCGGCCTGAGCGGCGCCACCTACGACTACGTCGTCAAGGCGCTCGACAAGAACGAGAACCGCTCCGACGCAAGCAACACCGCGTCGGCGACGATGCCCGACACGCAGCGCCCGACCCAGCCTGAGGACCTGACCGCCACGGCAAGTGCCGGCCAGGTGGCCCTCGCCTGGGAGCAGGCCAGCGACAACGTCGGCGTCACGGGCTACCGCGTCTACCGCGGCGACACGGAGATCGGCAGCGTGGATGGCGCGACAACCCTGTCGTACACCGCCACGGGCCTCGACGCCGGTCCGCATACCTTCACGGTGCGCGCGATCGACGCCGCGGGCAACCTGTCGAGCCCGAGCGACCCGGTCACGGCGACCGTGCCCGACTTCGTCAAGCCGTCTGCGCCGAGTGACCTGAGCGGCACCGCCGCCGCGGGCCAGGTGGTCCTCACCTGGACCGGCTCCACGGACAACGTGGGCGTGACCGGCTACCGGATCTACCGGAACGGCACGCAGGTCGGCAGCTCCCTTGGGGAACTCACGACCTTCACGCACACCAACCTGCAGTCCGGCAACTCGGACTACACGGTGCGCGCGATCGACGCCGCCGGCAACCTGTCCGACCCGAGCAACACGGTCACGGTCAACGTGCCGGACGCCGAGAAGCCGACGGCGCCCTGGTTCGTCTGGACCAACCCAGGTGCGGGTCAGGTCGAGGTGCGCTGGTTCGGCGCGACCGACAACGTCGCCGTCGCCGGTTACAAGATCTACCGGAACGGCACCGAGGTCGCGACCGTCGGCAGCGAGGCACGTTCCTACATCGACACCAACGTCGTGGGCACGCTGAGCTACACAGTGCGCGCGTTCGACGGTGCGGGCAACCTGTCCAACCCGAGCAACGCGTCGAGCGAGACGATCGCCGACACGGCGAAGCCGACCACCCCGACCGCGCTGAACGCCACGGCGTCGCCCGGTCAGGTCGCGCTGAGCTGGACGGGCTCCACCGACAACCTGGGCGTCACCGGGTACCGGATCTACCGCAACGGTGTCCAGGTGGGCAGCGTCCTCGGCGCGGTGACCACGTTCACGCACACGGGCCTGACGGCCGGCACGTACAGCTACACGGTGCGCGCCATCGACGCTGCGGGCAACCTGTCCGACGCGAGCACGGC
>CAVXJX010000007.1:0-174950 GCA_963762195.1 uncultured Solirubrobacterales bacterium | reverse complement strand
GATTCCGATGGCACCCGTGGCCGCCAGCCGCGCCAGCGGGTTGTCCTTCGACGTCACGCTGAAGGCCACCGCGAAGGCAATCCCGGCTACCAGCAGAGCAGCGAGCTCGTTCGGGTCCCCGATCGTGCCCGAGATACGGGTGGTGAGGTCACCCTCCTGTTGGGGCGGGTTCATGATCGCGGGCACCGTCGCGAAGGTCGCGCCCGCGAGCCACGACCAGCCGAGCCACTGGACGTGCTTGCGGGACCGGATCGCCGTATAGACGATCAGGAACAGGATCATGTTTTGGAGGTAGCGCCAGGAGGTGTCGTATGCACGCCCCGGCTCCTCCGCCCAGTACGAGCTGATCGTCGCCCACGAGAAGAACGCGATCAGCACGAACGTGAACTGTGGGTGCGCGGCGATGAAGCTCTTGTCCTCGTCCTTGGAGGTCGAGATCGTGAACACCCACGACAGGAGCAGGAGGAAGCCGATCACCTTCAGGAAGCTGAAGGAGCGATCCTCGGTGACGAGCAGGAGCTCGAGGAACGACAGCAACGTGAACGCGCACAGCCCGAAGGTCAGGTCGACCAGCACGAGCATCACGAAGGCGAGGCCGAAGGCGCCCGCGATGGCGTACTTCGGGTTGATGCCCGCACCAACGCCGATCCCGATCGCGAACACCAGCAGGATCCCATACAACGCCCACCCAGGGAATGGCGCCGCGCCGCCGGCGCCGCGCCACAGTGGCGTCCTGCGTCCCAGCACCCCCGCCGGCAGTCCACGCACCGTAGACATTGGAGGCGGCTAGCGGCTGAGCGCGGTTGGCCGGGTCTCTTCCGGCATCCGCACAGGCCGCTCCGTGTAGTACCCGTACTCTGCGGTCGGGCTGACCCCGACGAGGGCGAAGCCGGCAGGCCTGATGTTGTACTGGCCGAGCAGCTCGCCCAGGCGCGTGAGCTTGTGGATCTGCGTGCGGCCCAGCCGCACGACCACGACGACGTCATCGGTCATCTGCACGAGCGGCAGTGCATCGATTACCTCGGTCAGCGGGGGCGAGTCGATGATCACGATGTCGGCCATGTCCTTGGCGTCCTCGATCAGGTCCTGGGCGGCGGGCAGCGAGAACTGATCGGCCATCCATTCCCCGGCGCGGTCCACCAGCAGCAGCTTCAGGTTCTCGCCGTAGGCCTCGGTCGTGAGCAGGGCCTCGTTGAGAGGGAGGCCGTCGATCAGGACGCTGGCGATGCCGCGCGTGGCGCGGACGCGCAGGGCGCCGCCGATCTTCGGGCGGCGCAGGTCCGCCTCGATCAGGATCACGCGCTTGCCGGCGAGTGCGAACGACGCCGCGAGGTTGAGCGCGGTCGTCGTCTTGCCCTCGGCCGGCCCGGCGCCGGTGATCATCACAGCGCGGGTACGTCCGCCCTCACGGCGTGGTGCGGTGAGCGTCGCGCGCAACGTTCGGAAAGCTTCGACACCGGCGGGCGAGAGCTGGTGCGGAGCGACGACCTCGCGACCGCGGCCACGGCTCTCCTCTGGGATCCGTGCCAGCACCGGCAGCCTGTAGAGGGCGCGCAGCTGCTCCTCTCGGCGCAGGCGAGGGTCGAGTGTCTGGGCCGCGAACGCGCCGCCGACACCCAGGACGAGGCCGGCCATGATCCCGGCGATGATGCTCAGCCTGCGCTTGGGCCACGACGGCGACGTCGGCTTGTCCGCACGGGTGTCGACCCGCATCGTCGGATCGCCGCTCGCGCGCAGTGCCCGCAGCTCACTGAGCTGCTGGCGCAGCGGGTCCGCGGGCTGGCCGGGAATCTCGCGCAGGCTCGCCACGCGTGGCTCGAGCCCCTCGATGCGCTTATCGACCTGCTCGTTGAACTTCTCGGTGCGGTCCTCGACCGCGGCGTCAGCAAACGTGTTCGCAAGATTCTGGGCGGAGGCCGCGCTCGGCCCCTTGGCCGTCACGACGACGAGGTTGCTCTGAGCCAGCGGCTCGGCGACCACGTCCGTCAGCAGCGAGCGCCCGCTGCGCTCTGTCCGCAGGTTCTCCTTCGCCTTGCGCGCCACGTCGATCGTCGTGACGAGGCTCGCTGCGGTGGATACGTCGCGGGTGGGGTCGCTCGATGCCGTGATCGGGCTGAGTCCCGTGAGCGTCACGTTGTCGCGCGGAACGGGCGTGACGAGCATCGTTGCCGACGCCTCGTAGGTCTTCTCGGCGGTCCCGACGTAAAGCACGGCAGCCAGAGTCGTGACGAGAACCGTCAGGACGATCAGCTTGAACCGCTCTCGGATCGTCTGGACGTAGCGGCGCAGTCCTTGCTGCTCGCCAGACGGGACCAGCCAGTCGGTCTGTGTCTGGATGGAGTCGATCAAGTCCGTTTGGAGGTACGGCGGGCGCCAGTAAGGATATCCCCCACCGCCGCGGGGATCGAAGGTTCAGTCGAAAGGCGTGCTCGGCGCTGGTCGGGCTGCACAGGCCATCTATCGGCAGCAAAGCCGCATCGGCCCAGTATTCCCGCCTGGCGCCACGAATTCTTGCACCGATGGGCGGCTTATTCTTGGGGCCTGGCCAGATGTCGGCCCGGAGGGGTGGCAGAGCGGACGAATGCGGCGGTCTTGAAAACCGCTGACGGTGCAAGCCGTCCGGGGGTTCGAATCCCTCCCCCTCCGCTCTAAGCACAACATCCGACCCTATGCTCCGGGGATATGACGATTCAGCGGATGGACAACGTTCTCATCGTTGTCGACGACCTCGAGGCTGCCAAAGCGTTCTTCGCCGAACTCGGTATGGAGCTCGAAGGCGAGACGACGGTCGAGGGGGATTGGGCCGCCAGCGTCGTCGGGCTCGACGACGTCCGTGCCGACATCGCCATGATGCGGACCCCGGACGGCCACGGCCGAGTCGAGCTGTCGAAGTTCCACACACCGCCGGCGATCAGAGCCGAGCCGGAAAGCGCGCCGGCGAACACGCTCGGCATCCGCCGCATCATGTTCGCTGTCGACGACATCGACGACGTCGTTGCCCGCCTGCGCAGGCACGGTGCCGAACTCGTCGGCGAGATCGCGCAGTACGAGGACAGCTACCGGCTCTGCTTCCTGCGTGGCCCTGAGGGCTTCGTCATCGGACTGGCCGAGCAGCTCAGCTGAAAGAGGCTGATCGTCATCGTGGTCGATTCGCTACCCACTGGGTAGCAAAGTGACCACAGCCCAGCGGGTATGCGATCGCCGAATCGCGGTCGCACGGATAACATCGCCAGATCGACCCGGAGCTTGTGAACTACCTGGCGTGTCCGGCCTGTGGCGCGGACCTCCAGGGCGCTTTCACCACGGTCGAGGACGGGGTCGTGACGGCCGGCATGCTGACCTGCACACGGTGCGCGTCGGCCTACCCGATCGTCCGGGGAGTCCCGCGGATGAACGACTCGATGGAGGGCATGCGCAACGTGGCGCGCACGTTCGACTTCGAATGGAAAGCCCACCACGAAGGGCGCTTCGAGCAGTCGACGTTGTGGGGCCGTACGCCCGCTGAGACGTGGAACGATTTCCTCGGCCGGCTGATGGTCCCGGAGGCGCGCGTGAAGGGGGCGATCGTGCTCGACGCCGGGTGTGGGTCCGGGCAGTTCACGCGCGTGGCCGGGGAGCATGGCGCCCGGCTGGTCGTCGGTCTCGACATCAGCGACGCCGTCGACGAGGCCTTCCAGCTGTGCGCCGACCTGCCCAACGTCCAGATCGTCCAGGGCAACGTGCTGGCGCCCCCCTTCAAATCCGGGCTGTTCGACCTGGTGTGGTCCTCCGGAGTCCTGCATCACACGCCAGATGCAGGGCGCGGGCACGAGGCCCTGTCGCGGCTCGTGAAGCCCGGGGGCGTCTTCTACGTCTACGTGTTTGCCAAGCGCTTCAATCCGTTCCGCTTCACGAAGGACGTGCTCGACTTCTTGCGGGTGACGAGGCTGCCACCAAGAGCGCTCCTGTCTCTGTCGAAGGCCTTTGCCTACGCATCGGTCGCTCTGTTGTGGGGCTACCGGATGCTGCGGCGCTTGCCGGGCCTGCGACCGCGAACCGCACGGGTGCAGAGAACGGTCCGACCCCGCACGCTGCGCCACCTGCACCTCACGTGGTTCGACGCCCTTTCACCCGAGTACGACTCCCGGCATACGGAAGCCGAGGTGACGGGCTGGTTCCGGCGCGTCGGTTTCACCGACATCCGCGCGGTCGAGGAGCCAAAGGTGGGTGTGAGGGGAGTGGCGCCCGAGTCCGACTAGGCAATGGGGCGCACGCGCGGGCCGAGCTCTCGGTAGCGCAGGTCGTGCACGTACTGGGCGAAGTCGGCGGCGGTCATGTGCATCGCGTCGTTGCCCACGACCAACTCGATGTCGTGCACCACGTCCCAGTCTCCGCTGACCTTGGCCTCGGCGGCCTCCCGCCGGGCGGCCTTCACCCAGTCGGCCAGGGTCTCGACGATCTTCAGCAGCACGTCGGGAGCCGATGCCTCGACCCTGATCCCGACGAACACCTTGAGCCCCGTCTCCTCGTCCACCGTCCTGAACCGTGGGTGCGCAGAGACGTCGCCGACCTCGCGCGGCGCGCCGCGAAATGCAAGCAGTGCGGCACCCGAAATGACGATCGGGAGAAGCGACGGCCGAAGCCAGGCGATGGGGGGCATGCGGTCCTCCTATGCCCGTCCCCGGGACCCTGTCGCGGGGAGAGCTATGTGCCAAGTCCACAGAGTTCCGATCGCGCCGGCGGCGAGGACGCCGTGGGTGCGACCAAGGGGACCGACCCTACTACTTACGGGGGTCCGAGGTCGCGCAAGGGAAGCCCGCGCCTACAATGCGCCGGCGGCCCCTGCACGGGGTGCTTGGAGAGGTGGCCGAGAGGCTGAAGGCAGCCGCCTGCTAAGCGGTTTGGGGGGTTCATGCCTCCCACGTGGGTTCGAATCCCACCCTCTCCGCTCAAGAACCGGCTTTAGATCCGCCGGTGGATCCACAGGGAGGAGCCCAGGCGCCGATCTTCTTCGGTCAGGTCCGGGAATGCATCACGCAGCAGGCCCCAGTGGCGACGCATCATCCAGTGGGTGCCGAACAACACCTCGTAGGCGGAGTTGCAGGCGAGGAACGACTGAATCAGGTATTGCTCGTTCCAGCCCTTGCCGTGGAACACCCATGGCTGCGGATATTCCCAGGGCAGAAAAATGTCGTGTATGTGGACGACCACGCCGGGGGCCAGGCGCGGAAGGATCTGGTTGTAGATCCACGGCACGTCGCCGCCCGTCTTCACGACGTGCGACGTGTCGACGAACAGCACGTCGTTCGGGCCGAGCTGCTCGAACACCTCGAGCGGGGTTTCCTGCACTCGCTCCGGTCGCAGCTCGGTGAGCCCGGGGACGCCGCCCGCCAGGAAGTCGCGCGGGTTGGGGTCGATGGACGTAAAGCGCATCCGGCCCCCCAGGAACTCGCGGTTCACGCGCGCGGTGACGAGGGAGGAGGAGCCGGCTCCCACCTCGACGACACGCCCGGGCTGCAGATGGCGCAGGAAGGCCTGCAGAACCCACGCGTCGACCCACGGGTAGTGCCTGCTGTCGCGGGCGTACTCCGGCTCGCCGAGGGACGCTTCCTCGGGAAAGGTGATCGGCTCCTGGCGCGCGAAGACGTCGCACAGCTCGACCTGCGCTTCCGGTCGCCAGTCGATGCCGGGCATCGGGTAGGGCTCCTCGGGCCAGACACGCGCGCGCTCCTCCGGCTGGGCGAGCTTGTTGATGTCGGGGAGGGGGAAGTAGTGGTTGGCCGGCAGGCACCAGAGCTTGACCGGCCACTCCTTGCCATTCCGGTCGCGGACGATCAGGTCGGGCATTTTTCCACCGTACCATCCGGGCCGAGCGCTCGAGGGGTTCTGGATCCCTCTCTAGAATGCGACGCACGCGCCCGTAGCTCAGCCGGATAGAGCGTCGGTCTACGAAACCGAAGGTCACTGGTTCGAATCCAGTCGGGCGCGCTTCACGGTGTTCTCCTGCGACGTCGCCGCCATGAAGCTGGGAGCGTAGAGGTGTCGGTCTCCTCTAGCGGCTCAGCTCGACGGTCTCACCATCGTTGGGCGTGATGAGCTTGTCGTCGAGCCCTGCCTTCTGAGCTACTTCGTGCAGCTGGACGCGGGTGGTGGGGCAGTGGTTGAGGGCTTCCATGTGGTTGGCGACGACCTGGCCGGGAGCGAGACGCATGAACTCCAGCAGCTCGTGCATGGTCATCAGGATGGGGCGCCCGACATCGAGACTGGCGCTGCCGGCGTGGACGAGGGCGATGTCGGGCTTGTGCTCGGTGAGCACGTGCTTGACCTCGTTGGTGAGGACGGTGTCGCCGGACAGGTAGATGCTCGGCTCGTTGGGCAGCTTGATCAGGTAGCCGACGCCGGGGCCCATGAGCTTGCCGACGACCCCGTGACCGTGGACGGCGTGGAAGGCGGTGATCTCGCCATCGAAGAAGTCGCGGGGTTGGTGTGGGGTGATCGGCTCGGTCCGCAGTCCCTTCTTCTGCAGGAACTTGACGTCCTTGGAATGGCAGTAGACGGGCAAGCTGCGGTCTCTCAGGAGGGCGTTGCCGGCGTCGTCGAAGTGATCGACGTGACCGTAGCGGCAGTGGGAGATCAAGGCCGCATCGAGGTCGGCGAGGATCTGCTCGGAGTTCTCGGGCAGCTCGACGGTCGGGTTCCGCTGGCGCTTGTGGCGGAAGAAGGCCAGCGGCCCCTGCGAGCCCTTTGGCCCCAGCATGGGGTCGACCAGGATGCGCTTGCCGCCGGCTTCCAGGACGATCGTGGCGTTTCGCAGATGATGGATCTTCACTTCGCGCCCTTACCGAGCCCGCGATGACGGTGCCGCCGACGGCGAACCGCTCGACGAACGTCCCGGGGCCGCGGTTGGCAAACGGCTCCTCGGTGTGGGGGATCGCCTCCTCCGGGCCCGCGACCGGACTACGTCCGAGAGAGGTCTCAGACATCTGAGGGCGATGTCGGCGAAATCGACCGTGACGCCCTTGAACGTGAACGGGGTGCTCTCCAGCAGCGTGTAGTTCACGCGCGTCTCGAAGATGCCGGTGTCGCCGTCCATCTGGAAGAACTCCTCGGCCTTGTAGACCGCGACCTGCTCGCCCTGCAACCAGGAGTCACGGTCGTCGAAACTGCGGGTCCCGTCGGGGCGCTCGTCGAAAAAGATGCGCAGCCGCGTCTTGGAGGACGCGCGGCCGAACATGTGCCCGGCGAAGGTGTCGTCGCCGGTGGAGAACATCTCTAGGCCGAAGCCGCTGCGCATGGCGACGAGGTGCGCGCTCTGCGGCCCGCGCCCGCCGGCGACGACCTGGTCGGCGTCGAAGAGGGAGACGTCCTCGCCGAACAGCGGGCCGTCGGGGCCGGTGATGCCCCAGATCACGAAGCGGCCCTCAAACCGGGCGCCCTCAAGATCCTCCGGCGGTAGAACCTCCAGGCGGCCCTGTCCCGCGATGTGCATGGCAAGGCTGTCCGATGCGGGCATGCTGCTCCTCTCTTCCGTTCCGGCGTATCGCCGGCGTCGCACGGCCAATCAGAATGATGGTTCTGAGTCTGGCGGTGACTGTACTAGAATGGTCATTCTGGTGCAACTGAGCAGGCACATCACCGACGACGAGGCCCGTGATCGGGCGCTGCACAGCGCCGAAGAGCTGTTCTGCACTCGCGGCATCCACGCCGTGCGCATGGAGGACGTCCGCGATGCCTCCGGCGTCTCGCTGTATCGCCTCTACCGCCTCTACGGATCCAAGGAAGAGCTCGCGCTTGCGTGCATGCGTAGACGGGACGCAGCGCTTCGGGAGCGCATCCGCGCCGCGGTCGAGTCCGAGCCCGACCCGCGAGCCCGCGTGCTGGCGATCTTCGACGGGCTGGGGGAATGGTTTGCCGATGAGGACTTCACCGGCTGTCCCTGGATCAACTCCTACGGCGAGGTCGGTCGCAACTCTCCTGCTATCGCCACCGAAGCGATGGCCCATAAGGCGAGCCAGCGCGAGACACTCGTGACGCTCGTGACCGACGCAGGACTGCCCGAGGAGACCGCCGACACGCTGATGGTCCTGATCGAAGGCGCGACGGTCTGCGCGACCTTTCAGGGCAACCCGTCGCCGGCCCAGCACGCGCGCGCAGCGGCCGAAGCCATCGTCGGCGCGACCATCCCGGTCTGATCAGACGATAGGACGCCTCGATTGCGAGACGCACAACCCGCGCTGCCGCTACGCAAAGGGGGGCGATCTACGCATCAATTTGCGCATCAATCTGAGCGACCTTCAACGACCTTCAACGACCCCCAAACCCGTCTACCGTGCGGGGTGGTCGCGTGGCTACCCACGCGCCCGAGTTCTACGAAACCGAAGGTCACTGGTTCGAATCCAGTCGGGCGCGCTCGCTAGATGCCAGCTTCCCCTCAAGAAGGACACGCTCGGACCTGCCGCAGAAGTTGCAGCCAGTCCCTCGCGTGTGGACTCGGTACATGAGTCCGACTAGGGTCACACCAAGCCTCACCTGCGTGCGCCCAAGCGAACGCAACAACTCACGGTGACGCTGGGGAAGGAGTACACGTGAGAGGTACGGGACGCGCCATGTTTGCGGCGTCACTGCTGTTGATCGTGGGGATGATCAACATTGTGTATGGCATCGGGGCGTTGGACGATGCCAGGATCTTCGTCAACGACACGAGATTCATACTCGACGACCTCAACACGTTGGGGTGGGTTCTCATCATCCTCGGGGTGATCCAGCTCACCGGCGGATTTTCGTTGTTGGTGGGCAACACCTACGGCCGGGTGATCGGGATCACCGCAGGCAGTCTCGGCGCGATCGGGGCGCTATTTTCGATCGGTGGGAGCAACCCCTGGTGGTCGCTCGGCGTCTTCGCCCTGTGCATCTACGTCGTGCACGGCCTGTTCGTGTTCGGGGAGGACGAGAGGGCCACGCCCTAACGCCATCGGTGAACGAGCACTTCGAGCCCCACGAGCGTGACGCTGAACAAGAGAGCGGCGGCTTCCAGGAAGGCCAGAAGGTCTGGATCATCGGCGATGGGAGTCAGCGTCCCGGCATCTACGTCGGCCCGGCGGACAAAGCGTCGTGGCTGGGCGGGCCACCGCGCGCCTACGTCGTGTACGCCGATGACCGCTCCAGCGCCGAGGTCGCACTCGAGCTGATCGTGCCTAGAGACGACTAGCGCTCCACTGGCGACATGCAAGCCCGCGGGCCTTATGCGTGGTGGGGGGCCGCAGCAAAGGCGGTGCGCTCCTCGGTGTTGTCCGGCAGCATGAGGGAGGCCACAAGACCGACCAATGCGAGTGCGGCGAGCACGACCATCGCGATCACGTAGGTCGTGTTTCCCGAGGCGAGATCGGAAACCAGGATCGTGCCGGCGATCGCGGCCCCAAAGGACGAGCCGAGGTTGGAGATGCTGCGCGACAAGCCCGAGATCTCACCCTGCAGCTCCTCGGGGAAGCTCGACTGCACGACGTTCACCGATGGGGTCAGCATCACGCCCAGTCCCAGGCCGATCAGCAGCAGTCCGGGCGCGAAGGCGACCACGCGCGACGAGGCCCCGACCAAGGCGAGCAGGACTCCGATCCCCACCCCGGTGATGACAAAGCCAGCCGTGATCAGGCTCTTTTGGGAGTATCGCTTGGCGAGCCGGGCGGCCGCAAGGGACGAGGCCAGGACCCCCAATGTCGCCGCGGTGAAGATCACGCCCGTCTCGATGGCGTTGTAGCCGCGAACGGTCTGCAGGAAGACCGCGACGACGAACGACGTCCCCATGAGGAGCAGCCACTGGATGTTCTGGGTCACCAGGGCGAGATTGGACGTGCGATTCCTGAAGAGCCCGGTGGAAAGCAGCGGTTCCCTTCCCGCTTTTTCTGCGAGAGCGGATATGGAGGAAGAACGACGCCAGGAAGACGGCTCCGGCCGTCAGCAGGGCCGCCATCAGCACACCGTCATTGTCCGCCTGCAGGATCCCGAACACCACGAAGAACATCCCGACCGCCGACAGAATCGCGCCCACCGCATCGAAGGGGCGCGTCGGGTCCGCCGGAAGTGGATCGACCACGCGGCGGCTGAGCAGGATGATCACCACGATGACCGCGGCCTGGAAGATGAATGCCGCCCGCCAGCTGATGGCCGAGGTGATAAGCCCGCCGATCAACGGTCCTGCCGCGGCGCCGATGCCGCCCAGCCCGCTGATGATGCCGAATGCCCGGGCCCGTGACGTGAGGTCGCTGAACGCCATCGTGGTGAGGATGTACACGGGCGGAATCAAGAACGCCGTGCCCACGCCTTCGAAGATCGAGTTGCCAATGATCAGCACGCCAAGGCTCGGTGAAACTGCGCTCAGGACGGCGCCGATCCCGTACAGCACGAGACCACCGATGAAGCAACGCTTGCGTCCCCAGCGGTCGGTCAGCTTGCTGCAGGGGATCATGAGGATCGCCATGATCAGCAAGAACAGGGTGATCGTGACCTGCACGCCCGTCACGGTGGTGTCCAGGTCCTCGCTGATGTCGTTGATCATCACGTTCATGTTCGAGCCCGCGAAACTGCAGATGAACTGGGCAAGGGCGAGCGGGGCGAGGATTCTTCGCGCCGCAGCGCCGGTTGGCGAAACGCTGGTGGCGCTCAACCGGTTGCCAGCTCCGGACTCGCCTCCGCCGTGGAGATAGCCCGGGCCGCGAGGATCAGCGTGAGATGGCTGAAAGCCTGAGGGAAGTTGCCGATCTGGCGGCGATTCGCCACGTCGTACTCCTCGGCGAGGAGGCCGAGATCATTTGCCAGGCCGATGAGCCGCTCGAAGAGTGCCCGAGCCTCGTCAACCCGCCCGTTGAGTGCGAGCGCGCTGACGAGCCAGAACGAGCAGGCCAGGAACTGCCCCTCGTCGCCCGGGAGCCCGTCGTCGCTCTCGGCGGTCGAGTAGCGAGAAACGAACCCGTCGCGGCCGAGCTCGCGCGAAACTGCATCGATGGTTCCGGTGACACGCTCGTCGGTGCCGGGCAGGAACCCCACCAGCGGGATGTTCAGGACGCTCGCGTCGAGCTCCTTCGATCCGTAGTACTGGGTGAACGTGCGACGCTCGGGGTCAAACCCTCGGTCGCACACCTCTTCATGTATCTCGTCGCGAATTCGCTTCCAGCGGTCGAGGGGCGCCTCTACGCTCGAACCGCTCGGCGACTCTGATCGCGCGGTCGAACACGACCCATGCCATGACCTTCGAGTAGGTGTAGTGCCGCCGCTCAGCGCGGGCCTCCCAGATCCCCTCGTCGGGCTCGCCCCAGATCGTCTCGACGTACTCGACGATGGCGCGCCACCGCGGCCACAGGCGCCGCTCGATCGTGCCCAGGGCCTCGGCGCCGATGAACATGACCGCAGCGACCTCGCCGTAGACGTCGAGTTGGAATTGCTCGGATGCGGCGTTGCCGATCCTGACCGGCTTGGAGCCCTCATAACCGGGCAGGTCCGGGAGCTCGAACTCGGTCAGGCGCCGCTCGCCTCCGATCCCGTACATGATCTGAATATCTCTCGGGTCCCCTGTGCCTACGCGCAGCAGGTAGTCGCGAAATTCCAGTGCCTCCTCCGTGTATCCCGCAGCGAGCAGGGCTTCGAGGGCGAGCACCGAGTCGCGCAGCCAGCAGTAGCGGTAGTCCCAGTTCCGCACCCCGCCGATTTCCTCCGGCAGCGAAGTGGTCGGCGCCGCGATGATGCCGCCTGTGGCCTCCGAGGTCATGCCCTTCAGCGCAACCAGCGAGGTCATCACCTGCTCGCGATAGGCGCCGTCGTACCGGCAGCGCCCGCTCCACTCCTGCCACCAGTCCTCCGTCCGGGCAAGCGCCGAGTCGGCGTCCTCGACCGGCGGGGTGTCCTCGTAAGAGAGATGCCAAGTCAGCGTCAGCCGCTCTCGCGCGCCCTCGACCGCCACGAAGTCCGCCCTCACCGTCGCGTCCTCCACTTCCAGCGGCAGCGGCGTGCTGAGTCGAAACGCGTCAGGGCCGGCTGTCGCCACAGCCCCGTCCGAGGCGAGCTCGACCCACGGCCTGATCGACCCGTAGTCCGGTCGCAGCGATAGCTCCATCCGCATCGGCACACGACCTCGGAGGCCTTCGACGATCCGCATGAGACGGGGCGGGCCCTGACCTCGCCGCGGCATGAAGTCGATCACGCGGACCGCACCCTCTTCGGTCTCGAAGTCTGTCTCGAGTATGAGCGTCCCCGGCCGGTATCGGCGGGAGCTCTTGACCACCTCGCCGGCCGGACACACCAGCCAGCGCCCATGCCGCTCGTCTCCCAGCAGGGCCGTGAAGCACGACGCCGAGTCGAAGCGCGGCAGGCAAAGCCAGTCCACCGCTCCGTTACGACCGACCAGGGCCGCGGCCTGCTGGTCGCCGATCAAGCCATAGTCCTCCAAGAGCATCTGATGAACTCCAGTAGTCGATACCCCCCGTGTTCCTTGCGCATCGTCGCGACATGCGGCTCGCCATGCCAGACAGTGCGCATGTCAGTCGGTGGGGGTGCCCGCCTCCCCCGCGCGCTCCGCAACCTCAGAGCGCCGGAACGCACAGTCCATATACGTGACGTCACCGTCGGAACGCTTCGCGACGTTCAGCACGTCGCACAGCTCGAACTCACGTGCCGCCATCAGCGCGACGAACTCGGCGAACGTGTAGCTGCCCTCGAAGCGCCGTCCCACGGACACCTCGGCGATCACCAGCTGGGTCTGCTCCAGCAGCGCGGTGGCGCCCTCGATCACGCGGTGCTCGAACCCCTCCGTGTCGATCTTGACCGCAAACGGCGCCGGCCAACCGTGCTCGGACAGCAGTGCGTCGAGCGTCGTGACCGGCACCTCGCGCGCAACTGTCGACATGCCGGGCGCCGTGTTGATCGAGCTCTCGAGCAGGCAGGCGGGGTTCACGTTGAGCGTGGCGGTCCCGGGCTCGCTGCCGATCGCGCTCGGGATCAGCTGCCCGCTGCGGCGCTCGAGGATGTGGCGCAGCTCGGGCTCGAACTCGGGCAAGGGCTCGATCATCACGTGATGCGCCCGCGGAAACGCCCTGTACAGCAGCGGGGTGCCGCGCCCCGCGCCCACGTCAACGACCGTCGCCGGGGCAAAACCACGGGTGACCACCTCCTCGGGGCTCCACCCGCTGGCCGCGCCGCGTTTGGGCTGCCACTGGGCCAGCAGCGAGAGCAGCCGGCGCAGGGCCGGGCCGGCGTCCGCGTTGGCTTCGATGTCGTCCTCGACGGCGACCAGGTCGACCCCGGACTCGTGCAGCCGGTCGATCGTGTGGTGCAGGCGATGCGCCCCGACGCCCAGCCGGTGGACCTGCGCGACCAGCAGCTTGTCGAAGCCGTCCAGGTCGGCGAGCAGCCGGTGGAGGCTCCGGCGCTCCCCCCCGGCAATGCCCGAGTCCTCGAAGATCTCCGTCACCCGCCATCCCCTTGTCGCGGCGAGCTCCTCGATCCGCGCGCGCTGCTCGCCGATGGAGAGACCGGGCCGGCCCTGTTCGGCGCTGGTCACGTACACGTATCCGGCGACTCGCGGGGTCTCGTTCAAGCGAAAGCCAGAATAACCAGCCGGGCGGGCTCGCCTCATCTGTGCTGGGATGACCGTCATGGAGCCCGTCGTAGAGATCCTGAGCGTTTCGGCACCCGAGGAGCCGCCGGACCAGCTCCGCTACGCCCGGCTGCTGCGACCCGAGACCGGCAGCGCCTCGGATGAGTTCGTCCTCGATCTGGCGGGGACGGTGATCCCGCGTGAGGGCCAGGCGCGGTCGGTCGAGATCCTTGCCGACGGCGTCGCCGTCAAAGAGATACCGATCACGTTCGCGCGACCGAACGTCGCGCGTTCGCTTCCCGGCGTTCCGGATGATCTGCCCTGCGGCTTTCGGGACCTGCTCGGCGCATTGAGACTGAGCCTCGACTTCGAGCTCGAGCTCGAGGCGGTACTCGAGGATGGAGCGCGGGTTCCAATGTGCTCGCTGACCGGCCGGCGCGCGCGCCCCACGACGACCTTCGAGCCGGCGCTTCGCCCGATCATGGTCACCAGCTTGGGTCGCTCCGGCACGACATGGCTGATGGCGATGCTTGCCGCGCATCCGAGCATCGTCGTCGACGACGTGCCACCGTACGAGCGCTGGCCCGCCCGCTACTGGACCCACATGTTGAAGGTGATGTGCGATCCGACGGATCCAGCCCACCCGAAGCGCAAGAACCTGTTCGACCCCGACACGACCGGCGTATTCCCGAACCCGTTCTACAGTGGGGCGAGCGCCAAGGGCGGCGAGCTCGGACGTTGGCTGGGGCGGACGTATGTGGAGCGGTTCGCCTCCTTCTGTATGCACAACATCGATGACTGGTACACGATCGCCGCCCGCGCGCAGGGCAAGGAGAACCCCGTGTACTTCGCCGAGAAGAACTTCCTGTCGCGCCCACGGCCGGCGGAGCCGGTGTCCGAGCTCTATCCCGACGTCAAGGAAGTGTTTCTGGTCCGGGACTTTCGCGACATGATCTGTTCCTGGATCTCATTCCACGGCGTTCGATCGCTCGGAGCCGTTTTCGGGACTCCCAAGCTCGTCGATGAGATCATGCCCGCGCTGGCGCGCAGTCTGGCCGCTGCCTGGCGGGCCCGCGGGGAGGGCGCTCACCTCGTTCGGTACGAGGACCTGGTGTTCCGGCCTGTCGAGGCGCTCCGCGGCCTCCTGCGCCACCTCGAGCTCGACTCCTCGGACGATGCCATTGAACGCATGATGGGTGCGGACGAAGGGCGATTCGAATCCCACGGGACGTCACCGGCCCTGGAGAAGACGGTCGGGAGGTGGCGAACCGAGGGCGACGAGGCGTTTCGCGACCATCTGAACGAGGTCTTCGACGAGCCCCTGGCCGAGTTCGGTTACGTCGAAGCCGTCACAGGCGGGACAGGATCTCCGCCTTCTTCGCCTGGAACTCCTCTTCCGTAACGATTCCCCGGTCCCTGCTGCGCTGGAGCCGCTCGAGATGGCTCCAGGGTCTCAGCCCCCGGTGGAACATCGTGGGGTGGACGATCGAAAGCGGACGGTCCTTCGCGCGCTCGTACTCGCTCTGCAGCGATGGGTTCGCCTCCAGGTGACCCTGCTCGACGAACATAAGGGTGTTCTGCGCGTACCACACGCGCACGTCCGGGTTCTCCCAGATCTGCGGGCGAACGCAATCCACGGCCAGGAAGTCGTGCTGCCGGAAGAGCTCCTGCCAGTACTCGGGCCACTGCTCGTTGACGTGCCCGATACCTCCCTGATGCGGAATCGCCGCGGAGAACATCACGACCGGCGCGAGACGTGTGAGGCTCTCCACGAAGCCGGCTGCCGACTCCTCCGGTAGGTGCTCGGCCACCTCGAGCGACACGGCCAAGTCGAACCGCCGGTCGAGGTCCACCCGCGACTGCAGGTCGGTCGCTACGAAGCGATCCGCCGGGATCTCCAGCGCGGCCTCGCCCACGTACTCGCCGTCCAGCCCGCAGAAGTCGGTCACGCCCTGCGCCTCGAACACCGTCAGCCACGTGCCGATGCCGCAGCCGACGTCGACAACCGAGCGAGGGTGGAGGAGTTGAACGACCAGGGGGACCACGACCTCCGCGCTGCTTCTGGCGCCCCGATAAATCGCGCTCTCCTGATAGTGCTCGAAGTACTCGCGGTCGTAGCGCGCGTCTGCCATGCGTTCACCCACCCAGAGCTTCGCGCAGTGCCGGCGCGAACATCAGGATCGTCTCGTCTGCCACCCCGTCTTCGACTTCCTTCTTCCTGAGCCTCTCCAGGTCGTCCTCGGTCGGGATGCGGCGGCCCAGCCTGCCGATCTCCCGCCAGCGCTCGAACTTGGCGACGAATTCCTCCTCGGACTTGTGGTGGTAGTGGTTCAGCCGCAGCCGCTCCGAGGATGGCGGGACCAGGGTGTGCCCGTCGACCGGGAAGTGATTCTCGTCCACCGCGGACATATAGGAGTAGGCGCAGTGATGCCCGCTCAGGTATGTCGTGACGCGCGTCGGATCCACGACGCTCTTCATGTTCATGATGGGGTCCGGTTGCTCGACCCTGCGCAGATAGTTCTCGATCACGAGCCCCGGCGGTTTCGACCGATGGCCGCCGGTGCCGAACATCGCCCACGCCACGGCTACGCCCGGCCACGCTTCGTACTCGGCGAGCACGTCAGGCAAAGCCTTCCCGGTCGGAGAGAAGAGGAACTCGTCGACATCGATGAAGGCGATCCAGCGTGAGTCGTGACGGTGCCAGCGGATGCAGTCGTTGTACGCCGGCACCTGGGGGTCGAAGACGGGCCACCTGCGGATCGTCACTGTGCCGTCCTCCAGGTAGGGCGCGAGGACCTCGAGGTGATCGTCCTCGCTGAGGTTGTCGTACAGGAAGAACCGCTCGACTCCCGCGAGCCGGTGGAACTCGATCCACTCGCGCAGGTACGGGCCTTCGTCGCGGTAGATCGCGCAGATCGACAGGTATGGCTTGTCCTGCCGTTGCTGCTGTCCCCCGTCCAGAAGTCTGCGTGCTCGCCCGCATCCTGGATGAGGCTCTGAGCGTCGAGCATGTCGCGCACCGGAATGTCCGCCGCGCGGAACCGCGCCATGACGTCCTCGGCGAAGGCTACGTGCCGCTTGTAGCGCTCGGTGAGCGAGAGCCGGTAGGTCCACTCGCAGCCCAGCGTTTGCTCGAGCACGTCGAACACCTGGGGCCGGATGACCGGCAGGTGCTCAGGTGCGCAGGCGAAGTTGAAGAGGGAGCCCATCGCGAGCACCGGGTCGTCGCGCCCGATGTCCGGGTTGGCCAGCGACTCGGGGGGCGCGAGCACCGTGGGTCGCTCCCTCCCGGCGGCCTGCACGAACGCATCGAATCGCTCGACGTGGTCCCGGCCCGCCTCGAGAAAGCAACCAAGGGCGCGTCCGAGCGACTCGCGGTCGGCGAGCAACTGGAGCCAGCGCTGGTGTGACCGCTCGGTGAGGTCGTAAGGGCGGCCGGCGATCGTGCTCGTGGTCAGCGCGCGGAGTTCGTCCACCCACGGCGCGCCCGCCGCGGCGAGCTCGAGGATCCGGCGCAGCTCGCGCGCAGCCTCCAGCCGGTACATGCGCTCCTTCGAATCGAAGAACTCGCGCAACCGCGCACGGCGCACGTAGTCGAGCAGCCGCGTCCACCTGGGGTCGTCCATCTGAGCGGGCTGCGACGTTTGCCTTGGTGAATGCACGGTTCATCGTTATACACTGGAGCCGTTGCAACCCGGGGGAGTGAGGATCCGATGAAGCGCTTCATAGTCACCGGATGCCCGCGCTCCGGCACTGCATACGCCGCCGAGCTCTTCAGCGCGCTCGGCATTCGCTGCGGCCACGAGAAGGTCTACGGGATCGCCCAGGCCGCGGGTCTGGAGCCGGTCGACTGGAGCGGCGCCGACGGCGACTCGTCGTTCCTCGCCGTTCCCTTCCTGCCGGTCGATGATGCCGTCGTCCTGCACCAGGTCCGCCATCCGCTCGAGTTCGCTCGCTCGGTCGTCGGCATCGCGTTCCTCTCCGACGATCGCCGCGAGAAGCCCTTCCCGACGATCGTCGGGCGCCATTTTCCCGAGGTCTACGAACCGGAGCGTCAACCCGAGCGCGCCGCCGTGCTGTGGCGCGCCTGGAACACGCGGGCAGAGAGCCACGCCGACATCACCTACCGCCTCGAGGATTTCGACGTCCCGCTGCTTCTGCGCCTCGGCGAGCTGCTGGAGCTGGACCTCTCCGAGGACCAGGCCGCCCAGGCGCTCGACAGCATTCCGAAGGACGTCAATCGCCGCCATCGACTGGAGAAGCTCCGGTGGGGTCGTATCGCGCCGATCGTCGACGATCTCGCCGCGCACTATGGCTACGCAGCACCCACCTGAGGTGGACGCCGACGCCCGATGGGAGCGGCTCGTCGCGTACCTCGCGCCGCGCCCGGGCCAAACCGACCTTCGACAAAGAAGAGCGCGAGTACAGGCTCGAGGTCGCGCAGGAGCTTCGTGACGTCGTGCGCGTCGCCGCCGAGGGGGGCGCCTGGACGGAACGGATCACCGCGGTACTCACCGGTGCGTTCGGTGGGCGCCGGTACGACCTCACGGACCTCCCGCACAACAGGTGGATCAGGAACCTCTCCTCCCCGCAGACACTCGGCCGTGCGCTCGGTTGCTTCGCCGAAGCGGACTCCGATCCAGTCGAGCGCTTCGCGTCGTTCGTGCAGGCGGCCGAGGAGCAGCAGCCGAAGCTACGGACTCCTGCGGAGGAGCTCGCATTCCCTGATCCCGATCGCGATGCCGTGCTCTCCTTCGGCGCGCTGCTCAACTTCGCCTGCGCCCCCGGCGATCTGCCTGCCCTGCAACTCGACGCTTGGGACCTGCTCGAGCAGACGCTCGGGCTGGACTGGACGTTCCGGAGGCCGCTGGTCGATCGGTATCGGTTGCACCTGGACTTCGCGCGCGATGTCGAGCACCGGCTCGTGGAAGCGGGCATCGAGGTGCGGGACATGCTCGACACGCAGAGCCTGATCCACATCGCCGGCACCGAGGCCGACTTCTGGGCGGGCAGGGAAAAAAGCGCAAGGCCAAGCGATCCGCCGGCCTACCTGTCGATCTGCGCCATCTACCGCGACGAGGCCGACTACCTGGCGGAATGGGTCGAGTTCCACCGGCTGGTCGGCGTCGAGCGGTTCTTCCTCTACAACAACTTCAGCAAGGACCACCACCGCGAGGTGCTCGCCCCCTACGTGGAAGAGGGGATCGTGACCGTACGCGACTGGCCCGTGCTCGACGGCCGGGTCGGGCAGATCCCGGCCTACAACGACTGCCTGCGATGGCACCGCGACGACTCGCGCTGGATCGCGTTCATCGACCTGGACGAGTTCTTCTTCTCTCCGGGAGGCGAGTCCCTGCCCGCGGTGCTGGCCGAATACGAGCAGTGGCCCGCCGTCGCGATTCGCTGGGTCATGTTCGGCACGTCGGGCCACAAGACAAAGCCACCCGGCCTCGTGATCGACAACTACCAGCGCCGGATCGAGTTCGACGGCGGCATCAACATGAAGACGGTCGCCGATCCGAGGCGGGTCACCACCTGCCTCAGCGCGCACCACTTCGGGTACCCGTACCTGTCCGCGGTCGACGAGAACCACTTCCCGATGCGCGGCACGAGAGTCCCGTCGGACTCGGCCGCGCGGCTACGCCTGAACCACTACCACTGGAAGTCCGAGGAGGAGTACGTCGCGAAGTGCGCGCGCATGCGCTCCGTCGGCCGCCCGCGCGAGGTGCCCGACGCAGCGCACTTCGAATGGCTGCGGGCAGCCGAGGAGCGCGGACGGAATGACGACGCGATCCTGCGCCACGTGCCCGCGCTGAAGCGCGCGCTGAACCTCAGCGAGCCGGAGACTGCTCGACGAATCTCCTGATCGTCCACGACGACTGCGTGGGGTTCAGGAACGCCGGCGGGTCGCGGTGCTGGAGGTCGTCGACGTAGTTGTAGTCCTTGATGTAGCCCGAGCCGCTGGTGGCGCCGCCCGTGCCCACCGTCCCGCGGAACTTCTGCGCGATCGCGCCGTTGACCGTGAGCGTCCCGAGGTCCGCGCCGCAGTACCAGTTGTCGACGATGAACGAGTGGTTCAGCGCCAGGATCGCGGCGTCGAGCCGGACGTCCTGCATCGTGCCGGTCGCGTTGGTCGCAATCGGTGTCGCCGTTGCTCCAGTTGCTGACCGGGTGGTAGATGCGCACGAAGTTGTTCGGGATCAGGCCCAGCAGCGCGCCGTTGGTGGCGGTCACGTTGTTGCGGATGATGATGTCGTTCTGGCTTGCGATCGTGAGGTCCTGGGAGTACGTGCCGCTCAGGTTCACGTTCGCGCAGCCGATCGGGTCGTTGTACTGCTGCTTGCGCTTGTAGGGCGAGCCGCAGGTCAGGCTGCTCACGTAGATGACTCCGTTCGACGGGAACGCAGACGGTTTGCGTCGTGGGCGAGAGGTTCGCGTTCGTGACCGTCATGCTCGCGCCGTTGAGCACGATCGTGGTGGTCCCCGTGATAGCGATAGGCGGGCAGCGCGATCGTCGACAGCGAAGAGTTCGTCGTGGGCAGGGGCAGGTTCTGCGCGCCGTACTGGAACGTGCCGACGAAGTTCGGGTCGGCGTCGCAGCCGCCCTGGTCCCAGTAGCCGGGGTTGGGGCCCGACGACTCGATCTTGTCCACCGAAGTGCGGCCGAACGTCGGATCGCCGCAGATGAGCATGGAGTCGTTCGTATGGAGCGGCCCCGCGAGCTCGTCACCGGTGATGAAGCGGATCTCCGTGCAGTCGCCTGGGTCACGGCCCTGGTAGTGGTACATGACGCAATCGGTCGCCGCGTCCGCCTGGTCGGTCGCGCTGGCGTAGGCGTACGGGTCGAGCGTCTCGAGGTCGGTGAAGTACAGGTAGTCGAGAAAGCCCCTGCGCTTGTAGGTCGCGACGATGCTGCGCTTCGTTCCCCCGATGCGGCCGGTGGCGCGGATCTTGAACGTGTTGGTGAGGGGGTCGATCATGGTCGACTCGTCGTTCTGCACGCAGCTCGCCTTTCCCGGAGCAGGGAGCAGCTCGATCGTGTATTCCGCGGTCGAGCTGGGAATCGTGCGCCAGTTGCGCGGATCCGTGCCGGAGCCGCTCCAGGCCTGGTTGACCGGGCTGAGCTGGCCGCCGCCGGGAGCCGGGACGTTCGTGCACTTGAGCCAGTAGGAGTTGTCCTGGTCGAGGTGGTACGAGTAGTAGCTGATGCCGGCCTCCGCCGCGGAGTAGGCCTGCTTGCGGTCCTGGTCGCCGCGCGCGAGCGGCAGGTCGGCCCACACGGAGCCGACGGCGGCCATCGTGACCAGCAGCGACACGGTCATCATGCTGATCACGACGACGATCGCCATGCCGCTCTCCTGCTTGGCGCGGGCGGTCAGTTTCGAGAGGAGTGAGGGCATCAGAGGCACCGTGCGTTCTGGGTCGGGTTGTTGGGGTCGGACGTGCGGACACTGGTCTGGTTCTGGAACGTGGTGGTCGGGCGACGAGGCGTTCGCCTTCCTGGGCTTCGAGACGAACCCGACTCCCACGCTCACGACGCGCGGCCGGTTGGCCGCGGAGACCGGCGTGGTCATCGGCGTTGTCGAGACGTCGCCGTTCGAGTCGTACTGGTAGTACCTGAAGAAGGGAACGCCCGACACGGCGGTCACGTTGTTGAGGAGCTGCCGCGTGCGCGTGGGCGTGCCCGGGTAGGTGACGTTCGGCCACGTGCCGCTGCTGACCGCGTACTCGTACTCCGTCAGCGTCTGCGCGGTCGGGTCGTAGGTGATCGTGCGCTGCTCGGGCTGGGACGTGCCGCCGGTCATGTCGACGTAGAGGGTCATCGTGTTCGCGTCGGCGGTCGTCAGCGCCGTGCCCGTGGTGGCGGGGCAGACCTGCGAGCGCAGCTGGCGCGTGACACGCTCCATCGCCGTGCGGCCGCGCTGGATCGCCTCGGTGCGGTCGGTCACGTTCGCGCTCTGGCGCATCGACACGCGCATCATCGTGAGCACCGCGGTGATCAGCACGACGCCGATCGGGATCGAGACGAGCAGCTCCGTGAGGCTGAAGCCGCGCTCGCTCCCCAGGCGGATGCGGCGGTTGATCCAGATCATCACGGGCACTCCCCGCTCGAGCTGTTCCCCCATGTGATGTCGAGCTCGATCACGGCAGTGCCGGCCGGGTTCGTGTTCGCGATGTTGTTGATGGTCCGCTCGCGCTTGACCTGGTTGAAAGGCCAGTTCGGGTTGGTCAAATTGGTGTCGCCGCAGATCGAATAGGTGCCGAACGGGAAGTCCGGCTGGGGGAGGGCGAACGAGGCATTGCTGGTCTGGTTCGGGAACGTCTCGGTGCAGCCCGAGGACGTCAACCTCGGCCAGACGTCAACCCCTGCGAAGTTGACGCCGTTGCGCTCGGTGCGGATGTTGATGGCCGGCTTCCTGACCGTGACGGCGTAGCTGCCGCCCGGCCCGACGGTCACCGCACCCTGGTTGCCGGCGGTGGTGAAGTAGTTCGGAGTTGTAGACCGTGGGGTCGTTGTTCGCGCAGCTGCCCGCGTACACGTTGTAGCCGCTGGTGAACGGGAACAGGCTCGTGGCGTTGATCGTGCTCACGGGCCCGCCGGCCGGGTCGAACGTCCGTCGTCCCGGGGCCGGCAGGTTGCTGTGCGAGACGGTCACGGCCTCTGACGTCGTCGCCTGCGACGGGTTGGCCGCCGACCTTCGTGTCGAAGCTGACGGCGATCGCACCCGCCTGTGCGTACTCGATGTTCTCCGTGGTGGTGGACGAGCCGGTCACGGACACCGTCTTCGAGATCGCGTTGTTTCCGCCGACGTCGACGTAGCCGGGCTGCGAGAAGCTGAGCGTGTAGTTGCCGGCAGTGACGCCGGGGAACACCGCGCAGCCGCTGGAGTCGGTCGAGTCACCGAGGTTCGCCGGGGAGCCCAGCGCCAGCGAGATGACCGGGGATGCCGTTCGTCGCCTGGTCGGTGACCCTCACCGAGAGGGTGCCCTTGTTCGCAGCCGTCGAGCCGGACGGCGGTGCGACGAGGCTGCGGACCGCGATCGGCTTGAGGCCGCCGATGCTGGGCCAGGTCACCGTTGACGTGATGTGAAGGTAGTTCGCCGTCGACGAGACGCTCGAGCAGCTGATCACGCCGCTCGCGTCGCTCACCCACTGACCCCTCGACTCGACCGAGTAGGTCGTGTCCGCCACCGTCACCGGCCGCGTCTGGCGATAGTTGGCGAGGTCGGTGGCCTTGAAGGCGCGCATGCGCTCCTGGTCCTGCTGGGCGAGCGCAGCGGCAATCGAGCGGTGACGGTCGTTGGCCGATCCCTTGGAGGACCCGACGATCGCGGTGAACACTCCGATCGAGATCAGGGCCACGAGCAGCGCCGCCATCAGCAGCTCGACGAGCATGATGCCGTCCTCCGCGCGCACGACAGCGAGCAGGCGGCGTCGGCCGTTGCGGGGGTGGCGCAGGGTTGGGTCGGGTCCAGACATGGAATCCAGCTCTAGACACAACCTCGGCGCGGCTCTCCAGGTTCTAAAACCAACACTTGTCGAGCGGCAACATTCGTCCAGTCGCGCGGCGTGGCATCCTTGCCCGATGCAGATTCGCGCCGCGGTGCTCGAGGAGTTCGGTGCGCCCCTCGCGGTCGGGGAGATCGAGCTCGACGAGCCCCGCGCCGGCGAGGTGCTGGTGCGGCTGGAGGCCTGCGGCGTCTGCCACACCGACCTCTACACGGCCTCGGGCGCCGACCCGTCGGGATATGCCCCCACGGTGCTCGGTCACGAGGGCGCCGGGCGTGGTCGAGCGGGTCGGGCCCGACGTGCGCCTCGTCGCAGGAGGGCGACCACGTCGTCACGCTGTTCTCGCCCCAGTGCGGCGAGTGCATCCACTGCCGCAGCCCGAGGACGAACCTGTGCCTGGCGATCCGCGAGCAGCAGAACAAGGGCTTCCTCCCCGACGGCACGACCCGACTGTCCCGCGACGGCGAGCGGATTCGCCACTTCATGGGTACCTCGACCTTCGCCGAGTACGCCGTCCTGCCCGAGATCGCGCTCGCGAAGGTCTCTCCCGAAGCCCCGCTCGACCGCGCCTGCCTGTTCGCGTGCGGCCTGTCGACGGGCCTCGGCGCCGCGATGTTCACGGCCGGGGTGGAGCCCGGCTCGACGTGCGTCGTGTTCGGTGCCGGCATGGTGGGCCTCGGCGCTGTCGCCGGCTGCCGGCTCCAGGGAGCGGAGCGCATCGTCTGCATCGATCTCTCCGAGGACCGCCTGGAGCTGGCGCGCGGGCAGGGCGCCACGGACGTGCTGCCCGGTGGCGGGGAGGCGGTCGAGCAGATCCTGGAGATGACGGGCGGCTTCGGCGCCGACTACACCTTCGAGGCGACCGGGAACGTTGCGGTCATGCGCCAAGCGGTCGAGGCCGCGCGCATGGGGTGGGGTCTATGCACGGTTGCGGGCGTGGCGGGGAAGGGCGAGACGCTCGACATCGTGCCGCGGTTCCTGATCACCGGACGGCGCGTGTGCGGCTCGTCCTTCGGCGGCGTCAAGGGTCGCGAGCAGGTGCCACAGCTCGTCGAGCGCTATCTAAAAGGCGACATCGACGTCGACCCGTTCATCTCGCACCGGCTCTCGCTCGACGATGTAAATCGCGGCTTCGAGCTGATGGATGCGCAGGACGGCATCCGCAGCGTGATCGACTTCTGACCCGTTATAGTCGGGCTCTTGGAGGCGGGGGCCGACACCAAGCTGACGAGCGCCGAGCAGCGGCAGCAGTTCGACCGCGACGGCTACTTCATCATCGAGGACCTGGGGCTGCCGGCCGAGGTGTTCGACGGCGCGGCGGCCGACTTCGTGCCGCTGCTGCTCGAGGAGGAGCACGCCGAGGTATGGGGCGACGACGGTGTCTTCTACACGTCGCATCGCATCATGGATGCCTGGAAGGTCAGCGAGAACGTCAAGGCGATTGCGACGGCGCCGCGGGTCCTCGGGATCCTCGAGGAGCTCTACGGGCGCCAAGCCGCTCCCCTTCCAGACGCTGAACTTCAAGATGCCGACCCAGCAGCGCGCGCATTCGGACACGATCCACTTCAACTCCAAGCCGGCCGGTTTCATGGCCGGCGTCTGGGTGGCGCTGGAGGACGTGGACATGGAGAACGGGCCGCTCTTCTACCACCCCGGTAGCCAGAAGCTCCCCGAAGTGACGATGCAGGACGTCGGCGTCGAAGCCGACTACAGCCAGTACCTGCACTACGAGGAGTTCATGCAGACCGTCGTCAAGGACAACGACCTTCCGATCGACTACGGGCTGATCAAGAAGGGCCAGGCCCTGATCTGGTCCGCGAACCTGTTGCACGGCGGGTCGCCGGCGAAGGACCCGAACCGGACTCGCAAGAGCCAGGTGACTCACTTCTTCTTCGAGGGCACGCGTTATTACACGCCGCTGACGTCCAAGGACCTCAGCACCGAAGAGGGCATCTTCTGGCGCGAGCCCGAGTGGATCCCGACCGACGCGTCCTAGCCCTCCGCCAGGCCTCTAGCGGCAAGGCGCCGCCCACCACCCAGGGCCGCGATCAAGCGGCGGAGAGGCCACGTCGATGCGACCCACAGGGTGTCGATGCTTGATTCCACGACCACGCATGCGCGCAGGCGCGCCCGCCTGGCAGCGGCGTGGGCCCTTGCGCTCGTGCTGATGGCGCCGGCCGCAGCGGACGCGCGCCGTCCCGCGATCGAGGGGCAGCTGCCCGCTTCCTACACGGTCTTGGCGTTGGCGCGGGACGGACGCACGCGCTCGGTCGAGAATGCCCGCGGGCGCTTCGAGCTCGTTCCCCCGGCGCGGACGGTGACCCTGCACCTCCTCGGCTCGACCGGCCGGTACCTCGGACCGGTGGTCGTGGGGCGGAAGGGGAGCCGCGTCGTCGTGCGGGTGCGCGCCGGGGCCAAGCTCGGGACGCTGCGGGTTCTTGAAGACTTCGCGCGCCCTCGTCGCAGGATCTCACGGCGCAGCCTCGGAGCGGGCCGGCCGGCCAGGGCACGCGCCGGCGTGCCGATCGGCGCGGGCGTGCTCGGCCGCGTGCAATCGCCGGCCGCCGGCCCTGCGGGCTCGGGACGCGACCAGGACCAGGACGGCATCCCCGGGCGCTTCGACGTCGACGACGACGGAGATCTCGTGCTCGATGTCCGCGAACGGGCAGCTGCGCCCCGCAAATTGAGCGGGCGTACGACCGCGGGCGTGGTCGAAGGCTGCGCCGAGCCGTGCTCAGGTACGGGTGGCGTCGAGGTGGCCGGGCTGGACCAGGTCGATACTGCGCTTGCTGTTGGGGTTCTCGCTGCGCTGCTCGCCCTGGCGAGCCTGGCCTGGCAGGCTGCCCGTTCGTTGCGGCGACGTCGCGCAATCGAGGTCGAGGCGCGCCTCGGATTGCCCGTCTACACCCAGGGCGCCGGCCGCTGGGCCGTCTTCATCGAAGTGTTCAATCAGACCGACCACCCCGTGCGATGGGTCTCCACTGCCCTGGAGATGAAAGACGGCCGGATCTTCTATCTGATGGAGCACCCGCCTGGCGGAGAGCTGCCTGCGGTGGTCCAGCCCCACGACTCACATCACACGTGGGTCGACTGCCACGAGCTCGAGCGCCAGGGCCTCGCGCTGGACGAACCCGTGATCGCGGCCGCGAAGCTCGCCACCGGCGAGATCTACCGCTCGCCCGCCAAGCGGCTTGCGAGCCGCCGCAACCGCCCGAAGATCTTCGGTTAGGGGTAGTTCCCAACCACGTTGTTCAGGCCCGGAAAACCAGGTGGGTAGGAAAGGGTCGACGTGTGCGCTCCGCTAACCGGCGGAGTGTCACGAGACTTCAAAGAAAGGTCGCGATCACGCGCGACAGGCGCCGACCGCGAACTTTGGCTCTTACGATCACCTGTCGGTCGTAGATCGCGGAAGTTCGGATGGCCTACCCGAACTACGTCGCCTAGGGTCCGACTGTTGGACCCCAGGAGAGAAAGTTCGCCGGGTGGCTGAACTTCCGCGTTTCGCACCCACCTGTCGGGTGCCAGGAGGGAAGGTTCGTGCAGCCTGCCGCGTTGCGCGTTGGCCAGTGAACTTTCCCCCTGGCCATGCGTGGAAGTGGAACCAACGGGGGAAAGTTCGTCGATCGCCGCCGGGCGATCACCGCACCCCACACGGGTAGCGCGCAGACGGCTCATTTGCCACCCACGCGTGCGCCTTGCATTGCAGATCACGGGTCGCTCGCGAACCCGCGCAGGCGGCCGAACCCTCTCCCTTACCCACCCGGTTTTCCGGACCCGCCACCAGCGATCCGCCGCCGGACTCGCAAAGACGAGGCAACGTCTTTGGGAACTACAGTTAGGCCCCTTCGACGGGTCCCGACCCGCCGCTGTCGCCGCCCGGATCCTCCGCGGGAGGATTGGAACCACCCGAGTCGGGTGGCGCGGGGACGGCTACCGGATCCTCGACGGGCGGTAGAGGCTCGGGTTCCGGAAGAGGTGCCTCAGCCGGCACGTCCGTCACTGCCGGCTCGACGACGCTGTCCACCACGGGTTCGGGCTCCGGCGCGGTCGCGGCCGAGGAGTCGAAGGTGTCCGCCTCCGCAGGGGAGGCGCTCTCGGCAGCGGGAGGATCTGCGGGCGGGGCCGGCTCCGGGTCTGCCGGCGGGTCGGCAGGCGCTGCCGGTGGGCCCGGGTCGTTCGACAATGTGGTTGCTGCGGCGGGAAGGACGGTCGCGGGCGGCATGGCGGCGATCGGGGCAAGGGACATCGGCATCGGAGAGGTGAACACGGCACCAGGCCGGGCGGGAACGCTGCCGGGCGACGGAGCGCCGGCTACCCGCTTGGACGCCGTCGGAGGCGGGACCGGCCGCTCCGTGCGAGTGCCGTTCGCGACGAAGCCGCCGCCGCTGACGACCGCCGCCGCTGCCACGACCGCCGCCGCCTTCTGGATTGCCGTGGCGGCGTGCTCGACGCTCGCCCCGGCAGACACGGTGACATGTGTGATCGCAGCATGCGCGTGACTCGCCAGTGACGTTCCGGTCGTGCCGGCGGACGAGGAGAGCTGCCCGGTGTCCGAGGAGATCCGGCCGGTCACCTCCGGGCGGCGGTTGAGGAACCCGGGGATGGGCAGCAGGGCCGCGACGCGCGACAGTCCGGACCGCAGGCCGTGGCCCCGTTCGACGTCGAGCAGCGGCCCGAGGCCCATCACGAAGGCGTCGCGGCGGCACCCCGCGCAGCCGTGGAGGTGCCGCACGAGCATGCGGCGGTCCCTGCGGCGGCCCACGCCCTCGACGGTCTGGGCCATCACGGTCCGCATGCGCACGCAGCGTTCGCCGGTCGAGATCTCGCCGAACTCGGTTCGCAGGGCCCGCCGGGCCCGGAACAGCATGCTCTCCACGGCGGACCGCGAGATGCTCATCCGCACCGCGATCTCTTCGTAGGTCAGTCCTTCCAGCTCGCGCAGGATCAGGATCTGGGCCTGCGCCTCGGGGAGGTCGGTGAGCGCCTGGCGCAGGTGGCCGAAGTTCTCTTTCTGGGTGAGCGCGGCGTGGCTCGACTGCGACTGGCGGAAGAGGCGGATCTCCTCGGCTGGAGGAAGACCCTGGGCGTCAAAGGGGACCTCTTCGGTCGTACCGCGGCGGCGCATGTGGTCCACACAGGCGTTATGTGCGATGCGATAGAGCCAGGGCTTGAAGCCGGCCGGCCGGTCGAGGGTGCCGAGCCCGCGCAGTGCGGAGATGAAGACCTCCTGGACCACGTCTTCGGCCCGGCCGTCATCGCCGAGCGTGCGACCGGCGTAGCGCGCGATCTCCGGCCGGTATCTCTGGAACAGGGCGGCGAACGCTTCTGGGCTGCCGGCCTGGGCCGCTGTGACGAGCCGGTCGTCCGTGGCCTCAGGCGAGATCGCCGTCACGTCTGCGGTCTTCATTCCGTTTCCCCCTGCCCGGTCGGACCGGGCCACCCGTCTGACTCTTCCCTGATCCGGCACTGCCGGAATCGCGCGATCATACCTGCGCGACCGGGAGACTCACAGCGATTAATACGACCTTAACGTGACCAGAACATCTAAAGGAACATCTAGAGCAACATCTAAGGAACATCTAGAGGCGGCGGACGCGATCGGCGACGGCGCCCACCGTGAGCGTCGCGCGCGAGAGCGGCCGCCCACTGCCCACCATCATCCAGCGGCAGTACCGGTCGGTGGCGCCGAACGAGTACTTGTAGTCCTCGTCTCCCACCATCAGGTCGTAGTAGGAACGACCCGCCGCGATGCTCTGCCGGATCCCCTCCAGGATCGCGATCCTGCCCATGCCGAGATGCGCCGCGCCGGGTTCATAGGCCCCCAACCAGGAGTAGTAGCGGCTCGTGTCGATCAAGTTCACTTCGATGCCCACGACCTCGCCGTCGTGCCGGAACTCCCATACCTCTGCCAGACGCTGTGGCACCAGCTCGAGGACCAAGTCCTGCAGGAAATCCCTGAAGCGCGCGCTGGCGTGCTCGGAGTCCATTGGCTTGCTGCGGCTCCGCCACCAGCGCACCCTGATCTCCTGCCACCGGTCGATCGCCGTGCGCAACTCTGCAGGCCCGGTCACGTTCCGCAGTTCGACACGGCCGTCATCGAGCCGGCGGATGTGCCGGCGCAGGTCCTTGCGGCGCTTGCGCGGGAGGCCCTCCAGGTAGCGTTCGAAGGAGTCCGGGAGCTCGATCCCGGGGTAGGGCGCCGGTCTCCGGGCACGCACACGCAGTCCCGTGTCGCGCAGCGCTCTCTCGACCCCCGATCCCGGGGCCAGCCCGCCCAGCAGCAGCGCGTGCCACTCACCGCACCGCGCCCGGATCTCGGCTGCCACGGCTGCCGTGGCCGCCTCGCGCACGGCGGGCACGGCCAGCACGCTCCAGTAGTTCGACGGCGGGCGCCCGAGCTCGGTCAGCACCCGAAACGGTCCCCGCCGAGCAGCGACCAGCGGTGCCAGCCCGACGAGCCGATCGCCCTCGCGCGCGGTCACGATCCAAGGCTCCGCGGGTCCGGACCAGTGCGGCCACCAGGCGCGTGCCCACCCGGCAGACGAGAACGGCGTCGCCTCGGGGTCCGACCGAAACAGCTCGTCCCATTCCGCAAGCAGTGGATCGAGCGGGGCGCGATGAACCTCGGTGAGCACCTCCTACACAGCAAACGCCGGGAGCATCAGCGGGTGCGCGTTCGCAGGCCCGTCACCCGCAGCGCGCGATCGACCACCGCCTGGCCGCTGAGCAGGAAGCCCGGCAGCGGATCGCCCGCAGCCCACGAGGCGCCGGTGGTCGGGTTCGGCGTGCGGTAGAGCAGGCTGCGCGGTTCGCCGCGCGCGGCGGCCGCGAAGTCCGCCTCGAGCCACCGATAGGTGACGCCGACCCGGTAGCGCTGCGGGCCGCCCACCGCGCGACCGACGGTGACGGCGTGCCACAGCGCCGGCAGATTGGTCCCGCATGCGATCGCGAGCGGGAGACAGCGGTAGAAGCGCGGGTTCACGTCCAGCAGGACCTGGCCGGAAGGCGTGTCCACGTAGTCGACCTGCGCCAGCCCCCAATACCCGATGCCGGCGAGCATCGACGCCGTGCGGTACACGAGCGACTCGTCCGGCTCGACACTGGTCGCCAGCGCGATCGATCCGGCTGCGCGGGGCCAAGTGCGGTGCGTCACGTGCTGAAACCGGGCGACGATGTTGCCTGGCCGGTCGAGCACCAGCTCGACCGAGACGATGGGCCCCTTCACCCGTTCCTGGATCAGCACCCGCTCCTCGTCGGCCACGGGTTCCAGGAGCGCCCGCAGCCGGCCTGAATCCCGCGCGAGCTTTGCCGTCTTCAGCTTGCTCACCGGCCGCGCCGGCTTCACCACCACGGGACGCCAGAACCGCGCGGAGCGCAGCTCCCCAGCCGGCCCGTCGAACAGGAGCCCGGGTGTCTCGATCCCGGCGGCCTCGGCGGTGTTCACGAGCCGGGCCTTGTCCCGTACCCGGTCGAGCACGCGAGCCCCCGGGAACGGCAGGATCGCTCCGTCCCAGCCGGAGCGGTCGGCGATCATCGCGTCGATCGTCTCCTCGCGACTCGGATACACCACGAGCGGGCCGGAACCGGCCGCGAGCTGGCGCAACCGGCCGGCGTAGCCCTCCGGGTCGTCGATCACGCTGGGTGCCACGGAGCGCGCGGCCGCGTGCTTGGACCAGAGTCCGGCGGCGGTCCATCCCGGCCCCGCGGCAAGCACTCCGATCCCGGCGCCGCCGAGTCCTCTGATGCCCGCGACGGCGGCGTTGAGATGGGCGTCGGGCACCAGGGCCTCGATGTGCTCGAGCGGGCGCGCGGCCTCGCGCTCGCGGGGCAGTTGTGTCGTCCGCCCGTTCACGCGGATCGACGACACCGAATGAGATGAGGTCATCGACACCAGACCCTATCCGCGCTGTCACTCGCCAAGTGCCCGTCAGCCGGTACTAGGCGTATCCGAAGACCTCGAGCGCCGCCTTGAACGAGCGCTCGCACTCGTCCGCGAGGTCTGGGGCGAGATCCGTGCGCCAGCGGCCGACCGACGCGCCGGGGTCCTCGCTGGTGGCATGCGCGCGCAGCTCGGGGAGATCCACTGCGAGCGTCTCGCGGACCGCAGACACGGTTTGCGCCCCGGAGTCGACGCCCAGGTAGGCGAGCAGTTCGCCAAGCGCGCGTTCCGGATCGAGGACGAGATCCTCGTACCTGACGAGGTGGGCGGAGCCGCGTCTGCGGTCCCATGCCTGGACGAGCTGGTTTGCCCAGCTGCCCAATGACGAGACGTAGTCGGCGTCGCTGGTCGCATTTGCGCGCCCGAAGCCCTGCACTCCCCGCTTCGAATTGAACGAGAGAATCGAGCTGACCATGTCACGGAAGTCGCGCACGAGGAACAGCTCGCGCGAGCCGGGATACAGCTCGGTGAGCAGGTTCGACGCGCGGATGCTGCTCTTCTCTGCGAACAGCTCTGCGTCGCGGCTGTCCGTCGTTGCGACGATGCGATCGTAGGTCGCCTGGATCCGCTGCTGGAACGTGGCAGCCAAAGACTCCACCGCCTCCCCGCCGAGCCACTCCTGCAGGGCGGCGTCACGCAGGACCGGTGGCATCGGCCCTTCGCGTCCGAGCCACCAGGCCGGGTCGTCGAGATCTCCCCAGGGCGCGATCTGGCGGATGTAGCTGGTGGGCTCGGCGAGCACGAGCAGCAGGTCGGCCCAGTAGCTTGCGATCCGCTGCTCGAACCGGTGGGGGCGATACACGATGACCTCCGGGTGGGCCGACAGCAAACGCATCAGCAGCATGGAGCCGGTGCGGCCGAGCGTCGTCACGAGCACCGGGTTTCGCCGCGGCTCGAAGGTCGAGCGCAGCGGCGCCCGCCGTCCACGAACAGTGCCCAGCGGGGCGTGCCCGCCCCGTTCGAGCACCGCCCTGACCTCCACCTCGAAGTCAGGTGCGAGGGGCAGCGTGCCGGCAAGCGACTGGAACCCGATTCGATCGTTCGTCGCGCTGCCCTGCTCGGCCGCGGTGTGCGGCCGCTCGACGGCGAGCGGCACGCTCCACATCCGGCGCCCCTCGTTGACCCCCTCGACGGCGACCACCTGTGCGTGCTCGCCGATCGCCCAGCCGCGCACATCCAGCGCCCAGTCCGCGCGCTCCTCTCCGGCTGCCGGCACATCGATTGCACCGGCCAGCAGACCGGGCGACGGTGACGCGGCCCGCACTTCGAGGATGGTCGTACGGGTCATCGTGCGGCCGTGCACCCCGCGGTGGAGGGGCTCAGGGGACGAACACTCCCTGCTTCAGGAACAGCGTGTTGTCCAGCGTGGATGCCTGCCCGTCTGGCCCTCCGTCGAACACGCTCACATCGCCCACGTCCCAGAGCGTGCGCTTGCCCTCGGTCACCATGCCGGGCAGCACCGCGTTCGCGCTCGTCGTGGTGGAGCAGGTCGAGCCGATCGTGCCGGTGGTGCCGGCGCACGGCACCGTGACGTTCAGCGGCAGGTCGCTGACCGTTGCGACCTGGTTCTGCGCAGGACCGTTGCGGCGGTCCGTGATCCGGAGTGTGACAGTGCCCCGGAGCTGCCCCGTGTAGTCGCTGAGGCTCGGGCGGCGCCGCACGTCGGTGACGTCGAACCGGATGTTCACGTCTGCCTCGTCCGCCGGAGTATCCGGATCCCCGACAACGGTGATGAAGCGCGCTCTGCCGTTCATGCTCGCCGGCGCGCCGTTTGCGTCGGGAGTGCCGGCGGTGAGGTGGGACGAAGACTGCACGGGAGGACCACAGGACGGGGACAGCAGGGGGGGACCGTGTGTCATGTTCCCCGTAAAGCAGCGCGCGTAGGCGGGCACCAGCGAGATGTTCAGCGGAGAGGCGCCCTTCGGCCTCGCGTAGGCGCGCTGGTTCACGAACGTGCAGGTGACGGTCTCGCCCGCGGCGAGGTCGATGTCGTCTGCCGGGCTGCCGTCGCTGCAGCCGGCGCTGATCTGGGTCCAACCGATCGGCACGGTCTGAGTGACCGAATAACCCGAACCCTGCGCCAGGTCGCCGAAGGTGCGCGTGTTGGACAGCGTCGCGTCGGAGTCGTCGTCCAGCTGGAAGCTCGCCGGGGTCAACCCCGCGCCGGCGGTGAAGCCGAAGTCCTGGCCGTCGTTCGGGATCGAATCCTGTACCACGTGCACTGTGCCGGGAACGTTGGCGGAATAGACGTCGGCGAAGCTGTCGGTATCGGCAGCCAGCAGCGACTCGGCGGTGCGGAAGAACACGCGCTGGCCGTCTGCTGACACGGCGCGCAGGCGGGCGTCGAAGGCACCGTTGCCCGCGCCGGTGCCGCCGCTGAGGTTGTCGGTGGTTCCGCTGTGGCGCTCGTACACGTCGACGTTCGCGTCGGTGTCCGGCGTTTCCAGCGACTCATACGTCTCGAAGAAGACACGCGTGCCGTCCTGCGAGGCGC
The DNA here is from genome assembly GCA_963762195.1 of uncultured Solirubrobacterales bacterium. Lineage (GTDB taxonomy): Bacteria > Actinomycetota > Thermoleophilia > Solirubrobacterales > JBBDJG01 > DASRIA01. The sequence continues at coordinate 141,445 of CAVXJX010000007.1, read as the reverse complement.
CTCTGAAGAAGGCATGCATGGGGCCGTTGCCGCCGTTCGGCCCGAGAGAAAGCCGGGTCAGGCCCCCGCCGCTGAACTCGTAGATGTCCTGGTACTTGTCGGTGTCCCCTGACACCAGGGCTTCCTCTGAGCGGAAGAACACACGGCTGCCGTCAGCGGATGCGCCGGCGAAGTATGCGGGCGTGGCAAAGTTGTCGTTGCCTCCCGGCGAGACCATGGTGACCGTCCCGCCGGCCTGGTAGACGTCGTTCTGGCTGTCTCGATCGACGGGGCTCGCGATCAGTCTCTCGGCAGTCTCGAGGAACACCTTCGACCCGTCCTGGGACATGCCCTGGAACTCGGCGGCGGCCCCGCTGTTCCCGCCGTCGGGCCCGAGGGAGTGGATCGTCGTCGTGCCGCTGGAGCGTTCGTATATGTCCGCCCCCGAATCGGTGTCAGATCCGACCAGTGACTCTCGCGTGTGGAAGAAGACTTTTGACCCATCCGGCACGCTTGCGTCGTAGGTGGCGACATGCGCTGCGTTTCCTCCGGCCGGCCCGGTCGACAGGAGTGTCGTGACGCCCCCGGCGCGCTGGTAGACGTCCTGCACGCTGTCCGTGTCGGCGGCAACCAGCGACTCGGCCGTGTGGAAGAAGGCATTGGTGCCGTCGTCGCTGATGCCCACGAGCTGAGCTCCCGACGGGCCGTTACCGCCCGCGGGCCCGGTCGAGACGAGCGTTGTGACTCCCGCGGCGCGCTGGTAGACGTCCTGCGCGCTATCCGTGTCGCTGCCGGCGAGGGAGCCGCGCGTGGTGAAGAAGATGTGCGCGCCGTCCGCGGATGCTGCCGCGAACAGCGCGTCGAAGGCGCCGTTGGACCCACTCCCGGCTCCGCTCGAAACGAGCGTGGTCGTGCTGCCCTCGCGCGTGTAGACGTCCAGCGAGGCGTCGGTGTCCGCGCTCACCAGCCGCTCATCTGTCTGGAACACCACCCGGTCGCCGCCGTCGCGGGCGGCGCCGTAGTTGGCCGCGTAGGCGCCGTTGCCCCCCGACACACCCGTCGACTGAAGCGTGGTCGCACCGCTGCCCCGCGAGTACAGGTCGAGAGATGAATCGGTGTCCTCCGGGCGGAGTTGCTCGGTCGTGGCAAGGAACACTCGCTGTCCCGCGTCCGCTGCGCCGACGACGTCGGCGGCGTGGGCGCCGTTGCCGCCCGCCGGTCCCGTCGACTCCAGCGAGAGCTTCGAGTGTTGCGCATACGCTGCCGCGGGCATCGCGGCAAGTGCCGTAAGCACGGCTATACACAATCGCCTTGCACCAGCCCCCGAGCCTCCCACGCGACCGAGTCTAGTGCACTTATTGCCCCTGTCTGCGCGTCTTCAGGGGCGCAGGAAGGCAGCTCACCCGTGGTAGCCTCTTCGTGAGGATGATCGGGGGGCGAAGCGCAGGGGGAGTGCCTCGGCGCCACCGTGGGAGATCATCATGGACGGTCTCGGCTGTCGCCTTGCTCGTCGTGGTGATGACGCTTGCGATGACGGCAGAAGGCGCGCTGGCGCTGCACGGGCCGGGCCGGCCCAACATCCTGTTGATAATGACCGACGACCAGCGGGCCGACGGCACGATGGCCGTCCTGCCGCAGACCCGTTCCTGGTTCGAGACCGGCGGCACCAAGTTCACGCAGGCGTTCGCCACGACCCCGTTCTGCTGTCCGTCGCGCTCCTCGGTCTTCACGGGGCAATACGTTCACAATCACGGCGTCGGCAGCAACGACGCCTCGCAGTCCCTCGACACGCGTTTCACGATCCAGGAGTACCTCCGGCAGAGCGGCTACCACACGGGGTACTTCGGCAAGTACCTGAACCAGTGGGACCTGTGGCGCAACCCGGCGTCCTACGACGACTGGTCCATCAACGGCGCCGGGTATTCATCGGTCCGGGTCAACGAGAACGGGATCGTCAAGAACATCTCCCAATACGCGACCTCGTACATCAAGGACAACGCCGTGCGGTTCATCCAGGAGTCCGAGGGTCAGGATGCGACGCCCTGGTTCCTGCAAGTGGCCACGACCGCGCCGCATGCGCCCTTCACACCCGAAGCCCAGTACGCGAACGCCCCGGTCCCGCCGTTTGACGAGCCGCCCAACTACTTCGAGGCCGACAAGCAAGACAAGGCTGTCGAGATCGCGAACGAGAACAACGACCCCGCGGTGATCGAGAGCGGGCGCGTCGGGGCATTGCGCACGCTGATGTCGGTCGACGACCTGGTCGGGGACGTCTTCTCGACACTGCAGGCGACCGGCGAGGCATCCAACACGCTCGCGATCTTCATGTCCGACAACGGCCTCCACTGGGGCGAGCACGGCCTCACCTCGAAGACCGATCCCTACGAAGCCTCGGTCAAGATCCCGCTGTTCCTGCGGTGGCCCGGTCACGTGGCGGCGGGCGCGAACGACTCCCGCCTGGTCGCCAACGTCGACATCGCGCCGACGATCGCAGACGCGGTCCAAGGTCTCGGCGTGGGGCTTCCGATGGACGGGCGCACCGTGCTGAACCCGGTGAGCCGATCCCGGCTGTTGTTCGAATATCACGGGCGCACGATGTCGTGGGCTGCCCTGCGCACCCCGACGTCGCACTACATCGAGTACTACGACACCGACGACCACCAGTCGATCAGGTTCCGCGAGTACTACGACCTGACGTCTGATCCATGGCAGCTGCAAAACCTGCTCAGCGACGGAAATGCGGCGAACGACCCCGCGACCGCAGCGCTGTCGGCGCAACTCGCGGCGGATCGCGGTTGCGCAGCCGCCAGCTGCCCATAGCCGTAGTTTCCAAAGACGTTGTTTCGTCTTTGCGGGCCGGAAAACCAGGTGGGCAAGGGAGAGGGTGCGGCCGCCTGCGTGGGTTCGCGAGCGACCCGTGATCTGCAACTCAAGGCCACGCGTGGGTGGCAAATGAGCCGTCTGCGCGTGATCCGTATCGCTCGCTGGGGTCGACCGGCGCCGATCGGCGAACTTTGGCCCCTGGCGTCCGTTTTCACGCATGGCGCGGGGCAAAGTTCAGTGGCCAATGCGCAACGCGGCAGGCTGTCGTCCGTGATCGCGACCTTGCCTTGAAGTCTCGTGACACTCCGCTGGTTAGGGAGCGCACACGTCGACCCTTTCCTACCCCACCTGGGTTTCCGGGCCTGAACGACGTGGTTGGGAACTACACCTAACGGCTACATCATGGTGGGATTTGACTATCCTCGCCGGCCATGACCAAACTCAGATTCACATCGATTGCGCTGCTGCTGACGGTCGCCGTGCTGGCGCTGGGCGCGTGCGGCGATGACGAGGGGAGCGGTGGGTCCGCGAGCAACGAGGACACCGTGACCACCGTTCCACCGATCGGGAGCGGGGAGACCGAGACAGGGAAGTCCAAGGCTGAAACGACCGAGTCGGAAACGACCACGACCGGAAAGACGAACACGCGGAAGCGCAAGCGGGACGACAGCAGCGGCAGTGGCAGCGGCAAGGGGTCGGACGACTCGAGCGGCTCGGGGAGCGGGAGCAACTCCGACGCCTCGTCCGGGCAGAAGCTGTCGAAGAACGACACCTTCGGAATCTCCCGGAGGGTGTGCAACAGCTACCTGCCGTTCGCTCTCGCGCGCGAGCTCGAGAAGGGCAACAAGTCCGCTGAGGACATCGCCACGGACTACTCGAAGGCGTATCCCGAAAGCAAGCGCAAGCGCGCATATGACGGCTGCCTCGCGGGCTTGAAGGCCCGGGGCTAGCCGTAGTTTTCAACGCCGTCGCCGTAGTGCGGTAAGTCCGTCGAGCGCAAAGAGTGCTACCAGCAAGGCTGCGACCACGGCCGGAAGGATCACATCCTCGTTGTGGCAGCCGAATCACTCCAGCCGTTCGCCCAAGACGATGCAACTGACCAGCCTCCGCGAGTTCCCGACCGTAGCGTGGTCGATTGAGTACCGCCTGGGTAGCAAATCGACCATGGTGGCCGGATGGCACTGAGCCACCTCCCTACCCCACCCGGTTTCCCTGGGCTAGAGGAGCCCCCCGCAGCCGCGCGAGGCGCGCCTCCAGTCCCGCGGCGAGCTCGGGCTCGAGCCTAGAGACAAAGAAGGGCGGCCTGGTGGCCGCCCTTCTCGGTCAACCTGGGAGCCTCATTGCTCGCCAGTCGTTGGGTGGCGTTACGGGATAAACACGCCCTGGCGCATGAAGACCGTTTCGTCGCCATCCCCGCAAGCGGATGGGCAGCCGGCGCCGTAGCCGGTGCCGTTCGGCCCGGCGTCTTCGACCGCGAAAGCCCCGGTCTCCCAGATCGCGCGCGCTCCTTCGACCACTGCCCCGGGTAGCAGTGCGTCCATCGTGGTGTTGACCGCGCAGTGCGCGCCGATGTCCACCCCGGCGGTCCCCGCGCACAGGATCGGGATCTCCACGAAGCGGCTGTCGACCACCGTCCCGCCCTCCTCCCGGGAGCTCCCGTTGAATTTGTCCGTGATCCGCAGCGTCGAGGTCGCGAGCAGCCGTCCGGTGTAGTCCGAGCCCTGGCCGGACGGGCAGGCCGCGTTCGTCTGCGAGCAGCGCACGTCGGTGATGTCGACCTCGACCCCCACATCCGCCTCGTCGGTCTCGGACTGGGGGTCGCCCGCCATCGTGACAAGCCGCACGTAGCCGTTCGACTTGGCCGCCGCGCCGTTGGCGTCGGGTGTACCGACCGTCAGCGAGGTGGATTGCCGGGTCGGCGGCGCGCACGACGGATCGTCCAGCGGCGGCCCGTGCACGTGGCTCGGCGCCGTGCATTGCTGGTAAGCCGGCACCAGCGAGTTGCGTTGCGGGCTCGCTCCCGCCGGTCGCGGATACCCCAGCGACGCGCTCGCAAGGTGGCCCCAGTTCCCCGCGTTGTCCTTGTACATCACCGCGAAGTAGCGGTACTGGCTGTTGAGGTTGGTGACCAGCTTGCTCTGGGTCTGGCCCGCGGACGCGGTCGCGGCAAAGTCGCCGATGACCGTGCCGTCGCTCGGGTGCTCGATGGGCTGGTTGGAGGCGATGATGCGGTAGCTGGCGCCCTGGCCGCACAGCCAGTCGTCGCCGGGCGCCGTCCACGCGAGCGTCACCGTGTGCGGTCCGATCAGGTTGAAGCGCAGGCTTTCGGGTGTGCCAGGTGGACGCGAGTCGGTCCCGTATGCGCCCGTGTTCCACTCGTCGTGGCGCGAGGTCCACCATTCGTCGTTGGTTCCGCACGCGGGCCGGTCGGTGTCCCACATGAAGTTGAAGCCTTCGCGCGTGAGCGTCGTCACCTCGAGGTCGCCGTCGCCGTCTGCGTCGCCCACGGAGGGAGTGGCGAAGATCCAGCCGCCCGTGAACTTCGGCCAGCCCGCGCCCTCGATACCGGCCACGTTGAAGTTCCGCAGGTAGTAGAGGCCCGTGCCGACGATCACCTCGTTGCCGGGGGAGTCGGACACGTCGGCGACTGCGGGGCTGGAAAGCAGCTGGAAGTCCTCGACCGCCTGCGGGAAGCTCGGCAGCGAGGCGCCGGTCTGTGCGTTCCAGGCCTGCACGACGTGGTTGTAAGGCAGGTTCTGGCCGACCGCGACGCCGAGGTTCACGACCTGGTTGAGGGTCACGCCGCCCTTGATGATCTCCGGGCCCGCGACGCCGTCGATGTTGGCGGCGATCGGGTTCTCGAACAGGTTGATCACCTTGGACTTGTCCACGTGCTCGCCGCCCTGAGGCTCGGAGTCGTACTGCGCCGCGTTCGAGCCGTTGCCGTTGGTGGCGGTCACATCACCGCTCGCGACGTTGCCGATCGCCTCGAGCTCGGGGTCGTTGTCGACGTTTGCGAGGACGTGGTCGACGCCCGGCCCGACGAATGGCAGCGCGTCCGGCACGATGCCGTTGGGTGACGTCGGCCACCCCGGCAGCACGTTGGCGTTGCGGTCGAGCGCGTAGACCCGCCCGCTGCCGCCGAGCACGTTCGCGAGGAAGTTGGTGAGGATGTTGGAGAAGCCGCCGGCCGCGCCGCTCCCGGGAGTCTGGGGTGCGGACGGGTTGTCGTCGAACTCCTGCGTCGGGGTCACGATGTCGATCTCCCCGTCGCCGCTCACGTCGCCGAGCGACGCGGTGGTGATGATCTCCGCGCCCGGGATGCCGGGACTCTGCAGCTTCTTCGGGAAGCCCGGCAGCGCGTCGCCGTCGCCGTCCCACGCGTACACGTGCTGGTCGAGCGAAGGCACGACGATGTCCAGGCGCCCGTCGTCGTTGAGGTCGCCCAGCGCGGGTGAGGCGCTGAGGCCACGCTTGATGTGGTTGTTGCGCGTGCGGTCCTGCGGCCGCGAAAGCGACGGATCGATGCGCACCGGGAAGCCGGCCACGACCGAGCCGTCGGCCTCCCAGGCGTAGACATGCTCGCCGGCCGAGTCGACGATCTCGGGCTCCAGGTCGCCGTCGACGTCACCGATCGCCGGAGTGCGGAGCACCTCGCGCGGCGGGTCCACGGTGGTGTAGGAGTCCGACCCGAGGTGCACGTTCGGGTACAGGGCGGTGCGCACGGGCTGGCCGTTGTTGAAGGTCGGAAGCGGCGTGCCGTCGTGCTTCAGGACGCGCAGTTCGCCGCTCGAGTCCGCGAGCACCGTGTCGAGCGCGTTGTCGCCGTCCATGTCGAACAGCCGCGGTGACGCCTCGCCGCCCGTGCCGATGTCCTTTGCGTAGCCCTGGTGCAGGGTTGAGTCGCGGTACGCGAACAGCATCTTGCGGTCCTCGGCCCGGTTGCCCGCGGTGTCCGTGACGACCACGCGCACCGTGAACGCAGGCTCGTTCGGGTCCTTGTCGCCGGGGCCCTTGGACGGCGCGGTCGGGTCGACAGTGGACCCGCCCAGCGCGCGAGAGTCGAGCTCGGCGCGCACCGCGTTGAGGTCGATCACGCCGACCGAGCCGTCGAGCGGCGTGGTGCGCGTCTGCGTTGTCACCTCCGTGAAGTCGCTCTCCTGGGGCTCGATGCCAGGGGCCCACTGCAGCCTCCAGGTGTAACCGGCAGCGCGCTTTGCCGACAGGCGTGCCTCGATTGCCACGAACTCCTGCTGGTTCACGTTCAGGGGCTCGAACCACTGCGGGGTGGTGATCAGCGACTGCGGCGGGATCTTGCCCTCTTCGATGCGCTGGAGCGCGAGGCCCAGGTCGGGGCGGCCGTACCCGAAGTGCTGGTCCCAGCCCGGCTGTGCCGGATCGGGAACGCCGAGCCCGGCGGTGTTCTCCGCGACGACGTCCTCCGCCGTGCCTGTGATCAGCTGCTTGACCTCGTTCGGCTCGAGCTCCATGCCCTCCTGGCGCGCAAAGGACTTGATCAATCCTGCGGCACCGGAGGCCTGGCCCGTGGCGGCCGAGCCCGTGACCGCCGGCATCACGATGTGGGCGTGGCCGCCGTACTGCGTCGTGCCGGAGTTGCGGAACCACGTCCCGATCGGTGCGTTCGTGCCGAGCGGGACTCCGTTGTCGTTGAAGAAGTCCATGAACTGCTGCGGCGGGTTCATCCCCAGGCCGTGGGTGTCCGCGACGCTGCCCTGCACTTGCAGGGCCTCGTTGTAGAGCGTCGGGATGTTGTGATCGGCCGTGTTCAGGTCCGACGAGACGATCGTGAAGAACACTCCCTGCTTGTAAGCGTGCTCGAACGCCTTGCGCGCGAAGCGCGAGTTGAACAGGCCGCCGACGGCTCCCTCGACGACCTCGATGTCGTTGTCGGCCGCATAGAGGACGGCCTGCGCGAAGTTGTTGGTGTCGGCTACGAACGTGTCCCAGATGCGCATCGGGACGACCTGGCACTCGGGGCACACGCCCGTGCCGCCCGAGCCCTCGTTGGTCTGCTGCCCCGCCTCCTCGGCGCGCCCGGAGCCGTGGTTGCTGGCGCTCGAGTAGCTGGATGCGTCGTAGGCGTTGTTGTCGTCGTCGAAGAAGTCCCACCCCGCAATGTCGTCCACGAAGCCGTTGCTGTCGTCGTCGCCCGAATCGCTGAACGCGACGAGCAGGTCGCTGGCGTCGAGGAACGAATCGGCGCCGGGCTCGTCGACGTTGCCGGTCGTGGCCGCGACGCGCGGGTCATTCGCGTAGTCGTCGACGTTGAAAGCTCCGTCCGAGTTGCAGTCGTACTGCGCGCATGTGCTCGCACCGTTGCGGGGCAGTGGCAGCTCGCCGCGGTTGAGCGCGACCTTCTTGCGCAGCGAACCCTTGTCCCAGCGGATGCCCGTGTCGAGGATCGCCACCTGCACGCTCGGCGCGCCGATCGAGTACTTCCAGGCGCGGTCTGCCGACACGCCCGAAAGCTGGCCGAGCGGGTTGCGGCCCGCCAGTGTGTTCTGGGCCGACAGGCGCTGGGTGTGAGGGTCGGTCGGGTTGGCGTAGAGCGCGCTCAGCTGCGACCCGTTGGGGGCGAACCCGAAGCGTTCGATCTGCTGGTCGAAGACGTTGGTGCACGAGGCGCCCTGCTGGTCGTCCGGCTCGCAGCGGTCGAACTCAGGGTCGTTGGGCGTGTTGATCCGCACGCTCTCCCCGGGGTTGGTGCCCGGGAACGCGCCGAGTGCCGGTGCCGCAGCGAGCAGCACGAGCACGAACGCGGCCATGGCCGTGCGCCGCAGGGTATGCGGTCGCGACCCTCTCCCACTCCTGTTCCGCGTCGTGGCGATCCCTCTCCCCTTGGGGTGCCTTGCCGGGGGGACCGTACCACGGAAGCCTTCAACCAGGCCAAAAAAGCGCAAGTTCTGGCGGCCGGCTTCGTTGGGGGTGGCACGGGCCCGAGCGGAGCCCGTACTTCGCAGCAACAGGAGGGTGAAATGGGAAACAGCGGAATGGCATCGTGAGCGCCACTGCGGTCGCTTCGCGGCTTGGCGCCGAATCGCGCTTGTTCGAGCGCAGCGCCTGCGGCGACGCCGGGGCGCGTGAGGAGCTGGTGTCTCGCTTCCTCCCGATGGCCCGCCGGCTGGCGATGCGCTACCGGCGGCGCGGCGAGTCGACCGACGATCTGGTGCAGGTCGCGAGCATGGGCTTGGTGAAGGCCGTCGAGCGCTTCGACCACCGCCACGGGGCGGCGTTCCCGAGCTACGCGGTGCCGACGATCGACGGGGAGCTGAAGCGGTACCTGCGCGACACGAGCTGGGCAGCACACGTTCCCCAGCGCATGCGCGAGCGAGTGCTCGAGGTCGAACGCGCCACGGAGACCCTGCGACGCACGCTGGGCCGCTCGCCGACCTCCGCCGAGGTGGCCGAGCACATGGGGCTCGAGCTCACCGACGTCCTGGAGGCCGGCGAGGCGGCCACGGCCTACGGCGCGGTCTCGCTGGACGCCCCGGTCGGCGGGGACGACGAGGGCGCGTCCCGGGCTGAGACCCTCGGCGCCGAGGAGGCCCGGTTCGACCTCGTCGAGTACGGAGTGACGCTCGGCCCCGCCATCCGGGCTCTGCCGGCGCGGCAGCGGATCATCCTGCGGCTGCGATTCCAGGAAGACATGACGCAGTCCGAGATCGCCCAGGTGATGGGGATCTCACAGATGCACGTCTCACGAATGCTGCGCCAGACGCTGGGCCGGCTGCGGGCGGCCGCGCGGGCGCGACAAGCCCTCGACTGAAACCGCCGCGGCACCCGCGGTCGGGCTGGCCCTATGATGGGCGCGATGGGCATCCCCGACTCGCCCGCCGAGTAATGCTCCTGCCTGGGCCGACCCGATCGTGAGCGACACCCCCACCAACGGGAGTGCGGCCGGCCCCGACCGCAAAGACCAGGACACGGCCACCCCGGCGAAGCGCCCCCACAGCGCCAACACCCGCGAGGATCGGCGCCTGCTGATCCGCTACCACGAGGCCGGCGACGTGAAGGCGAGGGAGCAGCTGGTCGAGCGCTTCCTTCCGCTGGCCCGCCAGCTTGCGCGGCGCTACCAGCGCCAGAACGAGCCGCTCGACGACCTCATGCAGGTCGCGAGCATGGGCCTTGTGAAGGCCATCGACCGCTTCGACCCAGAGCGCGGCACCGCCTTCTCGACTTACGCCGTCCCGACGATCCTCGGTGAGTTGAAGCGGTATTTCCGCGACTCCGGCTGGGCCGTGCACGTACCGCGCGGAATGCAGGAGCGGGTGATGAAGCTCGACCAGGCCTCACAGGAGCTACACCGCCGGCTGGGGCGCTCGCCCTCTGCGACCGAGCTGGCGCAGGAGCTCGACGTCAGCTCGGAGGAGGTGCTCGAGGCGATGGAGGCTGCCTCCGCCTATGACGCGATTTCCCTGGAGGAACAGCGCAGCGAGTCCTCCGATCCGCAGGAGCCGACGTATGCCGATTCGCTGGGGAGGGAAGAGGAGCGCTACGACCTCGTGGAGTACGGGGCCACGATCGCTCCCACGATGAAGGCGCTCAGCGAGCGCGAGCGGCTGATCCTCCACCTGCGCTTCGTCGAGGACCTGACGCAGTCGGAGATCGCCGACCGCATCGGCGTTTCCCAGATGCACGTTTCACGGCTGATTCGCCGCGCGCTCGCGCGCCTGCGCGCGGTCGCGCGCGAGCGCGACCTGTAGTCCATGGTGAGCCCAGCGCGCGAGCTTGCCGGGCTCGCGTCCGAGGTCGAATCCTGCCGTCTGTGCCCACGGCTGGTCGAGTGGCGCGAGGCGGTGGCTGCCGATCCTCCCCGCCGCTACCGCGGCGAGCGTTACTGGGCGCGGCCGGTGCCCGGCTTCGGCGACCCGCGCGCCCACCTGGTCGTGGTCGGTCTCGCGCCCGCCGCCCACGGCGGGAACCGCACGGGCCGCGTGTTCACGGGCGACCGGTCGGGAGACTGGCTGTTCGCCGCCCTTCACCGCGCGGCGTTCGCCAACCAGCCCACGTCCGTGCATGCCGGCGACGGGCTGCGGCTGACCGGGGCATACGTGACGGCAGTCGTCAAATGCGCGCCGCCGGCGAACAAGCCGACGCCCACCGAGCGCGACACCTGCCTGCCTTACCTCGTGCGCGAGCTGGAGCTGCTGGAACGCGCACGGGTGCTGGTCGCGCTCGGCAAGTTCGCTTGGGACGGGGCGCTGGCCGGGCTGCGCCGCGCCGGCTTGGAGGTGCCGCGGCCCAAGCCGGAGTTCGGCCATGGGGCAGAGGTGGCGATCGGTCCCTACATCCTTCTCGGCTGCTTTCACCCCAGCCAGCAGAACACGTTCACGGGCAAGCTCACCGAGGAGATGATCGATGCCGTGTTCGCGCGCGCCAACCGTCTATCTAAAGCGAGTGTGTAGCCCCCGGCTCGAGCACCACGACCTTCGAGCTGGTCTTCGACTCCACGTCCGACTTGAACGCCCCCGCGTCGGTCTTGATCGGCGGGAAGGTGTTGTAGTGGCAGGGGATGACCGTCGCGGCGCCGATCAGATCGGCGGCGACGACGGCGTCGTGGCGATCCATCGTGTAGTGGCCGCCGATCGGGATCAGCGCCACATCGACCGGGGTGCGTTCCGCGATCAGGCGCAGGTCGCCGAACAGGCACGTGTCGCCGAGGTGATAGACGGTCGTGCCGCCGATGTTGATCACCAGGCCGCTTGCGAATGTGACCCGACCGTCCGGAGTGGTCGAGCTGTGGTGGGCCTGCACCAGCTTCACCCAGCCCCAGTCGAACTCCACGGTTCCGCCGAGGTTGGGGTCCGACGTGTTCTCGACGCCCTGCTGCCCGAGCCAGACCGCCGTCTCCACCAAGGCCACGCAATGTGCGCCGGTGCGCTTCGCGACCGCAACCGCGTCGGCGAGGTGGTCGACGTGTGCGTGCGTCAGAAGGATGTGCGTGGGATCGACCTCGTCCGCAGTTATCAGCGCCGTGGGGTTGTTTGGCTTCAGGAACGGGTCGACGAGCACGCGCGCGTCGCCGTCGACGAGCTCGAAAGTGGAATGTCCGAGGTAGCGGATCTCCATGCGTAAAAACCTCCAGTGGAAAGCGGGAAGCTCGCAGCCTAGCCAAGCTCGCGCGCCAGCTCCCAGCCGACCGCGACGCCCACGAGCATGCCGATGCGCGTCTCCTCGGCGAGCAGCGTGCGCAGGTGCGTGACGCGCTCCCCGGGGTCCGCGATCGCGGCGACGTTCGCGAGCTGCTGCTCATGCGTGGAGTCGAACCAGCCGCCCTCGGCGAGCGCGGTCGCGAGGATCTGCTGGAGCTGCGGCGCGGCCTTGGCGACGCGCTGCTCGATCTCGCGGAAGCGCTCGGGATCGGTGAGGGCCTCGAGGGCGGCGCTCAGCTGCTGGTCTGTGAATCGTTCGGGCATCGGAGGCGTGCAAGGAATAATGCCCACATGGCAGTCGACGCCGACCGTCTGACCGATCTTTCCCACGGTGCGGGCTGCGCCTGCAAGATCGGCCCGGCGCAGCTGCGGGACGTGCTCGCCCGTCTGCCGGCCCAGGACGACCCGGCGTTGCTGGTCGGTTCGCAGACCTGTGACGACGCGGGCGTCTACCGGATCTCCGACGAGCTGGCGCTCGTCCAGACCGTCGACTTCTTCACGCCGATCGTCGACGACGCGCGCGACTTCGGGCGGATCGCCGCGGCGAATGCGCTCTCCGACGTGTATGCGATGGGCGCCCAGCCGCTGACCGCGCTCAACCTGGTCGCCTTCTCGATCGACCGGCTCGGGGCCGAGACGCTCGCGCTGATCCTCGAGGGCGGCGCGGAGACGGCCGCGCAGGCAGGCGTGCCGATCGTCGGTGGCCACTCCATCGACGATCCCGAGCCCAAGTACGGCATGGCCGTGACCGGCATCGTGCACCCGCGCGCAGTGGTCCGCAACTCCACGGGCAGCCCCGGCGACACGCTCTTCCTGACCAAGCCGATCGGCGGGGGCGCGGTCACGACGGCCGCGAAACGCGGGCTGGCGGACGACGACGTGGTACGCCGCTGTACGCAGGTGATGACGACCCTGAACGCGGCCGCGGCGGGCGCTGCCACTGCCGTCGGGGCGAGCGCGATGACCGACGTCACCGGGTTTGGCCTGCTCGGGCACCTGCACGAGCTGGCGCATGCCAGCGGCGTCGCCGCACGGGTGGAGGCGCACGCGGTCCCCGTGATCGACGGCGCGCGCGAGCTGCTCGCGGCCGGGGCGCTGGCCGGCGGCAGCCGCCGCAACCGCGAGTGGCTTGCGCCGCAGGTTCACTTCGCCGAGCATGTGCCGGAGGCGGAGAGGGCACTGCTGTGCGACGCGATGACCTCCGGAGGGCTGCTCGTGGCGACCCCGCCCGAGCGGGCGCGCGACATGGAACAGGCGCTCGCCGAGGCTGCACCGGGGAGCGCGCGCATCGGCAAGTTGCAAAAGGGACCGCCGGGGCGGATAGCCGTGGTGTAGTTACGCAGTTACGCAGTTACGCAGGAACTCCGAACTGCGAACTGCGTCACTCGGCTTAGCGCTTCGGCAGTACGAACCCGGCGAGGGCGCCAACCGCGACGCCGGCGAGGCCCGCCCACGCGTCGGCGGTGACCTCCAGCAAGGGCATCAGGACGAGCACCGCGGCGATCGCGATCACGCCGAACAGATCGGTCTCGGTGTCCTCGCCGGCCCGGCGGTCGCGCAGGTCGCGGATACCCCAGGCAGTGAGAACAGCAAGCCCCGCAGCATTGCCGCCCATCGCGAGCGGGAAGGTCTCGGCTTCGCTTGCGAGATACATCCCCGCCGCGCCGCCGGCCAGGAAGATCCCCAGCAGGACGGGCGCTCCGTAGCGGCGCTCGATGCTCCCGCCGAAGATCGCGACTGCGACCGCGACGGCGAACAGGTACCCGACGTTCTCGTAGACGAAGTTCGCCGCGACCAGGCGCCACCAGTCTCCGTCGAGCGGGCCGATGATCGCACCGAGGTCGTACAGCCCGAGGTTGCCGCTGTTGTCGGCGAGGTAGACCGCGGCACTCGCCAGCACGATCGCGATCGCGGCGTACGGGCGATCCGCCGACAGCCACGAAAGCGAACGCTCGCGCTCCTCGCGCGGCTTGCGGGCAAAGCGCGTGCGGCGCTTCTTCGCCGGCGCCAGCTCGGCGCTCTCGCCCTCCGGCCGCAGCTTGGGGGCACGCTTGCGCAACCGCTGCCCGCAGTACGGGCACTCGGTGATGTACGGGCTCACCTGCGAGCCGCAGTTCTTGCAGACGACGTTGAGGTCCACCTGCTCGGCCACTGCTGAAAAGATAGCCAGGCCGCCGAGTGGCCGGTTACCCCTCCACCGGCCAGCCGTGGCGGGCCCAGGTTCCGACCCCCCCGTCGACCACGTGGAGCACGGCTCGCGCGCCGTGGCGCCGCAGCAGGCTGGCGGCCACGCCGCTGCGCTGCCCGGAGCTGCAAATCACGGCGATCGGCTCCTCCGGGTCGATCCCGGCGGGGATGCCGCGCACGTCGTGGTAGGCGGTGAACGTGGAACCCCGGATATGGCATTCGTCCCATTCCGCCTGCTCGCGCACGTCCAGGATCTGGATTCCGGGCTCGTGCTCCACGCGGTCGTGGAGGGCCGGGACGTCGATTCGCTCGATCCGGTCGGTGCCCCGCTTCTCCTCCCGCCAGCTGGTCATGCCCCCGGCCAGGTAACCGCCGATCCGGGTGATGCCGACCGCCGCGGCGAGGAGCCCGGCGCGGATGCCGTCGTTGTCGTCGCGCCCGATCAGCACGACCTCCTGCGCGCGGTCGGCGAGCCAGGACAGCTTCGTGCCGAATCCTGCCTGGACGGCCGGGATCGACAAGGACCCCGGAATGTGCGCCTCGTCGAACTGGAGCGCCGTGCGCACGTCGACCACCAGCGCCCCGGCGAGTCGCTTCAGCTCCACCTGGCGGGGCGTCAAAGGGTGTGCCTCCACGTCCTCGCGGCGTAGGGGCCCCCGGTTGAGGTCCACGACGTACTGAAAATTGGGCGGCTGGGGCCCCAGGGACGCGAGCGCGCGCTCGACGAAGCGGTCCTCGTCGTCCTCGCGCAGCATGTCGTTGTGGCGGCGCTCGAAACCGATCGTCGAGGAGATCTTCATGTCCATCCCGGGTCCCCCGCAAAGTGAGCCGCCGAGGTGGCCGGGCCAGACCTCGACGCTGTCGTCAAGCGCCAGCAGGCGCCGCTGCAGTGACGTGAAGACCGCTCGCGCTCCCTCCTCCTTTTCGACGGCGAGGTCGGGGCGTGCGATGTCGCCCACGAACAGCGTGTCGCCGGTCAGCACCGCCCACGGCTCGGTCCCCCGGGCCGTGTCGATCAGCGCGAAGGACGTGTGTTCGGGCCGGTGACCCGGCGTATGCATTGCACGCACACGCACTGAACCGAGCTCGAGCTCCCAGCCATCATCGAAGGGCTGGTGCTCGTACTCGACCTCAGCGTCGCGGTGGATGTGGATGGTCGCGCCGGTGGCGGCTGCCAGGCGGCCGTGGCCCGACACGTGATCGGCGTGATTGTGCGTCTCGAGGATGTGCTCGATCGACACGGCCATGTACCGCGCGTGGCGCAGGTACTCGCCGATCTCCAGCTTCGGGTCGACGACCGCGGCCACGCCTGCGTGCTCGTCCCCGATCAGATACGACGCACAGCCGAGATCGTCATGGGCTATCTGGCGGAAGATCACCCCGACACGTTTATATCGAGGACAAAGGGAAGCGGCCGCTAGAGCGGCCGCTTTAGGGGCCTCCCCCTTCCTGGGGGAGGGCATATGTCAGAAGGCACGGTATTCCGGTCGTCTGAGACGAATCTGAGAGAACGGATAACGAGGGGTAGAGGCTGCTAGGCCCGGCTGCCGCCGCGCACGGGCGCGGCCGTTGCCTCGACGATCGCGCGGACGAGTGCAGGCATGTCGCGGTTCGCGCGCCACTCCGCGACCTGGCGGTCGGCACCGGTACCGCTGTCCACGAGCTCCAGGATTCCCTCCAGCTCGGACTCCGAGCCGAGGTCGCGGGCGTGAGGGCGGAGGCGCTCAACCAGCCGCCGCGCCAGCTCGGCTGAGGCGATGCGGTTGCTCGAAGGCAGATCGATCAGTTCCCCGTGAATTCCATGGCGCGCCGCGAGCCACTTGTTTTCTTCGAGGAGCTCGGCGGGGAAGACGCCAAGCTCGTGCCCGGCGCCGTGATGCTCGCAGAGCTCCTTCGCCATCGCCTGGATCAGCGCGGTGATGGCGATCGTGTGCTCCAGCCGGGTCTGTGCGTCGCAGGAGCGCACCTCGACCGTTCCCAGGTTGGGATGCGGCCGGACGTCCCACCACAGGTACGTGTAGTCGGGGATCGCGCCGGCGTCGACCATGAACTCGATGCGCTCGCAGTACTCGGTCCAGCCTTCGAAGCGCGGCGGGATCCCGACGCGCGGCAGTAGCCGGAACAGCGGCGTGCGCGACGACATCCAGCTCGTGGCCTGGCCGCGCCAGAAAGGCGAGTTGGTCGACAGCGCGAGCAGTATCGGAAGGTGGACGCGCATCCCGTTGGCAACGTGGATCGCCTTGTCCGCATCGTCGATGCCGACGTGCACGTGCAGCCCGAACAGCAGCTCCTGGCGCACCACGAACCCGAGCGCGTCGACGATCTCGCGGTAGCGTTCGCGCTCCACGATCCGCTGGTCCTCCCACCTCGCGAAGGGATGGGTCGCCGCGGAGCCGATGGTGAGGCCCTTGCCCTCGGCGGTCTCGCGCACCCGGCGGCGCAGGTCCTCGAGCTGTCCCGTCGCTTCGGAGACGTTCCGGCAGACGTCCGTTGAGATCTCGAGCACCGACTGCAGGAGCTCGGGCTTGACCTGTCCCTCTGTCTCGCTGGGGACGCCCTCGATCATCTCCTCGACCGCCGATACCAGCTCCATGGAGCGGGGGTCGACGATCATCAACTCCTCCTCGACCCCGAGGGTGAACGCCGGCCCTGTGAATCGATGATCCATCGCGGAGGGACCGAGATCCCCGCGTGAATATAACCCCACCCCCTGCCTATACTGGCCGGGTCGCAGCGGCAACGACCAGGAAGGAACTGATGGCTGTCAGCGTTGGAAAGATCGAGC
The DNA here is from genome assembly GCA_963762195.1 of uncultured Solirubrobacterales bacterium. Lineage (GTDB taxonomy): Bacteria > Actinomycetota > Thermoleophilia > Solirubrobacterales > JBBDJG01 > DASRIA01. The sequence continues at coordinate 124,498 of CAVXJX010000007.1, read as the reverse complement.
TCGGCTCCGAGCAGAGCTCTCTGTTGGCCTCCCTGTCACCCGGCAAGCGCACCCGCCTGCGAAGGCTTCTGTACGACTACGGTCCCGGAGAGGGCACGCTCCTGTTCCTGCCGATCGACCAGGGCATCGAGCACGGGCCGCGCGACTTCTTCCCGAATCCCGCCTCGAAGGACCCCGAGTATCAGTTCCGGCTCGCGGCGGAGGCCGGATACTCGGCGATTGCCTGCGGCTACGGGATGGCGAGCAAGTACTACCCGTCCTATGCGGGACAGGTGCCGCTGTTGCTGAAGCTCAACTCCAAGACGGACGTCCCGCCCGCGGACGAGGCCTTCTCCGCCTGCAACGCGACGGTCGAGGACGGCGTTCGTCTCGGCGCCGACGCGATCGGCTACACGCTCTACCTCGGCTCGCCGCGGCAGGAGGAGGACTTCGCCCAGCTCGGGAAGGTCCGCGCCGACTGCGACCGCTACGGCCTGCCGCTCGTGATCTGGGCCTACCCGCGCGGCCGTGACATCGAGAAGAAGGGCGGCCAGCACTCGTTCTACGCGATCGACTATGCGGCGCGCGTCGCGATGGAGATGGGCGCCGACGTCGTGAAGCTGAACATGCCCAAGCTCAACCCGGACAAGGACAAGGACGCGCCCGCGCCCTACAACGACATGGAGATCACGCAGGAGGAGGCCATCCGCCACTGCGTGGAGTCCGCGGGCAAGGCGCTGGTCGTGCTGTCGGGAGGTTCGAAGATCGACGACGACAAGCTGCTCGAGCAGACACGCATGATCGTGGAGGCCGGTGGATCGGGTGTGATCTTCGGCCGCAACGTGTGGCAGCGGGAGTGGAACCAGGCGGTCGGGATCGTCGACCAGATCAAGGAGACCTTGATCAAGTCGCGCACGCGCATCCCGTAGCGCGAGCTACCAGCTGCCGCTGCAGTCGAGCGTCACCAAGTGCCGCTCGACTGGGCGGAGCAGCCGCCCTTGTCCGCGCTGCCGGTCGAGCAGGTGCGCGTCCTGGCTCCGCTCGCCAAGCGAGATATCGTGAAAGTCGCCGCGCCCGCGTCGCGGTCTGCGGTGACTGTGACTTCGTAGGTGTCGGCGGTCGAGCTGACTGACAGCGCGGAGCCGGCATCGTTCAGCGCAGGCTCGATCGCCGTCAGCGATTCGAGCGAGCAGGGCTCGTAGGTGCCGCCGTTGGTGTCGGTCTTGCAGGCTTCGAACGCTCTTGCCCCCGTGGCCGCCGCGGCCTTTGCTTCGACGTCCTTGCCCTTGCCCTGCTGGTTCAGGAAAGAGGGAATCGCGATCGCCGCCAGGATCCCGATTATGAGGATCACGACGAGCAGCTCCACGAGCGTGAAGCCGTTCTCCTGACGGGCGTGAGAAAGCCGGGAGCGCGCCATGGACGAGCTATCGGCCGAACGTCCAGTTTCTTGAGAACGGTGGTCCGCTTGATGCGGCTACAGCGGCATGCGCCCGGCAAATCCCGCGTCGGGATCGTGCCACCAGGCGACGCGATCCTCGCCGGGCCGCCAACACAGATAGACCTCCTCGCCCTCACGGATCGAGGGAAAGTCGATCAGCCCGCTCTGCGGATCACGCAGTACCACGTCCGCGGCCTGCAGCTCGCTCGCGGTCGCGAGCAGCACGAGCGTCGCGCCCGCCGCCGCCCGCCCCGGATAGCCGCCGCCGTGGTCGGTGTCGATCAGCTCCAGCTTCTGCGCGGATTCGGGGGAGAGCAGCTCGACGAGCGCGTCGCGGATGCGCGACAGCCGCTCCGACACCCAGGGCAGCGCCGCATTCGCCTGCTCGACGGTGTAGTGGCGCGCGTGTCTGGTGCTACCGGTGCGCTCCTCCATCGCGCTACTCGATTTGCAGCGGGGGAGCCGCGGCCTTTTGTTGCTCCTCCTGCGCAGCGGGTGCCGCGGCGGGAGGTGGCGGGTCGACGCCGAGCGTCTCCGCGAGTTCGCCGGACTCGAACATCTCGGTGACGATGTCGCAGCCGCCGACAAGCTCGCCGGCGACGAACAGCTGCGGGATCGTGGGCCAGCCGGACAGCCCTGACAGCTCTTCGCGGATACGCGGGTCGGGGAGGATGTCCATCGCCGAATACTCGGCGCCGGACGCGTTCAGCATTTGGGTGACGCGCGCGGAGAACCCGCAGCGCGGCGCGTCCGGAGTGCCCTTCATGAAGAGCATGACCTGCTCTTCCTCAATTGCGCGCTTAAGCTCGGCACGAATCTCTTCGTTCGTCATCTCACACCTTCCGGTGTCGAGGTTTTCAGGGATAGAGCGTGGATGGGGCCGCCGATCTCGCCTTCGAACACACCGTAGACCAGCTTGTGCTGCTCGAGGCGGGACAGGCCCGCGAAGCCGTCGTACACGACCTCGGCCCGCAGGTGGTCGCCGCCGCCGGTGAGGTCGCTGACAGTTGCCTGTGCACCGGGCAGCGCCTGCTCGATCCGCTCCTTGACTTCCTTTAGAGGAGGCATTCCGTGTTCATTCTACGGAGCGCCCGGGAGAAGCCCGGAAGGCTTCGGACTACGTGGCTATCGCAGGGTGTGCGCCTGCTTGGGCGGATGGGGCTGCGTCACGCTCCGACATCACTTCGACGAAGGCGTCGACGACGAACGGGTCGAACTGGCTCCCGGCGCATGCCTGCAGCTCCGCGAGCGCAGCCTCGTGACGGATGGGCTTACGGTGGGGGCGGCCCGAGGTCATGGCGTCGTAGGAGTCGCATGCGGCGATCACGCGTGCGCCGATCGGGATTTCCTCCCCCTTCAGCCCGTCCGGATATCCCCGCCCGTCATGGCGCTCGTGGCTCCAGCGCACGAGCTGCGCGGCCTGTGAGAGCGCCGGAGCGGCACACATGATCCGTTCGCCGACCACCGGGTGACGGCGAATGAACTTCCACTCGGCTGTGTCCAGCGGCCCGGGCTTGCTCAGGATTCCGTCCGGAATCGCCGCCTTTCCGACATCGTGCAGTGCGGCGGCCTGGAGTAGCGGGCCCATGTCCTGGTCTCCCAGGCCGAGCTTGAGTCCCACGGCCTCGCAGAGCTTGGTGACATCGCTCAGATGCGGTTCCATTGCAGGGCTGCGCTCGGCAAGCACCTTCAAGAGCACGTCGATGGTCTGGCGTCCGGCGGACGCTCTGCCGAGTCCCTTCCGCGCGTACATGCGCCGGTCGGCGACCCGCACGGCCTCTTCGGGGCTCGTCGCCTCGACCGGGAGCAAAACCGATCCGTACGAGGCGGTGATCGAGAATCCCTCGCCCTGCTCGGAGAGCGCGTTGCTCGCGGTCGCGGCCACCGATTCCTGGCCGCTGGCCGTGTGGGACGCAACTACGCAGAACTCGTCGCCCCCGAAGCGATAGGCAGTACCCGATCCCTCAATCGCCGCGGCAAGGCTGCGGCCCAAGCGGTCGAGCAGAGCGTCGCCGGCCGGATGCCCGAACGTGTCGTTGTAGGCCTTGAAGCCGTCCAGATCGAGCAGCAGGAGCAGCAGAGGCTCCTCTTTGGTGGCGGCGGAGACGCGCTGCTCGAAGTCGGCGAAAAAAGCACGCCGGTTGCCGAGGCCAGTGAGCGAGTCGTGCAGGGCCTCGTACTCCAGTTTCTCCTCGGCGCGCTTGCGATCGGTGATGTCCTCGATCTGCCCGATCACGTAGACGGGCTTCTGCGCGGCGTCGCGGACGAGCGACATACTCACCATCGCCCGCAGCACGTGCCCGTCGGCGTGCAGGTAGCGGGTCTCTTCCTGGAACGCCCCCTTGTCTGCTGCGAGCAGCCGCTCGAACTGGTTCAGGGTCCTTGGGAAATCGTCTGGATGGCTGATCAGCGCAAAGCCGTGCTCGCGGAGTTGCTCGTCCGAATATCCGGTGAACTCGCAGAGTGCGTCGTTGACCTGCAGGACCTGACCCACACGAGCCGGGTCGACGCTTGCCAGCATCATCCCGATCGGCGCCTTGTCGAACGCCCCCTGGAACAGCTCCTCGTTTTGCCGCGCAACATCGTATGCGTGTCTGGTCTCGGCCCGCACGTTCTCGTTGAGTCGCCATGTGGCGATGCCCGCGCTCGCAGCGCCGGCGACGAACAGGCCGTGGATTCCCGCCCATTTCCAGGGATGCTCCGCGGCGTCGCGGTGGTTGTAGACCGCGCCGGGGTCGACCATCCCGGTCATGCCGTGATGCACGACGACATACGCGAAGGCCAGCAGGAACGGCAGCCAGTCCTCGTAGAGCGCCAACAGGGCGATGACGACGAAGAAGTGGAAATGCGCCTCGATCACGCCGCCCGAGATGTGGACGAGCAGGGCGGAGCAGGTGACCAGACCCATCGAGACCATCGCCGAAGCAAGGCGGCGGTTGCCGCTCGCGGCCATCGCCAGCCCGGCGAACAGCGCCGGAGCACCGACGTGCGCGAATGCGTGGACGATGCTGTACTCGCGGACCTGGCCGTAGACCAGCAGCGCGATGGCGTTCACCCACAGGAATGCGAGCAGCGCATGGTGGCGATGCTTCCAGGCGGTGTCGGGCAGCGTCCTGCCGCGTGGAAGGACATGCCGGATCGACGCGAGCGCCCGAGCCGGGATGCTCGCCGCCAGCGGGGTGGCTGTGGCGGAGTCGAAGGACAAAGAGGTCGTACCCACCTACAAATGTCGCCGCGCGGCGGCGAAGTAATACGGTCCGAAGCTCTAACCGGACGCTTGTACGACCCGACCGGGTCAGATGCGGAAGACCGGCACGAGCCGCTTCTCGTGCTCGGCCTCGATCCGGGCGACGACCTCGATCTGCTCCTCGAGGCCCGATCCACGCAGCTTCGTGGCGAGCAGCTCGTCGACCTGGAAGATGCCCGCCGAGTTGTTCATGTCGATCTCGATCCGCACGGCCTTCTCGTCTCCGGCCTCGATCTTGACTGCCTCGATGGCGGCCGCGGACAGGGAGTGGATGTTCGGCCGTCCGGACTCGAAGGGCAGGCGGGAGCGGCCCTGCGCCATGTCGAGCGCATCGGCAACGCGCACGATCCCCGCCTCGATGGTGAACGGGTCGCCGCGGCGGCGGTGGGCGATGATGGCGTGCATCGCCTCGGCGGCGAGCACGGATCGCTCGGGCTCGTCGTAGGCGCCGGCAAGCAGGCCGTCCAGCTTGTCGGCCGCCAGGAAGAGGCTGTAGGCCTCGTGATCGGTGCGATGGATCGACATGCCGACGTCGTGCAGCAGGCAGCCGGCGGCGATCACCACCTCGGCATCCTGCGCGCGCATGCCGTGGATGTGGACGAGGTCGGGCTCGACGCCCCGCCGGTTGAGCAGCCGGAAGAGGCGCAACGCGATATTGGTGACGATCTGGATGTGGATCCAGGAGTGGTCCGACATGCCGAGCCGGTTCGCATTCGTTTGCGCCACGTACCACCACGACTTCAGCTGGTCGTCGGCGTTGGCCGCCTCCAGAAAGTCCTCGAGGCGGCGGTTGCCGCGGGTCGGCACCTTGATGCGCATCGCCTCGACGGCATCGCGCACTGCAGTGGATCTCGGGCGCGCCATGCGCCCAAAGTTATTCGGCGGCCCGGCGGCCTACTCGGGCCCGCCCGCTGCCGGGGGAGCCAGCGGGTCGGCGTGATCGCCGCCCGGCTTCTCCCGCGCGATGTACTCCTCGAGCGTCATCGGCAGGTCTCGCACGCGCTCGGCCACGTCGAGGATCTCGGTCATCGTCGCCTCCTCCTCGACCTGCTCCTTCAGGAACCACTGCACGAACTGCTCGCTGAGGTAGTCACCCTCTTCGCGGGCGACGGCGAACAGCTCGCTGATCTGCGTGCTGACAGTGCGCTCCTGCTCCAGCGCCATCTTGATGGGAGCGATGTGGTCGCTCCACGAAGTGGTCGGCGCGCTCACCTCGCTCAACCGAACGGGAGCGTCCGTATCGAGCAGATACTTGATCATCATCATCGCGTGCCCGCGCTCCTCCACCGCCTGCGCGTAGAAGAAGCGCGCCAGCTGCGGGAGTGTCTGGGACTCGTAATGAGCGGCGATCGCGACGTACTGGTGCGACGCCGCGAGCTCGTTCGCGACCTGCTCGTTGAGTGCCTTTACGAAGCGTTCTGCGGGCATACATCTCCTCGGTCGAAGTTGGGCCGCTCAGATTAATGGGGAGCGCGACGAACGTGGTTGCGGGTGACGTCGCCGGGTGACGCGGCGCCGGTCAGGACCATCGCGAGCTCGATTTCCTCGCGCAGCAGGTCGAGCACCTCGCGCGCTCCCCGTTCGCCGTGGGCCGCGAGTCCCCACAGCGGCGCCCGTCCGGCGAGGACCGCGCGTGCGCCGAGGGCGAGTGCCTTGACGACGTCTGCGCCGCGCCGGATGCCGCCGTCGACGAGGACCTCGATCCGCTCCTCCACGGCGTCGGCAACCTCCTGCAGGACGTCGATCGTCGCCGGCGCGCCGTCCAGCTGGCGTCCGCCGTGGTTGGATACGACCACGCCCGCGGCACCGTGCTCGACCGCCAGGTTCGCATCCTCCGCCGTCATGACGCCCTTCACCAGCACGGGCAGGTTGCAGTCCGAGACGAGCTCCTCGAAATCGCTCCACCCGACGGTCGGGTCCATCAGGGAGAACATGTCGGCGGGCGTGCCGCCGGCGGCCTTGCCGGATGCCGTCGCGAAGCTCGGCACGGTCACCTCGGCGGGGATCACGAACCCGGTACGCAGATCGCGTTCGCGGCGGCCCAGCCGCGGCACGTCGACTGTCAATGCGATCGCCTCGAAGTCCGCCTCTTCGGCCTGCTCGATCAGCGCGCGCGTGACCCCGCGGTCGCGAAAGATGTACAGCTGGAACCACCGGCGCCCGGCGGGCGCGGCGGCCGCGATGTCCGCGGGAGCAGAGGTCGCCAGGGTCGACAGCACCATCACGGTGCCGGCCGCTGCCGCGGCACGCGCCATGGCCGGCTCGCCGTCGGGGTGTGCCATCCGCTGGAATGCCACCGGGGCCACCAGCAGCGGCATGGACACCGGACCGCCGAGCACGGTCGAGGCGGTTGTTGCGGTGCTCACGTCCACCAATGCGCGGGGCCGCAGCTGCCATCGCCGGTAGGCGGCGACGTTGTCGTGCAACGTCTGCTCGTCTCCCGATCCGCCTGCGAAGTACCCGTAGGCGCCGGGATCGAGCCTCTCCTTCGCGATGCGCTCATAGTCGGCGATGTTGCACGGCTGCTGCGGCAATCCTTCGATTGCCGCAAGCTCGCGCTGCGAGTCGCCCGCCACTCCGGGAACATAACGGGGGTGAGCATGGGTCGACGGGAGCCGAGCGACCGGCAGCGGGCGATCAGCCTGCTCGTCTTCGGGCTCGTGCTCGCCTTGGCCACGCCCTTCCTGCTGCCGGCGGGCGTGGCAGCGATCGTGGTCGCGCTGACGCTCGCCCGACGCGGATTCAACACCTACGCGATGGTGGTGCTGCTCCCCGCGGTCTTCGCCCTGGTGTTCGTCATCCTTGCGCTGTTCGGGTAGGGCCACTAGGGACGGCCTTGCGCCACTCCCACATCTCCAGCGCGCCGAGGTCGCGGTAGCCCAGGCGGGCGTACAGCGGGTAACCCATTTTCGTCGCCTGCAGGCTCGTCGTGGTCGCACCGCGATCGCGCGCGTCGTGGAGCGCGAGCGACATCAGCTTCGAAGCGAGCCCGCGGCCCCGCGCCTCGGGCGCCGTGGCCACGTAGAGGATGCAGCAGTCCCCGTCGAGGTCATGCGTTCCGAGGCAGCTGGCGGGCCGGCCATCAACCTGCGCGACGTACAGGACGACGCCGGACATCGAACGCAGGGCGAGCGACATGTCGGGCGCCGTCCCGTACGCGGTGTCGTTCAGCGTGGCGAGGGTCTCCACGCGCGGATCCGGATCGAGGTCGAGGTCGCCGGGCCGTGGGGCGCGCAGGTCACCCAGCTCCATGCACATCACGGCCGGGGCCGCATCGAGCGCATGACCGGTCTGGCCGAGGAGCCGCTTCGCGCGCACGTCACGCTCCGGCACCCACACCGCCCATGCCTCGATGCCGGATCCCGCGTAGGTGTCCATCAACTGCGGGAGCGCCCGCTCGAGGGCATCCGCGCTGTCGTAGGCGACCGAATTCATCAGCGAGCGGTGAGGAGTGGCCGGCACGACCGAGGCGACGACGCCATCCAGCTCGACCACGCGGGCCCCGGGGGACGCGCCGCCCATCAGGCGGCAGAACGCGCGGAGGTTCCCGTGCATCCGGGCATACAGGGCGGAGTCGTCCATGTCAGGCGGCACTCTAGAGACGACTACTTGGCACGTGGCTTCAAGTCTGGCCCGCCGGGAGTCGATGTAGAGGGAGGCCGGTCGGGATGGAAAAGACCAAGCGATGACACCTCTGTACCTAGCCGCGGGCGCCGTCCTGCTCATCTTGCTGTGGGGGGTGTTCACCTTTAACGCCCTCGTGCGCTCGCGAAACCGCGTCGACCAGGCATGGAGCGGCGTGGACGTGCAGCTGAAGCGCCGCCGCGAGCTCGTGCCCAACCTTGTCACCGTGGTCGAGGCCTCCGCCGGGCACGAGAAGCAGGCGCTGACCGAACTGACCGATGCGCGCGCGGACGCGGTGGCCGCCGGGGGCCGCGTTTGGCGCGAGCGCTGCGAGCGACGTCTGACTGGTGCATTGCTGGCGATCGACGTCGCCGTCCGGCAATACCCGGACCTGCATACGTCCAACGCATACCGCGAGATGCAGCGCCAGCTCACCGACGTCGAGGAGGACATCGTCGGCGCTCGCCGGATCTTCAACTCCAACGTGCAGCGCTTCAACGACCTGGTACAGGCGTTCCCGGCATCGTTCGTCGCAGGCTTCGGATCGTTCACGCCGCGCCAGTACTTCGACGTCGAGACGTCGTCGGAGCGGGCGGTGCCGACACCGGCACAGCCGAAGGCCGACGAAAACCGATTCGCCGGGGGCGCCGCGGCAGCATGACGGCGCCGGGCAGGACGGCCCGGGTCGACGCCGACTCGATGCGCGCCGTCCACATGCGCCGGATGCTTCAGGGAAGGGGCGCCGCGTACTCGCTCGCGCTCGGCATCGTGGGCGCCGTCGTCCTCGGAGCTTGGGCGCGCGCTCCGTTGGTGATGCTGGCCGGCTCCCTGCTGGTCGCCGCCCTGGTCTTCGGCACGTGCTTCGTGCTCGCCGACAGGCGCTCGGAGGCCGAGTTCTTCACGAGCTTCGCGCGGGCGCGCGGGTTGAGATACGTCGGCCAGACGGAGCTGCTCCAGCTGACTCCGTTGCTCGGAGCCGGCGACTCCCGGGAGTGCCTGCACTGGATGCAGGGACCGCTCGGTGAGGGCCTGCCGGATTGCGGGCTTGGCCACTACGTGTTCGAGGTTCGCCGTGGTTCCGGCAAGAACGAGAGTACGAGCAGGTCCCACGACTTCACCATCTGCGTCGTCGACATCGAGCCGGGGATCGTTTTGTACCCAGGCGTGTTCGTTGCCCGGCGGCCCGACCTGGTGGACCGGCTCGGGGGCGGGCGCTGGCTCGACACCGGCCGCCGGCGCCGCGTGGAGCTCGAAAGCGAGGCGCTGCACGAGCGCTGTGAGGTCTGGGTCGATCGCTCGCAGGACGACGTGCGGCTGCTGGAACTCCTCTCGCCCGCCTTCGTCGCGTGGCTTGCCGAGCATCCGCTTCACCCGTGTTTCGAGTATCGCTCCGGCACGCTGGTCGTATACGTCGAGCGCCGCCTCACGGACGCCGGGCGACTCGCCTGGCTGCTCGAGGCGACGGCTGAGATCGCGCACCGCATCCAGCAAGAGGTGAGCGAGGCGGCCGGCACCCGCGCCGCCTGAGCGGCGCAGGTACCCTCACCCTGTGGAGGCGTATACCGCCCCCCGCGCGGGGTCTGCAGAGAAGGAGATAGCGGGCCTCGCACACGTGGCGACGGTTTCGTTTCTCGCGTCGCGCGCAGTCCCGTCGATCGGGTTCTGGGTCGCGCTCGGCGGCGGGGTCGCGGTTGCCCGCTGTGGAGCGCGGCGCGGGCTGCGCTGGGGGTACGGGGCGAGCATCGCGGCGATGCTCCAGACAGTTGCGCTGATCGGGCCGGCGCGCATCAGCGTGCCGTTGACGCAGGCGCTCACGGCCCCGTTGCTGGGCGTTCAGCATGCACGTGGCACGGCGATCGCGTGGCAGATGCTCGTGTGCGGCACGATCCGCTTGCTTCAAAACGCGGCCGTGGGAGCGTTCGTGATCCTCGTTCTGGCCGGCGGGTTCGACGTCTACCTCGATACCTATGACTCGATCGCCGGGTGGATCCCGCTGCTCCCGGAGGGCGATACCGCGGCGACCGTGGCGATACTCGCCGGCCCCGTCATCTGGGCGGTGTTCGCGAGCGTCGTGCAGGTGCTGGTCTATCGCCGTGGCTTGCGCTCGTGGCCAACCGGCGAGGACCCGCTGCACGTGCAGATCGACGCTGCGCCGTCGGCGGATCCATCGCGCGGCCGATTCGACCCGCGCGCGGTGGCGCTCAGCGCGGCGATCGCATTCGGGCTGCTCCTGGCGAGCGTCTCCTGGGAGGTGCTGGGCGCCGTCGCAGCATGGCTCGCGCTGGCTTCGCTGACCTGCCGCGGCGACCGCGAGGTCGTTCCCACCGGCGTTGCACTGGCGGCAGTGCTGGCGCTGGCGGTGTTCATGGTGACGCTGCTGGGCGGGCTGGGCATCGAGGAGGCGGTCGCCCGCGCGATCCGCGCCGGCCTGCTCGTGCTGGTCGCGACCTGGCTGCGCGCGGCCGCCGGCGCCACCGGACTGCGTGAGGTCTCGCGCCGGGGTCTCGGGCGCCTGCGGCGACTGCCGGCGGCGCGGGAGGCCGCGCTCGTCATGGACGACCTCGGGACAGGGCGCCAGCTGGGGTCGGCCGCGCGGGCGGTGCTTGCCGCTCTGCGCAACGTGGAGTGGAAGCCGATCCCGGTCCTCGACGCGGTGCTGGGCTGGGTCGCCGCAGAGGCGCGGCGCTTCAAGGTCGGAGCGGCCGAACCACCAATGCGCTTGCGCGTAGGAGCGGTAGACGCAGCGCTCGTCGTGTTAGCGGTCGCTCCGGGCGCGGTGTTGTTCTGACCAGTTACGCGGTTACGCAGTTACGCAGTTACGCAGGAACCCCAGAATCTGCGAACTGCGCTACCTAGACCCCCTGTGAGGGGGTAAACCCAGCACATCGATCAAGCGGTCACGCCGGAACCCAAGAACTGCGTAACTGCGCTACTGCGACCTGCGTAACTGCGCTACTGCGTAACTATTTCCTCCAAAAGCTTGTGAGCTTCGCGGCGCCCATCTTGTTGAGCCCAATATGGATGTGGTCGAAATGCGCGATCGTGGGATCGACTCGGCGCCTGCGCTTGCCGCGCTTGGAGTAGCACGCGGAATAGCGCTGTGCCGCGGAGGCGCCGGACCACCACGCGCGGCAGTCCCAGATGATCTCCTGCACGCCCATGCGGCGCGCGAGCGCGTGAAAGTTCCCCATGCGGTCCGGGGCCAGCAGCGTGCGGATCAGGCGATCGCCGGCGCGACGGTCAGATGGATTGCGCGAGTCGAGATGCCAGTCGATCGCACGTCCGTCGGCATGCAGCGAGTACTTGCCGCGGCCGAGCTTCGAGCAGCGCATGATGCCCCAAGACTCGCCCGCAGCGTGGGCATCGAGCCAGCGCTGCAGGGCCAGCGCTCCGGCCCGGGGGTTCTTGATGCAGCGGCGCGCGTGGTCGTAGCGGTAGTCCTCGATCGGCTTGAGCGCGAGGCGGTCCGCCGGGTTGTCCTGCACGGGCCGGAACACGGTCGGGAACGCGGCTGCTGTGGCAGGCACGACGGCGAGCAGGACGGCTGCGATGACACATGCGCGGCGACGCATTTCGACGATTTCGACACCAGCGCGCGACGATCGAAGCGGTCGCGCCGCTGGGCGGACAGATGTCTTGCTTCCGACAGCCGGGGATTGACTCTGCGGCGGTTGGGTAATCTGCTCGGCGATGGAAGCGAACGCCCTCGACCACGTCGCCCTGTGGGTGGCCGACCGCGACCGGCTGGCGGATTTCGCCTACGCGCATCTCGGCATGCACGAGATCGAGCGCACCGACGACTTCACGCTCGTCGGGGCGGACGCGCGGCGCGGCAAGCTGACGCTGTTCGCCGCCGAGGGGCCGCGTGACCCGGGCGCGCTCGTGCGCGTGGTCCTGCGCGTGCGAGATCTCGACGCGGCCCTCGCCCAGCTGCCGGCCGATCGCGAAGTCGCCCGGCCGCGGGAGGGTCTCGTGACGTTCCAGGCGCCGGAGGGACTCGGTCTCGGGCTCGTGTCCGTACCCGAGACCGACCTCGACTACGACATCGACCATGTAGTGCTGCGAGTGCCCGAACCGGCCGCCAGCACCGAGAGCTTCGTCTCGTACGGTTTTGTCCCCGATGACGGCCGCCTGCAGGTGGGCGACAAATGGGTGGAGCTCGAGCGCGGCGACGCGGGCGACTCCGAGCGCCCGCTCCTCAACCACATTGCGCTGCTCGTCGACTCCGGGAAGGAGCAGCTGCAGGAGGCGGAGCGGCGAGGAATCGTGGACGAGGTGCGCGACGCGGCCAACACCTACGCGGTCTTCGTGTGGGGACCCGATCGCATCAGGCTCGAGTACGTCGAGCACAAGCCCGGTTTCGCGCTCGTCTAGATACGACGTCGTCGTGGCGGGTGCCGGCATGGCGGGGCTGTCCGCGGCCGCGCACGCGACGCAGCGCGGCGCCCGGGTGCTGCTGCTCGAGAAGGGGGATCGCTGCGGGGGCTCGATGCTCCTGTCGAGCGGCGTCATCTGGCGTCATCGCGATTTCGAGGCGTTCCGGTCCGACTGTCCCGGCGGCGACCCCGACCTGCAGGGGACGGTCTTCGAGCACCTCGACTCCGATCTCGCATGGCTCGAGGCGCTTGGCGCGGTGCCGGTGCAGCGCGGCACGGGCAATCCCCTGACCACGGGCGCACGGTTCGACACGCGCCAGATGACCGGCGCGCTGTTGCGCGCCGCGGGTGGGGACGTGCGGCTGGGCGAGCCGCTGCACGAGCTACCGGACGGCGTACCGGTGGTGCTGGCGACTGGCGGCTTTCACGCGGCACGCGACCTGGTCACACGTCATGTGACTCCGCAGGCGCACGAGTTGATGCTGCGGGCTGCTCCCTGGAGCGCGGGCGACGGCCTGCGCCTGGGACTCGCGGCGGGCGGCGCGCAATCGGCTGGCCTGGATGAGTTCTACGGGCGCAACATGCCTGCACCTCCCGCCCGTGTCGAGGAGCGGGACTTCGTGCGGCTCGCACAGCTGTATGCGTCGCATGCAACGGTCCGCAATCGCGCCGGGGATGTGTATGAGCCACGTACGTGGTCCGAGATCGACGTGGTTCAGTGGACTGCCCGGCAGCCCGGCGCGCGGGCTTGGTACGAGGTGCCGGATGCGAATCGCGGGATGCGCGTCCGCGATCGAACCGTCGGGGAGATGATCGACGCGGGACTGGCCGCGGGCGCTCCCGGCGAACGGCGCAACGGCACAACGGCGATCGAGGTCGTCGCCGGGATCACGACCACGCTCGGGGGCCTGCGGATCGACACGCGGGCGGCGGTGGCACCCGGCGTCTACGCGGCAGGTGCGGACGCCGGCGGCATCGCAACCGGCGGGTACGCCAGCGGCCTGGCCGCCGCGCTCGTCTTCGGACGGATCGCCGCCGAGTCGGCACTATCCCGCGCGCGGTAGGTTGCGCGACCGTGCAGCACCGCTTCGGCACCTCCGACCCCCTGACGCTCGGCATCGAGGAGGAGCTGCTGCTCGTCGATCCGGGCGACCTTCAGCTCGCGCACGTGGCCGAGGAGATCCTGGGCGCGGTCGAGCTGCCCGAGTCGCTTGCGGCACACGAGGCATTCGCATCGGAGATCGAGCTGCGGACCCCGGTCTGCCGGGACGCCGGCGAGGCGGCACGTGCGCTTGACGCCGCCCGCGCAGCGGCGCGCGCGGCCGGGGCGACCCTGATGGCCGCCGGGCTGCATCCTTCCGCGCGCTGGGGCGATGTGCGGTTGACCGAGAAGGAGCGATACCGGGAGATCGACCAGACGATGCGCAGCCTGATCCGGCGCACGCCCGAATGCGCTCTGCACGTCCACGTCGGCGCCCCGAGCCCGGAGGCGGCCATCCGGATCTTGAACGGGCTGCGTGTGCACCTTCCGCTGCTCCAGGGACTGAGCGCCAACAGCCCGTACTGGTTCGGGGCGGACTCCGGCCTCGCGAGCGCGCGCTTCTCGATCGTGCGGGCCTACCCGCGCCGGGGAGTGCCCCGCTTCTTTCACGATTGGGACGAATATGCTGAGATCGTGCGGGCCACTGGGGCGGCTGGGGCGTTCGACGACTACACGTTCATCTGGTGGGACGCACGTGCGCATCCCAAGCTCGGCACCGTCGAGGTGCGCGAGATGGACGTGCAGTCCTCGCTCGAGGACACGGCCGCGCTGGCGGCGCTGGTGCACGCACTGGCCGCACAGGCGCTCGAGTCTGGGGCGGCCGGGCCGCACCTTCCGGCCGAGGCGATCGGAGAGTCGTCGTTCAGGGCCAGCCGCGATGGTCTGGACGCGACGATCCTGCACGACGGCGCGCTGCGCCCGCTGCGCGAAGTGGCACGGACAACGGTCGAGTCGGTCGCAGGTCACGCCCGCGAGCTCGGCTCCGACGACGCACTCGCGGGTGTCGAGCGCATCCTGCGTGAGGGTGGGGGCGCGACGCGCCAGCGCGCCGCGGCGCAGCGCGGCGGCCTCGACGAGCTGCTTGCACAGCTCATGCGCGACACGGAGGCGCCGGCATGGCCGACCTGATCCTCGGGCCCATACTGCGCTACGTCGACGAGACGAGCGCAACGATCTGGGTCGAGACCGACGCGGCCTGCGAGGTCGAGGTGCTCGGCCGGCGCGAGCGCACCTTCTGCGCGGAGGGGCACCACTACGCGATCGTGCCGATCACCGGTCTCGAGCCCGGCGAGACGTACCCGTACGAGGTGACCCTCGACAGCGAGCGCCGCTGGCCGCTCGCAGGCGTGGACTTCCCGCCGAGCGCGATCCGCACGGTGCACCCCGACCGGCCACTGAAGATCGTGTTCGGTTCGTGTCGTGTCGCCGTTCCGCACGAGGAGCCGTGGAACCTCAGCCCCGACGAGGACGAGCGCGGCCGCGAGGTCGACGCGCTGTACGCGCTGGCCTTGCGCATGATGGAGTGCGACCGGTCCGAGTGGCCCCACATCCTGCTGTCGGTGGGCGACCAGGTGTACGTGGACGAGGACGCCCCCGCGACCCGCGAGTTCATCCGCGCCCGCCGCGACGTCCGCCTGCCGCCGGGCGAGGAGGTCGCCGACTTCGAGGAGTACACGCACCTCTACAAAGAGTCTTGGGGGCCGGACGTGATCAGGTGGCTGTTTTCCACCGTGGGCGTCGCGATGATCTTCGACGACCACGACGTCCACGACGACTGGAACACGTCGATCGCCTGGGTCGAGGAGATGCGGGCCAAGCCGTGGTGGGAGGAGCGCATCGAGAGCGCTCTCTCCTCGTACTGGATCTACCAGCATCTCGGCAACCTGTCGCCGGCGGCGCTGGCCGAAGACGAGCTGCTCGAGCAGGTGAAGGGCGCCGGCGACGCCGGGGGCGTGCTGCGCGACTTCGCCAAGCGCGCCGATCACTCGAACGAGGGGAGTCGCTGGAGCTTCTGCCGCGATCTCGGGCGAGTGCGGCTCTGCGTGTTCGACTCACGCGAGGGTCGCACGCTCGCAGAGCAGCCGCGCACGATCGTCGACGACAAGGAGTGGGATTGGATCACCGAGCACGCCGACGGCGATTTCGACCACTACATCTTCGCCGACACCCTGCCGTTCCTGCTCGTGCCGGCGCTGCACCATGTCGAGGCATGGAACGAGGCCGTTTGCGCCGGCGCGTGGGGGAAGTGGGCGGCCGGCGTCGGCGAGCGCATCCGCCGCGCGCTCGACCTCGAGCACTGGGCCGCGTTCAACGAGTCGTTCAGGCGGATCGTGCGGCTGATGGGCGAGATCGGCTCGGGCAAGCGAGGGAGGCCGCCGGCAACCGTCATCGCGATCGGGGGAGACGTGCACCACGCGTACCTGGCGGAGGTCGCGTACCCGCCTGCCGCGGGGGTGCAGAGCCTCGTTTACCAGGTGGTCTGCTCCCCGTTTCGCAACGCCCTCAACTCCAAGGAGCGGGCGCTGGTCCGCAACGCGGCCCGGCGCGGCGCCGAGCGGCCCATGCGACTGCTCGCGCGCGCGGCCGGCGTGCCGGATCCGGAGATCTCGTGGCGCCTGGCCGAGTCGCCGACCTACGACAACCAGTTCGCGACCCTCGAGCTCGACGGCCGCAGCGCCGTGTTCCGCATCGAATGCACGAAGCGCGACGAGGCCGACAACCGCAGCATCAGGAAATCACTGGAGCGCCGGTTGGCGTGAGCGGGTTTCGGCCGTTTGCCGCGAACACGCGGAGCTTCGGTGAGCCCCCGCTTGGAACAGGGTGCCATGTGCAGGAGGTGCCTCCAACTGATACTTTGGACGCCAGATCCGCGATTTATGCAGTGGGGGCGTGGTAGGGATGCTTCAGGTAGGGATGGTGGGTCTTGGCTATTGGGGGCCGAGCCTGCTGAGAGCGCTTTTCGATCTCCCCAATGTGCAGGTCAGTTGGATCTGCGATCGGGACCCCGAGCGGCTGGCGCGCTACGAGCGCCGCTACCCGGGAATCTCCTCGACCCTGCGCATCGACGATGTGCTCGAGGACGATGCCGTCGACGCGGTCGTGATCGCGACGCCGGTCTACACGCACTTCTACCTGGCGTCTCGCGCACTGCACGCCGGCAAGCACGCGTTTGTCGAAAAGCCGCTGGCGGCCTCCTCGCGCGAGGCGGACGAGCTGGTCCGCGTGGCGGAGTCGAAGGGCCTCGCATTGATGTGCGGACACACCTTCATCTACAGCCCGGCGGTGAGAGCCGTCCGGGCGATGCTGGAGGGCGGCGAGCTGGGCGAGCTGTTCTTCATCTCGTCGAGCCGTGTGAACCTCGGCCTGCACCAGCAGGACATCAGCGTGATCTGGGATCTCGGGCCGCACGACTTCTCGATGCTCCTCTACTGGCTCGACGAGATGCCGGCGAAGGTACGGGCCGTCGGCCGAGATTCGATCGTGAAGGGGATCTCCGACGTCGCCTTCGTGACCCTCGACTTCCCGTCCGGCCTGCTCGCGAACGTCGAGCTGAGCTGGCTTGCCCCCAGCAAGCTGCGGCGTACGTTACTGGTGGGCAGCGAGCGAATGGTGGTCTACGACGATGGCAGCACCGAGCCGATCAAGGTCTTCAACCACGGGGTCGTGTACCAGGATCCCGAGACGTTCGGCGAGTACCACCTGTCCTACCGGACCGGGGACATCGTCTCTCCGAAGATCGACGCCGCCGAGCCGATCCTGCTGGAGCTCGCGGACTTCGTCCTGGCGGTCGAGGCGCGGGAGGCTCCGGCCGGCCACCTGGACCTGGCGCGCAACGTCGCGCGGTTGACCGAGGCGGCAGAGGAATCGCTGCGCACCGGCGGGGACGTGTCTCTCACCGGGAGAACCCGCTTCGCCGAACTCGTCGAACCGCGCGGTGAGTAGCCCCCGCCCGGTACGCAAGGACTTCAGCACCGCCGGCCCGGTACAAGACGGCGTACGGGAAAGTTGGTCGCGCCGAGCCGGGACGGCCGGCAGTCTCTCGTCGAAGGCGGTCGGCTCCCGCTTTGGGCGGCGCGACTATCTGATCCGTCGCCTGCTCGCCCTGGCGGATGGCGTCAGCGTCGTGGTGGCACTGGTCGGCATGGTGCTCATCTCGGGGCATGCCGACTGGGACCACCTGCTCTGGGGCCTGCTCCTCGTTCCCGTTTGGCTCGGGCTGTTGGCGGTCTACGGCCTCTACAACCGTGACATCAAGCGCATCAGCCACTCGACCGTCGACGACATCCCCTGGATCCTGCACGCCGTGCTCGTCGGCTGCCTGCTGACCTGGCTCTATTTCAACCTGCTGCACATTCCCAAGCTGGTCTTCTTCGACGTCCTGCTGCTCGGTGGGATCGGCACCCTGGCCCTGCTGCTCCTGCGCTCGCTGACACGGGGGCTGGCGATCCGGGCCCTGGGCCCCGAACGGGTCCTGTTCATCGGCGATCACCCGATGGAGTTCCTGATGAACAAGATGGCCGCGCATCCGGAATACGGGCTGAAGCCGGTCGGTGTCGTGTCGGCGTCGAGCCACAGCCTGGACGAGGCGATCGATATGTTCGAGGCCGACCGGATCGTCCTCTGCGAGCCCGATCTCGAGGAGCACGAGCTCCTGGCTCTGATGCACCGCTGCCGGGAGCTGTCGCTGAAGGTCAGCGTCCTGCCGCAGCTGTTCAGCGCGCTGGGCCCCTCGGTGGAGGTCGACGACGTCGAGGGCGTGACGGTGCTCGGCATCAACCCGCCGATCCTGTCGCGCTCTTCCCGCTACCTGAAACGCGCCTTCGACCTGACGGCCGCTGTTGTCGTGCTCGTGCTGCTCGCGCCCATCATGGTCGTGATCGCGCTTGCGATCAAGCTCGACTCACGCGGCCCCGTCTTCTTCAGGCAGCTGCGCGTCGGAAGAGGGGACACGCCGTTCTGCCTCTACAAGTTCCGGACGATGGTCTGTGGCGCAGAGCATCAGACCGACGAGCTCTTCAGCGGGAGCGAGGACGCGAACTGGCTGAAGCTCGACCACGACCCGCGAATCACGCGCGTCGGACGCATGTTGCGCCACGCAAGCCTCGACGAGCTGCCCCAGTTCTGGAACATCCTCAAGGGTGAGATGAGCCTGGTGGGACCGCGGCCCCTGATCCTGTCGGAGGACTCCCAGATCGCAGGATGGGGCCGCAGCAGGCTCGAGCTGACACCGGGCCTCACAGGTCTCTGGCAGGTGCTGGGCCGGACGAACATCCCCTTCGAGGAGATGGTCAAGCTCGACTACATGTATGTGACCAACTG
Organism: uncultured Solirubrobacterales bacterium; assembly: GCA_963762195.1. GTDB lineage: Bacteria > Actinomycetota > Thermoleophilia > Solirubrobacterales > JBBDJG01 > DASRIA01. The sequence continues at coordinate 105,473 of CAVXJX010000007.1, read as the reverse complement.
GTCCCTCTGGGAGGACGTGCGCCTGCTGCTGCGCACGTTCCCGACCGTGGTCACGCGGCGGGGAGCGAACTAGTCACAGCTGGGCTAGATGGTTGATTCCACGGCGACGTGCGCACGGGGGCGCGTCAGACCGAGGTGGTCAAGGACCGAGGACGTAGATCCACCGAAGGTATGACGCGTCATCCGTGCATGCGTGGTCGTGGAATCAACCAGCTTGGCCTTCGTGAGCACGCGTGCATCGCGCTCGGGACCGTTTGCCGCCGCCTCTTTCGGTTCCCGCCGCCCTTCGACATCCGCGACAGCCGCGAACAGGAACAGGCCTTTCAGCGTGGAGCGAATGCCGGTGCGGCCTTCGGGCGTTTCTTTCGCCGCGGGTTCGACGTCCGCGACCGGCGTGTCCTCGAGATCGGCTGCGGTCACGGGGGGATGCAGCTCGCACTGGTCCGCGCCGGTGCTCGTGAGTGTGTCGGGCTCGACGTGGATGCCGACGCCATCCGGTTTGCGGCGGGCCGGCTGCGCGATCGTTCGAACGTGACGGTCATGGTCGCCGACGCCCAGCAGATCCCTTTTGACGACGCGTCGTTCGACGTCGTCGTGAGCGCCGCCGCCTTCGAGCACATTCACGACATCGAGGCGATGCTGCGCGAGGTCCAGCGCGTCCTGCGGCCGGGTGGGCATCTGTACGCGCAATTCTCGCCCACCTGGTGGCACTACAACGGCCCCCACTTGATCAAGTGCGTTTCCGTCCCGTGGGCGCACGTGTTCTTCTCGGACCGCACGCTGCTCAACGTGCTCGAGCACTATCGCGTGCGCGAGACCTTCCCCCGGTCCTATCTCGACGAGAAGATCGAGGACTTCCAGCGGATGGGCCGGCTGAGCCTGCGCAAGTTCCGCAAGGCTGTCCGCGCCGCCGGGCTCGAGCCGCTGCAGATCGAAGCGCGCTCGCCGCGCAGGTGGAAGGACATCCTCGCCCGTGTGCCGGGTCTCGACGAGGTGGTCGGCGGCAGCGCGGTCGCCGTGCTCCACAAGCGCTAGGCGTAGTTTCCAAAGACGTTGCTTCGTCTTGCAGGTTCGGAAACCGGGTGGGTAAAGGAGAGGGTTCGGGCCGCCTGCGCAGGTTCGCGAGCGACCCGTGATCTGCAATGCAAGGCGCACGCGTGGGTGGCAAATGAGCCGTCTGCGCGCTGAGCCGTGTGGGGTCGCGGTGAGCGCCTGGCGGCGATCGACGAACTTTCCCCCGTTGGGTCCACTTCCACGCATGGCCAGGGGGAAAGTTCAGTGGCCAATGCGCAACGCGGCAGGCTGTCGCGCGTGATCGCGACCTTTCTTTGCAGTCTCGTGACACTCCGCCGGTTAGCGGAGCGCACACGTCGACCCTTTCCTACCCCACCTGGTTTTCCGGGCCTGAACGACGTGGTTGGGAACTACGGCTAGGCAGGCAGCTCCCCGGCCGTCACGGGCCGGCCGAGCCGCGCGCTCGCAAGTGCGGCCAGCGTCGCCTCCATCGTGTCGAGATGAGGGACCGGGTCAGGCTGGGCGCCGGCCGCGAGGCGGGAGTGCAGGCCCGCGAACTGTGCGGCGTGTCCCTTGTCCTGGGATCGGCTCCTGCGCGTCTGGCGGCGGCGCCCGACGTAGGTGGTGAGGGTCCGGTAGTCGTCGAGCAACGCCGAGCGGTTGCCCGCATGGGCCTCCACGTGCTCTTTGCCGACGCCCGCGGTCCCGGTCCCGTACGAGATCGTGGCGAGCGAGCGATCCGGGAACTCGAGCGTGATGGCGAAGCGCTGGGCCGCTGCCAGGGGCAGGTCGTGCTCGGGGGCGGCGACGCAGCTCACGCGCTGGGGTGGTGCGCCCGCCATCCAGCAGGCGAAGTCCACGAAGTGGCAACCCTCGCCGAGCAGCCGCCCGCCGCCGTCGGAGAGGTCGTTGATCCAGTGCTGCTCGGGCAGCGGCTCCGCGTTCACCCGGTAGAGCAGCTGGAAGGGCAGCCGCGCCTCTCTTACGTGGTCGCGGAACGCCCGCGCGAGCGGTGCGTGGCGGCGGTTGAAGCCGACGATCAGCGGCCGGCCCGATGCCGTGAGCGCAGCCCGCAGGTCGCCGAGCTCGGCCGCGGTGAGACACGGCGGCTTTTCGACGAAGACCGCCTTGCCGGCCTGCAGCGCCGCGGACGACAATGCCGCATGGGAGGCGTGGCGCGTGGCGATCACCACGAGGCCGGCGTCCGGATCGGTCAAGGCCTCCTCGACGCCTGCGGCATGCCTGAAGCCGAACCGGTCGGCGGCTGCCCGCGCGGACAGCCCACTCGCGCTCGCCACCGAGGAAAGCGTGAAGCCCGCGCTCTTCAGGCCCGGCGCCAGCACTCGCTGTGCGTAGCTGCCGGCGCCGATCAGCGCCACGCCCCGGAGGTTCGCACCGCCCGCGGGAGGAAGCTTGCGCAGCTCGGGCGACACCGGTGCCGGGGTCTCGTCATAGGTCAGGAGGATCCCCAGCGGCGAGCGGTCCGTGTCCACGAGGCTGTCGTAGGCGGCCGGTGCGTCCTCGATCCCGATGCGCTCGCTGACGAGCGCATCGACATTCAGCTTGCCGGTCGCGACCAGGCGCAGGAAGGCCTCCATGTTGCGCCGCTCGGTCCACCGCACGTAACCGATGGGATAGTCGAGGCCGCGCTCCTCGTAGGAGCGGTCATAGCGGCCGGGCCCGTAGGACCGGGAGAGGCGCAGCTCGATCTCCTTCTCGTAGAACGCCGCCCGCGGGACGTTCATGCCGACATCGCCCACGATCACGACCCGTCCCCGGTCGCGACAAAGCAGAGCGGCAAGATGCACCGGGTCGTCGGATGTCGTGGCCGCGGTGATGATTACGGCATCGCAGCCTTGCGCTGCGGGCGGCAGCGCATCCGCCGGCAACGCGGAGCGGGAGATCGCGTGGTCGGCCGATCCGATCGCCCGTGCACGCTCGACCAGCTCCTCGGAGAGGTCGATGCCGATCACCTCGCAGCCGGCTGCCCGCAGCAGCTGTCCCGCGATCTGGCCCACGAGTCCGAGCCCGATCACGGCGACCCGCTCGCCGAGCCGGGCTTCCGCCTGGCGTACGCCGTGGAGCGCGACGCTCGCGACCGTTGCGAACGCACCCTGCTCGAAGGTCACGCTCTGCGGCAGTCTCACGCACAGGTTCCCCGGCACGTGTACGACATCCGCGTGCACGGCGTAGCCGCCGCCACCGCACGCGACGCGATCGCCGGGTGCGAGGTCCTGGACCCGTGCCCCCACGGACATCACGACGCCTGCGGCTGAGTATCCGAGCGGCGCGGGCTGGTCGAGTCGCGTCCGGACGGCATCGAACGTCGTCCTGACTCCGTCGCGGCGGGCCTTGTCGACGACCTGGCGTACCTGGTCTGGCCGCGCACGGGCCTTGCCGACGAGCGACTTGCGGCCGGTCACGACCTTGTTGCGTTCGGTCCCGGCGCTCAGCAGGCTGGCCCGGACGTCGACGAGCACCCCCTCCGGGCTGAGCGCGGGCAGCGGGACGTCGAGGACCTCGATGCCACCGTCGCGAAGGCGCTGTGACACCTGCTTCATGCGGCCGTTCCGACCGCTCGCGGCCGCGCGCTCGCTGGGCGATCGATGAACTCCTGCTGCCACAGCTCGAGTGTCAGCAACTCCCAGATCCGAAGCGCGTTGTCGGCACGTCCGGCATCGTTGTCCGCGATCAGCCGCCGTACTGCCGCCGGCTCGAACAGGCCGCGTGCAGCGATCTGCTCGGGCGAGAGCAGGTCGTCGATCATCGGCCGCAGGTCATTCACCAGCCAGGAACGCAGCGGTGCGCCGAAGCCGGCCTTGGGCCGCCGGATCACGTACCGCGGCAGGACCGGGTCCATGCTGCGCTTGAAGATGTACTTGCGGACCAGGTGGTGGAGCTTGAGCTCGGGCGGGATGCGGCCGGACAGCTCGACCAGCTCGTCGTCGAGCAGCGGCACGCGGACCTCGGTCGAGGCGGCCATGCTCATCTTGTCGGTGTAGGTGAGGTTGAGGCACGGCAGGAACGTCTTCAGGTCGACGTAGAGCAGCTGGTTCAGCCAGTGCTCGCCGGACACGCGCTCGAGGTACTCGTGGTGCCGGCGAAACGGGTCGTGACCGTCGAGCTCTCCCCGCAGGTCCGGGCTCAGCACCTCCTGCAGCTCGTCCGCCTGGTAGTAGGAGCAGTAGGTGAGATAGCGCTGCACAAAATTCGTGTCCAGTCCCCGCGCGAGCTTCAGCAGGTTCCGGCGGGGGCCCCGCATGCGCCCCGGGCTGCCCAGCGACACGTTGGACTCGATGGCGCGGGCAAGCCGCGCGCGGGTCCCATGCGGAAGCGGGTCGAGCCAGCGCGTCAGCCGCGCGGCGAGATGCCGGGGGTAGCCCGCGAAGATCTCGTCCCCACCGACGCCGCTGAGCATCACGGTCAGCCGCTCGCGCGCGGCCGAGCAGATCAGGTAGGTCGTGATCGCAGCGGGGTCGGCGACCGGCTCGTCCATGTGCCAGACGACCTTCGGCAGCAGGTCGACGATTGCCGGCTGGAGCGTCTCCTCGTGATAGTCGACGCCGAAGTCGCGGCCCACGCGGCGTGCGAACTGAACGTCGTCGGGGACGATCTCCGCACCCATGTCCTCCTGCCGGAACCCGACGGTGTAGGTCGTCACGGCGTCGGTCGCCGTCTTCATTCCGGCCACGATCGCGCTCGAGTCGAGCCCGCCGCTGAGGAAGCTGCCGAGCGGGACGTCCGAGACCATCTGCCGCCTGACGGAATCGCCGACACAGTCGCGGACAAGCGCGGCCCACTCGCGCATGGGCCGTTCCTCGGGCGCGAAGGACATGTCCCAGTACTCCCGGATTTCGAGCCGGCCGCCGCGGACCGTCGCGCAGTGCCCGGGCGGGAGCTTGAACACCCCTTCGAACATCGTGTCCGGGTCCGGCACCCACAGGAACGTCAGGTAGTCCGCAACCGCGTCGTGGCGAATGGACCGGCGTGTGAGCACCGGCAGGAGCGCCTTTACCTCGGAGGCGAAGTAGAACGTGCCGTCCGAAAACGAGTAGTAGAGCGGCTTGACGCCCACGCGGTCGCGCGCGAGGAAGAGCTCGTGACGTTCTGTGTCCCAGATCGCGAACGCGAACATCCCGTTGAGGCGGTCGAGCATCGCCGGCCCGTGCTGCGCGTACAGGGCGAGCATCACCTCCGTGTCGCATTCGGTCCGGAACCGGTGGCCCTCCCGCTCCAGGTCGGCCCGCAGAGCGCGAAAGTTGTAGAGCTCGCCGTTGTAGGTGATCCAGTAGCGCCGGTCCTCGCCATACGACATCGGCTGGGCGCCGCGCGGGGTGGGGTCGATGATGCTCAGCCTGCGATGGCCGAGCCCGGCCCCCGGCTTGCCGTCACGCGGCGGAAAGCACTGGTCCCCCTCGCCGTCGGGTCCGCGATGGGCGATCGCGTCGCTCATCGATCGCACCAGCTCGGCGTCGCCGTGACCGACGAAGCCGCAGATGCCGCACATCGCTAGTGGCCCTTCCGGGAAACTCTGAACACCGCAGAGAATCTATTGGAGGGGTGGTGCGGGCGCTCTTTTTCCCACGGGCGCACGCCTGCGAGGCTCCAAATACCCTGCGCCCAGCAACAAAATTGCTGGTAAGGTCGAAAACGCTGCGTCCAAAATCGAACAGGGGGGATGCGGCAGCCGTCGGGAAGCGGCAATGGTTTGAAGGCGTCGCGCGCATCAGCTCTAAGTGACTATGTACAGGTACTGCGCCGCGATGCGTGGATCATCGCCGCGACGGTCGCGGCGGTCGCGCTGATCGCAATCCTCTTCTCCCTGTTTCAAGAGGACCGCTACGAATCCCGCGCCGAAGCCTTCCTGCTCAACACCACCAGCCTGCCGGCCAGCTTCCGCTACGAGCAGACGCTGCGTGACATCGATCCCGAGCGGATCGGCAACACCCAGGCAAGGATCGCGCGAGTCCCGGCCGTGGTGCGCAGGGCACTGCGCGAGGGGGGATTCACCGATCGGACCGCCACCGATCTGCTCGACAACTCGACCGTGTCGCAGCCACCTGACACGGACATCCTGCGCTTCACCGTCAACGACGCTGACGCCGCGGTCGCAACCCGGCTGGCGACCGCATACGCGACCGCGTACGCGGATTTTCGACGCGAGCTGGATACTGCCGCGCTGGCCTCCGCTCGGACCCAGATCGAGCGCCGTCTGCCCAGGCTCGATCCCGACTCCGGTTTCTATTTCCAGCTAAGGCTCGAAGTTCAGCGGCTGCGCACCGCGGAGGAGCTGCAGAGCGCGAACGCCAGTGTCATCCGAGAGGGAACGGCGGCGGAGCAGGTGCAGCCGAAGCCGATCAGGAACGGGATCTTGGGGGCGCTTTTGGGTCTGCTGCTGGGCGTCGCGCTGGTCGTCACGCGGGAGGGACTCAACACCCGCATCCGGTCCTCCGAGGAGGTCGAGGACATCCTCGGGCTGCCGATGATCGGCCGGGTGGCGAAGCCGAGCCGCCGCCAGGTAACTCACGGCCTCGCGATGCTCGATTCGCCGGACGCGCCCGAGACAGAGGCCTATCGCATGATCGCGACGAACCTCGGCTTCGTGAACCTCGACCGCGGGGCGAAGGTCATCATGGTCACCAGTGCGGTGGACGGGGAGGGCAAGTCCACCTCGGTCGCCAACCTGGCCATTGCCATGGCGCGCGCGGGCAGCCGCGTGGCCCTGATCGACTTCGACCTCAAGCGGCCGTCGATCGACACACTCTTCGATCTCGACGCGGCGCAGTTCGGAGTGGGGGTGACGGGCGTTGCGCTCGGGCAGATCTCGCTGGACGACGCCTTGATCCGGATACCAGTCTCGGACGTGGACCCGGCCGGCAGCCTCGACGTGCTGCTTACCGGACAGGAGCCGCCCGACAGCGCGCAGTTCGTCGCCTCGCAGAGGGTGACCGACCTGCTGGCACGGCTCAGCGGCCGCTACGACGTCGTGCTGGTCGACGCGGCGCCCATGGTGCAGGCAAGCGACGCGGTGGCGCTGGCGGGGAAGGTGGACGCGGTGATCGTGATCGCCGGCCTGTCGCACGTACGGCGCGGCACCCTGGTGGACCTGCGGCGGATCCTCGACAGCACGCCTGTGGCAAAGCTCGGCTTTGTCCTCACAGGTGTCCCGATGGAGGACGCTTACAGGCACGGCTACCCGCCGGCGGGGCAGGGCACGAACGGGTCCGGGCTCCCGGGCCTGCGCCGCCAGCCGGTCACGTGAGGCGCTAGCCCGCGACCCCGCGCCACGTTCGGGAAATGACAGCGTCCGCTTCGCGCACGGTGGAACCCCGGCTGGCATCGGCGGAATGGCGTTCGGCCGACCTCGTCCACGCGCTCGCCCAGCTCCCCGACAGCGTGTCGCTCGAGCTCGAGTCCGCGGAGCGCGGTTCGCTGGACCTGCTCGCGCGCGCCTACGGCATCGAGGACCGGCTGGAGCTGCGCGGCGCGACCGGGCCGGCGCGGTGGCGGTTCGCCGAGGCGGCTTCCACCGGCGGCGCCGGTGCCACGATGGCGGAGTTCGTGGACTCGCTGTGGCCCGCTGCTGCCGAACCCGCCGGCACGCAGCGCGACGACCGCTGCCTGCGCGGACACCGGATCGCTGTCGTGACGAACATTCCCACCCACTACCGGGTGCCGCTGTTCACCGGCATCGCGCAGCGCGCGGCGCGCGCCGGCGCCTCGCTGCGGATCTTCTTCCTCGCCACCCCGCCGTCCGCCCAGCCGTGGCTGTCCTCGCCTGAGGCGATGGGCTTCGACCACGAGTACGTGCGGAGCGCCGCGCTGCCGCGCTGGGTGCCGTTGTCGTCCAAGGTGGACCGAGCCCGGCCGCCGCGCGTCCCGACCCGGCTCGGACGCCAGCTCTTGGACTTCAAGCCGTCCATGGTCGTGGCGGGGAGCTTTTCCTTTTCCGGGGTCGCGGCCTACAGGCATGCGGCCCGGCACCGGGTTCCCTTCGGCCTGTGGAGCGGCGACGTTGCCCACCAGCTCCACAACCGCTCGTACCCGGTGCTGAGGACCCACCAGCGCGAGTGGCTGGCGCGCAAGGCCGACTTCGGCATTGCCTACGGATCTCTCGCAGCCCGCTACCTGAGCGACCTGGCGCCTGGCCTGCCCAGTGTGATCGCGCGCAACACCTCGGTCGTCGACGTCGGCGAGCGCGCCGAGCAGCGCGAATCCGGGCTCGAGATCCTGGCGGTCGCGGATGGGGCTGTGCCGGAAAAGGGCCTCGAGACAGCGCTCGCGGCGATGGATCTGCTGAAGGACCCCTCCTTGCGGCTGAGCGTGATCGGCACCCCGCCTCCCAAGGCGCTCCTGGAGCCCTTCGTCGCGGCGAAGGGCCGCACGGTGTTCCTTGGGCCGCTTGCGCACGACGAGGTGATGGCGGCGTACGCGCGAAGTGATGCTTTTGTGTTTCCGTCCCGGATGGACATCTTCGGGCTCGCGCTGCTGGAGGCGATGGCCGCCGGCGTGCCTCCGATCTCGTCGCCGATCCCCGGGTCGGTCGCCGACCTCGTGACGCCGGGGCGAAACTGCCTGATCGCGCCGGCGCGGGACGCGCGCGGATGGGCCGATGCCATCGTCGCCCTGGCCGAGGCTCCGGCGCTGCGCGCGTCCGTGGGCGCCGCGGCCCAGACAACCGTCCGGCGCCGCTGGACGATGGCGCACGGGATCGAAGGCATGATGGCGGGCTTCCGACTGGGCGCGCTGCGCGCCGAGGGCACGAGATGACCGGGGAGCGGATCGCCACGGCACGTCGCGAAGCCGGGCTCACGCAGAAGGAGCTCGCCGACCGGCTCGGCGTCTCCCTGTGGAGCGTCGAGCGCATGGAGGGCGGGCAGCAGGACGCCGTCGCGCGGCTCGAGGAGCTGGCGCGCGCCACGGGTAAGCCCCCCTCCTGGTTCGCGCCCGAGGATGCTGCCGAGGCGCGCCCGGACGAGGCCGCGGCGAAACCGCCGCGCGACAGGGCAGGAGTGGTGCTGGTCCTGTCGGTGATCACAGCGCTGGTGTGCGTGCGGTTCTTCACCGAGGTCTACAAGCTCGTGCCGCGGGCGGCCAACTTCGTAGACATTCCGCTCTTCGTCGCGCTCGTGCTGGGTGCGCTGCTGCTCCCGTCCCTCTCGCGAGTGGATCGCCGCCATGCCTTCGTCTTCGTGTTCCCGGCGTTGCTCTTCCTGGTGGCGTGTGCATTGGCGACGCTGGTCAATCCAAGCGACGTCGCTGCGCCACCTGCGCTCGCGTTCATCTACGGATACCTCGCGCCGGTCGGGGTCTACCTTGCGACGTATCGCATCTGGCCCGCCGGATCGAGCCTGGCGCTCTCGCGACTGCTGGTGATCCTCGCGCTGATCCAGCTCGTGGTGGTCGTGGCGGTAGACATCCCACGGTTCATCCCGACCGAAGATCCTGACCTGATCAGCGGGACGTTCGGAACGAACGCCTACCAGCTGGTCTTCTTCCTGCTCGTCGTCGGCTCGCTGCTGGCCGGCATCTTCACCTTCGAGCCGGACCGGCCGGTAGCGCGTTGGGTGCCCCTGCTGTTCGTGGCGATACTCGCGACGATCTTCCTGGCTCAGTATCGCGCGTTGATCCTGACGACCGCCGCAGCGCTCGTCTTGGTCGGCGTCCTGCTCGGCACCGTCCGGCTTCGGGGTTTGCTGCTCGGCCTTGCCGTTCTCGGAATCTTCGTTCTGACGCTTTCCTTCACGGCCAGGTCGCTGCCATATCTGGGGCTCGGGCCGGCGGTCAAGGCGTTCACCGCGAATCCGGGTCAGATCATCACGGAGCGGGCGCGCGGCCTGGATCACCTCGCCCATCTCTACACAGACCATCCGCGCTACATCTTCACCGGGACCGGGCCCGGCACATACTCGAGCCGCGCCTGGCAGACGTTCGCCCAGGCCGACAGCAAGAACCCGTCGAACGTCGCCGGACGGTATGCGCTCGCGCTGTCGGGTGGAGAGGTCTACCGCTCCGATGTCTCCGACACCTACGTCGCCCCCCAGGCCAACAACCCGCAGGTGTTCCAGGGGTCGTATGCGCTCAAGGTGCCCTTCTCCGACTACACGTCCTTGCTCGCCGAGGTCGGCTTCTTCGGTTTCTGCGCGATGGTCTTCATCTATCTCGCGGCACTTGTGCGCGCGGGCCGGCTCACGCTCACCCTGAGGCGCCTGGCTCCCCGCGGCGACCCGCTGCCGGCGCTTGCCCTGGCCAGCACCGTGGGATTCTTCGTGCTGCTGCAGATGGGGATCCTGCAGAGCTGGCTCGAGGTGACGCGGCTGACGTTTCCGACATGGATCCTCCTCGCCGTGGTGACCAAGGAGTTCCATGCCCGGTTCGCCTCTGACCGTACGCTGACGTGAGGGAACGCTTGAGGGGGGCGCTCGTGCGGAACTCCGCATGGGCACTCGCCTCCACGGGGGTGATCGCCTTCGCGATCTTCGTGGAGACGATCATTCTCGCCCGCTACCTCGAGCCCGAGGAGCTGGGCGTGCTGCTGCTCGTGATCGCATTCCCGGAGGCGGTCCAGCAGTTGCTCGACTTCCGCATCAAGGACGCGATGACGAAGTATCTGTCGGAGTTCCTGGCCCACGACCGGCCGGCACACGCGCTCGCGCTCGTGAAGTTCCTCTGGGTGATCGACATGGCGGTCGGCGCGCTCGCGTTGCTGATCGTGTTGGCCACGGCCGGTGTCGCAGCCGGCCTGTTCGTGGACCATCCGGACGCGAGCCGGCTGATGACGATCTACGCGATCGGCATGTTCTTTGCCTGTCTCGATTCGGCCGCGGGGTCGGTGCTGCGTGTGATGGACCGCTTCAGGCTCGCCTTCGCGGCGGGCACCACGGGCATCGCGGGCAGGCTTGCGCTGATCGGCCTGGTCGTGTCGCTTGGAGGGGGGCTGGAGGCGCTGGTGTGGGCGCGTGTGGGAGGGGAGGTCCTGCTCGCGCTGATCCAAGGAGGGGCAACGGTTGCCGTGCTGCGGCCGCTGCTGCGTCACACGCGTGCGGCGCGGATATCGCTGCTCGGAGAGCGCCGCCGCGAGATCCGCAGGTTCCTCTTCCACACCAATTTCACCGGCGTGGCGCGGATGGCGTCATCGAAGCTCGACACCCTGCTCGTCGGCGCGCTCGCGACGCCTGCGATCGTGAGCTTCTACAAGCTCGGGATGCAATTCGGCAGGGCGCCGGCGCTTGCGACCGATGCGCTGCACGTCGCCCTGTTTCCGTCGTTCGCACGCGATTTCGCACTGGGCCGGTTGCGCCAGATCCGCGATACCGCGCGTTCGGCCAGCATTGTGATTGCGTCGATCATGATCCCGGTTTTGATTTTGGGCGGCCTGTTCGGCGACGCCTTGATCGGCGCCGTTGCAGGCGACTCCTTCCGCGCGGCGGGCACGCCCATGTTCCTGTGCCTGCTCGGGGTCACGCCTTACGTCGTGTTCTTCTGGGTGCCGCCGCTACTGCTCACGACCGGGCACTCCGGCGTCCTGCTGAGAACGGTGATCGTCGGCACGAGCGTGCAGCTGATCGGGCTCGTGGCACTCGTGCCGAGCCTCGATGCGACCGGTGCAGCACTCGCCTTTGCGATCGGGAACTTCATCGGTGTCGGCCTCGGAGTCGGCTACGTCCTGCGGCGGCGCCTGCTGGCCCTGGAGGACGGCGCGCCTCACCCGGCCACTCAAGTGAGCCAGTCCGCCAGCCGTTGATCGGCCAGCGCCTGGGTGTACTCCGATTCGTAGCGTGCCCTGGCTGCGTTGCCCATGCGCCCGCGCAGCGCTTCGTCCGCGAGCAGTTGCAGGATGCGGTGCGCAAGCTGCCCCGGATCCGCCGAGTCCAGCACGAAGGCATCCTGCGTGTCCGTCAAACCCATGTTGAAGTTCGCCTGCGCCGTCAGCACGATGGGAAGCCCGCGGCAGAGGGCCTCGAGGACAGCACGCGGGTGCCCCTCGTTCTCCCGCGCCGGGAACATCGCCACGGCCGAGGATTGCAGCAGCTCCTCTTTTTCATTTCCGCTGACGGGCGTGAGGAACTTGATCCGCCCGCTCGCGGTGTCTGCGCGGCCGCGTAGCTCGCGCTCGAGCGACGCGTCGTTCCACTCGCCGGCGAAGATCACCTCGGCATCCGGGTCGTCGCGCACGACGATCAACGCCGCATCGACGGCTTCGACGATCCCTTTCCCCTCCAGAAAATTGCCGAAGAACAGCACGCGACCACGCTGCCTTGTCACCGGCATGCGTTCGAAGTCCGGGGTGCCGTTCGGCACCACCGCGACCCGCTCCGGCCGGACCAGCCCGTCCAGGGTGTCGCGCAGCCGCGGCCCCAGCACGGCGACGGTCGCGGCGCGGCGCATTGTGCGCCGCACCCACCAGCGGGCGAGCGGTCCACGAGCTTCATAGAAGTCGCGGAACCAGCCGTTGCCGATGTGCACGGCCACCTTCCACCGGGCCAGCGCCGCCGCATGGATGAAGAGCGAGTCGCGCAGGAACGCCCCCAGAAAGGTGGAGACAGGTACGTAGACCACTCCCGGTCGAGGCCGCAGACGGCCGATCAGCTGCACCACGTTCCTCAACCCGAGCATCACGTTGGCGAGGTCCCAGCGCTCCATCGTCGACAGGGGGCGGTGGTCGGTCGTGTCGATATGCTCGATCTCGAACCGATCGCGCAGCATGTCGTTGTCCAGCGCGAGGCGAGTGGAGACAGCGACCCCATGAATCGGTGGAGGCAGCGGGCCGATCACGATCAGCCGGGCCTTTCGTCTCTCAGCCCCCGTTCGAGCCATGTCCCCTGATCTCCAGCCCCAAAGCGAAAGTCGAGAAAGTCGCGGATCGAGAAGGGTACTGCGGGTCCTCCATCTCCTGTGGAGCGGACAGACCGGCGGCATGGAGCGGGCGGTGTATCAGCTGGTGCGTGAGCAACTCGCGGGCAGCACCGTGGTCCCATCGGTCCTCTTCGCCGGACCGCGCGGCCCTTACTTCGACCGGCTGGCGGCGCTCGGCTGCCCCGTCACGTCGCTGGACCTGCCGCACGGGCGGTCTCTGCGCCACCTGACGGTGGCCCGCCGGGCGATGCGTGGGGTCGACATACATCATTTCCACGCGGCGGAGCCGATGCTGATGGCGGCCAGCATCACCTGTCGCGGCATGACTCGGGTGTACACGCACCGGGGAGGGTTCGTGGACCGGTCGTTCAGACGGCGCGCGCGCTTCCGCATCACGGGCGCACTGCTGCGCAACTCGTTCCACGCCTTCTCCGGCAACACGGCACACGGCGCACGCAGCGGTGCCGAGCTGCTCGGGATCGATCCGAACAGGTTTCGAGTCACCTACAACGGGATGGAGTTCTCGCTTCTGGACCCCGGTCGCTCCGCGCAGGACGTGCGGGCCGCGCTGGGCTTGTCGTCGGAGTTCGTGCTCGGCACCGCCGCGATCCTGAAAGGGTGGAAGCGGATCGACTGGTTGCTGCATGCGCTTCGCGGGCTCCAGGACTCGGGGGCCGATCAGGTGCGGCTGCTGGTGGTCGGGGACGGGCCCGAAAGGCCGCGCCTCGAAGAGCTGGCACGCGAGCTCGCCGTCGCGGGCGATGTGCTGTTCACGGGCCTCGAGGACCATGTCGCCGACTACCTGCAGGTGATGGACGCCTTTTGTCTCCCCTCGTCGGGGAGGGAGTCGTTCGGCAACGCAGTCACCGAGGCGATGGCCATGGGCGTTCCGGCAATCGTCTTCGACGACAGCCCTGGACTCGCGGAGCACATCGAGAACGGCAGCACCGGGTTCATCGTCGAGACTCAGGACGATCTCGTCCACATCGTCGGCGACCTGATCGCGGACCCTGAGACTCGACGGGAGGTCGGCCTGCGCGGACAAGCCGCGATCCGGAAGCGCTACACGCTCGAGAAGGCTGCCCGGGCGTACGACGAGCTGTATGCGGCCGCGTTGTCTGCCCGGCGCCCCGGATGAGCTGCCGGTACTCACGTGCTGGAACGCATCCACTCCCACTGCTTGCGCAACCCGTCGTGCCATTCCGTCTCGGGCGCGAGTCCCAGGCGCTCCTTCGCAAGTGTCGAATCTGCACACGTATCGCGAACGTCGCCTGACTGGCGCTCGTCGTAGCGGACCTCGAGCTGCCTGCCGGCGAGCTGCCCGATCACATCCAGAGCCTCGTTCACGCTCACCTGCGCCCCGCCCCCGACGTTGATCACGAGGCCTCCTACATCCTGTATCTCGCCGGCGGCGAGCGTCGCCTTCACCACGTCGCCGACGAACGTGAAGTCGCGCGTCTGCTGTCCGTCGCCGAAGACGGTCACGGGAGCGCCCTCGAGTGCGGAGCGGCAGAAAGCGTGGAATGCCATGTCCGGGCGCTGGCGCGGTCCGTAGGCGGAGAAGTAACGCAGGATCACGGCGTCCACTCCGTGGTTGCCGTGGTACATCTGGCACAGGTGCTCGGCGGCCAGCTTGGTCACGCCGTATGGGGAGAAGGGCTGCGGCAGGACGGATTCCGGCGTCGGAAAGCGCTCGGCCTGTCCGTAGATCGAAGACGACGAGGCGAACACGAAGCGCTTCTCCGGCCAGGCCTGCACGGCTTCCAGCAGCTCCTGGGTGGCGAGGATGTTGTTGCGCAGGTATGTCTCGAACCTGCCGCCCCAGCTCGCCCGGACGCCGGGCTCGGCCGCGAGGTGGAAGATCACGTCGGCCTCCGATACCAGGTCCTGCACGTCACCGCGCGCGAGGTCGATCGGGACGAACTGGAACGCGCGGTGGTCCATCGCCACCTCGAGGTTGTGGAGCTTCTGCCGCCGGCCGTAGTTGTCGTTGAAGCAGTCGACTCCGACGACGTCGTTTCCCCCTTCCAGCAGGGCCTCGGTCAGGTTCGACCCGATGAAGCCCGCGCAACCGGTGACAAGTGCCCGCATGCCGCGAGCATATTCAGACCGCCGCGATCAGGTCGGCGATCCGCTCCGCGGCACGCCCGTCCCAGAGCGGAGGGATGCCGGCCTTTCTTCGTGACTCACGCCGCTCGGCCTGGATCAGCTGCGGTATCTCGCCGATGCGCTCGGGCTGCAGTCCGAGCAGGGTGTTGGTCCCGTGGGTGATCGTGACGGGCCGCTCCGTGGTCGCGCGGAGGGTGAAGCACGGTACGCCGAGGAAGGTGGTCTCCTCCTGGACCCCTCCGGAGTCGGTGAGCACCGCGGCCGCGTCGGCCTCGAGTGACAGGAAGTCCAGGTAGCCGACCGGGTCGACGAGCTTGACCCGCGGGTCGCGGCTGTGTGGGTCCAATCTTTGCTGCGTGCGGGGGTGAACGGGAAAGAGAACGGGCAATTCGTTCGCGACCCGCTCGAGGTGGGTGACGACCTCGCTCAGCAGCGGCCCGTCGACCAGGTTGGGCCGGTGCAGCGTGACGAGCATGTAGTCCCCGGCCGCCAGCCCGAAGCTCCGCGCCGCCGCGCGGGAGCGAAAACGCTCCTCCGTCGCGACCAGAGCATCGATCATCGTGTTTCCCACGAAGTGCACGCGCTCGTCGCCGATGCCCTCGCGCCGCAGGTTCTCGATCGCTTCCTCGCTGTGGATGAACAGGTGGTCCGAGAACTGGTCGGTGACGATGCGGTTGATCTCCTCGGGCATGGAGCGATCGAAGCTGCGCAGCCCCGACTCGACGTGGGCGAGGGAGATCCCGAGCTTCACCGTGACCAGCGCTGCCGCCATGGTCGAGTTCACGTCCCCGGGGACGATCACCAGGTCGGGCCGCTCGTGTTCCAGCAGCGGCTCGAGGCGCTCCATCACGCGGGCGGTCTGGACGGCGTGAGTGCCCGAACCCACGCCCAGGGTGTGATCCGGCTGCGGGACCTGCAGCTCGTCGATGAAGACGTCCGACATCAGGCGGTCGTAGTGCTGCCCTGTGTGCACGATCACGTGTTCTGCGCCGGGCAGCCGGTGTCGCAGCGCCGCGATCACCGGGGCCATCTTGACGACGTTCGGGCGGGTCCCGATGATGTAGACGATTCTCATCTGCGCGGCACCCTATCCCCGGGCTGCCCACCTCTCATGCATTGCGATTGCACCGCCGCGGCATGGGGAGTAGGCTTTATCCGCTGGCAGGGGGGCAGTTTTTACTTGGCATTGTTCAATCGGCAGACTAAGCAGGCAGGGAAGACCGCGTCGGAACCGGACGAGCCGCAGGGCTCGAACGAGTCCGCGGTCGAAGGCATCGCGCCCGCTGCCGCTGATCCGTCGGCGCTGACCGCGCCGATCCTGGAGCCCAAGCCGGCCTCGGAGCCGGAACCTGCCCAGGAGCCTGCTCCCGCCGAGGAGCCTGCCGTCGAGGAGCCTGCCGTCGAGGTGCCTGCAGTGCCGGCGCCCGAGCGCCAGGAGCCCGCTGCCCAGGCAGCGCCGCCCGAGCCCGAACCCGCGCCCGAGCCCGAACCCGCGCCCGAGCCCGAACCCGCGCCCGAGCCTCCGGCCGCGCCTCCGCAGGCCGCCCCGGTGCTGGAGAACGAGACGCTGCCGGTGGCCCTCGAGCCCGAGCTTCGCAAGATCATCGACACCGCGGTCGCGCGTGTCGCGTCCATCGAGCTGGAGGCGATCCGTGAGTCACGCAGACTCACCCAGCGCTCCGAGGAAGAAGGCCGAGAGGCGCTGAAGTACGCGCTCGACCGGGCCTTCCAGCTCGTGAACAGCTTCGAGTTGCTGACGGTCACCGTCGCCGGCATGGTGTCGGCGCTCCGGGTGGAGCTTGACGCCGCGATGCTGGCCCTGCACCAGGTGGACGATCCTTACTCCCATCTTGCCTCTCCGGCCGCGCCTGCCAAGGCCATCGAGGGAACAACGGAGCCGGAGCCCGATCAGGCGCCGGGCGCCGAGGAGGTCAGCGTCGATCCCATTCCCGACCCGGTCGCAGAGCCGGTTCAGGGCATGAACGGCGACGGCCCCGAGCTCATCACCGAGCCCAGCCCGGAGATGACCGAGATGTTCCGGGAGCAGATCGTCAACATGAGGCAGAGCGGCAAGAGCCGTGAGGAGGCCGAACGGTCTCTGCTGCGGTTCAACCTCGGCCGGCGCTTCCTCGGGCTGCTCGACGAGATCTACTCCGACGAGTCGGCGGAGGACGTCGCCATCCCGGCGACCCCCCAGCGCAAGCGCTTCGCCCGCCGTTTCTTCTCACGGCACTAGGCCCGCCCCGGTCTAGTAGGTCGTAGGCTTTCAGCAATGGACGAAGGACACGCAATCTCGTACAAGCTGCTGGAGCGGGGCACGGAGGTTCGATCCTCGGACGCTGTCGTGCTCGGCAAGGTGGAGCGTGTGCTCGAGAACCCGCGTGAGCACATCTTCGACGGCATCGTGATCAGCACCTCAAGCGGGCTGCGGTTCGTCGATGCTCCGGAGATCGCCCGGATCGCCGAGCGCCTCGTGACGCTCAACATCGACGCGGGCGAGGCAGCCTCACTGCCCGAGCCCGACCCGGGTGCGCCCGAGTTCAAGGCGAACACCTCGAGCGGCCGGCTGTCGCGGATGTTCGGCGGCGCCTGGCGCCGCCGTTAGCTCTTTCCAACCGCCGCGGAATAGAAAAGGCCCGCACGATGTGCGGGCCTTTTCGTCAGTCGATGCGGTCCAGCCGCGGGTCAGTCTCCCCTAGGGAAGCACCGCCTCGCACTGGCCCTCCAGCCTGCGGAACGTGTTGCCCGTGGCCAGCACCGGCGGCTCGTTGTTGAAGCACTCGAGCTCGTCGCCGGTGTTGTCGGTGATCGTCTTCTCCACCGGACCGGTGTTCCCGAACGCCTGGAGGTCGTCCGAGACGGTGTTGGCGCTCACCACGAATTCGACGTCGGTCGTGTTGCGCTCCAGCTCCAGGTCACCGTCGCTGACCGTGTTGCCGGCGCACGCTACGAGAACGTCGCTCGACCCGACCAGGATGTCCGGGCCGCTGTCCGTGATCCTCAGGTCCCCGCGGGTCACCGTGGTGCCGCAGATGTTCACGACCTCGGTGGTGTTGTCCACCTCGAGGCCGCGACCGATCCTGGCTTCGAACACGTAGACCTGGACCGAGCCGACCGACTTGACGTTGCCGCCAACGGTGGTCCCGATGTCGAGGAAGAGCGTCTGGGCGCCTGTTGCCCGGACGTTCCCGCCGATGTCCGAATCGAGCGCCTGGAAGTACGCGCCCTCGCCGACGGTCACGTTGCCCGTGATCGTCGCTTCGGCCAGGATGCACACTGCATTCGCCGGGACGATCACTTCGTCCGCGTCGATGCCGGGAATCCCAGCTTCGCAGGTGTATACCTCACGGCACTGGCCCTTTCGCTCGTTCCATCCGGTGTTGCCGGTGGCCACGATCGGCTCCTCGTTGCCGTAGCACTCGAGGTCGTCGCCGCCGGTGTTGTCCGTGATGGTCTTCTCGACCGGACCGGTGTTCCTGTAGACCTCGAGGTCGTCCGAGACCGTGTTGGCGCTCACCACGAACTCGACGTCGGTCGTGTTGCGCTCCAGCTCCAGGTCACCGTCGCTGATCGTGTTGCCGGCGCACTCCACGATGATGTCGCTCGACCCGACCAGGATGTCCTGGCCGCTGCGCGTGATCTCCAGATCGCCGCGCGTCACCGTGGATCCGCAGATGTTCACGACTTCGGTGGTGCCGTTGACCTTCAGGCCGCGCCCGATCGTCACGTTGAACACGAACACCTGCGCCGTGCCGTACGACTTGACGTCGCCGCCCACGGTCGACTCGGAGTCGAGGAACAACGTCAGGGCGTTGACTGCACGCACCTTGCCGCCGATGTCGGTGTTGGTCGCCTGGAAGTACCCGCCCTCGTCGACGAACACGTTTTCGCGAACCGTCGAGTCGATCAAGGTGCAGACAGCGTTGGCCGGAACGATCACGTCGTCGTAGGTCACTCCGGTGTGCTCGGCCTCACAGGTCAGGACCTCGCGGCACTGGCCCTTGCGCTCATCCCAGCCGATGTTGCCGGAAACGGTGAAGGGCTCTTCGTTGCCGTAGCACTCGAGCTCGTCCCCGCCTTCGTTGTCCTCCACGACCTTCTCGACCGGACCCCTGTTGCGGATCACCTCGAGGTCGTCGCTGACGGTGTTGCCGCGGACCACGAACTCGACCTCGGTGAAGTTGCGGTGCAACTCGATGTCACCGTTGAGCAGCGTGTTCCCCGGACAGTCGGCGACCGGGTCCCCGACGAGGATGTCCGAACCGCTGCGGTCGACATGGATGTCGCCGTTGGCGACTTCGTTGCCGCAGATCTGCGCTACCTCGGTCGTGTCTTCCACGCCGATGCCGCGCGCCACTTGCGAATTGAAGATGTACACCTGGGCGGTGTCGTCAGCCTTGACGTCGCGCCCGACTGTGGTTCCCGAGTCGATGAACAGGGTCAGCGCCCTGTAGGCCCGGACCTTCCCTGCGATATCCGTGTTGCCCGCTTCGAAGTACGCGTTGGACTTCACCTCGACGTTGCCGGCGACGGTGGAGTCGATCAGCGTGCAAGCCCCGTCACGCGGGACTGTCACGTTGTCGTAGGTGCCTCCCGTGACGACTTCGTTGCAGTTGAATGTTGCCGCTGCTGCGGGTGATGCCATCGCTGTCAAAGCGACCAGCGCCACGCCAAAGCCAAGTAGCAGCTTGTGCATATTGCTATCTCCTTCCCTGGGGTCCCCTGCCCAGCCCGGGTTTCGCACTGGACGGCAGGCCCGAACCTGAGTCGGTGTCCATGCTAACGCCTGGGCCTGGCCGGGGCCACCGTGAAATCCGGTGCCAAGCGCGGGCTCAGAAGCTGACGGGCGCGCCGTCGCGGAAAAAGCCGCCGGTCGGCCCGGTGTCGGGGAGGGTCGCGAGCCACACGACCCCCGCCGCGCCGTCCGCGACGGGCTTGCTCGCTCCCATCGGCCCGCCCATGTCGGTCGCGACGAAGCCCGGGCAGGCAGAGTTGACCAGGAAGCGGTCGTCCTTCAGCTCGGTGGCGAGGATGCGCGTCATGGCATTCAGCGACGCCTTCGACACCCGGTACCCGGGCGACCAGCCGCCCATCTCGGCGACGCCGCCCATCCCGCTCGAGACGTTCACGATGCGCGGGCTGTCGCTCTTTCGCAGCAGCGGGAGCAGCGCGATCGTGAGCCTGTAGGCGCCGAAGAAGTTCGTGTCGAGCGCGCGCTGGATCGCGCCGAAGTCGGGCTCCACCCCCGCGATCCCGAAGTCGGAGCCGATCCCCGCGTTGTTGACCAGCACGTCGAGCTCGCCCGGATCCTGCGCGACCTGCGCTGCCGCGGCCTCGATGCTCTCGGGGTCCGACACGTCGAGGGCCAGCGGCCGCACGTCGCCCGCGGCCGCGAGCTCCGTGGCGGCCTCGCGGGCCTTCGCCTCGTCGCGGGCGGTGAGGACCACGGTGAAGCCCCGGTCGGCAAGTTGGCGCGCCACCTCGCGGCCGATCCCGCGGTTGGCGCCGGTCACGAGGGCGGTCGGCATTGCGGAAGCGTAACTACGTTCCCGCCACCCTGTTCGTCAGTGTGTGGCGCCGCATGGGTGATGGGGGAACCAGACGGGCGTTCCTCGCGAAGGGCGCGGGCGTGGCGCTGGGCGCCGCGATCCCGGGGTCGTTGAGGCTGCTCGATCCCGCACTCGCCGCAGCCGCGCCCCAGGGCCCAACCGCAGCGGTCGTCGGAAGCCCGCCGCTGCGTGATGCCGGGTACTGGGAGTTCGCGGACTGGCTACAGCCGGCGATGGATCGCCTGTGGAGCGACTCCCAAAACGTCTACACGAGCGACACCCGCCTCAACTCGAGCGCGCTGATGACCCACGCGATCGCTGCGTTCCAAGGACACGACGGGCGATCGCGAAACGACGCCCGCGCCCGGCAGCTCGCGGAGCGTCTGTGCGAGTCGCCCGCGCCGTTTCGCGTGCCGCGCAACGGGCGCCCGACGCGGCACTCCGACCCCCGCTCCGAGAACCAGCTGCACGCGCCGGGGTGGGTCACGAGCATGAGCCGCCGCGACAGCGCCATGCATCTGTCGGTGGACCCGAAGGTGGCACGCGCTTTGTACTACGCATGGCGGGCGCGCGAGCAGCTGGGCCTGCCGGAGGCGACGGTCACGCGGATGGTGCAGTGCGTGCGCGCGGTCGCGCGGTCGCCGTTCTTCCGCTACCCCAACGTGCGCCTCAACCAGATCAACTTCTCGGCCGAGCTGCACGCCTGCGCAGCGAGCATGACCGGCGACCCCGCTCTGCTGCGCCGCGACTACCGGCAGCAGCTGGTGCGCTTCCTGCGGGGCGCGAAGCGGCCCGCACGGCCGTGGCGGATTCCCAACCTCGGACCGAGCTACAACTTCCACCGCAACCCGTTCCAGCGGGCCGGGGCGAGGCACAACATCGAGTCGGCCGAGTACGCCAACATCGTGCTCGACGTCATCTACTACTACGAGCAGGCGCGGCGCGAGGGGATGACGCCGATCTCGAAGAGCCACGCGCGGACCCTGCGGGCTTGGGTGCGGCGGGCGCTGCCCGCCTACTGGACCCACAGCGGCTACGTCAACTGGGACACCGGCCTCTATCTGTACCGCTGGCACCTGTCGCGCTACTGGGCCTGGTGCTGCCAGGGACTGCTCGCGATCGCCAGCTCGAAGAACTTCGTCACCGACGACGAGCGCCGCTGGGCCAAGTTCATGTTCGACCGTTCGCTGGACCTCTATGAGCGCTTCACCGAGCGGTGGGACGACGACCGCCGCGAGCCGGGCAGCAGCCTCTACGGAGTCACGACGAAGTTCAGCGAGGGCAGGCATTTCGAGCTCGCACGCTTCCAGGCCCTCGCGGCGGAGGCCGTGCTGCGTGGCATGGGAAACGATCCTGCCGCAGAGCCGCCTCCCATGTATGCGTTCGACCCGTCGATCGGGCGGCTCGCAATCACGACTCCCACCTACAACACGGCCATCGTGCCGGTCAGCAACGGGGCGTTCCCATACGGGGGCATCGACATCGCGCGCTGGTTCGACTCGCGCCAGCGCGTGATCTCGCACATCGGGGGGCGCGCGCCCGCGGGGTTCGGGCTGGCGGTGAGAGCGTCCGACGGCAAGCTCGTGACGGCGTCGCAGCGGCCGCGCACGCTCGGTTCGAAGACGCGCATCCCGCTGATCTTGAACAAATCCCCGCAGGGGCCGATCACGCGCGTGAAGCGCTATCCGCGCTCACCCCACGCCGGCGTGTTCACGGCGATCGAGACGGGCGGGCTGATCGACCGGGCGGGAGTCCGGTTCAGGTCGCGCTACACGTTCAGGACCGACCGCATCGACGTCGCGTGGCAGGCGACGCGCGGTCGCTCCGACCCCCTCTCGCTCGAGGCGCTCTTGCCGAGCTGGGAGGACACGGCAAAGGTGAACGCCGTGCTCGCGGACCGCACCGTTCAGCTCGCGCGGGCCGGGGACGGCAGCACGCAGGTCGACGTCGCGACGGTCCGCTACTTCTTCATCGACGGCGGAGAGGGCGGGTACGTGGTCCTCGTGCGAGCCTTCCCTCCTGGCGCCGTGGCGCGACTGCTGTTTCCCTCACCGCAGAGCTCCAACCCGCGCCCCGGGCCGAGCCTCTCGCTGAGGCTGGCGCCCCCGAGTCGGTGGCACGACCTCTCATTGCGGATCACGATGGCACCGGCACGCACGGCTGAAGAGGCCGCCGCGGTGGTCGCCCGCTTCTAGTGCTTCGGTTGCCAGAAGGCAACCTGACCCCCGGCCGGCTCCGCGACGACACTGCGCCACCCGCCGGGTCCCTCCCGCGGTTCCAGCAGGACGGTCGCGCCGAGCTCCCATGCTCGCGCCGTGACCCGGTCGATGTCGGCAACCTCGACGTAGGGCAGCCAGGCCGAGGGGCGCACGCCGCACTCCACGATGCCCCCGCCGACCCCGTTGCCCAGATCCATGGTCAGATACGAACCACAGCTCAGGACGACCTCCTCGAACCGGGCATCCAGCAGACCGGCATAGAAGGCACGGGCGCCCGCCAGGTCGCCGGTGTGCAGCTCCAGATGGACGACGCGTCTCGCCGCGGCTCTCTTCATGTGTGTCCTAAGGACCGGTCGGCGCGGCCAAAGTAATCTCAGGCGGCGATGACCGTGTTGGAAGCCGAACTGCTCCAGGCGGCTCGCTCGGGCGACGAGGATGCTTTCCGGCGCTTGATCGAGCCTCACCGAAGCCGGCTCCATGCCCACTGCTACCGCATGCTCGGCTCGGTCCAGGACGCGGAAGATGCCGCTTCAGGACGCGCTGCTCCGCGCCTGGCGCGGCCTGCCGCGGTTTGCCGCGCGCAGCTCGCTGCGGTCCTGGCTCTACAAGATCGCGACGAACGCGTGCCTGGACGCCATCGCGCGGCGTCCCAAGCGGGTCCTGCCCATGGACTACGGACCGCCCGCCGACCCGCACGACGGCGTCGGCAAGCCCCTTGTCGAATCGGTCTGGATCGAGCCCTTCCCGGATGAGACCTTCGACGCGGGGGACCGGATGCTCGGGCCCGAGGCCCTCTACGAAGAGCGGGAGAGCGTCGAGCTGGCGTTCGTCGCGGCGCTGCAGCACCTGCCGGCGAAGCAGCGCGCCGTCCTGATCCTGCGCGAGGTCCTCGGCTTCTCGGCGAAGGAGGTCGCCGACGTGCTCGACACGACCGTGCAATCAGTGAACAGCGCGCTCCAACGGGCCCGCAAGGCGGCGGACGAACGGCTTCCCGAGCAGAGCCAGCAGGCCACCCTGCGCGCGCTCGGTGACACCGAGCTGAAGGCGCTCGTCGACACGTATATGCGCGCCTGGGAGGAGGGCGACGCGGACACGATCGTCGCCATGCTGACCGAGGACGCGACGCTCGCGATGCCCCCCATGCCGACGTGGTTCGAGGGCCGCGAGGGCGTCGCCGGCTTCCTCACCGAGCTCGCATTCGCCGATCAGCAGGCCCGCCGCCAGCTGGTGTCGTTCGCGGGCGAGCAGCGGCGCGTGCGCCTCGTGCCCACTCGGGCCAACGGGCAAGTCGCGTTCGGCGCCTACTACTGGAACGACGAGGCCGGCGCCTACATTCCGCGGGCGCTGCAGGTGCTGACGCTGCGCGGCGGGCGGATCGCGGACATCACGGGCTTCGCAGACCCGGTGATGATGGATCCGTTCGACCTGCCGGAGCGGCTTTCCTAGTTGTTTTCCCAAAAGACGTTGCTTCGTCTTGCGGGTCCGGCGGCGGATCGCGCTGGTGGCGGGTTCGGAAAACCGGGTGGGTAAGGGAGAGGGTTCGGCCGCCTGCGCGGGCTCGCGAGCGACCCGTGATCTGCGATGCAAGGCGCACGCGTGGGTGGCAAATGAGCCGTCTGCGCGCTACTCATGTGGGGTGCGGTGAGCGCCTGGCGGCGATCGCCGAACTTTCCCCCGTTGGGTCCACTTCCACGCATGGCCAGGGGGAAAGTTCAGTGGCCAATGCGCAACGCGGCAGGCTGTCGCGCGTGATCGCGACCTTTCTTTGAAGTCTCGTGACACTCCGCCGGCTAGCGGAGCGCACACGTCGACCCGTTCCTACCCCACCTGGTTTTGCGGGCCTGAACGACGTGGTTGGGAACTACCTATCCGGCCCTGGATCAGGCCGTATGCGCAGGCGCCGAGGACCATGAGACATAGCGCGACGGCGCCCCCGCGCGCCGTCGCGGCTTCGAGCTGGTGCCGCTTCCTCGCCTCGGCAATCTTTCGGGCCGGTCCTCACGGATCAGCCCGCCCGGTGGCCAGGGGGTGTGCCAGGCCGAAAACACACGGCTGACGGCCCGGTTGTATGTGAGCCCGAGGAGGGCGAGAACCGCCAAGGCCAGGAGAGCGGCCAATTCGCCGAGCGACCATCCGTTCATCGCACGGACATTCTCGCGCTACAACGAAAGAGGGGCCCTGCCGGCCCCTTTTCGAATTCTTGAAGTCTGGCTTTGATCTAGTGGCGGTAACCCATTTTGTTCCCCTCTTGGTCGTTGCTGTACGACCACCAGACGGGGGACCGCCGGGTTTTCTTCCCTCGGGTTGAAAATTCGATTCAGCGCAACTCGGCCGCGAGGATGTCCATGACCAGCGCGTCGCGCCACCCACCGCCCGGATCCCGGTCGGCCTGGCGCAGGATCCCGACGGGCCGGAAACCGACTCGCCGGTAGCAGCGGATCGCGCGCTCGTTGGCGGCGGCGGGGGCGATCACCGCGCGGTGATGGTCGCGCTCCGCGAACAGGTGGCGCAGCGCCGTGCGCAGGGCGTCCGCGCCGAGGCCCCGGCCGTGCAGGGGCGCGGCCACGAAGATGTCGAGCTCCACGGAGCGGTAATCCGCGTCGGGCTCCTCGGTCGCCACCACGAGACCGGAGACTTCGTCCTCCACCTCGATCGCCCAGGCAATTGCGCGCGGCGCGCAGACTTCGATCCGGATGTCGCCCTCGTCGTTGTCCCCCCACCAGCGCGCGATCTCCGGATCCGCCGCCAGTGCCGTGAGCACTGGGATGTCGGCCTCGGCGACCGGCCGCAGCCTTACACGCGCTCCAGAAAGCTCGACGGGCATGATGCCCGCATGAGAGTAGACCCCGCGTTGCCGTCCGCCTTCCGCCCGATCGCCGACTACGGCCTGCTGTCCGACTGCAACTCGGCGGCGCTGGTCGACACGCAGGGATCGATCGACTGGCTGTGTCTGCCGCGTTTCGACAGTCCGGCATTGTTCGCCCGCATCCTCGACCCCGATGCCGGTCACTGGTCGATCCGCCCGGCGGAGGCGTTCACGAGCAAGCGCCGCTATCTGCCCGGCACGCTCGTCGTCGAGACGACCTTCGAGACGGACACCGGGGTCGTGCGCCTCACGGATGCGCTTGCCCTCGGCGACGGCCAGCGCGGGCATGACCTTGGGACCAACGCGCCGCACGAGCTGGTGCGGACGGTCGCGTGCGTGTCGGGCCGCATGGAGCTGTCGATGGAGCTGGCCCCCCGGCCTGAGTACGGACTGGTCCGCCCGCTCTTCCGGCGCACCGAGGAGGGAGGCCGCACGTTCGGCGGGCCCAGTCAGGTTGCCGTGACGGCGTCGGGTCCGGTCGAGATCGCGGGCTCGACGATGCGGGCTGCCCTGCGGCTGGGCGAGGGAGACAGCACGAGCTTCGCGCTGCGCTGGGCATCGCCCGAGGTGTCCACGATCGAGCCGACGGCGGCAGCCGATGTCGCGCGTCGCATCGCCGACACGGCCGAGGCATGGCGGTCGTGGGAAGCCGAGCACGACCTCTACGAGGGGCCGCACGACGATCTGGTGCGGCTCAGCTCCCGGGTCCTTCAGGGCCTGACGTACAGCCCGACCGGCGCGATCGTCGCCGCGCCCACCACGTCGCTTCCCGAGCACATCGGCGGCGAGCGCAACTGGGACTACCGCTACGCGTGGATCCGGGACGCGAGCCTCACGCTCGAGGCGCTGTACATCGGCACCTGCTCGGACGAGGCCGAGAACTTCGTCTCGTTCATGACGAGCTCCGCGGGTGGGCGCGTCAAGGACGGCTCGCTTCAGATCATGTACGGAATCGCCGGCGAGCACGACCTCTCCGAGCGCGAGCTGCCGCACCTGCGCGGCTGGCGCGACTCCCGTCCGGTGCGCATCGGCAACGGCGCTTGGGTTCAGGCGCAGCACGACGTGTACGGCGAGCTGATCAACACGCTCTACCTCTACAGGGAGCGGCTGGGCGACCTCCATCCCGAGATCCAGGAGTTCGTGGCGGAGCTCGCGGACGCGGCGGTCGAGTTGTGGCGCGAGGAGGACGCCGGCATGTGGGAGATGCGCGGAAAGCCACGGCACCACCTCTCGTCGAAGGTGCTCTGCTGGACCGCGCTCGATCGCGCCGTGAGACTGGCGCCCGGTCTCGGCCGGTACGCCAAGGCCGAGGCCTGGGCGGCGGAGCGCGACCGCGTCCGGGCCGCCGTCCTCGAGCGGGGCTGGAGCGAGAAGCGCCAGGCCTATGCCCAGTCCTTCGACTCCGACGAGCTCGATGCGGCTGCGCTTCTGATGCCGATCCTGGGCTTTCTCCCCGCGGACGACCCGCGCATGCGCGCAACGATCGAGACGATCGCCCGTGACCTCACCGAGGACGGGCTCGTGCTGCGGTATCGCAATGCCCCCGAAGGCGTCAATCCCGACGGTCTCACGGGTGAGGAGGGGACGTTCGTGATCTGCTCGTTCTGGCTCGTGACCTGTCTTGCGAAGGCCGGGGAGCTGGCCCGCGCCGAGCAACTCTTCGACCAGGTCGCGGGGTATGCGAACGACCTCGGCCTGCTCGCGGAGGAGATCGACGCCGCCAGCGGAGAGCTGTTGGGAAACTTCCCGCAGGCGTTCAGCCACATCGGCCTGATCACCGCTGCACACGAGATCGACAAGCAGTCCCATCGAAAGGAGCCTTCCCGTGCCTGACTTCGATGTGATCCTGATCGGCGGGGGAGCTCCGTCCGAGCACTGCGCGAACGTGTTGGCCGGGGGTGGGCTGCGGGTCGCGATCGTGGAGCGTGAGCTGGTCGGCGGCGAATGCACCCACTGGGCGTGCATCCCGTCCAAGACATTGCTGCGCCCAGGGGAAGCGCTGTCCGATGCGCGGCGCGCGCCCGGCGCGCGCGAGGCGGTCACCGGCGACCTCGACGTCGCGAGTGCGCTTGCCTGGCGCGACTACATGGTCAGCAACTACGACGATACGAACGCGCGCGCCTGGCTGAAAGAGCATGGGATCGAGCTGCTGCGCGGCACCGGCCGGATCGCGGGCCCCGGCGCCGTCGCTGTCGGCGACGATGTCCACACCACCGAGCACATCGTGATCGCCACCGGATCCGAGCCGGTGATCCCGCCGATCGACGGGCTGCGCGAGCTCGACGGCTTGTGGACCAACCGCGAGGCCACCGGCTTGAAGGATGTCCCCGACCGCCTGCTCGTGCTGGGAGGCGGCCCGGTGGGCGTGGAGATGGCGCAGGCGATCTGCCGGATGGGGAGCTCCGTCGCGCTGGTCGAGGGGGGCGACCGCGTGCTGTCGAAGGAGCCGCCCGCGGTCGGACAAGCGCTGCAGAAGGCGCTCGAAGGCGAGGGGATCGAGTTCCACTTCGGGCAGTTCGCGAAGCAGGCGCGGCGCAATGGCAGCGACTACGAGCTCGAGTTCCCAGACGGGAGTGTGTTGCGAGGCGACAAGCTGCTTGTTGCGACCGGCCGCAAGCCGCGCGTCGAGGGCATCGGCCTCGAGGTGCTCGGGATCGAGCCGGAGAAGGGCTCGGTCAAAGTCGACGACCGCATGGCTGCCGGAGAAAGCGTGTGGGCGATCGGCGACGTGACCGGCATCTGGCCGCTGACCTACGTCGGCAAGTACCAGGGCCGGATCGCGGCCGCGAACATCCTCGGGCGGGACGCCCGGGCGAACTACGAAGCTGTCCCCCGGGTGGTCTTCACCGATCCGCAGACCGCATCCGTGGGTGCGGCGGACGGCCCCGTCAGCGTCACCGTATCGATGGCCGACGTACCGCGCGTGTCCACCTACTACAGGGACTACGAAGACACCGGCTACCTGACGCTCGTCTCCGACGGCGAGCGCATCATCGGCGCGCACGCGGTCGGTCCCGAGGCGGGCGAGTGGCTCGGCCAGGCGACGCTCGCAATTCGCGCACGCATTCCGCTCGAGGTCTTCGAGGACACCATCCAGCCGTTTCCGACCTTCTGCGAGGCCTATCTGCATGCGGTCCAGGAGCTCAACAAGATCCCGGCTGCCGCGTAGCGTGCGCCTGCCGGTCGCACTGCTGGCCTTGATCATGCTGGCCGCCGTCCGCCCTGCAACGGCCGTCGGACCGGAGCTGCCCGTCCCGGGCGAGTCGGTCCACGAGTCGCCCGAGAGCATGCTCTCCGAGCCGATCCGGTGGCGGCGATCGACCGCGGTCGGGCGAACGAACGCAGGCCGGCTGGTGAACGGCGTGCAGCTGCCCTCCGAGGGCGAGCACTTCTTCACTTGGGACCCGATCCGCAACACCACACCGAACCGGCCCTGGCGGCGGTATGGAACCGATCGGCTGGTGAAGGTGCTCCTGCAGGTGCTCGCGGAGTTTCGCGCCGCCAACCCCGGCGCGCCGCGCATCGGGATCGGCGACCTTTCGCGACCGACCGGCGGCAGCTTCGGCGCGCGGTTCGGTGCACCGGGGCATGCGTCTCATCAGAACGGGCTCGACGTCGACGTCTACTACCCCCGCGTCGATGCGCGCGAGCGCGGGCCTGCCAATGTCGCCCAGGTCGACCGCGCGCTCGCCCAGGACCTCGTCACGCGCTTCGTGCGCGCCGGCGCAAAGTTCGCGTTCGTTGGACTACACGTGGGCCTGCGCGGCCCGCGCCGAATCGTGCAGGCGATCCCCAACCACGACAACCACGTGCACGTGCGGATCCGCTAGGCGTAGTTCCCTACCACGTCGTTCAGCCCGGAAAACCAGGTGGGTAGGAAAGGGTCGACGTGTGCGCTCCGCTAACCAGCGGAGCGTCACGAGACTGCAAAGAAAGGTCGCGATCACGCGCGACAGCCTGCCGCGTTGCGCATTGGCCACTGAACTTTCCCCCTGGCCATGCGTGGAAGTGGACCCAACGGGGGAAAGTTCGTCGATCGCCGCCAGGCGCTCACCACACCCCACACGCCTAGCGCGCAGACGGCTCATTTGCCACCTACGCGTGCGCCTTGCATCGCAGATCAGGTGTCGCTCGCGAACCCGCGCAGGCGGCCGAACCCTCTCCCTTACCCACCTGGTTTTCCGGACCCGCCACCAGCGATCCGCCCCCCGGACCCGCAAGGCGAAACCACGTCTTTGGAAACTACATCTAGTCGGCGTTCTTCTCCATGTCGAGGGACAAGGAGTTGATGCAGAAGCGCTGGCCGGTGGGATTCGGCCCGTCGTCGAAGACGTGGCCGAGGTGCCCGCCGCAGCGCGCGCACACGACCTCGGTGCGCTTCATGCCATGGCTGTCGTCGGTCCGCAGCTCGACCGCCTCGGCGGTCGCCGGCTCGTAGAAGCTCGGCCATCCGGTGCCGGACTCGAACTTGGTGTCGGAGCTGAAGAGCTCGTTGCCGCAGGCCGCGCACCGGTACATCCCGTCTTCCTTGCTGTATGTGTACTCCCCGCTGAACGGCGGCTCGGTCCCCTGACGGCGCAGCACCTCGTACTGCTCGGGAGTCAGCTCGCGCTGCCATTCCTCTTCGCTCTTGGTGATCTTCGTAGTCATCACGACCTCCCGTTGGTTTTCCTGCGAACTGCGTAACTGCGTATCACTAGTCGAGCACGATGTGCTCGAACTCGATTGCGCCGCTGTCGACCTTAGCTATCCCCATCGCATGATGTGGCGCTTTGCGGCGTTCTGTGGGGCTGCCCGGGTTGAAGATCTGGAAGTCGCTGGCGCGCTCGTGCAGGGGGATGTGGGAGTGCCCGAATATGACCGCGTCGGCGTGGGGAAAGTGGCGTCGCATCCGGGCCAGGCGGCCCGCCGATGGTCCGGCGTCGTGGATCACCGCCAGTGTTGCGCCCTCGATCTCGAACTCCGCCACGTCGGGAAGTCGGTCGCGTAGCTCCCATCCGTCCATGTTGCCTGTGATCGCTCGCACCGGTGGGCCGATCGCCTCGAACTCGGCCAGCGCCTCGAGGCTCATGATGTCGCCGGCGTGCACAAGCAGGTCAGACGCGCGGATCTGCTCGACGCAGGCGTCGGGCAGGCGACGCCGGCCCCCTGCCGCCATGTGGGTGTCGGAGATCACTGCAACGAGCATCGACCGTTACTTCGCGACCGGCAGTTGCAGCCTGAGGCGCGCGCCGCCGCCCTGTGCGCGCTCGGCTGTGACGGTGCCGCCGTGCCACTCGGCCACCTGGCGCACGATCGCGAGGCCGAGGCCCGAGCCCGGCAACCCGCGCGCCGCCGCGGCCCGATAGAAGCGGTCGAAGACGTAGGGGAGGTCCGCCTCGTCGATGCCGGGCCCGTGGTCTCGTACGGACAGCGCTCCGTCATGCACGTGCACCTCGATCTGGCCGCCGGGAGGGCTCCACTTCGCGGCATTGTCGAGCAGGTTCGTGACGGCCCGGTCGAGGCGAGCCGGCACGCCCTGCACCAACGCCGGAGAGAGGTCGGTGAAGAATGCCTTGTCAGGCGAACGCCGGCGCGCACGCTCGACGGCCTCGGCCACCAGCATGTCGAGCCGTACGTCCTCCGCGACGAGCGCCGGCTCGTCGCCCCGCGCGAGGTCGACGAGGTCGCTGACGAGCACGGTCAGCTCCCCCAACTGGGCGACGACGTCGCGTAGGAGTTTCTGACGGTCCTCCGGTGGCAGCGCGTCGGACGAGAGCACCTCGATGTTCGTGCGCAGGCTGGTGAGCGGAGTGCGCAGCTCGTGCGAGGCGTCGGCCACGAGCTGGCGTTGCGCTGCCTGTGAGGAGGCAAGCGCCTCGAGCATCGTGTTGAAGCTCGCGCCCAGGCGGCTGAGTTCGTCAGCCCGGTCGGCGCGGATACGTCGTGAGAGGTCGTGGGTGCGCGCGACATGCTCGGCGGCGTCGGTGAGCTGCTTCACCGGAGTGAGCGCGGCGCGCGCCACCATCAGGCCGAGCCACACGGCAAGCGCAATCCCGCCGAGGCCCACGAGCACCAGCGCGAACGTCAGATCGCGCAAGGTTCTATCCACCTCCTCCAACGGACGCACCGCCTGCACGGCATCGCCGGTCGGCACCGGTGCCGTATAGATGCGGGCGTGCACCCCGCCGATCGTCGCGTCGGTGAAGAAGGACCCCTTCCCGGTCCGCGCCACCTCGAGCACCTGCTCGTCGATTGGAAGCCGGATCCGGCTGCCACGCGGCCGGACGACCGAGCCGTTCGGCCGGACCACCTGGGCGTACACGTCGCGGCTGCCGAGCTGGCCCTGCGGAAGCACCAGCACGTTCTGGCCCGGGACAGTGCCCGGCAACAGCAGCTCGGCGGGCACCGAAATCCTGTTCACGGTGTCCTTCAGGCTCTGGTCCACCTCGCCCCGGAGCTCACTGCGCACGATCACGAACGTAATCGCGGAGGCGAGCACCACGGCAGCCGCCACGGCAGCGGCGGACAGCAGCGCAAGGCGCTGGCGAAACGACGAGGCCGCGATCCGATCGCGCACGCGAGTACCCACTCCGCGCGACGCTCCTCGCAGACCGAGGCTCATTCCTCTCGCAGCACGTAGCCGACGCCGCGCACGGTGTGCAGCAGGCGGGGCTCGCCGCCGGCCTCCGTCTTTCGCCGCAGGTAGCTGACGTAGACCTCGAGCGAGTTCGAGCCCGGACCGAAGTCGTAACCCCACACGCGGTCGAAGATCACGGGACGTGTCATCACCTGGCGCGGGTGCAGCAGAAACAACTCGAGCAGGGAGAACTCCGTCCTCGTCAGCTCGACGAGGCGGTCGCCGCGCTTCACCTGGTGGGAGACGGGGTCGAGCTCGAGATCGGCGAAATACAGGGTCTGCCCGGCCGCCCCGGCGCCGGACCGGCGCAGCAGCGCGCGCAGGCGGGCGAGCAGCTCGTCGAGCGCGAAGGGCTTCACCACGTAGTCGTCGGCGCCGGCATCGAGACCGGCGACCCGGTCGACCACGGTGTCGCGCGCGGTCAGCATCAGCACGGGAGTGCGGTCGCCCATCGACCGCATCCGCCGGCACACCTCCAAGCCGTCGACGTGCGGCATCATGACGTCGAGCACTACGGCGTCGGGTCCGTCAGCCGAGATGGCCGCAAGGGCTTGGGCTCCGTCGGCTGCGAGGCCGATCTCGTACCCCTCCAGCCGCAGCGCCCGCTCGAGCGAGTCCCGCACGGCGGGCTCGTCGTCGACCACGAGGATCTTCACGCTCTCAGTGTGACGCGAGTACCTGAGGATTGGCTGAACGTCCCTGCAAAAAGGCGTCGACGGTGGGCGGGAAGGGTCAAGGCCACCGCTCGCGGGACCGATATCGAGGCCAGATGATTCGTAGAACCGCTGCTACCTTCGCGCTGGTCGCCCTCGCGACCGCACCGACCGCCTACGCGCAGAGCGCAGCCCCGTCGGGCGGGGTCTCCGCCTATGACATCGGCCAATCCGGCGTCTCGGTGGAAGCAAACCCTCAGCAGGGGGCATCGCTTGGTGTAGACGCTGGTGAGAACGGAAGCCTGACCGTCGGCGCCGGACCGGGGGGAGTACGGGCCGAGGTGGACCCCGGATCGGCCACGCTGCCGGGCACCGGGACCGGAAGCCAGACGCAGCCCGCGCCTCAGGGGTCGGCGGGGGACGGCAACGCCTCCCAGCCCTCGACTCCTACCGCCGACACCCCCGCGGCGAGCCCCGCCGGACCGGGCGGCGCGGCCGGGACGAGCCCAGACGGGATTGCAGCCTCGGGAGCCGCCACGAGCGAAACGCCTGCGGCCGGCAGCGGCCGGGACAGCGAGCGGAGCGGTGCCGCCGACCGCCGTGCGAACCGGGAGTCCACCGCCGAACGGGGACCACGGGGAGTCGCCCCGGTCCTCGATCTGATCGAGAAGATTCCTCCCGCCGTGTGGGCGGCGCTGCTGTCGCTCGGCCTGATCGCGCTGACCATGTGGACGATGTGGGTACGAGGGCGGCGCCGGCTCGAACGCAATGCCTGGGTCGACACGGAGAGCCCTGAAATGAACGTCGTCGCTTTCGAGACGCTGCTGGCCCAGGAGTGGGCCCGCTCCGACCGCTATCGCCGGCCCCTCGGCCTGCTGCTGCTGGAGCTGGAGGAGCCGACCTCGGACGGTGGCCGCCGTCCGCTGACCGGCAAGTACCGCACCGATGCGCAGGACGCGATCACCGCGCAGTCACGCGGTGCGGACATCGTTGCGCAGCTATCGCCGTCCCGGTTTGCCGTCATCTGCCCCGAGTCCTCGACGGGATCCGTCGAAACGCTCGCGCGGGCGCTCGAGGGATCGCTCGAGGCAGTCCTCATCCACGCGCGTGCCGGCACGGCCGGACGGCTCGAGTCCGATCGCGGCCCGGCCGACCTCGTCTCGCGTGCGGCCGTGGCGATCGACGAGCAGCCGACTTGGGCGACGCCGGTGATCGCGCCCGTCGCCGAGCCCGTCGCGGCTTAGACCATCTAGGACAACGCTGCGAACAGGCGCGGGTCGTTCGTGATCACGCCCGTGACGCCAAGGGTCTTCAGCTCGCGGATGCGCGGGGCCTCGTCGACGGTCCAGACGTAGAGGTCACCGCCCGCGGCGCTCACCGACTCCACCAGCGCGGGGGTCACCAGCCGCCAGTGCGCCATCACGGCATCGCACAGGCCGGCGCGCAGCGCCTCACCGGCCTGGCGGGGAAGGGTGCGCTTCATCACGCTCAGGACCACGAGTGCGGGGATCTTCATGAAGATGGACGACGTGTAGTCGCGGCGCGCGCGAGGCACCGACCAGCCCACGCGCAGGCTCTTGTCGTAGGCGCGCAGCCGCGCGTGACTCTCCTTGTAGGTCGAAGACACGAGCGCCCGGTCCCGCAACCCGGCGGCGTCGAGCGCGTCGACCACGCGGGTCTCGTAGCCGGGCAGCTTCAGGTCGACGATGAACTCGATGCCGGCGAAGCGCGCGGACGCGAGGTGTGCGAATCCCTCGTCGATCGTGAGCGGCACCCGCTCGGCCGCGTCCTCGTAGTCGTGAGCCAGGATCAGCTCGCCGCCAGGGCGCGCCGGGAGCACGTCCAGCTCGATCATGTCGACCCCGTGCTTCAGCGCGGCGTCGAAGCTCGCCGGCGTGTTGCCGGGCTCGATCAGGTCGGCTCCCTTGTGTCCGATGCGCAGCATCTCTCCCCCAATCATGGACCATCACTGCTGAGTTGCTGTTAATACTTTGGGCCGCGCCATGCCGAACCTGATCCATACCTGCTACCGGATCACCGACATCGACCGTTCCGTTGCGTTCTACAAGGCGCTCGGATTCGAGGAGGTCGGGCGCATCCCGATCCGCGACGAGGCGACCAACGTCTTCATGAACATCCCCGGAGACGGCGACATGCCGCGGCTCGAGCTGACGTACAACCACGGCGTCGACTCGTACGAGCTCGGGACGGCGTACGGTCACATCGCGATCACGGCAAACGACCTCGACTCCACGCTCGAGCAGCTCGCCGGCCAGGGCATCGAGCCCGAGAAGCCGCCGTACACCGTGCGCGAGGGCGGCTCAAGGTTGTGCTTCGTGCGCGACCCCGATGGCTACCGCATTGAACTGATTGAACGGCCGACGGGCTGAGGCAGGTAAGCCCCAGCACCGCTGCATAGCCACCCGCCCCCATGGAACGGTCGCCGGTCTATCTCTCTGCTTGCGCCATCTACAGGAACGAGGCGCCGTACATGGCGGAGTGGATCGAGTTCCACCGGCTCGTCGGCGTCGAGCGCTTCTTCCTCTTCAATAACCGCAGCACCGACGACCACCGCGAGGTGCTGGCGCCGTATGTAGAAGAGGGCATCGTCGTGGTGGAGGACTGGCCCGGCAAGAGCCCGGAGTTCGCGCAGCAGGCGAGGTGCAACTTCCACTGCGTCGAGCAGCACCGGCACGAGACGCGCTGGCTGGCCTTCATCGACCTGGACGAGTACCTGTTCTCACCCACCTACCGTCCGGTGCCGGAGCTGCTGGGCGAGTACGAGCACGCGGCCGCGCTGTGGGTGAGCCGGCCGGCGTTCGGGTCGTCCGGGCATCGCACGAAACCACCAGGGCTCGTCACCGAGAGCTACACCCGCCGCGCCGACCAGGAAGCGATGAATATGAAGCGGATCGTCGATCCGAAGCGGGTGATCAAGGCGGGCATGAACCTGGCCAACGCCTACGAGGGGGGCGGCCCCTCGATCAACACCGACAACGAACATGTGCAACGGCCGGTCCAACCGCCGCTCCTCGACAAGCTGCGCCTGAACCACTACTTCACGAAGTCGGAGGAGGAGGCGCGCATCAAGGCCATGAGGCTGCGCGCGAACGACGGCAAGCCGCAGCTCGGGCTCCAGCGGCGGCTCGCCGAGGTGCTCGCGTCGCTCGACCAGGTGACGGACACCACCATCCAGCCGTACGTCCCCTCGTTGCGCGAGGCGCTGGCCGCCCGCCGCGGCCACATCGGCGTCTAGGCGCTTCTGCTCACGCGGGCAGGGGCTCGGCGGGTTCGAGCTTGCCCGCGACATGCCCCGATCGTCCTGCGGGCCCGGGCTCTTCCGGCTCCGGGTCATCGCCGAGGAGCGCGATCAGCACGAACGGCAAGAACCAGATGATGTAGTAGTAGAACCAGTACGAGACCATCAGCTGCAGCGCGATCAGCACCGCAGCCCCGAGCGCTGCCAGCTGCAGGGGTGACTTGCGGCGCGGGACGAAGGCGACCAGCACGGCCAGGCCGGCCACCAACACCTTCACGACATCCTGCAACCAGCCTAGGCCCGGCTCCTGCCCCCAGATGCTGAACGGTGTATCCCGGCCGAGCTGCGCGCCGACGGTGGCATCCCAGAACTCGGACGGACTGCCCTTGATGAGAGCCGGCCACACCAGCACGAGGAACGACACGGAGACGAATGCCACGACGAAGCGGATCGCGCCCCTCCTGTCCGTGGAGTAGGAGAGAAAGAGCGGTCCCAGCGCCAGGGGCGCGAACTTGGCGAAGCCGGCCAGCGCGAGCATCGCCCCCCGCGCGGGAGCCGATTGCAGGACCAGGAACGAGTAGACCAGCAGCATCGCGACGAGCGAGTCGTTCACGCTGGTGGTGAGGTTCAGCCACGTGTAGGGGAAAGCGGCCCAAGCGTAAGCGAGCATCACGCCTAACTCGCGCCCCCTGCTCCCCGGCCGCATCCTGCGACCGACGAGGAACAGTCCCAGCATCGTCGCGAAGTCGAAGAACAGCGCTGCAGCGTGAGCCGCCGGCAGCTTGTCCCACGTGCCGTGCCAGGGAAAGGCCAGCTCGAACGGCACGTACGCGTAATAGTTGACCGGCCCGTAGGTGTCGCCGGTGGAGATGCAGCATTCCTGGCCGGGGTCGTCGTCGTTGGGGAAGTTGCCGTAGATCTCCTCGCCCTGCAGCAGCCGGTCGGCACCGACCACCCCCGAGTAGCCGATGTCGAGCACGTTGTTCTGGGTGCTCAGGTTGGCGACGGCATGACCGACCGCAAGCAACGCGAGCCCGATCGCGAGGTACTTGACCGGAACGAGCGAACGGACCGGTTTTTGCTCGTTGCCATAACCCTCGGCGTAGACGAACACGAGCATCCGCACCAGCAGGTAGAGCAGCACCGGGTAGACGAGCGGCACCGATGTGCCGATCTCGCCGCGGTTGAGGAAGTAGTGCGAAGCCGAGAACCCAAGCAACACCAGCAGGTCGAGGTGCAGCAGGCGAAAGGGCCGGCGTGGATCGATGAAGGGCAGGATGAAGAGCGCCATCAGCGGGATCCATACGTAGGGGGCGTTCAGCTTGCGCCCGTATGCGCCCTCCTCGCCGCGGGCCGCGAAGAAGGCCACCTGCGCCCCTGTCAAGGCCTTGATGACGGTCCCGGCCCGATCGTCCACCGTGATCTGAGCCTCCTCTTTGCCCTCGCCGAAAAGGCTCACCTGCCAGCGGCCCGGGCCCGCCAGGTACGCCGCTGCCTGGTAGTCCCCTCCCTTTAGATCCTCCATGACCTTCTTGTCCTCGGCGGCGATCTGGACCGCCTGCTGAGCGGAGAGGCGATAGCCAGGCGGGGGCTTCGTCTGGGACGGCGGGATCGTCAGGCCGGGCGGGCTCGCCTGCTGGGAAGGTGACCCCTGTGCCTGTGCCCCGCTTTCCTGCGCAGGTGCGGCAGCCGGCCAGAGCAGGAGAGCGAGTGCAGCAAGTGCGAGGGCGGCGCGAGTCCCGCGAGCGGCGTCTCGGAAACCGCTGATCATCGCGGCAGACTATCCAGCGATACTGAGTTCGTGCCGTCTCCCGCGCGTCTAGCCGTTTGCTTCGCGATCGGCGCCGTGGCCGGCACGCTGCTCGACGGGCTGCACCTGCTTGGTGACGTCCTCTCCTACGAGCACGAGGCGTTCGGAGAGTGGGCCTGGTTCGTGCCCCTCGAATTCGGCCTGGCCGGCGTCGGCGCCGGGATCGCGATTCCATGGCTCGAGCGCGCGGCCGGCCCGGGTGCGCCACCCCGTTTCAGCCCTGCCGCGCGTGTCCTCGAGCTGGCTCTCTTCGCGACCCTCTACGGCGCGACCGCGCTGTGGGACGGGGACGGAGCGCCGTGGTTGCTGGCCGGCCTGGGCGGGCTGGTGATCGTCCGGCTCGCAGTGGCGTCCGTGCCGGGCGACTGGGCCTACGCGGCCGTCGCGGCGGTGCTGGGCCCGCTCGGCGAGATCGCGATCTCGGCCACCGGTGCCTTCGACTACGCCCACCCCGACTTCGCGGGGATTCCCATGTGGCTGCCTGCCCTGTGGGCGAACGGCGGCTTGCTGATTCGCAGGATGCTGGTGCCCGTGGTGTTCCCGGCGCACCGGGCCTGAAGCCTGCTGGCGAACTTTTTCGCCACCGGGAAGAAACCCCATCCCTCCTCCGTCTGGTGGTCGTACAGCAACGACCAGAGGGGACAAAAAAATGGGTTACCGCCACTAGATCCAGAGACAGACTTCAGAATTCGAAAAGGGGCCGACAGGGCCCCTCTTTCGTTGTCCCGGCACTAGCGGTCGCGCAGCAGCACCAAGCCGCCGAGCGCGCCCACGTAGGCGGTGCCGTCGGGCCCCAGCGTGACCGGGGCCCAGTTGTTGTTGAAGCCGAGGCCCGTGCCCGCCAGGCGCCTGTAGATCGTCCGCCCGGTGCGGAAATCCATCGCGGTGAAGTACCAGGCGTCCGTCGTGGTGCTGGTCGGGGGCTTCGTGTAGGCATAGACCAGGCCGGTCGCGAGCGACAGCTTCGGTACCACCGACGGTGCGCGCTCGTTGCTGCGCCACACCGTCCGGCAGCTCCCGCCGCCGGGATCGATGTCCACGCGCTCGAAGCCGGGCTCCGTGGTCTTCCCCTGCATCGTGGCGGTAAGTCCCGAGTAGCCGTAGTTGTTCTCGACGATGATCGAGCGGCCGGCCGTGATCAACGAGTTGTCGGTGGCGCCGGCTCCGGGCTTGAAGACCGGCTGTGCGCACACGAGCCGGGAGCCGCGCACGGTCTTCGCCCGCCTGTAGACGACTACCTGCAGCGGGTCGGCGTTGTCGGCGATCGCCACGTACTTGGAGCCGATCACGTCGGGCGTGGTACCCGACCCCGGGCCGGACTGCCCCGGCTTGTGGATTCCCGAGTTCGGATACACCTCGCGCCACGTGACCGACGGCCCGCCCGCGACCGCGTCGAACCGGTAGAGCGCGGCGTCGGAAACGATGTACACGCCGCCCGACTCGTCGACCGAGAAGGAGTTCGTGACCTGCTCGCCGAGGTTGTGCGTGCGGATCGCTCCCGATGCAGGGTCGATCGTGCCGACGACACCCTTCTGGGACACGAACCAGAGCCGGCCCGACCAGTCCGGCAGCACCGAGAAGAGCTTGTCGTCGATCGCCGTCACGCCGCTCAAGTCGTAGTCGTGCTCCAGCGCGAACCCGGGGCCGAGCGGCGAGGTCGTCTCCCCGACCACCCAGATGTGCCGGTGATTGGTCGGGATCACCGCGCGGTCACGGTGGTCGAGGTAGAAGTAGCCGCCACCCGAGAAGTCGTTGAACGGGTTGTTGGTGCCCGGCTGGCGCGGCGGTAGCGGGAACTCCGCGAGCTTGTCGAGCGTGTGTGGGTCGAACATCACCAAGCGTGGACGCTCGAGCCCCACGCAGATCGACACGATCCGGCCCGCCCCATCGAACGTCACGGAGGCGCACTCGGCCGCGTGGAAGGTCGACCGCCGCTCGATGCCACGGCCGAGCGGCCCGGGGAACGCATACGCGCCCGACATGTAGGCGTCGTCGTGGATGTTGCTCCGCCCGTTTGGCGCCATGAAGGGATGCCGCGGAGGCAGCTCTGCCGAGATCGGCTGCGGCCGCGCCGGGGCGCCGACGAAGGCCGGCGGCTCGCTTGCCTCGGGTCCCTCCGGTATCGGCTGGGCCGGCACGGTGACAGCGGCAGCCGGCGGCGGGCCGACCAAGAGCGCCCCGAGCATCGCCAACACGAGCGCAAATGTTGAAACGGAGGATGTGCGACGCATCTTCGAGACCAGTCCCTCCTCAGGCCTGGCAACCGCTTGCCCGGTAATGAACGGATCTTTACCCGCGCCACTCGCACGCAAACCCGCAGGACGTCTTGCATGCGCAGGCGACCGGCGCGACGCAGCGAAGCCCAGTCTAGATTGCCTGCAAGGGGGAGAAAAAACTGCGCTGGGGCCTTCTCTTCCCGGAGCGCCCCGCCGACCGCAAGGAGGATCGATGGCCACCAATAGACAGGATGACCGCGCCTGGACGGAGGCAGTGGACCGCTACGTCGCGACCACCAAGCGCGAACGGCGTCCGCGCAGCAATTCGGGCCGCTACGTGCTGGCGAGCGCGGCGCTGCTGGTACTGGCCGTATCGCCATTCGCAGTCGGCGCTACCGGCGACGCTCTACGGGAGGGGAAGCGCAACCCGAGCAGCGGGTCGAGCACTCGTGAGACCGAGATCATCTCGCAGTCGAAGACCTACGGGACGCGCCAGTCCAACGTTGGCAACGGCAACGGTGGGGGCGCGATCTACGGATGCCGGTCGAATTCCGGGCGGGAGCCCTGCATTCGGTCCAACAACCTCGAGGCGGGGCGTGCTTTCGAGTTCGAGACGGACGGCGACGAAGCCGGCCGGATCATCACGAAGAACGAGGGCGGCAAGCCCTTCACGACCAACGCAACAGGGGTCGCGACCGGTCTGAACGCGGATCGCGTCGACGGCATGCACGCCGCGAAGATCGACTTCCGCGCGCCGATCAACACGGCCTCGACACGCCTGCTCGACATGGGCGGCCTGGTCCTGACTGCGACGTGCGGTGCCGGCCCTGACCTGGACGTGCGCGCGACGTCGACCGTTCCCCACGCGACGCTGCACGTATCGTGGAACAAGGACCCGGGCAACGTGCCCTTCTACCGGCAGGACAATGACCTCAACGCGACCGAGAGCTTCTCGCTCCTCGCGCAGAACGACGACGGCTCGCAGGGCACGCTCGTATATACGACTCCCGCGGGCGTGAGCACGTCGGTCACCTTCCTCGGTGAGGAGGGGGACGGGTTCGGCGCGACGGCCGCGTGCTCGTTCACCGGAACCGCACTCGCCGGCTGACCGTTCGTTGAACAGGGGGCGCCGAGTGCCGGCGCCCCCTCTGCCTGGTACGTAGAGTGGTGCCGTGCCCACTACCCGGCCGCTAACGCCTGCGCTGCGCTGGCTCCTGGCGGGGTTTGCCGGCCTCGCCCTGGTCGCCGGCTTCCTGCTGTTCCCGCTGGCGCAGGAGACTGACCGCTTCTTCTCCTGGACGATCCAGCCCCCTCTGACCGCAGCCTTCCTGGGCGCCGCCTACTGGGCGGCATTCGTCCTGATCGGGTGGAGCGCGACACGCGCGACCTGGGAGGAGGTCGTGCCCGCCCTCGTGCCGGTGTCGGTGATCGCCGTGGGGCTGCTGGCGGCGACGCTGATCCATCTGGACAAGTTCGACCTGGACTCGCTGTTCGGGTGGTTCTGGCTGACGGTGTACTGCACCGTGCCGCTCGCCCTGGCCTTCCTGGTCCGGCAGCAGCTCGCCGTGCCGTCGCGGGCCGGAGGGTTGGGGACGACGCCGATCCCGGGTCTGCTGCGCGCCATGCTCGGTGTACAGGCCGTGGTGATGGGAGCGATGGGGATCGTCCTGTGGGCTTCTCCTTCGAGCGCGGAGACGATCTGGCCGTGGCTCCTCACCCCGCTGACCGCGCGCGCGGTGGGCGCGTTCCTGATCGGCTTCGCGGCGGCGGCCGCATTCGCCGCGCTCGACAACCGTGTCGAGCGCCTGCGCGGAGCGGCTGCTGCCTACGCGACGCTGGGTGCGCTCGAGCTGCTTGCGGCGGCGGTGTTTTTCGAGCACTTCGACGACGGCGAGAGCGCCATCTACCTCTCCTTTGCCGCGTCCGTGCTGCTCGTGGGGCTGGCCGGATCAGCCGTCGTGCGCGGCTCGCAGCGCGGCTAGCGCGGAATCGCGGTCGTAGTAGGCGTCGACCCGGACACCGCGCCCTTCGCGCATGGTCCACAGGTGCGCGTAACGCGACTCCACGTCGATGCCGCTGCCCCTGCCGCTCGCGGTGAGGCGGATGAAGAGCAGCACGCATTCGTGCTCGGAGTGAACCTCCTCGATCTGCTGCTCGAACTCGTCCCAGGAGTCGAGAAACAGCTCGAGGAAGCCGCGGATCGTCTCGCGCCCCTCGTAGCTGCCGGCCTCGGGCATGTCCGAATGCTCGACCCATCGCGCGCCTGGATCGAGCACGGCCATCGTCGCGTCGATGTCCCGCCGGTTGAGGGCCTCGTAGGACCCCCTTAGCTGCTCGACCGCGTCGGCCACTAGTGGATCACTAGGTCGTCTTGACGATCACCACCGAGCACGGGGCCTTGTGGGAAACGCTGTTGGGGACGCTGCCGAGCACGCGGCGCTGCATCCCCTTGTTTCCCACGACCAGCAGGTCCGCACCGTGAGCCTCCGCGATGTCGCACAGGACGTCTGCGGGATCGCCTTCACGGGCTTCCGTGACGGTCTCGATCCCGCGCTCACGTGCGCGCTCGGCCGCGGCAGTGAGGGTCGAGTCGACCTCCTGGGTAGGGTTGATCGACCACTGGATGTCTTGGGGTGCCTCCTGCTGATCGCGCCGGACCTTGTCCTCGCTGACCGGCCGGTACGAACTGCAGATAACCACCGTGGCGCCGAACTTCTCGGCAACGTCGAAGGCGAAGTCGACCGCCTTCTCTGCGGTCTCGGAGCCGTCGGTGCCGACGGCGACTTTCTCGATCATTCGGTTTCTCCTCCTCGCCGCGGGGTGTTCGATTGTGGCGCGGTTATGATGCCCTCCCCGAGGACGTGGAGGAGTATTGCGCTTCCCGGTCTGGTTGCAAGGTTTGGTGGTCCTATCGGTAGTCGGTCTGATCGTGGTGCTGGGCGTCACGAGCGTGGTCGACGGCTGGGAAGATTGGGTCGTGCTCGGCGGCATCCTGATCGCCGTGTCCGGCGTCGCCGTTGCGGTGAACAACCGTCGCTACCCCACCCGCAAGCGCACCTTTACCAAGGACTCCGACAGCAAGTGGTAGGGGCGCCCCCCGTGGCGCGGTCCGGTCAGGAGGTCCGAAAGGCAAAGCTCGAGGACGTCCCGCGGATGGCGGATGCGCTCGCCCGCGCGTTCGACGGCGATCCGCCGATGCGATGGTTCCTGTCGGAGGACGAAACGCGCATCGCCCGGGCACGGCGGTTGTTCGAGGTGATGCTCCGCAGGGTCCACCTGGGCCGCGACTACTGCTACACGACCAACGACATCGTCGGCGGTGCGCTGTGGGTTCCACCCGGGACATGGAGGCTCGGTCTCGTCGAACAGGTCGTGCTGCTGCCCGGGATGGTGCGTGTCTTCGGCCGCG
This sequence comes from uncultured Solirubrobacterales bacterium, assembly GCA_963762195.1. GTDB lineage: Bacteria > Actinomycetota > Thermoleophilia > Solirubrobacterales > JBBDJG01 > DASRIA01. Next base: position 61,894 of record CAVXJX010000007.1, on the reverse strand, counting down.
GACTCGCGCGCGCGCAGCGTGGGCTGACCGTCATGGAGTCGGGTCACCCGACCGCGCCCCACTACTACCTGGACTCGCTCGGCGTCGAGCCCGAATGGCAGGGGAGGGGCCTGGGCTCCGCGCTCATGCAGCCCGTGCTCGAACGTTGCGACATCGAGCGGATGCCCGCCTACCTGAATGCCGGCTCCGCGCGCAGCCGGGACCTGTACCTGCGCCATGGATTCGAGGTCAAGGAGCAGTTCGCGCTCCCGGACGGTGGCCCGCCGCTTTGGCGGATGTGGCGGGATCCGCGGTAGCGCGGTTACGCAGTTACGCAGTTACGCGGTTACGCAGGTCGCCTGGAAAACCCGCAAATTGCGGCTAATCGCGGCTGTCTTGCAATTTTCCCGTCATCCCGCTTGCTTTAATCCCCCGCGACTCGCCGCCGAGTCCGTGGTCGCCCTGGCGCCGCGGAGCGGGGGACCCATTGGTCGTCGATGTTTGGCGGCCGGGGGCTAATCGGCCACACCGGTGGCCGGCGCGCAACCAGATCCGACAGGTGAAGGAGCGCGAGCCCGTCAGCTCACCTCGTAGGCGGTCATCGAAAACGTCGTTGCTCGGCCCCCAACATGCGAATGACTGGATGTCGCCCCACGCGTGCCGCCGCACGCCTTGGCGCAGCCGCTGTGCTGTGCGCATTGCTGTGCGCCTGCCTGCTTGCGTCCACCGCGCTCGGTGCGCGGATGACGTTCTTCGGCTCCAGCGGCAAGGACCGGCTGCGCGGCAACGCGGCCGCCAACACGATGTGGGGCGGCCGGTCGGCGGACCGGATGTTCGCCTCGGGTGGCAACGACACGCTGCGCGGCGGCACCGGCCGCGACATCCTCGCCGGGGGTAGCGGCGCAGACTTGATCGCCGGTGACGAGGCCCGCGATCGCATCCTCGGCCAGGGCGGCGACGATCGCCTCGAGGGCGGCACCGCGGGCGACCGCCTGCGCGGCGGCCCCGGCAACGACCTGCTCGTGGGTGACTCCGGTGACGACCGCCTGCGCGGCGGGCCGGGCGACGACACGCTGGCCGGCGGCTTCGGGCGGGATCGGGGATTCGGTGGCCCCGGCAACGACGTCGTCGACGGCGGTCAGGCGGGAGACCTCGTGGTCGGGGGCGCCGGCAACGACCGGCTGAACGGCGGCAGCGCAGAGGATCGGCTCCACGGCGGCCCGGGCGACGACGAGCTCGTCGGCTGGAGCGGCCGCGACACGATCTGGGCCGGCCCCGGAAACGACGTCGTGAACGCCGTCGAGCCGGCGGGGCCCCTGTCGGAGTCGGTGATCGACTGCGGCGCCGGATACGACACCGTCTACGTCGACCGCCGCGACGTACGGGCAACGCGCTTCCGCGAGTGCGAAATGGTGGCACTGGGCCCGGCGCCGGCGCCCACGGATCCCCATCAGGGCCGGCAGCTGATCGGCGGCAGCGCGGCCGAGGCACTCGACGGGACCGACCTGAACGACACGCTGCTGGGCGGCTCGGGAGATGACACCGTCACCGGTCTGGCCGGCGACGACGTGATCTGGGGAGACCACGTGCCCGGTTCGAGCGGCGCCGATCACGTGCTGGCGGGACCCGGCAGCGACACGATCTTCGGTAACAACGCGCCGGATCACCTTCAGGGCGACGAGGGCGACGACCGCATCTCCGGCGGCCGTGGCGCGGACCTCCTCGACGGCGGCCCGGGCAACGACGAGCTGCGCCCCGACACCGGGCGCGACCGAGTGTTCGGCGGCGACGGCGACGACTCGGTCCACGCGTTCGGGGGCGGCAAGCGCGACTGGATCGACTGCGGCCTGGGCAACGACACCGCCTTCATGGACCGCGGCGACACCGCGGTCAACTGCGAAAACGTGCGGTACGAGTAACGCTTCCGGCACACTCGCAGCGCCCATGTGACACGCGGCGCGCCACGCTTCTGCCGTGGCAGCAAAACGCGTTGTAGTACAACCGCAAACGCTGGCACGGGCGCATCCTGACGTTCGGTTGGCGGAGATCGCGGCAAAGCAGCACGGCGTTGTCAGCCGCCGGCAACTGCGTGCGATCGGTCTGAGCGCCGGCGCGATCAGGCACCGCGTGGCGGTGAGGCGTCTCTACCGTGTGGACGAAAAGGTGTTCTCGGTCGGTCGTCTCACCGCGCATGGCCGGCACATGGCGGCGGTGCTCGGCTCCGGCGTGGGCGCGGTCGTGAGCCATCGTTCGGCGGCCGCGCTCTGGGACCTGAGACGCTGGCCGTCGGGACCGGTTGACGTCACCGTGCCGCGTCGCGGTGTGCGGTCACGATCCGGCGTCGTGGTGCACGAAACGCGATCGCTCGAACCAGGCGAGCGCAGCGTTCGCGACGGCATTCCCTGCACCTCGGTCGCGCGGACGCTCGTGGACCTTGCCGCTGTTGTGCAGCCGCATGAACTCAGACGGGCGCTGGAGAAGTCGGTCGATCTGGGGCTCTTCGACCGCAACGCGCTCGCTCGGTACGCCACGCGTCGTGGGATCAACGCGCTGCGGGACATGATGGGACAGGTTCCCGACGAGCCTCCCCCGACCCGCAACGAGCTCGAGCGCCGCTTCCTCGATCTCATGCGCCGCGCAGCGCTGCCCGTGCCGGTGGTGAATGCATACGTCGACGAGCACGAAATCGACTTTCACTGGCCGGCGCACCACCTCGTCGTCGAGACCGACGGCCGCGAGTTCCACCACTCGGCGATCGCCTTCGAACGTGACCGCCGCCGCGACCTGGACCTCGAACTAGCCGGGTGGCACGTGTTGCGAATTGGCTGGCGCCAGGTTTTCTACGATCCAGGCCGCGTCACCGAGCTGGTGCGGACCCGCCTCGCACGGGTAAGTGGTTGAACGATGCGTGCCCGGCTGCACCGGTGGTTTTGCCCACCCCTCTCTCAGTACAACACTGCCGGCGATGGCGGCGTCAGTGCCTGCGATCGGGAAGGAATGGCACCAGCACGAAGAAGCACGCCACTACGAACAGGATCATTCCAACGGCAGACACGCCCACCACAATGAACGCGACCCCAACGCCGTACAGAACCAGTGCCGTAAGCATGCATCGAACCCACAACGGCATGCGGCGAGCCTACGGCAGACCCTCCTAGGCGCCCGGCTCGCTACGGCGTGACAACCAGCGCGTGCGTCCCGGTCGTGAGGTTAAGGCTCAGCACGATGCCCTCGGCCGTCTGCTGCACCGGAACCGGTTGGCCGTCGAGCGTCGCGGTCACGGACGGGAAGGCTCCCCGCAGCGTGAGCGTGAACGCCCCCGGGCCCGTCGCGACGGTCAGGCTCGCCGTCAGCGCAGATGCAGGGTCGAGCCCCATGCGGGTCGTGTCGAACGCCGCGGCGCTCAGGTTCGTGAACGTGGCCTCGAAGCGATTCTGGTCTGCGATCGGGCCTCCGAGCTGGCGGGTGGTGCCCTGCACGGTCGCCGGGAACGGCGGTCCCGGGAATGCGGTCGTCACCGATTGCGTCGTGCCGCGCGCGCGTCCGTGCCCGAGGGTGTATGCGTCGACCTGGCCCGACGCCGCCTCGCAGGCCGCGCCCGGTGCGCACGAGTCCCCTGGAGTGCGGACCGCCATGCCATCGACCCAGTAGGCACCGTCGAAGCGCAACCCGTGCTGCGGCAGGTCCATCGAGGGGTAGCGCTTGTAGCGGACCTCGTCCGGTGACAGGTTGCGCACCGGGTGCTGGTCGAGGAAGTCACGCGTGTGGCCCCACTCGTCGGCCAGGATCAGCGCGAAGTGGTCGGACTCGGGATAGAAGTAGTAGAGGTGCGGGTTGCCGGCGTCACGGAAGGATTGCGCCTGCTGGGTCGGCCCCGCGACCGGGACGAGCTCGTCGATCCCCCCGTTGTTGATCTCGAACGGAAGGTTCAGCCCGTTCGCCACGATGTTGTTCGTCTGCCCGGCGACGTCGTAGTCGCTGGACGGCTGCGGGGGCAGCGGCGGTTGCCACAGCTGGTACGCGGGCGGACCGACATACGGGTTCGCGGCCGCGAAGCGGTCGGGCATCAGCAGGCCCATGCGGTACGTCATGTACCCGCCCATCGAGTAGCCGCCGATGGACGTGCGCTCGTCGTCGACGGAGTAGTTGGAGCGCAGGTCCTCCCACGCCTCGAGCACGTCCTTGAACCCCGAGTCGATGTACCACGTGTCCATCCCGCGGGCGAGCGGTGTGATCACGATGCTCGACCGCTCGTCGCCGAGCTGATTGAAGAGGTTCGGTGACACGGCCCGGTACTCGTTGTGGTTCACGTCCAGCGAGTGGCCGTTGAGCAGCAGCGGCGCGGGCTGGCCCGCGACATAGTCTTCAGGCAGGTAGAGGCCGTACGGCTGGTGCGGTGACAGGAACTGCGGGTCGGGGCTCCCGCCGGGGGCCGGGCCGGAGGCCGACTTCAGGTTGATGCCCTCGCCGAAGTTCTGCGTGGAACGGAAGATCCGGTTGTAGAACTGACCGGGCTGCGGAGAGTGGGGACGCGTGACGCCGCCCTCGAGGTTGGATATGCGCACGGCACGGCCCAGGCCAAAGAGAGTGCGATCCGCCAGCAGGCGCGACTGGCGCTCCTCGCCCCAGTGGCTGCCGACCACGCGGGTCCATTCCTCCAGCGGGTCGAAGGCCGCGTCGAACGCCGCGGTGGAGCCGGGCTGGCCGCCACCGGGCTGCGTCGCGCTCGCCTGCCCGAGCGGAACCTGCTTGTAGGCCCCGGCCTGCGGGTCGGCGAGGCCGGTGATCGCGTACAGGGTGACGGTCCGGTTGCGCACGTACGGGATCGACGTCCACGGGACGTCCACCTCGATCGCGTTCTCGGCCAGGTTCACGGCCTGGTTGCGGAGCCGTGCGCGGCGCCCGCGCCGGTCCGTGATCCAACCGCCGGTGCCCCAGAACGTGATGAACGTGTCAGCGGCGGGGGAGTCGATCCCGGCGCCGTCGGGCCAGCCCGAGCCCTCGCGGGAAAGGCCGGTGTCGATCCCGACCGTGACGGCGGCCGCGTCGGGCTCCTTCATCGTCTGCAAGAAGGCGGCGATGTGCAGCCCGGCACCGCTCGCCGAGACCCGCAGCTGACGCAGGTCGGCGGCGTTGTAGCCGTAGCGCGCCGAGTTGGTCGGGTACCGGTAGTCCCCGCGCGTGGGCGCGAGGGCGCCGCGGAAGACCGGCATGTTCGAGACGTTGTCGAGGTCCGCCCCGTAATCGTCGTACAGCCAGTCGTCGTAGATCAGCTCGCCCTTCGACACGCGCGACTCGCCGGAGAGCATCGTGGCCTCGCCGCGCCAGTCGGACAGGCGCCCGTCCGCGCGGTGCGGGCCGGCGGCCGCGGATGCGGGGAAGAGGATCGCCCCAACGGCTACGGCGATCGCCGTCCTCAGGACTGCCGCCCGGCCACAGCTCATGTCTTCCGGTCTCCCCCTCGATCTAGTCGAGAGCGCAGCCTAGTCGAACTCGACCGTCACGGGCAAAGCGTTCTGCCGCCAATCCTCGAGGCTGCCGCTGTAGCGCGGCGAGTACTTCTCGAACAGCAGCCGGCGCGCCAGGGCGTCCTCCTCGGGGTCTTCGACCACGCGTCCCGTGCCGGGCAGCTGCTCGCTGCCGATCCGGACAGCCACGGCGGGATCGCGCATCAGGTTTCTGACCCAGTCCGCGCGCTCACGGCCGCCCGCCAGCAGGTAGAGCCTGCTGCCGTGCAGCCCGAACCAGATCTCGATCTCCCGGGGATGGCCGCTGACGCGCCCCGTGGTCGTCAGATAGCAGTAGTCCTCGTCGGCCACAGCGGGATCGAAGCCCATGTCCGCGAGCGTACCTGCGTATGGGTTCGGCGCATTGCGGAATTGGGTAAGGCAACCAAACATCGAGGAATAGGGGAGGAGCAATGCAAACGCTTGACTTCGCAGAGCGCGAGGTGGTGCTGAGAGCCGATCTCGGCAACCGCGACGGCGATGACTGCATCTGGACGTCGGTGCGCTTCCTGATGCGCGGCCCGCGGCCCCCGCGGGCGGGCGAGTCGGTGATGCTGGTCGACGTGGCAGGCGGCTCGTGCATCGGGCGCGTCGTGGCCCTCGCCGGCTGGAACGCCTGCATCCGCCCCGACTGGCGCACGTGGACCGCCACGAGCGACCCGCCCGCGCGTCGCGGACTCCTCTAAGAGGCTCTAAGGGACGAAGACCCCGGGTCTCAGGAACGGGGCGTCGTCGGGCCCCCGGACCTCCGCCGCGGTGAGCTCCCAGATCGCGCGGTCGCCCTCCCGCGCTGCCCCGGGTGCGAGCGCGTCGATCGACGTGTTCACCGCGCAGGCACCACCCGCGGGGCCCGCGGTCGCCGCGCACTGCAGCGGTACCTCCAGGGGGAGGTCCGTGACCGTCGCCGCATCGCCGCCGTTCCAGCGATCCGTGATGCGCACCGTGAAACGCGCAGTCAGGGTGCCGGAGAAATCTTCGAGCGTGGTCCTGTCGCGAACGTCCGTCGCGGCAGCATCGACCGCGACGTCCGCGTCGTCGCCGGGAATGTCCGGGTCTCCCGCCAGCGTGGTGAGCCGGGCGAACGCAGTCGACCGCGCCGGTACGCCGTTCGCGTCGGGAGTGCCGACCGTCAACGTCGGCGACTCCATCGCCGGCGGGGAGCAGGAGCCGGACGCGAGCGGTGGGCCGTGGACGCGATTGGGCGCGGTGCAGGGCGCGTAGGCCGGCACGAGGGAGAGGCGCAGCGGTGACGCGCCCTTCGGCCGCACGTAGCCCGCTCCCTCGACCCAGATCGGGCTCGACACCGCCTCGATCGCGGACTCACGCTGCACCTGTAGGCGGTAGCGGCCGGGCCCCGTGCTCGGGAACGGGAAGGAGAAGTCGTCGCCTGTGACGGGCACGGCGAGCAGCGGCAGCCCGTCCTTCAACACGAACAACGTGTAGGTCCCGGGGCGCGCGGCACCCGGTCCAGCGCCGATCACGCGGGCGGTGAAGTTGACACCCGTGCCGCGCACGACGTCACCCATGATCGCCGGCGGCTCGCCCGACCCGGCGACACCGGCCTCGAAGCGCAGGTCGGGACCATCGTTGCCGAACGGCTTGACATATGTGTGGCGCGCCTGCACGCCGCGCTGGATGCCGGACTCGGACAGCTCGTCGGCGTAGACGACCGTGGTCGCCTGGCCGATCGGCGCCTGGGTGACCGGATCCGGTGCGCGTCCTGCGTTGTGCGAGTCGCTCGACCCGACTGCCGCGATGCGGTTGTTGTTCAGCCCTCCGTCGTCGATCGCCGACTCCCAGAACTGGATCGCCAGCGGCGTGAAGGGGTTGGGGCCGGGCTGGGGGTCCTCCTTCAATCCCGCGGGGCCGGTTGCGATCTCGACCGCATCGACACGGGCGTAGTCGCTGGCGGCCGCCGGGTAGTCCCACGGGCAGCCCCGGCACAGGAAGTCGAACCCAGGCACCTCGGAGGGAAAGATGCGGGGGTGGTTGATCTGGGTGAAGCCGCCACCCGCCCGGATGCCGTCCCACAGGTCGCCGGCCGGCCGGGCCGCGCGGCGCAGCGTCAGCCCGCCCGCGGTGTCGCGCTCATACACGGGCCCCGTGCGGTGGTCCACATAGCGCAGGCTGTGGTGGTTGTTGGCGTGGCCGAGGTAGGTGATGATCTCGCTGGAGCGGACGATCAACTTGCCGGGGTGGTCGTCCTGGTGGCGGCCGACCTCACCCCACGCCGAGTCCGTCACGTAGTCGGAGAGCGTCACGAAGTCCAGGCCGGCGCCCTGCTGGGCTGCAGGACGGAACGCGTAGTCGAACGCCTCGGTCATCGTCGCGTCGCCCAGCGAGGAGTGCTCGGCATGGACGTGGAAGTCGCCCGCATACCAGCCCGGCGCGGTGCGGGCCGGAGCGGGGTCGTACGGCGCAGGTACGTATGGATCGCTCTCCCAGAGCGGGTCGGTGCTGATGTCGATCTCGACCCGCCATGCGACCTTGCCGTCCATATCTCCCTCTGCCTGCGACGCGACCGCCGCCACCCCGAGCTCGACCGCCCAGTCGCCCGCCGGGATCGGGCCGGGCCGGAAGCCCCGTGTCGTATGGCCGGGGCGGTGCAGCTTCGGGCTCGCCAGGTACTGCGCCTCGCTCGAAAAGCCGTTGCGTGACACCGTCACGTCGGGGTGGCTGGAGCCTCCCCAGCCGCGGAACTCGGCCTCCCCCCACAACACCGTGGGTGCGGAGCGAGCCTGCCACAGGCCGAGGTCGAGCACGTGCTTGATGCGCGCGTTGGTGGGCGCCTCGGGCTGGTCGTGGCAATAGCGCACACGCACGGCGGTCGTGCCCGCTGGGACGTCGAACGGCAGCATCACGTACGCACGTTCCAGGGAGGTGTCGAACTCCCCCGTGATCATGCGATGCGGCTGGAGGGTGTTGTCCGCCGCACCCCCGCAGGTCACCGGAGCCGCGGCAGCGAGCGGATGATGTGCCCCCGCGCCGGCCGCGCCCGTTGCTGCCAGCAAAGCGCAGGCCGCCAGCGCGGCAAATGTCCGCACGGCCAGCCTGGTCAGCAAAGGATCCCCCCCATGCGCACTCGGGCGCAGTCTAGTGGCCGCCGGAGTCTGGCACGGGGCGCTCCGACCGCGGTAGACTCGCAGCTTCGGGGGGTCAAGAGCAGGAGGGGTGATGTACCGTTTTTCCGGCAGGTTCTGCGTTTTGCTGAGCGTCGTTTGCGTCATGGCGCTGGCCGCGCTGGCACCCGCCGCAGGAGCGCAGAGCGCGCCTGACTTCTCGAAGGCGGGCGAGGCGTTCAACGTGTTGCCGCCCGGAAATGCCGGCGCGATTCCAGCGGTGCCGAACTCCTCGGACCAGCTCCCGCTCTACGACGGGCTCACCCCGAAGCGCAACAACGTCACGGCAGCGGATCTGCCCTTGTACTTCAAGAAGAACGTGTTCGGGCTCGGCGGCCTTGCAGTGCAGGGCACGCCGCGCACGTTTCCGGCCAGGCCGGGGCTTGTGATCACGCGCGACACCTACGGCGTCCCGCACATCGAGGCGAGCAATCGCAACGATGCGATGTACGGGGTCGGTTTCGCCCAGGCCCAGGACCGCACGGTGCTCATGGACACGCTGCGCGGACCGGCGAGGGCGGCCGTACTCGACGCGCCGGGACTCAATGCTTTTCAGCTCGCGCAGACCTTCACGCCCTTCACGTCCTCCCAGCAGACCGAGGACTACATCGCGCAGCAGGTCGCACTGATGCAGGCCCAGCCCAATGGACAGCGGATCGTCGACGACATCGACAACTACCTCCGGGGCGTCAACGATTACAGGACGGAGGCCGGCAACACCGCCCGGCCATGGAACCGCAACGATGTGATCGCGGTCGCCGCCCTGATCGGCGCCGTGTTCGGAAAGGGCGGCGGGGACGAGGCCCGGCGCTCACAGCTGCTCTCGGCATTGCAGGACAGGCTCGGGGAGCAAAAGGGCGAGCAGGTTTGGAACGACCTGCGCGAGCAGAACGACGCTGAGGCATCGGTCACGCTTGACCGGCGATTCACGCTCACCCATCCGCGCCCGAACCAGGCTGGAAATGCTGTGGTCGACGCGGCCAGCATCGACACGAGCGCCATGCGGGCATCCTCGCTCGAGCAGGCGGCGCGGCAGCCTGCGAGCAACGCCGCCCTGGTCGGAGCCGAGCGCTCGGCCACGGGTCATCCCTTCTTCGTCGCGGGGCCGCAGGTCGGCTACTACTACCCGCAGCTCCTGCACGAGGTCGACGTGCACGGCGGCGGCATCGACGCGCGGGGCGTGATATTCCCAGGGTCGGGGCCCTACGTGGAGCTCGGGCGCGGGCAGGATTACTCGTGGAGCGCGACCTCCTCGGGCAGCGACGTCGTCGACATCTTCGTCGAGGAGCTCTGTGGCGACGACACGCACTATCGCTTCGAGGGCCAGTGCCGGGAGATGACCACCTTCGACGCCGGCCGGGTCGGGGCCGGTGCGGGCACGCCGGTGATCTTCAACGAAACCGTCCACGGGCCGGTGATCGGCTACGCGACCGTCGACGGTGAGCGGGTCGCGCTTTCGTCAGCGCGGTCGACGCGCAACCGCGAGGTGCTGAGCGCCTTCGGCTTCGCCGAATTGAACGACGGCACCGTCCACGACGTCGAGAGCTTCTACGAGGCTGCCAACAAGATCGACTTCACGTTCAACTGGTTCTACTCGGACAAGGACGAGATCGCGATGTTCTCGAGCGGCCGCATTCCGAACCGGCACCCCGATGTAGATCTCGGGCTGCCGACCAAGGGCGACGGCAGGTACGAGTGGCGCGGCTTCATCTCGCAGGAAAAGCACCCCCACGGCACGGCGCCCCGCGACGGGACGCTGGTCAACTGGAACAACAAGCCGGCGCCCGGATGGCAGGCGGCGGACGACACGTGGGCCTACGGCTCGGTGCATCGCAAGGACCTGCTGGAGGCCGCGACGAACTCCGTCCAGACGCACACGCTGGCGAGCGTGGTCGCGGCGATGAACTATGCGGCCACGCAGGACCTGCGGATGGCGCAGGCCTTCCGCGGGCTGGGCGCGGTGCTGCGGACGGGTGCTGCTCCGAGCGCCCGGGCCCAGCAGATGTTCGAGCTGCTGCTCGACTGGCGCACCAAGGGATCGAGCAGGCTCGACGTCGACCTCGACGGGTTCATCGACCACGCCGGGGCGGCGATCATGGACAAGGCATGGCCTAAGTTCACCGACGCGGTGATGGGCCCGGTGCTGGGACCTGAGCTGGACGACCTCGCGAGCCTGATGGGCCGCGACAACCGGGCGAACAACCAGGGCTCGGCCTACAACAGCGGCTGGTACGGGTACGTCGAGAAGGACCTGCGACGGCTCGTGGGCAAGCCGGTCACGGATCCGTTCCAGACCCGCTTCTGCGGCCAGGGTGTGCTGAGCACCTGCCGGGCTGCGCTGTGGGCGGCGCTCGAACAGGCAGGGGTCGAGCTGGAGGCCGAGCTCCAGAACCCGAACCCGGCGGTCTGGAGAGCGAGCGCGACGGGCGAGCGCATCGTCTTCAACCCGCGCATACTGACCGCGACGATGCGCTGGACCAACCGGCCCACGTTCCAGCAGGCCATCAGCTACGACGCACACCGTTAGCTAGGTGTAGTTCGCAAAGACGTCGTTCAGACCCGCAAAACCAGGTGGGGTAAGGAAAGGGTCGACGGTGCGCTCCGCTAACCAGCGGAGCGTCACGAGACTGCAAAGAAAGGTCGCGATCACGCGCGACAGCCTGCCGCGTTGCGCATTGGCCACTGAACTTTCCCCCTGGCCATGCGTGGAAGTGGACCCAACGGGGGAAAGTTCGTCGATCGCCGCCAGGCGCTCACCGCACCCCACACGCCTAGCGCGCAGACGGCTCATTTGCCACCCACGCGTGCGGCTTGCATTGCAGATCACGTGTCGCTCACGAACCCGCGCAGGCGGCCGAACCCTCTCCCTTACCCACCCGGTTTTCCGGACCCGCCACCAGCGCGATCCGCCGCCGGACCCGCAAGACGAAGCAACGTCTCCGGGAACTACAGCTAGCCCGGCACGACGCAGCCCGCGGTACCGGTTGTACGATCGCCCGGTGGAGGAGCTCGACGTGTTGGCGGCCCAGCTGCCGGAGGGGGTGAGGCTCCACGCGAACGACGACGTGCTGGTCGGGGAGGGCGAATGGCTGTTCGAGCGCGACGGCGGTCGCCGCGTCCTCGCGCAGATGCGCGGCGACCTGCTGCTGTCGCGCAAGGCCGCGTTGCGCTGGGTGTTCGTGCTGGAGGCACGCACGGCTTGGCTGGGCGATCACGGCATCCCGTACGTGTTTGGCGTGGCACCGTGCAAGTACGTCGCGCTGGCGGAGAACATGCCCCGCGGCGTCGTCGTGTCTCCACGGCGGCCGATCGCCCAGCTGCTGCACCGGATCGCGGAGGACGAGTCGTTCGCCGAGATCGTCTACCCGCTGGAGGAACTGCGTGCAGAACCCGCCGACCGCGCGGCTTTCTCCACCCACGACAGCTGCTGGAACGCGAACGGCGCCTTCGTCGGCTATCGCAGCCTGCTGGCCGCGATCCCGGCGTCGCTGGACGTGCGCCGGCTCGCGCGTGAGGAAATCGGCTTCGACCGGCGTCCCGCACACGGCGATCTCGGCCACCGGCTGGACCCGCCGCAGAAGCGCGACGTGCTGCTCGGCAGGCCGCACCCGCGGGCGGCGCGGCTGGTATCCGACAACCGGGTGGAGGGCGAGGGTCGCACGCTCGTCACCCGCTGCGAGGCTGCGCCGCCGACCACCTGCCTGTTCTTCGGTGACCGGTCGGCGTACCGGATGCTCACATACCTCTCCGAAAGCTTTCGGCAGATGACGTTCGTCCATCTGCACACGCTCGACCACGAGCTCGTCGAGTCTGAGCGGCCGGATCTCGTCATCGGCCTCGTCGACGAGCCGGGTCTGATCGATCTCCCGGCCGATGTCGAGGCGCCGCGAGCGCGCGAGCTGGCGGATCGCAAGCTTTCCTCCGGCGTCGAACCCATGCCGGAGCTGACGCCCCTGTGGGGCCACTAGTGGAGGGACACTAGATGGAGCGGGGTGGGCCGGCTCTGGCGAGCGACATCGCCGAGCGCGAGGAGGACAAGGTCGTCGAGGGAAAGGATGGCTGGCTGTTCCTGGCGCGGGACACCAACCACGTCATCCACCAGCACACCGGACGTCTGAGGTTCGACCAGCGCAGGCTCGAGGACTGGCGCCACGTCCTCGAGACCCGGTTCGCGTGGCTTGCGCGCCGCCGGATCCCGTACTTCTTTCTCGTGCCGCCGAACACTCATGCCGTCTATCCGGAGTATCTGCCCGACGCCGTCGTGACAGTCGCGGAACGGCCGGTGCTCCAGCTGATGGGACATCTGCGCGAGCGGGAATCGAAGGCCAGGATCATCTATCCCCTCGAGGAGCTGGTTGCCCACAAGCAGCACGATCTCGTGTACATCAAAACCGACACGCATTGGAACGAGCTCGGCGCGTTCGTCGCGTACAAGCGCCTGATGCGCGACATCTCAGAGGTGGCGACGGTGCGGGACATCCAGTGGGAGCAACTGTTCGTGAGCCGTAACGATCTCGCCGGGGACCTCGGCGCCAAGATGAGCCCGCCGCGCACCTCCACCCAGATCTTCGTCGACGTGCAGGGATGGCAGGCTCACTATGCGCAGGACAACCGGGTTCGCCTGGCAGGCCGGCGCATCGAGTACAGGTGCAAGCTGGCTCCCGAAGTGACGTGTCTCGTGCACGGGGACTCGTTCGTGGAGAAGCTGATGCCCGTGCTCGCCGAGAGCTTCGGCCGCACCGTGTTCTGCCAGATGCCGAGCCTCGACTTCCAGGTGGTCCAGCAACTCCAGCCTGACGTCGTCATCGGCGTGCACAACGAGCGGTTCCTGCTCGAGGTGCCCTACGACTCGGCCGCCCCCACGCAGGCCGAGTTGGCCGCATCGAAGCTGATGCAGGGAAAGACCTTTGGCCCGCGCACGCACTGGGAAACCCCGCGTGTGGACAGCTTCGAGTAGTCGGTAACTTTTCCGATCGTGACGGGAGAATCGTTCAGATGAGCGCGAGTGACCGCGGTCAGGCCCCGGTCGTGTCGCGCTACACGAAAGACGACAAGTTCCTGCGTGGCAAGAACGATCGGCTCTTCCTCGACAACGACAGCAACGGAGTCATTCACCAGCACACCGGAGACCGCCTGTTTTCGCCGCTGGAGCTCAGGCAATGGAGGCTGCTTCTCGAAAGCAGGTTCGCGATGCTCGAGAAAATGGGCGTGCCGTACATTCACATCGTCCCCCCGAACGCACACTCGGTGTACCCCGAGGATCTTCCGGACGATGTCCAGTCTCACCATACTCGCCCGGTGCTGCAGCTCATCCAGGAGCTCCGAGCCAACGATTCGTTCGCGAAGCTGATCTATCCGCTCGACGAGCTCCTCGCCGCGAAGCCCCGGGTGCTGTATCCGAAGACCGATCCGCATTGGAGCGCAATTGGCGGGTTCGTCGCCTACGAGCGCCTCGCGGACGAGATGACATCGGTGGTCCGGATGCATCGGGTGAGAGAGGAAGACCTTAGGTTCAATGAGCGCAGCCGGACGGGAGAGCTCGGCTTCAAGACCGAGCCAGAGCAGATGTCCACCCACGTGGAAGTGTCGATTCGGACGCCGACCGCCCATCTCGTGTCGGACACCTGCGTGGTCAACCGGGGCACCGTCTTCGTCACGGAATGCCTGGAAGCACCCCCTACGACCTGCGCGTTGCTCGGTGACTCGTTCTCTCATGCTCTGTTGCCGTATCTAGCGGCGAGTTTCAGGCGGTTCGTTTTCGCGTTCACTCCGGCGCTGGACTACGACTTCATCCGCGAGCAGAAGCCGGACGTGGTCGTGAGCGTTCTCAACGAACGCTTCATGATCAACGTGCCATGCGATTTCTCTGGCCGGTCGGTGAAGGAGTGGGAGCAGCAGAAGATCGCCGACGGCCGGGTCCGGGAGCCAACACCGGTCTTCAGGCGCAGCTTCGAGACGGATCGCTAGGGGACGAAGAGGCCCTGCTTCGCGAACACACCGTTGCCGGGCGTGTCGGCGTCGCCGTCCGGTCCACCGTCGAGAACTTCGAGCGGGCCCACCTCCCACACGCTGCGCGCGCCCTCTGTGATCGTGCCGGGCACGACCGCATCCAAGGTGGTGACCACACCGCAGGTCGAGCCCACGTTCGAGGCCAGCGTGGTCGCGCAGGGCGCGTTGACCGGGACGAGAAGGTCCTGCACCGTGCCCGGCTGATCGAACGCGGTCCCGTTCGCGCGGTCTGTGATCCTCACGGGAGTGCGCACCTGCACCTCGCCCGGATAGTCGGCGAGGTTTGACCTGTTGCGCACGTCGGTGAGTGACAGCGTGACCCTCACGTCGGCCTCGTCCTCCCCGGTGGCCAGTGAGCCTTGGATCGCGACGAGCCTGATGTAACCGGACGAGTTCGCCGTCTGCCCGTTGGCATCGGGCGTTCCCACGGTGAGCTGCGAAGACGACTGTGCGGGTGGGTCGCACGACCCGTCGTCGAGCGGGGGGCCATGGACGCGGTTCGGGCTCGTGCAGGGGTTGAACGCGGGCACCAGCGGGATTCGCACGGGGCTCGCGCCCTGCGGTCGGGCGTAGGCGCCGTGGCGCATGGTCAACACGAGCTCGGGCCGCAGGTTGGTCGTGGTCGACTCGCGTGAGTGGAAGTTGACGCCGTCGGTGACCGCGCTCGCCAGCCGGAAGCTGACCAGACCCTCGCCCGTGACCGCGGGTGTGACATCCCATTCGGTCCACACTCCCGTCGCGATCCCGCCGGAATCAGCCAGCGCGCCGCCGGCCGGCGCAGGCTTGTTGTTCCAGGTGATCGTCGACTCTCCCCAGCCCGCGGACGTGGAGTAGACCGCCGGGCCGTCGACCGTGCTGTTGGTCGAGAACAGCCTCAGCTTCGCGCTCTGCACAGTCCCCGTGAGCCCGTCGACCGAGAAGCGGACGAAGCTCTCGATGTCCGGATCACCGCCGGCGTCGGTGCGCAGCGTGGTGGCACTGCCGTAGTTGGTGTTGGGATTCGCCAAGTCGACGGGCGCGTCCGCCGATGCGTTGAAGGTGAGCGTCGACGTCCCGCCCGTGCGCGGGGCGAACATCGCCGTGTAGGTCGTGCTCGACGTCGGCGAGACATTGTGCGTCTGCGGCTGGCCGTCCGACCAGGAAGCGAAATCGTAGGTCGTGCCGCTTTGGACCTGGGGGGACGGCGTCGTCAGCGTGACGGCGGACCCCTCGATGCTCGTCGCGGTGACCGGCGCAGTGCCGCTTGCCGTGCCGAGCGACACCGTCAATCCCGGTGGATTGGTGGCGGCGGTGACACTGACCGTTCGCGGGTCGAGCTGACGGGAGGTGGTGGCGGGGTTGCCGTGCGAATCCGTCGCTGTCAGCTTCAGCTCGAGGTGGGACGGGTACTCGTGGTCGGGCGCGGCGAACGTTCCCCCCGCCGTGTTCTCGTAGGTCTGGATGCTGTGCTCGTGGCAGTTGCCGGGAGAGGTGCAGTGGTGCATGATCAGCTGCCAATCGAGAGCCGAGCCGGGGAGCGGTCCGTCCTCGGCGTCGGTGGCGGAACCGGTGAACGCGATCGATTGGCCCACGCCCCAGGTCGTGCCCGCTACGGGCGAGTTGATGGTCGGTGTCGGAGGGCCGCCCCCACCGGCGTTGATCGTCACGGTGTCCTCGTCGAACGCACCGCTCGTGTCGGTCACCCGCAGGGTGACCGTGTAGACGCCGGCGTTCGTGTACGTGAAGGTGGGTGAGGCGCTGTTCGAGTCGTCGCGCTGTCCGTCGTCGTCGAGGTCCCACGTGTAGGTGAGGCTGTCGCCGGGGTCGGGATCGACGGACTGGTTGCCGTCGAAGTCCACCTCGAGCGGGACGCTGCCGGACTGTGGCGTGGCTGTCGCCACTGCCGTCGGTGGGTCGTTGCCGGAACCACCCGCGAAGCTGATGCGCCGCACGTTGCCGCTCACGATGTCCGGATAGAAGAGCTCCCCGTTCGGCCCGAAATCGAGGTCGACCGGGAAGCCGGCGGCCTGCCCGAACGCCTGCGTGGTCGCGGGGTCGGGGAGGCCGTTCGCATCAGCCCGCAGGACCCAGATGCACTCGCGCGAGTGGTCGGAGAAGAAAAGCGCGCCGTCGTAGGTGTCCGGGAAACTGCCGGTCGCCGGAGCGAAGGCCAAGCCCGACACGGCCGCGCCCTGCTGCTCCTGACAGTTCTCGCCGGGCACGATCTCGTCGCCGTGGTGATACGCCCAGTACGGCGGCGTCGCGCCCCCGGACGCGTACAGGCTCTCGCACAGGTCCAGGTCGAGCGTGCTGATCGGACTGTGGGTGCTGTTGATCGGAGTCCCGCTGGAGTTGAGGCCCCCTTCGTAACAGGGCCACCCGAAGTTACGGGGACCCCCGAACGGTGAGGTCACGCGGTTGATCTCCTCCCACTGTCCCTGACCTACGTCGCCCACCCACACGTCGCCGGCGCCCGGCCGGATCGCGAGCCGGAACGGGTTGCGCAGTCCGAAGGCCAGCATGCGCCGCTCGTTCGCGTTGGTGCTCGAAAACCGCGGGTTGCCCACGACCCCTGCACCCGTGTCGGGGTCGATCCTGATCACGGCGCCGCTCAACCCGAGCGGATCGGACGTCGAGCGGAAGTCCTGGGAGCGCAGCTTCCCGCCCTGTGCGGTCGGCGGCGACATCGATGTGCCCCCCGGCGGGTCGCCGCATGGGTTGGCCGGGTCGCCGCCCTGGCCATAGTCCGTGAACGAGAAACTCGCTCCCTCCCCGCCGGAGTAGTAGAGGTAGCCGTCCGCGCCGAACTCGAGCCCGCCGCCGGCGTGGCTTGGGTACTGCTGGCACCAGTCCTCGACCAGGACCTGCTCGGGGCCCGTCATCGTCTCCCCGCTCACCTGCAGGCGCGAGATGCGCCCGCTCACCACGCATCCGTCCACGGTGCCGCCCGGGCATGGGTCCGAGGTCTGGCCGGCCTGGCCCCAACGCGGCGCCGTGCCCCCGATCGCGGCGTCGTGCACGTAGTACACGTAGACGTAGGGGTCCGCCGGGAAGTTCGGGTCCACCGCGATCGTCATCAGGCCGCGGTCGAAGTAGTTGTGGACCTTGGTGCGCAGGTCGGCGAACTGGGTGGCGGTCGTGTCGGAGAGGTTGGTAAAGGTCTTGATGATCCCGCTCTTCTCCGCCACGAAGACGCGGCCGTTGGGAGCGAACTCGACCGAGATGGGCTCGGTCAGGCCGCTGAAGGCGGTCGACTCCTGAAAGCCGGCCGGCAGGGTCGTGGCGTGTGCCGCTGCGCCGGGTAATGCGACCGCAATCGCGGCGAGGAGGGCCACGGCAGCGCGGGTCACCGGCGTCATGGGACGAAGATGCCCGACCCGGCGAACACGGAGTTGCCCGGCGTGTCCACGTCGCCGTCGGGGCCGCCGTCCAGCACGTCGACCGCATTCAGCTGCCAGATGGCCCGCGAGCCCTCGTCCACCAGACCGGGCAGCACCGCGTCGGCGGTGGTGGCCACCACGCAGTCGCTGCCCCGGAGCGGGTCCGCCGTGGTCACGCACGGCACGGTCACCGGCAGCGCGAAGTCCTCGATCGTCATGGCGCCGGTTACCTGGCTGACGCGATCCGTAACCCGCAGCGTGGGCCTGAATTGCAGCTCCCCGGCATAGTCTTCGAGCAGGGCCGAGTCGTTGCGGACGTCGGACAGCTGGAGTTTGATCACGACGTCGGCGTCGTCCGCGGGCGTGGCGGGGTCACCGGCGGCGACCACGATACGTGCGAAGCCGCTCGAGGCCGCGGGACGTCCGTTGGCGTCCGGCGAGCCCAGGGTGAGATTGGAAGAGCGGCGCACCGGCGGCGCGCAGGACTCGTGTGCGAGCGGTGCGCCATGGAGGCTGTTCGGCTGCGTGCAGGGGGCGTAACTCGGCACGAGCGGAAGGCGCATTGGCGACGCGCCGCGAGGACGCGCGTAGGCGTCGTTCAACACCTCGACGACCAGCTCGGGTCGCAGCGACGCGGTGGAGAACTCGCGCGAGCGGAAGTTGACACCGTCAGTGCTCACGGCGGCCAGCTGGAAGTTGTGGGTTCCGTCTGCCTGCACCAGGCTCGTGACGTCCCACTCGATCCAGGTCGCCGGCTCGATCGCTCCGGCGTCGGATACGGGTCCCGTGGTCGCCGCCGGCCGGTTCTGCCACGTGACGCTGCTCTCCGACCACGTGCCGGAGGTGCCCCGCACGGCGGGCCCGTCCACGGTGCCGTTGTCGGTCGAGCGCAGTCGCAGTTTGGCGCTCGTGACCCGGCCCGAGATGCCGCCGACCATGAACCGCAGATAGCTCACCGCGTCGTCGTTGGGGCCGACATCGGTGCGTAGGTGGTCCCCCGAGCCGAAGTTGGTCGTCGGATTGGCAAGCTCGACCTTGGCGTCGGCGGCCGCGAAGAAGCGGAGCGTTGAGTTGCCGGGCGCGAGAGGCGCGAAGCGGGCCGTGCGAGACAGGGCCGTGGAAGGCATCGTGATCGCGTGTGTGTGGGCCTGCCCGTCCGACCACGACGAGAACCGATGGTTCGTGTTGTCGATCACCTGCGGTGTGGGCGCCGAGATCGAGGGGGTTGAACCGATGATCGCCGGCTTCGTGAACGGCGCTGTGCCCTCGACTCCGTCGATCGACACGGTTGCTCCCGCCGGAGTGGAGTCGAGCGTGAGGTTCGCAGTCCGCGGGTCGATGCGGCGGGTCTTCGTCTCGGTCTCGCCGTTCGAATCGGTGACGGTCAGGCGGATCTCGATGTGCGCGGGGTGGACGCTGTCGGGGGCGGTGAAGGAACCCCCGGCGGCGCCGTTGACGGTGGCGAGCGGGCTCTCCTGGCAGTTGCCCGGCGAGGCACAGTTGACCAGCACCACGCTCCAGTCGAGCGCAGTCGCGGGCAGCGTGCCGTCCTCGGCGTCCGTCCCGGAGCCGGAGAAGCCGATCACGTCGCCGGTCGCCCACGTCGTTCCCGCAGTCGGCGTGTCGATCGAGCCGACGGGCCCGCTGCCGACCGTGATCGTGATCGTGTCCGTGGCCGTCGCGCCGGAGGTGTCGGTGACGCGCAGCGTGACCGTGTAGGCGCCTCCGTTGAGGTAGGTGTGGGTCGGAGCCGGCTCCGACGAGTCGCCGAACTCGCCGTCGCCGTCGAGGTCCCACTCGTGGATCAGAAGGTCGCCGGGATCGGGATCGGTCGAGTCGGAAGAGTCGAAGGTCACGGTCAGCGGCCTGTTGCCCGTGACCGTGTCAGCCTGCACGTCCGCGACCGGGGCCTGGTTCGAGGAGTTGCCCGTCCACTCGATCTGCTGGATCGCCTCGGCCTCCTGGTCCACGTAGAGCAGGTCGCCGTTCGGCGCCACCTCGATGTCGATCGCGCGCGGCAGCTGCTGTCCGAACGCGATCACGCGCCCGCGTTCGGGCACCCCGTCGGCGCCCGGGAGCATCGCCCACATGCAGTTGCGCAGGCGATCGGCGAAGAACAGCGCGTTGCGGTAGGCGGCGGGGAACGATCCGGCAGCGGGATAGAAGTTGACGCCTCCGATCTGGTTGCCGATCGGCTCGCCGGTGCTGGGGTTCGTCTCGCAGTCCTCGCCCTCGACGACGGGAAGCTCGTGGTCGTAGCCCCAATACGGCGCCGCGGTCGCGCTGCCGAGGCCGTACAGGTCCTCGCAGATGTCCAGGTCCTGATCGTCGCTGCGCGGCCGGATCCGGGTGTAGGGCACGCCGTTGGCGTCGAGTCCGCCCTCGTAGCAGGGCCAGCCGAAGTTGCGCACCGGGTCAGCGGGGTCGGGCACGCGGTCGAGCTCCTCCCAGTATCCGCCCCCGCGGTCCGCCACCCACGCGTCGTTGGTGCCCGGGCGGATCGCGAGCCGCACCGGGTTGCGAAATCCGTGCGCGAGCATGCGCCGCGCGTTCGGCTCGGGGCTCGTGGACATCGGGTTACCGGGGGCGCCCTCGCCGGTGGCCTTGTCGATGCGGATCAGCGAGCCGTTCAGGCCGAGGGGGTCGCTGCCGGTGCGCAGATCTTGCGCGCGCAGCCGGCCTCCCTCGGCGTTCGGTGGCGACATGGGCCCGCCCACCGGGCTCGGCGGATCGCCGCAGGGGTTCATCGGGTGGCCGAGCTGGCCGTAGTCGAAGATCTCCCAGCGGGCGCCGTCACCGCCCGACACGTACAGGTAGCCGTCTGCGCCGAACTCGATCCCGCCCCCCGGGTGGTACTGGAACTGCTGGCACCAGTCGTTGACGAGCACCTGTTCCGGACCGTCCTGCTGCTCACCGGCCACCCGCAGTCGCGAGACGCGCTGCGACACGATGCAGTTCACGTCATCGGTGTCCCCGGGGCAGCTGTCGGTCGTCTGGCCGGGATTGCCGAAGGTGGGGGGCGTGCCGCCGATCGGTGCATCGAGCGTGTAGTAGACGTAGACGTAGGGCTCGGCCGGGAACGCCGGGTCGACCGCGAGGCCGAGCAGCCCTCGGCTCGAGAAGTTGTGGACCTGGGTGCGGAGGTCCGCGAACGTCGCCGCCGTGGTGTCGGAGAGATCGTCGAATGTCTTGATCGTCCCGCCCTTCTCCGCCACGAACACCCGGCCGTTGGGCGCGACCTCGGCGTCCATCGGGTCGTTCAGGCCGCCGATCGCGGTGCTCTGCTCGAAGCCTGGGGGGAGGGTCAGGGCGCCGGCGCCCGCCGGCGCGGTCGCGAGCACGGCCATGCAGGCCGCGAGGACCATCATGCCGAGGAAGTGCGGGCGGAGGGCAGAGCCCGCCGCCGCGCGGGCGGTGAAGCGTTTCGTGGCTATAACCCTTCGGCCTCCTGCCCATCCCTGGATGAGAGGCCCGTAGTGGCGAATCCAGCGCGGCTGAGCGTAGCATCAGCCCGCCCCGCCGGAGTCGGGCCATGTCAGCTTCTTTCCCGCTGGGAGCGGGATTCCGCGCGGGCGCTGGTTACGGGGCGAAGACGCCCGGCCGGGCGAAGACGGTGTTGCCCGGCGTGGCGGTGTTTCCGTCCGGACCGCCGTCGAGCAACTCGAAGGACCTCAGCTCCCAGATGGCGCGGGCGCCCTCGTCGATCATGCCCGGATAGAGGGCATCCAGCGTCGTGTCGATCGAGCAGGTGGACCCGATTGCGGCCGGAGTCGTGGCGCAGGGCACCTCCACCGGCAGCACGACGTCGTTGACCGTGGCGGTCACACCGGCATCCCTGTCCGTCACGCGCACCGTGGTACGCGCCTGCAGGGCCCCGGCGTAGTCGGCCAGGCCGGCGCGCCGGCGCACGTCCGTGATCGAGACCTGCAGGCGAACGTCGGCCTCGTCGGCCGGCGTCGATGGCGTGCCGGTCAGGACCTTGAAGGTCGCGGAGCCCACCGATCCGGGGGGCAATCCGTTGGCGTCGGGGGAGCCCAGCGTCAGCTCGCCCGAGGCCTGAGCCGGGGGGCTGCACGAGGGTTGTCCCAGCGGCGGGCCGTGCGTGTGGCTCGGGCTGGTGCACTCCCGGTAGGCCGGTACGAGGGGCAGCCGCGTCGTATCGGCCCCCTTCGGCCGCACGTTGCCCGGGTTCACGACGGTCACGACGAGCTGCGGGCGCAGCGTCTGGTTGGTCGCCTCGCGTGAATGGAAGGTGACCCCGTCATCGCCGGTCGGCGTCAGCCGCAGGTCGACCGGACCGTCCGCCGTCACGGCCTGTGTCACGTCCCACTCCACCCACTGCTGTGTATCGATGGGGTTGACCTGCGCGATCGATGCGGACGCGGACGCGGGGCGGTTGCTCCAGTTGATTCCCGTCTCCGTCCAGCCCCCGCCGGCGATGTGCACCGCGACGCCGTGAATCGTGTTTCCGGTCGAGCGCAGCCGCAGCTTGGCGCTTGCGACGTGCCCCACGATGCCCTCGACCGCGAACCGCATGTATGTGTCCACGTCCTCGGCACCTCCGGTGGCCTGATCCATGCGCAGCGTGTTCGACGTGCCGAAGTTGGCGCCGGGCTGCGTCTGCTCGACACGGGCGTCGGCCTCGGCGGCGAACGCCAGCGCGCGGGTACCGGGCGCTGTCGAGGCGAGCACAGCGTGGTAGGCGGCACCCGATGCCGGCAAGATGAATGTCCGTGCGCGCGGTTGTCCGTCCGACCACGACGAGAACCGGTAGGTGGTGTTGTCGATCGCCTGCTGGGTGGCTGCCGTGAGTGTGTTCCGGGAGCCGACCACGACCGGTTTGGTGACAGGCGTCGTGACAGGGCTGTCGTTCAGGATCAAAGCCGCGCCGGCCGGGCTCGACGTCAGCGCCAGGTTCGCGACGCGCGGGTCGAGCCGCACCGAGTCGGTGTGCGTCTCTCCACCGGAGTCCGTCGCGGTCAGCCGGATCTCGATCTGCGCCGGGTCCGCCCGGTCCGGGGCGGACACCGAGCCGTTCGGCCTGTTCTCGAACGCGCCGAGCGGGTGCTCGTCGCAATTCCCGGGCGCTTCGCAATCGATCAGCACGACGTTCCAATCCAGGGCGGAGGCCGGGAGCGCGCCGTCCTCGTCGTCGCTCGCCGTGCCCGAGAAGCTGATGGTCGCTCCGGCCTGCCAGGTGGTGCCGGCGGCGGGAGTGTCGATCGACGCGACCGGTCCGCTCGTGACCGTGATCGTGAGCGTGTCCGTGTCCGCCGCCCCGGAGGTGTCGGTGACCCGCAGGGCGACGGTGTAGGTACCGCCGTGCAGGTAGGTGTGCTGGGGACGCTCGGCGCCCGAGTCGTCGAATGCGCCATCGCCGTCGAGGTCCCATTCGCGAGTCAGAACGTCTCCGGCATCGGGATCGCTGGACCCACCGGAATCGAACGTGACCGTCATGGGCCGGGTACCTGTCACATGGTCTGCGCCGGCGAGCGCAGTCGGCATCTGGTTCGCCGCGTTGCCGGTGAAGCGGATCCGCCTCACATCTTGGGCGTCGTCGTCGATCCACAACAGGTCGCCGGCCGGCGTCATCTCGATGTCCAACGGGCTGGCGGCGTCCTGCGCGAACGGGATCACTCGGTTGCGCTGCGGGAGCCCGTCGGTGCCCGGCAGCATCGCCCAGATGCACTCGCGCAACTCGTCGCCGAAGAACAGCGCACCGCGATAGGCCGCCGGGAACGTGCCTGCGGCGGGATAGAACGAGATGCCCCGGATCTTGCCGCCCGGCTCGTTGGCGCTCTCGTCGATGGAGCAGTTCTCGCCCGGAATGATCTCGCGTTCGTGGTCATAGGCGAAGTACGGTGCGGTGGTCGCGTTGCCCTCCAGGTAGAGGTCTTCGCAGACGGCGAGCTGCTGGTCGTCGCTGCGCGGCCGGACCCGGGCGTACGGGAGGCCGTCGTCGTCGAGGCCGCCCTCGTAGCACGGCCACCCGAAGTTGCGGATGGCATCGGTCGGCTGCGGGATGCGGTTGATCTCCTCCCAGTAGCCGCCGCCCCAGTCGCCCACCCAGACATCGTTCGTGCCGGGGCGGACCGCAAGGCTCGGCGCGTTGCGGAACCCGTACGCGAGCATGCGCCGTTCGTTCGCGTCCGCGCTCGTGGCACGCGGATTGCCGGGTGCCCCCGCGCCGGTCACGGGATCGATGCGGATCAGGGAGCCGCCGAGTCCCAGAGGGTCGCCGCTGGTGCGCAGGTCCTGCGCGCGCAGCCGGCCGCCCTCCGCGGTCGGGGGCGTCATCGGGCCGCCGACCGGGCTCGGGGGGTCGCCGCACGGGTTCACCGGGTTACCGAGCTGGCCGTAGTCCCACGTTCCCCAGCGCCCGCCGTCCCCGGCCGACACATACAGATAGCCGTCCGCCCCGAACTCCAGCCCGCCGCCGGCGTGGTACTGGAACTGCTGGCACCAGTCGTTGACCAGCACCTGCTCCGGGCCGTCGATGCGCTCGTTTCGGTACGCCAGCCGGGAGACCCGGGCGGACACCGCGCAGTTGACGGCGTCGAGGCTCCCGGGGCACAGATCCTCGTCCCATCCCGCGGTCCCGAACACGGGCGCGCTCCCGCCCACGGGAGCATCGAGCGTGTAATAAACGTAGACGTAGGGCTTTGCCGGAAAGCCGGGGTCGACCGCCAGCCCGAGGAGGCCGCGGTTGGAGTAGTTGTGCACCTGCGTACGCAGGTCGGCGAAGGTCGTCGCGCTGCTGTCGGACAGGCTCGTGTACGTCTTCACGATCCCGCTCTTCTCCGCGACGAAGACGCGCCCGTCGGCCGCGATCTCGATGTTCGTCGGGCGTTCGAGTCCGCCGATCGCGCGGTTCTGCTGGAAGCCCGGCGGCAGGACCACAGCCGAGGCTGGGGCCGCCGCGAACAGCGCAAGGCAAGCCAGCGCCATGGCGACGCCGACATCAACGATCGTCCTGATCTTCCCCCGGGGCACGGTCCTCCCTGACCGAGAAACAGCTTTCTCCACCGTACCAACGGGTGGACGGGCGGGCGAGTCCTTATGCCGGGTGCGTCGCCCCCGGGCCGCCGCGGGCGTAGTCCTCGTCGCTCATGCGGGCGATTGCTGCGGCTGTGGCCGCCCCTCCGGCGAGCAGCATGGCCGAGGCGATGATGAAGTACGCGTTGTCGATGACGACGGTTTCGAGCGCCGCCATCAGCCCGCCGAGTGCGAGCAGCGCTCCGGTCCAGCCGGGAACCGCGCCTTGCCGTGCGGCGCCGATCGCGAGGGCGACAAAGCCCACGATGAAGGCCAGCGTGGGGAGGTAGTAGACGAGGGACCACTCCGCCTGCTGCACCTCGTGCAGGGCGGTCTGCGTCGTGGCGGGATCGACACCGGGGCGGCCTGATACCTCGCCCAGCACGCCCCACGTGAAGCCGTCGAGCGAGATCACGGCGGCGAACGAGATGAGCCCCACGATGCCCAGCGTGCCGCCGATCAGACCGAGCCGCGGACTGGCGGCGGCGCACCAGGAAGGCGAGCCCGAGGACCGCGGCGGCAAACACGACGATCGCCACGAAGCCGAGCGCGTGGGCCAGCTGCCAGCGGTCGGCGTGCGCAGCGATCTCGCGCAGTTGCTCCGCCTCGTTGCCGCGCTCGTACTCCTTCGGGTGGAGAATGTTGTCGACGAGCAGGAGCGCAGGCGCAATCACCAGCGCGGCGGCCGTCGTGCGGCGGTACAGGCCGACTTCACCGACCGCGACGGTCGTCATGACAGCAGCTCGTGGAGGTTCCCCGGCTGCAGCCGATGCTTGGCGACGTCGTCGGGTTCCGAGGATTGCGCGACCTGGATCAGCGTCCCGTGGGACTTCGAAGGTCGCAGGAACGCCTCCTTCCAATCCGGGTCGTCGAGGCGCTTGTCCACGAGCTCCATGCCGAGGCCCTCGAGGTGTTCGATCGCGGCGTGGATGTCGTCGGTCTTGAAGGTCATGTGGTGCATGCCCTCTCCGCGCTTCTCGAGGAACCGCGACAGGAAGCCCTCGCCGAGCGGCTCCAGCAGCTCGACCTTCCCGCCGCCGGGAAAGCGCAGCTGCACCCAGCGCCACGTGTCCGCGACGTCACCGCCCATCAGATACTCGCCGCCGAGGCCGTCGCGGTAGAGCTTCAGGGCCGGCTTGATCGCGTGCACGGCGACGGCGACATGATCGAGCTCGAGCTTCAATGCTCGAGTCGGAGCTCGTGGGAGCGGCGAGCCAGCAGGCCGGCGAGCCCGCCACGGCGCACGCGCTTGCGCTCGCGCCGCAGGGTGCGGATGTACGGATAGAAGTCGACCTGGATCGTGTGCCGGGGAGAGCGCACGTAGCGCTCCGCCATGCGTTCGTCCTCGCGCCGGATCACGTCCCGCATCACCGCCCGCGACGGCAGCTGGACTTTCTCCTCGAGGATGTCGGCCACCCACTCCGACTGCAGCTCGGCGATCGGCATGATCGCGCCCAGCGGCTGGATCAGCCCGATGAAGTAGAGGCCCGGGTGCTCAGGGTCGACCACCCGCCGGTACAGGGGGATGCGGTTGTCCGGCGCGCTGATCATGTCGGCCGGGAAGAACGGGAACGAGATCTTGTAGCCGGTGCAGTACACGATCGTGTCGACCGCCTCCGTCGTGCCGTCCGTGAAGCGGACGCGATCCCCTTCGAAGCGCTCGATGTTGGGCTTGACCGCCACCCGCCCGTGGCCGATGCGGGCGCAGAGGTCCGACGAGATCGTGGGATGAGCCTCGAGCAGCTTGTGGTCGGGGGTCGGGAGTCCGTAGGCCTCCATGTCGCCCTGCGCCGCCTTGACCGCGCGCGCGTAGAAGTAGCGCTGCACCGCGAGCGGCAGGCGGCTGGTGATCTCGGTGCCGAGCTCGTCCGTCGGGCGGCCCCTGAGGTACTTCGGGATCACGTAGGCGCCTCGCCGCATCGCGAGGTAGGTCATGTTCGAGACACGCGAGGTCTCGACCGCGATGTCCGTCGCGCTGTTGCCGATCCCGAGCACGAGCACGTTCTGTCCCTCCATGCCGTCCGGCTCCTTGTAGTCGTGCGCGTGCAGCTGGCGCCCGTTGAACTCACCCGGGAACGGCGGGTCCGGCCAGCGTGCGTCCCAGTGATGTCCGTTGGCGACGAGCACGGAGTCGTAGCGCGTCGTAGTCCCGTCATCCAGCTCGACGTTCCATCCGCCCTCCGGCGCCGCCGCGACGAGCTTCACCTCGGTCCGGAAGCGGATGTGGTCCCGGAACCCGAAGTGGTCCACGTAGGAGTCGAAGTACGCGGCGATCTGCTCGTGGTTCGGGTAGTCGGGCAGGTGCGACGGCATCGGGTATGTCGCGTAGGCCATCAGTCCGCGCGACGTGTTGATGTGCAGGGAGCGATACGCGGCCGACATCCCGTTGTCGTTCATGTAACGCCAGTTGCCGCCGACCGCGGAGCCCTTCTCGAAGCAGTCGAAGGGAATGCCTCGTGCGTGCAAGACCTGGCAGGCGGCGATGCCGGAGGAGCCGGCACCGATCACGCAGACGCGCGGCCGGCCATGCGCCGCCGCCGTCTGACCCTCAGCCTGCCTGCTGGTAGCCGCCTCCACCGGGCGGCGATGCTATCGACTCAGCCTCTGATCGCCCGGCGCCGGGGCAGCCACGGGCAGTGCCGCGCCACGGCAACCGCACGATGCGCTGCGCGTCGTTGTTGCCCTCGAAGTTCTCCCAGACGTGGTTCTTCGGGTCGGCGCGGTGCACGTATGCGAAGCAACCACGCAGCCCGGTGACGTCGATCCACTGCTGGTAGTACATCGCCGGATAGACGTCGGACCAGCCCGCCGACGTGCCGAGGGTGACCTCCCGCTTGCCGGGGTCCCGGCTGCAGCCGGGGAAGACCCGCGACCGCGGCGAGCCCGCCGATGGGCTGGTTCGCTGCAGATCGCGCAGGCAGTAGTGCACCTTGGGACCGGTGCGCACCAGTTCGTTGCGGCTGCCATCGGCCTGCAGCGACCACAGCTCGAACCGTGCCGCGTCCTGCCATTTCCAGTAGTGGCCCTGTCCCGCGACGAACTTGAAGAAGAGGCGGGCGCCTGTGCGCTCGATCAGGCGGGAGCCGTCCTGGCGGTAGACGTGCTGGCGCGCGCTCATCGTCCGCGCTCCGTTTTTCCGGCCGCGCAGCATGACGGGCCCCTCGCCGCGGTTCTTGAGGTTGTTGCCGGCGCGCAGGACGACGCGACCCTCGTAGCTGTCGAGCGTGAGGTTCGCCGGGGTGCCCATCTGCAGGTCGGGGCAACGCAGACGCCCGGCGTGATCGCCGGTGCATGGGTTGGCCTCGTCACCCGGCGCTCCGGCGACCTCCCCGGCCGCCAGCAGGAAGGCAGCGAGGGACGCTGCCAGGGCGGCGAGCAGGGCAACGGTGACGCGGCGCCACATCAAGGTCGCGGAAGCGTACTCAGCGAGCCGGTGCGTCCCAGCAGTGACGCGACCGTGTCGCGGCGGTAGTCGAAGATGCGGCGCAGGTCACGGCGCACGAAGGCGACGTGGGCGAGCGCTCCGAGGGGGCCGTAGGGGATCGCGTAGCGGATCGTGTCCGTCATCAGGGTGCCGCCGTCCGTCGCCTCGAACCTGTGGGTGTGCTCCCAGAGCTTGTACGGGCCGCGCTCCTGGAAGTCGGAAAACCCGTGTGGCGGCTCCCAGTCGCGTATCTGCGTGATCCACCGGACGGTGAAGCGGTGCAGGACGAGCACGTACTCGAGCCGGGCGCCCGCGGCCAGCCGGTCGGGCCGCGGGTCGACGATGCGGAAGTGGAGCCACGGCGGGGTGATCCGCTCGAGGTTGTCGATGTCGCTGTAGAACCGGAACGTCTCAGCGGGCGAGAGGGGCACGTGCTGCACGCGCTCGAGGACATGCACCTTCATGCGAGGGTCAAGCCGCCATGGCGGCCGGCACGTAGCGCAGGCGTTCGGGCAGGAAGGGGATCACGACGCGCTTCGCGTACTCGGCGCCGCCGGCCACGAGGAAGCGACGCATCCAGGCCGGCGGCAGTGGATGGAAGTCGTACTCGCGGCGGATGCGGTCGGGCAGCAGCGCAACGGTGATGAAGTTGACAGCTTCCACCAGCGGGCGCGCGGCCAGCGGCACGGGCGGGTCCAGCACGATCTCGCGCGCGCGCGTGCGCGCCCAGTCGGACACGAGCAGCGTGTCGCCGGACAGCATGTCGTCGCCATACCTGCGCAGGTCGTCGATGCCGTCGGGCATGTCGCCCTTGCGCAGCCCGAACAGCCGCCCGACGACTCGATAGTCACGCCAAAGGGAATCCTGCGCGGCGTCGTCCAGCTCGCCCACGTATTTGCGGTACACGACGATCGCGCTGTCGACAAGCGTGTAGAGAACCCACAGGAGCAGATCGGGATCGTCCGCGCGGTAGGGCGTCCCGGCCTCGAACCGTCCCACGGGCTGCTTCAGCGTCCCGCTGACCCGGCGGTGCATCGCGCGCACGCGGCGCGTCATGCGATCCGCGTCCACGCGGGCGCCGAACGTCACCGTGCTCATCACCTCGGCGGTGCGCATCAGCCGCTCGTAGGGCTCTTCGAGGGCGGCGGTGTGCGCCAGCAACCCCGACACGGCCAGGGGATGCGCCGCCTGCATCAGCAGGGCGCGCGGGCCGGCCAGGGCCATCGCGCGCTCGCGATGGACCCGCCGGATCGTCGAGGCCTCGGTGAAGTACTCCGCCATGCGTACTCAACGGTACGCGGCCCGGCCCCCGTGGGGATCACACGGCTCTACGCCACGACCTGCTCGACCCGGGTGTGCATCCCTGTGTCGGTGAGGTACTCGTCGAGCGCATCGACGCAGCGAGGGTCGAACTGCCGCCCGGCGTGGCGGCGCAGCTCCTGCAGGGCCTCTTCCTGGTCCTGTGCCGCCCGGTACGGACGATCGCTCGTGATGGCGTCGAAGGCATCTGCCACGAGCAGGATCCGCGACGCGAGCGGGATGTCCTCGCCGGCGCGCCCGCTCGGGTAGCCCGAGCCGTCGAAGTGCTCATGCGAGTGGCGCACCCAATCGGCAATCTGGCCCATTCCCTGGACGCGGTTGATCAGCTCCGCGCCCGTCTCGGGGTGGCGCTTCACTTCCTCGAACTCGAGATCGTTCAGCGACTCCGGCTTCTGCAGGATGCGGTCGGGCAGCACGACCTTTCCGATGTCGTGCAGCATCGCGGCGATGCGCAGGTGGGCGAGGTCGGGGCCGCTCCAGCCCAGCCGCTGGGCAATTCCGGCGGCGTACCTGGCGACGATCGTGGAATGTTCGATGGGAGTCGCCATGCGCGCGTCGACAGCCCGCGCGAGCGTTGCCGCCCACGTCAGCTCGCTGCGACCGGCCGCGAAATGCTCGCCGTCGCCGTGCTTGCTCGCGTAGAGCTGGCGGTCGGCGTGGCGCTGAAGCTCGTCGGAGTCGATGCCGTGACCGGGGAAGCAGGCCACGCCGGTCGACACCGCGACGCGCTCGGACAGCAACTTCCGGGCGCGCGTCGCAATGTGCTCGGCGCCGGACTCCGTCGCGCCCGGGGCAAGGACCGCGAACTCGTCTCCCCCCAGCCGTCCGATCGAGTCCACCGGCCGCACGGCGCGGTGCAGGCCGTCCACCACCCAGCGCAGGAGCTCGTCGCCGGCAGCGTGGCCGTTCATGTCGTTGACCGCCTTGAAGTTGTCCAGGTCGAGCAGGACGAGGGCCATCGACTTGCCGTCACGCAGCGAGCGTTCGAGCTCCGCCGTCATGCACTCCTCGAGGCCGCGCCGGTTGAGGCAACCGGTGAGCGGATCCGTGCGCGACATCCGCACCAGGCCGTCGCGCTGGCGGTCATGGTTCTGGGCCTGCCACGCACAGAGGACCGCCGACATCGCCAGGCATGCGGCGACGAACGCGACCTGGGTCGGATCGGGATGCCCGTACAGGTCGCCCACCACCACGAAGGCGATCACGTCGAACGCGCCCACGAACACGAACAGCCGCAACGGATAGAAGACCGCGGCGTACACCATCGGCAAGAAGAAGAGGTATGTGAGGGGACTGGTGGCGCCGTCGTCGGCGGCGACCGCGACCGCGATGAGCAAGATCACGCAAATGCTCCAGGCAAGGAAGAAGGCATCCGCGAACCGCCCGCGCAGCAGGCGCGCGACCGGCAGCAGCTGGATTACCCCGGCGCACAGGAAGCCGCCGACGAACATGGCCGCGATCAGCCCTCTATGTGGCTCCTCCCAGGTGGCCGCGACGTAGGCCATTCCGGCTGCACTGGCGGTGTAGGTGAGGAAAACACCGGCTCTGACCATGTGCTGGCGTAGGTGCTCGTCCGATCCCTCGACCGTCCCTGTCGAGTCCATTTCCCGCACTCCAACAGAATCGGCTTGGGAAGCGGGATTCCTTAATGTGGAAGCTCCCGGCTGGGTGCTGCGGCTACTCGTGCCGCTCCAGCCGGCGGCGGTTGCGCCGCCGTGCCAGCGAGCTTCCGGCCACCGCCGCAAGCAGGATCAGGCCGATTCCGGCCCAGATTGGCACGCCGCCGCTGTCGTCTCCGCTGTCCGGCTCGACGCCCGGCCGGGCCTCGGCAGGCTCGCCCTCTGCCTCCGGCGGCGCCACCGGCTCACGCGCCGCCGTGAGCTTCAACGTGGGCGCAGGCTCGCTCGTGCCCTTCGGACCCAGCCAGCGCACGATCTCGCCGCTGTCGTAGACCTGGAGGACCTTGAAGGTGAGCGTCTGGCCTTCGCGCCGGGGCAGTCCGATCGCCATGCGAAAACGGGCGCGCTCCTCTCCGGTGAGCTCGCGCCCACGGGGGGCCGTGAGCGTCGCCCGCCGTACAGGTCCTTCCTGGGGTCGCGTGGTCAGTCTCCATCCGCGCAGGGCGAGACCCTCGACGGACGTCACCCCGCCCGGCATCTGGATCACGATTCGCTCGGTCGCAGCGTCAGCACGCTCGTTCGGGACCTCGAAGGTGAGGCGGGCCTGGTCTCCGGCCGGCGCCCGCGAGGGCTTGACCTCCACATGCGCCGAGGCGACGGCCGCCGGCAGCAGCAGCGCCGCGATCAGCAGCCAGCCCCGCCTCACTGCACGTCCGCAGACAGCTGCTTGTTCGTGCCGTCGACCGCGCACCGCCGGGTCAGCTGGACCTTCTCGGGCGATGTCGCGACGTGCGCGTGGGGTGGAAATCCCGGCTCGGGGGGAAACGGCCACGGTTGGGTTCCCTCGACCGTCACCTTGCCGGTCGCGTCGATACAACGCACCTCCACGGTGTCGCGCCCGCCGGTGACCTGCACGTCCGGGTCGTCCACGGTGATCAGCAGCTCGGGCTCCCCGTTCTGGCCAACGGCACGCTCGATGTAGAACGTCTTGTTGTCATCGTCGCCGCCCGAGGTGGCGGCCCAGATCGCGAGCGGCGTGATCACCAGCAGCCCGATCAGCAACACAGGGGCGTAGCGCCTGAAGTCGAAGCTGCGCACGCGCCAACCCTACCGACAAGGATCGCGGTGACCGCGGCTCTCGGGCCGCGGTCACCGCATCTGGCTCCCCGGCCGCACTGCGTCCGAGAGGACGGGCGGCCGCCGGCGCGGGAGCCGAAGACGAGCCGGCGTGCCACTTCTACACCCACGGCCATCACGGGTCAAGGTGCTCTCCCGATCCGCGGATAGAATCCCGCCGCTGGCAGGCATTTCGTCCCCCTCGGGGACGAGCGTCGGGGTACCTTTGGAGCATGTCCGAAGAGAGCAACATCCGGTTCGTACGCCGCATCTGGGAAGCGATCCGTGAGGGCGGCGGTATCGAGGCAGGTCTCGAGCTCGCTCCCGGTGTCGAGTGGCGGCCCCATGCGGCCGGCGGCCAGGTCCTGACGACCGAAGAGGCGCTCAAGTTCTTCGCGGAGTTTCAGGGCGAGCCTGAGCTGCTCGACGTGCTGCCGTACTCCTACCAGGCACACGGCAACTACGTGCTCGCCTCCGGCAGCTTCCGCCTGCGGAGCCCCGGTCGCATCTCGGAGTTCCAGATCCACTGGGTCTACGAGTTCGAAGACGGCGACCTGCGGCGGGCCACTTCCTATGGAACGCGCACGGAAGCGTTCGCGGCCATGGGCATCGACGAGTCTTGACGCCCCGCATCCACGAGCGCTGGCCGCAGCTGCGGTCCACGCTCCCGCACTGGCGGCTCGGCGACGGTCCCACGCCGGTGCGGCGGCTCGTGACGCTCCCCGCGTCGCCGGGTTGCGATGTCTGGGTGAAGGATGACGGTGCGTACGGCTCCGTCTATGGCGGGAACAAGGTCCGCAAGCTCGAATGGATACTCCCGGACGCCGCCGCGCGCGGGCGCCGCACGATCGTGACGGTCGGGGCGCTCGGTACGAACCACGGTCTCGCGACCGCGCTGTATGCGCGTGAGCGCGGGCTGCGCTGCGCCGTCGCGCTGGTCGATCAGCCTCTCGACGATCACGTGCGCCGCCAGCTGGGCCGGCTCGAGCGCTCCGGCGCACGCCTGTACAAGACGCACGACAGGTACCGCACGTACGCTGCGGTCCCGCTGATCATGCTGCGCCACAGCGATCCGCGGCGGCTGCGACTGCCGTACTTCCTGACGGTTGGAGGGTCGACTCCGGTGGGGTGCCTCGGATTCGTCGAGGGCGCGCTGGAGCTTGCGCAGCAGGTGCACGCGGGCGTGCTGCCCGAGCCCTCGCACGTCGTCGTCGCGCTCGGCTCCGGCGGCACCGCGGCCGGGCTCGCAGTGGGCCTGCGGCTGGCCGGGCTGCGCACCAGGGTCGTGGGAATCGTCGTCAACGACAAGCTTCCGGTGGGCGCGAACGTCGTGGCGAAGCTGGCGGGCCGCACGCTGGGGCTGATGCGCGGGCGGGGCGCACCCCTGCCGGCGGCGGGCGTCGCGCCCTCCGACCTGGACGCGGAGACCGCCTGGCTCGGGGACGGGTACGGACACAGCACTCCCGAGGCGGAGCGCACGCGCGCCGCCGCGATGGAGCAGGAAGGCCTGGAGTTGGATCCTGTCTACACGGCCAAGGCCATGGCCGGTCTGCTGGCGCTGCGCGAGCGGGGCAGGTTCGGCCCGGGGCCCGTGCTCTTCTGGCAGACCCACGACCGGATGGCCGGGGACGGCGGATAGCGCTAGATCGAGGGAGGGGGCTCCGGCAGCGGCGGCCCGGGATCCGGCGTGGGAGTCGGTGGGGCAGGATCCGGCGTGGGCGGCCCTGGCGACGGCCCTGGACGCTCCCGCATCCCGGCGGGCTGAGCGATGGTGAGACAAGTTGACCCCGCTATATGTGGGCCAAACCGCGCACCGGCGGGCGGCAGCGGCTCGGGAGTCGGCGGCGGACTCGGCTCGGGAATGGGCGGCGGGCTGGGCTCTGGAATGGGCGGCGGAGTGGGCTCCGGGATCGGCGGCGGGGTGGGCTCCGGCACGATTGCCGGCCCCGGGAGCGGCTCAGGTGCCGGACCCGGCTGGATCTCGGATCTCAGGCTCACGCCCCTGGCAATACCCGGCCGACGCTTGCGCGAAAACGTCAGGAATCCGGGCGAACGGTCGATAGGCGGTCTTATGGAGTACGTGCTGCGGGACCGCAGGCTGTCCTTCCTGGTGTTGGTCGCTGCGAGCGCGTCCCTGCCCGCCGCCGTGTTGCACTTCTTCGGGACCGGTACTTACTACCCGCCGAGCTGGGTTCACTTCGGGTTCATCGCGATCGGTGCGTCGATTGCTGCGGCTGCCGCGCTCGCGCTGACGATCGTCGGTGCCCGGCGCGGAGACGGACGCACGGTATTGCTCGGCACAGCCTTCACCGTCATGACCGCGCTGCTGGCGGTGCACGGGTTTGCGACTCCCGGGATCCTCGTCGGCGAGACGGGCGTGATCGCCGTCGCCGGCGCCGCGGTGCTCCCGGTCGGCGCTGCCGTCCTGGCCCTGTCCGCGCTGCCCTCCCTGCGGCGCCCGCAGGCAGTGCGCCGCTTGCTGGTGTTGCAGGTCGTCCTCGTGACCGGCGTGCTCTCCTTCGGGCTCGTCGGGATGCTGGCCCCGGACGCGCTGCCCTCGGTGCCCGAGCCCCGCAGCCCGGCGGCCGTCGGTCTGCTGATTGCGGGTTTCGCGTTCTTCTTGTGGCCGGCCGTGCGCGCCGTGCGCACGTTCACACTGACCAGGCGAGTCGCCGACCTGCTCGTCGTCCTGGGCATCACGTGGCTCGCCGTCGCCCTCGTGCCGCAGCTGCTGTGGCGCTACGGCGAGATCGGCTGGTGGCTCGGCCACGGGCTGGAGCTGGTCGGCGTGGTGCTGGTCGGCGCTCCCGTTGCCCTGGACGTCTGGCGCTCGGCGCAGTCGCGCTCGCTCGTGGGTGATCTGCAAGCGGCCGAGCTGGTCGCCGCCGAGGAGTCGTTCCTCGGCCCGCGGATCCATGCGCTGATGGAGAGGCTGGCGGAGAAGGACGCCTACACCGAGGGTCACACCCGCCGCGTGGCGATGCTGGCGGTGCAGGTCGGAGAGGAGCTTCGGCTGTCGCCGGGGAGGCTGCGCGACCTGGCCATCGGCGGGCTGCTCCACGACATCGGAAAGCTCTCCGTCCCGGACCACATCCTGAAGAAGCCGGGGCCGCTCGAGCCCGAGGAGTACGACATCGTGTGCACGCACACCGTGCGCGGCGCCCAGCTCGTCATCGAGCTCGGCGGCTTCAGCGAAGACGTGCGGCGGATGGTGCTCGGCCATCACGAGCGACTCGACGGGTCCGGGTATCCCAACGGAATCCGCGACATCGACCTCGAGACACGGATCCTGGCGTGCTCCGACGTGTACGACGCACTCTGTTCGACACGCGTGTATCGCGAAGCGTGGAGCCACGAGCAGGCAATGGACCTGTTAAGAGCCGAATCGGGTCTGACGCTGGACGCCGATTGTGTCTTGGCGCTCGAGCACGTTCTGCAGAAGTCGCCCCGGCCGGCAGTTCCGGCGCTCGCCGTCGCATAGGCGGCCTAGCCGCGCTGGGCACAGATCGCGCGCGGGTCGCCGTCCGCGTCGGCCATCAGCTCCAGTCCGCTGAATCCATTCTCCTGAAGCAGAGTTCCGATCGGCTCGGCCTGCTCGCCGCCCAACTCCAGCAGCAACCAGCCACCGGGACGCAGCCAGGCTGGGCTGCTCCGCACGACCTCTACGAGAATGTCCGTGCCGTCGAGTCCGCCGTCGAGCGCGAGGCGTGGCTCGAACGCCCGGACGTCGCGCGGGAGCAGGCGCATCGAACCCGTCGGCACATATGGAACGACGGCCGTCAACACGTCGACGCGATGCTCGAGCTCGCGCGGCAGCGGGTCGTCCAAGTTGCCCTCGAACACCTCGACGCCGTTGCGCCGCGCACACCGCGCCGCGTTTTCGTCGAACTCGGTCGCGAGCACGCGCGCCGTCGGCACGGCCGCGGCCAGCACGGCAGCGATTGCGCCCGTGCCCGTGCAGAGATCCACGGCCACCCCTGCGTCCGGGAGGAGTTGCACTGCGCGTCGCGCCAACGGCTCGGTCTGCCGGCGCGGTACGTAGACGCCCGGCGCGACGGCCAGCTTGACACCGCAGAAGGTGACCCAACCCGTCAGCCACGCGATCGGCTCGCCGTTGGTTCGACGAGATACCAGGTCCCCAAGCACGTCCGGGTCCCCGGCAGCAGCTTGCATGAGCTCATCTGCTTCCTCGCGGGCAGCGATGCAGCCGGCCTCAGCCAGCGTCTGCGCGACCGATCCGGTTAGCTCTTCGATGCCTCGGCGTCCAGCCGGTCGGCGAGCCGCTTCATCCCGAGCGAGCGTGCGGCTTCCGCGCCCCCAGCGTAGTCGGTGGGCCTGTCCGGCGGCAGCTCGACGTCGACTCGGCGCAGCGTCGCGATCTCCCGGAACGCACGCAGCTGGTCGGCGCTGTCGCGCAACGCCGCGGCCACGCGTGGTCGTTCGGCGGTCGGCTTGGCAATTGCCCCCTCGAGCGACCCGTGGCGCTGCAGCAGGTCGGCCGCTGTCTTCTCGCCGATACCGGGCGCGCCGGGGATGCCGTCCGATGGATCGCCCCGCAATGCGATGAAGTCGGGGACCAGCTCCGGCGGCACGCCATAGCGGCGCCGCACCTCGCGTTCGTCCACCACCACGGCGCCGCGCTTGCCCGTCGTCATGTAGAGCACGACGCAATCCGGGCCGACGCATTGGAACATGTCACGGTCACCGGTGAGGATCAGCGTGTGCCCGCCCGCGTCGCGCTCGGCGTGTGCATACGACCCGAGCACGTCGTCGGCCTCGAGCCCCGGGGCGCTCACGGACTCCCATCCGAATGCGTCGAACAGCTGCGGCGCGGCCTCGAACTGGCGCTCGATGTGCTCGTCTGCCTCGAGCTCCCGGCGGTCTGCGTGGTAGTCGGGGAACAGCTCGACGCGGTAGTCGGCGGCGTCCTGGCCGAACGCCATCACCACGGCTCGCGGAGCGTGGGTGGAAATCTCCTGCAGCATCAGGTTGACGCTCCCGAGCAGCGCGTTGACGGGCCGGCCCTGGCCGTCCTTGATGCTCGCCGGCAGCGCGTAATAGGCGCGAAAGAGCAGAGAGGGAGCATCCACGACCAGGAGGGGGGACGGCTTTGCCATGGCGGAGGTATATCCGGCCGGCCGGTGATTAGGCGCACGCGGGACGGGTAGCAGGGCTACATGATCCGCGACCTGATGCTGCTGCCCGGCGTCCCCCGGCGGTTGCTCGACGACATCAGCGAGATGAAGGGGCTCGTGCGGGAGCTACTGGAAACCGAGCACGACCTGACCCGCACGGCCAAGTCCATGGACTCCTCGCTCGACGCCGCCAACGAGCGCCTGGACAAGGCGCTCGAGGAGCTGCGTGGGTTCAACACGAAGCTCGACCGGCTCGACGCGCGCATGCAGCACGTGGAGCGCGACATGACCGTTGTCCGCGGCGGTATGGAGGAGGTCGCGCAGGCTGTGCCCGAGATGGGCAAGGGACCGCTCGAGAAGGCGAAGGACGCCCTCACCGGCGGCGAGTAGCTACTCCGGCATGCGTCCGACGGTCACGAGGTACTCGCCCTTCGCGCGGAAGCCGTCCTTGTCGAGGTTCAGTTCGTTGTACATCCTGAGGAGATCCGCGCGCAAGTCGTCCCACTTGCCCTGTGGCTCGAGCGCGGCCTTGGCGAGCACCATCGGGCCGAGGACACGCTCGTTGTAGGCGAGCCACTCCTCCGGCGAGTCCGCCTCGAAGATCACGTTGTCGCGCTCGAAATGCAGCTGCACGCCGTGCGGCTCGAACAGCTCGCGCATGTAGTGCTCCGTCCCCCACAGGGTGGCCGGCTTCAGCTCGGGAGGAGGCGGGGGCATATGGGAGCCGACGACCTTGAACATCTGCCCGTTGCCACCCTCGGGCGTCCAGGCGGCGACGGCGATCGTGGCGCCGGGGCGCGCCACGCGCACGGCCTCTGCGACGGCGCGTTCGTGACGCGGGGCGAACATGGTCCCGAACGTGGACAGCACCCGGTCGTAGGAGGCGTCGGGAAATGGAAGCTCTTCTGCATCGCCTTCGATCCACTCGCAATGCACGCCCGCTTCTGAGGCCCTGCGACGGGCCGCATCGAAGAGCTCGGGGGTGAGGTCGAGTCCCGTCACGTTCGCGCCGCGCTGGGCGCAGAGGATCGCCACGTTGCCCGTGCCCGTCGCGACGTCGAGCACGTCTTGGCCGGTCCCCACGTTCGCCGCCGCGACGACGTGCGCCGCCGCCGACTCGATGTGGCGCGCGATGTCAGGGAAGTCGCCCGTCGACCACATCCGGCGCTGGGTCTGCTTGAAGGCATCTACGTCGAGAGCCATGGACTACCCCTTTACTAGTGGTCGCGCTCCGAGCGCTTGCGCTCTTCGAGCTTCTCGCGCAGGTACTCGGACTTCTCGGCGCGACGCTGGTGTGTCTTGGTGTCGTCCTCGGACTGCGCCTCGCGCGCGCGACGCTCTTCCTCGGCTTTCTTCTGCTCCTGCTCGGAGCGCAAATCCTCGGTGTCGCTCAGGTCTCCGCCAGCTCCTCGAGGTAGGCCCGCTGCGTCTCCACCAGGCTGCCGTTGAGGCGCGCCACCGGCTGCAGCTCCGGCCGCTCCACCGTGGCCGCATGCTCGGTGATCGTCGCGGGGCCGAGAGGCTCCTCACGCATCCAGCTCGGCTTGCCGTCAGGCGCGCGGAAGTGCGGGATCACCTCCTCGGCCAGCAGGTGGGTGTTCTTCATGACCTGCCAGTGGGGCATCGAACCCATGTGGCCGCCCGCGCCGAGCACGATGCCGGCGCCGAGGTCGTCAGTGAACTCGGTCAGCCGCTCGATCACCGTCTCGGGGGAGCCGACGATGATGTAGCGCTCTTCCAGTAGCTCCTCGTAGGTCATGTCGAAGTGGTCCTTGATGTTGTGCTTGAACTTGGCGCCGAGCATGCCCGCGAACGACTTCTTGCTCGTGTAGCCGGGCGGGAACCAGTGGTACGGGCGGGACCTTCAGCCCGTTCTGGAACAGCCACATGATGTGCGGCTTTGCCTCGCGGTGTGCCTGCTCCTCGGTCTCGGCGACGTAGGTCGGGATCGCGGCGGCGAGCTGCTTGGGCGAGGCCTCGTAGCCGGCCTCCTCGGCGGCGCGCCTGTACATGTCGTAGTTCATCTTCGTGAACCACTGCGGCGCGAACACCATCATGAACGGATAGCGGCGCTCGGCCGCTTTCTTGATCGTCTCCATCGAGCCTGAGCCCGGCAGCCAGACCGGCGGGTGGGGCTGCTGGAGCGGCCGCGGCCACGGG
This sequence comes from uncultured Solirubrobacterales bacterium, assembly GCA_963762195.1. Lineage (GTDB taxonomy): Bacteria > Actinomycetota > Thermoleophilia > Solirubrobacterales > JBBDJG01 > DASRIA01. The sequence goes on along the minus strand of CAVXJX010000007.1, from coordinate 22,112 downwards.
TTCACGTACGGCAGGCGGAAGTGCTTGCCCTGCCATCCGAACGGACCGGGCTCGGTCCAGGCCTTGATGATCAGGTCGTGCGCCTCCCAGAAGCGCTCCTGCGAGTAGCTCGGGTTGGAGGCGTACGAGTAGTACTCCATGCCGGTGCCGCGCACGAAGCCGGAGATGATGCGCCCGCCCGAGATCACGTCGAGCATCGCGATCTCCTCCGCCACCCGTACGGGGTTCGCGTGCAGTGGCAGCGCGTTGCCGATCACGCCGATCGGGATGCGGTCCGTCTTCGCGACGAGGTAGGACGCCATGATGTTCGGCGAGGGCATCGTGCCGTACGCGTTCTGGTGATGCTCGTTCACGCACAGCCCGTCGAAGCCGAGCTTCTCACCCGCGACCAGCTGCTCCAGGTACTCGTTGTAGAGACGGTGCCCGATCTTCGGGTCGTAGTGCGAGTTCGGCAGCGTCACCCACGTCGACTCGATCTCCTCCCCCGGCGGGATGAACGGATACGGCATCAGGTGGAACATGTAGAAGTCGAGCTTGTTCATCGAGACGCCTCCTGGATGAACTCACCGATCACGGTTCCGACCTGCTCCGGCTGCTCGACCGCGAGCGCATGCCCGGTGCCCGGGATCGTCTCGATGCGTGAGTCGGGCAGCAGCTCCGCGAAGCGCTCGTGCATCTCGTTGGGAATCAGGCGGTCGTCCTCGGCACAGAGCACGAGTGATGGACATGTGACGCGCACGAGCCTGCGCTCCAGCTTGAGGTTGTACTGCGTTGTCCAGGCCAGGCGCGCGAGCGTCGCGCCCTCGCCGTACTGGTGCACGACCTCGTCGAGATCCTCGAAGTCGGGCAGCACCTGGTGCATGTTCGTCTTGTCGTTGAAGATCAGGTCGAAGAACGCGTCGGGCATCATCGCCACGGGGTTCGGAATGGGCATGCCCTCGATCCGCAGGCCGGCCGGCACCATCAGCGTGAGACTCTTCAGCCGCTGCGGGTAGTACGAGGCGAACTCCGCTGCCAGCCACCCGCCGAGCGAGTAGCCGACGAGGTGCACCTGGTCGAGGCCGAGCACGTCGAGCAGCTCGTCGTAGTGGATGACGAGGTCCTCGAATCCGTCCAGCCAGTCCGGCATCTCGGTCTCGCCGTAGCCGGGGTGCTCCGGCGCGATCACGTCGACCCGCTCCGACAGAGCCTCCAGATGCGGGAGCCACATGCGGGTCAGGCCCGCTCCGTGGAGGTAGAGCGTCGGCTCTCCGGTCCCCTTGCGCCGGTAGGCGACGTTCAGGCCGCCGACGTCGAGCCATTCGGGCTCGGTGTAGAAGTTATGTGGCCGCGGAACAGCCGCGGCGGTCTCCGTGCTCGCCATTGGCAACCTCCGTCCGGTACTGCAGCAACCTCGCGGGTGAGCCTACCTCTCCGTCGCCGGAGCGTGCGTGGCGGCGGTCACGGTCCTGGTGCGCAGGTCGAAGAACAGGAGCGTCGAGGCGAGCGCCGTGAAGGAATAGAGCACAGCGTCGCTAACGACGGTGCCGGCGAGCACGACGGCCATGGAGTCGGTGGCGTCACCGATCAAGGATCCGGCCCAGGCGGCTGGTGCGCTCGCCACCAGGGAGATCAGCGTGACGGTGACGGCAACGCCGAAGACTCGCCACCAGGAGCCGCGGACGAGGTCATGACTGCGACTGATCGCGTCACCGCCACGATTGTTCTCGACCACCACCCCCGGTGCGGCGACGAACCATGCGACCCACACGTAAATGCCTGGCACCACGAGGAGGACCAAGCCCGCGAAAACCCCGACGGTGTACGTCACGACGACGGCTAGCACGGCGCCGAAGTAGCGCGAACCTGCACGCAGCGTCGCCCAGACCGAGGGCACGCGTCCCTCACCGAGCTCCACCACCGCTTGCGCGTGCGTTGCCGACATCAGCGGTACGAGCACCAGCACAGGCAGCAGCAACTGGAGGACATAGAGGCTTTCCGGAGTGTCGTAGTCGTCGTAGCTCTTCCACAGCCATCCCGCTCCCAAGCCGATGACGACGATGTTGACAGCGGCCACGATCCCCAGCGCGAGTCCTACGAAGAGCCAGAAGTGCCTTGCGTACAGCGAGAGCGTCGTGCGCAGCAGATCGCTGAGCCCGCGGGGCTGAGACAGGTCGAGCGGCTGCGCCCTCATGTTTCCAGCGCGCGGCGCAGGGCGCCGGCACTGATCGTCTCGGCACCGAGCATCCGCACACGCGCCACCAGCCGCTTGTCGGATGTGGCGACCTCGAGCGTCGAGGGCTCCGCATCGGCGGCGACCATGTCGACGATCACGTCGTCGGCGGCGTCGGGACCGCGTGCCGGCGCGAAGCGCACGTCGATCCCATCGGTCGCGCCGGGCAGGTCGAACGGCTTGGAGTCGAGCACCACCGCGACCTCATCCCCGGTCTCGGCGGCGTGCCGGGCCAGCTCCTCGGCCAGCTCGGACATTGCGCCGCGGCGGTCGCGCCACCACCCGGTGGGCCGCGAGCCGATGATGTTCATGCCGTCGACGATCAGACGGCGAGTCACGAATCGAGGTCGATGCGCACCGTCATCAGATCCGAGCTCGCCATTCGCACCATCGCGTCATTGGTGGGCCGGTGCAGCTCCCGCATGCGTGCGCGCACGTCGTCGTCTGGCATGACGTGTGCCGTGCCCTCGTGCCACTTGCGTCCGACCTTCACCCGGACCTTCGGGTCCTCCACGATGTTCTTTACGTAGTCGGATCCGTAGCCGTGCTCGGACACGATCCAGAACGTCCGGCCGCGCAGCCCGTTCCCGACCGGGACGCGGCGCGGCATTCCGCTGCGGCGGCCGGTGGTCTCGAGCAACGCATGGGTGCGCGGCATCAGGCCGCGTTCGAGCAGTCGCCGCACGACGGGATTGACCAGCCTGGTCGAGGCCAGCTTGCTGATCGTTCGCTTCAGAGAGCGGTCAGGCCGCGGCACTGAAGCCGCGCGGGCGGGTCGCTTCCCCGCGTTCGGCAGCCGTGCGCGGCAGGCCACCGTCAAGCCGTTGCGAGCGGAAAAGGGATCCCGGTCGCTCGGACATGTCGCTCCCACACCGTGGGCACTGCTTCTCGTCCTTGTACGCAATGCCTCCGTAGACCGTCAGGCGGCAATCCGGGCAATGTATGTACGGCACTCCTGTGATTCCGATCCCCTCCCAAGGCTCGTCGGGCGGGGCCGGATAATACTGACTATTGAGTAAGTTTCAAGCCCGGGAGGACAACAACGACGCCTCCGCGTTATCCTTTTTGGCCAGACGGCCCTCCACGACAACGGTCGCCTCGTTCGACGGCACGAGGGTCACGTGGCGGCTGCGTTGGCGCTCTGGCGCGGAATCGGGGGCGGTCAGGCGCACCCGGCCGAGGACCGTGCGGAGCACCGTCTTGATTTCGAGCTGTGCGAATGCGGCGCCGATGCAGCGTCGCACTCCGCCACCGAACGGGATCCAGGAGTACGAGGGCGGCTGCTCGTCGCCGAGGAAGCGCTCGGGTCGGAAAGCCCGCGGGTCGGGAAACAGATCGGGCCGCAGTTGCACGAGGGCGATCGCCGGAACCACGATCGTGCCTGGCGGAATCTGCCAGCCGCCGATCTCCACTTCGCGCTTGGCGATCCGGCCGACGTCGATCACGACCGGGCGAACGCGCAGGGTCTCCTTGACGACCGCGTCGAGGTAGGCCTCGTCCTCCAGGTCTCCCAGCAGCCGCTCCATCACACGCGGCGTGCGCAGCAGGCGCTCGAAGGTCCAGGCGAGCGCCGTGGCGCTGGTCTCGTGGCCGGCGGTCAGCAGTGTGATCAGCTCGTCGCGCAGCTCCACGTCGCTCATCAGGCTGCCGTCCTCGTGGCGAGCCTGCAACAGCAGCGACAGCACGTCGTCGCGCTCCTCCATCGCCGGCTCTGCGCGTCGCAGGCGGATCTCGCCGTAGACGAGCTCGTCGACCGCGCGGCGCATGCGCTGAAAGCGCGCCCACGGGCTCCACGGGCCGAAGTTGTGCCGCATGAACGGCAGCCACATCACAACGCCGCTCGCCTCGGTCAGCTGGGGGAGCGTGGCGCGGAAGCGCGCCAATCGCTCCTCGCCCCGGATGCCGAACACGGCCCGCAGGATCACGTCGAGCGTGATCGACTGCATCCGCGGTCGCAGCGCAAGCGGGGAGCCGAGCGGCCAGCGGTCGATCTCGCGCCGCGCGATGTCGGCGATCAGCTCGCCGTAGCGGCGCACCCGCTCGCCGTGGAACGCGGGCAGCAGCAGCTTGCGCTGGCGCATGTGGTCGTCTTCGTCGAGCGTGAGCAGCGAGAACTTCCCGAGGGCCGGCTCCAGCACGCGTCCGTTGGCCTCGCCGGCGTGGATCGCACTCGGATCGCTCGTGAAGACCTGCTTGATGGTCCCCGGGTCGACAAAGTAGGCCATCCGCCCGAACCCGGGGAAGTTGATGCTGAACGCATCGCCATACTTCCGCGCCTGGCGCTCCAGGAACCCGACGGGATCGCGGGTGAAGTGGACCGCGTTGACGACCCCTGGTGCCCTGGATCCGGGCGGTAGGCGGGTGGCGCTCACAAGGACCTCGCTAGACCTTGACGATCAGCTTCCCGAGGTTGTCTCCGTCGAACAGCATGTTGACGGCGTCGGGAGCCTTCTCCAAACCTTCCACGACCGTGTGCTGGTCCTTGACCTTGCCCTCGGCCACCCACTGGCCGAGCTGCGCGATCGCCTCCGGGAAGCGGGCGAAGTAGTCGAGGATGATGAAGCCCTGGACCGTCACCCGGTTGATGAGCACCCGGGACAGTGACGGGCCGGACGGCCGCTCGTCCTCGTTGTATTCGGAGATCAGCCCGCACAGCGCGACGCGCGCGTTCAGGTTGAGCATCCCGAACACCTCGCGCATGATCTCGCCGCCGACGTTCTCGAAGTCGATGTCGACGCCGTTCGGGCAGGCCGCGCGCAGCTGCTCGCGCCACTTCGCGTCGTGGCGGTCGATCGCGGCGTCGAAGCCGAGCTCGTCCACCAGCCACTCGCACTTCTCCTTGCCGCCGGCGATTCCCACCGCACGTGCGTCCTTGAGCTTTGCGATCTGCCCGACGACGGAGCCGACCGCGCCGGCCGCCGCGGACACGACGACGGTCTCACCCTCCACGGGCTTGCCGATGTCGAGCAGCCCGAAGTAGGCGGTCACCCCGGTCAGGCCAAGCGCCCCGAGCATGCACTCGATCGGCAGGCCGGTGTCCCCGGGCACCAGCGTCAACGGGATCTCGCCTTCGCCCGTGACGACGTAGTCCTGCCAGCCCACCAGACCCGTGACGAGCGCGCCCTCGGGATACGTGTCGTCGTCCGAGGAGATCACGCGTCCGAGGCCGACGCTGCGCATGCACTCGCCGATGCCGACGGGAGGCAGGTAGGTGGGCTCCGAGCCGATCCAGGCTCGGTTCGTGGGATCGACCGACACGTAGAGGTTCTGCACAAGCGCCTGTCCGGCGCGCGGCTCGGGCACCGCTTCCTCGACCAGCTCGAACGTGGAGTCGTCGATCCGGCCCTCGGGCCGCTCGCGCAACAGGTACCTGCGGTTCACATCGTCTGCCATCACGTCTCCTTGGGGGCGGTCGTGCGCTCGCGCAGGAATCGCAGCACGTGCGGGGCGACCTCTTCGGGGTTGTCTACGAATGGCCAGTGACCGCTGTCGCGGATGACCACAAGGGGGGCGCTCGGGAACACCTGCTGCTGCGCCTTGGCCAGCGCGAGGGTGTTGTACGGATCGCGGTCTCCCCACAAGACAAGGGCCGGCAGGTCGTGTGGGCGCAGTGCCTCCGCTTGTTTGCGCGCACCGGGATCCGGATTCGCCTCGGCCCGGTAGTGCTTCAACACGGCACGTTGAGTGTCCCGGTCGAAGTTGTCGTACATCTCGTCGACGAACTCGGGCGGCAGCTGCTTGCGCTTCTGACCGCGCTTGGTCAGTGTGCGGAACGCAAAGCGGCTCGTGGTGGCCATGAACATCTCACCCAGTACCGGCTTCTGCCAGATGCGGGCCAGGATGTGCCAGCGGTACCCGAGGAGCGCCCCGGTGTTGATCAGCACGACGCTCGCCACGCGGTCGACGTGGGTCGTCGCCCACTCGAGGCCCCAGCCCCCGCCGAGGTCATGGAGCACGAGGTGCACGCGGTCGATGCCGAGCTCCGTCAGGGCCTGGTCCAGGAACCGGGCATGCCCGGGCACCGTGTGCTCGAAGTCGCGCGGCTTGTCGGCCTGCCCGAAGCCGGGCATGTCGAACGCGACCGCGCGCGCGAATGGTCCGACGCGGCCGATCAGGTCGCGCCAGTCGGCCGACGAGCCCGGATTGCCATGGACGAACACGACCGCCTCGGTGGCGTCGCGCGGTCCTGACTCCAGCAGACGGGTGCGCAGCCCGGAGACGGTGATGTGCCGCTCGGTGCGCTCGGCGCTTTGCGTTGCGGGGGTCGCCTCCATCGGACGGGCGGACGGGCCGCCCGCGACAACCCTAACCGGTCCGAAAATCCTCGCGCGTGAGGATGATCCGGTTCAGTGACAGGCGGTGGTGCCCGAGTCGCTGAAGCCGCCGGGCGTCGCCGGGAGGAACTCCCACGCGTAGCTGGACGACATCAGGTCGAGCTTCAGTACCCCGAACGTCCAGTCGGGAGGGGGTGTGTCCCCCGGGGTCCTGGGACTCGTGTTGCTGAGCGCCTCGCTGTTGGGTTCCGGCGTGCTCGCCACCGGACGCAGGAAGCGCCCGCCTGTACCGACCACGAACTGGCGGATGCCGGTCGCCGGGTCGGCGACGCCCTCTGGCGTCTGCTTGCCGAACCGCTCGTAGTTGTGGTCGTTGCCGCCCATGACGAGCTCGGTGCCGTGCTCGTAGAGCGTTTGCCAGAAGTCGATGGTGTTGATGTCATTGCCGTGCTTCTGGCCAGAGCTGAAGCGCGGTGTGTGGAAGTACGCGGCCGTGCATTGCGACGGGTTCGCCGCCAGATCCGCCTTCAGCCATTGGCCCTGCGGTGAGCTCTCACCGCAGCCACCGACCTCGGAGCAGTTGCTGTTCAGCACGATGATGTGCCAGGCGCCGAGGTCGTAGCTGTACCACCCCTGGTTCGGGTCGCCCGCCGCATCGCCGAAGTATGAGAAGTATCCGGCGCCGCGTTCGTCGCCGCCATATTCGTGGTTGCCGATCGCGGGCCGGGTGCGCGCCTTGTGGCGTCCCCACGTCGGCTCGTAGTAGGTCATGAACTCCTCGTAGGAGCCGGTCGTGTAGGCGCCGTCGCCGAGCACCCCGATCGTCGCGGTCGGGTAGTTGTCGAGCAGCACCGCGGTGGACTCCGCATCGAAGGTGTCGTCGGCGATGTCGCCCGCAGCGATCAACTGCGCGGACGGGTCGGGATCGGGATCCGGGTCAGGATCCGGATCGGGATCAGGGTCCGGATCGGGATCAGGGTCGGGATCCGGGTCCGGATCAGGATCGGGATCAGGATCGGGGGTCGGGTCCGGATCAGGAGCGGGGTCCGGCGCAGTGGCCGGCCCGGCAGGCCCAGGGGGCACCGCACCGGCTGCCGCGGACGGCGCAGCGGGCCGGATCGCACCCTCACATCCGATCGCCACGTCGCTCCGGTCGAGGAGCGCGATGTCGAGGCCGGGTCCGCAGTTGACCCGCTCCGCCACGCCGTCGCGGGCCCGGATCACGTCGTCGCCCGGCCCGGCGTTCAGGACGTCGCGCCCGGAGTCGCCCCGGAGTCGATCGTGGCCGGCGCCGCCGTTCAGCCGGTCGCGGCCTCCTCCCCCGGTCAGCTCGTCGTTGCCGCGCCCGCCGCTCAGGCGGTCGGGTCCGCCGCGCCCGAACAGCACGTCGTCGCCTGCCCGGCCGTTGATCACGTCGGCGCGGGAGGTACCGGAGATGCGGTCATGCGAAGCCGTTGCGCGTGGCTCGGCCTTGGCCGTCCGCGGCTTGGCCTGCGCCGTGAAAGGCGCAAGCGCGATCAGCGCCAGAGCGAAAAATGCGATTGCGCGACCGAGCAGGGAAATCTGCTTGCGAGCCAAGAGGTCCTCCGTGACTGGGGTGCCCAGGGCCATCCGGCCTGGGGGAGCGACCTACTCCATTGTTAGCTGGCCGGGCGCGAGCGCGCCACTCTGCTGCAGATGTTCAGAGCTCCCGGAATTCGCGGCTAAGCGACTGTCGATGCTCAGAGCTCCCGGAATTCGCGGCTAAGCGAATTCCGGTTTCTCTCAGTTGAGGCGCTCGACGATCATCGCGTGCCCCTGGCCGCCGGCCACGCACATCGTCTCGAGCCCGATCGTCTTGTCGTCGGTCTCGAGCCCGTTCAGCAGCGTCGTCATGATGCGCGCTCCGGTCATCCCGAACGGGTGGCCGAGAGCGATCGCACCCCCGTGTGGGTTCATCTTCTCCAGCGGGATGTCGCATTCACTCATGATTGGGATCACCTGCGCCGCGAACGCCTCGTTGAGCTCGACGATGTCGATGTCGTCGATCTTCATGCCGGCGCGCTCCAGCACCTTCTTGATCGCGCCGATCGGCGCCACTCCCATGATCTCGGGCTCCAGCGCGGCCGTCGCCGACGCGACAATCCGCGCCCGCGGAGTGAGGCCCAGCTCCTTCGCACGCGTTTCCGACATCAGCAACAGAGCCGCGGCGCCGTCGTTGAGCGGACACGAGTTGCCGGCCGTGACCTTTCCGTCCTCACGGAACGCAGGCTTTAGCTCGGCCAGCTTCTCCAGGGTCGAGCTCGCGCGGGGACCCTCGTCCTTCGCGACCATCGTGCCGTCCGGTAGCGTCACCGGCACGATCTCGCGGTCGAAGAACCCGGACTCCTGCGAAGCGACCGCCAGCTCTTGGGAGCGCTGCGCGTACTTGTCCATGTCAGCGCGGCTCACCTCCCACTTGTCGGCAACGTTCTCGGCCGTCACGCCCATCGCGATGTAGGCGTTGGGCTGGCCGTTGTTGCCCTGCAACTTCTCGTTCTGGTCGGCTACGCCGGCCGCCTCCTGGCGCTCGTTGTAGCGGCTGACCCATTCCACGCCCGCGGCGATGTACGTGTCGCCCTCGCCGGCGCGGATCGCGTTGGCGGCCTCGCGGATGGACTCCAGGCTGGATGCGCAATAGCGCGAGACCGTCACGCCGTTCACGGAGTTCGGCAGCCGCTCCGACAGCAGGGTGATGATCCGGCCGATGTTGAACGCCTGCAGGCCTTGGGGCAGGCCGCACCCGGCGATCAGCTCCTCGACGGAATCGGGTGACACCTCGGGGTTGCGCTCGAGCAGGTTGTCGACGACGAACGCTGCGGTGTCGTCGGGCCGGAGCCCGGCCAGCTGTCCCTTGAAGGCGCGGCCGATGGGGGTGCGGACGGCGTCGACAATCACGGCTTCAGGCATGTGTGAGTCTCCTTGATGTTCTTGGCGAGCGCCGAAGGCGCGAAGCACTGGACTTTAGGTGGGCGAAGCCCGAGATATTTTGCTGCGGGCGATGCTCGCTTTGGAGCCTATCGGCAGGCGCCGGAGCCCGCATCATGGGCCGCACTGCCGGGCTGAGCCACGAACTCCCAGTCGTATGCGGCCGCACGCAGCTTCAGGGACAGCACGCCGTAGACACCGGCGATCCGCGCCTCGCTGTTGGGCCGGGGCTGCGGGGCGAACTGCCGCAAGCCGGCGCCGCCCGTACCGACCACGAACTGGCGCACGCCCGCAAGGTTCGCGACGCCCTCGACCGTCTGCGGAGCGAAGCGCTCGTAGTCGTGATCGTGCCCGCTCAGAATCAGCTCGACGCCGTAATCCTGCAGGGTGCGCAGGAGCGGCCGGACCGACGGGCTGCCCCCGTGCAAGTTGCCGGAGCTGAACGCCGGATGATGCATGTAGGCAACGGAGCACAGCGACGGATGAGTGGCGAGGTCGGTACGCAGCCACCGCTCCTGGGCGGAGCCGGGCTGACAGCCACCGATCTCGGCGCAGTTGCTGTTCAGCGCCACGACGTGCCAGGCTCCGAGCGTGTAGGAGTAGTAGCCCTTGCCGGGCTCGCCCGCGGCTGCGCCGAAGTAGGAGAAGTAACCGCTTGCGCCCGGCGTCTCGTACTCGTGGTTGCCGACCGCCGGGCGCGTGCGCGCCTTGTGGCGGCCCCAGGTGGGCTCGTAACAGCTCGCGTACTCGGCCGGCGTGCCGGACTCGTAGACCGAGTCGCCGAGCACGGCGATCGTTCCCGCCAGACCGTCGACCAGCGCCGCGGTGATCGCCGCGTTCCCCGGGCATTGCGCGATGTCTCCCACGGCCAGCAAGGACGCGTCCGGAGGCGCCGGGCGATCCACCACCTCGCACCTCCCGGCCGGCCTGGTGACAGTTGCGTCCGTGATGAGATCCCGCGCGTCGAGCGTTGCTCGATCGCGCCCGGGCCCGCAAGAAATACGGTCCCGCCGCCCGTCCCGGGCCCTGATTGTGTCGTCGCCGGTCCCACCGCGCAGCAAATCGTCACCGCGCCCGCCGACGAGCCGGTCCGCGTCCGGGCCGCCGCGCAGCACGTCGCGGTCGTTGCCGCCATACAGGTTGTCGCGGCCGCTGCCTCCGAACAACCGGTCACGCCCGCCGCGCCCGAGCAGGCGGTCGTTCCCGTCGAGTCCGCGCAGCACGTCCGCGCGGGTCGTGCCCGAGATCGCATCGCGCCCCTTGTCACCGCGCACGCTGAGCGCAGCCGCAGCCGCCGCCCACGCCGCGCACGCGAGCACGATGCACACGGCGATCCGAGCGAGTCGCATCAGGTCAAGTTAAACCAGCGCGAGGTCGTGGGTCGCGCCCCGCTACGCGCAGGGCGCGCCCACTAACCGCCCTCTACGGGCGAGTAGCCGTACCAGTCCCCGGCTTGCACGACCACTCGCGATGCCCGTCCTTCCAGGAGCGACCACGCGTACAGCCACAACTCGTCGTACTCGTCCGTACTCAGCGGAATGCTGGCGAGCTGTGAGTCGATCGCCCCGAGCGTGACTCCCTCGTCGGCGAGACCCTCGAGCTTGCAGCGAACATCGTCCCTCTGCCGGGTGTCCATCGCACCCCTCCCTCTCGGAGTCGGCGGTTGACACAAGGATTGCGCAACGACCGCCGACTGTGAAGAGTGGACGCTGACTTCTGTGCGCAAGACGCGGAGAAAACCGGGCGCTCCAACTCACCCAGTGGCCGCGTTGCGGCGTCGTGGTCGCTCCAGCCGTATGAGGGCCTGCGGATAGGGTGCGAAGAACGTCTGCCCGGCGAGGTTCGGGACCTCGAACCGCGCCGCCCAGGCACCCACGATGCTCTGGGCCGCGCTCAGCGGAGCCTCGCCCGCGCGGTAGGACTCGAGGGTGGCCAGGAAGTGGCCGCGCTCCCGCGCGGACAACCGCTCCGAGACGTGCCCGAGCGCATGCATCAGCACGTTGACGTTGTTTCCGGAACGCGCAGGGCGCGCGAGCGCAGCGCCGAGACCGTCCCGGTAGGCGTGCACGAGCTGCTCACGCGGAGTCGTGCCCGCATGCGCGACCAGCCGGCCGAGGGCCCGCATCCGTGTCTGGTTGTGCGCCATCAGCAGGAGCTTGTTGCGCGCATGGAAGTCGACGATCCGGGCGGCGTCCCCGCTCGCGGCGGTCCGGAACGCCGCGAGTGCCCAGAGCTTCGTCAGGAAGTGGTCGCGCAGGCGCAGGTCGTTGAGCCTCCCCTCGTCCTCGACGGCGGCGTACGGGAAGCGCTCGAGCACCCGCGCCGTGAACAGCCCGGGGCCGCTGTCGTGCCCGGCGCTCTCGGCATCGGAGTGGAACAGCTTTGCGTTGCGGACTCCGCAGGACGGGGAGCGGCTCTTCAGGATGAAGCCGTCGGCGTCCTCGACGCCTGCGAGGTAGTTGCCCGAGAAGGTGTTCATCGACCGCGTCAGGTCGCGACCCGTCGAGGGCTGCACCATCCGGGCGTCGCCGGCGGCCCTGACCAGCCGCACCGGATCGCGCGGCACTCCGAGCCCGATCTCGAGCTCCGGGCAGATCGGGCGCAGTTCGATGTGCGGCTCGAGCTCCTCGCGCAGGCTCGCGCGGATCACCTGGCCGTTGTAGCGGCACGCGTCGAAGTCGATGCAGCGGCTGATGACGACGATCGGGCGGATCGAATTGGCCATGCCGGCGACCGTACAGGCACGCGGCCGATGGCGCTGGGATACTGCGCTCGCCGTCGCATGTGTCCACGACAAATAGGGGAGAAGCGTCCATGAATGACAACAAGATGTGGCTCGTGCCGCTGACCGGGGTGGCGTTCATCGTGATCGCGATCCTGTCCTTCGTGATCTCCGGCGAGCCTCCGGACGTCAAGGACAACACTCCCCAGGAGATCGTCGACCATTACGTCGACAACAAGGACTCGGTGATGATCGGGGCCGCCGTGGCCACGTTTGCCGGCGCAGTCCTGGTGTTCTTCTTCGGGTATGTGCGCAAGATCCTGCGGGCGGCCGAGGGCGAGAACGGAATGCTCTCGCTGGTCGCGTTCGCGGGAGCGGTCATCGGGGCGACGGGCATTGCGATCGACTCCATGATCTCCTTCGTGCTCGCCGAGGCGGCCGATGACATCGATCCCATCGCCGTGCAGTCGCTCCAGGCTCTTTGGGACAACGACTTCTTGCCGATCGCGCTTGGGATCACGTTGATGCTGTCGGCATCAGGCTTGTCGATCGTCCGTCACGGCGCGCTGCCGAAGTGGCTCGGCTGGATCGCGATCGTGCTCGCGGTCGTGAGCGTGACCCCGGTCGGGTTTGTCGCCTTCCCGGGCATGGCGCTCTGGATCCTGATCGTCAGCGTGATGCTGACGTTGCGAGCGCGCGCACAGGCGCCGCCGCCTGGCCAGACCTCGCTGACGGGCCAGATGTAGCTAGCCCTTGACCAGCTCGGCGACGCGGCGGATCATCGCCGCGTCGCCGGCGATCAAGAGCGTGGTGGCGATGGACTCGCGCCACGCGTCGAGCTCGTCGCGGATCTTGTCCTCGGACCCGATCAGTGCCAGGTCCTCGACGAGCCGCGTCGGGATCGCCGCCGCCGCCTCGTCCTTCTTGCCGTCCAGGTACAGGTCCTGGACGCGTTTCGCCTCGGCCTCGTAGCCGAGGCGCACGGCGACGTCGTGATGGAAGTTCCGCCCGCGTGCGCCCATCCCGCCGAAGTACAGCGCGTACATCGGGCGCAGGAAGTTGGCGGCCTCCTCGACGTTGTCGTGGATGATCACCGGCACCGTCGCCATCACCTCGAAGTCGTCCCACGAGCGCCGGCCGCCGTTGGCGGCGAAGCCCTCCTCGAGCGCGTCGCGGTAGAAGTCCTGGTTGCGCGGCGAGAAGAACAGCGCCATCCACCCGTCGCAGATCTCGGCCGCGAGCGCCACGTTCTTCGGTCCTTCGGCGCCGAGGAAGATCGGGATCTCCTCGCGTACGGGATGGATCGTCGAGCGCAGCGGCTTGCCGAGACCGGTGCCGCCCGGGTAGGGGAGCGGGTAGTGCGGACCGTCGCTGGTCACCTTCCCGTCGCGGGCGATGATGTCGCGCACGATCTTCACGTACTCGCGCGTGCGGGCCAGCGGCTTCTCGAACGGCATGCCGTACCAGCCCTCGACGACCTGCGGACCGGAAACGCCGAGCCCGAGGATGAAGCGCCCGCCAGAAAGGTGGTCCATCGTCATCGCCGCCATCGCGGCGGCGGCGGGCTGGCGCGCCGACATCTGCATGATCGCGGTGCCGAGCCGCACGTTCTTGGTGTGCGAGCCCCACCATGCGAGCGGCGTGAGCACGTCGGAGCCGTAGGCCTCCGCGGTCCAGATCGAGTCGAAGCCGAGCTGGTCGGCCTCCGCGACCGCGTCCTCGACGCCGGGCGGCGGGCCTGCGCTCCAGTAGCCGGTGTTCAGGCCGAGCTTGAGGTCGCGCGCCATCGCGCGGACACTATCGAAGCGCGCGCTACGGCTTCAGCCGCACGCTGTATTTCTTGGTCTGCGCGTTGCCGGCGTTGTCGGTGACGACCAGCGTCAGCTTTGCCTTCAGGCGCTGCTTGCGCCGCAGTGCTCGCTTCACGCGCTTCTTCGCCTTGCTCGCGAGCTTCAGGCTGAGCTTGGTCTTGCCCGCGCCGAGTGACTTGTGGATGGTCTTGAAGCGGTAGACCTGCGACGCGCCGGGCACGTTCACCGAGCCCGACAACTTCACCTTCACTGCCTCCCCGGGGTTAAGCGTGATCGCCAGCTTGTCCACGTCCTGTGATTTGGACGCCGTGATCGCGCCGAGCGAGACGACCTTGTCGAGGGTGGGCGCTGGTGGGGACGGTGGAGCGGATTGCTTCGCCGGCAGACTCGTCGGCTGCGGAATCGTGATCTCGCGGATGTTCGAGAACTCGCGTACGCACGCGGGGTCGTCGTTGACGCAGATGTCGGGCGTCGGCGTGGTGGCGATGTGCACGTAATAGAGGCCCGGTGCCAGCAGTCCCTCGGCGATGAAGCTCTCCTGGGTCGTCACCAGCTGGGAGGTGAGGACGGTGTCGAAGAACCCGAACTCGTCCCGGACCGCGCTGGTGGAGATCTCGGCAAACAGGGGCACCACTCCTGCCGCGAGTGTCCAAGCTGCCGACACGACGCCGCCGGCCTGAGTCACCGGATGCAGTGTCGCGGCCTGGCTGGGGACCGTGACGGAGAGGACGTTTGAGACCTCGAAGACGCACGACGGATCCGCGACAACGCATTCATCCGGGGTCGTGGTGGTGGTGATGCGCACGTTGTACGTGCCTCCGGGAAGTGATTGGATGGCTGTGAAGGTGTTGTCGGTTGCACCGAGGTCGGCGAACAGGCCGGGGCTGTAGGAACCGAAGTCCTGGTCGGTGGAAGCCTCGAGCACCCAGGCCGTCGCACCGGCCGGCAGCGTCCAGGACGCGCTCAAAACGCGATTGTCCTCCGTCACCGCCGTCAGGACTGCGGGGGCAGCGCTCGCGGTCGGAGAGACGAGGAGCGCGCCCACGGCGACGATGCCGATCACGGCCGCGCGCACGGCTCGACTTGTCACTGCGATTCCTCCCGGTTGATCCGCTACAGGTGTGCCGACGCTATCCGGAAAGTGCCTGCAAACGCAAGCTCTTCGGGGCCGAGCGCTACGGCTTGAGCCGGACTGTGTACTTCTTGGTCTGGGCGTTGCCCGCGTTGTCGGTGACGACCAGCGTGAGCTTCGCCTTCAGCCGCTTCTTGCGCTTGAGCGCTTTCTTGACGGCCCTCTTGGCCTTCTTCGCGAGCTTCATCGACAGCTTCGTCTTGCCGGCGCCGACCGATTTGTTGACGGTCTTGAAGCGGTAGACCTTCGACGCGCCGGGCACGCTCACCGAGCCCGAGAGCTTGGCCTTCACTGCCTCACCGGCGTTGAGCGTGATGCTGAGCTTGTCGACGTCCTGCGACTTAGAGGCCGTGATCGCGCCGAGCGACACGACCTTGTCGGCGTCGGCGGCTCCTCCGGAAGGCGTCGCCGACGAGGACGAGGCCGAAGGCACCCTCACGCTGAGGATGTTCGAGAACTCGCGGGCGCAGCCGTTGATGACCGTCAAACAGGTGTCGAGCGTGGGGGTCGTGACCACTTCGACGAAGTACAACCCGGGAGGCAGCGGTCCCGGCGTCGTGTAGCTCGTCTCGTCGAAGCCAAGGGTCGCGGAATACGGGGACTCGTTGATGAAGCCGAAAGGCCCTCGGTCGGGGGACGTCGAGAACTCCAGCGTCAACGCGGAAGCTGCAGCCGGTAGGGACCAAGCAGCTGACACGACGCCGCCGGTCTGAGTGACAGAGAGCAGGTTGGCGGCGTCACTCTGAATCGTCACCTCGCGGACGTTCGAATACACCACGTCGCACACCGGCTCGCCGGTACCACCGCAAGGAGAGGGAAACGTGAGCACGCGGGCGTAGTAGCGGCCGCCGGGGAGGGGAATCGTCGTGGTGACCTCGGTTTGGTTCGGATCTACGAACTCCCCGATGTCCCCTTCGTCCGGGAAGGACGGATACGCCGAAACTTCGAAGCGAAGTGCCGCTTCGTCGGCCGGCACCGTCCACTGCCCGCGAACGAGGTGGTTCGCGCTGGTCACCGACGTCAGGTTCGCGGCGCCGCTTGCGTTCGGCGCGAGCACCAGACCTGCGGTTGCGACGACTGCGAGCGCGATGCCCTTTGAGATCTTGGTCAGCACAGAGCACACGCTATCCGGAGAATCCCTGCAAAAGCAATGCTCTTGGTCAGCCGGCGGCGCTTGCCCCATACTTCACGCCCCGTGATCGACCTGCACTGCCACATCCTTCCCGGGCTCGACGACGGGGCGCGCGACCTCGAGGACAGCGTCGAGATGGCGCGTGTCGCGCAGAGCGACGGCATCCGCCTCATCTGCGCGACGCCTCACATCCGCGCCGACCATGTCGTGCCGCCCGAGGAGCTGGAAGGCCGCGCCGACGCCTTGAACGCGGAGCTCCACCGGCAGGGCCTCGAGGTGCGGGTGATTCCCGCGGGCGAGGTCGCCGAGCAGATGCTCGACGAGCTCTCCGACGAGATGCTCGAGCGCGTATGCCTCGGGGTGGGGAGCCGGTGGCTGCTGGTCGAGCCGCGGCCCGGGCCGCTGGGGCAGGACCTGTTCGACGCGGTCGAGAAGCTGGCCGACCGTGGCTTTCGCAGCGTGATCGCGCATCCCGAGCGCCATCCGGGGATCGATTTCCACGACCAGCTTGCGGCGCTCGTCGAGCAGGGCGCACTCGTGCAGGCGACGGCGGCGCTGGTCGCCGAGGGTCCCGCCTCCGACTATCTGCTCGAGCTGGCGGGGGAGGGGCTCATCCACCTACTGGGCTCGGACGCGCACTCGTCGCACGCGGGGCGCGAGGTGCGCCTGTCGGACGGGCTCTCCCGGCTCGCGGAGGTCGATCTGGTGCGCCGCCACCTGGACTGGGTCTCGAGTGAAGGGCCGGCCGCAATCCTCGCGGGCGAGGACGTGCGGCCCCCCTGGGCCGCGCCGCTGATCTAGCTCTAGTTCCCAACGAGGTTGTTCATGCCCGAAAACCAGGTGGGTAGGAAAGGGCCGACGTGTGCGCTCCGCTAGCAGGCGGAGCGTCACGAGACTCCAAAGAAAGGTCGCGATCACGCGCGACAGCCTGCCGCGTTGCGCATTGGCCACTGAACTTTCCCCCTGGCCATGCGTGGAAGTGGACCCAACGGGGGAAAGTTCGTCGATCGCCGCCAGGCGCTCACCGCACCCCACACGCATAGCGCGCAGACGGCTCATTTGCCACCCACGCGTGCGGCTTGCATTGCAGATCAGGTGTCGCTCGCGAACCCGCGCAGGCGGCCGAACCCTCTCCCTTACCCACCCGGTTTTCCGGACCCGCCACCAGCGATCCGCCGCCGGACCCGCAAAGACGAGACAACGCCTTTCTAGCTCAGCGCGCGCAGCTCGACCCGCGTGAGCACGTCGCTGACGACGTCGCGCGATCCGGTGCCCAGCCCGTGGCGCAGGAAGTTGGCGGCGCCCGCCGCGCCGCCCCAGCGCAGCGCCTCTTCCGTGCTCATCCCGCGTGCGAGCGTCGCGGCCAGCGCGCCGACCATCGAGTCGCCGCTCCCGTCGGCCGCGCCGTGGGTGAAGTGCGGCGGGATCAGCTCCCACGTCTTGTCCTTCGTCACGACCAGCGCCGGGTCGCCGCCGCGCGTGACCAGCACGCAGCCCGCGCCGGCGTCGAGGACTCGCTGCGCACCCGCCTTGATCTGCTCCGGCTCCCTCGCGTCGTCCTCGATGAACTGCCCCAGCTGCCAGGTGCTCAGCTTGACGAAGTCGACGCCTCCTTCGAGTGCGCTGTTCAGCGCGGGAGGAGAAATGTCCACGATGGTCTTCGTGCCGGCGGTACGCGCGTCCGCGACGAGGTTGGCGTAGGTCTCCAGGGGGAGCGCGTCCTGCGGCACTCCGCCGCAGACCACCAGCACCTCACTCTCGAGCGCAGTCGCCACCGTCACCGAGAACAGGTCGTCGATCTCGTGACGTGAGGGCGGGTCGCTCCACGCGGTCGCGATGATGTCGCGCTCGCCGCTGCGCCGGTCGACGACGTAGGTGCCCGCAGAGGCATCGGTGTGTACGAGCCGCAGCTCCGCCTCGAGCTGGTCCAGCAAGGGACGGAGCACCGTTCCCGTCTCACCGCCGATGAATCCGCACAGGATTGGATGAGACCGCAGCTCGGCCGCCATGCGCGCGACCCAAACGCCCTGCCCGGCAGGATGCATGTGGACGTCGTCCTGGTCCTCGCCGCGCCGCTCGATCGTGATACCGAGCAGTGGGTGGGAGCTGAAGACCGTTACGTTCGGCAGGGGCATCCGAACCGTCTAGCCCGAGCCGCCGTTGTCCAAACGCACCGGGTCCCCGCGGCGCACGCCATTGCGCTCAGCCCAACCAGCA
The DNA here is from genome assembly GCA_963762195.1 of uncultured Solirubrobacterales bacterium. Taxonomy (GTDB): domain Bacteria; phylum Actinomycetota; class Thermoleophilia; order Solirubrobacterales; family JBBDJG01; genus DASRIA01. The sequence goes on along the minus strand of CAVXJX010000007.1, from coordinate 3,666 downwards.
TTCACCTCGAGCACTCGGTTGGCCGGTTGCGAGGGGGCGTAGAGGGGCAGCTCCGACTCCGGTGTGCCCGGTGGCTGATCCGGGACGCGGGGCGTCACGTCGACGACGCGACCACCCTTGATCCAAACCAGGTCGAGCGGGAAGCGCATCCCCTTCATCCAGACCCTGGGTGCGTCGCTGGTGAGCAGGAAGTACATGCCGGCGTCACGGGCGAGCAGGTCACGTCCACCGAGCCCCCGCGCCCGCTCGGCATCGTCGTCGGCAACCTCGGCCTCCACGATTGCGTTGCCGACCTCGAGCCGCGCCACTCCGGGCGCAGCCTTTCCGGCGGACTCTTCGTCGGAGCCGCAGCCGGCGAGCAGCAGCACGGCGAGGGCAGCGATCGCGATCGCACGGGTCACTCCCCTATTGCACCATGCAGGGACTAGGGGGCGAACAGACCCTGCACAGCGAAGGGCGAGTTGTCCGCGGTCGCGGCGACGCCGTCGGGTCCGCCATCGTCGACGCGTATCTGGCCGAGCTCCATGATCGCGCGGGCGCCGTCCCTGATCATCCCCGGGATGAGCGCCGTCGCGGAGGTGGTGAGGGTGCAGGCGCCACCGATGGCGGCGCTGCCTGTGGCCTCGCAGCCCAGCGGCACCGGGAAGGGTATGTCGGACACCGTGGCCTTGTCCGTCCCGCCCGCCTCGGTCGGCCCGTTGTAGCGGTCCGTGATCCGCGCGGTCGCGTTGAGCTCGAGCTCGCCGGTGTAGTCGCTGCCCGCCCGTGTGTTCGCGGGACCGCAGGCCGGTCCGCCGCCCGCGCAGCGCACGTCCTTGAGGTCGACCGTGATGTTCACGTCGGCGTCATCGGGAACGCTTTGCACCCCGGGCACGACCGTGTAGCGCACGAAGCCGATGAAGTTCGTCGCGGCACCGTTCGCGTCGGCCGTCCCGACCGTGAGGTTGTCGGACGTCTGCGCCGGCGAGCTGCACGACGGGGACGCCAGCGGCGCGCCGTGCGTGCGATCGGGCGTGGTGCACTGGCGGAAGGCGGGGACCAGCGGCACGCGCATCGGCGAGGCACCCGCGGGACGTACATAGCCCAGGGGCTCGGAGATCTCGGTCACCTCGAGGTTGGGGTCCGCCGCGATCTCGTCCTCGCAATGCGCCTCGTCGACCCATTCCTTGTTGGAGAACATGCGCGTCTGGTCGGCGAAGTACGGCGAGTTCGGATTCGTCGATTGCGAGTAGGTGAGGATCGTCTGCGCGTCGACCGGACAATCCTCGTCACCGGTGAACTGGGCCACCATCACGAAGCTCGAGCCGTGCGGCACGTTGCTGTAGCCGGCATTCCCGCCAGAGCCCGTCCAGCCGACGTTGATCGCGTTGAACACCCCGACGCCTCCGGGGCCGCCGTGGATCGGGATCTTCTCCGAGCCGCGCCGCTCGTACTGCCAGTCGCGCAGGGGCGCGTCGAGCGGGATGCCCGCGTTGCGCAGGTCGCTCACCGCATCGGCGAACGACTGCTCGACGGCCGGGTTGCCCTCGTTCAGGCCATTGGGCGTGTAGACAGGGTCGTTGAAGTCGAACTGCGTCGTGAACAGCCCCGGCGTGCCGGCCACCGGCACCGCGCCCAGCGCACGGGTGGCGAAGCGGCGGAAGAGGATCGCACCGCGGGAGTCGAGGTCGTCCTTCACGTCCCACGCGCGCAGCACGGGACACGCCTCGCTGACGTTGACCGGTCCGCTCGTGCCGGTCATGACGGGTGTCGTCTCACAGAAGCTCGCCAGCTCGTCACGCCACAGCTCACCCGCGTACTGGCGGTTGTCGAACACGATGTCCTGCAGCTGCTGCCGCGTGAACTTGTCGCCGGGCCGCCCGTCCGCGCCCGCAAGCCGTTCCTCCGCCATCACGAAGCCGGAGCGCTGGCGCAGCGAGCGCTCGGTGCGCTCGTCGCCGATGATCCGGTCGAATCCCTCGAGCGGCTGATCCGGATGCGAAATCCAGTAGCTGTCGTTGGAGTTCATGACGTAATCGTCCCTGCGCAGCTTCGGCATGTTGGACGGGCCGAAGATGCCCGGCTCCACGGCGTCGGGGTCGGTGCCCCACTCGCAGGTTGACAAGGAGCCGTCGAGCACCGGCAGGCCGAGGGCTTCGAAGGTTGCGCGCCCCACCTCCGTGTTGCAGACGGCCGCTTTCTCGTTGGTCACGTGCGGGGTGACCGAGATGTCGGCGTAGAACGCGTCGCCCTCGGAGTCCGCGGCGATCGTGTTGACCCACGGCACGCCCTGGTTGCGCTCGATGATCTCCTCGAGCTCGTCCACGCTCTGCGCCTGGTTCACCTCGAAGAAGTGGTTCAGGTAGCGGAAGTTGGTGGCGTTCGCGTCACCGATCGCCCACGCGGTCGTCGGTGTCCACGGGAAGATCGGCAGGCCGAGCAGGCCGGTCAGGATCGAGCCGTGGTGCGAGTCGTACAAGGTTCGCGAGCGCTGCTCCAGACCGCCGCTCGCGTTCTTGACGGTGATGGTCACGTCGCGCGAGGTCATGTCGCGCACCTGGCCGTCGTAGATGTACTTGGTCGGCTGGCCGGGAACCAGCCTCAGCTCGAAGGGCGTGAAGCGGTATGCGGTGGAGACAGTGTGGCTCCACGCGAGATTGTCGGTGTGCCCGATGTTGATCACCGGCACGCCGAACAGGCTCGCTCCGCTCACGTTGATCTGCCCGGGGATCGTGAGCTGCGCCTGGAAGAACCGCTCCGACCCGTCCCACGGGAAGTGCGGGTTGCCGAGCACCATGCCGCGTCCGTTGTCGGTGGCGTCGCGTCCGATGCCGTACGCGTTCGAGCCGATGCCGCCGAGGGGGAGCTGCTCGCCCAGCTCACCGATCATGTCCTCGATCTCGCTCGGAGTCGGCGGCGTGGGGCCGGCACCGACCGGCGGCTGCGCGCTACCGATCTCGTTGATGGCGATTCCCTGGCTGGCGATCAACCCGAGCTGGTAGAAGCGGCGGTAGGCGTCCATCTCGGTGATCGGCCGCACCCACCCGGCGCCCTGGCAGCGCGGGTCGGTGATGTTTTCGGCGCCCGTCTCGCGCAGCCACTTGTTGTAGCCGGCGACGTATCCGCGCACGGCTTCCTTGATCTCGGGCCGTGGCCCGCGCGGAGGCTCCAGCGCGAGCAGCTCCTCGATCGATCCGTTGTCCTTGATCTTCTGGAAGAAGAAGTCGCTGTTGAGGTTGTTGTTGGAGGTGCCGTTGCCGCCCTGCGAGTAGTTCGCGTCGGGGCCGAACCAGCGCGAGCGCTCCGCGTTGACCGTCACATACGTGTCCGCAAGGACGCAGACGTTCTCCTTGGCAGCCGCGTAGCCGTACCCAAATCCGAGGCCCGGGAAGTCGGAGGCCACGATGTGCGGGATGCCGTGGGACGTGGTGCGGATCGTCGCCTCGAGGCCGCCGGGCGTGCCGACGACCTGCGCCCGGGCCGTCTCGACGACGCTGCGGCCGGCCAGCGCCAGCGCGGTGAGCGCCATCAGCAGGGCGAGACCTACGACGACGATGCGGGCGTTGACCCTGCTCCCCATGTGCTCCCCCTGTGCTCCGACGCGGACGGCTGGACGCGGGATTACTACCCGCAGGTGCGTCTTTTGAACCACTGTTTAGTAATCGGTGGGCCCACCGCTAGAGATTC
>CAVXJX010000006.1:0-287154 GCA_963762195.1 uncultured Solirubrobacterales bacterium | reverse complement strand
GGCCTTGGCGAGGACAGCGGGGATCTCCTGCAGGACGTACTTCGCACCGCCGGTGAAGAGCGTCACGACCTCGCGGCGCTCCGAGATCGACACGACAAGCGCGTCCGTTTGCTTTGACACACGCTCCGCGGTGCGGTGCCTGGTTCCCGTCTCGCGCGAAAGAATGGTCGGATCGGGAGTGAGCTGGACGTTCGCCCACATCAGTTTCGTGGCACTCGGCGTGAGCGTGATCGCGCCGTCCATCTTCGCGAGCTGATAGAGAAACGCAGGTGTGTACTCGATGTCGAGCTTGATGCCTCCGGAGAGCAGCGGCGCCAGACCATCCTCGTCGCCGATCACGATCAGAGCACCGGTTCGGGCGAGCACACAGTTGTCGATGCCCTCCCGCAGCGCCGTGCCCGGCGCGACCATCTCAAGTGCTCTTAGGAGTCGGGGTTCCTGTCGAGAATGAAGCTCCTCGATTAACTCTTCCCCTACTCGCATGGACGTCGAATGATAGGAAAACTTCGCTTTTAGCGCAGTCTGCCTGCATTCTGACCCCGAAAATGAGGCCCCATGCGGGGTCGGGCGAGAAGGGCCGTCGCCTCAGAGCGGCTGAAACTCAGGCCGCGCGGCGGGTCTCGGTGCGGTCCCCGAAGGCCGCGTCGAGTGCCTTCGCAAGGGTCGGTACCGGTACCGCGAGGGCCCTTCGGGAAGGCGGCAACTCGTCGTCTGCGCAGCGCGCCGGGAGCACGATCCGCTCGAGTCCGAAGCGCGCCGCCTCCTCCAGCCTGCGGTCTGCGTGTGCGACATAACGGAGCTCGCCGGTCAGACCGATCTCCCCGAAGCACCCCGACGGAGCACCCCCGGACGAGAGCGGCTCGTCGCGCGCGGCGGACGCCACCGCGAGCGCGACTGCGAGGTCGGAGCCGGGCTCGTCGATGCGGAGCCCGCCCGCCACGTTCACGAACACGTCCGCGGAACCGAGCGACGGTCCGCCGTGCCGCGCGAGGACGGCGAGGATCATGCTGAGCCGGTTGCGGTCGATTCCGTTCGCGACGCGCCTGGGCGGGACCACGTCGGTCGGAGCCACCAGGGCCTGGACCTCGACCAGCAGAGGCCGCGTGCCTTCCATGGCACACAGTACGCACGAGCCTGGCACCGGCTCGGCGTCGCGCAGGAAGCGCTCGGACGGATCCGCGACCTCGTCGAGGCCGCCGGCGCGCATCTCGAACACCCCGATCTCGTTCGTGGAACCGAAGCGGTTCTTCAGCGCGCGCAGGGTACGGAAGCTGCGCTCGCGCTCGCCCTCGAACTGAAGGACGCAGTCGACGGCGTGCTCGAGCACGCGCGGGCCGGCCAGTGTCCCCTCCTTGGTGACGTGGCCGACGAGGATCATCGCGCAACCCCGTTCGCGCGCAAAGCGCTCGAGCGCCGCGGCCACCTCCTGGACCTGGCCGACGCTGCCGGGGCTGCCGGTCAGGTCGGCTGACCAAAGTGTCTGCACCGAGTCGATCACGCAGGCTTGCGGGCGCTCCTGCTCGAGCGTGGCGAGCACCACCTCGAGCGAGGTCTCGGCCAGCACAGGGACCGCCAGGGCATGCGGGCCGAGACGCTCGGCGCGCAGCTTCACCTGGGCCGCGGATTCCTCGCCGCTCACGTACAGGGGCCGGCCGCCGCCGGATTGGATGCTGGCCAGCGCGGCGCTCATCAGGGTGCTCTTGCCGATGCCGGGAGATCCGCCGATCAAGACGACCGACCCAGGCACCAGGCCGCCGCCCAGCACGCGGTCGAGCTCCTCGCTGCCGGTGCGCAGACGCGTGATCTCGCCGGCCTCCACCTCGGCCAGCACCACCGGCTTGCGGGGCTCGGCCGCCTTCGACCGCCGTCCCACGGAGCGCCCATCCCTCGGACCAACCCGTCGATCGCTTTGGCGATCGACGGCCTTTTCTTCTACAAGCGTGTTCCACTCCCCGCAGCCCGGGCAGCGGCCCATCCAGCGCAGGCTGGCCTGGCCGCAGGACGTGCAACTGAAGCTGGTGACCGGCTTGGCCATGACCCTGTCACCATAAGGAGCGCACCCGACACGATTGCTCGGCTGGACAGCGCTCCATCGCCGGCATGCGGGTGTTCAAGCCGCTGAGCACTTGGCCTCAGGCCCCCTTCCGATGCCAGATTCATCTCTGACACGCAGGAAATTCATGCTGCGCTCCGCGCAAGTCGGCGCGGGGACGATGGCGGGCGGCATGGTCTCGTTCCCTGGGCCGGCAATGGCGTTCCACGGAGCCGAGCACCGGGCCCTGACCCCTCCGGGGCTCGCCGGGCCGCCACTGAAAGCCGCGGATTACTGGCGGTTTGCCGACTGGCTCGCGCCCTACTTCGACTCGCTCTGGCTCGAGGAGCGGTCTCACTACGGCTCGGGCAACAGCACCGTCGGCCGGATCTACCACAACGCCCTGCTGCTCACGACGCACTCGGTCGCCGCGCTGTCCGGTCATGACGGTCCGTCCCGGAACGACGCTCGCGCCCGTGCCCTGGCGCGTCGCCTCTGCCAGTCACCCCCGTGGAGCGAGCGCGACGCTTCGCCCGAAGGCGACCCGCAGTTTCACAATCCCGGATGGGTCGAAAGCCTCGGCACGCGCGACTCCGCGATGGACAAGTCGATCGACCCGAAGGTTGCCGAGGCCCTCATGTACGCATGGCGTGCCCGCGACACCTTGCGACTCCCCCAGGAGACGGTCGACCTGATCGCGGATCGGATCACCCGGGCTGCCCGGGGCCCGTTCTTTCGCTTTCCCAACGTGCGGCTCAACCAGCTCAACTGGAACTGCGAGCTGTACGCGCACGCTGCCACGGTGACCGGCGACCAGGAGCTGCTGGTGAACGACTATCGCGCCCAGGTGGCGCGGTTTTGCGACGGGATCCCGCGTGCGTTGACACCGGGCGGCTCACCGAACCTGGGTCCCGGCTACCGGTTCCACTACCTCCCCCACCGCGCGAGCACCCATCCGTTCAACCTCGACAGCGCCGAGTACGCGAGCGAGACCTGCCACTTCATCCTGCACCACGAGCAGGCATTGCGCGCGGGCATGGGCCTGCTGCCGCCCGAGCATTACCGCCTGCTGCGCGCATGGGTCGAGCACATCGTCTGCGCCTACTGGACCCACGGCGGATACCTGAACTGGGACACGGGCTATGGGTTCAAGCGCTGGCACGCCGGGCGCACCTGGGCGCTAGCGCAGCAGGGCCTGCTCGCGATCGCGGTCTCGCCGCGCTTCCACAATCGGCCGGAGATCGGGTCCTGGGCCAAGTACATGTTCGATCGGGGCCTCGGCCTGTACGAGCGGCTGTCACGCGAAGCCGCCGACGCCAAGGGCATCGCGCCGTCCAACCTCTACGACGTCAACGTCGCTCCGCTGGGGCCGAGCATCCGGGAGCTGTTCGCCGCACGCATGCAGGCGAATGCGGCGCGCGCGGTGGCACTCGGCCTGGGCTCGATGGGCGCCGGCGAGCCGCCGGCTCTGTACTCGTTCGACGCGGACATCGGCAGGCTCACGATCACGACGCCGCGTTACTCCACCGCCGTGCTACCCGTCAACCAGCGCGCGTTTCCTTACGGCGGCATGGAGCTCTGCCGCCTGTACGACGGCGACCAGCGCGTGGTCTCCAACGTCGGGGGGCGACCGTTGGCGAGCTTCGGCGTGCTCGTCCGTGACAGGTTCGCCAATGAGGTCGCGACCTCGCAGCGTCCGCGGTCGTTCGCGTCGCCCATTCCTCCGATCACGCTGCTGTCCTCCCCGCGCGGCCGAGTGGCCGGGGCCCCGCCCTATCCGTCGCGTCCGTACGCGGGTCCGTTCGAGAGCCTGATCGCGCACGGGCTCACCGAGGCGCAGGAGGTGGTGATCGGCACCACGCACAAGTTCACGCCGTCCCATGTCGAGACGCGGTGGAACATCGTCCGGAAGCGACGCGAGCGGTACACGGTCGACGTGCTGTTCCCGTCGTGGGGGAAGACCGCGCGCGTCGAAGCGGTCATGCGCGGCGGCAGGCGCGTGATCCTCGCGCAGGCCGGCGCAAAGCGACAGCAGGTATCGCTGCGCGACGTCCTCTACTTCTACCTCGCCGGTGAAGAGACGGGATACGTCGTGGTGCCGACAGGCAAGCGCCCGCGCGCGACGGCGCACATCATGAAGCCGGGCGCACAGTCCTCCGCCCCACGTCCGGGCCCCACGCTTGCGTTACAGCTCGTCCGCGGCCGCAGGTTCCGCCGCCTCGGTCTGTCGGTCCGGATCGCTCCCGCACCGACCCGCCTCGAGGCCGCGCGCGTCGCCCGGCGGCTGCGCCGCCGCCGCCGTACGCGCGCCTAGACAACGTCCAGGTAGCATCACGCGTCGTGGCCGAGCGGACCGAATACGCCCCTGGGACCTTCAGCTTCGTCGACGTCACGACCACCGACCTGGACGGCGCCGCGGCGTTCTACAAAGGACTGCTGGGGTGGGACCACGACGACAGGCCGATCGGGGACGGCGCCGTCTATCGCATGTTCCAGCTGCGTGGCAAGAATGTGGCAGGAGGCGTCGAGCAGCAGGCCGAACAGCGCTCACACGGCATCCCCCCGCACTGGAACAACTACGTGTCGGTCGCCTCTGCGGACGAGACCGCCGCGCGGGTGGCCGAGCTCGGAGGCAATCCCATGATGGACCCGTTCGACGTCTTCGACGCGGGTCGCATGGCTATCTTCACGGACCCGACCGGCGCCGTGCTGTCGGTGTGGGAACGGCGCGACAGCATCGGCGCCGAGCTCGTCAACGACCCGGGCTGCATGACCTGGAACGAGCTTTCGACCACTGACATCGACAGGGCCAAAGGCTTTTATGCCGACCTTTTCGGTTGGACCTATGACGACGTGGGCACAGACGAGATGCCCTACACGACGATCATGAACAGCGAGCGAATGAACGGCGGCATTCGCCCCCTGGGGGAGCAGGAGAAGCAGATGGGGGTGCCGCCCAACTGGATGCCTTACTTCACGTCGGCCGACCTCGATCAGAGCACTGCGACCGTGAGTGAGCTCGGCGGCACGGTGATGGTCGGCCCGATGTCGGTCATGGAGGGCAGGCGGATCGCCGCCGTGCGCGACCCCCAGGGCGTGGTGTTCGCTCTGTTCGAGGGTGAGATCGACCCTTGAGCCGAGGCGCTAGCGCGCCTGGAACGCATCCATCGCGACGGCCAGCGCGATCGCAAGGCGCCGGTCGATCTGCCGCTCCTTGTCGCCCGCAAGGTCCAACACGTAGCGGTCCCTGATCCCGAACTTCCGCTCGAGGCTGCCGACATGGCTGTCGCCGATGAAGAAGTCGAAGTGATAGCGGATCGGGATCAGGCCCAGCACGTCGCCGACGATCGGGATGAAGCCACCGAGTGTCACCACCCGGCGCAGCAAGGAGCGAATGAGGCTGCGCTCCGTGGCCCACGCGAGCTCCTGCTCCCCACCCGGCGTGTCGTAGATGCGGTACGTCGAGCGTGTCAGGGATCGCTTGAACGCCTTTGCCAGCTCGCCGATCGGTGTGCCGTCGGCAGCCGTGACCTTGTACCGGGCCGCCGGATCGAATCGCTGCCGGGCCTTGACGCGAAACAGCTCCTGCGTCTTATCCTCGTCCGCGAAGAAGCGCAGGTCCTCCCGGAGCGCGAACGTCTTCTGCGCGACGAACGCGACCAGGTCACCCTCCTCGTCGGCGGGCCCTGCCAGGCGCACCTCGTAGCGATTGCCGACCATGCGGACCCGCTGGCGGACCGTAAAGCGGTCGACGTCGGCGTACGGGAAGGCTGTCATCGTCGGCTCAGCCTACTTCGGCTCGTTGTTATCCAAGCGTTATCCACTTGCGTTTGCGCGGCTCCAGGCAGGCGGCTACGGTAGACACAGGACCGATGGCGCACCCACGGGAGGGGCAGGGATGATCTGGAAGCTTTGCATCTGCATCGCGGCGATTGCCGCATTGGCAATGCCGTCGACGGCCATGGCCGGCCAGACGCTCGATGTCGATCCGCATCGAGTCGAGTTCGGCAAGCAGCCTTGGAACAGCTTCACGAAGCGGACGTTCAAGATCAAGAACGTCAGCAACAAGCCCGTCTCGGTTGCAGTCGAGCCCGGCTTCGTGCCCGACGACTTCAGCCCGGGCCAGCCCGAGTCGACTTGTCCGCTGACGAGCGCCACGACGTTGGCGCCACGCAGGAGCTGCATCCACGTGGTCGGGTACTACGCTGACCCGGCGGAGCCGTTCCGCGGCCACCGTCAGATCGACCTGCAGGTGGTGGCCCGCAACGCGGCCGGCAAGAAGCTCGAGCGCCACACGGTCAAGGTCACCGCGCGGGGCACGTCCAGGGTGCTGGATGCACCGAGCCACGTCGCATTCGGCAAGCAGGCGTTCGAGACGTTCGAGACGCGCACCTTCCGCGTCAAGAACACCACCGAGCACACCATCACCCTGAACTCGAGCCCCGGGCTACCGGACGACTTCTCGCACCTGATCGACTCCACATGCGGACTCGACGACAAGGTGCTCGCGCCGCGCGAGAGCTGCACGCACGTGATCGGCTTCCGCCCGACGCCCTTCTTCGCAGGCCTCGAGACCGCAACAGTCGTACTGACTGCGCGCGGGCCGAGCGGCCTCGTGTGGGAGGAGCGCACGGTGCGGCTCACCGGCCGCGGCGTCTAGAGGGAGGCGGCTCTAGCTCTCGGTCGGCGGCTCGGGCTGATCGCCCGCGTCACCGGAGTGCCCTGCGTCGTCCTCGGGCTCGTTGCCCTCGTCGGATCCGCCGACGGGCACCGGCTGCTCCTCGGGCGGCTTCTCGACCGGCGCGAGGATCGTGATCTTGAGCTCCTCCTCGCCACCGCTGTCGGCTGCCTTCTGGCGTGCCTCCGCGTCGCGCTCGACCAGGACCGTCGAGCCGGCGGTGATCGGCTTCTTCAGCACCTCGTCGGCGAGCGGGTCCTCGATGTAGCGCTGGATCGCGCGGCGTAGCGGGCGGGCGCCCATCGCCGGGTCCCAGCCCTTCTCGACCAGGAAGTCCTTTGCGTCCTCGGACATCTCGATCTGCAGGTCGCGCTCGGCCATCGACTTGCGCAGGTGGCGCATCAGCAGCTCGACGATCATCTTGATCTCGTCCTTGGAGAGCTTGTGGAAGACGATCACCTCGTCGAGGCGGTTGAGGAACTCGGGCCGGAAAACCTTCTTCAGCTCACCGGTGATCCGGTTCTTCATGTCGTCGTAGGTCATCCCGGTCTCGTCCGAGACGGAGAAGCCGAGCGGGGTGTTGCGTGCGATGTCGGCAGCCCCGATGTTCGACGTCATGATCACGATCGCGTTGCGGAAGTCGACAGTGCGGCCCTGCGCGTCGGTAAGGCGGCCGTCCTCCAGGATCTGGAGCAGGATGTTGAACACGTCCGGGTGTGCCTTCTCGATCTCGTCGAGCAGCAGCACGCAGTACGGCTTGCGGCGCACGGACTCGGTCAGCTGGCCGCCTTCGTCGTAGCCGATGTAGCCGGGCGGGGAACCGACGAGCCGCGACACGGAGTGTTTCTCCATGTACTCGGACATGTCGATCCGCACCATCGCGTCCTCGTCGCCGAAGAGGAACTCCGCGAGGGTCCGCGCGAGCTCGGTCTTGCCGACGCCGGAGGGGCCGAGGAAGATGAATGAGCCGGTCGGGCGCTTGGGGTCCTTCAGGCCCGCACGCGAGCGGCGGATTGCCTTGGAGACGGCCTCGATCGACTTCTGCTGGCCGATCACGCGCTTGTGGAGCTCGTCCTCCATGCGCATCAGCTTCTTGGACTCGGCCTCGGTCAGCTTGAAGACAGGGATGCCCGTCCACATGGAGACGATGTCGGCGATCTCGTCCTCACCGATCTCGGGGCGCTCGCCGCCCTCGCCCGACTGCCACTGGTCCTCGAGCTCGCGCTTCTTGTTCGTGAGGCGCCGCTCCTTGTCGCGGAGGCCGGCGGCCTTCTCGAACTCCTGCGCCTCGATGGAGCCTTCCTTGTCGCGGCGCGTCTGCTCGATCTCGTCCTCGAGGTCGCGGTAGACCGGGGGTGCAGTCATCGCCTTGATTCGTGCCCGCGAGGCGGCCTCGTCGATTAGATCGATTGCCTTGTCAGGCAGGAACCGGTCGGCGATGTAGCGGTCCGCAAGCTCGGCCGATGCGTGCAATGCCTCGTCGGTGATCTTCACCCGGTGGTGCTGCTCGTAGCGCTCGCGCAGACCCTTGAGGATCTGCTCGGTCTCCTCCGTCGAGGGCTGGTCGACCTTGATCTGCTGGAAGCGGCGCTCGAGCGCGGAGTCGCGTTCCAGGTACTTGCGGTACTCGTCGAGCGTCGTCGCGCCGATCGTCTGCAGCTCGCCGCGCGCCAGCGCCGGCTTCAGGATCGAGGCCGCGTCGATCGCGCCCTCGGCCGCGCCGGCTCCGACGAGGTTGTGCAGCTCGTCGATGAAGAGAATGATGTCGCCGCGCTGGGTGATCTCCTTCATCACCTTCTTGAGGCGCTCCTCGAACTCACCGCGGTACTTCGAGCCCGCGACCAGAGCCGCGAGGTCGAGCGTGTAGATCTGCTTGTTCTTGAGCAGCTCCGGCACCTCGCCGTTGGAGATGCGCTGCGCGAGTCCCTCGACGACGGCGGTCTTGCCGACGCCCGGCTCGCCGACCAGCACCGGGTTGTTCTTGGTGCGGCGCGAGAGGATCTGCATGACGCGCTCGATCTCGGTCTGGCGACCGACCACGGGGTCCAGCTTGGACTCGGCTGCAAGCTTCGTCAGGTTGCGCCCGAACTGGTCGAGCAGCTTCGAGGACTTCTTGCCCTCCGGGCCGCCGGCGGCGCCCGCTCCCTGGCGGCGGCTGCCGGGACCGGACAGCATCCGGATCACCTCGTTGCGGATCTTCTCCGAGTCCGCGTCGAAGTCGAGCAGGATGCGAGCGGCGACGCCCTCGTTCTCGCGCACCAGCCCGAGCAGGATGTGCTCGGTGCCGATGTAGTTGTGACCGAGGCTGAGCGCCTCGCGCAGTGCGAGCTCGAGGACCTTCTTGGCACGCGGCGTGAACGGGATCTGCCCGGAGGTGACCTCCTCACCGGAGCCGACGATGCGCACGACCTGCGCGCGCACGCGCTCGACGGTGATGTCCAGCGACTCGAGGACGCGGGCGGCAAGGCCCTCCTCCTCGCGCAGCAATCCCAGCAGGATGTGCTCGGTGCCGATGTAGTTGTGCTTGAGCTGACGGGCCTCTTCCTGTGCGAGGACGACGACCTGGCGGGCTCTCTCTGTAAATCTCTCGAACACGTCGGTTACCTGCTCGTTAAACCTTTCGTCGGTTCGATGGGGTGTCCCGAGCTTACGCGGCGGCTTCCTTGCTTTCCTTTTCGGCAGATCCTGTCCGTTAGATCAGACCCGCGACGGAATTCATGCGCGGGTGTCTCATTGTAACAACGGGTCACGACCCTTCTTTCGGGTCTATTCCCTGATTCCTAGGCCATTTTCGCGCGTCGTCCCGCCTTTTCGATCAGTTTTCGAAAAGCCGTGCAAGGAGCGGCTTATCAGCGCTCGCGCAGCGCCGGGAAGAGCAGGACCTCGCGAATCGAGCTGCGCCCGGTCAGCATCATCAGCAGCCGGTCGATGCCCAAACCCATGCCGCCGGCCGGCGGCATGCCCTGTTCCAGCGCAAACAGGTAGTCCTCGTCGAAGGGATGCGCCTCCTCGTCGCCGGCGGCCTCCAGACGCTGCTGCTGCTCGAACCGGCGGCGCTGCTCGTCGGGATCGTTCAGCTCGCTGAAGGCGTTCGCCACCTCCACGCCGCCGATGAACGCCTCGAAGCGCTCCACGAGACCGGGCTCGGACCGGTGTGCCTTCGCGAACGGCGAAAGCTCGACGGGATAGTCGAGCACGAACGTGGGTTGGATCAGCTTGGGCTCGACATGCTTCGACAACAGCTCGTCGACGAGCTTGCCCCACCCCGGTGCGTTCGCTCGAATCAATGCCTGCTTGTCGCATCGCGACAAGCAGGGCTTCGCGATCCTTGCTGGCGTCGATGTCGATGCCGGTCTACATGCAGGATCGCGTCACGGAGCGTCACGCGCCGCCACGGTGGCGCGAGGTCGATCGTCTCGCCTTCGCGCTCGATGGTGGTGGTGCCGATCGTCTCGCGCGCCGCGTGCGCGACGAGCTCCTCCGTCATCGCCGCGACGTCGCTGTAGTCCGCGTACGCCTCGTAGGTCTCGAGCATCGTGAACTCGGGGTTGTGCTTGTGCGAGACGCCCTCGTTGCGGAAGTCCTTGCCGATCTCGTACACCTTCTCGAGGCCACCCACGATCAGCCGCTTTAGATAGAGCTCCGGTGAGATGCGCAGGTACAGCGTCGCGGTCGAGCGCGTTGTGATGCGTGACGAAGGGACGCGCGAGCGCGCCGCCGTAGAGCGGTTGCAGGACCGGCGTCTCGACCTCCAGGAATCCGCGCTCGTCGAGGAAGCGCCGGATCGCGCGGATCAGGTGGGTGCGCCGGAGGAACAGCTCGCGCGCCTCCTCGTTGGCGATCAGGTCGAGCTCGCGGTGCCGGTAGCGCTGCTCGACGTCGGCGAGCCCGTGGTACTTGTCGGGCGGCGGGCGCAGGGACTTCGACAGCAGCGTCCAGTCGTCGACGCGCACCGACAGCTCGCCGCGCCGCGTGCGGAACGGAGCGCCTTCGACCCCCACGACGTCGCCGAGGTCGAGGTCGACGAGCCGCTCGTAGGCATCGCCGAGCACGTCCTTGCGCGCGTGTAGCTGGATCCTGCCGGAGCGGTCGGTGAGATCGAGGAACGCCGCCTTGCCGTGGCCGCGGCGCGCGGTCAGCCGGCCGGCGAGCCTGACTGTGTCCTCGGTCTCCTCGCCGTCCTGCAGTCCGGCGTGGCGCTCCAGCACGGCGGCGGCCGACGTGCGGTCGCGGAACTCGTGCGGGAACGGATCGACGCCGGCGTCGCGCAGCGCGGCAAGCTTGGCGCGGCGCTCCTCGATCAGGCGGTCTTCGCCGCCGCCCTCGTGCTGTTCGTCAGGCCCCATTCGAGCGCCAGCGTATCCCGGCGACAGGCGACTAGGCGGCTTCGATCTTCGTGATCTTCAGCTTGCGGCTGGGGCCGCGCGGGACCTGGACGGTCACGACCTCGCCCCGCTTGTGGCCGACCAGGGCGCTGCCGACCGGCGACTCGTTCGAGAGCTTGTTCTCGGACGGGCTCGGCCTCGGCCGAGCCGACGATGTGGTACATGATCGACTGGCCCGACTTCTGGTCCTTGACCCAGACCTTGGTGCCCACCGACACCGCGCTCGCGTCGATCGACTTCTGGTCGATCACGGTTGCGTTGCGGAGCTTTTCCTCCAGCGTCGCGATGCGGGCCTCGAGCATCGCCTGCTCGTTCTTGGCGTGGTCGTACTCGGCGTTCTCGCTGATGTCCCCGAACTCGCGTGCCTCCTTGATGCGCTCGGCAACCTCGCGCCGCTTGGTCGTGCGCAGGTGCTCGATCTCGGTCTTGAGCTTCTCGTAACCCTGTGGGGTGAGGACAGCGTCTCGTGGCATCTAGGTAAAAGTCCCGCAAATGGGGTTGAAAAGGGGCATGACCGGCCCCTCGGGGACCGGCAAGTATAGCGACGGGTCATGCCGGTCCCGGGCGATCAGCGGTTTCGCTCGTAGACGAGCCTCAGACCCTTCAGCGTCAGGAGATCGTCGACCAGGTCGATGCTGTCCGTGAAGCCTGCGATCACGCTCGCCATGCCCCCGGTCGCGATCGTCGTCACCTCGCCGCCGAGCTCGGCGCGCAGCTTTCCGCAGATGCCGTCCACCTGGGCCGCGAACCCGTACACGATCCCCGACTGGACCGCGGCCTCGGTCGACTTGCCGATCAGGGACCGGGGCTCGGTGATGTCCACCTTGGTGAGCCGCGCGGCGCGCGAGGTGAGCGCCTCGATCGAGATCTCGATGCCCGGGCCGATGATCCCGCCCAGATACTCGCCGGCGCGCGACACGACGTCGTAGTTGATCGCGGTGCCGAAGTCGACGACCACGCACGCGTCACCACACATCTCGTATCCCGCGACGGCGTTCACGAGCCGGTCGGGACCGAGCTCGTGGGGGTTCTCGAGCAGGATCGGCATGCCCGTCTTGGTGCCGGGGCCCACGATCAGCGCCTCGCGCTCGAGATAGCGCTCGAACATGTGGCGGTACTCGGACACCAGCCTCGGGACCACCGACGAGACCGCCTCGCCATGGATCCGGTCGAATCCGATCCCGCGCAGCGCGAGCAGGTTGTGCATCACCACGGCCAGCTCGTCCCCGGTCGACTGGCGATCCGTGGAGAAGCGCCAGTGCTCGACCAGCTCGGCGCCGTCGAAGGCGCCGACGTGGGTCTGGGTGTTGCCGACGTCGATGGTGAGCAGCACGGCGCGATTATCTACGGGATCAGCGCACCGACGCGTGCCACGCGCTGATCGGGTGTCAAGCCTTGCAGCGCGGCGCGCAGCGCCTCGGCCCCCGGAGGATCGACCTCGAGCAGGGGAACGAGGACGAACCGGCGGCTGGTGACCTCGGGGTGCGGCAGGCGCAGGCGTTTCGACTCGAGGGCCTCGCCCTCCACCAACAGCAGGTCGATGTCGATCGGCCGCGGCCCGTGGCGCGGCCCGGCGACGCGGCCCAAGCCACGCTCGATCGCCTTGCATGCATCCAGCAACTCGACCGGCGCCAGATCGGTCTGGACGCGGACTGCCGCGTTCAGGAAGTCGGGTTGGTCGAGCACCTCGCCCACGGGTTCGGTCTCGTAGACCGACGAGCACGCCTCCAGTTGGATCCCTTCCAGCTCGTCCAGCCGCGTCGCCGCGTCGCGCAGGTTCGCGAGACGGTCGCCGACGTTCGAGCCCAGCCCGAGCCAGGCGCGCGTCAGCGCGAGACCTCGACCGAGACCTCTTCGACGGGCAGGGGGATCGGCGGCTCCGGCTTGGTGGCGCGAACGACGATCCCGCTCGCCCCGAAGCGCTCCTCCAGCATGTCGGCGACCGCGGTGCAGACGCGCTCGAGGGTGCGATACGAGCGCTCGGTGGCGACCAGCGCCACGGCCTGGCATACGGCCGCGTAGTCGATCGTGTCCTCCAGGCGATCCGTCACGGTGGCGTCGCAGTCGTCCACGTCGAAGGTGAGGTCGAAGATCAGGCGCTGGCCGGTCTCCTGCTCGGCCTCGGTCACCCCGTGGTGGGTGAAGAGCGACAGGCCGGAGATCTCGAGGGTTACGAACGAATCCGAGGAACCAACGCCCCGGTCGTCCTCGTAGTCCCTGCCTTCTTCGAAGTTGTCCATGTGAATCGCCTGGAAAAGGCGCTCATCGAGGCATGTTCTGAGCCTCGGCGCCGGTCTCGTCCACGGTAGCACTCACCACGGAGAGGGCATCCCGGGTGGCTCCCACGTCGTGGACGCGGAACATGTGCGCCCCCCGCTCGTAGGCGATCACGTTGGCCGCGATCGTCCCGGCAACGCGATCTGGTCTCGTCCCGGCCGGTCAGCGCGCCCAGGAACCGCTTGCGAGAGGCTCCCACCAGCACGGGCCGGCCGAGGGCGACGATCTCGTCGAGGCGGCGCAGGAGCGCGAGGTTGTGGACCAGCGTCTTACCGAACCCGATACCGGGATCCAGCCAGACCCGTTCCTCGGCGACGCCCCTACCCACGGCGAAGGCGAGCCGCTCGTCAAGGAACGCCTTCACCTCGGCGACGACGTCGTCGTAGCGCGGGTCGTCCTGCATCGTGCGCGGCTCACCCTGCATGTGCATCAGGCACACCTCGGTGCCGGCCTCCGCCACGGCCGCGACCATGTCGGGGTCCCCGCGCAGCGCGGTCACGTCGTTGACATAGGAAGCTCCCGCGGCCACTGCGGCTCGGGCAACAGCCGCCTTGGAGGTGTCGATGGAGACCGGCACGCCGCCGGCCGCGACCAGCGCCTCGACCACGGGCAGCACGCGCCGCAGCTCCTCCCGGGCGCTCACGGGCGCGGCGCCGGGACGCGTCGACTCCCCGCCGACGTCGATCAGGTCTGCGCCCTCCGAGGCCATTCGCCGGGCGTGGGCGAGTGCGGCAGACGGTTCGACGAAGGCTCCGCCGTCGGAGAACGAGTCCGGCGTGATGTTCAGCACGCCCATCACCGCAGGGCGTGCGAAGCTCGTCACCTGCCTCGTTGCTGTTGCTCGCGCTCGCGCAGCTCGATCCGGCGGATCTTGCCCGTGAGCGTCTTCGGCAGCTCGTCGACGAACTCGATCAGGCGCGGATACGCGTAGGCCGAGTGGCGGTCTCGCACGAACCGTTTGATCTCGTCGGCCAGCTCGTCAGAGGGATCATGACCCTGCGAGAGAATGATGAAGGCCTTGACCACGTGGCCGCGCCGCTCGTCGGGTGAGGCGACCGCCGCGGCCTCGTGCACGGCGGGGTGCTCGATGCAGGCCGACTCGACCTCGAACGGGCCGATGCGGTAGCCGGCCGAGATGATCACGTCGTCCGCGCGACCGGAGTACCAGTAGTACCCGTCCGCGTCCTGTTCCGCGGCGTCCTTGGTGTGGAACCAGTCTCCACCGAACGTCTCCTCCGACTCCTCGGGGCGGTTCCAGTAGCCGAGCGGGTAGTGCGGGTTCGATCGCGCGCGCAGGCATATCTCGCCGCGCTCGCCGCGCTCGACCGGCTGCTCGTCCTCGTCCAGGATCTGCACGTCCCAGCCGGGCATCGACCTGCCCATCGAGCCCTCGCGCACCTCCATGAACGGGTAGTTCGCGACCAGCGGATACGACTCCGTGAGGCCGTAGAAGTCGAGCACGGTGATCCCGTACTGGTCCCGGAACCAGCGGATCGCCTCGGGATTCAGCGGCTCTCCCGCGGAGCAGACGATCCGGAAGTCCTGCGGGTAGCGCTTGCCGGCGTCGGCGACGCCCATCATCGCGCGCATCGCGGTGGGAGTCGTGAACACGTTCGTCGGCCGGTGCTTGGACAGCACGGCCAGCTGCTGCTCCGGATCGAAGCCGCCCTCCCGCTGGAAGACGAACTGCGTCGCGCCCAGCCGCCAGGGCCCGATCAGCGGGGCGATCCCGGCTGCCCACGCCCATTCCCCCATGCCGTGGAACACCTCGCCGTCGCGCAGGTCGTGGCAGTACACGAACTCCTCGTGACCGAGCAGATAGCGGTGTGCGTGCAGGATGCCCTTCGCCAGGCCTGTGGTCCCCGACGAGTAATAGAGCTGGGCCGGGTCGTCCGCGGCGGTGTCCACGGTCTCGAACTTCGGCGAGGCGCGGGCGAGCAGCTCGTCGTCCAGCACGATCACGTGCTCGACCAGGTCGGGATCGACCCGGTCGGCGTTGTCCGCGTTGGTGACGAGCACCTTCGCCTGCGAGTCGGTGATGCGGTGGCGGATGCCCTCGTCTCCGTAGAGCACCGACATCGACAGCAGGATCGCCCCCGCCTTCCAAGTTCCAAAGAACATCGCGGCGGTCTCGGGAGTCGGCGGCAGCAGCATCGCGACGCGGTCCCCGCGCTCGACGCCGTGGTCGCGCAGCACGTTCGCGCTCTGTCCTGCGAGGTCCTGCAGCTCTCCCCAGCTGACCGAGCGCTCGTTACCCCGCCAGTCCTCCCACACCATCGCGAGCTTGGCGCGTGGGTGCTTGTCGCACACGTCGGCGGCGATGTTGTAGCGCGCCGGAACATTCCACCGATGGTCGGCGCAGGCCTCGTCGTAGGTGCGGGCGGCCGTCGTCGCCACGCCGCGAGTATACGTCTGGCCGAAGTAAGGGACTCCGGCTCCTCTCGTGAACTTTCGCAGTTCCGTTCCGACAGGTGGAACGGATTTGCAGAAGTTCGCCGGGCCGGCGAGGTCCGGCTAAGGAAGTTCCGGCTTTTGGCGCATCTCCGCCGTGCCGCCGGCGAGGCCGGGGCGCGGTGGCAGCGGGCGCGGGTCGGCGACCGGGCGCCGGCGCTCGGGTTCCACGGGTGCGGCGGGAGGCTCGCCGACGGGGTCGGGAGCACCGAACACTTCTTCCGCTGACTTGCCCTCGAGCAGTCCTTCGAACTCCTCGCGCTCGATCGTCTCGTGCTCGAGCAGCAGCTTCGAGAGCTGGTCGAGACGCTCACGCCGGTCGCCGAGCACCTGGCGCGCCGTCTGGTGCGCCTCCTCGACGATGCGGCGGATCTCGTCGTCGATCTCCCGCGCGATCTCCTCCGAGTAGTCGGAGGTGGCGCTGAACTCGCGGCCGAGGAACGGCTGGGACTGGTCGTGCCCGAAGGTGCGCGGGCCGAGCTTCTCGGACATGCCGAAGCGCATCACCATCTGCTTCGCGGTCGCGGTCACCTTCTCGAGGTCGTTGGCCGCGCCCGTCGTGATCTCGCTGAAGACGATCTCCTCGGCGGCGCGGCCCCCGAGGGTCATGGCGAGCTGGTCCGACAGCTCCGCGCGGGTGGTGAGGAACTTGTCCTCGGTCGGCAGGGAGATCGTGTAGCCGAGCGCCTGGCCGCGCGAGATGATCGAAATCTTGTGCACCGGGTCCGTGTGCTGGAGGAAGTGAGCGACCATTGCGTGACCCATCTCGTGGTAGGCCGTGACGAGCCGCTCCTTCTCACCCATCACGCGGGTCTTCTTCTCGGGCCCTGCGATCACGCGCATGATGCCCTCTTCGAGCTCGTGCTGGGTGATCTCGCGCTTGTTGTCGCGCGCTGCCAGCAGCGCCGCCTCGTTGACGAGGTTCGCCAGGTCGGCTCCCGTGAAGCCCGGCGTCTGGCCGGCAAGGTTGTCGAGCTCGATCTCCTTGCCGAGGGGCTTGCCGCGCGTGTGCACCTCGAGGATCCGCGCGCGGCCCTTGCGGTCGGGACGGTCCACGACGACCTGGCGGTCGAAACGCCCGGGCCGCAGCAGCGCCGGGTCGAGGATGTCGGGCCGGTTGGTCGCGGCGATCAGGATGATGTTGTCCTTCATCTCGAAGCCGTCCATCTCGACCAGGAGCTGGTTGAGCGTCTGCTCCCGTTCGTCGTGGCCGCCACCGAGACCCGCGCCGCGGTGACGCCCGACGGCGTCGATCTCGTCCATGAAGATGATGCACGGCGAGTTCTGCTTGGCCTGCTCGAACAGGTCACGCACGCGCGAGGCGCCGACGCCGACGAACATCTCGACGAAGTCGGACCCCGAGATGGAGAAGAAGGGCACGCCGGCCTCGCCTGCCACCGCGCGGGCGAGCAGGGTCTTCCCGGTGCCCGGCGGCCCATAGAGCAGCACGCCCTTCGGGATGCGCGCCCCGAGAGCCTGGAACTTCTTGGGGTTCTCCAGGAACTCCTTGATCTCGTGGAGCTCCTCGACGGCCTCGTCCACGCCGGCCACGTCGCGGAAGGTGACCTTCGGCGAGTCGACCGACATTCGCTTGGCGCGGGACTTCCCGAAGCTCATCACACGCGATCCGCCGCCCTGCACCGAGTTCATGAGGAAGATCCAGAATGCGAGCAGCAGCACGAACGGCAGGATGTACGTCAGCAACGAGAGCCAGCTCGAGCCCCCCTTGCCCTTGACAGAGAGCGCCACTTCGTTCTTTCGCAGAAGTGGGATCAACCGTGGTTCGTAGTTGTCCGGATAGCCGGTCGTGTACTTCGTCTTGCCGTCCCGCGCGGTGACGTTGAGCGTGTTGTCCTTCGTCTTGATCGTGACGCTCTTGATCTGGCCGTTCTCGACCTGCGTGAGGAACTGCCCGAAGTTGGGCTTGGGCTTCTCGTCGGTCTGTCCCAGGAAGCGCTGCGCGAAGAACGCGAGGACCACCACGATGAGGATGGGGAACGTCGCGTTCTTGAGGAATCTACTCATCTAATCCTTGCTCAGGGCGAAAAAAGCCCCTCCGTGACGCCTGCGGAGCGAGGCAGGCAAAGCGGGTACCAGCTGGAAAACAGCCTAGCAGGGGATTTGTGGCATATAGCGCGTATACGCTAGTTGCTCCGGCCCGGATCACCAGGCCAATATCGGGCTTTCTGCAGCCGCCCTTGACCTCCTGCCGCGGGCTGCTCAGGCTGCGTGCAGCTGTCCGTCGCCCGCGTCGCCGTCGATCGCGGCCACGTAGGGGAGGTTGCGGTAGCGCTGGTCGAGGTCGAGCCCATAGCCGACGACGAACCGGTTCGGTATGTCGAAGCCCACATAGCGGATCGGGAGCTCGACCTTGCGGCGAGCTGGTTTGACCAGGAGAGCGCAGACCTCGAGTGACCGCGGATTTCGCCCGCGCAGGTTGCGCTGTAGATAGTTGAGCGTCAGACCCGAGTCCACGATGTCCTCGACGATCAGCACGTCCTTGCCCTCGATGGACGAATCCAGGTCCTTCAGGATCCGCACCACGCCGGAGGAGTCGGTGAGCGAGCCGTAGCTCGATACGGCCATGAAGTCCAGCTCGCAGGGCACGTGGACCTCGCGCATCAGGTCCGCCAGGAAGAACACCGCGCCCTTCAGGACGCCCATCATGAAGAGGTCCCGGCCCTCGTAGTCGCGCGATATCTCGGCGCCGAGCTCCGCCACGCGCTGCCGGAGCTGGGCCTCCTCGACGATCACGGGTCCCACCGGTCGTATCGATTGGGGTGCCACGGCGGCCAGTCTAGATGGTCGATCCCATGGCCACGTGCGGACGGGGGCGCGCCAGACCGAGCTGGGCAAGGACGCAGGGTGAAGCCCATGCTGGTTTGCATGGGCGAACCCGAGGACGCCGCCCACCGAAGGTATGGGGCGTCATCCGTGCGTGCGTGGTCGTGGGATCGACCATCTCAGATGGTGGGAGAAACGGCACGTGCGCGCAGGCGCAGGGTGGCGGACGTCGCTCATCCAGCCTGAAGAGGTCCGAGACGGCGACCCCGGCGACCCAGGCGATGTCGTCGCCCGACACCACCACCGGCAGGGAGCGCCGCAACGAGCGCGGGACCTTCCGGTCACCGAAGACGTCCTGCAGGGATTTCGACCCGTCCAGGCCGAGCGGGTGCATGCGATCGCCATCCCGCCAGGCCCGCACGGTGAGCGTCGCTGCCAGGCGAGCCGCGTCGAGCACAGGCTCGTCCAGCGATCCCTCGCCAAGCGCCGGCGGAGGGGGCCCCGGCAGGCACTCCAGCTCCCACGCACCGAAGCGGCAGGTGCCGGGGACCGGCAGCGCGGCCGGTTTCGGGGGCGCGGGTACGTCTCCGCGCGCAAAGCGAACGAGCCCGTACTCGGCGACCGCGCGGACACCTGCGCCCAGCTCGGCGGTACCGCTTCCGCCCCGGGCGGCCAGCCGCTCGATCTCCTGCATCCGATCGGTCCCCAGCGGGAGCGGGGCCCCTGCCGCGCGCTCTGCCAGCCGCTGAAGCACCAGCCGCCGCAGCGCAGGCGGCTCGGCCGCGAGCCGTGCCGCGTCAACGGCCGGCGGATGGCCCCCGGCACCGAGGCGCTCGAGGGCCTCGTCGACGGCCCGCTCCACGATCTCCTGCTCGTCCCTCAACTGCGACGCGGTCGCCGACACGTTGCGCTCTACGGCGGGGTGGATCTCGCGCAGCGCCGGGATGACATCCAGGCGCAGGCGGTTGCGCGCGATCGCGCGATCCTGGTTGGACGGGTCCTCGCGCCAGGCGAGGCCGGCCTGCAGGCAATACGCGCGCGTGTCGTCGCTTCCGAGATCCAGCAGAGGGCGCACGACCCGGTCCCGGAGCGGCGCCATGCCGAGCAGCGCGCGGCGGCCCGGCGAGGACACCAGCCGGTAGAGAACCGTCTCGACCTGATCGCTGCCGGTGTGCCCGGTGGCCACCAGGTCGAGCCGCGCCTCCCTGCGCACGGCCTCGGCCGCCCCGTAGCGCGCAGCTCGCGCCCGGGCTTCGAGGTTTCCGCTTCGATCGACGTGGACGCGCTCGACGTGAAGCCGTACGCCGAGGCCCGCGCACAGCTCGGCGCAGAACCGCTCGTCCTGCTCCGCGCCGGGCCGCAGCCCGTGATTGACGTGCAATGCCTCGACGCGATTCGTGCCCAGCGTGTCTGCGAGGGCGTGCACGAGACACACTGAGTCCGCGCCGCCGGACACCAGCGCGAGCACCCGCACCGGCGCCGACAGCGCCGCGGTGGCGCTCAGAGCCTCCGTCACCCGCCGGATCGCGTCGTTGGACATATCTCGTATTTAACGCCGGTGGCCACTCGGGTGACCCGCACGCCGGGTCGATTGGAATATCGATGCGCAGCTTCCCCGTCTCTCGCAGCCGGCCTCGCCGTGCCTTTTCCCTGTTCAGCGCGTTTGCGCTCCTGATTGCTCTGCTCACGCTCGCCTCGGTGGGCGTGGATCGAAGCGCCGCCCTCGACGGCGAGGCCGAGGCCGTTCCCGGTGAGCTGATCGTCGGATTCACCTCTTCCGCCACGGCGTGGCAGGAGCAGCGTGCCGTGGAGAAGGCGCGCGGCGAGTTGGAGGACCGGATCGAGTCCGTGGATGCCGCGGTCGTGACCGTCGATCCCAGCAGGACCGAGGACGCCAGCGCGCGGTTGCTGCGAAACCCGGCGGTCGATTTCGTCGAACCCAACTACGTCGTACGCGCGAGCCGCATCCCCAACGACCGCAACTTCGGCGACCAGTGGGGACTTCGAAATCTCGGCCACTTCGACGGCAAGGCCGGCGCGGACATCTCCGCCACCGCGGCATGGGACGTGACAACCGCTACCGACGCGATCGTCGCGGTCGTGGACACGGGTGTCGCATACCAGCACCCGGACCTCATCGGCAACGCCTGGAGGAACCCGACCGATCCGCCCAACGGGCAGGATGACGACGGCGACGGCTTCGGCGACAACGTCTTCGGCGCCGACTTCTACTCGAACGACTCCAACCCCGACGACGACGGCGGCCACGGCACCCACGTCGCCGGCATCATCGGCGCCCAGGGCAACAACGCGGCCGGCATCACCGGTGTCAACTGGGACGTCAACGTAATGGCCCTCAAATTCCTCGACGAGAACGGCGAAGGAAATACCGCCGACGCCGCAAACGCGATCGACTTCGCGGTCACACACGGCGCGCGCATCGTGAACGCGAGCTGGGGTGGCCCCTCCTTCAGCCAGGCGCTGTACGGATCGATCCGCCGCGCCGGCGAGCGCGGGACGATCGTTGTCGCCGCAGCCGGCAACGAGGGCTTCAACGCCGACACGAAACCTGACTATCCCGCCGCGTTCGACCTGCCGAACATCGTTTCGGTGGCGGCCACCGACCGCACCGACCGGCTCCTCGACTTCTCGAACTACGGAGCGAAGTCCGTCGACCTGGCAGCGCCCGGCGACGACATCACCTCGACGGTTCCGGTGGTCACCGACCCGAGCGGCTACGCCGCCTTCAGCGGCACATCCATGGCGGCACCCTTCGTCAGCGGTGCCGCGGCCCTGTACCTGTCGAAGTTCCCGCAAGCGAGCGTCGACCAGATCAAGGCCGCACTGCTGCAGAGCACCGACCCGCTGCCGACCCTCGCGGGCAAGACGGTCACCGGCGGACGCCTGAACGTTGCACGCACGCTCGGCGCGCGTCACCGTCCACGCGACCCAAGAAGGACACGACGCCCCCTTCGGCCTTCTCGCTCATCCGCCCCCGCTACCGGCTCGCCACGCGCAAGCGGGCGCTGGGCTTCAAGTGGCAGCGCGCCCGCGACTCGGGCGGCATCAGGATGTACCGCCTGTACCTGAACGGCAAGCTGATGAAGACCGTGAAGGACAAGGACGGCCCGGGCGGCAAGGATCCGCGGCCGCGCACGAAGTTCCGCCTGCGCGGCGGCAAGCACCGCTGGTACGTGCGGGCCTGGGACTACGCCGGCAACAGGCGCACCAGCCGTGCGTTCGCCGGATCGAGGTCGCGGAAGAGCAGCGTGCTGTATGTCGAGAAGCGCGGCCCGAAAGGCCGCGGCCAGCGCGTGAAGGTGCGCCAGCAGGCACACGCCGAGGCGAAGGCCAAGGCGAAGGCTGAGGCGAAGGCCCGCCGCTAGCTGCCTGAGCGGGGCGGCCGCGCCCGGTAGAGCGACGTCGGCTCCCGGAAGCCCTTCAGCTGAACCTCCCCGATCGGCTCGAACTCCAGGTCGGTGCGCTCCCCCGCCGCTGCCACGACGGTGTCGGTCACCAACACTTCTCCGGCATGGGCGCGCGCGACCACGCGGGAAGCAAGGTTCACGTTGCCGCCGTAGTAGTCGCCGTCCCTGTAAACGGTGCGCCCGTAGTGGAGGCCGATGCGGGGACGCGACCGCCGCTCGAATCCTTCCTGGAACCCGGTCGCCCAATCCGTAAGGGCGACAGGGTCCGTGCCGACAATCATCACTCCATCGCCGATGTTCTTGACCACCCGGGCGCTGCCGGGCAGCGATTCCTCCACGGCGGTGACGAAGCTCTCCACCAGGTCGAGGGCCTCCTGCTCACCCTCCTCCTCGGTGAAGCGCACGAACCCGACGAGGTCGGCGAAGGCGATCGCGACGCGTACCTGCCCCAGTCCCTCGCGTTCATCGTCGAGCAGGTTGGACCACATGTTCGCGATCACGTCCTGCTCGACCGAATGGCGCAGGAAGCTGCGGTGCAGGTACACCATCAGGGGAGTGGTCTGCGGCAGGATGTCGGAGATCAGCTCGCCCATCTCCTCCGACATCTCCGTCGACGGCACGCCGTCCTTGATCAGTGGCTCGTGCACGTAGATGCGAAACAGGCGCGCTTCGGCATCCGCGATCTGGCGCAGAGCCTGCCCGTAGACGTGCAGGACCTGTAGGAAGGCGACCAGCGGGAAGCCTGCATCCAGGACGGCTGCCATGTACCGCAATGCCTCGAGGTCGTCCTCGCCCAGGTGGTCGAGCATCCAGGACGGGAAGCCCATCGAGCGCCACAGACGCTCGATCAGCCCCTCGTCGAGCCCCGTCTCCTTTGCGGCTCGTGCGAGGTCGTAACGACTCTCGCGCGCGGGAAACAGCTCCTCGACGTATCCGAACGCGAGCCGCCCGTCCTCGCCTGCCTGCTTGATGTCCTCGAGCGAGTGTCCCTGCTCGCGCAAGCGGGCGACGATGCGCGCGTGCGCAGCGGCGGCGCGTGTCCACCGGCCGCGATAGACGGGGATGATGCCCTCGGTGCCCCAGCGCTTGAGGGTGGCCGCAGAGACACCGGCCTGGCGTGCGGCCGCGGCGAGGGTGATCTCGTCGTTCTCGGCCACGGCGCCAAGCTACTAGAGAGGCGGCCCGGTTCGGGGGCGATCCTGTTATCGATGCAGCGTGTGACTCAGCGCACTAGCCGGACGGTGACCCGTACACCGTTGAGCGGCGTGTCGCTGTGGTCCAGCCTGAGATAGCTGCGCGCGGTGTGGCGCTGCCGGCAGAAGGGACAGCGGACGACCGACCCGATGCGGATCGGCGCGGCGGCCACGATCGGCACGTCACATGACGGGCAGGCGAGCGCCCCATGACCGATCGTCTGAACCTCCTCCCGAGCGTCCTTGCGCGGAACATAGATCTCGTTCGCCCGCAGGCGGTGCAGCTCGTCGCGCTCGCCGGGCTCGCGGAGGATGCTCATCGCGTCAAGTTTAGGGGTCCACCAGCACTCCGGGATTGAGGATCCCGCTCGGGTCGAACGAGGCCTTCGCCGCTCGCAGGGCCTCGGCAAAACGGTCCGGCCGCTGGCGGTCGTACCAGGGCCGGTGGTCACGCCCGACCGCGTGGTGGTGCGTGATCGTGCCGCCGCCCGACACCACCGCCTCGGCCGCAGCCGCCTTGATCTCATCCCACTGTTCGAGCTCCGAGCCCCGCCGGGCCGGTGCCAGCACCGTGTAGTAGGGCGCCGGCCCGTCCGGATAGACATGGGTGAAGCGGCACATCACCCGTCCGTCGCCGCAGACCTCGCTGACCGCACGCTCGACCGCGTCCATCACCGAGGCGTGGAACCGGGGGAAGCGATCCCAGGTGATCGCGGTCTCGAACGTGTCGCTGATGACTCCGCACGCGACGAACGTGTCGCGCAGGTACGGAGCACGCAGGAATGTGTCACGCCAGGCACCGACGGAGTCCTTGCCGTCGCTGCGCTTGTTCACCGTTCCGCCATGATCGGCGGCCAACTCGAGCGCACGTTCCATCCACGCGTCCACTGGATGATCCGCCGACTCGAACCCAAGGACGAGCAGCGCGCCCTCGGACGACGCACCGGTGGTCTCCGCCTCGCGTGGATCCAGTAGCCGGCAGTTGGTCGGATACAGACCGCTCTGTGCGAGCGCACGGACGGCCTCGGCGCCCGCGCCGAGGTCCGGATAGGACACTCCCGCCGACGCCTTGTGCACGGGACGATCCTGCAACCGCACCCACGCCTCGGTGATCACTCCGAGGATGCCCTCCGATCCGAGCAGCATGCGGTCGGGACTCGGGCCCGCACCCGATCCGGGCAGCCGTCGCGTCTCGATGTCTCCGGCCGGGGTCACGGCGGAGATCGATTCGACCATGTCGTCGATGTGCGTGTAGAGCGTCGCGAAGTGACCGCCCGCGCGTGTCGCAATCCATCCACCGAGCGTCGAGAGCTGAAACGACTGGGGGAAATGGCGCAGCGTGAGGTCGTGCTCGCGCAACTGGTCCTCGAGGGACGGCCCGGTGGCGCCCGCCTGGATCAGTGCCGCGCGCGAGGTCCGGTCGACCTCGAGCACACGATCCAGCCGTCCCAGATCGAGCGTCACCGCACCCGCATATTCGCCGCCGACCCGCGCCTCCACCCCGCCGACCACGCTGGTGCCTCCTCCGTACGGGATGACTGCCGCCCCACGCTCGCCGCACCAATCGAACACCGCCCGCACCTCGTTTGCATCGCGGGGAAAGGCGACCACGTCCGGCACGTGGTCGAAGCGGCCCCGGAAGGCCCGGACGACATCCCGGTATGCCTTGCCGTACGCATGCGAGGCGCGGTCGTGCGCTGCGGCCGTGCAGATCCCGGCCAGCGAGGCCGGCGGCGTCAGCCGCGGTGCGGGAAGCTCGACCTGATCGAGCGGAACCGGCTGCTCGACCTCTCCGTCGCCGAAGCCGAGATGTGCGCGGATGCCCTGCGCCGCGGTCTGGAGCTCCTCGAGCGAGGCCTGCTCGTCTTCATACCCCCAGCCCCAGTGGCTGCGCTTGCGAGCTACCAATGCACCCCACGCATCAGGTGCGCGAACGCAATGCCCTCCGTGGAGACCGCTGCATCCTTCTTCGTCTCTCCCTTTGCCGCCGAGCTCTCCGGGAACAGCTTGTAGGCCTGGTTGAGGATCACGTCGACCGACTTGGGCGCGAGCGCGTACAGCACCTCGCCGAAGGTTCCGAGCCGCGTCGCCACCTTCTTGGGCTTCTGGATGATGGCCTGCACGATGAGGTCGGCGGCCTCGTCGGGCGAAGCGGTCGGGAACGCGTCGTAGATCCCGGTGGGTGCGATCATCGGAGTGCGTACCAGCGGCATGTAGACGGTCGTGACGAACACCTTGTCGTCGACGAGCTCCGAAGCCATGGAGCGCGAGAACGCATCGAGCGCGCTCTTGCTTGCGACATATGCCGAGAACCGCGGCGTGTTGGTCTGGGCTCCGATCGATGAGATGTTGATGATGTGCCCTGACTTGCGCTTGCGCATGGTTGGCAGGAAGCCCATGATCAGCTTGAGTGCGCCGAAGTAGTTGAGCTGCATCGTGCGCTGGTAGTCGTGGAAGCGGTCGTAGGAGTTCGCGACCGAGCGGCGGATGGAGCGGCCGGCGTTGTTGACGAGCACGTCGACGCGTCCGTGCTCCCGCAGGACGTCCGCGACGAGCCGGTCGGCGTCCTCGAGGTCCGACAGGTCGGCCGGGTGCACCGTGGCCGTACCGCCCGCCTCCTCGATCTCACCCTTGAGCTCCTGCAGCTTGTCCTCCGAGCGAGCGACGAGCGCCACGATGCCGCCCGCCTCCCCGACCTTCACCGCAAGCGCCGCGCCGATGCCGCTGGACGCGCCCGTGATCACGACAACCTTGCCGGCGATCGCGCCGCGCAGGCTGCGGTCCTTGAACAGGTCCGGGTCGAGGTTGCGCTCCCAGTAGTCCCACAACCGGTCGGCGTATGCCTCCAGGGCGGGAACCTGGATCCCCGTACCGTCGAGCGCGCGCTGCGCGTCGCGGGAGTCGTAGTCGCTCGGATAGTCGATGTAGGTGAGCACCTCACGCGGAATGCCGTAGTCCGAAAGCAGCTGGTCGGTAATGCGTTTGACGGGCGGAAGCTGGGCGATCATGTTCCGTGCCTGCTTCGGCACGACGTTCATCATCTGGCGGTCGATGCGCATGCTCGCCTCGGGCGCGTGCGCCGCCCGGGCGAACGTGTTGACGAGCTGGCCGGCCGACTTGGGCTTGGGGTCTGTCAGATGGAACGCCTGCCCGTCGAGGCCGGACTGATGCGCGATGTGATCCATCGCGCTCGCGACGAAATCGACCGGGACGACGTTGATCTTGCCGCCTTCGAGACCGGCGACCGGCATCCAGCGCGGGACGAGGTCCCTCAGCTTCTGGATGACCTTGAAGAAGTAGTAGGGGCCGTCGATCTTGTCCATCTCACCGGTCTGGGAGTGACCGACGACGATCGCGGGCCGGTAGACGCGCCACGAACCGGCGGCCTCGTCACGCACGAGCTTCTCCGACTCGAACTTCGTCCGGGAGTACGGATCGGCGAGCTTCTGTCCCTCGTCGAACATGTCCTCCCGGAAAAGTCCCCGGTAGCGGCCCGACACTGCGATCGAGCTCGTGTGGTGGAAGATGCCGGCCCCGAGGGCGTTCGCAAGCTCGACGGCGTGGCGGGTGCCGTCCACGTTGGCGCGCCGGTTGCTCTCCTCGTCGGCCGACATGTCGTAGATCGCGGCAAGGTGAAAGAAGTGCTCGACGCCCTGCAGCCGCTCTCGGTCGGCTTCCGAGACGCCCAGCCCCGGCGCCGTGAGGTCACCGATCACGGGCACGATGCGCTCCGCCCCGGCATCCCATGACGACAGCAGCTCCTCGAGCCGCGCCCGCGACCCCTCGCGAACGAGCACGTAGATCGTGCCCTCGCGCTTCAGCAGTTCGCCAACAAGATGGCGTCCGATGAAGCCGGTCGCTCCCGTGACGAAGTACCTCATGCTTCTCTCCTCACCCTGTTTGTTTCCCCGCACGATGCGGCTTGCGGAAATCTAGAGGAACGCCGAACCGCGCGCGACCAGGTTCTGCAGAACGGCGTCCTGGATCGTGTCGCGCACGCGCTCGGAGAGCTCGAACACGAGCGCGCGGTCGTCGGCCGCCTCTGGACCGTAGTGCGACAGGTCGATGGGCTCGCAGAACTCGATCCGCCACTTCGAGGGCAGCGGTATCGCGCCGGCGATGCCCAGCCAGGGGAAGGTGGGGGTGAGCGGAAAGTACGGCGCGCCCGTCAGCCGGGCGAGCGCCCGGGACTCGCCAAGCTTCGGGTAGATCTCCTCCGACCCCACGACGGCCACCGGCACGATCGGCGCGCCGGTCCGCAGTGCGAGCTCGACAAAGCCGCCGCGCCCGAAGCGCTGCAGGCGGTACCGCTCCGAGAACGGTTTGCCCGCGCCCTTCGATCCCTCCGGGAAGACCATCACCAGGTGTCCTTGCTCGAGGAGGCGAATCGCGTTGTAAGGCGATGCGACCACCCCGCCGATGCGGCGCATGAACGCACTCACCCAAGGCAGGCGGAACGCCCAGTCCAGGACCATGAACCGAGGATGCCGCGGGAGCGGATGGTGCTTGAGGATCGCCACACTCATCATGGCCGCGTCCCACGGGATCACGCCTGCGTGGTTTGCGACGAGGAGCGCACGGTCGTGCGCGGGCACGTTCTGCACACCGACCGCCGCGACGCGCCACCAGCGCTGGTACATCAACTCGAAGAGGGGATAGACGATCTCGACGAGCTCCTCGTCGAAGCCCCACTCGTCCTGCGCGTAGTCGCCGCGCATCCGTCGCGCCGCCCCGCGCGCGATGTCGCGAGCCGAGGACGGCAGCGTTCCGGCGGCGCGCTCGACCGCCGATGGAAGATCGCTCCCCTGGCGCGTGGCCTCACGCAGCAGCGCAAGGAAGCTGAGCGCCGCGCTCGCAGCGTCCGCATCATTGCGCGACGGAGGCAGCGGAGGCGTCTCGGACTTAGGGTGCCGGGACGTCCCTTCGATGTCCAATCGCAGCCGGCGAGCTCGCTCGCGCTGCGCGGAGTGGCGATCGAGGGTCATGCGCCGGCCCGGACGCGGAGCTCGGAGACGAAGTCGTCGACGGCGTCGGCGGTCGAGCGTGGGCGGAACCCGACCTCGTCCGTCAGACGGTGGTTGTCGACCGTCAGACCATTGCGCAGCCACATGACCGCCTCCGGGGGCAGTCGCGCGAGACCGAGCCTCGCCGCGGCCCCCAGGGCCGCGCCGAACAGCTGCGCAGGGACGGGGACCGGAATCCGACCGGCCCGGCGCAGCAGCCGGCTGAGCGACACGCTGCCATCGCCCGCCACGTTGACCGGCCCGCGCGTCGGCCGCCGTACGGCGGCCTCGAGGGCCGAGACCGCATCCTCCGCATGAACGAACTGGAGCAGGGGGTCGTAGCCAAGCTGCGTCGGCACGACCGACTGCCGCATGTAACGCGTCAGGGGCGAGTCGATCGCCGTCCCCAGCGTCGGCTGGTAGCGGAGCATCATCACCGTCACCTGCGGGAAGCGGCGGGCAAAGTTCTCGAAATAGTTCTCGAGCTCACCGATGTCGCGCTGGAACCGTGTTCGCAGAGGGAAGCGGCGCGCCATGTCCTCGGTGTAGAACTGGGGCGCATTGGGCTCCGCTCCATATATGGCCGCCGAGCCGCGGACGATGATCGTCCGCACCGACTCTGTCTTCTCACACGCGGCGAGGAGCTGCAGCGAGCCGATCACGTTGATGTCGTGCAGTTGAGAGGGGGCTTTGCCCGGCTCGGGCACGAGCAGTACGTCGCAGTGGACGACCGTGTCGACCTCGGTCCGAGGAAGGAGCTTGGACAGCAGCGGGTTGCGAACATCGGCGCGGATGAACTCGGTTCGCTGGAGGTCCGCCGCCGGTGGCCGCACGTCGAGCCCGGCGATGTACTCGAACTCCGGATCCCGTTCGAGCCGGCGCGCCAGCTCCGTCCCCCAGAAGCCCGAGACGCCGGTGATCAGGACACGCCGGCCCATTGGGGCTAGCGCTTGCGGCTGGCCGTGCGCTTGGTCTTCCGGGCCGTCTTCTTCGCAGCGCGGGCGGGCTTTCTCGCAGTGGACCGTTTTGCGGCGCCCGAGCGCTTGGCCGCGCCGGATGACTTACGCATCGTCCCGGCACGCTTTGTTGCCGGTGTGCTGCGTCCAGGCCGGCGGATTCCGGTTGCCGACTCGAGCCTCGACTCCAGGCTCTCGACTTGATTGGCGAGCCGCTCGATCGCCGCACGCAGGTCCTTCATCTCGTCGCCTGTCATCTGGCGCAGGTCGTGCAGAGCTTCGCGCACGCGCTCGCTCACGCCGGCGGCCGCTCCCGCAGTCTTCTCCGCCCTGTTCACGACCTCGTCGACGACCTCCTGCGCGCGGTCGCGCGTGAGCCCGGCGGAGCCGACGGTCGTCTGCACTGTGCGCTCGACCGCGCGACGCACCGCTTCCACGCCCGCATGCTTGGAGGTCGACGCCCGTGCGGTCGTGTTCTTCCGCGCGGTGGACTTCCGCGCAGTGGACTTCCGCGCGGTGGACTTCCGCGCGGTGGACTTTCGCGCAGTTGACTTTCGCGCCTTGCGCGGGGCCGGCTTCCGTGCCGTGGACTTGCGCGCAGTCGACTTGGTTGAGCTGGACCGGCGAGCGGTTGGCATCCCCGCGGCCTAGCCTTCCGGCACGATCGCCGGTGGCTCCCCCGGTACGCCTTCCGTGACTGCGGTACGACGCAGCGTTGCCACGTCGCGACCGAGTTGCTCCAACCGTGCCTCGATGCGATCGAGCTGGTCCGAGATCTTGGCGCCCGGAGCGCGGGTCTCGTCACCGAGCGTTTCCATTCGAACGCCGATCTTGTCCACCGCGTCCTCCACCTCCTCGAGTCGCTGAGAGATCGTGCGAAGCCGCCGGCCCAGCTTCTCGAGCTCGGAGGCGGACGGCAGGTTGAGCGCGTCCATCGCGGATTGCTGTGCCTGCGCAACCTTCTCGCGCGCCGAGAACGCGCGCGAGAGCGCGGAGTTCACCATCGGGTTCTCGATCAGGTCGTCGGCCAGGCGGCCGATGGCATCCTCGGCACCGCCGGCGATCCGTTTCCTGAGTCCAGCCTGCTCGGGGTCGTCGCTGAGGTGGTCTGCGCTACTCATATATAGGGCTCCCTTGTGCGGGGTGGGGCATCGGGGGCGCGCGGGCGGGCGACCAAGCGCCTCGGCAACCTAGCGCATCCGCACACGCGGAGCGGTGGCTCGCGGCACCACCCCCCCTGGCGTGCGGTCTTCCACGAGGCGAAAAAACTCTCAATCCCTACTAGAGGGTTAGGAAGGTGGAGCGTATCCGGAGGGGGAGCCTGCGGCGAACCCCCGGCCGACCCGATTTCACATTGCATTAACGCCCGCCTCATGTACTCAAGTCAAGCTGGCGCCAGGACGATGAATAGCTGCAAGGGGCGTACCGCTGCAATTCGCGCAACGGTGCGCATTTTTTCGTCAACTACAGCGTGATCAGGCCGATCCAATTATCATGACCCCGTGGGAGGCATCGAGATCGAGGCAGGGAACTGCCGCCGGCGCACTTTGCCTGCGTGCAGCAAGCGATCCAGCGTTGCAGGCCGGCGGTCCGGTAGGTAGCGTGACCATCTCTTGCGGTAGGGTCCTCGCGCCGGAGACCGGTGCGGGAATCGAGGGAGCGCCTGCTGTGTCAGGCGGGGTTTACACGGGATGATGC
The DNA here is from genome assembly GCA_963762195.1 of uncultured Solirubrobacterales bacterium. GTDB lineage: Bacteria > Actinomycetota > Thermoleophilia > Solirubrobacterales > JBBDJG01 > DASRIA01. The sequence continues at coordinate 256,269 of CAVXJX010000006.1, read as the reverse complement.
GGAAGATCCTCTTTGGAGTGCTGACGGTGACCCTTTTCGTCGCCGGTTTCAGCCTTGCCTCCTTCCCGGCCCTCGCCGAGCTGCGCACGATCACCATCACGCTCGTCGGCGGCCAGGAGGTCGTGACCACCGTCGACGTCCCGCCCGGAACGCCGCCCGAGGCCATCCAGCTCCCCGCACTCAGCGCACCGATCCAGAAGGTCGAGGACGGTGGACCCGTTGCGCCGAGCGCACCGGCACCGGACAACGGCGGCGACGACACGGCCGACAAGCCCGAGACCGACACCGGTGCGGCACCCGGCGAGTTCCTCGAAGAGGGTGAGCCGGCGACCGAGCCGAAAAAGCGCAAGCGGACAAAGCCGGGCGCGATTCGCCGGCCCGACGGATCGCCGACGCGCGACAACCCGACGCTGACGCTCGGCCTTCCAGGTCCCGCTCCGGTCGGTGTTCCCAACTTCGTCATCAGCAAGTTCCGCATCCCACCCTTCCTGCTTCCGATCTACCAGGCCGCGGGAACGCAGTACGGCATCCGCTGGGAAGTGCTCGCGGCGATCAACGAGATCGAGACCGACTACGGACGCAACTTGAACGTGTCGTCTGCGGGCGCGCTCGGGTGGATGCAGTTCATCCCTTCTTCATGGCGCGCGTACGGGACCGACGCCAACAAGGACGGCGAGAAGGATCCGTACAACCCGGTGGACGCGATCTTCGCCGCGGCGCGCTACCTGAAGGCCGCCGGCGCCGACACCGATCTGCGCCGCGCGATCTTCGCGTACAACCATGCCGACTGGTACGTCGACTCGGTGATGATGCGCGCGCGTGTGATCTCAGGCCTGCCCGCGGACCTGGTCGGTTCGCTCACCGGGCTCACCCAGGGTCACTTCCCCGTGCACGCCCGCTCGCGTTATGCGGACGACCTCGGCGAGCGCGAGCTGCGACGCCTCGGTAAGAAGGTCCGCCGCAGCCACAACGCGGCCAAGGTCTTCGACTCGAACGACCGGCGGCGCTCGATCAACATCTACGCGCGACGCGGCGCTCCCGTGATCGCCACCAACGACGGCGTGATCAAGAAGGTCGGCGTGAGCCGCAAGCTCGGCAAGTTCATCATCCTGCAGGACGTCTACGGAAACCGCTACACGTACGCGCACCTCGACAAGATCTCGAAGCGCTACCCGGTGCCGCGTAGCTACGACAGCCACAAGGCTCAGGACGAGTTCCGCGCCGCACGGACCCCGCGACAGGAGGACCTGCCGCAGCCGGACGCCCCGGCGAGCGCGGGCAGCCAGCGCGAGCGGGACCCGTCGGGCGACGCGGCCTTCCAGCAGGTCTCAGACGCAACTTCTGCAACGGCCACCGGTGTGGCGCACGCCGAGCTCGAGAAGGAGCGGCTGTTCGCCGACCCGAGCCGCCCGGGCAACCGCGACACGGCCGAGCAGACCGGCCAGCTCGTGGACGAAGCCGGATTCGAGGTCTTCAAGGTCTACTTCTCGAAGGTGCTGAGGCTCAAGCGGTCTCAAGTCAAGTTCAAGACCCTCAAGAAGGGATCGAAGGTCATCGGCGGCACGGTTCTGGGCCGGATCGGCAAGATCGAAGAGGGTCCCGGCTCGAAGCTCGGCCCGCACCTCAACTTCGCGGTCCGCCCGGCCGGGCGGGGGGCGCCGCGCATCGACCCGAAGCCGATTCTCGACGGGTGGAAGCTGCTCGAGGCGACTGCCATCTATCGCGCGGTCGGCAAGAACGCGCTTGTCAACAACGCGGGCATCGGCCAGGTCCTGCTGATGTCGAAGGAGGAGCTCACCCGCCGTGTGCTGGCGAACTCGGACATCGACATCTACCCGTGCGGCCGTCTCGACATCCGCACGGGCCAGGTCGACCGCCGCGTGCTGGCAACCCTGGAGTTCCTGGCGGCGTCAGGCTTGCGGCCTGCCGTCACGTCCCTCAAGTGCGGCCACGGGTACTACACGGCCTCGGGCAACGTCTCGAACCACAGCTCCGGCAATGCCGTCGACATCGCGAAGATCAACGACACGCCGATCCTCGGCAACCAGGGCGTCGGCTCCATCACCGAGACCACGCTCCGCAAGATCCTCACGCTTCAAGGCCTGATGCAGCCCACCGAGCTGATCTCCCTGATGGACCTGGGCGGGCCGACCTTCGCGATGGGCGACCACGCCGATCACATCCACATCGGCTGGCGGCCGCTGCTGGGCTCGAACGCCAAGCTCGGCCGAGCGGCCCGGCGGATCCTGTCCGCCAACCAGTGGGACCGCTTCGTCGACCGCATCGCGGACATCCGCAACCCGGTCGTGCGCACCAAGCCCTCGAAGTACTCGATCAAGGTCAAGCGCAAGCGCGCTTCGGGCAAGCAGCGCTCGAGCCACGCCCACGTGGGCGAATAAGTCCGGGCCACGGCCTCTTCGCGACAGCTTTTCCGGTTCTGCCAGCTCGACTTCCCGTTCCGGCTCGGGCCGCCTGACGGCCGGTATCTGGAGCGCAGCCCGGCGGGTGAGGACGTGGCGGTGGTCGTATTCGCCGCGCTGCATTCCGAGCGCTCGTCTCGCCGCGGGCGGCGCCCAACCCGGCTGCCGGCCGGCACAGTGCAGCCGGAGCCCGTCCCGATCACGCGCGTCACGGTGATCGCCGCCGAGCCCTTCGCAGACGAGGGCTCCGCGCAAGACTGGCTGAAGCGCTGCGGCGGACGCGGAGATGCCGGGGGCGACGAGATCGTGGAGGCGCTGACCCACGTCAACCTGGCGATCGCCGCATACCGCGCCGCCGCCGCCGACCCGCACGCACACGACGTGTCGCGCGACCAGGCCGTGCGCGTGCGCGTGGGCTACGGAAGCGGCTCGAAGCTCGTGGATGGTGCATGGGACGACTGCCTGACCTTGCCTCCCGAGCACGGGCGCCCGCGTGTGCGGCGCCGGATGCTCTCGCCCGAGGAGGAGCTGGCCGGCATTCTCACCGGCCGCCGGTCGAGCGTGCAACCTAGTGAGGAGCTGCTGTTGCGCGCGCGCCTGGATCTGGACGGCGGCAGGCACGTCGAGGCGGCCATGCAGGTGCGGGTGGCATGCGAGACCCTGAACGCCGAGCTTTCCCGCGAGGGAAGCGCCGGCTCCGCGGTCGCCGGCCGGGTCGAAATTGCCAGGCGGGTGTCCCAGGCCGCGATCTCGGACGGCCTCACCCCCGAGCACCTGGAGGAGCTCGAGACACTGGTCACGGAGCTCGAGCGCGTCGTACGACGCCGGCGCTATCGCGAGACGGATTAGGTCGTAGTTTCCAAAGACGTTGCTTCGTCTTTGCGGGTCCGGCGGCGGATCGCTGGTGGCGGGTCCGGAAAACCGGGTGGGTAAGGGAGAGGGTTCGGCCGCCTGCGCGGGTTCGCGAGCGACACCTGATCTGCAATGCAAGGCGCACGCGTGGGTGGCAAATGAGCCGTCTGCGCGCTAGGCGTGTGGGGTGCGGTGAGCGCCTGGCGGCGATCGACGAACTTTCCCCCGTTGGGTCCACTTCCACGCATGGCCAGGGGGAAAGTTCAGTGGCCAATGCGCAACGCGGCAGGCTGTCGCGCGTGATCGCGACCTTTCTTTGCAGTCTCGTGACACTCCGCCGGTTAGCGGAGCGCACCGTCGACCCTTTCCTTACCCCACCTGGTTTTGCGGGTCTGAACGACGTGGTTGGGAACTACAGCTGGGTAGACACCAGCGTTAGGTCACCCGGCACTCGAGTGTCTGCAGGATTGTCGCGAAGCGCCGTTCGAGCCACCTGCCGCCTCCGAGCGCGAGCAGCGCGCGGTCGAGCGGCGAGGCACGCTCGACAGTCGCCTCGAGCCGCACGTGGGTCCGGTCACCCGCCGGTCGCAACGTCCAACTGACGCGCGCGACGGTTCCCGACCCGACCTCAGCGCTGCCCGCCAGCGTGGTGGGCGGATCTGCCTCGATGACGCGGGTGTGTGCGACGCGACCGATGCCGAGCGGTCCGCGCATCCGGACCACGCCGCCGCGCGCCGGTGCGCCGGCGGGTGACGGCTCGAGACTCACCACCTCGATGAACCTGTCCGCCAGCTGCCAGTGCTGCTCGAGGTCGGCGAGGTAGGCGAAGATGGTGGCGGCGGGCGCGGCGACATCTCGCTCGGCGGCTACGTGGGTCACACTCAAAGCAGGCGCAGCAGAGCCTCCAGCTCCTCCACGACATCGCCGTCGAGGCGCACGTCCGCGTCGGCGTCGTAGGGCGTGGGTCCCTTGGTGACGATCGCCACCGCACCGCCCGCCGCACGCGTGACGCTAGGCAGCCCCGCGACTGGATAGACCTCCAGCGACGTCCCGACGCACAGCAGCAGATCGGCACGTTCGCACAGCGCATGTGCCTCGAGCATCGCCTGGTCGGGCAGCATCTCCCCGAACAGCACGACATCCGGCTTGACGGGCCCACCGCACGAGCAGCGCGCGATGCCGTCGGCGTCGAACAGGGGCTCGAGGCCGTCGAATGGATAGCTCGTCTTGCACTGCCAGCACGATCCGGTCTCGATCGTGCCGTGCACCTCGACCACTCGCCGCGATCCTGCGCGCCGGTGCAGCATGTCGATGTTCTGCGTGATGACCGCCTCCAGCGCGCCCCGTTCCTCGAGCTGGGCAAGCACGCGATGCGCGGAATTCGGCTCCTTCTCGGTCAACGTCCCGAAACGCGGCCGGTAGTAGGACCAGAACCGCCCCGGGTCGTTGAGGAACACGTCGATGTGCGCAACCTCCATCGGATCCACGTTCTCCCACAACCCCGTCCCGGGAGAACGGAAATCCGGGATGCCCGATGGAACAGAGATGCCGGCGCCGGTCAGGGCAACGGTACAGGTGGACGAGCGGATCAGGTCGGCCAGGCGTTGGGTGCTCATCTGGTTACGGCAGTTACGCAGTTACGCAGTTGCGCAGTTCGCAGGGACAGTTTTTCTGCGTAACTGCGATACGGCGTAACTGCGTAACCCAGCTTCACTTCCCCTTGAACTTGGCCTTCCGCTTCTGGATGAACGCGCCTATGCCTTCCCTTGCATCCTCTGAACCGAACGCTGTTGCGAAGCCCTGCTTTTCGGCGGCGATTCCCTCGTCGAGGTCGCCCTTGTGCGATACCTGCTTGATCTGCTCGATCGCGAGCGGAGCCTGCCCGGCGAGCTTGCGGGCCCAGTTGAGCGCCGTGTCGAGCAGCTCGTGGTCCGGGACCACCGCCTGGACGAGACCGAGGCGGTACGCCTCCTCGGCCAGGATCGCGTCGCCGGTGAGATTCATCTCGAGCGCCTTCGCCTCGCCCACGAGGCGCGGCAGCCGCTGCGTCCCTCCGAAGCCGGGGATGATCCCGAGGTTGATCTCCGGTTGGCCGAAGGTCGCCGACTCGGCCGCCAGCCTGAAGTCGCACGCCATGGACAGCTCGCATCCGCCGCCGAAGGCGATGCTGTTGACCGCCGCGATCGTGGTCGTGCTGGAGTGCTCCATCTCTCGCAGCATCGCGTGACCGCCGTCCAGCAGGCCGGCGCCCGCGGAGGCGTCCATCTTCGTGAACTCCTTGATGTCTGCGCCGGCAGAGAACGTGAAGATGTTCGAGGACGCGATCACGACCGAGCGGAGCTGGGAGCTCTCGTGACAGTGCTTCCAGACCTCACCGAACTCCGTGATCACCTGAGGGCTGAGGGGGTTGGCAGGAGGCCGGTTGAGCCAGACGATCGCGACGTCGCCGCGGGTCTCGAGCAGCACGGTCTCCTTCTGGTCGAAGTCCGCGTCGGGTTGCGGGTACGGAAAGAACCCCTGGCCGGTCTTCTTTCCCAGGCGCCCCTGCGCGACGAGGCGGCGCAGGATGACGGGAGGCGCGAAGTTCTCGCCCCACTCGGCTTCGGCGCGCTCGAGCGCCGTGAGCATCTCGTCGAGGCCCCGCTCGTCCGCGCGGGCGAAGGGCCCGGGCAGGATGCCTGCGCCGGTCATCATGCCCGTCTCGATCTCGCGCAGGCTGGAGACGCCCTCCTCGAGCACGAGGCACGACTCGACGAAGGCCTTCAGCGTGAAGCGCTCGACGACCGGGCTGGTCTGTGTAGCGGTTGCCTGTTCCATGTTCAGTTCAGCCCCCGTTCTTGTCGTGGTCGTAGAAGCCCTTGCCGGTCTTCTGGCCGTAGTTGCCGGACGCCACCAGCTCCTTCATGTCGGACGACACGTAGAAGCGATCGCCGTAGGAATCGTGCAGGTGCTCCGCGACGTGCAGCACGGTGTCGAGCCCCAGCAGGTCACTCAGGTAGAACGGCCCCATCGGCGTCACGCGCGAATCCGCAATTTCCTTGTCGATCGCCTGGGCGGGGAGGCCGCTTTCGTCCTTGTGGCGCCAGATCTCGCTGGCCGCCGAGTTCAGGATCCGGTTCACGACGAAGCCCGGGACCTCCCCGCAGCGGATCGGCATCTTCCGAATCTGCTGAACGAAGTTGATCGTGGTCTGGACGGTTTCGTCCGACGTCTCCTCACCTTCGACCACCTCGATCAGCCGCATGACCGAGGCCGGATAGAAGTAGTGGAACCCGATCACCTTGTCGGGACGCAGCGTCGCGTCCCCCATCTCGGTGATCGAAAGCGATGACGTGTTGCTGGACAGGATCGCGTGGCCGGGAGTTGCGGCGTCGAGCTCGGCGAAGACCTGTCGCTTGATCTCGATGCGCTCGGGAACCGCCTCGACGACGAAGTCGACGTCACCGAACCCGTCATACGTGGTCGTGCCGGTGATCAGGCCGACGGTGTGCTCGAGGTTCTGCTTGGCCTGCTCCTCGGTCAGCTTCTCCTTCTTGACCAGGCCCTGCAGCTGGCCTTCGGTGACCTGTCGGGCCTTGGCAAGACCCTGGTCGACGTACTTCTGGTCGACGTCCTTGAGGACGACCGGCAGGTCTGCGGCCGCCAGCGTCTGGGCGATCTCTCCGCCCATCGTCCCGGCGCCGACGACGGCGGTCTTGAACACGAACATGGTTGAGGCTCCTTGTCAGTCGGGCGGAAAGCGCCGCCGAGTATATGGCGGGGGGACTGGTGACGGCCGGTCGTGACCAAGTAGTGAACGATCATCCATTTGCAGTTTGCCGGGCGACGTGCGGGGAAATGCCCATGAACAGCATGAAGCGTCGGAGGCTTGCCGGGATGATCGCGCTCGCTGCTGCTGCCGTATCGGCGGGCCAGTCGAGCCCAGCCCTTGCGCAGGAGCAGCCCGGGCCGCTGCGTGTCTACGTGATCGTCCTCGACGGCCTCAAGACCGAGGAGGTCGGGGCGCTGATGCCCACGCTCAGCTCGCTGCGGGCCCGCGGCAGCTGGTACGAGCAGGCGCGCGCCGTGTTCCCGTCCGAGACGCTGCCCAACCACGTGGCGATGATGACGGGCGTGCTGCCGCAGCGGAACGGCGTGATCGGGAACCAGTACTGGCACCCGAACGGCGATTCCGTCGAGCGCTACTACATGGAGGAGCCCGAGCTGCTCGAGTCCGACACTCTTGCGACCCGCCTGGAGAACTCCTGCGGAGCGAGCATCTCGACGGCCACCGTGCTGTCGAAGGACTATCTGTACGGCGTGTTCAGGGGCGAAGCGCCGCGGCCTGGCGACCCCAACCCGCAGCGCTCGGCCGACTTCCACTGGCAGGCGCCGTTCTACATACCGGCGAGCGGCCACATCCCGGACACGTTCACGATGGACGCGTTTCGGACCTGGATACGCGAGCAGCCGGCGACCCTGCCTCAGTTCGCATTCGTGAACCTCGGCGACATCGACCGCGCCGGGCACGTCGACGAGGTCGGCGGCGCCAGCTCCGGTCTGACGACCCCGGGGCGGCAGGCCGCAATCGAGGACACCGACGCCCAACTCGGCATGCTGATCGACGAGCTCGAAGCCACGGGAGCATGGGATGACACCGCGCTGATCTTCACCTCCGACCACGGCATGGACTGGGGCCCGCAGAACCAGAACGTCAACCTGGAGGGAACGCTGAACGCGGCGGGGTACGTGAACGACGACAGGGGTGAGCCCGGAGACATGCCGGGAGGCAACGGCGACTACGTGGTCGTCGGGGGCGGCGGCTCCGGCACGATCTACGTGGAGGACGACGAGGACATTCCCGACATCGCGCAGATCGTGAGTGAGCTGGACGGGGTCGACTTCATCGCCACCCGGGATCCCGTTCCGGGCCTTGCGACCGTGGACTACGAGCAGGTCGGGCTCGATCACCCCAACTCGGGCGACATCACCGTGTTCGTCGAGCCCCACTGGCACGACGGCGACGGGGGCAACTTTCTCCCCGGAAACCACGGCCACCCGCCCACCCAGCAGTCCGTGCTGCTCGTGACCGGCGGTCATCCCGTCGTGCGGGCCGCCGCCGCCAGCATCGGCGGCGAGGCGGTCTACGACCCGGGTGTGAAGCTCTTCTCACGCCCCGAAGGCGGTCCCGGCAACCTCTCGGTCGCTCCCACGGTTGCGGCCCTGTTTGGCATCGGCGAGCCCGCGGGCGGGTACGACAGAGCGCCGCTCCACGAATCCTTCGAGCCCTATGCCCTGATGCCGCACACTGCCTGCAAGGCCGCCTACCCCGGGTACCCGCGGCCGGCCGGAGCCGCGCCGTTCCGTGTGTCCCTCGTGCCCGCCTACGCCCAGTGCAACGAGCCCAACGGCGAACACGGCGCTCCCCTCTCGCACCCGTCGTGCGCGCCTCCGCGCCGCGAGTCGGACACCCTCACGCTGGGTACGCCGGACGCGAACGGCAAGGCGGCGCGCTCCACTGGCTTCGCGCGCTTCGCCGTGACCCCGGGCGATCCGGAGACGGAGGCAGACGAAGCGGACGTGCGGATCGAGTTCTCGTTCAGCGACGTGCGCCGAGCGAGCGACCTCTCGGACTACAGCGATGCGCTGTTGGTCCGTCCGGACGTGCGAATCACGGATCGTGCCGGCGGCGCCGACCGGGACGAGCCGACCACCACCGCCGACATGCCGTTCCCCGTGATCGTGCCGTGCGCGGATACGACGAGCGAGGCCACGGGTGGAGCGTGCTCGCTCACGAGCAGCTTCGACGCGGTCGTGCCCGGCGCCATCGTCGAGGGAGACCGCGCCGTCTGGGAGCTCGGCGCGCTGGAGGTCTTCGACGGAGGAGCCGACGGGGACGTCCACACCGATCCGAACACGCTGTTCGCCCGTCAGGGACTGTTCGTACCGTAGATCTCTCGCTTGATCAGCGAGATGCTCTGCACGATCTGGTCGAGGAAGGGCTCGAGCACCGTCCGCAGGCGCGCATACTCCTCCCGCCCGCTGTCGGTCAGCGTGTACATGCGCCTGCTGCGCTTCTCCGGGTGCTCCCACCGGCCCTCGACGAACCCGCCGCTCTCGAGCTCCCGCAGGAGGGGATACATCGTGTTCGGGTTGAGGCTGATCGCCCCCGAAGTGACGGCCTCGATCTGCTCGATCAGCTGATTTCCATATGACGCACCGGTTTCGGAGCGGGCGATGAGATGGAAGACCATCAGGGTGAAGACGTCGCGGCGGCGCAGCTCCCCGCCGAACACGTCCGACGGCCGGCCGCGCCTGACCTTGCCGACCGCGTCCGCCGCACGGGCGGCTTCGCCCGCAGCGGCACGCGCGGCTTCGGCCTGGCCCGTGGCCCGGCTCGGATCTTTTTCTGGCTGCGATGCGATGGTTCCCGGCCATTCTAGGGTCGGGACGGGCTTCACAGCGCCAGCGTGCGGAGCTCCTCGTACAGCGCCTGTGCTGCGGGCGGGGCCGCCCCCGCCGGTTCGGCGTGACGCAGCTCCGGCGCGAAGAAGCGCTCATCCTGCGAGCGCTCGCGAAGTCCCAGCGCCTCTGCCGCAGCGCCCAGCTTGTCCTGCAGGGCGTCGGGCTCCTCGTCGAAGCACAGCAGCGGGAAGGACTGCCGCCGGAGCTCTTCCAGCAAGACGCGGTTGTACACCTGCCACAGTGCAACCGCGTCATCGATGCTCAGCCCGTTCTTGCGTTCCAGTGAGCGGGCCACCCATAGCGGGTGCCTGAAAACCCCGACGCGCTCCAGGTCCGGGACCAGCGCCTCCCAACCGCCGAGCGTCAGCAGCGTACGCGGATCCTTGAACCCCCACACGGCCCGCCCGCCGTACTCGGCCAGGAGGTTCGCGGCCCGCTCCTTGTGCGCCGCGTCCCACGTAACGACGTGCGGCGGGGTGTGCCAGGCACCGCCGCTGGACCGCAGCACGGACTCGTTCAGCTTCCGGAGCTCGCGAATCTCGCGGTCGCCCTTCAGATTGTGGCGACTCCTCGTGCTGACGTCACCCAGGAACAGGCCGTGCTGTTCCAGCGAACCGGTCAGCGCGCTGGTGCCGCTGCGGTGCATGCCGAGCACGGCAACGACGCGCACGGGACGAGCGCCGGGCGCAACCGGCTGCGTCATGCCGGCGCCCGGCCCTGCACCGCTGCTAGTTGGCGCCCGCAGCGGCCATCGCCGGCGTGTCCACGCGGCGCGGCATCAGCACCTCGCGCGCGATCACGAGACGCTGAATCTGTGACGTGCCCTCGTACAGCTGCATGATCTTGGCGTCGCGCATCAGCTTCTCCACCGGGTACTCCTTGATGAATCCGTACCCGCCGTACACCTGCACGGCGTCGGTCGCGATCTCCATCGAGGAGTCGGCCGCAAAGCGCTTCGCGTGAGAGGCGGCGAGCGTGTTGCGCTTGCCCTGATCGAGCAGCACGGCCGACTGCCACACGAGCAGGCGCCCGGCTTCGACCTTCGTGGCCATGTCGGCGATCATGAACTGGATCGCCTGGTGCATCGCGATCGGTACGCCGAACTGGACGCGCTCCTTGGCGTAGTCGCGCGCGAACTCGAACGCCGCGCGGCCGATGCCGACTGCCATCGCGGCCACGCCGGGACGCGTGCGGTCGAGGGTCATCATCGCGAGCTTGAAGCCGTGGTTCTCTTCGCCGAGGAGGTTCTCCTCGGGGATCTCGACGTCCTCGAAGGTGATCTGCGCCGTGTCGGAGGCACGCTGGCCGAGCTTGTCCTCCTTCTTCGCGACGGACACGCCGGGTGCATCCCGCGGAACGACGAAGGCGGAGATGCCCTTGTGGCCCGCGTCCGGGTCGGTCTTCGCGTAGACCGTGTACCAGCTGGCGTGCGAGCCGTTGGTGATGAAGACCTTGGACCCGTTGATCACGTACTTGTCGCCCTGCTTGACCGCGCGAGTGCGCATCGATCCAACGTCGGAGCCGGCCTCCGGCTCGGTCAGGCAGAAGGAAGCGAGCTTGGGCTCCTCGATGAGCATGCCGAGGTATTCCTTCTTGATCTCCTCGTTGCCGCCGATGATTACAGGGGCCGAGGCGAGTCCGTTGCACATCAGCGACGTGCCGATTCCCGAGCAGCCCCACCCGACCTCTTCCTCGATCAGGCAGCCTTCGAGGGTATGGAGGCCCGGTCCGCCGTATTCCTCCGGGATCTCCGCGTTCATGAGCCCGACCTCGTGCGCCTTCTTGATGATCTCGTGCGGAAAGGTGGCGTCCCTGTCGTAGTCCCACGCGACCGGGCGGATCTCCTTCTCGGCAAAGTTGTGCGCCAGCTCGCGCAGGTCTTTCTGCTCGTCGGTAAGCGTGAGGTCAACCACGTGAAGGTCTCCTTGTCGGGAAAACGGTGAAGAGGGTCGGCGGCGGGTGCTGCGGCCAAAAACCGATTGGTGAGTCAACATGATACCGGCGCGAGCGCCGGAGGCGCGAAGCACTGGACTTTAGGTGGCGGCGCAGCCGCCTCGATATTCGACCGGACGCCCCTGCGGAGCGGCTCTGCGCTGCCAAACTTCGGGGTGTGGACTTCGGCACCGTGATCTGGATCGTGGTACTCGTCGTAGCGCCGATTGCAGCGATTCTGTTCGCGGGCGCCTTCGGACTCCTCGAGCAGCTCGGCCGCGGGGAGCTGGCGATCGACGAGCGTGCCCCGCGGCCCGCCCCGGTGGCCAACAGCCCGGCCGCGGTGGCCGAACGGGAGGCCGACATCCGCCAGCTCGTACAGGCGCGCCACGACCGGGGAGTGGCACGTGGTGAGCCGGCCCTCGACGTCGAGGCCGAGGTGGTGCGCCTGATGGCCCTGGATCCGTCCGCCCAGCCGGAGGGGGACCAGCAGGATGCCGCGCTCAGGGAAGAGGTGCGCCAGCTCGTGATCGCCCGCAACGAACGGCGGATCGCCCGGGGAGAGGCGCCCCTCGACGTCGAGGACGAGGTGCACCGCCAGCTACGGGATCTCACCTGATTGTTCCGTCGGGGGCGCATTGGGTATATAACGCGCCAGTGTCCTCCGAGAGTCATCCCCTCGACGAGATCGTCACCCGCCCCGGGGTCTACTTCAATCCCCAGACCGAGGTGCTGATCGTCGTCGACGACTCGGCCGAGATCGACGGTGAGATCTTCAACATGGAGGACTTCGAGGGCGCAGACTGGGTGACCGTCTCGGACGAGGTCCCGATCGACGAGGCTCGCCGCGACGAATTGCTGGTGGCGTTCCAGACGCACTACCACCCCGGCGACGCAGCCAGCGTCAGCCTCACGGCCAGCGAGCTCGACGACGAAGGAGACGACGAGCCCGATGATCAAGAGGTGGGCCGGGAGGACTGAGTGGTCCGGTTCGCAGTTACGCAGTTACGCAGTTACGCAGTTCGCAGTTACGCAGTTCTGGTTTTCCCGCGTAACTGCGATAACGGCGTAACCGCGTAACTCCTCAGGCGAACGCGAACGTCAGGCCGACCACCAAGTACACGGCCAGCAGCTGCAGCCCTTCGAACCAGTTCGACTCCCCGTCCGCCGTCACGCGGTCGGCGATCAGGACCGCCAGCACTACGGCTGCGATCTCGAAGCCGTTGAACACGAGCGGCATCGGATGGGGGCCGAACACGAACGACAGCAACACCAGCACCGGCGCCACGAAGAGGGCGATCTGGACGCTCGACCCGACCGCGATGTTGACCGCGAGATCCATCTTGTCCTTGGCGGCGACCAGCACGGCGACCCAGTGCTCAGCCGCGTTCCCGACGATCGCGACGACGATCGCGCCGATGAAGAACTCGCTCAGCCCGATCGAGTCCGCCGCCTCGGAAATGGAGCCAACGAGCACCTCGCTCATCAATCCAACGAGCACGCCGGCGATCGCGAGCGCGGCCACGCTACGGCGCACCGACCAGCCCGCGGCGTGCTGCTCGTAGGGCGGGTTGAACAGGGAACGGTGGGTTTTCAGCGAGAAGATCAGCCCGCCGATGTAGGAAAGGATCAGCACGATCGCGACCGCTAGGCTCAGGTGCTCGACCGTGGAGTCGTAATTCACGAGCTCCTCGTCCACCTTCGGCAGCCGACCACCGACCACGAGCTCGTAAACGGCGGGCATGATCAATGTGACGAGGGCGAGCAGGAGCATGACCGACTGCGCGCTCGCTGCCGTGCGATTGAACGTCTGCCGGTCCCGCCCCAGACCCCCGATGAACATCGAAGCCCCCAACACGAGCAGAATGTTCCCCATGATCGAGCCGATGATCGATGCCTTCACGACCTCCTGGAGACCCTCCGTCAGGGCGAAGAAGGCGATCACCAGTTCCGGGAAGTTGCCGAACGTCACGTTCAGCAGTCCCCCGATGCCCGGTCCCGAGCGAGCTGCCAGCTCTTCGGTCGCCCTTCCCATCAACGCCGCCGTGGGCACGATGCCGAGCGCCGCGGCGATGAAGATCGCGGTGGGGCTCGCGTGTCCGAGTTCGAGCACGATCGCCGCCGGGATCAGCGGGGCGAGCAGGTACGGCCAGCCGTCGGCGCTCAGCAGCCAGCGACCGAAGGACTTGCGGCCAGGGGAGGGACTGGACGACATGAGGCCGGAAGTGTGCCGCATCGGGCGGCACGCGTGATCAGCGGGGCCGACCGATGAGCGATCTCGCCGCCGTCGGGGCGCTCGGCGTCGTCCTGCTCGTATTCCTGTGGATCGACCTGAAGCTGTTCGCGCGGGGCCGCGAGCCGGAGTTCAAGGAGGGCCTGGTCTGGTCCATCGCCTGGCTCGTGGTGAGCCTCCTCGCAGCGCTGGTGGTGTGGGCCACGCGGGGCAGCGAGGATGCCGTCGTCTACACGACGGTGTACCTGATCGAGCGCTCGCTGTCGTTGGACAACCTCTTCGTTTTCATACTGCTCTTCGCGTACTTCGGAGTGCCGGTGGAACAGCGTCCGCGGCTGCTCTTCTGGGGGATCGTGGCCGCGCTGGTGCTGCGCGGCCTCGCCATCCTGGGCGGCGTCGCGTTGATCGAGCAGTTTCACTTCGTCCTGTACATCCTCGGTGCGACGCTGCTCGTGCTTGCGTACAGGATCTTCCAGGGGGTCGACGAGAACGTCGACCCCGACAAGAACCTGTTCGTGCGAGGCGTTCGCAAAGTCTTCCCCGTGACGGGCGACTACCACGGCGCGAGCTGGTTCGTCCGGATCAACGAACAGCTGCACGCAACGCCGCTGTTCCTGTGCCTTGCGGCGGTCGTGTTCGCCGACATCGCATTCGCCGTCGACTCGATCCCGGCCGCCTTCGGGATCACGCGCGACCCGTTCCTGATCTGGATGGGCAACGTCTTCGCGCTGCTGGGCCTGCGGGCGCTCTTCGTGCTCGTCGAGAGCCTGATCAAGCGCTTTCGCTATCTCGACGAGACGATCGCGATCGTGCTCGCTGTCGTCGCCGTGAAGCTGCTGATCGAGGACCTCTACAAGGTTCCGAACCTGGCCAGCCTGGCGCTCGTGCTGGCCCTGCTTGGAGGCGGCATCTGGGCGTCTGTGATCGCTGACCGCCGCGACATCCGTGCCGGAAGGCGGCCCAAGGGACAGGAAGCACGGCAGGCTAGACTCACGCCTGATGAGAACCCGTAGCTTCGGAACGACGGACCTGCAGTGCTCGGAGATCGGCTTCGGGACCTGGGCGCTCGGATCCAACTGGTGGGGGGACGTCAGCCAGGACGACGGCGTGCAGCTCATCCACCGTGCGCTGGAGCTTGGCATCACGTTCTTCGACACCGGCGACGTGTACGGCAAGGGCCGCAACGAGGAGATCGTCGCCCGCGCGCTGTCCGGCGTACCGCGCGAGTCGGTCCAGCTCTCGACGAAGTTCGGCTACGTGCTCGACGAGGGCCGCCAGGAGCACTCGCAGGGCGAACGCCCGCAGGACTGGTCACCCGCACATGCACGAAAGTCGCTGGAGGCGAGCCTGCGCAGACTCGGCACCGACTACGTCGACCTCTTCCAGCTGCACAACCCGCGCATGGACGCGATCGAGCGCGACGACCTGTTCGAGGACCTCGAGCGCCTGAAGGCCGAGGGAAAGCTGCGCCACTACGGCGTGGCGCTGGGACCGGCGATCGGCTGGCGCGACGAGGGCCTGCGAGCCCTGGAGGAGCACGACATCACGTCCGTCCAGACCGTCTACAACGTGCTGGAGCAGGACCCCGGCCGCGACTTCCTGGCGGCCGCCGAGCGCAAGGGCGCGGCTGTCCTGGCGCGCGTTCCCACCTCGAGCGGGCTGCTCGAGGACAAGTACACGCTGGAAACGACCTTCCCGAAGCACGACCATCGCAGCCACCGGCCCCGGGAGTGGCTCGTGGACGGGCTGCAGAAGGTCGAGCGCCTGCGCTTCCTGTGCGACGAGCACGGCATCACGATGGCGCAGGCCGCATTGCGATTCGTGCTCGCGCAGCCGGCGATCGCGTGCGTGCTGCCGACCGTGGCCAACGTCGAGGATCTCGAGGAGTGGGCCGCGGCCTCGGATGCGCCCGACCTCTCGGCCGAGGACCTCGAGCGGGTCGCGGAGCTCTACGAGCGGAACTTCGACGTCGAGCCGGTACGCGCGTAGCTGACTACGGGACCAGCGCCTGGCACTTCTCGAGTGCCGTCGCGTCCGTGGCCTGCTGGACGCAATTGACGTAGGACTGCTTCGACGGCTGGACAGCCGTCTTGCCCGACGGCTCGCTCTTTGTGGCGCCACCCTTCGGCTGGGTGCTCTTGGCCGTGCCGGGCTTCGCAGGGCTCGACTTTGCGGGAGCCGGGTTCGGCGGGACGGTGGTCTCCTCCCCGCCCATGCGGGTGACCAGGAACAGGCCCACGACAGCGAGCACGGCGACCGCCAGGAGCGGCGCGAGGCGCTGAAGGTCCGTAGGGAGGTTCACGTTCATGGTCCTGGGAAAGCGTCGGCACGGGCGGCCAGACCTTTAGCCGTGTGGCGGCTGTTGCGGGCCTTTTCCCTGTGTGCGGTGCGGTCGCCCGGGGGCCCTCGTACTACCACCCGGCCTCAACCCTCCTTTTTCACAGAGGGGGGAGGAAGAGGGGAGTACGGAGCCGGCGGGCGGTGTGCCCGGATGGGGACTAAAACGGTTTCAGCGTCCCCAGCCGGGCATACCGGCCGACGGCAAACGCCTGAAGGGAAAGAGAATTACTCCTCGAGGAGCGCGGCGCACTTCTCGATGTCGGCGGGCTGCTTGGCCTTGCCGAGGCAGTCGAGATAGCGCTGGGACCGCCTGCTGTCGACCCCGGAGCCACCGCCGCCGGAACCGAGGTCCGTGCCCGCGCCGCCACCCGACGAGCCGCCGCCGGAGGAGCCCCCGGACGAGGAGCCGCCGCCGGACGAGCCGCCACCGCCGCCGGAGCCAGAGCCGGAGCCGCCCAGCGACGCCACGCCGAGCGCGCTCTGCAGTTCGGAGAGTGGTCGCGCGTCACGTGGCGGGGTGATCGTCTGCTCCTTGTTGACGTCCGCGATCTCGAGCGCCAGCTCCACGGTCCCGCGCTCGACACCCTGCGCGTCCTGCTGCAGGTCCTTCGGCAGCTCGAAGCCGAACTCGACTTCGATCCGGCGCAGGACCTTGTCCTGCTCGCCGGTCCAGAGGTCGAACCGCACGTCTTGGATCGACTGCTCGATCTGGTCCTTCTGGCGCTGCGTCAACTCTTCGGGGAGCTGCTCGTTCTGCACACCGAGACTGGCGGCGCGTCCGAGCAGGTCATCGAGGTCGTTGACGAATGCCTTCACGTCGACCTCCGCCGAGACGTGGATCGTCTCCGCGCCGCCGACGTCCTGGGTGCCTTCGTTCTTCGGATTCTCGATCCACTCGCGCGGGTTGATGCCGAGCTGCGCGAAGCTGAAGTTGCCCTGGTTCTTGTCGCGCCGCGCGTCCTGCTCGATCTGGCGCTTGTAGCGCCTGAACTGGCCCGGCGGCACGCGGTAGTCGGTGCCCTGATAGCTGATGAAGGCGGCCTCGCCCGTCGTGAGGGCGCCGGCCGTGAAGGTCTGGCCCCCGCCGCTGACACTCAGGTCGAGATCGACCTCCGGGAGCGCGTCGTTGCCGCGGCTCTGGAACGGCCCGGACAGCTTGATCGAGACCGGCTCGTCGAGCTGGGACGCGGCGCCCGTGCCCTCGAGCTTCGCGGTCACGCCCATGTCGAGCTTTCCGCTGTTGACGTCCTTCTTGCTGCTGAAGGTCTCGTTGATGACCGCGGTCGCATCCTCGCCGCTACCGCCGCCGTCCCCGCCGCAGGCGGCAAGGCTCAGCACCGCCGCGGCGATCGCTGCCGGCACGGCAAGCTTTTGGGAGCGTCTGAGGCGGGAAAACAAGGGAATCCGTTGGTTCGACGGCTTTTCGGTCTGTGCCTGCGCGTGCATCACAGCGTGCAACCAGCGCTCAGCCATCGACCGCCGGTCAACATACAGAAAGTGCCTCCATCATGCGCCATTCGACACGCAGGCCTCGCGGTCGTACTCGCCGCGTGCGCCGTTGTGTGCTTCGCGGCAACTCCGGCCCTCGCGGCGACAGACCCGGTGCGCAAGACGATCGCGACCGCGTTCGAGCGCGGCACCATCGACGCCGAGCAGCAGTCCGCGTACCTGTCCACCTACTCCGCCGCCCTCACGACGCGGCGATCCCTGTCGGGCACCCGCCGCGCCGAGCTGACGTCCGTGATCGACAGCGTCAGGCGGCTCGCCAAGCAACGGCGCCTGAGCGCGAGGCTTGCGCCGATGTTCCTGATCCTCCAGCGCAACCGGGACTGGTGGGCGAAGGCCGGGCCGCCGGGGTCCGGCGCGCGCTTGCAGCTCGCGGCAGCCGCGTGATCTTCCAGTACTTCCCCGGACAGGGGCTGCAGCTGCATCCGCTGGCGAACTTCGGCAAGCTCAACGGCTACTGGCAGGGGCGCCGTACCGCCGACCTGCGCTCGCTGGCGGATGACCTGGTCGAGCTCGGCGTGGAGCGCAACGGGTTCCTCACCTGGGAGTACTACTTCGCCTTCGGCGGCGGCTCGCCGCCGTGGATCTCCGGAATGGCGCAGGGAACCGCGATGCAGGCGCTGGCGCGCGCCGGGAACCGGTTGAGCGACCCGTCGCTGGTGGAGGTCGCAGCGCGCGCCCGCGGCGCCTTCGAGCGCAACACGCCGACCGGTGTGCGCGTTCCCCAGAGTGGCGGAGGTGACTGGTACGCGCTCTACAGCTTTGCGCCGCGCCTCTACGTGCTGAACGGGCACCTGCAGGCCGTCAACGGATTGCGCACCTATGCGGAGTTTGCCCCCGCGGACACTGTGGCCGCCGAGCGCTTCAGTGCCGGAGACATCGCGGCAAGAGCTCGCATCGCGAGCTTCGACACCGGCGCGTGGTCGCTTTACTCGCGGCCCTCCTGGAAACCCGGACCGGAGGCGAGCGTCAACTACCACACGCTCAACCGCGACTTCGCCCGCAACCTCTGCCGCGGGACCGGACAGCCCGTGTACTGCGAAGCAGCTGACCACTTCACGCAGTACTTCAAGCTCGACCCGACCGTCGACCCGCACCAGGCAGTGCCCTCTCCCGCGGTCGCGGGCAAGGGAGTGCGGTTCCGGTTCAAGCTCTCCAAGGTCGGCCGGGTGGGCATCGTCGTCCGCCACGGTGGCCGCACCTACCTGTCCACGAGCGCGTCCTTCCAGCACGGCGAGCGCTACATCCGCTGGATCCCCCCGCGCGTCACGGACGAGCGCACCTACACCTACACGCTGTTCGCAAAGGACCTCGTGGGCAACTCCGCGTCCGCCGACGGCGAGGTCCGGGTGAAGGGCGCGCCCAAGCGCAAGGCCCGTTAGCCGGCTGTCTCCGCTCCCACGCGCGCGGGGGCCCGGGCGCGCACGTACTCCTCGAGATCCGCCACCGCGGGCTGGGGCCGCGGGACGAGAACCAGCCGATCGACGCCCAGCTCCCCGTACGCGCGCACCGCGTCCGGATCGAGCCGCTCTGCCGGACTGACCGTGATCGTGAAGCCGGCGAGGTCCCGCCCAGCGGCTTGCGCCTCGTTGCGCAGCGATTCGATCTGCTGTGCGGTGGTCGCCCGGTCCAGCATGTAGCCGTACCACCCCTGCGCGCTGCGCACTGCCCGCCGGTGGGCAGCGGTGCTGTGGCCGCCGACCACCACCGGCAGCGGGCGCTGCACGGGGCGCGGATGGGCATCGACGTGCTCGAACTCCACGTCGCGCCCATGGAAGGCGGGCGCGTCGGCCTCCCACAGCTCGCGCATGGCGCGCAGGTATTCGTCGGCGCGGGCGCCGCGGCCCTCCATCGGCACCCCGATCGCGCTCATCTCCGGCTCGAGGTATCCGACGCCCATCCCGAATACGAGCCTTCCCCGGCTCACGACGTCGAGCGTGGCCAGCTGCTTCGCGAGCACGAGCGGATTGCGTTGCGGCAGGATGATGATTCCGGTTGCGAGCCGGATGGTCCGGGTCACGCCCGCCACGAATGCGAGCGCGACGAGCGGATCGAGCATCGGCTCGTCGGGCTCGATCGGAGAAGGCGCAACCCGGGGGCTGGGCGCGACGACGTGCTCGCCCATCCACAGCGAGTCGTAGCCCAGCTCTTCGGCGAGGACACCGATCCGCGCCAACGCATCGGCGGTCGCGCACACGCCCTGGTTCGTGCCGAAGAGGCCGAGGGTCGGCATGTCAGTGAGGTTATCCACGCCTCCCAAGGCGCGTCAGCCGCCGCCCATGCCTCGCGCGAGCGCGGTGCGAGAGGTGCGCATGAGCGTAGAATCGCCCCGGTGAAACCCCGCACGATCCTCTACACCGGCAAGGGGGGAGTCGGCAAGACGAGCGTGGCCGCGGCAACCGCCCTCCAGGTGGCGCGCAGCGGTCTGCGCACCGTGATCATGTCGACCGACCCGGCACACAGCCTGTCGGACTCCCTCGAAACGTCGCTCGGCCCCCTCCCCACACCCGTGGCACCGAACCTGTGGGGACAGGAGGTGCAGGCGGAGGCCGAGCTCGAGCGCCACTGGACCGCGGTGCAACGGTGGCTCGGCGGAGTGCTGTCGGATCGCGGTGTCGACCGCATCCTGGCCGAGGAGCTGACCGTTCCTCCGGGGATGGACGAGATCTTCTCGCTGCTCCAGCTCAAGCGGCACCACGAGTCCGGCGAGTTCGACGTGATCGTCGTGGACTGCGCGCCCACGGGCGAGACGCTGCGGCTGCTCTCCTTCCCGGAGGTCGCGCGCTGGTGGCTCGACAAGGTATTTCCGTGGGAGAAGCGCCTGATGAGCGCGGCGCGCCCGATCGCGCGCACGATGCTCGACCTGCCCCTGCCGGGCAAGGACGTGCTCTCCGAGGTGGAGCTGCTCGTCACCAACCTGATCGACATGAGCGAGATCCTGCGCGACCGCACGCACTCGTCCATTCGGCTCGTGATGAACCCCGACCGGATGGTGATCAAGGAGGCGCAGCGCACCTTCACGTACCTGAACCTCTACGGATATCTGACCGACGCCGTGGTCGTCAACCGTGTCTTCCCCGAGGACGTCGAGGGCAGCTACTTTGCCGCGTGGCGAGCGGTGCAGCAGGACCAGATGGAGTTCGTGGAGCAGGCGTTCGATCCGGTCCCGGTCCTGCGCGCTCCCTACTTCGAGCAGGAGGTGATCGGCAGCGAGATGCTCCAGCGCCTCTGTGACTCCGTCTTCGAGGGACACGACCCGCATCAGGTCCTGTACCACGACCTCAGCCAGGAGCTCGTGATGGACGGTGCGAGCGCCGAGCTGCGGCTGCGCGTCCCGTTCGTCGCGAAGGCCGAGATCGACCTCAAGAAAATCGGACTGGAGCTGATCGTGCGCGTGGGCGCCCACAAGCGCAACATCGTGCTGCCGTCGGCGCTTGCATCCTTCCGGCCGCGCGAGGCAAAGCTCGACGGCGGAACGCTGCGAATCCGCTTCGCGCGCCAGGATGCATCCACCGGTCACACCGCGGTGCCCGCCCGGGAGGCCGTGTGATGACGCCTGCCCCGGACGATCCGTTCGCCGGTCTTGGCGACGTACCGCACGACCCCTTTTCGTCCTGGGAGGACCGGCCTCCGCCGAGCGGCCCGTCGTCGGGCGACGGACCCGGCCGCGGCGAGCACCAATGCGTCGCTTTCTGTCCGATCTGCCGCGCAGCGGACGTGCTGCGCACGGCCGCCCCGCCCGAGTTCCAGGAACACTGGCACGCTCTGCAGCGCGAGGGCCTGCTTGCGGCGCGGGCGCTGATCGACCACTACGTGCGCCATCTCGAGACGCAGCAGCGTACGAGCGGGGCGCCCGTCGAGGACATACCGATTGAGTGAGCCGGACCGCGGCGGTTTCCGTGCCGCGATCACGCGCGGCGCCCGCAGCCTTCCACCCGACCAGCGGCTCGCGGGCATCGCAGCCCTCGGGATCCTCGCGAGCCTGTTCCTGCCGTGGTGGCGCGATCCGCTCACCGGCCTCTCGTACTGGGCCGTCAACCGGTTCACGTTCATAGAGCTGGCGCTGATGCTCGTGGCGGGATCCGTGCTGCTCCTGCTGTACGGGCGCGCCGAGGGTCGCGGATTTCACCTGCCGCTGGCGGACGGCACGCTCGCCGCCGGCGCCGGGGTCTGGTGCTGCCTGCTGGTCCTCGCCCGCATCCTGGACCCCCCGGCGCGAGAGGTGGCCGACCGCACGCTCGACTACGACCTGCGCTGGGGGTTCCTGGTGACCTTCGCCTCCGGAGTGATGCTGGCGGTCGCCGGCGTGCGCGGACGGCGCCGCTTCCACCACGGGCAGAGCGAGGCGCTCGCAGCCGACGTCGACGCGGAGACTGCGCACGCGTGGGGCGACTTCCCGAGCCCGCGATGATCAGATGAGAGTGCTCGTAACCGGAGCAACCGGAAAGGTCGGGCACGCGGTTGCCCGCGCGCTCGCCGCCCGTGGCGACGAGGTTCGTGCCCTCGTACGCGACCCGGGAAGAGCCGCGACCGTCCTACCGGCAGGGGTGCAGCCCGTACGCGGTGACGTGACCGAGCCGGCGTCCGTCGCGGCGGCCGTGGAGGGATGCGAGGTCGTGTTCAACGCGATGGGCCTGCCGGAGCAGTGGCTTGCGGACGAGAGCGTGTTCGACCGGGTCAACGCGGAGGGCACGCGCACGGTGGCGCGCGCCGCGCACGACGCGGGCGTCCGCCGGCTCGTGCACACGAGCACCCAGGACGTTTTCCACGCCGAGTCGGGTGAGCGATTCGACGAGTCGCAGGTCGCCGCATACCCGAAGGGCACCGCCTACGAGCGCTCCAAGCAGCGGGCCGAGCAGCTGGCCCTGTCCGAGCGCGACGGCCTCGAGGTGGTGATCGTGAACCCGGCCGGCGTCTACGGGCCGGGTCCGAGTGCGAGCGTCTCCTTCGACCGGGGGTTCTTCGAGCCGCTGGTCCGCCGCCGGCTCCCGGCTCTTCCACCCGGCGGGCTCGGCCTGGTGTACGTCGACGGCCTGGCCGAGGGACACCTGCTGGCGGCAGAGCGGGGACGCGACGGCGAGCGCTACATCCTGTGCGACACCTACATGTCGCTGCGAGACCTGGCCAACGC
Source organism: uncultured Solirubrobacterales bacterium (assembly GCA_963762195.1). GTDB lineage: Bacteria > Actinomycetota > Thermoleophilia > Solirubrobacterales > JBBDJG01 > DASRIA01. The sequence goes on along the minus strand of CAVXJX010000006.1, from coordinate 233,411 downwards.
GGTCGTGCGCGAAGCCGGGCGGGGCTGGGTGCCGCCGACGATTCCGCTGCCGCTCGCACGCGCGATGGCCACGGGCGGCGAGGCGCTCTCGCGGGTCATCCGCCGGCCGCCGCTCTTGTCGCGCGGGCAGCTTCATTTCTTCACCTGGAACGCTCACCCAGTCGCGGCCAAGGCCGAGTACGAGCTGGGCTGGACCACCACGCCGCTGGCCGAGGGCCTGCGGCGCACACTGGAGGATCTGGGGATCTGAGCTGGGCGGCGGCTAGCCGTAGTTCCCAACCACGTTGTTCAGGCCCGGAAAGGAGTGTCACGAGACTTCAAAGAAAGGTCGCGATCACGCGCGACAACGTCTGGAAACTACATCTAGCGCAGCCGGACCGTGCGCGTCACGGTGTGCCGGTTGCCGGCCAGATCGGTCGCCCGGATCCGCACCTCGAGCCGGACCGAGCCGCGCCGCGTGCCGTTCAGCTGCCGTGCCGCGTTGCGGCTGAGCCGCACGACCACCGTCTTGCTGCGCGCCGACGCCAGCCGCGCATATGCACTTCCGATGCGCTTCCTCGAGAGGCGGGTCACGATGCCGAACCTGCGCGCGGTGCTCCTTGCGAGGAACGTGTCGACGCGCAGCTCGCATGCCTCCGAGCAGCGCATGACCGTTCGCAGGCCACGTCGCGCAACCGCGCGTATGCGCCTGGGTCCGGTCACCGAGACCGCGACCTGCGGCCGAACGCGGTCGGCCTCCGGTGCAGGTGCGGCCGGAGGCGGAGCGGCGGGCGGAGCGGGGACGGCCGGCGCCGCGGGTACCCCGAGGCTGCCCAGGGCGTTCAACCTGCCTCCTGTCACGGTCTTCCCCGCGAACGCCGGCTTCGGGTCGACGCCCGCCAGCAGCGCGTTGCGCAGGCCGGCGGCGCTCACGCCGGGGACATGAGCGTGAACGAGCGCCGCGGCACCCGCCACATGCGGGGTCGCCATCGAGGTGCCGTTCGCATAGGTGTAGCCACCGGGCCACGAACTGAGGATTCTGCGCCCAGGGGCCGCGAGGTCCACGCTCGTCGCGCCGTAGTTCGAGAAGCTTGCCAGCGCGTCGCGGTTGTCGCTTGCTGCGACGCACACGATGTTGGCGAGGTCGTAGCTGCACGGGTAGTGCGGATTCGTCTCGTTGCTCTCGCCGTCGTTTCCGGCGGCGACGACGAACAGCGTGCCCGGAAGGCTTCGCAGCGTGTCGTATTCGGTGAACGAGAAGCCGGTCGAGCCGAGGCTCGCGTTGACGATTGGCGCCCCGCTCGCGGCGGCGTACGAGTAGCCGTCCACGACGTCCGCGACCGTTCCGTCCCCGTCGGAGTCGAGCACGCGCAGCGCCATCAGCTGGGATCGCCAGCTGACGCCCGTGACGCCCTGCCCGTCGTTTCCGCGTGCCGCAACGGTGCCGGCGACGTGGGTTCCATGTCCGTTCTCGTCGTCGGGATCGCTGTCCTGCGCCACCCAATCCCATCCCTGGGAGTCGTCGACGTAGCCGTTCTGGTCGTCGTCGATGCCGTTCGTCTCCCTACCCGCGCCGGTCTCGCCGGGGTTGCGCCAGGTCTGCGACCCGAGGTCCGGATGGCCGTCCTCGACGCCGGTGTCCACGATCGCCACAGTCGTCGCGGAGCTTCCCGTCGTGATGTCCCACGCTTCGGGCGCATCGATGTCGGCGTCGACGGTGCCAATGGTCCCGCTGACGGTCTGCCCGGTGTTGTGCAGTCCCCACATCAGGCTGAAGTGAGGGTCGTCGGGCGTGGCCTGGAGGCTGCGCTTGAAATTCGGCTCGGCGTACAGCACACCGGGCGCGCTCTCGAGCGCGGCTCGAGCGCGGCCGGCGGCCGCACCGCCGGGGAGCGTGACCAGCTGGAGACCGGACAGCGCCAGCGCCCGCTGCACGGGAGTACCGGCTTGCCGGCGCACGGCCGCGCGCTCGCTGGGCGCAAGCGCGGGATCGAAACGCACGAGCAGCTCGTCCGGATCAGGCGGCGGTGCATCAGCGGCAGCGGCCGGAGCTACAACGGCTGCGCAGCTCGCAGCCAGCAGCAACGCCACCAGGCGTCCTTGCCTCATATCTATGTAGTCGCCCGATCGAACCGGAAGCACTCGTAAAACATCCGTCCACTGGACGCTTGGGCTACGAGGTCGAGGGCAATCCTCTCTACATGTCGCATCGCCGCCGCGACGCTGCTCCCGATCCCATGCTGGAGGTCACTCTTGAAACGCCTCACGAGGCTCTGCACCCCCGTGGCGCTGGCGGCGCTGCTGGTTCTGCCCGCACCGGTCCAGGCTGAGGTCCCGCACACGGTCCAGGCCGGCGAGACGCTGTGGTCGATCGCCGCGGCGAGCAACTTCACCACCCGCGCGCTCGCGGCGGCCAACGGGCTGCCCGAGGACGCTCCCGTGGTCATCGGGAGCACGATCCAGATCCCGTCCGAGGAGGAGGCCGCGCAGGCGCTCGCCGAGACTGCGGCTCCTGCGCAGGCCGTTCCCCCGCCGGTGCTGGGTGCCTACACCGTCAAGCCGGGCGACACGCTTTCCGCAATCGCCGCGGCCAGCGGCATCTCGGTCGGCCAGGTCGCGTGGATGAACGGCCTCGATCCGGAGCAGCCGCTGCCTGCCGGCGCGGCTCTCAAGCTCCCGGTGTCGGCCGCACCGGCCGAAGCGGTCCCGGCCCAGGAGTCGACGCCCGCGGTTGTCGTCGACGCCGCCCCGAACCCAACTCCCGATACGGTCACCGCCTCGCAGATCGGCGAGGTCGCCTCGAGCCATGGCGTTTCCCCGTCGCTCGCCGCCGCCGTGGCATGGCAGGAGAGCGGTTTCCAGAACGGCGTCGTCTCGTCGGCCAACGCGCGCGGAGTGATGCAGATCCTCCCGGGCACCTGGACCTGGGTCGAGCAACAGCTCGCGGGACGATCACTGGACCCGAGCTCGCCCGTCGAGAATGTGAACGCGGGTGTGATGTTCCTGCGCCAGCTGATCGCCGACTCGGAGGGCGACGAGGCAACGGCAGTCGCCTCGTATTACCAGGGCGCGGCCTCCGTGCGGCAGGTTGGCCTGCTGCCCTCCACGCAACGCTATGTCGCGAACGTGTTGGCGCTGAAGGCGCGCTTCGGCGGCTAGTGCCGCCGAGCATCGGGATGAAGATGCGGACAGCAGCAGTGCTCTGCACTGCGATGCTCTTTGCCGCACCGGCGACGGCGCAGGCGGCGGGCGACGCGGATGTCGCAGCGCTCCAAGTGGCGTTGCGCGGCGTGGGCCTGTACAACCAGACGATCGACGGGTCCGCCGGGCCGGGCACACGGGCGGCCGTGCAGCGGTTCCAGGCTGCGCATGGCCTGGCCGCGGACGGGGTGGCGGGTGCAGGGACCAGGGCCGCGCTCGGACGTCGCGGCGGCCCCTCGTATGGAACCCGCCTGCTGCGGGTGGGCCACGCCGGATGGGACGTGGCGGCACTTCAGTTCCGGCTCGCCTGGCGCGGCTTTCCGTCGGGCACGATCGACGGCGGCTTCGGCAGCCACTTGCAGGCAGCGGTGCGACGCTTCCAGGCGTATTCGGGAGTGACGGCGGACGGCGTGGCCGGCCCGCACACGCTGGGGCTGCTGCGCGGCGCCATTCCACGCTCGCCAATCTGGTTGCGGGACCCGGTGGCGCGTGCGTTCACTGACCGGTTCGGGCCGCGTGGCAACCGGTTTCACACCGGCATCGACTACCCCGCCCCGCCGGGCGCGCTCGTCGTGGCCGCCGGGCGCGGCCAGGTCGAGTTCGCTGGCTGGGACACGCGCGGATACGGAAACCTGGTCGTGATCGAGCACCCGCTCGGGGTGCGCTCCTATTACGCGCACCTGTCGCGCATCGGCGTGACTCGCGGGACCGCCGTGGCGGCGGGCGCGACGGTCGGGCGCGTCGGCTCGACCGGGGCCTCGACCGGCCCGCACCTGCATTTCGAGCTGCGCCTGCGCGGCGCCGCGCTCGACCCGCTGACCGCGCTGCGGCGCTAGGTGTAGCTTCCAAAGACGTTGTTTCGTCTTGCGGGTCCGGCGGCGGATCGCTGGTGGCGGGTCCGGAAAACCGGGTGGGTAAGGGAGAGGGTTCGGCCGCCTGCGCGGGTTCGCGAGCGACCCGTGATCTGCGATGCAAGGCGCACGCGTGGGTGGCAAATGAGCCGTCTGCGCGCTAGGCGTGTGGGGTGCGGTGAGCGCCTGGCGGCGATCGACGAACTTTCCCCCGTTGGGTCCACTTCCACGCATGGCCAGGGGGAAAGTTCAGTGGCCAATGCGCAACGCGGCAGGCTGTCGCGCGTGATCGCGACCTTTCTTTGAAGTCTCGTGACACTCCGCCGGTTAGCGGAGCGCACACGTCGACCCTTTCCTTACCCCACCTGGTTTTGCGGGCCTGAACGACGTGGTTGGGAACTACAGCTAGCGGCCGCCACCCGTTCTGCCGCTCGCCGCCAGGACGCCCTCCCTGCTGGGCCCGAAGAATGCGTCCACCCGCACGATCCTTCCGTGGCGGCCCGTGTAGCGAACCGCTCCCCATTGCTCGACCTTGACACCGCTGGCAACGCCCTCGCCCGAGTGACGGGCAACAATGAGAATCTGATCGACGGCTTCTTCGATCAGCTCGTCCATCTCGGCACGCCAGTTCCTGAAGGATTGCGCCCAGTGCTCCATGGAATCGCAGTATCCGTCGGGGCCGTCCTCAGGACGTCGTAGTCGCCGCGTACCCACGCCTCGAAGCTGATGCGCGCGGCCCGTTCCAGAAAGGCCCGCCGCACGCGTGAGCCTCGGGGAAGGCGCAACACTGACGCGCCAACCGCATGCCACAGCGGCGGAAACCGCGTGGCGAGACGCTGATCCGGGGTGCGGCCGCTTTTTACGGTATCGCCGGCGATCAGTCGTCCCCCCTAGTTCGAGATGCTCAGTGCGATCGGCAGGACCAGCGTCGCGACCATCACGATCGCGATCCCGAATGCGACGATCACGCGCGATCCCGCGAGGTGACCGAACACTCCGATCCCGAATCCGACGGCGAACAGCGCGATGAACGGCTTCGGTGAAGTCTCGAACGCGGGCGAGGACTGGGCGAGCGTGACGCTCGTCGCATAGATGGCGGGCAAACCCACGCAAGTATCATCCCAGCCATGTCCGAGGCGTCGCAGCCGGGAGGCCCCACCACGCTCGACGAGGTCCGGGACGGCCTGACCGGCGCGGGCTACCTGCCCGACGAGGCCGCCGCGCTCGTTTCCTTCCTGGCCTACCAGCTCGGCAAGCCCGTGCTGGTGGAGGGCCCCGCGGGTGTCGGCAAGACCGAGCTCGCGAAGGCGCTGTCGCGCTGGACGGAGCGCCGGCTCGTGCGCCTGCAGTGCTACGAGGGCCTCGACGAGGCCAAGGCGCTTTACGAGTGGAACTACCGCAAGCAGCTGCTGCGCATCCAGACCGAGGCCGCGGGCACCGGATGGGAGGACGTGCAGGAGGACATCTTCTCCGAGGACTTCCTGATGGCACGTCCGCTCCTGACGGCGATCTCGGTGAAGGAGCCGGTGGTGCTGCTGATCGACGAGATCGACAAGGCCGACCAGGAGTTCGAGGCCATGCTGCTCGAGGTCCTGTCGGACTTCCAGATCTCGATCCCGGAGCTGGGCGTGGTGGAGGCGACCACACGCCCGCTGGTCCTGCTCACGTCCAACAACACGCGTGAGCTGACCGAGGCGCTGAAGCGCCGCTGCCTCTACCTCTGGCTCGACTATCCGGACGCGGAGCGCGAGCTCGAGATCGTGCGGCTGCACGTGCCGGAGCTGCCGGACACGATCATGCGCCGCCTGATCGAGATCGTGCACATGGTGCGCAAGCTCGACCTCAAGAAGCCGCCGTCGATCGCTGAGTCGATCGACTGGGCGCGCGCGATGATGCTCCTCGGCGCCACCGACATCGACCGCTCGGTGTTCGAGCGCACGATGAGCATCATCGTGAAGCACCGCACGGACCTGGACGTGGTGGCCGAGCGGGTGGGAGTGAAGCTCGACGATGGAATCCTCGGCAAGGCCTCCGAACGCGGGTAACCGCGGCGCGATCTATGGCGGGATGCCGGAAGGCGTGCCCCCTGGTCTCGCTCCCCAGCTCGTACGGTTCTGCGAGGAGCTGCGCGACGAGGGCGTGCGGATCGGCACGGCGGAGCTGCTCGATGCATTCGACGCGCTCGGCGAGGTGAGCTGGACCGACCGCGAGGACTTCCGCGAGACGCTGGCGGCCACGCTTGCGAAGTCGCAGGAGGACCGGCGGGTGTTCGAGCTCGTGTTCAACCGCTTCTTCTTTCGCGCAGTCGAGGCGGAGGCGGTCGAGAAGGGGCTCAAGGAGACGCGCTTCGAGGGCGGCGAGCGAATCGACCTCGACGACCTGCGGCAGCAGATCCAGGCGGCGATCCGCGCGGGCAACGACGGGGAGATGAGCGACCTCGCGCGCCTCGCCGTCGCCGCCTTCGGCGGACAGGGCGAGAGCTCCGGGGTGATCGGCGTGGACGTGCAGCGCATCCGCCGCACGCTCGAGCTGCGCCAGCAGGGCCGCGACGCCCAGCAGGACGGCGAAGGGCTCGACCGCGACAACCTGCGGCGCTTCGAGACGATGCTGCGGCGCGAGCTCGAGCGCTCGCTGATCCACCGCACCGAAAGCCTGCCTCCGTCCAAGCCGCTCGCGGAGTTCGACCGCGCACTGCCCGGCGGGCCTTTGCAGGACCTTGCGCAGGTCCACCGGGTCGTCGCCCAGATGAAGCGGCGGCTTGCGACTTCGGGCCACGAGGCCCGGGGCCGGAAGCGCAGCCAGGTGGTGGACGTGCGCCGCACGATGCGCGCCTCCCTTGAGACGGGCGGTGTGCCGCTGCGGCTGCGCCACCGTCCCAAGCGCCCGCGGCGGCCAGAGATCTACGTACTTTGCGACGTGTCGACGTCGGTCACAAGCGCCAGCGTTTTCTTCCTGTCCGTCTTGCACGCGCTCCACGACTCGTTTCGCAAGCTGCGCAGCTTCGCGTTCGTCGAGCGGATCGACGAGGTGACCGACATCTTCGAGCGCGAGCGCAGCTTCCGCGCGGTGTCGCAGCGGATCGCGCGCGAGGCCGGCGTCGCGGACGTGTCCGGCTACACGGACTACGGCCGCGTCTGGCGTGAGTTCCTTGAACGGGCGGGCGACGACCTCGACCCCCGCTCGACCGTGATCGTGCTCGGCGACGCGCGCACCAACGGGCGGGAGCCGCACGCGCCGCTCTTCGGTCACGTGGCCGACCGGGCCGGGCGCACGTTCTGGCTGAACCCCGAGCCGCGCCTGTACTGGAACTACGGCGACTCGGTGATGGCCGCCTACGAGCCCTACTGCGACGGCGTGTTCGAGTGCTGGACGACGAAGCAGCTCGAGCAGTTCGTGAACGTCATCGCGGGCCGGCCTGAGCTTCCCTCCTGACGCCCGCGGAGCGCTACACTCGCCGAGCTAACAGGGGGGCTCGCGGGCAAGCGGGCTGAGATAGCGCCTGAGGTTTCCACCTCCCGGCGCTGACCCTTCGAACCTGTGGGGTAATACCCGCGAAGGGAGCACGCGACAGATGCCTCTCAAGGCTCCCGTGAGGGAGTCGCGCACGACCAGGAGCGGCGCTGCGGCCGTCGAGGTCGCGGCCCTCACGAAGACCTTCCAGGCGCGCGGCGGGCCCGTGGCCGCGCTGCGGGACGTCACGTTCTCCGTCGCCCCCGGCGAGACGCTCGGCATCGTGGGTCCGTCGGGATGCGGCAAGTCGACCTTGCTGGAGGTGATCTGCGGGCTCGAGGAACCATCGGCCGGGAACGTGGCCGTACGGGGCCGGTGCGTGCTGATGCCCCAGCGCGACCTGCTGCTGCCGTGGCGCTCCGCGCTCGACAACGCCGCGCTCGCTCCACAGCTTCAGGGCGCCTCGCGGGACGAGGCGCGCCGCCGCGCGACGGCGCTCTTTGCCGGCTTCGGCCTGGCCGAGTTCGCGCACGCGCGCCCGGCCGAGCTTTCGGGAGGGATGCGCCAGCGGGTGGCCTTCGCCCGCACGCTGCTCGCGGACCGGCCCGTGCTGGCGCTCGACGAGCCCTTCGCCTCCCTCGACTCGATCACGCGCGCGGAGCTGCAGGAATGGCTGCTGAGCACGCTTGCACACGAGCGGCGCACGACGCTCCTCGTGACACACGACATCGAGGAGGCGCTTTACGTGTGCGACCGCGTGCTCGTCATGTCGCGGCGCCCGGGCACCGTGATCGAGGAGCTGGAGCCGGATCTGGACCGGTCCGCTCCCCGTACCGAGGTCGTGACCTCGGACGCGTTCTCCCGTCTGCGCCAGCGCGCGCTCGAGGCGCTCGCATGAGACGTCTCGTGCGCGATTGGGGACCGCCCCTCCTGCTGCTCGTCCTGGTCGTCGCCGCCTGGGAGGCCGCGGCCCGGCTCGGATGGGTCGAGGACTACCTGCTCCCTGCGCCGAGCGAGGTTGCCCGCGCACTCGTGGAGGACCGCGACATCCTGCTCCCGGACGCGTGGGTGACCGCGCAGGAGGTGCTGCTCGGGTTCGCGCTCGCGCTCGCAGCCGGCGTGGCGGTCGCCGTCCTACTGCACCTCTCCCCTATGCTGCGGCGCGCCCTGTACCCGATCGTGGTGGCCTCGCAGGCCGTCCCGGTGATCGTGATTGCTCCGATCCTCGTGATTTGGTTCGGATTCGGAATGGGGCCCAAGCTGATGGTCATCGCCCTGATCTGCTTCTTCCCGGTCGCCGTCAACACGCTTGACGGCCTGCGTGCGGTCGACCGCGACCAGGTTCGGATGCTCCGCACGCTGGGCGCCGGCCGCTGGGACCTGTTCCGCCGGCTCGAGCTGCCCTCCGCGCTGCCCTATCTGTTCTCGGGGGCGAAGGTGGCGGTCGCGGTGGCGGTGATCGGGGCCGTATTCGGGGAGCTGGTCGGGTCCGACGCAGGCCTCGGCCACACGATCCAGGTCGGGACCGCACAGCTGCTGACCGCGCGGGTGTTCGCGGCGGTGCTGCTGCTGGCGGCGATGGCGATCGCGCTGTTTGCGCTCGTGTCGGCGGTGGAGCGGCGCGCGGTGCCGTGGGCCCACGGCGAGCGGGTGCTCGGATGATGCGCCTCGCCGCCGCGCTTGCGGTCGCTCTTGCGTGCGTGGTCCTCGGCGCGTGCGGCGAAAAGGAGGAGGACGTCAGCGCGGTGAAGGTCCGCAGCCTCGACGTGATGCTCGACTGGTTCCCGAACCCCGACCACGTCGCCATCTACCAGGCGATCGAGTCCGGTTACTTCCGCGACGTGAGCCTCGACGTGAAGCCGCGGGTGCCCTCCGACCCCGCGGCGCCGATCAAGCAGGTCGCTGCCGGGCGGGCCGATCTCGCGATCTCCTACGAGCCCGAGGTGCTCCTCGCGCGCGAGCAGGGCCTTCCCGTCGTCGCGGTTGCTGCGCTGGTGCAGAAGCCGCTCACGTCGTTGATGGCGACGGGGACCTCCGGGGTCGGCTCGGTGCGCGACCTGCGCGGGAAACGGGTCGGCACGGCCGGCATCCCCTACCAGGAGGCCTATCTCGACACCATCCTGCGGCGCGCGAACGTGCCCAAGTCGTCGGTCAAGGTCACCAACGTGGGCGCCAGCCTGCTCCCGGCGATGCTGTCCGGCAAGGTCGACGCGACCCTCGGCGCATTCTGGAACGTCGAGGGCGTCGAGCTGCGCCAGCGCCGCCAGCGCCCGCGGATCGTCCCCGTGAACCGGCTGGGCGTCCCGGACTACGACGAGCTCGTGCTGGTCGCCAACTCCGACTCGCTCGAGGACAAGCGCGACGATCTGCGGCTGTTCATCTCAGCCCTGTCCCGCGGCGCCCGGACGGCCCGCAGCGATCCACGCGCGGCCGCGGAAGCTCTGCTCGACGCGAACAACGACCTGAAGGCCCGGTCCACGCGCGAGAGCGTGCGTCTGACGATCCCGACGCTGTTCCCGGAGAAGCGCACCCAGCCGTTCGGATATCTGGACCGGGTCAAGTGGCGCAACTACGGAGGGTGGATGGTGGATAACGGGTTGCTTGAAGAGCTGCCCGATATCGAGGCCGTTACCACTAACGACCTGTTGCCGGGCGAAGGGCTCTAGTTACGCGGTTACGGAGTTACGCAGTTACGGAGTTACGGAGTAACTCACTACCGGCCCAGCAGGTGGACGTCCACGAGGAATGAGCGGGTGCCGACGACCGATCTGCGTAGTTCCTTGCGGCCGCGGCGGGTCAGGCGGGACTTTCGCCGTCTGCGCAACACCCTTGTCAGGCTGACCAGGACTGCGCTGGCGGTGAGGCCGCCTGCGGCGACTGCCAGCGGGCCGCGTGGCAGCGGGAGCGCCAGCACCAGCTTGCGCGGGTGCTCGAGGGCTCGGACCGGCCGTGCGACCGGCACGGGCGGATGGTGAAGCCCCCCGTTGTGGCTGGGGTCGGCTGACATGAGGTCGCCAGTGTAGAGGGCAGTAGAGATGTCTCCGCCGGGGCCCTATTCGGCCAGGCCGTCGACCGCCTCCCAGGCCTGGGCCTCGGCTCCCCCTGCGTTCTCCAGCTCCTTCTCGAAGATCCGGTAGCGGCGCACGATCTTGCCGCCCATGCCCTCCATGGCGCGGTTCATGGCGTCGTTGGTCTCGAGGATCCAGCCCATCTCTCCCCACCAGATCTCCTTTTGCTCGGGGTCGGCCTGCTCGATGTGCGCGACGTAGAGGGCGGCGGCGATGCCCAGGTCCTGATACTCGGGCTTCACACCGAGGGCCAGCACCCGGCAGGCGTCGATCTTGCGGCGGTGCCACAGGAACTTGGCCCAGCCGAACGGGAGCAGCCGGCCGTTCATGTGCTCGAGGCACTGGTTGACGTCGGGCAGCGTGAGCGCGGCGCCCAGCACCTCACCGTCGCGTTCGGCGATCCAGGTCCAGTTCTCGTCGAGGATCGGCCGCAGGTTCTTCGTGTACCAGCGCGCCTCGGTCTCGTCGAGCGGGACGAATGCCCAGTTGTGGGCCCAGGCCTGGTTGTAGACCTCGAGGAAGGCGGCGATCTCGGACTCCAGGTCGCGCCGGCGCATGTTGCGCACGGTCACGCCGTGCTCGCCGGTGACCTTCTTTGCCGTCGCGTGGATCAGCGGGTGGAAGCCCCCCTTGTCCTCGACCTTGTCGAGGCGCAGCTCCCACATGTAGAGGTCCATCGCCTTGCGCAGCCCCCACGCCTCGAGCAGGTCCGGGTAGTACTGGTGGTGCCAGCCCTCGAGGATCAGCGGCTTGCGCTCGTGCCCTTCGACCAGCAGGCCGCACTCGTCGTTGGTGGTGAAGTCCATCGGGCCCACCATGCGGTCGCGTCCCCGGTCCCGCAGCCAGGACTCGGCCGCGTCGAGCAGCGCCGCGGCGGTGTCGGGATCCTGCTCGCACTCGAAGAAGCCGAACATCCCCCAGTCGTTTCCCTGGAACTCGTTGAAGTGGTGGTCGAAATGGGCGCTGATGCGGCCCACGGGCTCGCCGTCGCGCCAGGCCACGAAGAACTCGGCCTCGGCGTGGTTGAAGAACGGGTTCTTGTCCCGGTCCAGGAAGGCGCGGCGCTCGGCCACGAGCGGAGGGATCCAGTTCGGCTCGTTACGATAGAGCCGCATCGGAAGCTTGATGAAGCGTGTGAGATCGCGCCGCGACGCGACCGGCTTGATCTCGACCGGCACGCGCGGCAACCTAGCGGATATGGCCAACACGCCGACGATCCCCGACCTGTTCGAGAAAGCCCGCGACCACGACCGCCGCGAGCTGATCGACTTCGCCCGCGAGCACGACCTGCTGCCCTACTTCCGCCAGGTCGAGTCCGAGGCTGGGCCGGTGGTCACGATGGAGGGCGAGGAGCGGCTCATGCTCGGCTCCAACAACTACCTCGGGCTCACCGGGGACCCGCGCGTCAAAGCCGCCGCCCGCGACGCGCTGGAGCACTACGGGACAGCACTCACGGGCTCGCGCCTGCTGAACGGGACGATCCCCCTCCACCAGGAGCTCGAGGAGGAGATCGCCGCGTGGATGGGCACCGAGGCGGCGCTGGTCTTCACCACCGGCTATCAGGCCAACGTCGGGTGTCTGTCGGCGATCCTGAGCGCCAGCGACACCGTGATCGCCGACTCCGGCGATCACGCCTCGATCCTGGACGGCTGCAAGATGTCGGGGGCCCGCCTGCGCCCGTTCCGCCACCAGCGGCTGGACAAGCTCGAGCGCATGCTGGAGCGGGCGGCCGGCGACGGGGGCGGCGTGCTGGTGGTCGTGGACGGCGTGTACTCGATGGAGGGCGACATCTGCGACGTCAACTCGGTCGCGGACCTGTGCCGCACCCACGGCGCGCGCCTGATGGTCGACGAGGCCCACGGGGTCGGGGTCCTCGGCCCCCGCGGGACGGGCGCGTGCGAGCTGCACGGCGCCGAGGACCGGGTCGACCTGCGGATGGGCACGTTCTCGAAGTCCCTTGCCAGCTGCGGCGGCTACATCGCGGGGCCGGCTGAGGTGATCGACTACCTGCGGATCGCCTCCCGCTCGTTCCTCTTCACCGCGTCCGCGGTGCCGGCCGCGACGGCGGCAGCGCTGGCGGCGGTCCGGATCTGCCGGTCGGACGAGGGACCGGAGCTGTTCCAGCGTGTCCTCGACAACGGCGAATACCTGCACCGGGGCCTGAAGGAGCTCGGCTACCGCGTCGTCGAGCCCAGCCTGCTTGGCGACGGCACCGAGGTCATCACGCCGATCGTGCCGATCGTGATCGGGGACGACGTGCCCACGGCGACGCTTTGGAAGGCCCTCTGGGATGCCGGCATGTACGTGAACGTGGCGCTCTACCCGGCCGTGCCGCCGGGCGGCTCCCTGATCCGCACCAGCGTGATGGCCACGCACGAGCGCGAGCACCTGGACCACGCGCTCGAGATCTTCGCCTCGGTCCGGGACCAGCTGCCCGACGCCTAGGCCGGCCGGCGAACCGGCCGAATCTCGGCTGGAGGGAAATAGACTGCGGCCGTGCGCGCCGTTGCGATCGCCGAGGACCGCACCCTCCGGTCGACCACCATGGAGGAACGTGCGCTGGAGCCGCACGAGGCCCGTGTGGCGGTCGCGTTCTGCGGTATCTGCGGGTCGGACCTCCACCTGCGCCATTCGCCCGCGGTCGCCGCGGGCTCGGTGATGGGCCACGAGTTCTCGGGAACCCTCAGCGAGCTGGGATCCGCCGTCGAGGGCTTCTCCCCCGGCGACCGCGTCACGGTCTATCCCTTCGCTTCCTGCGGGGAGTGCCCCAACTGCCTGCGAGGCGACCTCCACGTCTGCGTGAACGCCGCGTACACGGGGCTGGGCCTCGGCATGAACCCGGGCGGCTATGCGGAATCGGTGGTGGTCGACGCGTCGATGCTCGTCTCGCTGCCGGATGGGCTCTCCCTCGAGCACGGCGCCCTGGTCGAGCCGCTGGCCGTCGGCCTTCATGCGATCGACCTGGGCGAGGCGAAGCCAGGCGATGCGTGCGCGGTGATCGGCGCGGGCCCGATCGGTGTCGTGACCGCGCTCGGGTTGAAGGCCAGGGGCATCGACCGGGTGATCGTGGTGGAGCGCAACGAGCACCGTCAGGAGCGAATGCGCTCTCTTGGCGTCGAGGCGGTCGGGCTCGACGACGTTCACATGCGCGTCGTGGAGGCGCTCGGCGGCGAGCCGCCCGACGTCGTGTTCGAGTGCGCCGGCAACCCCGCTGCGCCACAACTGGCGGCCGAGCTCGTGCGCTCGAAGGGGATCATCGTGCTGCTCGGAGTGCTCGAGGAACCAGTCGAGATCTCGCAACTCGTGCTGATCGTCAAGGAGGCGCAGATGCGCGCGGCGTTCGCTTACACGCGCAAAGACTTCGACGATGCAGTGCAGCTACTTGCCGCAGGCAGCCTGCCGGCCGACAGCCTGATCACGGACACCGCACCGCTCGAGCGCGCACAGGAGATGTTCGAGCGACTCGAGAGCCCGGGTACCCGAGACGTGAAGATCCTCCTTTCGCCCGGTAGCTGAGACGGTTCCTCACAAGACCCCTTGAGGGTCTCGGCCGTTTGCCGGACGCGACGTCACGCGTCGCGAAATATTGCGGTTTGCAGGGCCAACTTATTAGCCGGAACATTGTCCAAAATTGGACAAGGGTTTCCGGCCACAAAAAGCCCGCTCCTAGCGACCGGGCCAGTTAACGAAATGTTGACCGGCGTGCGGCATCCGTTACCTTTCCACCTCGCACGCAGTCCCCCCAACCGGGCCACGTCTTTAGAAAGGTGAAGACGGGCGCAGGGGAGGAACTTGTCGCCCAGGGTCGCGCGTCGGGCGGAGGGGGAATTTGCGAGCGGATACCCCGATCCCGTGACTCTGATCTGCCCACCCTGGGAGGTGCGATGGACGCTGCCTTGACCTCTGGTCCACAACACATGCTGGCGCTCGAGCGAGCCAACCGAGTACGGCTCGCGCGAGCTGCGCTGAAGCGCAAGATCGCGGCAGGCCGAGTCGACGCCGCCGAGGTCGTCCTCTCCTGTCCCTGGGAGGTCGAGAGCATGACCGTCAGCGAGCTGTTGATGAGCCAGAAGCGGTGGGGGCGCACCCGCTGCCGGAAGTTCCTGCAGTCCATCAGCCTGCTGGAGAGCAAGACGGTCGGCAGCCTCACCGAGCGCCAGCGCGTGACGCTCGCAGCGCTCCTGACGACGAAGGCCCAGACTTCCCGCGCGACCCAGCGGGCGGCGTGACTGAACTTCAGTAACTGATGTTCAGCGGTATCGGACTGGAGCCGCTGAAGCCGAAGAACCAGACGAAGAATCCGATCAACGCCACGACGGCGCTCGCGACCATCACGTGTTCGAGCGCCGTCGTCGCGTCTTGGGGCAGATGCAGCCCCCGTGCCTCCTGCAACTCGACGTGCTTGCGGTTCAGCCATGCGAGCAACGTCACGAGCAGCGCGATCGTGACGAGCATCCCGATCATCATCGCCCCGATCGCCGCCGCCATCGAGCTCGATCCCTGGATCTGGGATCCGACCCACAGCCAAGCGACGGGGACGCCGACCCACAGTACGAGGCTGCCCATGAACATGATCGCCACCAGCAGAGCGGCGCTCTCGACGGCGGGCAGCAGCCGGCGGGCGCGCTCCATCAGCGGAAGCCGAGGCCCCCGGACCTGCGCTTGAAGAGCTCGCGGAAGGCGTAGAAGGCGATCCCGAAGACCACCGCTCCGATCGGGAGATTGAGCGCGAAGAGGCCAGACGGCAGGAGGAAGTAGCCCGCGGCCAGCCCCACGAGGGTCACGGACCCCGCCAGCACCGTGGAGTGGGAGCGAAAGCCGGCCAGGTGCTCCCGGACCGAGAGCTCCAGCCCGGCGAGCGAGGCGAGCGTGAGCCCGCAGGCGATCATCACGACTCCGCGCGCGTCGCCGACGAAGAATCCGACCAGTAGCAGCACGAGCCCGATCAACACGATCAGCTCGATCAGCGGGAAGCGTCCCCACGGCGCCGGGGGACGTTCGCGCGGAGCCCGGGAGCCGGCGGGCGTCGTGGCCGGCTGGGAGGTCTGCCCTCCGCCCTTGCGGCCCGGCGCGGTGTAGGTCGGGCTCCGGCGTTTGCGGCCCCTGGCCATCAGCTGCGACGGGGCGCCGAGTCTCCCCGCGCCCCTGAAGTCATGGACAGCCCGAGGAGATCTTGACCCGCCACCAGCCCATCAGCATGCCGAGCAGGCCGAATCGCGGGCGCGCGTGCCAGTGCTTGCAGCCAGGCTCCCCGATGTCGTCGTTGGAGATGCGCACCCACTTGAACCGCTGCGGCTCGGCCATCAGCTCCTCGATCCGCTCGCGGTTGCGCGTCTCGACGTAACCACGGTCGCGCAGCGTGCGGCGCGTGACCTCGAGCCGGCCGGCGAGGTGATCGCGCAGCTCCTCGAGCTCGCCGATGCCGAGGACGCGCGGGCCGCCGGGCGCCGGGACATGCCATTCGAGGTCCTGACGCGGGTGCGCGGCGGTGAAGAGAGCCGCAAGCTCGCGTTCGAGGCGGGCGATCTGCTCCCGCAGCGACCGGCGGGCGGCTGCCTCGTCGACGTCCCTGCGCAGCAGCGAGGTCCAGCGCTCACCGCCGTCTGGGATGTGGCTTTGCACGAGCTCAGGCACGAATTCCCACCTCTACTCCCGAAGCGTGCGAAAAGTCTACCAACGGCCCTGGCGCCGAGCCTAGGATGAGCTCGTCAGGATGTCGCTGCAAATCCACAGTGCCTCCTCGACGCTGATATCCGGGACCCCGGGCACCTGGACCGCGCAGAGCAGCATCCGGCGTGTCTCGGAAGCCACCCCCCGCCCGTCTGCGGTGTCGCCGAACACCAGCGCGATCGCGATCGCGCTCGTCTGCGATCACGATCGTGCCCTCCGGCAGTTCGAGTCCGT
This sequence comes from uncultured Solirubrobacterales bacterium, assembly GCA_963762195.1. GTDB lineage: Bacteria > Actinomycetota > Thermoleophilia > Solirubrobacterales > JBBDJG01 > DASRIA01. Next base: position 216,958 of record CAVXJX010000006.1, on the reverse strand, counting down.
CCCCGCCGAGACGCTCCGCCTCGCGCGAGATCCGCAGCCCGACCTCACCCTGGATGCGATCGGCGTCGAAGGCGCGGACCGGCACGCCGGTCTCGACGATCGCCACGGTGAGGCCGTCGTCGAGCGTGTTGCGGCTCTTGAAGCGGCCGGCTCCTCATCCGCTCGAGCATCGCGGCTTCGGCCGGGCGGCCGGAAGCTCTCGGGGTCGATGCCGATCTGGCGGAAGAAGATGCGGTAGGCCGATGCGATCGGCTCCCGGCGCTGGCCCAGCGCCCGCGCGCCGTGGGTGATGTTCGAAAGATGCCGCAGGCGCTCCTTCACGCCCTGCGGGCTGCGACGCGACCGCGCCGCGACCTCCGCCGTCACGAGCGCGAGCCCGTCGAACTCCTCCCGCAGCGAGGGTTCGATCCAGCCGCGCGCCATCGGGGTCTCAGCTTCCATCGCGGTTCCTGATTCGCGCTCCGGTCTGGCGCTTGCGGGATGCCCGTTCGAGCCGGCTCACCCGATCGATCAGCTCCTCCTCGCTCAACTCGCCGAGCGCCTTCGCGGCGAGCACGCCGCCACGATACGCGAAGAAGGTCGTCGGCCCGACGCCGACGGAGTACAGCAGCCCGACGGCCCCGTCGCGATCGACGGCCATCGGGAAGCCCCAGCCGTTCTCCTCCACGGACTTGCGCGCCTCCTCGAGCGAGTTCCGGATGTCGACTCCCACGAACGCCACTTTCGGGAAGCGGCCCCGGATGCGCTCGACCGCGTCCAGCACCGGCTCGCAGTGGCCGCCGCACTTGCTGAACCAAGCGACCATGACCAGGGGCCGATCGAAGTAGTCGCAGATGCGGATCGCGTCGCGGACTTGGATCTTGCAGGCCTGCTTCTGATCGACGTTGGAGTCGCCCTCGAGCGACCCGGCCGCGGATGGTGCCGCGAACGGCGGCATCCGGCTTCCTGCCTGCAGACCCGTGGGGCCGGGACTGTCGTTTGTCAGCGAGTTGATCCCTGCGAACAGGATGAAGCCGAGGAACAGCACGCCGACCGCGATCGAGTATGGGCGGGCGGAGCTGCGTGCCTGCTCGGCATCGCGCTCCTTCTGATCGTCCTCGAAGAGAGGATCGCGATCGGCGGCCATCACTTGCGTGATGGTACGACGCGCCGCACGGCGCCCGCCGTCTTCCGGATCGCAGCGGGAGCGCTCCGCAGACCCCGTCCCGCTGCGCCGGCGCCGCCGCGTAAGGCCCGTCCCCAGCCGCGCACCAGCGCCGCGAGATCGGCGCGCGAGCGCGGGACCCGCAGCGGACCACGCTGCTCCTCCCAGACGAGCGCCGCTGGGAGCACGACCATCACGCCCAGCAACGATGCGGCCAGGCTCACGACCGTGACCGCGCCGAAGTCACGGAGCATCGGGAAGTCGCTGACGAGCAGGGCGGCAAAGCCCGCAATCGCGGTGACCCCGCAGGCGAGGATCAAAGCGCCTGTGCGCTCGTAGGTGCGCGACACAGCCGCGCCCGGGGCCAATCCGAGTGCGCGCTCGGCACGGTAACCGGCGCAGATGATCACCGCAAACTCAGCCGCGACCGCGATCACCAGTGCCCCGAGCGTGGCCGACAGCGGGTTGAGCGGTATCTGCAACACGAACACGATCAGCCACGACCAGCCCGTCGCGAGCGCGATCGGGATCAGCGGTACCGCCGCCGCCGCGAGGCGCCGATAGGCAAGGAGCAGCACGACGAAGACCGCCACGAGGGCGGCAAGCGGAAGCCACCAGCGACTCGCCTCGAGCTCCGCGTGGGCGTCCGCCGTGAGCACAGGCAGCCCGCCGAGCTCGGCAGTCACGCCGCGCGGGGGGTCGAGTCGCGAGCGCATGTCGTCCACCAGGTCCTTCTGCTTGTCGAGCGGCATCGTGCGGATGCTGAACGCAATGTTGGCCGTACTGCGGTCGGCGGTGATCACGTTCTGCGAGAAGTAGCGCGGCAGCGCCTCGATCACCTGCTCGACCTGTCGCGCGCTCTGGCGCGTCGACCCGAACAGGTTGGTGAGGGACAGCGCGGGACACAGATCGGCACTCGAGCAAGGTCGCTCCTCGCTGAACCCGTGCCGGCGCAGGACCTCGGACTGATACCGGGTCATCCACCGAACGACATCCGGGTCGAGCAACCGCTCGGACCGCACGACGACATTGACGTCCCCCGGCGTCCGAGCCTCCCGCTGCAGCGTCTTCAGATCCCGAACCTCCCGCCGATCCCCCGGCAGCAATCGAGCCGCATCCGAAACAACGTCGACCTGAGTCCAAGCAACAACGCCCAGCAGGGCAAGAACCAAGGCAATCCGCATCACCCTCACCGGTCGCGCAACAGCAACGCCAACAGCCCACCGCCCCGCCCGCTTAAAAAGAGGGGGGACAAGCCTCGCCTCAGCGACCAATCCACGCGCCCCGTTCTTCACGAATTTCACGAACCCAGCGGCCCATCGGGCGGGTGGCGTGGCACGTGCCCTTCCGGTGAGCCTGCCGAACCGGGAGGGTATGTGCCACGACAGGACCCGCCCGCGAAACGCCCCGAGACTCCGGGAAACCCGGGCAAGTAAGGGAGGTCGCCGAAACGCACCGTCCACGAGCGCAAAGCCCAACGTCAGAAAAACCGCAAACGCCAGCACCATGCCGATCACGAGTAACGCCCCGAACCCGCGCACCATCGGAATCGGCGACAACAACAAGACCAACAACGCAACAGCCGTAGCCACCCCCGCCACACCAATTGCCGTCCAATCGCGCCGTTCCCGCACGAACAGGATCCCGTAGCTCACCACGAGGCCGACCAGCACCGGCAGCACCGCGATCGAGGCGATGGTCAGGGAGGCGCCGGCCACCGACATCGCACCGAACGTCAGCGCCGCAGCGACGAGCGCAAGCGCCAGTGGCAGCAGCCGGCGCCGCACGCGGAACAGGACCCACAGCGCCAGCGCCATCACGATCGCGACCACCGCAAGGAGGACTGCGGCCTCCTCCGAGATGTCGGTCTCGACACCCTCGGCCACGACCGGGACCCCCGACACGACGTAGCTGCCGAACTGGAGGTCGAACGCCTTGCCGGTGACCGCCTCCTGGACCATCGCGATCGCCTCCCGCCGCTGGTCCTCGCTCAATCCAGGTCGCAGGCGGGCTTGGATCACGGCCGCGTCGGGGCCCGGGAACAGATAGGCGAAGCGCGGCTTCGGGGTCTCGGCGCCCAGGCTCGGCTCGAACACGAGGCGCAGCACGAAGTCGGGATTGTTCAGCGCAGGGGCGCTGCTCAAGCCGTAGCGAACCGCGAGCTCCAGCGCCCGTTGCGAGTACTTCGCGCTCACGAGCGCCCGCGCGGAATCGGCCAGCCGGTCCTGCTCGGATGCCGGCAGCCCGCGTGCGGCCGCCACCCGGCGCGCGGCGCGCGCAGCGCGATCGGCCTCGGCCTCCTGCCGGGAGCGATCGAAGTTGATGCGGTCCAGAACCTGGCCGGCCGCCTCGTTGATGAAGGTGCCCGGCCCGTACACGACCTGGATCGGCCGCTTCTGGGCGAACTCACTGCAGACGCGGGCCAGCGCCTTGGCGTTTCGCGGCTGGTTCCCCGAGATGCATCCTTCGAGGGCCAGCATGCGGCCCACGTCCTGCGTGAGGAGCATGCCGGTCAAGCGCCCCCGCACCAGGATCACGATCGGCTCGTCGCCGAACTTCTGGTGCAGGTCGTCGGTCGCCCGCGCGGCGGGGCTGTCTTGATCGACGAAGGTCGACGGCGAGGCGCTCGGTTCGAGGCGCAAGGCCAGTAGCGCGCCCAGCACGGAGAGCAGCACGACCGCACCTGCCACGAGCGGCGCGCGCCGCACGGAGAACGACCTGATCCGGCCCAGCAGCCTGCCGACGTCTAAGTTGGACCAGCGCCTCATCCGTTCAGCGATGAGGGTATGAGAGCGAATTACGGTCGTCTCACTCCATGCCCAGCGGCCCGGCGGAGTCGCCCGCCAGGAACTGCCGCACGAAGCGGTTCTCCGACTCGAACAGCTCCTCACGCAGGCCCGCCTCGACGATCTTGCCGCGCCACAGGATCGCCATGAACTCCGGCGTCCTGCGCGCGGAGGCGATGTCATGCGTGATGACCACGTAGGTGCCGCCGTTCTCCTGGTGGACCTCCTTGATGAGGTCACACAGAAGCGCGGTGCGCACCGGGTCGAGGCCGGAGTCGGGCTCGTCGAACAGCACGATCTCGGGCTCGAGCACCAGCGCGCGGGCGAATCCTGCGCGCTTGCGCATGCCGCCCGAGAGCTCGTTCGGCATCTTCTCCTCGGCGCCGCCCAGGCCGACTTCCTTCAGACGCCTGGAGACGATCTCGCGGATCTCGTCCTCACCCTTCTCGGTGTGCTGCCGCAGCGGGAACGCGACGTTGTCGTAGAGGTTCATGGAGCCGAACAGCGCGCCGTCCTGGAACAGGACGCCGAACTTCTTGCGCATGTCGAACAGCTCGTCGTCGGTCATGTCTGGCACCGAGCGCCCGTTCACCAGCACGTCGCCCTCGTCGGGATAGAGCAGGCCGACCATGTGCTTGATGCACACCGACTTGCCCGTCCCCGACGGGCCGAGAATCATCGTGATCATTCCGTCGGGAATGCCCAGGTTGAGGCCGTCGAGCACGGTGTTGCGCCCGAACCGCTTGACGACGTCGATGAACTCGACGGTGTCCTCCCGGCCGTGGTCGCGGATCGTCCCGTGGAAGGCAAACTTCTCGTCGGGCGCGGCTCCCTCCGGCACGCCCTCTCTGTCTTCGGCCACTCTCTACACCTCTCTCTTGTTCATTCGACGCGGCAGGCCAATGCTAGCCACCGCTCACCCCCCGATCGGAGCCCGGGGATTCGCACCCCAGAAGATCTGTGAGCCCATCATCCCGATCAGGTGCACCAGCACCATGTTGAGGATCATCGACTTGGCGGTGGCCTGGCCCACGCCGACCGGGCCGCCCGAGGCGCTGTAGCCGTAGTAGCAGCCGACCGCCACGATCGCGGTCGCCATCGCCATCCCCTTGATCACGCTGAACAGCAGGTCGGGCGGGTTCTGGAACATCCAGAAGATCAGGAAGTAGCCGCCCGAGGAGACCTCGCCGATCTGCTCCACGACCGCCAGGTAGGAGGCAAAGAAGCCCACCCCGACGGCCGCGATGTAGATGAACGGCAGCACCATCCAGGCGGCCAGCAGGCGGGTCGCGGCCAGGAACGTGATCGGGCGCACGCCCATCACCTCGAGCGCGTCGATCTCCTCGTTGATGCGCATCGCGCCGAGCTCGGCCACGATCCCGGTGCCGACCTTCGCGCTCATGATGTAGCCGAACATGTAGGGCACCATCTCGCGCAGGTCACACCAGGCACTGAACACCCCCGCGTAGGCGGGCGCGCCCACCGAGCGGTTGAAGTAGGCGCCCTCGATCCCGCACTGCAGGCCCAAGATGAAGACCATCCCCCAGATCACCATCGCGCTGCCCAGGATCAGGATGCCGGCTTGGCGCAGGGCCTCGCCGAAGAAGTGGAACACGCGCCCGTTGAAGATGTCGCCGAAGGACTGCCCGCAGAAGCGGATGATGTCGCCCAGGCTGGCGACCCAGTCGCGGGGCACGGCCAGCCAGCCGATCCCGGTCGAGGTGGTGCCACGCGTGGCGGGTCTTGCGGCCATCGCTATCTGATCACCAGGATCTCGGGATGGGTGGCCAAGAGGGTCTGCGTGAACACGTAGTTGAACGCCCAGATCCCCGAGAAGGCGATCACGACCGCCTCGTTCACGGCTCTACCCACGCCGGCCGCACCACCGCTTGCGGTCATGCCCTTGTAGCAGCACACGATCGCGATGATCGCGCCGAAGATCGTGGTCTTCACGACCGACCCCCAGAGGTCCGTGACGGAGGCGTTCGCGAAGAAGGTGGCCCAGAAGCCGGCCAGGTTCTGGTGGTAGACGATCTCCGCCATCACGCCGCCGAAGATCCCGAAGATCAGCGCGTAGACGTCGAGCAGGCCGGTGACCAGCATCAGCGCCAAAAAGCGCGGCACCACGAGGTTCTTGACCGGGTCCACGCCCAATACCTGCAATGCGTCGAGCTCCTCGCGGATCTTGCGCGCGCCGAGGTCGGCGGTCACCGCGGTGCCGGCCACGCCCGCCACGATCATCGAGTCCACCCACGGCGCGAACTCGCGGATCGAGGCCAACACGAAGAAGCCCCCGAGCCGGTCGAGGGCGCCGAACAGGGTCAGGAAGTTGGCCGCCTGCAGGCCCGGGGCGCCGTAGCCGAAGGCGACCGTGCGAGATCAGCAGCGGGAACCAGCAAAGCCGCAGCGCGAACAGGAACTGCGACATGAACTCGCCCCCGTAGGGATAGGGCGGGCGGATCGCCGAGACGATCGTCTTGCCGGTCAGGATCATCATGTCGCCGACCTGCTCGAACAGGTTCTTGGCAGGCAGGAATGCCCTGTCGGCGACGCTACGAACCATGCGCCCTCTCCACTGAGATCAGTTGCTTCTCCTCCCTGCGCAAACGGGCTCGCCCAACGCGAAACCTCCGCACAGGCGGCAAAGCATAAGCCATGGCCATGGGCCATGCATTGGTATGTTTCGCTCTCTTTGGAGAGGAGAGTCACATTCCGTGCCGGAGTGCTGGCAGGGACGCTCATTGCGTTGACCCTGGCCCTCGGCGCGTGCGGAGGCGGCGACCCTCAGGACGAGAACGAGGCTGAGGGCACCTACAAGGTCGACGTGATCTCGGCCACGTTCCCCGGCCGGCAGCGGCTCGCCGAGGAGAGCACGCTCAAGATCACCGTCCAGAACAAGGGCTCCGAGACGATCCCCAACCTCGGCGTGACCGTCGACGGCTTCTACCAGCGGCGCGAGGATGCCGGCCTGTCGGATCCGGCACGGCCGATCTGGATCGTCAACGAGGCGCCCTTCAACTCCACCTCGGCGCTCACGAACACGTGGACAACGGGGCCGCTGGGGGCGGGTGACACGCGCACGCTCGAGTGGAAGGTGAGCGCGCTGCGCGCAGGCACGTACAACCCGCGCTACCGCGTCAACGCCGGCATCGACGGGAAGGCCAAGGCGGAGTCGTTCGACGGCGGGCCCGCGACGGGCAGCTTCACCGTGCGGATCTCACGCAAGCCTCAGTCGCTCGAAGAGCAGAGCTAGCCGGCGGGCGTGATGGCCGGCTCCGCCGGCCGGACCGCGAACGTGTCGACGAGCTCGGTCACCGAGCCCTCCGGCGCGCGTTCCTGCATCTCACGCACGCGTCCGTCGAGCGTCGGGCGCGCGTTCCGGTAGTAGATGCCGATCCCCATCTCGTTGGCGAGGGCGGCGGCGAAAGCGCCGGCGCGGTCAGACGCGTCGTGCTCGGCCGGCAGGTTGTAGACCGCTTCCTTCCACTCCTGGGTGGTGTTGTTGAAGGCAGTGCATGGGCTGAACGCGTCGATGAAGCTGAAGCCGGGATGGCGGATGCCCTCCACGACCAGCTCGGTCAGCTCCTTGGAGCGGAAGCTTGCGCCCCGGGCGACGTATGAGCAGTCCGCCGCGATCGCAGTTGCGAGCACGTTCATCGGGTCCTCGAGGTTGCCGAACGGCGTCGAGGGCGACTTCTGGTCGTGCAGCGATGTCGGCGAGACCTGGCCCTTGGTCAGGCCGTAGGTCTGGTTGTTCATCATCACGTAGGTGATGTCGACGTTGCGGCGCGCCGCGTGCGGGAAGTGTCCGCCGCCGATCGCGAACCCGTCCCCGTCGCCGCCGACAGCGATCACGTGCAGGTCCGGGTTGGCCAGCTTCACCCCCATCGCAGTGGGCAGGGCGCGCCCGTGCACGCCGTGGAAGCCGTACGTAGCGACGAACCCGGGGAAGCGGCTGGAGCAACCGATCCCTGACACGATCACGGTGCGATCGGGGTCGAGGTCGAGCTCCGCGAAGGCGCGGTAGGCGGCTGCGAGCACGCCGAAGTCGCCGCAGCCCGGACACCAGATCGGCTTCAGCTCGGACTTGTACGAGTTTGCCTTGACCTTCAGCTCGTCAGCCAACTCTGGCCTCCCCTGTCATCCCGGGCAGCCACACGCCGCTGTCGTCGGCAGGCACGGCGCCCTCGGTTATGAAATCGGCGATCTGCGCGGCGGTGAAGGGCAGGCCGGTCGCCTTCGGCAACGACTCGCACGGAACGCCCGCGTCCGCGCGCACAATTCGCGCGAATTGTCCGGTCACGTTCAGCTCGGGAACGATCACGCGCTCCATACCGCTCGCCCACGCCCGGATGCGCTCTGTCGGCAAAGGAGCCAGCACGCGCGGATAGCACGTCGCGACCTTCAAGCCACGGTCCAGGCAGATCTCGGCAGCGTCCCGCGCCGCGCCCTCTGTCGACCCCCAGCCCAGGATCCCGACGTCGGCCTGCTCCGGACCGGTGATCGTCACGCGCCCCTCGTGGTCGGCGAGCGGCTGTAGCTTGCGGAAGCGCTTCGACATCATCGCGGTGTGCAGCTCCGGCTCGTAGTGCGGATTGCCCGCCTCGTCGTGCTCGATGCCCGTGGATACGTAGGCGCCCGGACCGCCCGGCACGGCCATCGGCGAGACCCCGCCGGCGCTGATCTCGTAGCGGTTGTAGGCGCCGTTGGCCTCGGCGCTGCCGTTGGGACGGGCGCGTGCATCGACGGCGTAGCCCTCGAGCGCGGGCCGCGCAACGGTTTCCAGCCGGTGCGAAAGCGACTGGTCCGACAGGACGATCACCGGCACCTGGTACTTCTCAGCTGCGTTGAAGGCCTCGACGATGACGTCGAAGCAGTCCGAAACCGAGGTCGGGGCCATCACCACGCGCGGCGCTTCGCCGTGCCCGCCGAAGAGGGCGTGGTTGAGGTCGGACTGCTCGGTCTTCGTCGGCATCCCGGTCGACGGACCGGAGCGCTGCGCGTCCACGATCACCGCGGGGATCTCGGCCATGCCGGCCAGCCCGACGAGCTCCGCCATCAGCGAAAGTCCTGGGCCGGACGTGGCCGTCATCGCTTTGCAGCCCGCAAACGAGGCGCCCAGCACCGAGGCGAGCGCGGCGATCTCGTCCTCGGTCTGGATCGCGACGCCGCCGAAGCGCGGCAGGCGCGCCGCCAGCCACTCGAGGATGTCGGACGCGGGGGTGATCGGGTAGCCCGCGTAGTAGCCGAGCCCGGCGTGCAGAGCACCCAGGCAGATCGCCTGGTTGCCGGACAAAAGCAGACGGTCCTCGTCGATCGACCGGGCCGGGCCGAGCTTGTGCCCGCTGGAGGGGAGCTTTTCGCGCGCGTGCTCGAAGCCGGCGCGCAGGGACCTGATGTTCGACTCCCCCACGTCACCCTTGTGCGCGTAGCGCTTGAGGATCATCTCCTCGATACGGGCCGTGTCGACGCCGAGCAGCCCGCAGACGAGCCCGACGGACACCATGTTCTTGCCGCGCCGGTTGCCGCCTGCCTCCTGTGCGATCGCCGACAGGGGAACCTCGGACGAGCGCGATTCGAACTGCGGGGAGACCCTCACGGATTCCGCGTCGCACACGATGTGGCCGTCCGCCGCGAGCTCGTGATGATGGAGGTCGAATGCCTCCTGGTTGAAGCAGACGAGCAGGTCGACGGCATCGCCCTGCGTCCGCACGGGCGCCGTACCCATCCGTACCTGGTACATGCATGGGCCGCCCCTGATCTCGGCCGGGTAGGTGCGGAACGTCAGGGCCCAGTACCCCGTGCGCGCTGCTCCCGTGGTGAGGATGTCGCCGCTCGAGATCACACCTTCGCCGGACTCGCCGGCGAGGCGCACGGTTATGTCGTCACGGATCAAGTCGTCGTGCTGTACCGGGAGCAAACCCCCCGGTTCGGGCCACGCTGCGAACCCGCGACCCGTTCCTCCTGCCGGTGATTATAGGCGCCGGTACGGGCCGTAGGCTGAAGTTATGCCTCCGCTCGCCGAGGGCGATCCGTTTCCGCGCCTCACGCTGGAGTCCGCCGCGGGCCCGCTCGCGCTGTCCGACATGTGGGGTCGCGGGCCGCTCGTGATCGCATTCATGCGCCAATTCGGATGCGCCTTCTGCCGTGAGCACCTGATCGAGCTGAAGCAGGCGTACGCCGAGATCAAGCAGGCCGGCGGTGACGTCGTCGCCGTCTTCCAGTACGGGACCGAGGCCACTGAGCGTTTCTGCGAGGCACGCGACATTCCCTACCAGTGCCTCGGTGACCCGCTGCGCGAGGGGTACGCCAAGGTGGAGCTGGGACGCGGCGGCATCCGCGAGTACCTCGGTTGGCGTGTCTTCAAGGGTTGGGCGCGAACCGCCCGCGGAGGCGTGTACGTCGGCCGGCCTCAGGGCGACGTGGCCCAGCGCCCCGGCACCTTCGTGGTCGACTCGTCGGGCCGGGTCGTGCTCGCCCACTACAACCAGCACTCCACCGACAATGTGCCGGTCGATCAGGTCGTCGCGGCGGTGCGTCAGGCCGGGGCTGGAACGCCGGCCGCGGCGTGACTCCACGGTGAGCTGGCGAGCCAGCTCACGAGCTCGTCCGCCGGCAGGGGACGGCATACGTGAAACCCCTGGGCGAAGTCGCAATCGAGCGCCCTGAGGCTGTTCAAGGTCTGCTCGGTCTCGACTCCCTCGGCGACCACCGCGAGCCCGAGGCTGTGGCCGAGCGCAATCGTCGAACGCACGATCACGGCGTCATCCTCCGAGCCGTCCATATTCAAGACGAACGACTTGTCGACCTTGATCAGGTCGACCGGCAGCTGGCGCAGGTGAGACAGAGACGAGAAGCCCGTCCCGAAATCGTCGATCGCGATCACGATCCCCATCGCGCTGAGCCTGTCCATCACGGCGCAGGCCAGCTCGGCATCCGCCATCACAGTGCTTTCCGTGACCTCGAACTCCAGGCATGCGGGGCCCATTTCCGCGTCTGCGAGCAGCCCGGCGACGTGCGCGGGCAGAGTCGGGTCGTGCAGGTTGCGCGGCGAGAGGTTGACCGCGACCCGCATCTCGCGGCCTTTCTCGCGCCAGTCGGCGAGATCCCGGATCGCCCTGGCCACGACAAACCTCGTCAGCGGGCCGATCAGTCCCGTGTGCTCGGCCAGGGAGACGAACTCGGCCGGGGGAAGCAGACCGCGGCGGGGATGCTGCCAGCGAACCAGCGCCTCGACCGCCACCACCTGCCCCTGGCGCAGGTCGACCTTGGGCTGGTAGTGGACGACGAGACCGGAGGTGTCGATCGCCTCGCGCAGCTCGCTCACAAGCACCAGGCGGTCCGGTGAGTACACGTCGGTTTCCGGTGCGTAAACCTCCGCGCCCGTGTGCCTGCGCTTGGCGACGTACATGGCGACGTCTGCGCGCTGCAGCAACTCCTCGGGGTCGTCGCCATGCTCCGGATGGAGCGCAACGCCGAAGCTCGCTTCGACGTCCACCTTCAGCCCGGCGACAACGAACGGGGTGCGCAGCGCCTCCGCGATGCGATACGCGGCGGCGAGCGCCGCGGATTCACGGTCGAGGTCCGGCAGCAGGACGGCGAACTCGTCTCCGCCCAGGCGCGCGACGACAGCGTCGCCGTCCGGCAGCGCCTGCTCGAGCCGCATTCCGACCTTGGCAAGCAACAGGTCCCCGTTGTGGTGGCCGAGGGTGTCGTTGACTTCCTTGAAGCGATTGAGGTCGAGCAGCAGCACGGCGACACCCGTGCCTGTGGAATCCGTGGCCGCGATCGCCTGCTGCGCCCGGTTGTGAAAGAGGATCCGATTCGGCAGCTCGGTGACCGGGTCGTGCAGAGCAAGGCGCTCGCTCTCTGCGGCCTGTTGCCTGAGGCGACCTGCCGAGCGAGCTGCAATGCCGCCGAGCACGGCCCACGCGAGGGCCAGCGCTCCGGCGACCCGCAGCCGGTCGACCCCGGCCTCCGCAAGGCCGACGATCAGCCAGAAGGTGACCCCCAGAACTACCAGGCCGAGGAGCGCAAATTTCGTCGGGTACGTAAGCCTGGGCATGTTCAGGGGCAGGGACGTCCCAGTTCTAGTCGTCAGCCCCCGTCTGAAGCTTTAGGAGTCCCCGCTCAGGACCGTCCTTCGACAATCCGCAGCGCCTTCAGCCCGAGGCCCAGGCGTTCGCGGTCCTCGGTGGCAGCGGGATCGAGGCCCGTCAGCTCCTTCACCCGTTCAAGCCGGTAGGCGACCGTGTGGCGGTGGGCGTAGATGGCGCGTGCGGTCGCGTTCATGTTGCAGTCGTTGCCGAGATAGGACTCGAGAGTCGGCAGCAGGTCCCCGCGGTACTGGTTGTCGTGATTGACCAGGGGGGCGATCGTGTCCTCGTAGAAGCGGCGCACCTCCTCCGGATCTGACGCAAGCGCGCGGAACAGCAGCCGGTACACGCCCGACCCGTCACCCGACTCAAGATCGCGCGCTGCGGGCGAATCCTCTCCGAGCGCTTCCAGCACCATCTCTGCCTCGGACACGGCCCGCGCGATCTCCCGCGGGTCGCCGTAGTGCGACGACGTTCCGGTGAGACCGTAGACACGCAGCCGATCGGCCAGGCCCGCGGCGGCCCGGGGCTCACCTCGCCGCGAGGGCAAGAGCGCATAGAGCCGGTCGCCCACGAGCTCGGGCAGCGCCTGCGGGAACTCCGACCCGATCACCGACAGGGCTTCGAGCGGGCGCCCGGACCCAACCTCGGTGACGGACGCGAACAGGCCGCCCGACAGGTCGCAGCCCTGGGCTGCGACTTGTCGGGCGGCCGCACCGGGCTCGATCACACCGTTGACGAGTCGCGCCAGCACGCCGCCATGCGCCCGCTCGGTTTCACGCTCGCGCGCATTCTCGAGTGCCAGCGCCGTGGCGCTGGATGTCGCCGCCAGGTGCAGGAACTCGATCGCGCCCGTTTCGACGATGCTCCGGCCCGCGAGCATCCCGACCACACCGACGAAGCGGTCGCCGAACGAGATCGGGACGACGAGGTCGACCTCCGCGGGAATCGCTGCCCGCTGCGCGGCGACCCGCGCCTCGGTCAGCCGGCGCAGCGCCGCCAGCTCCGCCTCGTGCCCGTCGGGCCACACGATCGCCACGTCGAGCTCCGGAACGACGATCCCGATCGGGCGCCCGACCTCCTCCGCAGCGAGCTCGGCCATCCGGTCGAAGCCGTCACCGGTGAGCGCCGCGTCCACCATCAGCTGGTGGACGCGGCGGATCCGCTCGACGAGGCTTTCTACAGAATGGAGAGGTAGCGCTCCAGCTCCCATTCGCTTACCTGCACCCTGTAGTCGTCCCACTCGGCTCGCTTGAGGTCGACGTAGCGGGTGAACACGTGCTCGCCGAGCGCCTTCAGCACCAGCTCCGAGTTTGCCATTTCCTCGATCGCCTCACCGAGGGTCTCGGGGAGTTGCTCGATACCGAGGTTCTTGCGCTCCTCGGGTGAGAGGTCGTACAGGTTCGTCTCCATCGGGGCGGGCAGCTCGTAGCCCTTCTCGATGCCTTCGAGCCCAGCGTGCAGCATTCCCGCGAACGTCAGGTACGGGTTGCACGCCGGGTCGGGGCAGCGCAGCTCGCAGCGGGTGGCCTGCTCCTTGCCGGGGTGGTACATCGGCACCCGGATCAGCGCGGAGCGGTTGCGCCGCGACCACGCGATGTAGACCGGCGCTTCGTAACCCGGCACGAGCCGCTTGTACGAGTTCACCCACTGCGCGAACAGCGGCGAGATCTCACGTGCGTGCTTGAGCTGGCCGGCGATGAAGGACTTCGCGGTCGCGCTCAGGCTGAATTCGTCGTCAGGGTCGAAGAACGCGTTGCGCCCGCCGCTGAACAGGGACTGGTGCACGTGCATCCCCGAGCCGTTCTCACCGAACAGCGGCTTCGGCATGAACGTCGCGTAACAGCCGTACTTCATCGCGATCTCCTTGACCGTGATGCGGTACGTCATCGCGGCGTCCGCCATCTGCAGCCCTTCGGCGAACCGCATGTCGATCTCGTGCTGCGAGGGCCCGACCTCGTGGTGGGTGTACTCGATGTGGATACCGAGCTGCTCGAGTGCCAGGACGGTCTCGCGGCGCATGTCGGATGCGGCGTCGAGCGTCGTGAGGTCGAAGTAACCCCCCCTGTCCAGCACCTCTGGCGGCCCGCCGTTCACCTCGGACGAGCGGAAGTAGAAGAACTCCAGCTCGGGCCCGAGGTTGAACGTGTCGAAGCCCATCGCCTTGGCCCGTTCGAGCGCGCGCCGCATCACGTAGCGCGGGTCGCCCTCGTAGGGCTCGCCGCCGGGCACGAGCACGTCGCAGAACATGCGCGCGACGGCCTTCTCGCGAGGCCGCCACGGCAGCAACGCAAAGGTGCTCGGGTCGGGCATCGCGATCATGTCCGATTCCTCGATCCGGTTGAAGCCGGTGATCGACGAGCCGTCGAAGCCCATGCCCTCGTCAAGCGCGCCCTCGAGCTCGTCCTTACCGACTGCGAAGGATTTGAGCTGGCCCAGGATGTCGGTGAACCAGAGCCGGATGAACTGGACGTCGTGCTCTTCGACCAGCGCCAGTACGTCCTGCTTGGACGCCCCCGTCCCCGTCGTGGTGTCGATCGTTGCCATCGAAGGCTTGTCTCCTCTCGTGGCTTCGGGGGCGCGCCTTGCAGCACGCCCCCGAGCCTGCTGTGGTTGTCTGGTTACTTAAACGCCGGCGGGTATCTCGTCAGCCTCGTGTGCCTGCAGGACCTGCTCGCCTTGCTCACCTGTCCGGATGCGGATCGCGTCCTCGACCGGCAGGACGAAGATCTTCCCATCGCCCACCTCGCCGCTGCGAGCGTGCTTCAGGATCGCATCCGTGACAAGCCCGACGTCGCCGTCACCGACCACGATCTCGAGCTTCATCTTGGGCCGGAGGTGAATGGTCAGCTCCGAACCCCTGTAGTGCTCGGTGATGCCCTTCTGGCGTCCCGACCCCCGGTACTGGCCGACCGAGAGGGACGGGAATCCCTTTTCGAGCAGCTCCATCCGGATCGGCTCGAACGCCTCGTGGCGTATGAATGCTTCGATCTTCTTCATGTGGGCCGGTACCTCCTAGGTCTCGCTGGCCGCGGGTCGTGGGGCACCGGCGCTCATCGCTGTGGGCGCAGGTGCGGGTTCCGCACCGGGAGTGAACCGGCCGCTCCCGCCGTCCGAATCCGGGATGAACAGCTCCGGATAGCCGTACATGCCGTGCTCGACGATGTCGAGGCCGGCCTCTTCGTCCTCGGCCGAGACACGTAGTCCGATCGTGGCCTTGATCAGCCCGAACACCAGCAGGGATGCGCTGAACGCGAACGCGAACGCCGCCGCGATGCCGAGTGCCTGGGCGCCCAGCTGGTCGAACGAGCCGCTGTACCAGAGACCCGGATCGCCGACGGCATTCAGCTCCGCGTAGCGCGGAGACGTGAAGATGCCGCAGGAGAGCGTGCCCCAGATGCCCGCGAGCCCGTGCGCCGACAGCGCGCCGACCGGGTCGTCGAGCACCTTCTCGATCGCGAGCACACCGACCACGACGATCACGCCGGCCACCGCGCCGATCAGCGGTGCCGCCCAGAACTCGACATAGCCCGACGGTGCGGTGATCGCGACCAGACCTGCAATTGCGCCGTTGCCGGCCATGCCGATGTCGACCGTGCTGCGCAACGCGTACATCGTCGTGACCGCCGCCAGCACTCCCGCCGCAGCGGCCAGGTTGGTGACCAGCGCGACCTCCGCGAAGCGGTTGCCCATCGCACCCAGCGTCGAGCCCGGGTTGAAGCCGAACCAGCCGAGCCACAGGATCAGCACGCCGAGGCCGACGAGCGGCATCGAGTGTCCCGGGATCGCACGCGGCTTGCCGTCGGGGCCGTACTTTCCGATGCGCGGGCCAAGCAACAGCAGCGCCGCAAGCGCACCGGTGGCGCCGATCAGGTGGACCACCGTCGATCCGGCGAAGTCCTGCATCCCGATGTTGACCTGCAGCCAGCCGCCGCCGAAGATCCAGTGGCTGATGATCGGGTAGATCACCGCGCTGAACACGACTGCGTAGACGACGTAGGCGCCGTACTTGATGCGCTCCAGCGTGGTGCCCCATACGATCGCCAGTGAGACGGCGCAGAACACGAACTGGAAGAACAGGAATGCCGCGGGGCTGATGTTGTAGGTCCCGATGAACGGGAACTGCTCCGCCGCCTCGGACGGCACCGAGCTGACATCCAGGAAGAACCCGGAGTCACCCGCGATCGTCCCCGCGCCGCCAAAGGCGAGCGCGAACCCGACCGCCCAGTACGCAAGCGAGGCGATCGAGAAGTTGGTCAGGATCTTCGCCACCCCGGCACCCGCGTTCTTGGCTCGCGAGAAGCCGATCTCCAACAGCGCGAAGCCGGCCTGCATGAACATGACGAGCACCGCCGCCACGATCACCCAGGTGGTGTTCAGGCTGGAAACGGTGTCCTCGAGGGTCGGTCCATCCTGTGCAAACGCCACCGCCGGCAGTGCCAGCAGCACCGCCGCGCCAGACAGCGCCGCCTTCAAGTACCTGGTCCGCTTCAAGAGCGTTCCTCCTTACCCACCCGGGCTTCCCCCAGGGGTCGCAGTTACGGAACGCTTGTCAGCCTAGGTACGCGGTGCGCCGGCGTCTTTAGACATGGGTCGGAGATTTCCGCGTACCGTTTCGCCCAACGGTCGGGACGCATTTTCCGCATTGGTACAGAGTTTCCCCGCACTTTAGGCGGGAGGATGGGCCGTGTGGACGGGGTGGGCCCCATGGAGGTCGCTATGCGGCATCGAAAGGGCCCACCGGCGGCAGCGGCAGCAGTTCTTGCCCAGAATCAGCACGGGGTCGTGGGCCACGCGCAGTTGGTGGCACTCGGGCTGAGCCGTTCCGCAATCCAACGATGGGTACGTGCAGGGCGGCTCCACCGGTTGCACGTCGGCGTCTACGCGGTCGGACACCGGCGCGTCAGCGGAAGCGGACGTTGGATGGCGGCCGTCCTGGCGTGCGGGCCCGGTGCGCTGCTGAGCCATCGCAGCGCGGCATCGGTGTGGGGTCTGCTGCCGAGCGCAACCCGCCGCGTGGATGTCGTCACTACCAGGGGCCACAAGGCGCGCCCGGGAATCGCTGTCCATCGCTCGCGCTGCATCGAAGCAGCCGATCGGGCCGTCCGCGACGGCATTCCCGTCACGAGCGTGATGCGCACCCTGGTGGACCTGGCGGACGTCGTTTCGCGGAGTCGGCTCCAGCAGGCGGTCGAACAGGCCGAATGGAGAGCTTGCTCGACGCCTATCGCGACCCCCCGCCGACTCGCTCGGAGTTGGAGCGCAGCTTCGTCGCGTTCTGCCGGCGCGCCGGGCTCCCCGCTCCCGCCATGAACGTGATGGTCGCCGGATTCCTCGTCGACGCCGCCTAGGACGAACAGCCTCTCGTCGTCGAGCTCGACAGTCACGCCCACCACGGCACGCGCACCGCGTTCGAGGAGGATCGCATGCGCGATACGGCCCTCCAGCTTGCGGACTACCGCGTACTGCGAGTCACACACCGCCGGCTCGAGGCAGCGCCGGCGAGTGTGTCCCGTTCGATTCGGGCGCTGCTCGACCGGGAGCCTCGAACCGACTCCCGCGCGCGCCGGTGACGCCCGCGGGCGAGGAGAAGCGTGCCGCCAGCTCGCCCACGAGGCCGGGAAGCCGCTCGGGCGAGCGCCGCGCCATCTCAACTTGCCGCGCGGCACCGGGCTCGGCGGCGAGCGCACGCACCTGCTCGAGCTCCCTGCTGCACCCGAGCGCACGCGCATGGGAGATGCACGACTCGAGCAGCGGGTCGAGCAGCTCCTCGACAGGTATGCGGCGCTCGGATTCCACGTCGATCAGTTCTGCGGCCACGCCGTCCCGGGCGGCGAGGAAGCGGTTCTCGTCGAGCGCCTCGACCGCGTCCAGCTGGGCGGGCGGCAGGTACCCCTGCTCGATTTCGAGCCGCGCGATCGACTGGACGAGCGCCGCCAGCGCCGCTGTCTCGCCGACCGTGGTCTGCGCATCCATGATGCGCACCTCGATGGTCCCGAAGCGAGGCTGCGGGCGCACGTCCCACCACAGGAAGGTGGGCTCGGGAAAAGCGCCGCAGCGCACGAGCAGGTCGACCGTCGAGACATAGTCCTTGTAGCTGTTGAAGGCGCGCGGTATCCCGACCCGCGGGAAGGCCTGGAACAGCGGAGTGCGGGCCGACGCCAGGCCGGAGTCGCGCCCCTGCCAGAACGGCGAGTTGGCCGACAGCGCCAGCAGCATCGGGACATGGCCGCGCATGCTGTTCGCGAGGCGCATGGCGGCCTCGGGCTCGCGCACTCCGACGTGCACGTGCAGGCCGAAGGTCGGCTCGCGCCGCGCGAGCTCGCGCATCGAGCCGTAAACCGCCTGGTAACGATGGCCGCTCGACACGACCGTCTCGTGCCACACGGCGAACGGGTGGGTGCCCGCGCTCGCGACCTCGAGGCCCAGCAGGGTCAGCTCCCCCTCGAGCTCCGATCGCAGCGCGTGCAACTCAGCCGCGGCCGCGCCGACGGTCTCGTGCACTCCTGTGGCCAGCTCGAGCGCGGACTTGTGCGTCTCGGCGGTCACGTGGCGGGCCAGGTCGGGGTCGAGTGCCTCGAGCACGCGGTCGATCTGCTGCGCCAGGGACCGGTCGTGCGGATGAAGCAGCATCACCTCCTCCTCGATCCCGATCGTGTACCGCGCACCCGAAGGGTGGGGAGTCCACGTGCCCCAGTGGGCCTGCTCGCTCATGCCGCGCGTCGGGCGTTGCGCGAGCGTGCATAGCGGCTCGCGGCGCGGACCAAGCCGGCGAAGAGCTCACGTTCTCCATCGCGCCCGGCAAGGCATTCGGCATGCCACTGAACGCCAACCATGAACGGGCGTCCCGGCGCGTCGACACCCTCCACTACTCCGTCCGGCGAACGCGCGGCCACTCGCAATCCGTCCCCGAGTTCGTCGATTGCCTGGTGGTGAAAGGAGTTCACCTGGATCTCCTCCGCGCCGATCAGCCCGGCCAGCGCGGTCCCCCGCACGATCTGCACGGGGTGGGTGGTGAGATCCGCGGGCTCGGACTGCCGGTGTCGCAGTACCGCGCCGCCCGCGTCGGGCAGATGCTGCACCAGCGTTCCCCCCCGCGCGACGTTGAGTGCCTGGACCCCACGACAGATCGCGAGCAACGGCAGCCCGATCTCCCACGCATGGTGCGCGGCGGTCAGCTCGAAGCGATCGATGTAGGGCTCCGTCGGCCCGAGCGCCGGATGCGGCCGCGCGCCGTACATTCCCGGCCCCAGGTCAGGACCGCCGGACATGCAGATACCCGAGAGCTGATCGAGCAGCGGCGGGGCTTTCTCCTCGTCGAGGGCGGGGAGCACGACGGGCAGGCCGCCCGCAGCCTCGATCGCGCGCACGTACTCGACCCCCAGCGCCAGCTCGGTCTGGGCCGGCTCGCCCTGCGGGGTGCGCTTGACAACGGCGTCTTTGCGCCGGATTTCGGAGGTCGTCACGCCGATCAGCGGCCGCCCGCCGGCGGGTGGGCTCACGTGAGCACCCAGGTGTCCTTGCCGCCGCCGTTCTGGCTGGAGTTCACGACCAGCGCGCCCGCGTCGCGGGCGACGCGGGTGAGCCCGCCCGGGAGAGCCCGGGGGCCGTCCGCGGTCCAGAACACGAACGCCCGCAGGTCGACGTGCCGCGGTTCAAGCCGGCCGTCGCAGATCGTCGGCGCCGTGGACAGCGCGACTGTCTCCTGCGCGACCACGCGCTGCGGGTGGGATGTGACCAGGCGCCGCGCACGCTTGCGGTCCTCGGGCTGGGCGTGCGCGCACACGATCACGCCTTCGCCGCCGAACCCCTCGCGCGGCTTCACGACCAGCTCCTCGACCCGCTCGAGCATCGCCCCGCGGTGTGCGGGGTCACGCGGGTCGTAGGTCGGCACCGATCTGACGAGCGGTTCCTCTCCCAGGTAGAAACGCACCATCTCCTCGACGTAGGCATGGGTCAGCTTGTCATCGGCGGCACCGGTCCCGAAGCCATTTACGCATGCGACCTTGCCCTGCCGCAGCGGCTCGAGCAGGGTCTCGCCGAGCCAGGTGGGGCGCCCGTCGGCGGAACGCAGCCTGCTTTCGTCCGTGCGGCGGTAGACGACGCTCACGTCGACCTCGCTGCGGCCGCCGAGCAGCGCCCGTACGCGGCCGCGCCGCAGCTCGAGCTGCTCCGGGAGGACCAGCGGGATCTCCAGTAGCCGGGCAAGCTGCCAGTGCTCCCACCAGGCGCTGTTCCACGGCCCGTCGGAGAGCAATACGACCTGCCCGTCCGCAAGCTCGCTCGGCGCCGACGCACGCAGCATGCCGAGCATCAGGTCACGCAGCTCGGCGCCCACATCTTCGCGCGCGGCGCGTGCGGGCAGCACGAGCGGCAGGCGCAGGTCGCAGATCCGGCGGGCGGCCATGGCGTAGGTCGCGCCCGACGGAGTGCGCAGGTTGTCCTCGAGCACCAGCATCTCGCCATCGGCGCTGCGCACCACATCGAAGCCGGCGATGTGCGGCCGTGACAGTCCAGGGTGGCCGAGCAGGTCCGGCTCGAGCAGCGGGGCGTCGGTGAGCCACGCCGGGACCACGCCCGCGTCGACGATGCGCTGATCGCCGTACAGGTCTGCCAGATAGGAGTCGAGCGCGCGGGCACGCTGTTCCAGGCCATCCCGCAGCAGGGACCACTCCTCCCTTGCGAGCAGGCGCGGAACCGCATCGATCGGGAACACGCTTTTCTGCGTGCCCGCGCCGAACAGCACGCCCTCGTGCTCGGCGTCGGCCTGCACCGCGGAGGCGAGCGCCCCCAGGTCGCTGCCGAGCAGCGCCTTCACGAGGTCGCCCCAATGCTCACGGGGCGATCCATCTGCCTGGAAGGCCTCGTCGATCGCCCCGGACCGCGCATATTCCGGCGCCACGGGGCTCGGCTGCACCAATAGGCCCATCTAGGAAGCTTCGTCGTTCATCGCCGAAATTCGTATCTCCTCATGGTCCAATTCACGGCCGTCCGCATCGCCCTGCGGTCGACAACTGGACCGCGTGTCCAAGCCGGGCCCGTGAATTACCGACCGCCGACATGAAGATATCCGGGCCGTCGGCGACGAATATCCCACCATGACCCGTCTGTCGTCACTGGATGGCTCGTTCCTGCGGCTCGAGACGCCTAACGCACACATGCATGTCGCCTGGAGCGGCCTCTTCGAGCCGTCCGCCGGGCTTCCTCGCCCGACGGTCGAGGCGCTCCAGGCGAAAGTTTCCACTCGGCTATCTCGCGTGCCGCGCTTTCGACAGCGGCTCGCGTTCCCGCCGCTGCGGCTGGCCGAGCCCTCCTGGGTCGACGACCCAGGCTTCGAGATCGCGAATCACGTGACTGCGCTGGCCGGGCCCGACGTCCCGATGCCGCTCGAGCAGTTCCACCGAGTGACCGACGCGACGCTGTCGGAGCCGCTCGACCGCACGCGGCCGCTGTGGCACCTGTATCTGGTACCGCGCCTCGCCGACGGCCGGCTCGGGGTCATCTTCAAGATGCATCACGCACTCGTGGACGGGAAGTCCGCGGTCGAACTAGCGCTATTGCTGTTCGATCTAACACCCGACGCTGAGCCGGAGCCCGAGGACGAGTGGCATCCGGACCCTCCCCCAAACGCCGCGCGTCGCGCGCTCGACGCGTTCGCCAGCAATGCTGCCGAACCGTTGCGCGCGGCGCGCGGCATGGCCCGTATCGCGGGCCGTCCAGGCGAAGGCGGGATCGCCGGCACGATGAAACGCGCAGCGCTCGCATTCGAGCAGGACCTCCTGCGCTCGGCGCCCTCCTCCTACCTGAACGGCCCGATCGGGCCCGCCCGCGTGCTCGTCCGCCACCGAGCGAACATGGCGGACATCGTGCGGGCGAAGCAAAGAGCGGGCGTCACGGTGAACGACGTATGCCTGACGGCCGTATCGGGCGCGTTGCGAGAATTGGCGTTGGTGCGCGGGGAACGTCCCCATCCGCTGAAGGCCATGGTGCCGGTCAGCGTGCGCGGCGAGGCCCAGCAACAGGACCTCGGGAACCGCATCTCGTTCGCATTCATCGAGCTGCCGGTCGAGATCTCCTCCCGGCCCGGACGGCTCGCCCAGGTGCACCAGGCCACGGCTGGGTTCAAGTCCTCGGGGCGGCCCGCCGGGACCGGCGCCATGCTCGGCGCCCTCGGCCTGTTGCCGGACCCGCTCAAGAATCAGGCGGCGCGCATCGCGTCGAGCCCGCGAGTCTTCAACCTCACTGTCTCCAACATTCCGGGGCCGCGTTTCTCCGTGTACATGCTCGGCGCCGAGTTGAGCGAGGCCTATCCCGTCGTCCCGCTCGCGGAGCAGCACGCGCTCGCGATCGGGATGTTCAGCTACCGCGACATACTGTGCTTCGGCCTGTATGCCGATCCGCAAGCGCTGCCGGAGGTGGACCGGCTCCCCAAGTTCCTGGAGGCCGAGATTCTGGCGCTCGCGGGACCGCGCAAGCGCCGTACGCGGTCGGCACAGCCCGCCCGGCGCAACGGCGTCCTGAGGTCGGTCTAGCTGCGGCCGGCGGCGCGCGCCGCGGCGACGGCTGCGCGTGGTCCTTCGCGGTACGGCTCACCGTGCCCGGGCAGCACGACCTGCGCTGTCAAGGGCTCGATCCGGTCCAGCGCTTCCAAGGTCTGCTCGTTGGACACGTTCAGCGCGGACGGCATCATCTGGGCGCCCAGCCGGCCCGTGAGGGGATTCCAGGTGCACAGCGCGTCTCCGACAAACAGCGCACCGCGCCCCTCGAACAGCAGCACGCAGTGCCCCGGCGTGTGGCCGGGGGTGTGCACCACCCGCGGGCTTCCGGGAACGTCGAGCACGGCACCGTCCTCGTAGGTCTCGGCCCCCTCGACCTTGGGCGGCTTGCCCGCGCCGCCACGCACGAGGTGCCCCATCAAACGCCAGAACGTGGGCCGCCACATGTAGCGCAGCAGGTGCGGCGGGGTCGCGTCGCCCTTCTTGGACTGCGGTTTGCGCAGCGTCGGGTCGTCGGCGGAGTGGACAAGCACCCGCGCGCCGGCCTGCTTGAGCTCGGGCGCGACGCCGGTGTGGTCGGCGTCCGAATGCGTGAGCACGAGCGCCGCGACGTCGCCGGGCGTCCGTCCGATCTGGGCGAGGTCCGACTCGAGGTCGCGCGCGAACCTGGGGACGCCGGCGTCCACCGCGGTCAGCTTGCCGCCGTCCTCGACGACGTACCAGTTGACCATCTGCGATCCCAGGCCGTACACGCCCGGGACGATCTCCACCGGTCCCTTCACCGGCGGGACCCTACTAGCGCAAGCGCTACCGAGAGCTCGGGACCAGCTCCTCGCGCAGCTGCTTTGCGGCCGCGACCATGTTCTTGAGCGACGGCTCGACCTCCTCGTAGCGGCGCGTCTTCAGCCCGCAGTCGGGGTCGACCCACAGCTGCTCGGGCTCGAGCACCTGCGCGGCGAGCCGCAAAAGCTCCACCATCTCCTCGGTTGAGGGGATGCGCGGCGAATGGATGTCGTAGAGGCCGGGACCGATCTCGTTCTCGTAACCCGTCCGCTTCCAGTCCTCGAGCAGCTCCATCTTTGACCGTGCGGCCTCGATCAGCAGCACGTCGGCATCCATCTCCTGGATCTGCCGCATGATGTCCCCGAACTCCGAGTAACACATGTGCGTCTGGATCTGGGTCTCGTCGCGCACCGAGGACACCGACAGGCGGAAGCTGTGGACCGCCCAGTCGAGGTACTCGTCCCAGCGGTCCGAACGCAGCGGCAGGCCCTCCCGGATGGCGGGCTCGTCCACCTGGATGATGTCGACGCCCGCGGCCTCGAGGTCCGACGTCTCGTCGCGGATCGCGAGCGCGAGCTGCTTGCACGTCTCCGAGCGCGGCTGATCGTCGCGCACGAAAGACCACATGAGCATCGTCACCGGTCCGGTCAGCATGCCCTTGACCTGCTTGTCCGTGAGCGACTGCGCGTACTTGATCCAGTCCACCGTCATCGCGTTCGGGCGCGACACGTCGCCGAAGATGATCGGCGGGCGCACGTAGCGGGAGCCGTAGCTCTGCACCCACGCGTTGTCGGTGAACACGTAACCGTCCATCTGCTCGGCGAAGTACTGGACCATGTCGTTGCGCTCCGGCTCGCCGTGCACGAGCACGTCGAGGCCGATGTCCTCCTGCAGGCGGACCACACGCTCGACCTCGCCCTTCATCAGCTCCAGGTACTCGGCGTCGTCGATCTCGCCCTTGCGAAGCCGGGCGCGGGCCGTGCGGATCTCGGTCGTCTGCGGGAACGAGCCGATCGTCGTGGTCGGGAACAGCGGCAGCCCGAGGCGTTCGTGCTGGGCCTCGCGGCGCGTGGAGAACGGGCTCTCGCGGCGCGCGTCGGCGTCGGTCACCTTCGCCAGGCGTTCGCGCACCTGTGGGTTGCGCGTGCGCGGGGACTGGATGCGGTTCTCGAGCGCCTCGCGGTTGTTCTCCAGCTCCTCGAAGATCTCATCGCGGCCCTCGTTGGTGCCGCGCGTCAGCGTCGCCACCTCGTCGAGCTTCTGCACGGCGAACGACATCCAGCTCAGGACCTCGTCGTCCAGGCGCGGTTCGTTGGTCTTGTCGACCGGCGAATGCTGGAGGGAGCAGGAGGTCGAGATCACGACTTTGTCGCCCGTATGCTCGCGCAGCTCGTCGATCAGGTCGAGACTCGCGGCGAGGTCGTTGATCCACACGTTGCGCCCGTTGACGACGCCGGCGAACAGCTCCTTGTTCGCAAACCATCCATGCTTTGCGACCAGCTCACGGTTGTGCGGGCCGTAGACGAAGTCGAGCGCCACCCCGGCGACCGGTAGACCCGCGAGCACCGGGTAGGCGTCCCCGACGTGGTCGAAGTACGTCGCGATCACGATCTTGGGTGCACCCTCCACCAAAACCAGCTTCTTGTAGGTCCGCTCGAGCGCCTCGAGCTCAGCGGTAGTGCGGTCCTCGACCAGCACCGGCTCGTCGAACTGCACCCACTCCGCGCCAAGCTCGCCGAGCTCCGCGAGTACTTCCGCGTACACCTCGACGAGGTCGTCGAGCAGCTCGAGATGGTCGAACTCTTCACCCGCCGACTTGCCCTGCAGCAGGAACGTCAGCGGACCAACCAGCACCGGCTTGGTCTGGATGCCCAGCTCCTTCGCCTCCGCGTAGTGCTCCAGCGGCTTGCGGGAGCTGAAGCGGAACTTCATGCCGCGCTCGAGCTCGGGGACGATGTAGTGGTAGTTCGTGTCGAACCACTTCGTCATCTCCATCGCCGTCACGTCGACGCCGCCTGTCTGACGGCCGCGCGCCATCGCGAAGTAGGTGTCGAGGCCGATTTCGCTCGACCCGTCCCACTCGTAGCGCGCCGGCACGGCACCGACCATCGCGACGGTGTCGAGCACCTGGTCGTAGAGCGAGAAGTCGTTGGAGGGGATCAGGTCGATCCCGGCGTCGCGCTGGAGCTTCCAGTTCGCCGCGCGCAGCTCCTTGGCGGTCCCCAGCAGGTCCTCCATCGAGCGGTCCCCCGACCAATAGGACTCGGTCGCGGACTTGAGCTCACGCTGGGGGCCGATGCGCGGAAACCCCAGCACGTTGGAAAGTGCCTGTGGCAAGAGAACCTCCTGAAAGAGGGGAGTTGGAACCAATTTCGCGCACGCCGAAGGGCGCACGTACAGAACGGTGCAGTATAACGCGATGCCGCAGGTTCGCCACCGAAATCGCCGCTACAGAGCCTTTTGTGGACGAGTGGCGCACCGGTTGCTGCCGGGCGTCAAGCTTCGCCGCCGGCCGCACGATAGATCCCCATGCCCGAAATCAGCCCACCAGCCACAGGCTTCCTCGCCCGCTTCGGCGCGGCCCTCGCCACCCTGGCCCGTTACGCAGGCGGCTACACACTCGTCAACCACCCGCTTCCCGAGGTCCGCGAAGTCGGGGACGAGTGGCGCCTGATGTAGAAAAGCCGAGTTTCGGATAGCCGAAACTCGGGTGGCTCAGAGTCCGTAGGTCGGATAGCGTCTACGCGGACGTGACTCCTGCGCCCAAGCCGATCACCGGTCGCTGTCTATGTGGCAGCGTGACCTACAGCGTTGACGCCGAGCCGGTGGTGCAGGGCGTCTGCCACTGCACGGACTGCCAGCGCCAGACGGGCAACCCGTTCTCGGTGATCGTGGGTGTGCCCCGCGCCGCGCTCGATGTCGAAGGCAGCACGCTCGCCTCGTTCGCGACGACCGGCGACGACCACGGCGGCGACACGCACCGGAATTTCTGCTCGGCGTGTGGCTCGCCGATCTTCAGCTACGCAGCAGTGTTCCCGGAGCTGGCCTTCATCAAGGCCGGGTCGCTGGACGACGCCTCATGGCTCGAGCCGGCGGCTGAGGTGTGGACCAGCTCGGCGCAGCCCTGGTCGCCACACTTCGAGAACGCCGTGCAGATGGCGCGCGGACCGCAGTAGCGCTAGCGCGTGTCGGGCAGCGGAGCGCCCCGCGGGGACAGCTCAACCGGAGTGGCCGCGAGTGCGCGCATGCGCACGTCTCGCCAGGACACGCCCTCGCGGATCAGCGCAGGTACGCCGAACAGCACGGCGGTCACGACCTCGACCGCCTGCAGGATGATCCCGTAGCCGAGGGCGGCGGCGGTAGGTACGCCATATGCGCCGGTCAGCACCGTGATGACGGCGATCTGGAACAGACCGACGTTCGACGGTGTCGCCGGCAGGATGGCGGTCACGTTGACAGCGAACAGCACCGCGGCCGCCGCGCCGATGCCGGCACGATGGTCGAGGTTCATCGCCACGAGCAACGCGTAGGCCCCGAGCAACTGGAGGCCCCATGCGGCGAGCTGTCCGCTGGTCGCCCACGCCGCGCGGCGCGGCTGGCGGAAGACCCGTAGCCCCTTGCGCAACCGCACGAGCGCCGCGGCGGACTCGCGCAAGAGGCGCGCGATCGCGCCCTGGCCACCACCGAACCCGAATCGACGGCCCGCCTCCATCAGGGACGGCAGCACCAGCACCGCCAGCGCGAGGCCAACGGGCAGGATGCTGACGAGCAGGACCGCGCCCTCGTGCCCGCGCAAGATGTCGTTGCTGCCTACCACGACCACAGCGAGCAGGAACAGGGCCAGCAGGTTCAGCAACGTCTGCGAGACGAGCGTCCCGGCCACAACCGGGAGCGACTCGCGCATCCGCCCGACCCGCCGCGCCACGATCAGCGCACGCGAAGGCTCACCGAGTCGCGCCGGGAGCGTTGCCGACATCAGCACTCCGATGGACGTCGCACTCAGGATCGTGCGTCTCTTCACCGGGCGGTCGGGCAGCGCCGCGCGCACGATGTGGAACCACGAAACGGCTCTCAGGAACATCGACGTGGAGAACAGCCCCAGGGCGATCAGCACCCAGATCGGGCTCGAGTGAAGAAGCGTTGTCGCGACATTGTCGAAACCGACCCGGCGCAGCGCCAGGAAGGCGAGCAGCACACCCACGATCGCCGACAGTGCGAGCCCCGCACGGCGCAACCCGGCAAGCGTCCGCGCGCCCCGCGGAGCCTTGGGCAGAGAGGGCTCGATCGATCGCAACCGCCGCGCACGCGGGCTCGGAGTGAGATCACGCTGCACGAGACCCGCCTTGACGCGCGCCGTCTGCGCCACCCCGACGGGCGCGGGCGCTGCGACAGCGCGCTCGTACACAGAGGCCACCCTGCGTGCGACCTGGGGCCACGCGAAGTCCTCGGCGCGCTCGCGAGCGGCGCGCGCCATCTGATCGCGGCGCGCCGGGTCGAGCCACACCGAGCGCAGCACCTCCGCAAGCTCGAGCGGATCGCCCGGAGTCGTGAGCAGGCCGTCGCGGCCGTGCGTGACGACTTGGCGATAGCCCGCGATGTCCGACGCGACGACCGGTGTGCCGGCGGCAAACGCCTCGGTCAGCACCATTCCAAAGCTCTCTCCGCCAAGCGAAGGCGCGCACAGCACGTGGGCGTTGTGCAGCCGCCGCCAAAGGTCCGCGTCATCCACCCGGCCGAGCACCTCGATGCCGTCCATGCCGCCTTCGACCTGCGCGAGCAGCGGCTCGACGCCGTCGGCCTCGGCGCCGATGATCTGCAATCGCACGGGGATGTGCTGGCGCAGGCCGGCGAAGGCGGAAAGCAGAACCGGGAGACCCTTGCGCTCCTCTTCGCGACCGACGAAGACGACGCGCAGCGCGTCCCCCGCGGGCTTCGGTCCCGGCGCCGCGGTGCCGGTGTGAACTCCGTTGGGGATCACGTCGTAGGTGCCGCCGAAGTACCGCTCGCCGGTCCACCGCGCTGCCTCGGACACGGCGATGCGAGCCGTGAGCCGGTTCAGCACACGGCGCGCGCCGATCGCGCGGGCAATCGAGTTCGGAATCCAGCTCGACGAATACGCGTGGAACGTTCCGACCACGGGCGCGCCCGCATCGAACGTGCACGCGTCCCAGCCGACGACCGGGGCGATCGGCTCGTGCACGTGGATCACGTCGAAGTTCCCGTTGCGCAACGCGCCGCGCAGGCGAATGACGCTGTCCGCGTTGTAGGCAAGGTTCGACGTTGCGCCGTTCATCGGCAGCGAGAAGGTGCGGCCGAGCGGCACCACGTAGTCGGGGAGCGGAGTGGGGTCGGGTGCGCGCCGGTGCAAAGCACGCGTCAAACGGTCGTCCGGGTCGACCGGACTGAGAACCTTTACGTGGTGGCCTTCGGCGAGGAACTCACGCGCCAGAGCATCGATGTGGCGCGTCACGCCTCCGGGAAAGTTCCACGAGTAAGGCGAGACCAGAGCGATCCGCATCCGGGCGATGCTATCAACGGCGGTCGGCGGCACTAAGTCGCTGCTCCTCTGTCGCAGGGGTTCGTGCGGCCCGGGCGGGCGCTGCGGCCAGGTACACCGCCGCGAATCCCAGGTAACTGCTGCCGATCAGCAGGATGATCGGTCCTGAGTCGTTGGTCAACGCCCCCACCAGCACGGCCGCGAGCAGTCCGTAAATTGCGGCTTCGAGCCCAGGTGCGCCCTCCGTGGCCGCCAGCACCCTCTTTCGGTACCTGAAGCCCACTGCCAGCGCGATCAGCGCGAAAGCGACCAAGAACGGGATCGCACCGCGCCCGAGCGACCGGTAGCTGAGCCGCACCCTGCGCTCCGCGATGTCGGCGATCTCGTCCAGCCCGCCTGCCTCCAGCACCGACCGGCTGAAGTGCGCATCCCCGCCGGTGGCGAGGTCGAGCAGGGCGAGCGCGGCGAGGCCGGCCACAGGCGCGACCAGCAGGATCGCGATGCGTGTCCGCCAGGCGATGTCCCCCGCTGCGACGAGCGCCGCAACGGTGGCCCCGGCGACCACCGTCGGCACCGCGCCGACGTCGGCGCCCAGCCGCCCCCACGCCATCGCGAGCGCGAGCACGGCGCCACCGACCGCGAACCCCCACACTCGCGTCCTGGTGGGCGCGGTCGCAAGTGCGCCGCCCAGCCCGAGCAGGCCCACCGCGGCGAGCGCAATCTCCAGCTCGTTCCCGGCGCCGAAGAAGCGCGAGCCGAGCACGGGGTTCGGCCCCAGCAGCGATCGCTGGACGAGGCCGGAGCCGAGTGCCAGGTCGGCGACGTGCGCCAGCACGCTCACGGCGGCTGGAACGGCAAGTGCCCGCGGCCAGGGTCGAACCCGGTCGGTGGCCAGTGCAAGTACCGCACAGGCGACGGCAACGATCAGGCCCTCGACCGGAGCGCTGGGGGCAAGCGCCGCGGTCAGCAGCAGCACGGTGGGCAGCCACAGCGCGGCGAGCAGCAGCGCGCGGCCCGCCAGCCTCGCGCCACCCCGCACCGCGCCGGCCGCTCCCGCGATCAGCACGGTCCCGATCAAGCCGAGCCAGATGACCACCCAGCGGCGGGGCCCGAGGTCGGTGAGCCGGTTACGCAATTTCGACAGGTCGGCCGGCGTCGCGTTGCCCCGCGCCTCGATCGGCTTGCCCGACATGTCCTCCGGGACGTCGATGCCGAGGTGCTCGAGCGTGGTCGGCGCGACATCGGTCGAGCTCACGATGCCCTCGGTCCGGGTCGAGTCGGAATACAGCGTCGTGCCTCCCTCCAATCCGGCGGCCCCCATCGCCACGAGGCGGCGGGTGATATGGCTCGGGTCCTGGATCACGAGCACGAGGTCGCCGGCCCGGCGCGCGTCGAGGATCCCGCGGAGCTGGCCGACGCCCGGCGGCCCGGGCGCGAGCTTTGCGACGACCAGGTCCGTCGTTTGCCACAGGTCCAGCGCCGCGGCGGCGACTCTCGCCGGCTCCGCGAGCGCCACGCGCTCGACGCGCCCGGTGCGGTCCGCGGCGACCGCCGCCTCGCGGTTGCGGGCCGCACGCGGTCCCGCGTAGCCGACGTGGCCGCCCGCTGCGCGTACGGACGCCGCCAGCAATCCGGGCACGACGTCGGCGGGCGCGGTGCCGGCGCGCTCCACGATCAGCGGCCACGAGGAAATGCGGTCGCCCTGGAGCTGCATGTCAGTCGGCACATCGTCGTCGTACAGCGAGGTCGTCGTGCGCGCCCCGGCGCTCATGTCGAGGAAGGTCTGCTCAGGCGTATAGGACCCCTGGATCGACGACATGAAGCCGAAGGCATCGATCCCCGGAGCCTGCGCCAGCCGCTCGAGCGCGGGCGGCTCGGCAAGCGGCTGAGGCCCCGGCCAGAAGACGATCGCCGTCCGGGGTCGCTCCTGGGCCTGGGCCGCGGGTGCCACCAGCAGCGCCAAGCCGGCGATGAGTGCCGCGTATATTGATGAGCGTGCCATGAACCGCAATGTCGTCAAGTTCACGTTTTTGAAGGTGGACCCTGCCTGGCGGCGCCTGCCGCTCGCCGAGCGCGAGGCGCACAAGCGCGAGTTCGAAGCGGCCTGCGACAACTTCGCCACGGACCGCTTCCTGCGCGCATACTCGCTGGTCGGCACGCGCGGCGACACCGACCTGATGCTGTGGACCGCCGCTCCGGGGCTTCCGGACATCCACGAGTTCCACGTCGTGCTGGGACAGAGCGGGCTCATGGGATGGGCCGAAACGCCCTACTCCTACCTCGCGATGACGAAGGAATCCGAGTATTCGGAGGAGGACCGGCTCGAGGTCCACGCCGGCAAGCACAAGTACCTGTTCGTATATCCGTTCGAGAAGAAGCGAGAGTGGTATCGCCTTCCTTCCGAGGAACGCATGCGCATCATGCGCGAGCACATCGCGATCGGACGCCGCTACCCCCAGATCAGCATCAACACGACGTACTCGTTCGGGCTCGACGACCAGGAGTTCGTGGTCTCGTTCGAGTGCGACGAGCCGGGCGACTTCCTGGACCTGGTCCATGAGCTGCGGCCGAGCGAGTCGAGCGCCTACACTTTGCGCGACACGCCCATCTTCACCTGCATCGCGAGCAGCGTCCGTCACGCACTCGACGCACTCGACGGAGAGGCCCCGATTGCGGCGACGAGCACCGAGGGAAACGGGCTCACCGCTGCCAGGGCCATAAATTCTCCCTAGCTCTTCAGCCTTGCACTCCGAACAAGAACTTCGCGTCGCGCTCGTCGGCGCAGGACCGGCCGGCTTCTACGCGGCGGGGGCCCTGCTTGCCGCCGAGCGGCCCGTGCGCGTAGACCTGTTCGATCGCCTGCCGACGCCGTTCGGGCTCGTGCGCGCCGGCGTGGCGCCCGACCACCCGAAGATCAAGTCAGTCGTCCGGATCTACGAGAAGACCGCGGCGAAGGAGGGCTTTCGGTTCTTCGGGGGCATCGAGCTGGGGCGCGACCTGCATCGCGCGGACCTGCTCGACCGCTACCACGCGGTGATCTACGCGATCGGCGCGGCCACCGACCGGCGGCTCGGCATTCCCGGCGAGGACCTTCCCGGGTCGGAGGCCGCCACGACTTTCGTGGGTTGGTACAACGGCCACCCCGACCATCCAGACCGCGAGTTCGACCTGGGGCAATGCGAGCGGGTCGTCGTCGTCGGCAACGGGAACGTGGCAATCGACTGCGCCCGGATGCTTGCGCTGAGCGCGGACGAGCTGCGCAAGACCGACACCGCCGACCATGCGATCGACCTCCTGGCCTCGGACGCCGTCAAGGAGATCGTCATCCTCGGCCGCCGCGGCCCGGTGCAGGCCGCTTTCACGAACCCGGAGTTGCTGGAGCTTGGCGAGCTCGAGCAGGCCGACGTGATCGTCGACCCGGCCGATCTCGAGCTGGACGCAGCGTCGCAGGCGTGGCTCGACTCCGACGAGTGCAACAAGACCACGCGGGAGAACGTGAGGATCCTGCGCGAGTACGCGGCGCGTGAACCGGAGGGCAAGCCGAAGCGCATCGTCCTGAAGTTCCTGACCTCACCGGTGGAGTTGCAGGGCAACGAGCGCGTGGAGCGCATCGTGATCGAGCGCAACCGCCTCGAACCGCGCGAGGACGGATCGCTGGCGGCGAAGCCGACGGGCGAGCGCGACACGCTCGAGTGCGGTCTCGTGCTGCGCTCGATCGGCTACAAGGGCATCGCAATCCCTGAGGTCCCCTTCGACGAGCGCCGCGGGACGATCCCGAACGTCGCAGGGCGTGTGGTGGATGGCGAGCACCACGTGACCGGCGAGTACGTGACGGGCTGGATCCGGCGCGGCCCGAGCGGCGTGATCGGCACGAACAAGAAGGACGGTCAGGAGGCGGCAACGAGCCTGCTCGAGGATGCCGAGGCAGGCCTGTTGAACACGCCGACGAACGACGGCGACATCGCCGACCTGCTCGCCGAGCGCGGCGCCGAGCCGATCGGCTGGGAAGGGTGGCAGCGGATCGACGCGCACGAGCAGGACCTCGGCGCCGGCACCCGCCCCCGCGTAAAGCTCACGCGCTACGAGCTACTGCACGGCGCCGCACGCGAAGAAAAGTAGGTTTCTCCCGCACCATTGAGGTGCGTGGGTTTCGTGCTGCTCTACGACGCCAAACCGACGCACCTCACGGAGCTCCCGGCTTTCCGCGCTTGCGGAAAGACGGAATTCCTGTTCAGAACTGCTTAGTTCCTAAGCCGTTCTGAACGACTGGCCGCAGCCGCAGGCTGCGATGACCTTCGGGTTGTTCACCGAGAAGCCGGCGCCCTGGAGGCCCTCGACGTAGTCGACCTCGGAGCCGTCCACGAACTGGATGCTCTCGGCGTCGACCAGCAGGCGGATGTCGTTGTGCTCGAAGATCTGGTCCCCTTCGCGCTTCTCGTCGAAAGCGAGCGCGTACTGGAAGCCGGAACAGCCGCCGCCACGGACAGCGACGCGCAATCCCGCGTCGGGACTGTCGGCCTGCCCGTTCATGAGCTCCTTGACCTTCGTTGCGGCGATGTCGGTGAGGGTGACCAAGTGAATGAACCTCCGTATCTACCTTCGGTGCACCTCCGGGTCACCTTGAACTGGCGACAGCCGGAATACAGGCCATTGTAGCGGGGGCCCGGCGGCCTGCCCAACGTGCTAGAAGGAGCCGGTGCAGAGCGTCGCCATCGTCTCCGACACCACTAGCTACCTGCCGGCGGAGCTGGTGGAGCGCCACGGCATCCAGCTCGTGAGCCTCTACGTGAACTGGGAGGACGCCAGCGAGCGCGAGGCGGACATGCCGAACTTCGACGCCTTCTACGATCGCCTGCGCAAGGCGGATCGGCTGCCCACCACGTCCCAGCCATCGATCGGCGACTTCATCGCCACCTATGAGCCGCTCGTAAGCCAGGGCCTCGACGTCGTCTCGGTCCACATCTCGGGAGGCATCTCGGGGACGGTCGAGTCGGCACGCCAGGCCAAGGAGCAGCTCGCGGCCACCATGGGAGTGGACCGCATCACCGTTTTCGACTCGGAGACCGCGGCCGGCGGCATGGGCTTCATCGTGCTCGCCGGGGCCCGCGCCGCGCAAGCGCGGCGCATCGGCAGAGGAGGTCGTGGAGCGCATCCGCACGACTCGCGAGCACCTGAAGATGTGGTTCGCGGTCGACACGCTCGAGTACCTGCGCCGCGGGGGCAGGATCGGCGCCGCGTCAGCGTGGCTCGGATCGGCGCTCAAGATCAAGCCCATCCTCACGCTCGAGCAGGAGATCACTCCGATCGAGCGGGTGCGCACCGGTGCCAAGGCGCTGCGGCAGGCTGGTCGAGTACGCGGAGCAGCGGCACGCCGACGGCGCCGACGCGTGGGTCGTGCAGCACATCCAGGCTCACGACGAGGCAGGGCGCCTGGTCGAGGAGGTCGAGAAGATCATGGGCCGGCCGCCGCTGTTCGTGTCCGAGGTCGGGCCGGTGCTCGGCACGCACGTCGGACCAGGGCTGCTGGGCGTCGGCGGAGTGCCGCCAAGCGATCTGGAATAGATCGAGCTACTTACGCCGGCGGAACGCGGCGAACCCGCCGCCCACGACGAACCCGAGGACGGCGGCGCCGGCGATCGCGGCGGTGCGGTGCTCGTTGATCTGGCGGCGCCAGTCGGTGAGCACCTTGACCTTGGTGCGCAGCTCTTCGACCGACGTCGCAAGGTCGCGGCGAGTGCGTTCGATCGAGTGCTGGATCTCTTCGGGCGAGCGGGTGGGCATGACTACTTCTTGACCTCCTCGGCCGGTGCGACGTAGGTCTCCAGTTCTGGGTGCTCGATCGCCTCCTTCGTGCGCTTCGCCTCCTCGATCGCCTTGTCGGGCGTCGGCGGGGCGCCCGCCTTGAAGCTCCGGTAGGCGATGAAGCCGGCCAGGCCGGCGAGCAGGAAGAGAAGGCCCGTGGTGATCAGGAACCCGAGCCAGATTTCCTCGACGAAGTCGCTGATCCCCCACGCAAGCGAATGGAAGGCGAAGATCAGGCCGAGGAAGACGAAGAATCCGGCGGCCGCTCCCACCGCGGCGCCGCGCGCGAGCTTCTTGGCCTTGAACTCGATCTCGGCCTTGGCGAGCTCGATCTCCTCGCGCACCAGCGTGGATGCGTTCTCGGAGATGCGGTTGACGACCTCCCCGAGGGAGCGGTCGACGTCCTGCACGCCGTTTGAGCCGTCAGCCGGCAAGGCGCCTCAATATCTTCGCAAGCACGAAGCCGCCCGCGAACGCCGCGCCGAGCAGCACCTCGGGTTTGTCTGCGGCAGGAATCTGCGGTGTCGTCGCGCTGGACCCGTTCACCGAAGCGGCGTGCGTGTCGGTTGCGCTGACGATCTCGGGGCTCACCTGGGTGGGGTCGTAGTCGTTCATGGCTCGGTCTTCCTCAATCCGGTGGGTCTTCGTCGAACACCCTGCGCCAGATCATTGCGGCCATGCGGTTGGCAGCAATTGCGGCGAGGGCACCGATGCCGGCGATCAGGCCGCTCCATATGAGGCGCTTGGCGAGGTCGTTGTCGCCCACAGGCGCCGAAGTAAAGCAGAGGCCCGGGTCGGCTATTCGTCCATTTGCGTCTGCCCGGTGCCACAACAGGCGAAACAATGTGTGTGAGCAAGCATCAGGTGGCACTGCGCCGCATGTTTTCCGCTCTGGTGTGCGCCGCCGCAGTCGCGGTCTGGCCGGCCGGCGCCGCTGCGGACCACACGGTCGTGGCAACCGACTTCAAGCTGACCGCAAGCTCCTTTACGGCCGGCGCGAGCCCGGATGCCACGAGCTACACGACGCTCACCTATCCGGGCACCCCGAACACCGACGACATCAAGCACACGATCGGCCACTTCGCTCCGGGCATGGTGGCGAATCCCGAGATCGTCCCGAAGTGCCCGCGCGACGTGTACCTGGCGGACCAATGCCCGGCCAACACGCTGATCGGGTCGAGTTTGGCGAAGGTGCACGTGCTGCCGCCGGTGGGGCCGGTGGTGGACGAGCCCGGACGCATCTACAACGTCGTGCAGCAGGGGACCGAGGCCGGTCGTCTCGGCATCATCATCGATGCGACGTCGAAGGCGTTCCTGGAGGCCGCGTTCTACGTGCGCAACAAGGGCGACTACGGCCTCGACGGCGACCTCGACAACCTGCCGCGAACCCTGCTCGGCATCGGCGACATCCAGATCCGCCACCTCCAGTTCACGCTGTTCGGCACCGTGCAGGGCCGCAGGTTCACGCGCGGCCCGACATCGTGCTCGCTGAAGGTCTCGACCGGTGAGGGCGAGGCGTACGACCACCCCGGGTTCGTGGCCGGTCCCTCCGACTCGTACACGCCGACCGAGTGCGACAAGCTCCCGTTCGCGCCGACCTTCGCGATGTCCGTCGGCGACAAGGGCAGCACCGGCGAGCGCGAGAAGCCGCCGCTGAACGTGACCGTCACGCAGAAGGACTGGGAGGCCGGCATCCTCGGCAACGGCGTCACGCTGCCGTTCGAGATCGGCCCAAACCTGCCCGCATTTACGACCATCTGCACGCTTGCGCAGAACGCGGCCGAGGGCGTGTCCGCCGGGCTCGAAGATGGGCACCGCGACCGCCACGTCGTCGTTCGTGGACAAGCCGCTGACCGGGAACGTCTACGCCGTCGAGCAGGCCGGCGTCCCATACCTGCCTGGGCTGGTCGCGGACCTGCGCGGCCGCGTCAATGCCCAGATCAAGATCGCGACACAGATCATCAACGGCAAGTACATCCGCTCGACGGTGACCGACGTGCCCGACCTGCCGGTGAGCAGCTTCTCGATGTCGCTGATCGGTGGTGACAAGGGACCGCTCGAGTCCAAGTTCGACCTGTGCTTCAAGAGGGCGAACAAGTTCCGGACGATGAACCCCGCCGTGACGTTCACCGCACACAGCGGCAAGGCCACGGCGTCGAAGCCGCGCCTCGCCGTCAACGGATGCCCGCCGGCGGCCACCGCGTCGCTGCGGCGTGCCGCCCGGCGTCAGGCGACGCTGAAGCTGACCGTCGAGCGGCACGCCGACGCGAAGAACATCGAGGGCCTGAGTGTCACGTTGCCGCGTGGTGTGACCCTCGTCTCCAAGCGCCTGCAAGGGCAAGGGCGTGGGTGTAAAGGGCGCCGGTGCCACAGGCGCAACCGTTCGCGCTGCCGGCAAGCGCACGCTCCAAGTCTCGAAGATCTCTGGCCAGGGCACGCGGCGCGTGACCGTGACGCTCCGGCGCGGAGCGGTGCGACTCTCAGGGAAGGTCCGGCGGCTGGCCCG
The DNA here is from genome assembly GCA_963762195.1 of uncultured Solirubrobacterales bacterium. Classification (GTDB taxonomy): domain Bacteria; phylum Actinomycetota; class Thermoleophilia; order Solirubrobacterales; family JBBDJG01; genus DASRIA01. Next base: position 179,848 of record CAVXJX010000006.1, on the reverse strand, counting down.
CAAGGGCAAGCGCCCGAAGATCCGCATCAAGGTGCTCTCGCGCGACACGGGCGGCACGAAGCACGTCTCGCGCGTGACGGCTTCCGCTAAGCGCTGACTTCGGAGCGCACGGCGAGCCCGTCGCAGATCGTCTCGACGATGACGTGCTTGGCCTGCTCGAACTCCTCGTCGCGTGCGCGGCAGCTCGCCGAAGATCCATGCCGTCAGGAGCTGCTCGATCGCGCCGTAGAAGCAGAGCGTCGCGAACTCGGCCGAGATGTCGGACCGGAACGTCCCCTCCTCCTGGCCGCGCGCGACGATCACGCTGATCCCGTCGTAGGCCTGGCGGATCTCGCCGAGGTGCGCGCGGCCGAACGTGTTCGCGGCCCGGGTCACCTCGACGATGATCACCTTCATCAGGTCCGGGTCGTTGCGGTAGGACTCGATGATGAAGTCGGCGATCGCGCGCAGCCTGTCGCGCACCGGCACGTCGCTGCGGTCCGCCTCCGAGATCGCCTCGAGCAGCAGGCTCCAGCGCTCGGTGAAGAGCGTGTCGAGCACCTCGTCCTTGGAGCGGAAGTAGTGGTAGACGAGGCCGTACGCGACGTTCGCCTCGCGCGCGATGTCCGACACGCGGCAGCGGTGAAACCCCTCGCGGGCGAACACCGTGATCGCGGCATCGAGGATGACCCGTCGCTTGTCGGCCGCGCCGTCGCGTCGCGCGCTCACGAGCGGGCTCCTTGCAGCTCGGGCCACAGGTAGGCCCCTGGCCGCCGGTTTGCAAGCGAGGGCAGCTTCTCGCGCACGCCGCGCTGGGCGTCGAGGTCGAGATCGGCCGTGATGTAGCCCACCTCGTCCGGCGCCTCCGCGAGCACGACTCCCCAGGGATCGACGATCATCGAGTGGCCGTAGCTTTCGTGATCGGGCGGATGGCGTCCGATCTGCCCGGCCGCGATCATGAATGCCTGGTTCTCGATCGCGCGTGCGCGCACGAGGATCTCCCAGTGTGCGCGGCCGGTCGGCACGGTGAACGCGGCCGGCAACGAGATGACGCGCGCCCCGCGCACGGCCATGATGCGAAACAGCTCCGGAAAGCGCAGGTCGTAGCAGACGGCCATGCCGAGCTCCACCCCGTCGACGTCGGCGACGACGACCTCGTCGCCGGGCGCCTCCGCGTCGGATTCGCGGTAGACCATGCCGCCCACCTCGACGTCGAACAGGTGGATCTTGCGGTAGGAGGCGTGAACTTCGCCGTCGGGACCGATCAGCACCGACGTGTTGCGCAGCTTGTCGTCGTCCTCGACACGCTCGACGATGCTGCCCGCGACGAGCCACACTCCGAGCTCGCGGCACAGCTCGCCGGCCCACTCCGTGGTCGGCCCGGGAACCGGCTCCGCGCCAGCGTGCAGGTCGTCCGGCGAGCCGAGCACGTTGAACTTCTCGGGCAGGACGATCAGGTTCGCGCCGTCCGAAGCCGCGTCGCGCACCAGCGGGCCCGCAATCGAGAGATTGCGGTCCTTGTCTTGGTTGGAGTTGAGTTGTATCGACGCTGCGCGCACACTGACTCACGAGTCAACTTGTTGACCGATTATAGGCTTGGGGGCATGACGGAAGCCGATGTCGAGCTGATCCGTACTGGCTTCGACACGTTCGCCGCGGAAGGCGTCGACGCGATCCTGCGGTTGATGGACCCCGAGATCGAGCTGCTCACCCCCGCGAACCCCGACATGCAGCGCGGCATCGGACACGACGGGGTCAGGAGGTCGCTGAACGGGCTCTTGGAGATGTTCGAGTACTGGAACGTGGAAGCGCTCGAGTTCGAAGACCTCGGCCAACACGTCGTCGTCTCCGTGTGCCAGTACGCGCGCGGGCGCGGCAGCGGAGTCACGGTCGAGTCCAAGTCTGCCTGGCTGTTCACGATGCGCGACGGCAAGGCGGTGCGCCTGGCCCTGCATTCGGACAAGGCCGAAGCGATCGCGTCGCTGCAGGATCAGAGCCGGCGCCAGTAGACGATCGCGTCCTCGCCGCGGATCGCCTCGGGCACGCTGCCGACCTTCCGAAAGCCGAATCCCTCGTACAGATGGCGGCTCGGGTTGGACTCGAGGACCAGGTTGAACATCATGGCGTCGAATCCCCGGCCCTTTGCCTCTTGTAGAGAGTGCTCGACGAGCGCGCGGCCGACGCCGTGGCGGCGGTAGGCCCGCGCCACCATGTATCCGGCGTTGGCGATGTGCGCGGCGGTGCCTTCGAAGTTCGGCTGCAGGTGATACGAGCCGGCAACGATGCCGTCCACCTCCGCGACGTACACCGCGGTCTTTCCGTCGAACCAGCCCTCGCGGAACATCAGCTCGTCCGCCGGCGGCTCGCGCGGGAACGCACCGCCCTCCTCTACCACCGCGGCATAGATCCTGAACAGGTCGTCGTGGTCGCGGGGCTCGGCCGCCCTGATCGTGACCTGGCTCAAGAGCCCTGGGCGACACGCCTTGCCTGCAGCTCCGACACGAGCAGCTTCGCGCGCAGCGCGGCGACCAGGTCGCGCATCGGCTCGACTGCTCGCTCGAGCAGGTCGGCTGCCTCGTCGGTGTCCATCTCGCCCGCGACGCGCTCCATCATCACGTCGACCTCCTCGCGCACGAGCGCCTCGAGGTGGCGCTTGTAGATCATCGTGTCGTGCACGGTGAAGCCGAGCGCCTCGGAGTAGCCTGACGCGCGCATCCGGCTGACCGCCTCGATGATCTGCACGTCGTCGGGCCCGTAACGCTTGACGCCGCTGCGCACACGTGGTGTCAGCACCTCGAGCTTCTCCAGCCGGCTCGAGCGCCGAGGCCGGCAACCCGTAGCGCTTCTGCACCTCGCTTGCGCTCAGGCCGCGGGTGTCCTGGATCGAGAGCGCGCGTTCGAGCACCCGCTCCTCGAGCAGCACCTCCTTGATCACCTTCAGCGGCAGGAACCGCTCCTCCTGGAGCTGCTTGATTAGCTGCACGCGCGACACGAACTCCTGCGGGTACCACGCCATGTTGCGGGAGGTCTTGACGGGCTCCGGCAGAAGGCCCTCGCGCAGGTAGTGCTTGATCGTGCCGGCGGAGACGCCCGCCGCCTCGGCCAGCTCACCCATCCGCAGGAGGCCGTTGTCCTTCATACGACGCCTTCGTCACGCAGCGGCTGGGGGTCGATGCCGATCTCGCGCAGCACCTCGTCGGTGTCGCCGCCGAGCGCGGGAGCGGCGCCGGTCGTGTCGGCCGGTGTCCGCGAGAGCTTGATCGGCGCGCCGATCAGCTTCACCGCGCCCGACGCCCGGCTGGTCCAGCTCGACGACCATTTTTCGCGCGCGCACCAGCTCCGAGTCGAGCGCCTCGTCGAGGCCGAGGATCGGCTCGAGGCAGCAGTCGTGCTCCCCGGCGAACGCGGTCCACTCGTCGCGGGTGCGTTCGCGGAACACCGAGGCGATCTCGGCGCCGGCCTCCGAGTCCGGGTGCTCGAACTGCTTCTCGACGAGGTCCGGCCGCTCGACTCCCGCGCACCAGTTCTGCCAGAACTTCGGCTCGAGCGCACCGAGCGACACCCAGCCGCCGTCCTTGGCCTCGTACGGGAAGTAACAGGCGATGCCGCCGGTCAGCTCGGGCTCGCCGCGCTGCGGCGCCTGCTGCTCGGCGAAGTATCGCGCGGCGACCATCGCGAGCCAGGACAGCGCGCCGTCGGTCATCGAGATGTCGACCATCTGGCCCTCGCCGGAGCGCTCCCGCTCGATCACCGCGGCGAGGATTCCGACAGCCGCCATCAGCCCGCCGCCGCCGAGGTCGGCGATCTGCCCCGCGGACTGGATCGGGGGACCGCCGCGCCGGCCGGTGAGGCCCAGGAGCCCGTTCAGCGCGAGGTAGTTGGTGTCGTGCCCGGAGCGCGCGGTGAGCGGGCCGTCCTGGCCGTAGCCGGAGATCGGGCAGTAGATCAGCCGTGGATTGCGCTCGCGCAGCACGTCGTAGCCGACGCCGAGGCGATCCATCACGCCCGGGCGAAAGCTCTCCACGAGCACGTCGTAGTCCTCGACCAGGCGCAGCAGCACCTCGCGGCCGCGCTCGTCCTTGAGGTTCAGCCGCAGCGAGCGCTTGTTGCGGTTCAGCGCCAGGAAGTAGGCCGACGCGACGCCCGCGCGCTGCTCGGACTCGCCGCCGTAGTAGGGCGGCATCCAGCGGATGTAGTCGCCGCCGCCGGTGTCCTCGACCTTGAGGACGTCGGCGCCGAGGTCGGCAAGCAGCAGCGTGCAGAAGCCGCCCGGCAGCAGGCGCGTGAGGTCGAGGACCCGGACGCCTTCTAGCGCTCCAGGCATCAGACGGCGGCCATTTTCTTCGTGCCGAACATCTCGCGGGCTTCCGCGACTGTCGCGGGCCGCCGGCCGACGTCCTCCACCATCTCGCGCGCCTTCGCGATCAGGTCGCCGTTGGAGCGCGCCATGTCGCCGTTCGGCAGGTAGAAGTTGTCCTCGAGGCCGACGCGAACGTTGCCTCCCAGCGTGAGCGCAGCGGCGGCCAGCATCCACTGGTCGCGTGAGATCCCGATCACGCCCCACTCGTTCGGTCCCTGCGCACCGCCGGGGATCTGCTCGGACATGTGCGCGAGGTTGCGCGCGTTGGGACGGATGCCGCCCGTCACGCCCATCACGCACGAGATCTGCAGCGGCTCGCGCAGCAGGCCCATGTCGAGGAGCGGATCGAGGTTCGCGATGTGGCCGGAGTCGAAGCATTCGTGCTCGGGCTTGATGCCGAGCTCGTTCATCTCGTTGAGGAAGGTCATGATCGTGTCGAACGAGTTCTCGAACACCGTGTGGAAGACGAACTCCTTGCGCCGCTTCGAGTACTTCGCGTAGTTCATCGAGCCCATGTTCAGCGCGCCCACCTCGGGGCGCAGCTCGCGCAGGTACTCGAGCCGCTTCTCGATCGGCACGCCGACCGCGCCGGTCGAGTAGTTGATGATCACGTCGTCGACCTCGCTGAGGATCGCGTCGGTGATGTTGCGGAAGTCCTCGACCTCGTAGCTCGGGACTCCGTCGGGGGTGCGCGCGTGGATGTGGATCATCGCGCCGCCCTCGTCCACGATCCGCCGCGCCTCGGCCGCGTACTCCTCGGGCGTGTACGGGATCGCCGGACACTGCTCGCGGTTCGCGACCGCGCCCGAGATCGAGCACGTGATGATCACCGGATCCTCGAAACGGCTCATGCCTTCTCCTTGTCGTAGTTGGGGGTGAGTCCCAGCTCCAAGCTGGTCACCTTCCCGTCGCGGAACGTGTAGACGTTGTACGTGGTGAAGTCGACCTCGATCCCACTGTTGATGCCTTTGGCCCGCTGATGGAGCGTGACCAGCACTCGGTCGCCCACCTCCTCGATCTCCGTGATCTCGACCTGCATCCACTCCCAGATGTCGAGCCAGGTGTTCACCGCCGTGCGCACCGCGTCGCGACCCCGATGCGTCCGCGAGTCCGGGACCTCCTCCCACTCCTTGAGCACGACGTCGGGATCGGCGTAGGCAACCACGGAGTCCATGTCGAGCCGGTTGAACGCGTCGACGAATTTGCGGACGACCGCGACGTTTGCCGACTCAGCCATGGGCCGTGGTCCCGATCGTCATCCGTCCTCTGGCCATCAGCCCATCGCGGATCTCGAGACGTTGCTCGTACTGCTCCACGATCTCGTTCTCCGTTTGCGTGTGCTTGCAGTGCAGCTCGCCGCTAACGAGGAACACGCCAGGCTCGACTTCGTCGATCTCGGTGGGAACCGGCCGCATGTACTCCCACCCCTCGTACACGCGCTCGAAGAGCCTCCTGATCCGCTCGCGGCCGTGATACTCGCCCTCCTCGGGAGAGCCGGAGCCGGGGTTGTGCTCCCACACCGCGTCGGGATGCATCCCCTCGGTGAAGCGCACGAAGTCGTTGCTTCCGACCGCGTCGTTCAGCTCGTGGACCTGCTCCAGTGCGCTCACTCGCTGGATGGGACCACCTCCACGTATGCGACGTCGTCGACCATCGCGTCGGCCGTGCCTTCGTAGAGGCGGCGGCCGAGGCCGTAGTTGGACTGGATCGCGGCCTCCGCGTGCTCGCGCTCGGCCTCGGGTAGCTCGCGCGCCGTTCCCTCGACGGACGGGCCGAGCGGCTTTCCGCGCACGGTGCACGGCGCGACCAGCACGCGCGGGTTGTTGCGGATCCGCCGCACCTTGGCCACGTCGGGACCGGTGCGGAAGTACAGCCGGCCCTCGTCGTCGAGCCCGAACCACACCGGGGTCGGAACCGCGTCCCCGTTGTGCTTGAAGGTGACGATCAGGCCGTACTTGTGACCCTTCACGTGGTCGAATCGTCCCGTGGTCGAATGGTCCGCCGCGCCATACGCGGCCCGGCTGCGCAGTCGGTCGTAGAAGCGGTTCTGCAGGTCCAGCAGCTTGCTCACGGGAAAGCAATCTCCCCCGACTTCATCTCGCCCTTGACGAGCTGCAGGTCCCGAACCTCCAGGTGCTGCTCGTACGGAGGCCACGATTTCCGTTTCGCTGGTGCGGTGCTTGCACCGCAGATCACCCGTGACGCGATAGCGGCCGGCCTCGATCGAGTCGATGCTGTCCGGCTCCGGGCGGATGTACTCCCACGTCTCTACGACGCGCTCGAACAACTGGAGCACGCTCTCGCGCCCCCGGTAAACGCCCTCCTCCGGTGTACCGGCGCCGATGTTGTGCTCCCAGACGACGTCGGGGTGGATGCGCACCGCGGCTGCCCTGGGATCGCCGGTCGCGATCGCCTCGTTGACTTCACGGATCACGCTCGACGTCGCGGTCGGTCAGACCGGCATCACCCCGTGCTTCTTCCAGGGCCGCTCGACGCGCTTCGTCGCCGCCATCTCGAGGCCGCGAATGATCCGCGGGCGCGTCTCGCGCGGGTCGATGATGTCGTCGACCATGTCGTTGCCCGCGGCGATGTAGGGATCGATGATCGCCTTGAACTCGTCGACCATCTGCTTGCGGGTCGGCCTCGGGGTCATCCGCTGCCTCGATCTGCTTGCGGAAGATGATGTTCACGGCGCCCTCCGCTCCCATCACCGAGATCTCCGCGCCCGGCCACGCCATGATCAGGTCGGGCTCGTACGCGCGCCCGTTCATCACGTAGTAGCCGGCGCCGTAGGCCTTGCGGATCACGACCGTGACCTTCGGCACCGTCGCGCGCGACACCGCGTAGAGCATCTTGGCGCCGTGGCGGATGATGCCCTCCTGCTCGACCTTCGAGCCGACCATGAACCCCGGCACGTCCTGCAGGAAGACGAGCGGGATGTTGAACGCGTCGCAGAGGTTCACGAACCGCGCGGCCTTGTCGGCGGAGTCGTTCTCGAGGATGCCGGCGAGCTGCTTCGGCTGGCTCGCGACGATGCCGACCGGCCGGCCGCCGAACCGCGCGAAGCAGGTGATGATCGTCTTGGCCCACTTCGGCTTGATGTCGAAGTACTCGCCGTCGTCGACGATCCGCTCGATCACGTCGTACATGTTGTACGGGTGGCGGGGCGACTCGGGAACGATGTCGAGCAGCTCCTCGTCCATGCGGTCGACCGGGTCGGTTGTCGGGCGGATCGGCGGCTGCTCTTCGCAATTGGTCGGGAAGTACGACAGGTAGGTCTTGATCGCCTCGATGCACTCGCGATCGTCCGCCACCTCGAGGTCGCCGACGCCCGACTTGCGGCAGTGGACCTTTGCGCCGCCGAGGTCCTCCATCTCGATGTCCTCGCCCGTGACTGCCTTCACCAGATGCGGCCCCGCGAGCGCCATCGCACCCTGGCCCGACACCATCGGAACGAAGTCGGCGAGACCGGGGATGTAGGCGGTGCCGGCTGCGCACGGTCCGAGCATGCCGGCGACCAGCGGTATGACGCCCGACATGATCACCTCCTCGCGGAACAGATGACCGGAGCCGGCGAACAACGATCCGACCGCCTCCTGGATGCGGGCACCCGCGGAGTCGAGCAGCCAGATGAACGGCATGCGCTTCTGCAGCGCCATCTCACGCATGCGGCCGACCTTGATCTCGCCGGTCATGCCCATCGCCCCGGCCATCACGGTGAAGTCGTAGGCGACGATCGCGCAACGGCGGCCGTCGACCTCGCCCCAGCCGGTGATAACCCCGTCCGCGGGTGCTTCACGTCCTTCCATCGAGCGCTGGGAGAAGTGCGGGCGCCCGTGCAGGCCGATCTCGACGAAGGTGCCGCGGTCGACGAGCAGGTCGATCCGCTCGCGCGCGGTGAGCTTGCCCCTCGAGTGCTGGCGGTCGATCTTCTCCTCGCCGCCGCCCAGCTTGATCTTCGCCCGGCGCTCATGCAGGTCATCCACGAGCGGCTTCAGGCCACTGGTCTCACCGTGCTCGGTGAGCGGTGCCGCGGGAACCTCGCCGGGATGCTGGGCGGCCGGATCGCGCGACAGCTCGTTCACCACCTCGAGCTGATGCTCGAGCTGCTTGTCCACCTTGGGCTCCGTCGCCATCTCTACCGACCTTTCCACTGCGGGTTCACGTTTTTCGAAGAAGGCTTGCACTCCCTCGACGATGTCCTCCGTCGACATCGCGAGGCTGAGCTGTGCGCGCAGGTAGTCGAGCGCGTCGATGAACGCCATGTCCTGCTGGCGGAACATCGCGTCCTTGCCGAGCCGCATGATCAAAGGAGACTTGGAGGCGAGCTTCTGCGCCCACTCGGCAATCGCGCTGTCGAACTCCTCCGCCGGTACGACCTTGTTGACGATGCCGATGCGCTCCGCCTCGCGTGCGTCGATGCGCTCACCGAGCAGCAGGAGCTCGGTCGTCTTCTTGCGCGGCACGTTGCGGTAGATCAGCGCCATGATCATGAACGGGAACGCGCCCACGTTGATCTCGGGCGTGCCGAACGTCGCCGTGTCCTTCGCGACGATCAGGTCGCACGCGAGCGCGATCCCGAGCGCGCCCGCGAGCACGTGTCCGTTCGCGGCGCAGATCGTCGGCTTGCCCAGCTCGCCGATCAGACGGAACAGCTCCGGGAACTTCGACGTGCCGAGGTGGCGGTGGATCAGCGGCACGTCCGCGGCGAAGCCGCCGAGGTTCGCACCCGAGGAAAAGGTCGTCTCGTGCGAGGAGGCGAGCACGACCACGCGCGCATCGGCGTCGTCGCGCGCCGCGTGGAAAGCTGCGATCAGCTCCGTCAGCAGCTCGTTGGAGAGCGCGTTGCGGTTGTCCGGCTGGTTCAGCGTGATCGTCGCGACGTGGTCCTCCACGCCGTAGAGCAGCGTCTCGAAGTCGGGCAGGGCGTCTCCTTGGATTGCGGTAAGTAGGAAGTCCTACTGTTTACTTTTTCCGGAGCCTCTTGTAGCTTTCGGGAAAGCGTCTGTCAAGCGCACCGAGCCCGGAGGTTTTCACAGATGGCGACTGCCGCGACCGAGATCAAGCCCGACTTCAGCGCACCGAAGCGCCACTTCTGCATCACCGACGAGCACGAGCAGCTGCGCGAGTCGATCGAGACCTTTGCCCAGCGCGAGCTGGCTCCCCACTCCGACGAGTGGGAGGAGAGCGGATTTCCCGACTCGGTGTTCACGCGGATGGGCGAGCTGGGCTTCCTCGGCGTGTACTTCCCCGAGGAGTACGGCGGCCAGGGCGGCGACTACTTCATGTCGCTGATGCGCGGCGAGGCGATGGCGGCATCGAACAACGGCGGCCTCGCGATGGGCGTCGCGGTTCACACCGACATGGCGACACCGCCGATCCTCAAGTTCGGCTCGGAGTACCTGAAGCAGACCTATCTGGTCCCGTCGATCAAGGGCGAGATGATCTCCTCGCTGGGCATCACCGAGCCGGGCGCCGGCTCCGACGTCGCGGGCATCCGCACACGCGCGGTGCGCGACGGCGACGAGTACGTCATCAACGGCTCCAAGACCTTCATCACGAACGGCGTGCGCGCCGACTTCATCGTGCTGGTCACGAAGACGGACTCCGACGCCGGCTACGACGGCTTCTCGCTGTTCGTGGTGCCGAAGGACACGCCCGGTTTCCACGTGTCACGCAAGCTGGAGAAGCTGGGGATGCACTCCTCCGACACCGCGGAGCTGACCTTCGAGGACGTGCGGGTGCCGGTCGAGCACCTGATCGGCGAAGAGGGCAAGGGCTTCTACCACATCATGTGGGAGCTGCAGGGCGAGCGCCTGATCGGCGCCGCGGGCTCGGTGGCGGGCGCGCAGCGCGTGTTCGACGTGACGCTCAAGTACGCGCAGGAGCGCAACGCCTTCGGCCGGCCGATCGGCCGCTTCCAGGCGATCCGCCACAAGTTCGCCGAGATGGCGACGAAGATCGAGGCCGCGCGTCAGATGGTCTACACGACCGCATGGCGCGTCCAGAACGGCGAGTACCCGGTGCGCGAGATCTCGATGGCGAAGCTGTATGCGTCGCGAATCGGGTTCGAGGTGTGTGACGAGTGCGTGCAGATCCATGGTGGCTATGGATACATGAAGGAGTACGGGGTTGAGCGGGCCTGGCGCGATATGCGGCTGAATCGGATCGGGGCGGGGACTGACGAGATCATGCTGGAAGTCATCGGTCGTTCTTACGGTCTTTGACCAAAGTTGCTGGGCGCGGGGCCTACGGCGATAAGGCCTTGGCGGCTGCGAGCTAGACGCTCTTGCCGCCAAGACCTCACCGCCTTTCCCGCGCCAGTAGCGTTTGCCTAGACCATGACCATCGCTGAAATCGCTCCGGACGACTCACGCCTTCCCGACGTTTTTGAAGTGATGAGGGAGCTGCGGACGCATCTTTCACTCGATGACTTCCGACGGCTCTACGAGGAGGCGAGGCCGCAGGGATATCGCGTGGCGGCCGTGTTCGACGGCGACGAGCCGCGAGCGGTCGCCGGCTATCGCATCGCGACCAACCCGGTCAGCGGGCGGCATCTGTATGTCGATGACCTCGTGACGGCCGAGAAGTGGCGTTCGCAGGGATACGGGCAGCGGTTGAACGACTATCTCGTGCAGAAGGCGCGGGACGAGGGGTGTGGGTCGATCCAGCTCGACTCGGCGGTGCATCGCGGTGATGCGCATCGCTTCTACTTCCGCGAGCAGTACCGGGTCACGAGCTTCCACTTCGGGCGGTACCTGAGCGAAGCCCCGGCGACGCCCGAGCCGCCGAAGGACCCGCGATGAGCGACCTCACTCCGCTCGAGCGCGTGCGCGCGTACTACCGCGACCTGAACACCGGCGACGTCGAGAAGGTCGCGCGCCACTTCCAGCCCGACGCGAACCACTTCTACACGCGCCTCGGCCCGCACCGCAGCGCGCAGGAGATCGGCGAGATCACCGAGCAGGGCGTCAAGCACCTCGACGCGAGCTGGCACCTCGAGCACGCGATCGAGTCGGGCGACGAGGTCGTGATCGAGTGGACGATGCTGTGGCGCGACCCGCGCCACGACAACGTGCAGCGCATCGACCGCGGGACCGAGTGGTTCATCGTGCGCGACGGTCTGATCGCCGAGGTGCGCGCGTACCACCACTCCGACACGAAGAACCGGCGCCGGCGACCTGCTCGGCTTCGACCACGAGGCCCGCGACTACACGATGCTGGAGCAGTGGGACGAGGTGCGCGAGCGCGACGGCGCCGGGCCGGATGCCGAGGACCGCGTGCGGGCATGAGCGCGCTCGTTCCGCCCTTCACCGAGGAGCACGAGGCGCTGCGCGAGTCGCTGCGCTCGTTCGTCGAGAAGGAGATCCGCCCGCACGCGCCCGAGTGGGAGGAGGCGCGCGAGTTCCCGCTCTCCCTGTTCACGCGGATGGGCGAGCTCGGCTTCCTCGGCATCTCGTATCCCGAGGAGTACGGCGGCCAGGGTGGCGACACGGTGCACGGCGCCGTCTTCGCCGAGGAGATGGCGCGCTGCGGGTCCGGCGGCGTGGCGGCGGGGATCGGTGGCCACACCGGGATCGCGATGCCGCCGATCCTCAAGTTCGGCACCGAGGAGCAGAAGCAGCGCTGGATCGTGCCCGGGATCAAGGGCGAGAAGATCGGGGCGCTGGCGATCACCGAGCCGGGCGCCGGCTCGGACGTCGCGAGCCTCAAGACCTTCGCGCGCCGCGACAACGGCGAGTACGTCGTGAACGGCTCCAAGACGTTCATCACGAACGGCGTGCGCGCGGACTTCTACGTGACCGCGGTGAAGACGACGCAGGATGGCGGCCACCACGGGCTCTCGTTCCTGGTGCTCGAGAAGGGCATGCCGGGCTTCGAGGTCACGAGCAAGCTCGAGAAGCTCGGCTGGCACGCATCCGACACGGGCGAGCTTGCGTTCTCGGACGTGCGCGTGCCCGAGGAGAACCTGCTCGGCGAGGAGAACAAGGGCTTCTACCTGATCATGGCCAACTTCCAGTGGGAGCGGCTCGCGATGGCGCTCGGCGCTGTCGGCGGGATGCAGGCGACGTTCGAGCGCACGCTGGAGTACGCGCTCGAGCGCGAGGCGTTCGGCCGCTCGATCGGCCGCTTCCAGGCGATCCGCCACAAGCTCGCGGAGATGGCGGTGAAGATCCAGGCCTGCCGCGACCTGACGTATCAGGGCCTGCGCCTGTTCATCTCCGGCCAGGACGCGCTGAAGGAGGTGTCGATGGCGAAGCTGCTCGCCTGCCGCGCGGCCGTCGAGGTCGCCGACGACGCGGTGCAGATCCACGGCGGCTACGGCTACATGCGCGAGTACGACGTGGAGCGGGCGCTACGCGACGCGCGGCTGGGCCCGATCGGCGGCGGCACCGACGAGATCATGAAAGAGATCATCGGGAAGCAGCTGGGGCTGTAGGTCAGGCTCCCAGCCACTCGTGAACCGGGACCCGCGCGTTGAGCTCCGAGAAGTCGCCCTCGTCCCGGATCTGCTCGGCGGCCTTCGCGAACGCTCCGATGGCGGTCCAGGCGAGCAGGCTGCCGACGCTGATGCGCTGGCCGCCTGCCTCGGCGATCTCACGCACGGTCATGCTCGGGCGTGGCGAGCACGTTGATGGGCTTCGAGGTCGCGTCGCGCACGGCGCGGATCTCCTCGGGCTTCCTGACCAGCGGCGCGTACAGCACGTCCGCGCCGGCGCGCTCGTAGGCCTGCAGCCGCGCGATCGTGTCGTCGAGATCCGGATTGCCGCGGAAGTGGTTCTCGGCGCGCGCGGTGAAGGTGAACGGAAAGCCGACCTGCGCCGCCGCCTCGGCGGCCGCGGCGACGCGCTCGGTCGCGTGGTTCAGGTCGTAGATGCCGGTGTCGGGGTCGTAGTCCTCGATCGAGCCGCCGACGGCGCCGGCCTCGGCGGCGCGCGTGATCGCACGCGCGGCGTCTTCGGGCTCGGGCCCGTAGCCGTTCTCCATGTCGACCGACACCGGCAGATCTGTCGCCCGCGCCAGCGCGGCGGTGTGCTCCATCACCTCGTCGAGCGTGACGTCGCCGTCGAGGCGCCCGAGCGTGAACGCGAACCCGGCGCTCGTGGTCGCCAGCGCCTTGAAGCCGAGTGCCTCGAGGACTCTCGCGGAGCCCGCGTCCCACGGGTTCGGGATCACGAACGGCTCGCCCTCGTGCAGTGCACGGAAGTCCTCGGCCTTGCGTTGCTGGGACAGTGGCTCGGGCATGTGGCCTCCAGTGGTCGCGATGAACCGAATACTTGCTTAACGCGCGCCGTCGATGTTTCGTGAGGGTACGATCGGGACCCCGACAGGAGAGCCCTCCGAGATGAACGACAAAGAGATACGCGAGGGGCTGATCAAGCTCATGACCGAGCTCGATCCCGAGGCGGAGTACCAGTGGCGTCACGAGGAGTTCGTGGCCGACATGCCGCAGTCGGGAGAGCGCATCGTCGGCCGGGAGGACATGCGGGAGCTACAGCGGGCCTATCCGCCCGAAACGCTGCCCACGTTCCAGGTGCGCCGCATCGTCGGCGGCGGGGATGTCTGGACCGTCGAAGCCGTGGGCGACTACGGCGGGCAGACCTTCTATGTCGTGGTCATCTTCGAGTTCCGCGACGGCAAGATCCTGCGCGAGACGCGTTACTACCCGGAGCCGTTCGAAGCACCGGAGTGGCGCGCCCAATGGGTCCAGCCGATGGAGTAAGCCGCAGCCGCTCAGCGCACCGCGACCTCGTCCGCGAGCGCGAACGGCGGCACGAATTCGATGCGGTCGCCGCTCCAGAACCTCCCCGGGTCGTACCAGCTCGCCGGCCGGCCGCCGGGGAGCAGCCCCATGTGCTGGTAGGTCGTGGCGACCAGCTCGGCGCAGTAGACCGTCTCCAGCGACGACGAGCGGCGGATGCGGCCGTTGAGCCACCTCCGCGCGAGGCCGAGGCTGGTCGGGAACGGGCGTCCGTCGTAGCGGTCGATGACCTCCATCAGCCGGTCCTCGTGGTGGCGCTCGATCGCGCCACCTTCGAGGTGGCGCACCCAGGCGCGCTGGTCGTAGCGCTCGTTCCAAGTCGTCACCGCGTCGCGCAGCCGGTGGAGCTGGACACCGCGCTGCCGTTCCCCCGTCCACACGTCGGGCAGCGAGCGGCCGAGCTCCGCGTGCCACAGCAGCGGCGGCAGGTCGTCGAGCGCGACCACCATGCCGACGTGGTTGACCGGGCTGTTGGTGACGGCGCGGATCGCGCGGTCCGGAATCGACTTGCCGCGGAACAGCCAGATGTCCCCGGTCGAAGCGGTGGCAACGGCGTCGTCGAGCGTCAGCGCGGCGTCGTTCACGCGCCATAACCTACGGACTCGATGCGCATACCCTGGAAGCTGATCGGGCTCGCAGGCCTAGCGGGAGTGGCCGCCACCGGCGTCGTCGTCGCCCGCAAGCGCCGGGCCCACCGCGAATACGAGCCCGACGAGCTGCGCGAGCGGCTGCACCAGCGGCTGGCCGAGGTTTCAACCAAGGACTGAGAGCACGGCGTCGAGCGTGTCCGCCTCGGCCGCCGACTTGTCCGGCCGGTGGCGCAGCACCCGCGCGAAGCGCAGCGCCACCCCGCCCGGATAGCGCGGGCTCGTCTGCACTCCGTCGAACGCGATCTCGACGACGAGCTCGGGCCGGACGTGCACGGTGTAGTCGTCGCGCGAGGTCTCCAGTGCGAGCAGCTTCTCCGTCTGCCATGTGAGCATCGCGTCGGTGAGTCCCTTGAAGGTCTTGCCGAGCATCACGAAGCCGTCTCCGGCCGGGTCGCGGGCGCCGAGGTGCAGGTTGCTGAGCCACCCGCGCCGGCGGCCGTGGCCCCACTCGGCGGCGAGCACGACCAGGTCGAGGGTGTGCACCGGCTTCACCTTCAGCCAGCCGGTGCCGCGGCTGCCTGCGGCGTACGGCTGGTCGAGCGCCTTCAGCATCACGCCCTCGTGGCCGCGGGCGATCGCGTCCTCGAGGAACTCTCCCGCCGCCGCGGCGTCCGACACGACCGCGCGCGGAGTGCGCTGCGCCTCGGGCACCAGCTCCGCCAGCAACGCCGCTCGCTCCGCACCCGGCCTGTCGAGCATGTCCTCTCCGTCGGCGTGCAGCACGTCGAACGCGAACAGGTCGAGCGCAACGTCGCCCCCTTTGCCTCGTGCGAAGCGCGAGCTCGTCACCTGGAACGGCTCCGGGCGGCCGTCGGGTCGCAGCGCGATCGCCTCGCCGTCGAGCACGACCGCACTGCACCGGGAGCGCGAGCGTCGCCTCGACCAGCTCCGGCACGCGCGCCGTCACGTCGTCGAGCGTGCGCGTGAAGACCCGCACGTCGTCGTCGCGGCGGTGGATCTGCACACGCGCGCCGTCGAGCTTCCACTCGATCGCGGCTTCGCCGAGCCGCTCCATCGCTTCCGCCACGTCCTTCGCCGGCCGCGCGAGCATCGGCCGCACCGGGCGCCCGACCTCGAGCCGGAACCGCTCCAGCGCCGCCGGCCCGTCCGCCAAGCACAGCCTCCGCCACAGCCGCAAGGTCGCCGCGCAGCATGAACGCGCGCTGCACCGCGGCCGGCTGCGCCGCGGCCGCGCGCGCGAGCGCCTGCACCATCACTCCCTCGAGCGCGCCCTGGCGCAGCTCGCCGCCGAGCAGTCGCACGAGGAAGCGCGCCTCGGGCTCGGTCGCCCGTGCGAACAGCTCCGCAAGCGCCTCACGTCGCGCAGCCTGTGACCCTGGACCGGCCATCCCGCCGATCCGCTCGAACGCCGCGTCGACCTCGCCGACGGTGAGGCTCGGGTCCGCCGCAGGCGCCGGCAGGTCCCGCAGCGCGGCCCACCCCACCCCGATCTGCCGCTGCCTCAGCTCGCCCGACAGGAACGCGACGCCCGCTGCCACCTCCGCGGGCGCCAACCGCCGCAGCACCTGCGCAATCCGCTCCACCTTCGCCAGCCGCGAGCGGGTCGCGCCGACTGCTTCGGATGCCTCGACCAGGTCCGCCAGCGGCTCACCATGAAGCGGTTTATCAATTCGAGACATTGGGCACGTTGTGTTTCGTAATGTCCGCGTCGGGCTCCGGGGAGGAAGCATGACAATCAGTCGTGGTCGCACCGTTTTCGTAACGCTCGCTGCACTGCTCGTCACCGCCCCCGCAGCCAACGCATTCGACCCGCAGATCGAGGCGAAGAACTTCTCCAAGACCCAGGAGCGCCAGACGATCTACAACACCGCGCAGTACCAGCTGCAGCTGCGCCAGACCGGCTCGCAGAACGCGCAGCGCGCAATCACGACGCAGGCCAACGACCCCGAGCGCGGCTACCTCGGCCAGCTGTGCGCCACCGGCGACGACGGCTGTGCCGGCGACGTGCGGCTGTACGACTGGAAGGCCAAGGGCTACGGCATCGTGGAGCCGGTGCTCTTCACCGCGCGCAGCGGCGCGACGATCTCCGGCCACGTGTGGGCGACGAAGGCGGGACCGGCCAAGCGACCCGGCATCGTCATCACCAACGGCTCGGTGCAGGCACCCGAGCAGCTCTACTGGTTCGCGGCCCAGACGCTCGCGAAGGCGGGCTACGTGGTGCTGACATCCGATCCGCAGGGCCAGGGACAGTCCGATGCCCGCGGCGAGGCACCCGACGAGAACGAGGGCTTCCCGGCGCAGAGCGACGGCCGCCCCTTCTTCGACGGCACCAGTGACGCGCTCGACTTCTTCCTCTCCGCGCCATACAACAAGTTCAAGCCGCGCCGCAGTTGCGAGACCGGCACGAGTCACGCGCCCAAGCAGGACCGTCGCGTCGCGGCTGGGCTGAACACCGCCTTCAACCCGTTCTGGAAGCTGCTGAACACGCAGCAGATCGGCCTGGCCGGACATTCATTCGGCGCAGCGGGCGTCTCGTTCATCGGGCAGAAGGATCCGCGCGTGAGCGCGATCGTCGCCTGGGACAACCTGGGACGGCCCAGCACAAGCGGGGGACTACCCGTGCAGGAGTGCGACATGTTCCCGCCCCGCCACGCGGACGTGCCGATCACGAAGCCTGCGCTCGGCATGTCTGCCGACTACGGCCTGACGCCGACGCCGTTCACCTCCGACCCGGACCCGCTCGCCAAGAGCCGGGTATCGCTTGACTACTCGGCGGCGGGCGTCGACACCGGTGAGCTCGTGATCCGCGGCGGCACGCACTACGAGTTCAGCTTCATCCCGAACCCTGGCTTCGGGGGATCCCTGCGCGGCGCGGACCAGGTCGCCTGGTACACGACCGCGTGGTTCGACAAGTACGTGAAGAAGGACCCGAGCGCCGACGCGCGGCTGCTGACGACGCGCTGGCGAAATGACGCGGCGGAGGCCGCGATCGACCCCGACCGCGACGGCAACATGTTCTCGTTCTACTACCGCTCGCGGCTCGACATCGGGCTTGCCGGCGGCGGGCGGTTCGAGTGCGAGGACATCCGCAGCGGCTGCGCGGGGATGTCGTCCCAGGACGGCTGGAACGGCGGGTACTCGTACCTCGACGTCGCCAACTCCCCGGAACCATAGGCCGCACTCCTCGCCTTTGATACATTCGCCTCGGCCTGTATCACTTTCGTGCCGAGGGGGAAGGAGCAGGGATGAACCGGGAGAGCAGCCGCCGCTGCGCGTTCTCTGTCGTAGTCGTCGCGATCGCCCTAATGGCCTTTGCGCCGGCGGCCGGTGCGACCAGTTTCTCGTGGATCGACGGATACGACGATCCCGCGACGCCGGCCGAATACGACAAGGTCGGAATCCTCAAAGAGGGCTCGCCGTGGGCGCGGAAGATCCTGGTCTTTGCGCCGGGTACGTCCGCGAGCGCCGCGTCCTTCGCACCGCTCGCAAAGCTGATCACCGACCGGACGCACGACTGGCAGGTGTGGACGGTGGAGCGGCGCGAGAACCTGCTCGAAGACCATTCCGCGCTGGACCGCGTGAAGCGCGGCGAGGCCACGCCGCGGGAGAACTTCGAGTACTACCTCGAATTTCTCACGAATCCCAGCATCACCGACCACTTCCAGGCCATTCCCGACGCTGACGTCGCCTTTGGCCGCGGCTGGGGAATGAAGGTCGCGGTCGAAGACCTGCGACGCGTCATCGCGCAGGCACGCCGACACAGCCGCGAGGTCGTGCTCGGCGGCCACTCCCTCGGAGCGTCGATCGCGACGGCCTACGCGACCTGGGACTTCAACGGGCGCGCAGGCGCCAAGGATCTCTCCGGCCTCGTGCTGGTCGACGGAGGGAGCGGGCCCACCACCCTCACGCCAGACGAAGCGACGCAGCGGCTCGCGACACTCGCGGCGGGGTCGCCCTGGCTTTCCTTCGGCGGGATCCCGAGCCCCTTCGCCGGCCTCTTCAACATCGTCGGGTCGACTTTCGCCAAGCTCACGCCGGACGAGCCATCGACGCTGCAAAATTGGCCGTTACTGCCGGCGAACCTGAAGCCACCGGTCCTCCCGACCAGCGAGGCGGGCTACGGCTACGCGCTCGACACCGAGACGTCGCCGCCGACCCTCGCCGCGGCGCAGGTCCACGCCGGCCGGCTCGCGGCCGCAGGCGACCCGCGCCCGTGGGACCCCGCTGGAGAGATCACCCCCATCCAGAGGGTCGCGGACATGTTCCACGGCACCGGCCTGATCGGGCTCGACGGCACCGCGTGGTACCACCCGGTGCGGCTCACGCTCGACTCCGGAGCGGTCAATGCGGGGATCGCCAATCCCGTTCAGGCCGTGCTCGACGTCCACGCGACGCACGGGTCAGACCTGCACAAGATGCCGATCTACGCGTTCGGCGCGGCGCTCGGCGGGCAGCGCGTCCTGGACGCCGCTCGGCTGCTCGCATCGCAGTCGGGGATCCCGGAGCGCAAGCTGACATTGGTGGATGCAAGCGCGACGTACGCGCACGTCGATCCGCTGTCGGCCTATCCGGTCAACGACTTCGTGAGTCACCTCCAGCCGTTCCTGAAGCGAACGGAATCCAGCCACGGCCACCACCACGGCCGGAAGCACCGCTGGAAGCATCGCCGGAAGCACCGTGGCCACCA
Organism: uncultured Solirubrobacterales bacterium; assembly: GCA_963762195.1. Classification (GTDB taxonomy): domain Bacteria; phylum Actinomycetota; class Thermoleophilia; order Solirubrobacterales; family JBBDJG01; genus DASRIA01. The sequence goes on along the minus strand of CAVXJX010000006.1, from coordinate 160,448 downwards.
TCACGGCTGGAAGGACCGCGACCGCCGCCACCACCACGACGATGACGACGACTAGCTAGCTCGGCTTAGGTGCCGTCACGCCGAGGATCGCCGCCTCGACGTCGCGCAGCCGGTCGACGTCGCCGCGCATGCCCGCGGCCGCGTCGTTGAACAGGAAGGCCTCGGCCAGGCGCACGATCGCGTAAGCGAGGGTGGCTGGGTCGACGGGCGGCGTGTACGTGCCGGCGCGGGCCTCCTGCTCGATCAGAGCGGCCACCCTGGCGACGATGTGCGGCTGGACGACACCGCCGCTCGAGGTGATGATCCGCAGCGCGGCGTCACGCTCCTGCTCGAGGAACTGGCGCAGCGCGGGAGCATCGGCGAGGCTGCGGTTGAAGCGATCGAAGGTCTCGAGGAGCATCGGGCCGCCGCGCCCGCCGGCCTGGGCGCGTGCCAGGTCCAGCAGCGGATCGGCCGCGCCATTGAGGACCTCCCCGATCAGCCCCTCGCGCGAGCCGAACCAGCGATAGATGGTGGTGCGGCCGACACCGAGCTCGGCGGCGATCGCCTGGACGTCGATGCGCTCACCGCGCAGGTAGGGGCGCATCGCGGCGGCAAGCACGTCTTCGCGGCTGGCGGCAGCGGGTCGCCCCCGCCGGGCGGAGGTCGTCGGAGGACCGGTCATGGTCCGCCAAACGCTAGCGATCGGTCCTGCCGCGACGATCAGGAGGGGCAGAGTCCCGGCAGCTTCGCGCCGGGCGCCAGGCAGCGGTCGATGCGACTCGGGGACCTGCCCCGGCGGATCCGCAGGCGCATGTACTTGCCGATCGCGCCCGGCTTGGTGACCGTGATCTGCACGACCGCGCCGGGACGCAGCAAGCGGGCCGCGAACCGGCGGATGCGCAGAGTCCGCGCTGCCACGGCCCCGCGCTTCACCCTGGCGACCGGGCATCCGCCGCCGCGGCACACGATCTGCACGCGCGAGCCGGTCGGCACCGTCACCACGATCTCCCGGATCCTGGTGCCCCGCTCCCCCACCGCTCCGATCACGCGCACGACCGGGAACGGGCGCAGGAACTGCGCCACCGGAGCCTGCACGCCGATCGAGTGCTGCGCCACGTGTGCAGCCCCGTCGCGATCGATCACCTGCAGTCGTACGACGTAGTCGCCCGCCACCGTGAACGACACCGTCGCCGCCGGTCCCTGCGCGTCGTCGAACACGCCGTCGCCATCGAGGTCCCACGCCTGGCTCACGAGCGGGCCGTCGGGATCTGCGGAGAAGGAGGTCAGCAGGATGCGGTCGTTTGGCAACGGATCCTCCGGCGCATAGGTGAACGCCGCCACCGGGGGCCGGTTGCGGACCGTCACGGGCTGGGTCTGAGTGGCGCTGCCGCCCGCGCCGTCGCCGACGCACAACGTGACGGCGAAGACGCCGGCCGTGGGAAAGGAGGTCTGCGCCGTCGTGCCCGCGGCGTCGTCGCACGACCGGTCACCGTCGAGATCCCACGCCTGCGACGTCACGACCCCGGTCGAAGTTGACGTGAAGGAGACGACCTCGCCGGTGAGCGGCGACTGCGGCTCGAACGAGAACGATGCGGTCGGTGCTGCCTGAGCCGAGGCCGTGGCAATCCACATCGTCATGACGACGACCACGACATGCCAGATGCCAGCCGTTGCTCGCGTAGCCAAACGCATCGTAACCCCGCATGGAGGCTCCGCTTCGACTACTGGACGTACGTGGGAGGCAGGTTTCTTCCCGCCGCGGCGCTATCCGGGGACGTCGGCGAAGACCTGCACGTAGTAGCGCCCGTATTCGCTCTCACCGGAGGCGTAGCCGGCGCCCACGCGCGTGAAGCTCGCGCGCAGGATGTTGGCGCGGTGACCGGGGCTGTTCATCCACCCGCGGCACGTGGCGCCCGTGGAGTCGAAGCCGGCCGCGATGTTCTCGCCCACGATCACGTAGCGGCGCTTGGCAAAACGCTTGACCCGGTCGGCGGGCCCGTCGCCGGCGGGATCCTGGTGGGCGAAGAACCCTTTCGAGAGCATGCGCCGCGCGTGCATGCGTGCTGCAGCATCCAGCGCGGGATCGTGCTTGAGCGTGCGCATCCCGCGCTCCTTGCGCTCCCTGTTCGCGCAGTCTCGGATCGATTCCTCGACCGACGAGGACATCGTCACGACGGAGGCGCCGGCAACCCATACGAGGCTGCCGAAAACGGCGAAGACCAACAGCGAGATGACGCCCGTGCGCCGTCCACGCATTCCCATGAAGAAACGAATCGGAGCGCACGGATCACGGCCACAGTTCCGGTATCTCGTGATGGACGATCGTCTGACGATCGAGTCCATTCCGATGACCAACTTCGGCAAAAAGGCGCCCGGTCCTGCGCATTTGCCGAACCTCGACTGCTGGGACTAGCCTGGGCCTTGCGATGCGCCGCGAAAGCGGTGGAGGCCTATTTCCGGATTCGGAGGCCCTCGGTTCCCGCCATGACATTGCCCACGCCGTCCGTGGAGCGGAACGCGACCCTGTAGCTGCCCTTTGGCAGCCGCCCGCCCAGCCTGACGGTCCAGGCCCACGTGCCGGCGCCGGCCGGCTTCAGCACAGCCTTCATCCAGCGTGCCTTCTTGCACGTCGTGCGCTTGGCAAGCCGTCCGGCCTTCGGATTCCACCAGCGGCAGCGCTTCCGGGAGCGTGATCGCAGTGCGACCTTCAGGGTCTTGACGCCACTCGCATCGCTCACCTTTCCGGCAAGGCGCCGCCCCTTCAGGCCGCCGAACGTGATGCGGGGGCCGAGCTTGTCGGGCCCGGGCCCGAATCCGCCGACCGGCCCGGGCGCCGGCCCGGCGTCCCGGTACCGCGCGACGAGCGCCAGGTCGCCGGCCGGGATCGTGACGTCGTGTCCGATCGGTCCTCCGTCCGACCAGCTCTCGAACGCGTACTGGCGTCCGTTCGTCACGAATTGCGGCGCTGCCGACACCGATGTGCGGAACGCGATCGCTGCCTGCGCCCGATGCGGCGCGGCGACGAGCGAGTAGCCCGCGTAGTTGATCGGTGCGCCGGCCGGTGTGCTGGCGATCGAGAGGTTCACGGTCTCGGGACGGATCACGACCGTCTTGGACGCGCTCGATCCATCGGAGTCGGTGGCGGTCAGCGTCACGCGATAGTAGGAGTCGGCGTCGTGATCGGTCGTCGGCGTGAAGCTGCTCGTCTTTCCCGTCAGGCTCTGGAACGGATGTACGTGGCTGCCGTGGACGAGTGCGACATTCCACGCGAGCCGCGCGTCGGGGACGGTGCCGTCGTCGGGGTCGGTTGCCGAGCCCGCGAGCTGCACCGGCACGCCGTTGCGGTACTTCGCGCCGTCCAAGGGAGCCGTGAGCTTGACCACCGGCGGCGCGTTGTTGACCGAGATCCGAACCGTCGTCGTAGAGCTGGCGTTCTTCGAGTCGGTGACCTTCAGCCGTGCTTCGTAGTTGCCGCCGTTCCTGTAGGTGTGGACGGGCGGATCCTGGACTTTGCTGATGGCCGTGCCATCCCCGAAGTCCCACTCGTACTTGAGCGGGTCGCCGTCGGGATCGCTCGAGCCGCCACCCTTGAACGTGACCTTGAGCGGCGCCAACCCAAAGGCCGGCGTGGCCGTGGCGACCGCGATCGGGGTCTTGTTGTCAGGGGAGTAGGCGATGCGCACCACCGAGCCCGACCCGTTGTCGCCGTCGCCGAAGTTCACGTAGTAGAGCTCGCCGTTCCAAAGCTCGATGTCCACTCCGAACCAGCCGGTCGCGAAGTCCTTCGTGACCGGTGGGCTTGCCCTGGGCGTCGAGCTCGAGGCGCTTGATGAACCCCTGCACGTAGTCGCCGAAGATGATGTTGCCGTCGAACTCGTCGGGGTAGGGGCCGCCCGTATACGTCGGTCCGCCGATGATGGCCGCGCCCGAGCCGTGGCCGTAGGAGTGGTCGGGAAACGTGATGCCCGCCGCCGTGCCTTCCTTGGAGTAGAAGTCGGTGCACGTGGAGAAGCGCGAGTAGCCGGTGCGAGAGCGCCCCTCGTAGCACGGCCAGCCGTAGTTGCGTCCCGGCTGGGCGAGGTTCAGCTCCTCCCACGACCCCCAGCCCACGTCGCCCACTGCCGGAAGGCCGTTCGGGGTGATCGTGAAGCGGAACGGGTTGCGAAATCCCTTCGCCCACACCTTGGTGCACACCTGGGTCGAGATCGGTGACGGTCGGGCAGAACGGATGGCCGAGCAGGCCGTTGCCGTTGCGGTCGATGTGGATCAGCTTGCCGTTCAGGCTCTGCTCGTTGTGCGCGCGCAGCGCGAGCTCGTCCACGCCGCCGTAGTTGGCGCCGTCGCCTGCACCGACCCAGAGAGTGCCGTCGAGAGCCGACCGGACCGTCCCGATCGAATGCGAGTCGCTGTCGGAGGCGATGCAGTCCAGGGTGTTGGACGGCGCCGGGCACGGCTGCGTCGGGTGAGTGCCGAGCAGGACGGTCTTTTCCGACCACGTGTTGTCGGTGCTCACGGTGAACCGTGTCAGGCGCGATGACTTCGGTCCCGTCGCGTGGGACGCGCTCGTGTCGTACGTGTAGAGCAGGTAGAGGTACTTGTTCGAAGCGAAGCTGGAGTCGACCGCGAGCCCCAGCAGACCGCGGTCGCCGCTCGTGTGCACCTCGGACGAGATGTCGATCAGCGGCTTCGAGACCAGCGCGCCGGCCGCGGTCACGACCCGCACCTTGCCACCCTTCTCGGCCACGAACATGCGCCCGTCGGGGGCCCATGCGACGGCACTGGGCGCGGTCAGTCCGGAGACGACCGTGCGCTCCTCAAAACCCGTTGGCAGCGTGGCAGCCGTGGCTGAGGAGATGCCTAAGAGGAGGGCGAAACCTGCGATAGCCAAGACTGCGGCGGCCCTTCGTGGCCAATACCGCATCGCATCCCCAGCCTACCGGCCCCCTCGCCGCCCGGCGAGCGAAATGTCCCCCGTGCTGGTCGGCTAGTGCCGGCGCTTGCGGCGACGTCCGTACATCAGGACCATCAGCCGCTCGAACACCTTCGCCGTGCCGGCCTTGTTGGGGAACATCGTCGGCTCCCGCTTGGGCCCGAAACGCGTTACGAGGATGGTCTGCGTCGCGGTGTACTTGCGGATGCCGGGGGCGCCGTGGCGCGCGCCGAGGCCCGACTCGTTGGCGCCGCCGAAGGGCGCCTCGAGCGCCAGGTAGTTCATCAGCGCGTCGTTCACGCACGCATTCCCGGCCTCGAGCCGGCGGGCGACCGCCTCACCCTTGGCGACGTCCTTCGAGAACACGCTCGAGTTCAGGCCGTAGCGGCTGTCGTTCGCGAGCTGCACTGCCTCGTCGGCGTCGCGCACCTTCATGATCGGCAGGGTGGGGCCGAACGTCTCCTCGGTCATGATCTTCATCGTGTGGTCGACGCCCGTCAGGACGGTGGGCTCGAAGAACTGACCGGGGCCGTCCGGAGCCTTGCCGCCGACCGGGATCTCGGCTCCCTTGTCGATCGCATCCTGAACGTGCGAGCGCACGATCTCGATCTGCGGCGGGTTGGTCATCGCACCGACGTCGATCTTTCCCGGCGCTCCCGGAGCGCCCTGGCGCAAGGCGCGGGTCTTCGCGACCACCCGCTGCACGAACGCGTCGTACACCGGTTCCTCGACGTAGACGCGCTCTACCGAGATGCAGATCTGGCCGCTGTTGGAGAACGCCCACTGCACTGCCGTGTTCGCCGCTCGATCGAGATCCGCATCGCGCAGCACGATCATCGGATCCTTGCCCCCCAGCTCGAGTGAGACCGGGATCAGACGCTCGGCGGCCTGCACGGCAACCCTGCGGCCGGTGGCCGTGGACCCCGTGAAGTGGATCATGTCGACGTTGTCGACGAGCGCGGCACCGGTGCGTCCCGCGCCGGTGACCACCGAGAAGACGTCAGCCGGGGCCCCGCACTCGAGCGCGGCCTCGCCCATCAGCAGGTTCGTCAGCGGTGTGACCTCGCTCGGCTTCAACACGACCGCGTTGCCGGCCATCAGGGCCGGGATGCAGTCGCCGAAGCTGTTCGTCAGCGGATAGTTCCACGGCCCGATCACGCCCACGACGCCATGCGGGCGATAGCGCACGATCACCTTCTTGCCCAGCAGCAGCGGGGAGTGTGTCTTGATCCGCTCGTCGGCCAGGTACTTGGGCCCGTGCTTGGCCCAGAAGCCCAGTGCGTCGCAGACGTAGAACATCTCCGCCAGCAGCGCGTCCTCGCGGGTCTTGCCGTTCTCCTTCACGAGCACGTCGAGCACGCGGTCGCGGTTCGCGACGAGCCAGTGCCGCAGCTCGTACATGACGTCGCCGCGCCCGTCGAATCCCAGCGCTTCCCATTCGGGCTGCGCGCGTCGCGCGCGCTCCACCACGGCCTCCACCTGCGCAGGAGTCATGTCGTCGACCTGGCCGATCACCTCGCCGGTGGCCGGGTTCTGAACCTCGATTCGGCCAGCCTGATCGGGCGGTGCTCCGTTCGAGCGAACGGTGGCGTCGGACTGCTCTAGCGCTGACATCTGGGCGACCTCCTGGCCGAAATCGGGTTGGCCGCAGTTTACGGCCTCTGCGCTCACACGGATAAGCTCCGCGCACTCAGCGGAGGACTATCGAAGGAGACGCATGGGACTACTCGACGGCAAGACCGCGATCATCACCGGATCCGCGCGCGGCATCGGCCGCGCCACTGCGGAGCTGTTCTCAGCCGAAGGCGCGCAGGTGACGATCAACGACATCGACGGCGACATCGCCGAGCAGGCTGCGGGCGAGATCAAGGGCGAGACGGTTTCCGTGGCAGGCGACCTCACGAAGCCCGGTGCCTGCGACGAGGTCGTCCAGAAGACGGTCGACGCGTTCGGGAAGGTCGACATTCTTGTGAACAACGCCGGCTACACCTGGGACGGGGCTGCCCACAAGATGAGCGACGAGCAGTTCCAGGCGATGCTCGACATCCACACGGTCGTCCCGTTCCGGATGGTGCGCGCGGTCGCGCCCCACATGCGCGAGCCCGCGAAGGCCGAGCGCGACGCCGGGCAGGAGGTGTTCCGCAAGATCATCAACATCACGTCGATCTCGGGCACGATGGGCAATGCCGGCCAGGTCAACTACTCGTCGGGCAAGGCCGGGGTCACCGGCCTCACGAAGACGCTCGCCAAGGAGTGGGGCCAGTTCAAGATCAACGTCAACGCGATCGCGTTCGGCTTCGTGGAGACGCGGCTCACCCAGGCAAAGGAGAAGGGCGAGACCGTTCAGGCCGGCTCGGGTGGGCCCGAGATCGCGATCGGCATTCCCGAGCAGATGCGCAACATGGCCGCCATGATCATCCCGCTGCAGCGTGCCGCGCAGCCGGAGGAGGCGGCCGCGCCGGTGCTCTTCCTCGCATCTTCGATGTCCAACTACATCCACGGCCAGGTGCTCAACGTCACCGGTGGCCAGTTCGGCGGGATGTACGGCTAGTGGGAGTTGACGACCGCCTCGCGGGGCTGGGGCTCGAGCTACCGGCCCCTCCCTTCAGCGTCTTGACGCCGCTCGCGTCGCTCACCTTCCCCGTCAGGCGCCGTGCCCTTGAGCGCCGCGCGAGCGCGATGCGCGGCCCGAGCTTGTCCGGCCCGGGGCCGAAGCCGCCGACCGGCGCCGAGCGCCGGGCCGGCGTCGCGGTACCGCGCGACGAGCGCCAGGTCGGTCGCCGGGATCGTGATGTCGTGTCCGATCGGCCCGCCGTCCGACCAGCCCTGTGAACACGTACTGCGCGCCCGCCCGCCACGAACCGCTGCGCGGCCGACACCGACGTGCGGAAGCCGATCGCGGCCGGCGCCCTGTGCGGCGCGGCGATCGAGCGAGTAGCCCGCGTAGGTGATCGGCGCGCCGCGCCGGGAGTGCTGGCGATCGAGAGGTTCACCGTCTCGGGCCGGATCACGACCGTCTTGGACGCGCTCAATCCGTCCGAGTCGGTCGCCGTCAGCGTCACCCGGTAGTAGGAGTCGGCGTCGTGGTCGATGGTCGGCGTGAAGCTCGCCGGTCTTCCCGGTCAGGCTCTGGAACGGGTGCAGGTGGTTGCCGTGCACCAGCACGACGTTCCACGAAAGGCGCGCGTCGGCCAGCGTGCCGTCGTCGGGGTCGGTCGCCGAGCCCGCGAGCTGCACCGGCACGCCGTTGCGGTACTTCGCGCCGTCGCAGCGGCGCCGTGAGCGTGACCACCGGCGGCGCGTTGTTGACCGAGATCCGCACCGTCGCGGTCGCGCTCGCGTTCTTCGAGTCGGTCACCTTCAGCCGCGCGTCGAAGTTGCCGCCGTTCGTGTAGGTGTGGACGGGCGGATCCTTGGCCGTGCTCTTCGCCGTGCCGTCGCCGAAGTCCCACTCGTACCTGAGCGGGTCGCCGTCGGGGTCGCTCGAGCCGCCGCCCTTGAAGGTGACCTTCAGCGGCGACGTCCCGAACGTCGGCGTGGCCGTCGCGACCGCGATCGGCGTGCTGTTGTTGGGCGAGTAGGCGATGCGCACGACCGAGCCCGAGCCGCTGCCGCCGTCGCCGAAGTTCGACGTAGTAGAGCTCGCCGTTCCACAGCTCGATGTCGACGCCGAACCAGTCGGTCGCGAAGTCCTTCGTGCCGGTCGGCTTGCCCTGCGGCGTCGAGCTCGAGGCGCTTGATGAAGCCCTGCACGTAGTCGCCGAAGATGATGTCGCCGTCGAAGTCGTCGGGGTAGGGGCCGCCCGTGTACGTCGGACCGCCGATGACGGACGCGCCGAGCCGTGGCCGTAGAGGTGGTCGGGGAACGTGACGCCGGCCGCCGTGCCCTCCTTGGCGTAGAAGTCCTTGCAGGTCGAGATGCTGCGAGTAGCCGCCGTGCGTCGACCTGCCCTCGTAGCACGGCCAGCCGTAGTTGCGCCCGGGCTGGGCGAGGTTGAGCTCCTCCCACGAGCCCCAGCCGACGTCGCCCACCGCCGGAAGGCCGTTCGGCCGGATCGTGAAGCGGAACGGGTTGCGAAAGCCCTTCGCCCACACCTTCGTGCAGACCTGGGTGAGGTCCGTGACGGCCGGGCAGAACGGGTGGCCCGGCAGGCCGTTGCCGTTGCGGTCGACGTGGATCGAGCTTGCCGCTCGAGGCTCTGCTCGTCGTGCGTGCGCAGCGCGCGCTTCGGGTCGACGCCGCCGTAGTTCGACACCGTCGCCCGCAGCCGACCCACAGCGTGCCGTCGGGAGCCGAACGCACCGTCCCGATCGAGTGCGAGTCGCTGTCCGAGGGAATGCAGTCCACGTTGTTCGACGGCGCCGGGCACGGCTGCGTCGGGTGGCTGCCGAGCAGGATCGGTCTCCGCCGGAGGCCGTGTTGTTGGCGTTCACCGTGACCCGCGTCAGCCGCGACGACTTCGGCTGGTCGCGACGCCGACGTGTTCGCGTCGTATGTGTAGAGCAGGTAGAGGTACCTGTTCGACGCGAAGCTCGAGTCGACCGCGATGCCCGAGCAGTCCGCGGTCGCCGGTCGTGTTCACGTGGCCGGAGATGTCGATCAGCGGCGTCGAGACCAGCGCGCCGGCGGCGGTCACGACCCGCACCTTGCCGCCCTTCTCGGCCACGAACATGCGCCCGTCCGGGCGCCCAGGCGACGGCCGTGGGCGCGGTCAGGCCGGAGACGGCCGTGCGCTCCTCGAAACCCGTTGGCAGCGTCGCAGCCGTGGCCGAGGAGATGCCTGCGAGAAGGGCGAAACCTGCGATGGCCAAGACTGCGGCGGCCCTTCATGGCCAATACCGCATCGCATTCCAGGCTAACCGGCTGCCCGCCCCCCGGCGAGCGAAATGTCGGCCGGCTGGCGCGCTAGTGCGGCGCTTGCGGCGCCGGCCGTACATCAGGACCAGCAGCCGCTCGAACACCTTCGCCGTGCCGGCCTTGTTCGGGAACATCGTCGGCTCCCGCTTCGCCCCGAAGCGCGTGATCAGGATCGTCTGCGTGGCGCAGTACTTGCGGATGCCCGGGGCGCCGTGGCGCGCGCCGAGGCCCGACTCGTTCGGCGCCGCCGAACGGCGCCTCCAGCGCCAGGTAGTTCATCAGCGCGTCGTTCACGCACGCGTTGCCGGCCTCGAGCCGGCGGGCGACGGCCTCGCCCTTGGCGACGTCCTTCGAGAACACGCTCGAGTTCAGCCCGTAGCGGCTGTCGTTCGCGAGCCGCACCGCCTCGTCGGCGTCGCGCACCTTCATGATCGGCAGCGTCGGGCCGAACGTCTCCTCGGTCATGATCTTCATCGTGTGGTCGACGCCGGTGAGGACGGTCGGCTCGAAGAACTGGCCCGGGCCGTCAGGCGCCTTGCCGCCGACCGGGCACCTCCGCGCCCTTGTCGATCGCGTCCTGCACGTGGCTGCGCACGATGTCGATCTGCGGCGGGTTGGTCATCGCGCCGACGTCGACCTTGCCCGGCGCGCCCGGAGCGCCCTGGCGCAGCGCGCGGGTCTTCTCGACCACCTTCTGCACGAACGCGTCGTGCACCGGCTCCTCGACGTAGACGCGCTCGACCGAGATGCAGATCTGGCCGCTGTTGCGAGAACGCCCACTGCACCGCCATGTTCGCCGCGCGGTCGACGATCCGCGTCGCGCAGCACGATCATCGGGTCCTTGCCGCCCAGCTCGAGCGACACCGGGATCAGGCGCTCGGCGGCCTGCACCGCGACCTTCCGGCCGGTGGCCGTCGAGCCGGTGAAGTGGATCATGTCGACGTTGTCGACGAGCGCGGCACCGGTGCGGCCCGCGCCGGTGACGACCGAGAAGACGTCGCGCGGGCGCGCCGCACTCGAGCGCGGCCTCGCCCATCAGCAGGTTCGTGAGCGGCGTCACCTCGCTCGGCTTCAGCACGACCGAGTTGCCGGCCATCAGCGCCGGGATGCAGTCGCCGAAGCTGTTCGTCAGCGGGTAGTTCCACGGGCCGATCACGCCGACCACGCCGTGCGGGCGATAGCGCACGACCACCTTCTTGCCGAGCAGCAGCGGCGAGTGCGTCCTGATCTTCTCGTCGGCCAGGTACTTGCGGCGCGTTCTTGGCCCAGAAGCCGAGCGCGTCGCAGACGTAGAACATCTCCGCCAGCAGCGCGTCCTCGCGCGTCTTGCCGTTCTCCTTCACGAGCACGTCGAGCACGCGGTCGCGGTTCTGCGACGAGCCAGTAGCGCAGCTCGTACATGACCTCGCGCGCGCCCGTCGAACCCGAGCGCCTCCCATGCCGGCTGCGCGCGCCGCGCGCGCTCGACGACGGCCTCGACCTGCGCCGGCGCTCATGTCGTCGACCTGGCCGATCACCTCGCCGGTCGCCGGGTTCTGCACCGCGATGCGGCCGGCCTGCTCCGGCGGCGCTCCGTTCGAGCGAACGGTGGTGTCGGACTGCTCTAGCGCTGACATCTGGGCGACCTCCTGGCCGGAATTGGGATTGGCCGCCAGTCTACGGCCTGCGAGCGCTCGGACAAGCCCGCCGGATAAGCTCCGCGCACTCTAGCGAAGGCACGATCCAGAAGGAGACGCATGGGACTACTCGACGGCAAGACCGCGATCATCACCGGCTCCGCGCGCGGCATCGGCCGCGCCACCGCGGAGCTGTTCGCGGCCGAAGGCGCGCAGGTGACCATCAACGACATCGACGGCGACATCGCCGAGCAGGCCGCCGGCGAGATCAAGGGCGAGACCGTGTCCGTGGCGGGCGACCTCACCAAGCCGGGCGCCTGCGACGAGGTCGTCCAGAAGACGGTCGACGCGTTCGGGAAGGTCGACATCCTCGTCAACAACGCCGGCTACACCTGGGACGGCGCCGCCCACAAGATGAGCGACGAGCAGTTCCAGGCGATGCTCGACATCCACACGGTCGTCCCGTTCCGGATGGTGCGCGCGGTCGCGCCCCACATGCGCGAGCCCGCGAAGGCCGAGCGCGACGCCGGGCAGGAGGTGTTCCGCAAGATCATCAACATCACGTCGATCTCCGGCACGATGGGCAACGCCGGCCAGGTCAACTACTCGTCCGGCAAGGCCGGGGTGACCGGCCTCACGAAGACGCTCGCCAAGGAGTGGGGCCAGTTCAAGATCAACGTCAACGCGATCGCGTTCGGGTTCGTCGAGACGCGGCTCACGCAGGCGAAGGAGAAGGGCGAGACCGATCGAGGCCGGCGAGGGCGGGCCCGAGGTCGCGATCGGCATCCCCGAGCAGATGCGCAACATGGCCGCGATGATCATCCCGCTGCAGCGTGCCGCGCAGCCCGAGGAGGCCGCCGCGCCGGTGCTGTTCCTCGCCTCGCCGATGTCGAACTACATCCACGGCCAGGTGCATCAACGTCACCGGCGGCCAGTTCGGCGGGATGTACGGCTAGATGGGACGTGATCGGCGACCGGCTCGCCGAGCTGGGGCTCGAGCTGCCGGCCCCTCCGGCCGCACCGCCCGGGGTGGTGCTCCCGTTCAAGTGGGTGCGGGTCAGCGGCAACTACGCCTACATCTCGGGTCATGGCCCGCTCGACGGCGGCGACGTGCTCGTGCGCGGCAAGGTGGGCGCCGACGTCTCGCCGGAACGCGGCTACGAGGCGGCGCGCCTGACGGCACTGTCGATGCTGCGCGTCGCTGCAGGCAAGAGCTCGGCGACCTCGACCGCGTGACCGGCTGGGTGAAGGCGCTCGGTCTCGTCAACTGCGCGCCCGGCTTCAGCGGCACGCCCGGGGTGATCAACGGGTTCAGCGAGCTGGTGATGGAGCTGTGGGAGGACGCCGGGCGCCATGCGCGGTCGGCGATCGGGGCGGCCGAGCTGCCGTTCGAAATGTCAGTCGAAGTCGAAGCAATCGTGGAGGTGTCATGACGAAGGTTGATGAAGCGATCCACTGCGCCCGACCTGTTCGCGCGCTACCTGGACGACATCGAGGTGGGCGACTCGTTCACCACCAAGGGCAGGACCGATCACCGAGGCCGACATCGGCAACTTCGCGGCGCTCACGTGGGACACCTACCCGCTGCACGTCGACGCCGAGTGGGCGTCGAAGTCGATCTTCGGCGAGCGCATCGCGCACGGAATGCTCGTGCTCTCCTTCGCCGCCGGCCTGATCCCCATGCAGCCCGGCCCGATCGTCGCGTTCTACGGCATGGAGAAGGTCCGCTTCTTCGCCCCGACCAAGATCGGCGACACGATCCGCGTGCACGTCGAGCTGAAGGAGAAGGAGGAGCGCGACGACACGATGGGGCTCGCAACCTTCCACCAGGCGGTGGTGAACCAGCGCGACGAGACGGTCTGCAAGTCGATCACGAAGGTGCTGCTGAAGCGCCGGGCCGACGCCTAGATGGCGCTCGCGGAGCCGAGCCGGCTGACCAAACCGCTCCCCGGGGGGCAGGAGGGCGCGACCGTCGTGCTGCACCCGATGCTCTGCGCGTACATGGACTCGCCGCCCGAGTTCATGGCCATGACCAAGGGCCGGCCGGGAACCGTCCGGCAGTTGCTTTTCGACCGCAAGAACGTACATCAAGCTGCCGATCGTCGCCTTTCTCGTCGAGCACCCGGGCGTCGGGCCGATCATCATCGACACGGGCTTCCACCCGTCGGTCGCGACGGACCCCAAGCAGAACCTCGGGCGCTTCTTGGCGCAGCTCCAAACCATCCACATGAAGCCCGAACAGGCGATCTCGGCGCAGCTGCGCGAGCAGAAGGGCATCGAACCGAGCGACGTGCGAGTCGCGATCATGACCCACCTGCACATGGACCATGCCTCCGCGATCTCAGAGTTCACGTCGGCGACGTACGTGCTGGGCGCGGGCGAGTGGCGCGCCTTCCATGGGGCGCGCCCCAAGCTGAACGGCTACGTGCGACACCACGTCGAGCACGCGGTCGAATACAAGGAGGTGCCCTACGACAGCGCGGCGATCGACTCCTATTCCACGTTCGGGCGCGCCTACGACCTGTTCGGCGACGGCTCCGTGCGGCTGGTCGCCACTCCCGGGCACACGCACGGGCACCAGTCGGTGATCCTGCGGCTGAAGGACCGCGAGGCGCTCGTCACCGGTGACGCCGTCTACTTCACGCGCACGATCGACGACGAGCGCCGCGGTTGGGTGATGGCCGACGAGCACAAGTGGCACCGATCGGTCGGCGAGATCCGCCTCTACCGGCGCGAGAACCCCGACGCGCTGATCATCCCCGGGCACGACCCCGAGGAATGGGCGAAGCTGCTGCCGCGTTACGAGTGAAGAGGTCGGCCCCGGTCAGACCCGCAGGCCGGCGAGCAGGCGCACGAGGCTGTCACCGACCTCGCGTCGCGCCGCCTCGGCATCCTCGGCTTGGGCGATCAGCAGCCCCGCTTCCTGCATCGCGCCCAGCAACATGTGCGCGAGCGGGTCGAGTGGCTGCTCCTCCACCAAGCCGGCCTCGACCATCGCCTGCAGGCCGCCGCGCACGAGCGCGAGCCCGTAGCGCGCTTCGATCTCGCGCCAGGCGGCCAGGCCGAGCACCGAGGGCGCGTCGGTGAGCAGGACCCGCTCGCACGGCCGGGTCGAGGCAGCAGTCGAGGAACGCCCCCACGGCGACGACCTGCTGCTCCCACGGATCCTGTTCTTCGAGCGCAGCGGCGGCGACCTGCTCGAGAACCTGCTGCTCCAGCCGCTCCACGACCTCGGCGAACAGGTCCTTCTTGTCGCGGAACTGGTGGTACAGCGCGCCGCGGGTAACGCCCGCCGCCTGCACGATCTCCTCGGTGGACACGCCGGCGTAGCCGCGCTCGCTGAACAGGCGCCGGGCCGCCTCGATCAGGGCGTTGCGGGTCGCCTCGGACTGCTCGGCCTTGCGATTCTTGACATTCATACTGTATGTATGTTAGATACAGGTTGTACGTATGGCAACCGGAGATTCCAGCGTAACGACGGGTGAGGCCGGAGCCGGCGTGGCCGATGTGCTCGCCGCGTTCATCGAGCACTCCCCCTTTGCCGCGCATCTGGGGATGCGCCCCGAGGTCATCGAACCCGACCACGTGCGGCTTGCCATGCCCTTCCGGGAGCAGCTCGTGACGGCCGGTGATGTCGTGCACGGCGGTGCGATCAGCTCGCTGGTCGACACAACGGCCACGATCGCTGCGTGGTCGGGCCTCGAGTCGCTCGACAACGCACGCGGCACCACCATCAGCCTTACGGTGACGTTCGTGGCCGCCGCGCGCGGCCGCGACCTGGTCGCCGACGCCCGCGTCGTTCGTCGCGGCAAGACGATCTGCTTCTGCGAGGTCGGCGTGGAGGACGGCGAGGGAACGACGATCGCGCAGGGCCTCGTCACATACAAGCTTGGTTGAAACCAAACGATCGAAGGAGTAATCGAGATGGCGATTTCCGAAGCGCTTGGGCAGCAGAAAGAC
The DNA here is from genome assembly GCA_963762195.1 of uncultured Solirubrobacterales bacterium. Classification (GTDB taxonomy): domain Bacteria; phylum Actinomycetota; class Thermoleophilia; order Solirubrobacterales; family JBBDJG01; genus DASRIA01. Next base: position 145,102 of record CAVXJX010000006.1, on the reverse strand, counting down.
GTGCAACTACCGCAGGGAACCATCCGCTATCGCGAACGGGGCACAGGCGAGCCGATCGTGTTCGTGCACGGCGCGCTCGTCAACGCCGATCTGTGGCGCAAGGTCGTCCCGGAGCTGGCGAAGGACTTCCGCTGTATCGCCCCCGACCTGCCGCTGGGCGCGCACACGCCCGCAATGAACGCCGATGCCGACCTGTCCCCGATCGGTAATGCACGGCTGATCGCCGACTTCCTCGACGCGCTCGACCTCGACCGCGTGACCCTCGTCGGCAACGACACCGGGGGTGCACTGTGTCAGCTGGTCGTCACGCGCCACCCGGAGCGTGTCGGTCGCCTCGTGCTCACCAACTGCGACGCCTACGACAACTTCCCGCCGCGGATATTCGCCTTCCTGTTCCACGGCGCGAAGATCCCCGGTTTCGTCTGGACGCTCGCACAGCCCATGCGGATCGCGGCGATGCGCAGGCTGCCGATCGCGTTCGGCTGGTTGTCCAAGCGCGGCATCCCCGACGACATCAGCGCGAGCTGGATCCAGCCGATACTGAAGGACGCAGGCGCGCGGCGCGACATCACGAAGCTGCTCAAGGCCGTGCGAAAGGCTGACCTGCACGAGGCGGCGAGCCGCTTCAAGGACTTCGACAAGCCGGTCCTGATGGCTTGGGGAACCGAGAAGGACTTCTTCCCGGTCGAGGACGCCGAGCGACTTGCGCGCGACTTCCCGAACGGGCGGCTGGAGAAAATCGACGACAGCTACACGTACGTCATGGAGGACCAGCCGGAGCGGCTCGCGAAGCTGATCGCCGAGTTCGCGCGGGAGCCTGTCGCGGCAACCGCGTAGCGCCGAGAAAACTAGCGCTTGTCGCGCTGGCCGGCGGCGATCGACTCGGCCAGCGGGTCGGATCCGAGGCGGCGGTTGACGCCGGCGACAAGCCCCGGAGCAAGGCCGAACAGTCGTGCCCCGGACGCCAGCGACACGGGCGCGACCGCGATCTCGGCGCGGTTGCGCTCGATCCCCTGGATCACGGCCTTGGCGACGTCGTCAGGCGTGCGCGTGCCCACGCCGCGCGGCAGCTTGGCGCCGCTGTCGGCGAACATCCCGGCATCGCGAATGAAGCCGGGAAAGACCGTCGTCGCGCCCACACCCGTCCCCCGCAGCTCCTCGTTCAAGGCGAAGCTGAATCCACGCAGGCCGAACTTGGTCGCGTTGTAGATCGAGGCGCCCGCGCTGGCCATCTTGCCCGACAGCGACGAGATGAACACGACGTGGCCCGTTCCGCGCTCGACCATCTGTGGCGCCAGCGTCCGTGCGAGCTGCATCGGCGCGCGCAGGTTCACGTCGAGCGCGCGATCGATCTCCTCGGCGGAGAAGCTGTCGAGGCGGCCGGACGCCGGCAGCGCGGCGTTTGCGACCAGCACGTCGATTCGGCGGCCGTCGACGAGCGTCGCAACCTGCGCCGGGTCCGAGAGGTCTGCGACCAGCGGCTCCACGCCGTCGAGCTCGGCCGCGATCTTCTCCAGCACCTCGCGCTTGCGGCCGCTGGCGATGACGGTGGCACCGCGGGCATGCAGGGCGCGCACGATCGCCTGCCCGATGCCACCCGTGGCCCCGGTGACGAGCGCTGTGCTGTTGTCAAGCTGCACGGACATCGGCGAAGAAGTAGACCAGACTCTGATTCAGCACGTCCGCTCGCTCCCACTGCAGGAAGTGACCTGCGCGCGGCACGATCAGCGGGCCGATCCGCTCCGTGAACGCGACCTCGCAGCGCTCGGGGAAGTCGCGCGGGATCACGTGGTCCTCGGGCCCGTAGAGCACCAGCGTGGGCACTGGGTTGGTCTCGAACAGGCGCGGGACCTCGGCCGGCGGGCGCTTGCCCATCGCCGTCTCGTAGATGCCGAAGCTCGCGCGCAGCTTGTCCGGATCTGCAAACGGCTCGGTCATGAACTCGACGTCTTCCTCGGTGAAAGTACCTGGCGCAGCCCAGAACCGCGAGCCGTAGAACTGTGCGATGTAGCGGCGTCGCTTGTCGGGCGTGTCGAGCTCCGCCGCGAGCCCGTCCGCATCGTTGCCCTGGCGGATGAAGTAGTCGGCCGCCATCCGCGTCAGGCGCGGGACGCCCCGCTCGATTCCAGCCTCCTCGTACTCGTCTCGCAGCGCCGGGGGCACGGTGTTGAACAGGCACTGCCGCACGACGAAGCCGGGAAACCGCAGGCCGAGGTCCTGGATCACGACGCCGCCGACGTCCCCCCCGGCCGCGACGCAGCGCTCGTGCCCGAGGACCTCGGTGACGAGCGCGTGCATGTCGAGCGCATGTGTCGCCGGGTCGTAGAAGCCGTCGGGAGCAAGCCCGGAGTCGCCGTATCCGCGCAGGTCGGGCACGATCACCTCGAAGCCCGCCGCCGCCAGCGGCTCGATGTTGCGCCACCAGATTCGCTTCGTCTCGGGCCAGCCGTGCAGCAACAGCAGCGGAAACCCGCCTGCGCCCGCGCGCACGTAGGCGATGTCGACGCCGTCGCGGACCGTCGCGTGCGCCACGGCGAAATCCCGGTCGGCGTTAGCGTTCCCCATCTGCCCCGTACATCCTATGGAGGTGATCCCGTTGGACTACGAACCGGTTCGCGCAGCCATGGAGGCCGCGATTCCCTACAACCGCTACCTCGGCCTCGCGTTGTCGGAGGTCGGCGACGGCCGCGGCGTCGTCGTGCTGCCCGAGGAGGAACACCTGCACAACCACGTCGGCTCGCAGCACGCCGGCGCGCTCTTCTCTGCCGGGGAGGCGGCGTCGGGCGCCGCGTTCGTGGGCGCCTTCGCGGAGCACATGGGCAACATCACCCCACTCGCGCGCAGCGCGGAGATCTCTTACCTGAAGCTCGCGAAGGGCCCGATCACCGCGACCGGCACGCTCGGCGCCCCGAAGGACGAGTTGCTGTCCTCACTCGAGGCCGACGGCAAGGTGCAATTCCCGGTGACGGTCGAGTTGGCTAACACCGAGGGAACCAAGGTCGCCGAGATGACGGTGACCTGGCACGTCCGCAAGAACAGCTAGTGGCCTACTAACCGGGGACCGGCGCGCCCTCGCCGCGCTCGCGGCGAAGGCTTTCGAGGACGCCGCTGCGGCCCTTCTTCGTCAGCGCCTCGTACATCAGCCGCACCCTGTCGAAGACCTGCTCCGCGACCTCCTGGGAGCGCTCGCGTGACGGATGGTCGATCTGCTCGTAGCGCAATGGCGCACCGAACTGCACCGTGACCTTGGGCATCGTCCCGCGCTCCCTCGCATGCTGGGAGCCGTGAATCGCAACCGGCACGATCGGCACCCCGGACTCCAGGGCGAGCCTGCCCAGCCCCGGCTTCGGCTGCCCGAGCTCCTTGGTGCGCTGGCGTCCGCCCTCCGCATACATCAGCACCGTGCCGCCCCGGTCGAAGATCGAGTGGGCGGTGATGAAGGCCTCCTCGTCGCGATGACCGCGCCGCACCGGGAACGTCCCGCCGTGGTTGATGATGAAGTCGAGGACAGGTGGCTTGAAGAGCTGGGACTTGGCCATGAACTGCACTTCCCGGCGCAGCACGACCGCCACGAAGAAGTGATCGAGGGCGCTGAAGTGGTTCGGCGCCAGCAGGACCGGCCCGCGCTCCGGGACGTTCGCCACATCGATCGCACGAAATCGGTAGAGGCCGAGGATCGGCGGAGTGAGCACCACCCGCGCCAGGCGATAGATCCAGTCCGGTCGTTGCGTGCGCACGCGCTCGTGGTAGCGGTCGAAATACTCGGCCGGGCGGGGGTCGATATAGGTCTGGGGCTTCACGGACGGGGGTTGCTACACCCTCCCCTGAGGGGGGTTACAGCGTCATTCCTGGGCCCAGCCCCTGGAGCGCTCCAAGGCGCGTCGCCATTGCGCCAGCAGCTCCTGGCGCTCGTCATCCCCCATCCGCGGCTCGTAGCGCGCCGCCTCCCGCCACAGCGACTGCACGTCGTCGACGGTCCACAGGCCCGCTCCCACACCCGCCAGGTAGGCGGCGCCCAGGGCGGTGGTCTCGGACACCTCCGGCACGACCACGGGGCAGCCGAGCACGTCCGCCTGGAACTGCATGAGCCAGCGATTCACGACGGCGCCGCCGTCCGCGCGCAGCTCCCCGAAGGGCTGTCCCGAGGCTGCCTCCATCGCCTGCACCGCGTCGACCGTCTGGTAGGCGATCGACTCGAGCGCCGCTCTTGCGAGCTGCGCCCGGCCGGTGCCGCGGGTCAGGCCGACGATCGTGCCGCGCGCGTACGGATCCCAGTGGGGCGAGCCGAGGCCCGTCAGCGCGGGCACGAAGTACACGCCGTCATTGGAGTCGAGCGACGCCGCAAGCTGCTCGGTGTCGGATGCCGCTCGAATGATGCCGAGGCCGTCGCGCAGCCACTGCACCGCGGCGCCGGTCACGAACACGCTCGCCTCGACCGCGTAGTCGACACGGCCGCCGATCCCCCACGCGACGGTGTTCAGCAGACCTTCCCTCACGGGCGGCGGCTGCGGCCCGGCGTTCTGCAGCACGAAACTCCCCGTGCCGTAGGTGTTCTTGCCGAGACCCGGCTGCAGACAGGCCTGCCCGAACAGCGCCGCCTGTTGATCGCCGGCCATTCCCGATACCGGGACACGCGCTCCGTGGAAGGCGTCCGGGTCCGTCTCGCCCAGCACCGCAGCGGAAGGTGCAGCCTCGGGAAGTGCAGCGACCGGCACGCCCAGCGCATCGCACAGCTCGTCACTCCAGGCGAGGGAGCCGATGTCGAACAGCATCGTGCGCGAAGCGTTCGAGTAGTCGGTCACCGTGCGGCCGGTGAGGTTGTACGCGAGCCATGCATCGATCGTGCCGAACCGCACGCCGCCCTTCGCCACTCGCTCGCGCAGCCCATCGACGTGCTCGAGCATCCACTCGATCTTCGTCCCGGAGAAGTACGGGTCGATCACGAGACCCGTGCGTTCGCGCACGACCGGCTCGAGCCCCTGCTCGCGCAGGGCGGCGCAGCGCGCGGCGGTGCGGCGGTCCTGCCAGACGATCGCGTTGTGCAGCGGCTGTCCCGTGCGCTCGTCCCACACGACCACGGTCTCACGCTGGTTCGTGATGCCGACCGCGCGCAGGGAGCTCGCGGCCACGTCGGCGGACACGAGCGCCTCGTGGGCCACGACGCGCGTCACATCCCAGATCTCCGCCGCGTCGTGCTCGACCCAGCCGGGACGCGGGAAGTGCTGCGTGAACTCGCGGTAGGCCCGGCCGCGCAGCCGGCCTTCGTCGTCGAACAGCAGGCAGGTCGTGCCCGTCGTGCCCTGATCGATTGCGAGGATCACGCGGGGAACCTACCGCCGGAACAGGTACCGCCGGGACAGGTACACGCGCACGAAGTCCACGAGCTGGCGACCGCGGTGAAGGAACCCGGCCACGCTGCGCCCGGTCGCGCGGTGCTCGAGGTCGATCTCGACCTCCTCGAGGCGCAACCCTGCGCGCACTGCGTCCACCGTCATGCCGATCTCGACGCGGAACCCCTCGGCAAAAGGCAGCAGGCGGGCAACCGTCGCCCCTCGCATCGCGCGCTGGCCCGAGATCGGCGCGCGCAGCTCCAGATCCACGAGGCGCCGGATCGCGCGGCGCGCGAAGCCGACCGCGAAGCCGAGCCCACCTCCCTGCTTGCGGGCGAACGCCGCCACCGCGAGATCGCAGCGCCCTTCTGCGACCGCGCCGGCGAGGGGCCCGAGACGGCCCGCCGACGCGCCCAGGTCGCCGTCGCAGAAGACGAAGATGCGTTCCTCCGCGCCCGGGTCCTCCAGCGCCCGGCGCGCTGCGACGCTCATGGAGTGGCCCTTGCCGCCATGCGCGCCGGCCCGCAGAAGCTCCGCGCCTGCCTCCGCGGCGAGCTGTGCGGTCGCATCCGATGACCCGCCGTCCACGACCACGATGCGCGCTCCCGGGAACGCCTGGAAGGCTGACCGCACCGTCTCGGCGATCCGGTCCGCTTCGTTCCGCGCGGTAACTATTACGACCGGACCGATCGGATCAGGGGGCACGGCGGGCTATTCTGCCGCCAATCTGGCCAGGGGGCGTCTTCGCCCATGAACTGGAGGTGCAGCTTGGCGGCCGTGGAGGCTCACATCACCGGCACGGTTTGGAAGATCGAGGTTGCGGTCGGCGACTCCATCGACGAGGGGGACACGGTCGTCATCCTGGAGTCGATGAAGATGGAGATGCCGGTCGAGGCAGAGGACGCGGGCACGGTCAAGGAGATTCAGGTGGAAGAGGGCCAGGCCGTCAGTGAAGGCGACACGTTGGTTGTTCTTGAATAAATATCGAGTTCCGATTTTCTGTAAGCAGAAAATCGGGTTTGGTTGAGGGATGACCGAGCTGGCGTCCGGCAAACTAGTTCTCGACCGCCCCGCGGAGGCGGTTGCGCGGCTGACGATCTGCAACCCGGGCAAGCGCAACGCGCTCGACCACGAGATCCTCGACGCCATCGCGACCGCGATGGCCGACCTCGACGACGGCATCGAGACGCGCTGCGTGATCCTCCAGGGATCACAGGGGATGTTCTCCGCCGGTTACGACATCGGCGACATCCCGGACGAGGTGTTCGCGGAGGAGGCCGAGCGGCTTGTCGCCCATCCGTTCAGCCGCGCGATCGAGGCCGTCGAGCGTTTTCCGTTCCCGACACTGGCGGCGATCAACGGACACGCGCTCGGAGGCGGGCTCGAACTGGCCGTCACCTGTGACCTGCGTGTCGCGGCCGCAGGCATGAAGCTGGGGATGCCGCCCGCCAAGCTTGGCCTGATCTACAGCCACACCGGCATCCAGAAGTTCCTCGACACGGTCGGCGCGGCGCGCACGCGGGAGCTGTTCTTCATCGGGCGCAACGTGACGGCCGAGCGGGCCGAGGAAATCAACCTCGTCCACGAGACCGTGCCACGGGAGGACATCGAGCGCCACGCGGTCGAGATGGCAGCCGAGATCGCCGGCAACGCGCCGGTCTCGCTGCATGGAAACAAGCGGATCATCACCGAGTTGTTGACGTTCCCCCGCCTATCCGAAAAGCTGGAACGCGAAGTCATAGAGTTACGCCTGTCCTCCTTCCGGACGGAAGACTTCCGCGAGGGTGTGAGGGCATTCGGTGAGAAGCGCAAGCCCCGCTGGCAGGGGCGCTAGGGCCTCGGCCCGGCGCTCGGAAAGGACGGTGCAATGGAGGGTTCCTCGGCGATAGTCGCCGCGAAAGACCTGCACAAGTACTTCGGCCATGGCGAGACGGCCGTGCATGCTCTCGACGGCGTCACGATCGATTTCATGCGCGGCCAGTACAGCTCCATCATGGGGCCCTCGGGATCCGGCAAGTCCACCTTGATGCACTGCCTCGCGGGCCTTGACCAGGCGACCTCCGGCTCGGTGACGATCGACGGCACCGAGATCACCACGCTCGACGACAAGCGCCTGACCGACCTGCGCCGCGACAAGATCGGCTTCATCTTCCAGGCCTTCAACCTCCTCCCCGTCCTGACGGCGGAGGAGAACGTGACGCTGCCCCTCACGATTGCGGGCCGCGACGTCGACCAGGCGTGGGTGGACAAGCTCATCGAAACGGTGGGCCTGACCGACCGGCGCAAGCACCGCCCGTCCGAGACTGTCAGGCGGACAGCAGCAGCGTGTCGCGATCGCGCGCGCGCTCGTCACGCGCCCGGCCGTCGTGTTCGCCGACGAGCCCACGGGCAACCTGGACTCGAAGTCGAGCGCGGAAGTGCTGCAGCTGCTGCGGAGCGCCGTGGACGAGTTCAACCAGACCGTTGTGATGGTCACCCATGATCCCGATGCCGCCTCCGTCGGCGATCGCCTTGTGGTGCTGCGCGACGGGCGCATCTGTCACGACGGGATCTCCGGCTCCCGGCAGCAGGTCGACGAGCTGATGCGCACCGCCGGCGTCGAGCGGGCACCCATGAAGGGCTAGGCCCGATGGCCTGACTCACGATCCGAGGGCTCTTGTCGCGCAAGGTGCGCGCGCTCCTGACCGGGCTCGCCGTCCTGCTGGGCGTCGCGATGATCTCCGGCACCTACGTCTTCACGGACACGATCAACAGCACCTTCGACAAGGTGTTCGAGGACGCCAACGAGGGCGTCGACGTCGTCGTCAGCGGCCGCTCCGAGTTCGACACCGACATGGGCGCCGTGAGCCAGGAGATCCCGGACTCGCTCGTCAACCGGATCAGGCAGGTGCCCGGTGTGCTGCTCGCAGCCGGCAACGTCGAAGACACTGCCGCCATCTTCAAGGCGAACGGCGACCAGGTCGAAACGGGGGGCGCCCCGCCACTGCTCTTCTCGCGCCCGCCGGAGCGCTTCGACCCCCTCAACTACGTCGAGGGCGAGCCGCCCGCCAATCCCGGCGAGGTCTCGATCAACAAGGGGACAGCGGACGACGAGGGCCTGAAGATCGGTGACCGGGTCTCCCTGGTGGGTCGCTCCGGCAGGGAGAACTTCACGATCTCCGGCCTGGCAACGTTCGGCGACGTCGAGTCGCTCGGGGGTGCCACGGTGGCAGTCGTGACGCTTCCGCGGGCCCAGGTGCTGGCCGACCAGCCCGGGCAGGTCGATTCGATCCAGGTCGCGGCCGAGCCCGGTGTGGCCCCAGATGCCCTGGTCACCCGTATCGAGCGCGCGATGCCGGACAACGTCGAGGTGAAAACCGGTCAGCAGGATGCCGACGACGAGGCCGAGTCGATCCAGAACAGCCTCAGCTTCCTCAACATCCTCTTGCTGGTCTTCGCCGGGATCGCGGTGTTCGTGGGCGCCTTCATCATCTTCAACACGTTCTCGATCACGGTCGCGCAGCGCACCAAGGAGTTCGCGCTGCTGCGGACGATGGGCGCCTCGCGCGGCCAGGTGCTGCGCTCCGTGATGCTGGAGGCGCTGATCGTCGGGCTGATCGCGTCCATCCTCGGCATCCTGCTGGGCATCGTCACCGCGCAGGGCATCAACGCGCTGTTCAAGACCCTCGGGGCCGACCTTCCGCAGGAGGGCCTGGTGCTGAAGAGCCGCACCGTCATTGTCGGCTTGCTCGTCGGCACCATCGTCACGATGGTGGCGAGCCTCGCCCCGGCGCGGCGCGCGACCCGCGTGCCGCCCCTCGCAGCGATGCGCGAGGAGGCAGCCGTGCCGCCGCCGACGACGCGCCGGCGAAAGATCGTGTCCTGGGGCCTGCTGATCATCGGCGCGGTCGGGATCCTGTTCTCGCTGTTCGGCGGCGCGCCCGCCGAGACCGCGCTCAGCATGCTGGGTCTGGGCGCGATCGCGCTGTTCATCGCGGTCTCGCTGCTCAGTCCGCGCTTGGTACCTGTGATCGCGGGCGCGGTCGGCGCCCCGCTCGAGCGGCTGCGCGGCGTTGCCGGACGGCTTGCGCGCGAGAACGCGATGCGCAACCCGGGCCGCACCGCCGTCACGGCGGCCGCGCTGATGATCGGGCTCGCGCTCGTGACCTTCGTCTCCATCCTCGCGGCCGGGGTCAAGGCGTCGATCGACGACACCGTGGAGAACCGGATGAGGGCGGAGCTCGTGGTGCTCAACAACGACGGCAACTTCTCGCCGATCAGCTCTGAGTCGGCGACGGCGATCCGCGCCGTGCCGGGCGTGGAAGTCGTGTCGGAGCTGAAGTCCTCTCAGGCGAAGGTGAAGGGCGCCAGCGGCAAGCCGTTCGGAAGCGGCATCGATCCTCGCACCTACGAGCGCATATGGGACACGGACATCGACGAGGGACCGCCCAACCTTTTCTCGGCGCTGCGGTCAAACCAACTGGCGCTCGAGAAGGACTTCGCGGAGGCGAACGACCTCAACGTCGGCGACCGGTTGGAGGTCACGACGCCCATCGGCTGCTGCGGGCCCGACAAGAGGATCGAGCTGACGGTGCCCGGCATATTCGAAGACAAGACAGGGCTGATCGGCGATTTCATGACGACCGGCACCACGATCACGCGCGCGTTCGGCCAGCGCGACGACGACCTCCAGTTCATCGGAGTGCAGTCCGGGGCGGACGTCGACCGGGTCCAGGCAAGCATCGAGCGCGTTCTCGATCAGCGCTTCCCGGTGGCCGAGGTCCAGAACCAAAGCGAGTTCAAGGACAGCATCACCGGGGGCATCGACCAGTTCCTGGCGCTCATCTATGCACTGCTGTCGCTGTCGGTGATCGTCTCATTGTTCGGCATCGTCAACACGCTTGTGCTTTCCATTCACGAGCGCACGCGGGAGATCGGCATGATGCGCGCGATCGGCACACCACGCTCGCTGGTGCGGCGGATCGTCCGCTACGAGTCGGTGATCACCGCCCTGATCGGCGCGGTGCTCGGCCTGACGGTCGGCTTCATCCTCGGAGTGGTCACCACCGTCGCGCTCGAGGACGAAGGTTTCCTGCTCTCGATCCCATTCGCGTCGTTGATCGTGTTCGCCATTCTGGCCGTGCTGGCCGGCGTCCTGGCGGCAATCCCGCCCGCCCGGCGTGCGTCGCGGCTGAACGTGCTGGAGGCGCTCGCGTACGAGTAGTCCGGGCGGATGAGGCTCCTCTTCTTCCTGCTCTGGTTCCTGACCATTTCAGCGGCGGTGTTTTTCCTGCCCGCCTACGACGGAGGGGACCTCGGGGAGGAGAAAAAGGTCCTTGTGCCGGTGTACGCCGTCATTGCGGGTCTTGCCGCGATCGGCGTGAGAGGGCGCGCCGAGTCGGCACGCGAGGCCTTGTTGTCCGCGCTGCCGGTCCTTGCCCTCCTTGGCGCAGCCGCAGTTTGGGGGTACTTCGAAAACGAGGATCGGGCCCAGTATCGAGGGGGGCCGGGCTACCTCTACTTCGGCGTCGCGCTGTGGGCGTCGTGGGCCGCACTGGTGCTGTCCACCGCGCTCGTAGCCCGCACGAAGTGGAACGGCCCTGTGGGCATCGGCATCGGGTTCCTCGTTGCGCTATTCGGCAACCTGCTCTTCGTAGCCCGCATCGATTAGCGGGCACTCGTCCGGGCCGCTGCCTAGATTCCGGCCGGATGGCGCCCCTGATCACCTTCGAAGAGGCGCTCGAGCTCGGCGAGCTGGAGTCACACGCCGACATCGAGCGGCTCGTCGACGTCGCGTGGACGGTGCGCCAGGACAACTTCGGCGAGTCCACCGACATGTGCTCGCTGGTCAACGCGAAGAGCGGCGGCTGCGCCGAGGACTGCGGCTTCTGCGCGCAGTCGAAGTACGCCGATGCGGAGACGCCGATGCACGCGCTGATGGAGCCCGAGCAGATGCTCGAGCACGCGCGCGCGGCCGAGGCGGCCGGCGCGCACCGCTTCTGCATGGTGACGCAGGGCCAGGGACTCTCCAAGCGTGACTTCGCCAAGGTCGTGGAGGGCGCAAAGCTGGTCGCCGAGCACACGAACCTCAAGCGCTGCGCGTCGATCGGCCATATGTCGGCCGACCGTGCGAAGCAGCTCAAGGAGGCCGGCATCCAGCGGGTGCACCACAACGTCGAGACCGCTCGCAGCTACTACGACGAGGTCTCCACCACCGTGCGCTACGAGGGCCGAGTGCGGACGATCCAGGCGGTGCGCGACGCCGGGCTCGAGACCTGCGTGGGCGGCATCCTGAATCTCGGCGAGAGCCGCCGGCAGCGCGTCGAGATGGCCTTCGAGCTGGCGGAGCTGGACCCCACCAGTGTCCCGATCAACCTGCTCAACCCCCGCGCCGGCACGAAGTTCGGCGACCGCGACCTGATCGACCCGTGGGACGCGGTCAAGTTCATCGCGATCTTCCGCCTGATCCTCCCCGATGCGCTGTTCCGCCTGTGCGGGGGCCGCGTCGAGAACCTCGGCGAGCTGCAGCCGCTGGCCGTGAAAGCGGGCCTGAACGGCGTGATGATGGGCAACTTCCTCACCACACTGGGCTCGGAGCCCGAGGAGGACCGCGCCATGTTCGAGGGTCTCGGCCTGAACGTCGCGCGCCAGGAGGACAACGGCGCGAACCCGCGGCCCGACAACAGGACGGGCTGGCTGGACGGCGAGACGCCCGCGACGCCGATGGAGGAGCTCGTGTCGAGCCAGGCCGAGGCCAACTTCTGGGATCCGTCGACGCAGCTGCGGATGCGCAAGAAGAGCAAGCCGCCGGCCTACCCTGAGGCCGCCTGAGCGGCATCCGGAGGGGCGAGGCGTGAGCGAGATAGAGGAACGCCTCGAGGAGTTGCGCGAAGCCGGCCTGTACCGGCGCATGCGCATGGTCTCGGGCCCGCAGGGACCGCGGGTGCTGCTCGACGGCAAGGAGGTGCTGCTGCTGTGCTCCAACAACTACCTGGGGCTGGCCGACCACCCCCGCGTGCGCACGGCAGCCGCCGAGGCAGCCATGCGCTACGGCGTCGGCTCGGGCGCCTCACGACTTGTATCGGGCAACATGACGCTTCACCGCCGCCTCGAGGAGCGGCTCGCCGCCTTCAAGAAATCGGAGCGCTGCGTGCTGTTCGGCTCGGGCTACCTCGCCAACATGGGAGTCATCCAGGCCCTCGCGCAAAAGGGCGACGTCGTGTTTTCCGACGCGCTCAACCATGCGAGCATCATCGACGGCTGCCGCCTGGCGGGCGCGGAGACGTTCGTGTATCGCCACGTCGACATGGAGCACCTCGAGTGGGGCCTGCGCGAGTCCGGCGGGCGCGGCAGCCTGATCGTCACCGACGGCGTGTTCTCGATGGACGGCGACGTCGCGCCGCTGGTCCGCATCGTCGAGCTGGCCCGACGCTACGACGCCCGGGTGATGGTGGACGAGGCGCACGCGACCGGTGTACTCGGCCCGGGCGGGCGCGGGACTGTTGCGGCCGCGGGGCTCCAGGGCGAGATCGACCTGATCGTGGGGACGCTCGGCAAGGCGCTCGGCTCCTACGGCGCGTACGTGTGCTGCGACACGGCGATGAAGCGCTACCTCGTCAACACCGCCCGCACCCTGATCTTCTCGACTGGACCGGCGCCACCCGTCATCGCCGGGGCGCTCGCGGCCGTGGACATCCTGGCGGAGCAGCCGCGGCGAGTCGAGCGGCTGAGCCGCAACTCCCGCACGCTGCGCACGGCGCTGGCCGCGCACGGCCTGAATCCGCCCGAGGGCGAGACGCCGATCGTGCCCGTCGTGGTCGGTGACGCCGTCCGCGCGGTGTCGGTATGTGAGCGGGCTCTGCGCGCACGGCGTCTTCGCGCAGGCGATCCGGCCCCCCACAGTGCCGGAGGGCACGTCGCGCCTGAGGCTCACGGCGATGGCCGACGCACAACACGGCCGAGCTGCAGACGCGCCGCCGCGCAGATCGGCGCCGCGTGCGACGCCGACGACGCCCGCCCTGCGGCCCGAGAGCCGCGCACGGCGCACCTGTTCGACTACGAGATGCAGCGTGCTGCGTAAGCGCCTCGGGCCGAGGGGCCTGTTCGTGACGGGCACCGACACGGAGGTCGGCAAGACGGTCGTCGCCGCGGCGATCGCTGCGACGCTCACGGCGCTCGGCGAGCGCGTCTCGGTCTTCAAGCCGGTGGTCACCGGGCTCGACGACCTCGACGGGCCGGAAGCCGATCACCTGCGCCTGCGGGCGGCGGCGCGATCTGCGCAACCACCGCGGGACATCTCTCCCTATCTCTTCGGGCCGCCGGTGTCCCCGCACCTGGCCGCTGCGGCAGCACGGGAGCCCATCGAGCCCGCACCGGCTGCTCGCGGCGGCACGGCACGCCGCCGCAGCCGGCGACGTGCTCGTCGCCGAGGGCGTCGGCGGCCTGCTCGTTCCCCTGTCGGACACCTACCTCGTGCGTGACTTCGCCGCCGACCTCGGCATGCCCGTCGTGATCGCAGCGCGGCCGGGGCTCGGGACGATCAGCCACACGCTGATGACGATCGAGTGCGCGCGGTCGGCCGGCCTCGACGTCGCGGGCGTGGTGCTCACTCCATGGCCCGCACAGCCGGGAGAGATGGAGCACTCGAACCGCGAGACGATCGCACGCCTCGGCGGTGTCGAGGTGGTGACGCTCCCGGCGCTCGCCGTGCGCACGATCGGCCCGCAGCCGCACCTGCCGCTGGGCCGGTGGCTGGATTCGGCAACCCAGTCAGAGGTGAGCGCGATTTCGGTTGTACAGCAACCGAAAATGCACGCACCGCCCCAAGCAGCCTGATCAGTACGGGTGCAGCCCGCCGTTCGGGCTGACCACCTGGCCCGTCGTGTAGGCGGCCTCGTCCGAGCACAGGTGCAGCGCGAGGGCGGCGATGTGCTCGGGTTCGCCCATCCCGCCGAGCGGGACCTGGGCCAGCAGGATCGGCAGCAGCCGCGGGTCGATCTCCTCCTGCACCATCGGCGTGCGGATCCAACCCGGCGCGATCGCGTTCACGCGGATCCCTGACCCACTGACCTCCTGCGCCACGGCACGGGTGATGCCGATGATCCCGGCCTTTGCGGCCGAGTAGTCCGGCGCTCCCGGCAGTCCCTGCAGCGCCGCGACGGAGGAGATGTTGAGGATCGCACCACGGCGGTTCGGCTCCATCACCTTGAGGACTTCGCGCGTGCAGTAGAAGGTCCCGTACAGGTGGACCCGGATCATGTGGTCCCAGTCCTCGTCGCTCAGCTCCTTCGTCGCGCCGAGCGACTCTCGCTCGCCGCCCTCCATCACCGCTTGCATCTGGGCGAGCATTCGGTCCTGGGTGTCCTGGTTGCGGCGCGCGATGCCCGCGTTGTTGACCAGCACGTCGACGTCGCCGAAGTCCGACGCAACCGCGTCGAACAGGCCGCGCACCGCCGCCGAGTCCGAGACGTCGCACGCGTAACCGCGCGCCTCTCCATCGGCGGCCTCCGCCACCTTCTCGGCGCCGTCCTTCCGGATGTCGGCCACCGCGACGTGCCCGCCCTCCGCGGCAAACGCCTGTCGACATCGCCTCACCGAGTCCCGACCCGCCGCCCGTCACGACCACCACCCGGCCCTCGAACCGCCGCCTGCCGTCTGCGCCCATTGCTCCGACCCCCTCGTCGCTCAATCGCCGTCGGCAGCGTATTGAACGATCGACTTGTCTATCAACCACTCGACCGGCGCCTTGTCGTCCGTGTACACAGTGCCTCCCTGCAGACGAGGTGCAAGTCGCTCCGCCGCCGCCACGGCGAGTGACCGGAGGTCGGGGGGCAGGCCGGGAGCCGCGTTGCGCAACCGCTTCGCCGAAGCGCCGGCGGTCGCGCCGATGATCAGCGTGTTCGTGTCCTCGCTCGGATCTCGCAGCACCGCGGGGAACACCTCCGCCATCGTGGCACTCAGGACCTTCTCGAGATCGTCCTGACCTTCCGGATGGCCCGCATTCACGATCACCGCGCCGCCGGGCCGCAGGCGGTCCCGCACGAGCTCGAAGAACTCACGCGTCGTGAGATAGAAGGGAATGTACGGCTGGCGGTAGGCATCGACCGTGATCAGGTCGTAGCGCTCGTCCGTGCGCCGCAGGTACGGCCGCGCATCCTCGTGGAATACCTTCATGCGCGGGTTGCGCAGGTCGAACCATTTTCGCCCGAGGCGCGTCAGTTCCCCGTCGATCTCCACTCCGTGCACGACGGTCGCCGGGAAGTAGTGGCCGAGGGCACGGGCGGTCGTGCCGGCCGCATTGCCGAGAATGGCCACCCTGGCCGGCGGGCGCGGGAAGGTTGCCATCGGCAGGACCAGGTACTCGTCCCAGATGTCGCCGGTCAGGTACGAGCCCGGCCGGTAGAGCGAATGCACGGCCTGACCCTCGTTCAGCTCGAGCTGCCGCTCGCCGTCCGGCTTCTCGACCACCCGCGCGTACTGGTACTCCGTGTCGATCTCCTCCAGCACCGTGCCGTCGGATGCTCCCTTGATCGTTCCCACGGGCAAGGCGAGCAGCGCGATCATCGTCGCGGGCACCGCGATCGCGACACGTCGGCGCACCCCCGTGAGGGCCACCACAGCACAGACGAGCCCGAAGAGTATGAATGTGCGCCGCGTGCCGAGCAGCGGCACCAGGACGAGCGCGGAGCTCCAGGTGCCGACGAGGCTCCCGATCGTCGAGATCGCATACATCCTGCCCGCCACGGTGCCGCTCTCCTCGATTCGCTCGACCGCCAGCCGGATGGCGTAGGGAGACGCGGCGCCGAGCAGCATCACCGGCGGGGCCACGAGCACCGACACCGCCACGAGCGACCCGATGAACGCTCCGGCAGAGACCTGGTCCAGGGCGTCCACCGAGACGTCGAGGAACGGATCGGCGACGAACGGGATCACGGCCACAGCCAGGCCGGCTACCAGGACCAGCGTGCACAGCCCCTGCTTGTGCGGGTGGCGGTCGGCAAACCGGCCGCCGACCCAGTACCCGACCGCGAGCGACACCAGCACCACGCCGATCGTGTTCGCCCACACGATCGTGGACGCACCGAAGAAAGGCGCCATCAGCCGCGCGGCCGCGATCTCGGCGCCCAGCGAGGCCGCGCCCACCACGAAAACGAGCAGGCCGAGCGGAGGTAGATCGCGCGTGGACGCTCGCTTCATAGGGGGTCGCCGACGACCGGAGCCGAGGCTACCATCGCACGATGCTCGGACGCCCCAGGTCCCACGTCTGGCACCCATTCACGCAGATGCGCGGCTTCGACGGCGAGGGAGCGCCTGTGATCGAGTCCGCACAGGGTGTGTGGCTGACGGACACGCAGGGCCGCCGCTACATCGATGGCGTTTCCTCGCTCTGGTGCAACGTCCATGGTCACGGCCATCCCCACATCGACGACGCCGTGCGGGACCAGCTCGGCCGCGTCGCGCATTCCACGATGCTCGGGTTGTCCCACCCGGGCGCCGAGGAGCTGGCGGACCGGCTCGTCGCGATCGCCCCGGGCTCGCGCAGGTGGCGCGCCGGGCCGCTGAGCCGGGTCTTCTACTCGGACAGCGGGTCCACGGCGGTCGAGGTGGCCCTGAAGATGGCGTTCCAGTACTGGCAGCAGGCCGCCAAGCCGCAGCCCGCTCGCACGAAGTTCGTGTGTCTCGAGAACTCCTACCACGGCGACACGGTCGGCTCGGTCTCGGTCGGGGGGATCGACCTCTTCCACTCGATGTACCGGCCGCTGCTGTTCGACGCGTACCGCGTGCCGGCCGGGGACGTCGCGGCGCTCGACGAGGTGCTCTCGAAGCACAGGAACGAGATCGCCGCGGTCGTGGTCGAGCCGCTCGTGCAGGGAGCCGCCGGCATGCTGCTGCAGCCGTCGGGCTACCTGCGCGCCGTGCGGGGCCTGTGCGACGCCCACGAAGTGTTCCTGGTGTGCGACGAGGTGGCGACCGGCTTCGGCCGCACCGGGCGCATGTTCGCGTGCGAGCACGAGGGCGTGGTGCCGGACTTCCTGTGCCTGGCCAAGGGCCTCACCGGTGGCTACATGCCGCTCGCGGCGACCCTCACGACCAAGCGAGTGTACGAGGGATTCCTGGGGCGGTACGAGGAGTTCAAGACCTTCTTCCACGGCCACACGTACACGGGCAACCCACTTGCGTGCGCGGCCGCGATCGCGACGCTCGAGCTGTTCGAACAGGAGCGCACGCTCGAGCGGCTGCAGGACCGCATCGCGCTGCTCGACCAGCTGCTCGACGAGCTGGTCGAGCCGCTGCCCTACGTGAAGGAGATCCGCCGGATGGGCTTCATGTGCGGCATCGAGCTGGCATCGCACGGGCCCTTCGAACGCATGGGGCACCGCGTCACGCTCGAGGCGCGCGCCCGGGGCGTGATCGTACGTCCGCTCGGCGACGTGGTGGTGCTGATGCCGCCGCTGTCGATGGAGGCGGACGTGCTGGAGGAGCTCGTCGAGGTGGTGGCCGACTCGATCGTCGCGGCTACGCGCGAGCGAGTCGTACCTACAGGCCGCGTAGTTACTCCTCGTACGGCACGAAGTCCTTCTTGCGCGCTCCGCACACGGGGCAGAACCAGTCGTCCGCGATCGACTCGAACGGCGTGCCCGGCTCGATGCCGCCGTCGAGGTCGCCCTCGACGGGGTCGTAGATGAACCCGCACGACTCGCAGATCCACTTCTGGCTTGTGGCTGTGTCTGCCAACGGAGCGGCGTAGTTTGACACACGCGCCCTCGCTGCTGTAGACAGCGGGGACGTGGCCGACCACCCGATCGAGGAGCTGAATCCGGGCGCCCCCACCGAGCCGCGGCCGGCCGCGGCGGTGATCCTGCTGCGGCGTGGCGGCCGCCACACCTCCGCCGGGCTGCAGGTCCTGATGGGCAAGCGCACGTCGGCCGCGCGCTTCATGGCCGACGTGTGGGTGTTCCCCGGCGGCGCCGTCGACGGCAAGAGCACCGACGACGCGGCGCACCGCCTGACCGCCGTGCGCGAGCTGGAGGAGGAGGCCGGCGTGGCGCTGTCCGACCCCGCCGAGCTCGTCCCCTTCGCGCGCTGGATCACGCCGGCGGAGGTGAAGGTCCGCTACGACACGTGGTTCTACCTCGCGCTCGCTCCGTCCCACTCGTCGCCCGAGCCCGACGGCGAGGAGATCGTGGAGACGGCCTGGCTCACGCCGCCCGAGGCGCTCGCGCGCCACGGCCGCGGCGAGATGCTCCTCGTGTTCCCGACGATCCACAAGCTCCAGGTCCTGTCGAAGTACGGGACCGCGGAGGAGGCGCTGGCGGCCGCCCGCGAGGCGAACGTCGAGCCGATCCTGCCGCGCGTGGACGCAAGCGGCGACGAGCCCCGCATCCTGCTCCCCGGCGACTGGGGCTACTGAACCGCCGGGAGGCGGTCGAGCGAGAAGCGGAAGCCCAGCTCGGCCTCGCACGAGAAGCTGTCGGGCTGCACGTCACCCTCGCTCGCGTCGACCACGACCTCGCGTCCCTCGAACGACTTCGCGATCCCGTCCTCGACGAACACGCGCACGCCCGCGAGCGTCGCGACCTCGCGCTCGTTCGGGCCCGCCAGGTAGCCGGCGAACAGGAAGGGCGCGGTCGAGTCGCAGCAGCCGTTTCCGATCACGAGCGACAGGTCGTCGCCGCGCTCGGCGCGCACCCGGCCGATCACGTCGGCGGCCGTGTCGGTGAGCACAACGCGGATGTCGCCGTCTCCGGCCATCTCGGGAACTTATACTCGCCTCGATGACCGGCTCGCTCCCGGCAGACGTCCAGCAGGTCTTCGAGCGCTTCGTGACCACGGAGCTGACGACCATCGACGCGTCCGGCCAGCCGATCACGTGGCCCGTCACGCCGTACTACCGCATGGGAGCCGGCGCGATCGACGTCACGACAGGGATCGGCTACCCGAAGAAGGCCCACGACGCGGCGCGCAACCCGCACGTGTCCCTGCTGTTCTCCGACCCGACCGGCTCCCGCATGGAGAACCCGTGTGCGGTGCTCGTCCAGGGGACCGCACACGTCGACGACACGAACCTCGAGTCCAACCGTGAGCGCTACTGGCGCGAGAGCGCCGAGAAGCTGCCCGCCACCAAGAGCTTGCATCCCCCGGCCTTCATCCGTCGCAGGGTGGACTGGTACTACCTGCGCCTCTACATCTACGTGCGCCCGGAGCGCGTGTTCGTGTGGCCGGAGGGCGACTTCTCCAAGGAGCCGACGCTCTACGGCGCCCGCATGGAGGAGGTGCGCACGCACCACTCCGTGGAGCCGGAGGTCCCTCTCCCCGAGCCCGAGGGCGGGTCGCCGGCCTGGGACGACCGCATGGACGAGCTGGGCAAGCGCCACACCACAGCCGTGCTGTCGGTGGTCGGTCCCGATGGATTCCCGCTGTCCAGTCGCGTGGAGATCCAGCCCGACCGCGCCGCCGGGCGGGTGCGGCTCGGCGACCTGCCGGAGTGGATGCCGGCGGCGCCGACCCGGATCTGCCTCACCGCGCACGAGCACGAGCCCGAGTTCACGTGGCAGGCCAACTTCCAGGTCCGCGGAGACCTCGTGCGCGAGGACGGCGGCTGGGCGCTCGTCCCGCACAAGTTCGTGGGCGGGTTCGAGATCCCGAAGACGAAGCTGCAGGCGATCCGCGAGAACCTCAGCAAGATGCGGCGCTACCACCGCACGGCGAAGGCCGAGCTGGCCAAGCGCAGGTAGCCCGGCAGGCGAACTTTCGCGCCTGGCACCCACGTGTCGGGTGCGAAACGCGAAAGTTCGCAGTGCAGCGCGTTAGGGTGTTTGGCCCGAGCCGGGGCGATGCCCCAGCTGCACAGCCTTATCGAGTACCTCCGGCGGGGCCGTTGTCCACCCGCCCCATCCGTGGGTAGGAAACCAGCGCGTCCCTCTGCGTTCCAGGAACAACTCATCCTCCTCAAAAGGGGGATGGTCGTTCGTCAACGTCCACACGCATGCCTTGTCCCCTGTGATCTGCACACCCAGCACGTCTACGAACTGGTCCGGAATGTCGCCGCGGCCTGCCTCCTCCGGCGAGCTGTAACCGTTGACGGTCATGAGGAGATGTGACCCCGGCGACTCTCCGCCGTGCGCCCCTCGCGCTGTGCTGAGTTCTCCCCCCCACAGGGGGGAAAGTCAGCACAACGACCGTCACTCCGACAGCAGCACGCTCGAGAGCTTCTGCTCCTTGCGGAGTGTTGAGGTCCCAGTGCACGTGCTTGACCTCGGTGTACTCGTTGAGGCCGTACGTGCCCAGCTCCCGGCCGATGCCCGACTGCTTGTAGCCGCCGAACGGGGCGATGCAGTTGATCAGGTGGTAGTCGTTGATCCACACCGTCCCGGCCCGCAGCCGCTTGGCGGTCTCCAGGCAGCGGTCCGGGTCCGACGACCAGACGCCTGACGCGAGGCCGTAGATCGAGTCGTTGGCGATGCGGATCGCGTCGTCGTCGTCGGAGAACTTGATCACCGACAGCACCGGTCCGAAGATCTCCTCCTGCGCGATCGTCATCGAGTTGTCGACGTCGGTGAAGATCGTCGGCTCGTACCAGTAGCCGCGCTCGTAGGCGTCGCCCTCCGGACGCTTGCCGCCGAGCACGAGCTTCGCACCTTCCTCCTGGCCGATGCGCACGTAGCCCTCGACGGTGTCGCGCTGCTGCGCCGACACCAGCGGGCCCAGATCCGAGTCGTAGTCCATCGTGTCGCCGACCTTGATCTGCTTCGCGCGCTCGACGAGGCGCTCGACGAACTCGTCGTGGATCGACTCCGGCACGAGCAGGCGGGTGCCCGACTCGCAGACCTGTCCCTGGTGGAAGAAGGTTCCCCAGAGCGCGCCGTCGACGGCCTGCTCCATGTCGGCGTCCTCGAACACGATGTTGGGCGACTTGCCGCCCAGCTCGAGCGTCGTCTTCTTGATCGTGCTGGAGGCGAGCTGCATGATGCGCCGCCCGACGACCGTGGAGCCGGTGAACGCCACCTTGTCGACGTCCGGGTGCGAGGCAAGCTCCTCGCCGACCGTCGAGCCGCCGCCGGTGATCACGTTCACGACGCCCTTCGGCAGGTCGGTGTCGTCGAGGAGCTCCGCCAGCTTCAGCGCGGTCAGCGGCGTGTTGGACGCAGGCTTCAGCACGCACGTGTTGCCCATCGCGAGCGCCGGCGCCAGCTTCCAGACCGCCATCACGAGCGGGAAGTTCCACGGGATGATCCCGGCGCACACGCCGACCGGGTCCCGCAGCACGAAGTTGTAGGAATGCGTCGGGTAGGTGACCGGCTCGAGCGCCTCCTGCATCGGCCGCGTCGCCTGCCGCGCGAAGTAGTCCCAGTGCTGCACGCAGTAGCCGATCACGACCGTGCTGGTCGCGCGAATCGTCATGCCGGCCTGCATCGTCTCGAGCGTCGCGAGCTCGTCCTCGGCGGCGGCGATGCGCTCCACGACGGACAGCATGATCCGCTTGCGCTCCTCCGCCTCGATGCCGGTCCACACGCCGGAGTCGAACGCCTCGCGCGCCGCGGCGATCGCGCGCTGCGCGTCCTCGCGGCCGCAGCTCGGGACGGTCGCCACCAGCTCCTCGGTGGCGGGGTTGATGACGTCGAACGTCTCGCCGGAGGCGGCATCGACCCACTCGCCGCCGATGTAGTTCTTGTAGTGGGTTACTGCGCTGGGGGCCTGCGTGTCGATGGCCATTACGCCGCCTTCAGCAGGTCGTCGCGGTTCTGCTTCTCGAGCATCTCCTTGTAACGGGGAAACACGGGCTTCACGAGCGGCACGAGCTTCAGGATCTTCGCCACCGGGCCCTTCGCCTTCATCTGCCCCTTGGCGAGCGCCATCGTCACGTTGACCTTGCCGAGCCAGAACTTGTGCGCCGTGTCGGCTTCCATCGCCATCACGATCTCGGGCTGCATGTCGGTCGGGCCGAAGTCGACCTGGCCCTCCTCGCCGTCCTTCATCTTGACCGTGATCTGCGAGTCGGGATTCGTGTACTTGTACTGGACGATCGTGTCCGCCCGGCGGAACTTCGGCCCGAGCTCGTCGTCGTTCGGCCAGATCCTGGAAAAGCTTCCCGATGTACTGGTAGACCTCTTGGTCGTCTTTGAAGACCGGCACTGCTCCTCCTCTTTAGCTCTCAAAGTCAGGCGTCTGAAGCGTATCGCGGGGTATATCCCCTGCAACATGAGGGTTCGCCTACTGCTCCCGGCGCTCCTGCTGCTCGTGGTGGCGGCGGTCGTCCTCGTACCGCTGCTTCAGGCGCAGACCGGCCCGGCGCTCGGCCACCAGGCCCAGGTGTTCGTCGTGGGCAGCGACGGCGCGGGCCTGCGCCAGGTCACCAAAGGCAAGGGCACCCGGTACTCGCCGACCTGGTCACGCGACGGCCGGCGGCTCGCCTACGCAGACGGCGCGATCATCGTGGTCACGCTCGAGAGCGGGAAGCGGCGGGCATTGACACGATCGCGGCGCTTCGGACGGTCGAACTGGGTCGCCTGGTCGCCGGCGCGCGACGAGCTCCTGTTCCGGCACCGCAACGAGGACCATTCGCGGACCGGCATCGCCACGATCCGGGCCAACGGGCGAGGCGTCCGGCAGCTTGCGTCCTGGGCCTCCTCGGCGCTCGCCGCTCGGCGGGCCGGAGTGGTCGCCGGACGGCAACCGCATCGCATACCTGCGCGAGGGAGAGCCCGTGTCCAAAGATGGCGTGACAAGCGGCGGGGAGTTCGACGTCGCCGTCGTCTCCCGCACCGGAACCGGCGACAAGCGCGTGCGCCTGAGCGGCGACGAGCGCCAGCCGCTGTGGTCGCCGAACGGCAAATGGCTGCTCTTCGGGCGCGAGACTCCGAAGTTCGGCCTCTGGAAGATGTCACCCCGTGGCCGGCGCCTGCAACGGGTGGGTCCGCAGATCGTGAACGGTTACCCGACCTGGTCGCACGACGGAACACGCGTTGCATTCACCGGGCACTCGGACACCGGAGCTCGCGACCAGGCCCTGTTCGTCCTGGAGGCGACACCACGAGGAGTCCCACGGCTGATCGCAGAGCACGTCGGCGGAAGCGTCTGGTCCCCGGTCGCGGACCTGATCGCCTTCACGGACTTCGACGGCCACGTCCGCGTGACGGCGCCGGACGGCAGCGGCCAGCGCACCCTCGCGACCTTCCCGCCGGATACCGAGTTCCACGACCTGAGCTGGTCGCGCGACGGCCGCCGCCTGGCGTTCACCGCCGCAAAGGAGCGTCCCTCGGACTAGTTGCGGCTCAAGAGCATCGCGATGCCCTGGCCGCCGCCGATGCACAGCGTCACCAGGCCGAGGTCGTGCTCGCGGCGATCCATCTCGTAGAGGATCTTCGCGGTGATCACGGCGCCCGTGGCCGCGATCGGATGCCCGAGCGCGATCGCGCCGCCGTTGGGGTTGACCTTCTCGCGGTCGAGGTCCAGATCCTTGATCACGGCCAGCGACTGGGCGGCGAAGGCCTCGTTCAGCTCGATCACGTCGACGTCGTCGAGTGACCGGCCCGGCGCGGTCCATCGCCTTGCGCACCGCGGGCACCGGGCCGATGCCCATGATCCGCGGGTCGACGCCGCAGTAGGAGTAGGAAAGGATGCGCGCCCGCACCGGAGCGCCGAGCTCCTCCGCCTTCTGCGCGGACATCAGCACGACCGCGGCGCCGGCGTCGTTCATGCCGGACGCGTTGCCCGCGGTGACGGTTCCGTCGGGCTTGAACACCGGCTTCAGCTTGCCGAGGCCTTCGACGGATGCGTCCGGGCGCACGTGCTCGTCGCGGGTGAACTCGCTCGTCCCCTTCTTGGACTTCAGCTCGACCGGCACGATCTCTTCGTCGAACAGGCCCTCCTCCTGTGCGCGGGCGGCGCGCATGTGCGACTCGACCGAGAACTCGTCCTGCTGCTCACGGCTGATGTCGTGTGACTCGGCCAGGTTCTCGGCAGTCACGCCCATGTGGATCTTGTCGAACGGATCGGTGAGCCCGCCGACGACCGGGTCCACCACGCCGGTGTCGCCCATGCGGGCGCCCCAGCGCGCGTCGGGCATCCAGTACGGGCCACGGCTCATGGACTCGGCGCCGCCGGCGACCGCGACGTCTGCCTCCCCCACCGCGATCGTCTGGGCCGCGGACACGATCGCCTGCACGCCCGTTCCGCACAGCCGGTTCACCGTGAACGCCGGCACCTCCTTCGGGATCCCGGCCTTCATCGCAACCACGCGCGCCATGTACATGTCCTCGGGCGCCGAGTGGATCACGTTGCCGAACACGACCTGGTCCACCTGTGCCGGATCGATCGCGGCGCGCTCGAGCGCAGTCTGCACGGCCGTTGCGCCCAGATCCGTGGGCGGGACGCCCTTCAAGCTTCCTCCGTAGCGGCCCACGGCGGTCCGTGCGGCAGCGGTGATCACGACCTCGTTCAAAGCTTCCTCCTGGCAGGGCCACGCGGGCCGGGGTTGCAAGCGAACCTGAAGAGTAATTGGCAACCGGCGGTTACGGCGGGCCCAACCTTTACCTTTTCGGCCACATGAGCCGCTTCGCAGGGATCGCTTTGCTGTGCTCGCTGCTCGTCTGTGTCGCCGCGACCCCCGCGGCCGCGGCCGACCGGCCCAAGCCCGGCTCCGTCTACAGAGACGGGCCGTCGGGCCGTTACCTGCTGGGCGGGGGATGGCACCATCGCGCCGATCCCACCGACGCGGGGATCGCGCAGCGACTGCAGGCGCAGCAGAGCCTCGCCGGGTGGGCGCCGACGACGCATCCCCAACGCGTCGAACGCGGGCGACTTCTCCAACGCGAGCTACATGGGCAACGTGCACTGGTATCGCAAGGACTTCCGCCTGCCGCGCGCGTCCGAGACCGTCCAAGTGGGTGCTGCGCTTCGAGTCCGTCAACTATCGCGCGCGGGTGTGGCTGAACGGCAAGCCGCTCGGCAAGCACGTGGGCGCCTACCTGCCGTTCGAGCTGCGTGCCAAGAGTGTCCGCCGCCGGGGGACCAACCGTCTCGTCGTGCGCGTGGACAGCCGCCGGCAGAAGTTCGACATCCCGCCGCTGTCGCAGCGCGCGTCGGGCGCGTTCGAGGGCGGATGGTGGAACTACAACGGCATCCTCAGGGAGGTGTACCTGCGGCGCGTCGACCAGTTCGACTTCGCGCACGTCGCCTACCTGCCCAGCCTGCGCTGCCGCACGTGCGCCGCCACGATCCGTGTGCAGGTGACCGTCAGGAACGTGAACACGAAGGGCGCCAGGGCGCGCATCACCGGGCGGTTCGGACAGCGCAACCTGCGCTTCCGCGCGCACCGCGTGCCGGGCCGGGGCGAGAACCGCTTCCGCGCCCGCGTGCGGATCCGCAATCCCCGCCTGTGGAGCCCGGAGCGGCCTTACCTGTACACCGGCCGCCTGCAGCTGCGCACCTCGAGCGGGAGGATCGTGCAGAAGCACACGGTCCACACGGGGGTTCGCAACCTGCGGGTCAGCCGGCTCGGACGCATCCAGCTGAACTTCCGCGACGTGAACCTGCGCGGGGCCAGCATGCACGAGGACTCCCTCAGCCGCGGTGCCGCGCTCACGCCGGACCAGATGCGCGAGAACATCGGGCACCTGCGCGACCTGCGTGCGACGATCACGCGCTCCCACTATCCCTTCCACCCCTACACGCTCGAGCTCGCCGATCGCCACGGCATCCTGGTCTGGTCGGAGATCCCGGTCTTCCGCATGGCGAGCCGCCTGTTCGCGATCGCCGAGGTTCGCAACAAGGCGCTGCGCATGCTGCGCACCGAGATCCAGCGGGACGTCAACCATCCCTCTGTTGCGGTGTGGAGCATCGGCAACGAGAACGCCTCGCGGCCCGGCACCGGCCTGCGCAAGTACATCCGCAAGGCAGAGCGCACCGTCAAGGACCTCGACCCAACGCGCCTGATCGGTCTCGCCACGTCGGGGTTCCCGACGGTCGAGAAGCAGCGGATCTACCTCGAGCTGGACGTGCTCGGGATCAACGACTACTTCGGCTGGTACAACGGCCCGCGCGGCACGATCTCCGATCGCGGCCAGCTGAGCGGCTACCTGAACCGCCTGCACTCCGACTACCCCAACCAGGCGCTCGTGATCACGGAGTTCGGCGCGGAGGCGAACCGCTCAGGCCCGGTCACGGAGAAGGGGACGTTCGAGTTCCAGGCCGAGTGGCTCAAGTACCACCTCGACGTGTTCGCCTCCAAGCCGTTCATCAGCGGGGCGCTGATCTGGAACCTGCGCGACTTCCGTGTGAAGCCGGGCTGGGCGGGCGGCAACCCCTTCCCCCATCCGCCGGTCAACGAGAAGGGCCTGCTCGACGACCTCGGGCGCAAGAAGCCCGCGTACGGTGTGGTGAAGGGTGTGTATTTGCGGACTGGGCCGTTTAGGTAGCGCGGTAGCGCAGTTACGCAGTTACGCAGTTCGCAGTTATTTGGTCCTTGCCCAGTGTTTGGCCCAGCCGTCCAGTGGCGCCAGCGCGCTGTGCAGGCTCGCTCCGGTTCGCGTGAGCTGGTAGCCGCTCTCTCCGGCTTCGACCAGGCCCGCTTCCCGCAGCTCATGTAGCCGCTGGTTGAGGACGCTCGTGGACATTTGGTCGCAGCGCTCGCGTAGCTCGCGAAACGACACCGGCCGGCCGTCGCGCAGCTCCCACAGCACGCGCAGAGCCCAGCGCCGCCCGAGCAGGTCGAGTGCCGCCATGATCGGCCTGCCCGTCCGCGAGCCCCTGACGGGTGCCCCTGGCTTCGGCGTGGTCACCTGGTGCTTCGATTTCCGAAGTGATAGTCTCGCGCTTCGATTATCGAAGCGTACAGGAGGCATCTCATGACCACGAAGACAACACCGCGAGTGCAGCCCATCGAGGCGCCGTACGACCCCGAGGTCGGCGAAACGCTGCGCCGGATGATGCCGCCCGGCGTGGAGCCGCTCAAGCTGTTCAGGACCGTCGCCCACAACCCTGCCATCCTCGAGCGCTTCCGCACGATCGGCGCCTACATCCTCAACTTCGGGCTGATCGAGCCCCTCGAGCGCGAGATCGTGATCCACCGCACGACGGCCCGCAACGGCTGCGAGTACGAATGGGGCGTGCACGTCGTCGCCTTCGGGCGGCCGCTGGGCCTCACCGACGCGCAGCTGCGCGCCACCGTGCACGGCGCCGCGAACGACCCCGTGTGGTCGGAGCGCCAGTCGCTGCTGGTGCGCCTCGTCGACGAGCTCCACGACGCGGGGACCGTCTCCGACACGCTGTGGTCCAAGCTCGCCGCCGAGTGGGCGTCGCCGGAGCTGGTCGAGCTGGTCGCGACGGTCGGCTTCTACCACCTGGTCTCCTTCGCCGCGAATGCCCTCGGCGTCGAGCCGGAGGACTACGCCGAGAGGTTCCCCGCATGAGCCGGTAGCTTTGCGGCATGCGCCGCCTCGCTGTACTCGCCGTGCTCGCCGTACTGCTCGCTGTGAACACGGTCGTGACGAACCGCGACACTGAGCCGGCCAAGGCTGACGCCGGTCGCGTGATCGACCTTCCCGGCGGGGACCTCCAGGTGCGCGAGGACGGACCGCGCGACGCCCCCAACATCGTCCTGCTGCACGGTTTCGCATGCTCGATCGGCTGGTGGGAGGACATGATCCCGGCACTGGCCCGCGATCACCACGTGATCACGTTCGACCTGCTCGGCCACGGCGGCTCGGAGAAGCCGCGCGAGGGCTACGGAATGGAGGAGCAAGCGCGTCGTGTCAGCGACGCACTGAACCGCCTGGGGGTGCGCAGAGCAACCATCATCGGCCATTCGATGGGCGGTGCCGTGGGGACCGCGCTGGTCGAGCTCCGCCGGCAGCTGGTCGCCTCGTTCGTGATCCTCGACACGGGCCCGGACAAGGACGACGGACAGCTGCCGTTCACGGCGCGCCTCGGGTTCGTACCGGTCCTCGGCCAAGCGATCCGCCGTGTCGTCCCGGACAGCATGATCCGCAAAGGCCTCGAGTCGGCGTTCGCCGACGGGTTCGACGTCCCGGACCGCTTCGTCGACGACTTCCGGGACATGACCTACACGTCCTATGACGATTCGCGCGCAGCGGCCGACGACTACCGCGAGGGCGGAGGGCTGGACGAGCGGCTGTCCGACGAACGCATCCCCGTCCCCCTGCTCGTGATCTTCGGGTCGCAGGACGAGATCGCGGAGCCGAAGTCGGCGCAGGAGTACCGCGTCGTGCCGGGCGCGCGCATCGTCCTGATGGACGGAGCCGGGCACTCACCGCACGTCGAGAAGCCGGACGAGACGGCGCGCCTCGTCAGAAACTTCCTGGAGCAGCAGCCGTCTAACTAACGGCGGCGTACCCCTCGGCCACCTTCGGCCAGTTCACGACGTTCCACCACGCGTCGATGTAGTCCGGGCGCTTGTTCTGGTACTTCAGGTAGTACGCGTGCTCCCACACGTCCACGCCCAGCAGCGGCGTCTGACCGTCGGAGATCGGGTTGTCCTGATTGGCGGTGGACACGACCGCGAGCCCACTGCCGTCGTGCACCAGCCACGACCAGCCGGAGCCGAAACGGTTGACCCCCGCGGTCTTGAGCTCGTCCTTGAAGCTGGAGAAGGAGCCGAACGCGGACTCGATCGCGCTTGCGAGGTCCCCGCTGGGCTCGCCCCCGCCGTCCGGGCTCATCCACTCCCAGAACAGCGAGTGGTTGTAGTGGCCACCGCCGTTGTTTCGCACCGCGGTTGCCTTGTCGCCGAGCTTGTCGAGGTTCTTCAGCACCTCCTCGGCGGGCTTGTCGGCCCACTCCGTGCCCTCGAGCGCAGCATTCGCCTTGTCGACGTATGCCTGGTGGTGCTTGTCGTGGTGCACGCGCATCGTCGCCTCGTCGATGTGCGGCTCGAGCGCGTTGTAGTCGTACGGCAGATCGGGAACGCTGTAGGGCATGGGCGGGCTCCTTTTTTCCGGGGACGAAGATCCTAGCGAGAGCGAGCGCATAGGCTTGTGGACATGAGCGGCCTGCGAATCCTCTCCCGCGACGGGTTCGAGAGCCTGCTGGTGCGCGGCCTCAGCGCACTGCCGCCACGCGCGCAGCAAGTGCTCGGCGGACCACGACCGATCCGCATCGACGGACAGCAGCTGGAGCCCGAGGTCCAGCTCACGCTCAGGCTGCTGAAGCTGTCGGGCCGGTCCGCCTTCGAAGACCTGCCGGTCGCCGAGGCGCGTGCCGAAATCAGGCGGGAGGCAGCCCTGTACTCAGGCGCGACGATTCCCATCGGACAGGTCGAGGAGGTCGAGGTTCCCGGCCCCGGTGGAGCGATGGCCGCACGCCTCTACTCCCGCGCGAACCTTCCCTCGCCGGCGCCCTTGCTCGTGTACCTGCACGGCGGCGGATGGGTCGTCGGAGACCTCGATACCCACGACCAGCCGTGCCGGTTCCTCGCGCAGCACGCTGGTGTGCGGGTTTTGTCGGTGGACTACCGGCTCGCGCCGGAGCACCCGTTCCCAGCCGCGGTCGAAGACGCGGTTGCCGCTGTCCGCCACGCGATCGCGGAAGCACCACGCTTCGGAGCCGACCCAGCACGTGTGGGGGTCGGCGGGGACAGCGCGGGCGGCAACCTGGCCGCCGCGTCGGCGCGGCTGCTCACGATCGAGGACGGCCCCTCCCCGGCGTTCCAGCTCCTGATCTACCCCGTCACCGACCTGACGCGCAAGCGCGAGTCCTACCGGCTGTTCAGCGAGGGGTTCTTCCTGACCGAGCGCCAGATGGACTGGTACCGCGACCACTACCTTCCCGACGAGACGGCAGCGAGCGATCCGCGGGCGTCGCCGATCCTCGCCTCGAACCTGTCCGGGTTGGCCCCTGCGCACGTCGTCACGGCCGGGTTCGACGTGCTGCGCGACGAGGGCGAGGACTACGCGGGGCTCCTGCGCGATGCCGGC
This sequence comes from uncultured Solirubrobacterales bacterium, assembly GCA_963762195.1. Lineage (GTDB taxonomy): Bacteria > Actinomycetota > Thermoleophilia > Solirubrobacterales > JBBDJG01 > DASRIA01. Next base: position 114,861 of record CAVXJX010000006.1, on the reverse strand, counting down.
GTGCAGGTCACGACGATGCGCGAGCCCGGACTGATCCACGGCTTTACGCACGGGGCGGAAACCGGGCGCGCCGCGCGCGCGGCGATGAACCGGGTGGCAGACGCTGTGCGGGCCGGTCTCGCCGCGGCGCCGCAGGCTGCTTCCGCCGCACGCACCCGCTCATAGACTTTCTGTTCTCGCCATGGACGCACACGCCCACGAGCACCATCACGAGATGCCGACCTCGGGCCGGGAGCTCGACGCGGTCGCCTTCAGCGCCACGCTGCACTGCCTCACCGGATGTGCGCTGGGCGAGATCACCGGGATGGTGATCGGCACCGCGCTCGGCTTTTCGGAATGGGGCACCGTGGCGCTCGCCGTGACCCTCGCGTTTCTGTTCGGCTACGCGCTCACCAGCCTCCCGCTCCTGCGCGCCGGCCTCGCGCTCGGCGCCGTGGTGTCGATCGCGCTGGCCTCGGACACCCTCAGCATCGCGGTCATGGAAATCGTCGACAACGCGATCATCCTCGCCGTCCCGGGTGCGCTCGAGGCCGGCGTCGGCGACGTCCTGTTCTGGGGCACCCTCTCGGTGGCGCTCGTCGTCGCCGGGATGTTCGCCTACCCGGTGAACCGCTGGCTGATCGCGCGCGGCAAAGGCCATGTGGCCGTGCACGAGACCGGGATCCACGGCGGGCCGCCGACGCGCGTCGTTGCGATCATCGCGGCCGTGGCCTTCGTGTTCGGGTCGATCGTGCTGCTCGCCGAGGCCTTCTAGGGCCACTGGTGCGCATCGCAACCTGGAACGTCAACTCTGTCAAGCAGCGCGTGCCCCGGCTGCTGCCCTGGCTGGACCAGCGCCTGCCGGATGTGGTCTGCCTGCAAGAAACCAAGCTCGCAGACGACGCGTTCGCCGACCTGCTCGGCACAGAGCTCGCCGACCGTGGCTACGCCGTCGCAGCTCACGGCGAGGCGACGTGGAACGGGGTGGCGATCCTTTCGCGTGTGGGACTGGACGACGTGGCGATGGGACTTGCCGGTGCGCCCGGCTTCCCGCATCCAGAGGCGCGCGCGGTCTCCGCTACATGTGGCGGGATCCGAGTGGTCTCCGTGTACGTCCCGAACGGGCGGGTGCCGGACTCCGAGCACTACCAATACAAGCTCGCGTGGCTTGCCTCGCTGCGGGAGATGGTTGCCGCGGGCCCGGAGGCGACGGTCGTATGTGGCGACATGAACATCGCGCCGACAGACGACGATGTGTTCGATCCGGACGCCTACGTCGGCCAGACCCATGTAACGGCTCCCGAGCGTGCGGCCCTGGCGGAGCTACAGGCGCTGGGCCTGCGTGACGTCGTGCGCGACCGCTGGCCGGACGAGCGGGTGTTCAGCTACTGGGACTACCGGGCGGGAATGTTCCATCAGGACCTCGGCATGCGAATCGACCTGGTGCTGGCCAGCGGCTCCGTCGCCGGCCGCGTACGGGCGGCATGGATAGACCGGCAGGCCCGCAAGGGCAAGGGCCCAAGCGATCACGCACCGGTGATCGTCGACCTGGACGAGGCGCCGGACGGGGACGTCGGGCCGGTCGTGCCGCCGCCCTCCGCTCCGGTGGTCAGGCGGGGGGCAGCCAAGCTGCCGCAGTCACGTAACTAATCGGGGCGCCCGGATTCGAACCGGGGACCTCACCGACCCGAACGGTGCGCGCTACCAGGCTGCGCTACGCCCCGAGGTGTTCCGGGCTGAATCCTAGAGACTCGACGCCGTCAGCTCGCGACGGCCTTGTAGTAGCGCACGGCCAGGCCTGTCATCAGCGTCTCGAAGCACTGCTCCAGCGTGAGGCCGTTGGCATCGGCAAAGGACGCGATGCCCTGTTCCTCGATCGCCTGGCTTTGCGAGATCACCTCGTCGACGAGCTCGGGATGCTGGTCCGAGAAATACGCCCCCATCGAGTAGAGGCTCGTGTCCATGAGGGACTCGAGAAAGGTGTCGCTCTTGCGCCCCTCCATCGGAGCGCAGCGTACCTGTATCGCCGCGGAGGGCTAGAGCCCGAGGCCCGAGGTGAGCCCGGTCTTCGGCAGCACGGGCCCCTGCAGGGGAGGCAGCGCCGGAAGCGGGAGCTGGGTCTTGGGCGGCGTTACGGACGGGCCGGTCTTGCCCGCCTCGCCGGTCTTCACCGAGCCGCCGGCGGGAGTCTTGATCTCATTGGGCACCTTCACCGATGGCTTGGGGAGCGTCTTCGTGACCTCCTTGACCGCCTTCGGAGCGTTGGTGACCGCCTGCGGGGCGTTCTTGACGGTGTTGCCAAGATCCTTGGTCACGCCGCCGACGTCTCCCTTCTTGAGCTTGTCCGTCGTCTTGCCTGGAGATACGCCAGCGACCCCGCCCACGGACTCGACGGTGCGCCCCAGGCCGGCGGCACCCGGGATCCCCTGGACGATGCGGCCGGCCTCTCCGGTGGTCTTGCCGGTTCCCGGAGCGGCTGCGTCGAGCGGGCCGCCCAGGCTGCCGGGAAGTGCGCCGGGACCGCCACCGGCGGGTCCACTCGGGCCGGCCGGGCCGGCGTCGCCGGCTGCTCCGCCGGGCCCGGAGCCCGGGGTTCCAGGAGCGCCGCCCGCACCCTGAGCGCCGCCTCCGCTCGAGCCGCCTGCGCCGCCACCGGCAGAGTCGCCGCCCGAGTTGCCCCGGCCAGCGCCGGCGTCACCCGAGTCGCCCGAACCGCCCGAGTCGCCTACCACGGGCAGGTTCCCGCCCGGCAGCGCGCCGCCTGAAGCTTTCTGGGCCACTCCGGCCCCACCCGCGGCGACGACCGCCGCAATCAGAACCGCGGTGGCCTTGCCCGCGAGCGAGGCTCCCTGCTCCAGTCCGACCTGCGTGGCGGGTCCGAGCCCGCCCGACGCCTCCTCCAGCCTGCGGCGCAGGAACGCCGGCAGCGGCAGGAAGGCGGCCGCGCGCTGTGCAGCGCGGCGTGCGCGGCTCTGGTCGAGGCCCACGACCAGGGAGTCGAGGCCCATGGCGACGGCGTGGCGGCGGCATGGCTTGCATTCGCGCAGGTGATTCGACAGGCGCCGGCGGTCGCGCGCTCGAGCGCCTTCGTCGGAGATGCCCTCCATCGCCGTCCTCATGCTCTGGCAGCGCGCACCCGTGTCGATCTCCTCGAACTCGTCCCGCAGCCGGCGCCTGGCGCGGAAGAGCAGGCTTTCGACGGCACCCCGGGTGAGTCCCATGCGGTCGCCGATGCTGTTGTAGGACAGCCCTTCCAGCTCCCTCATCACAAGAATCTCGTGCTGCGTCGCAGGGAGGTCGTGGAAGGCCATGCGCAGGGACTCGAGCTGATTCCTGCGCGCCACGGTGGCGTCGGTACCGCTGGCCGTCTGGGAGATGCGATTCTCCTCCACCGGGCTGAAATCGTCGGAGTCGATCGAGACCTCCTGGGCGCGGCGCGCGCGCCGAAGGTGGTCGATGCAGGCGTTCTTCGCGATCTCGTAGATCCAGGGCCGGAAATTGATGTCCTGGTCCGAGCGGCGCAGCGAGCGCAGGGCCGACATGAACGCCTCCTGGACGATGTCCTCGGCGCGACCGTGGTCGGACACCATTCCGCGCACGTAGCCGACCACGCGGTCCCGGTAGCGCAGGAAAAGCGCCTCGAAGGCCTGGTCACTGCCCTCGCGGGCGGCTGCGACCAGTTGCTCGTCCGGTGCCTCTGTGGCTGTAGCTGCCAGCAGCGGTTTCACCGCGGCCCTTACCTCCTGATAGCAATCGAGCATGGGCGGGGCTCCCCGCGCCACCCATTTCCTATACCCACCAGGAAACGTTAGTACGCACCCGCCTGGACCGCACCTGAATCTTCGTCCAGGTCAGGCTTGACACGTCCGTCTGGAGCGGTATAAGAGGCGTTTGTAGCTACGAGAGGGGACTTGCATTGGCTAATCACCTGACGCCTACCGAGCTGGCAGAAGAAGCGGGCATGGACCGCCGTGAGGTCATCTCGAAGTGCATGGAGCTGGGGGTGCCGATCTTCCAGGGCAAGATCGACAAGACCCTGTTCCTGGCCTCCCTGCGGGAGATCCAGGACCAATCCCAGGGTCAGGTGGCGCAGGCCTAGGCCCCACCCGGCTTTCTCTGCCAGGACACTCCCGCGGACCGTCAGGCGGCGGCTCTCGGTGAGCACGCCTGCCGGTGGTTACAATCGCCACCAGTTTGCGGGAGCCGAGGGCTCCCCGATCCGAGGTGAGGAGGAACACGATGGAGGCTCAGACGGCCACGACCCCCAGCGCTGCGGCGACCGGGTCGAAGACGCTCGCGGACCTGCTGCCCCTGGCCGTCGAGAAGCACGCCGACAAGGTCGCCCAGAAGTACAAGGACCAGTCCAAGGGCGAATGGGTCGAGGTCTCCTACCCAAAGCTCGGTGAGATCGCGAAGGAGGTGACGCTCGGGCTGCAGGAGCTCGGCATCGACCGCGGCGACAAGGTCGGCATCCTCTCCAACACCCGGCCCGAGTGGACCTACGCGGACTTCGGGATCCTGGCCACCGGCGCCACGGTCGTGCCGATCTACCAGACCAACTCGCCGGAGGAATGCCATTACGTGCTCGAGCACTCCGAGTCGGTCGCGGTGATCCTCGAGGACCAGTCCCAGCTCGACAAGATCCGCAAGATCCGGGACGAGCTGCCGAACCTCCGTCACGTGATCTCGATGGAGCCCCTCGACGGCGACGACGCCATGAGCCTCGACGAACTGCGTGAGAAGGGCAAGGCGCGCTCCGACGAGGATTACAAGCAGCGCATCGCAACGGTGCAGGGCTCAGACGTGGCCACGTACATCTACACGTCCGGCACCACCGGGCCGCCCAAGGGCTGCGTGATCGACCACCAGAACTGGCGCGACATGCTCGACATGGTGCAGACCCAAAACGTCCTCATGGAGGACGAGGTCGCCTACCTCTTCCTGCCGCTCGCACACGCGTTCGCCCGGCTGATCCAGCTCGGGTCGCTCGACGTGGGCGCCACGATCGTCTACTGGGAGCGCGACGCCGCGAAGATCATCCCGAACCTGATGGAGGTGAAGCCGACCTACTTCCCATCGGTGCCCCGCATGTTCGAGAAGATCTACTCGATGGCGATCTCGGCCGCGCCCGACAAGGCGCAGCTCGAACAGGCGGTGAAGCTCGGCACGAAGGTGCGCCAGATGCAGGACCGTGGCGAGACGGTGCCACCGGAGCTGCAGGAGGCGTTCGACCAGGCTGACGCGGCTCTGTTCCAGAACGTACGCAACATCTTCGGCGGTCAGATCAAGCAGGCCGTCACGGGTGCGGCACCGATCGCGCAGGAGATCCTCGAGTTCTTCTACGCCTGCGGCGTCCTCGTGCTCGAAGGCTGGGGCATGACCGAGACCTCGACCGCCGCCACGTGCAACACGGCCGAGGCATTCCGCTTCGGCTCGGTGGGCAAGCCTTTCCCCGGCGTCGAGATCAAGATCGCCGACGACGGCGAGATCCTCGCCAAGGGACCGAACATCTTCCGCGGCTACTACAAGAACCCCGAGGCGACGAGCGAGACGATCGTCGACGGGTGGCTGCACACGGGCGACATCGGCACGATCGACGAGGACGGGTTCCTCTACATCACCGGCCGCAAGAAGGACATCATCATCACGGCAGGCGGCAAGAACATCACGCCCGCGAACCTCGAGAACGGCCTCAAGCAAAACCAGTACATCTCACAGGCGGTCGTGCACGGTGACCGGCGTCCTTTCCTGTCCGCGTTGATCACGCTGGACCCCGAAGAGATCGTCCCGTGGGCCCAGAAGCAGGGAATCGAGGACACCGACCTGGCGTCGCTGGCCCAGAACGAGAAGGTCCGCGCGCTGGTCCAGGAGGCCGTCGACAAGGTCAACGAGAAGGTCGCGCGCGTGGAGGAGGTCAAGAAGTTCACGATCCTCCCGCACGACCTGACGCAGGAGACGGGCGAGTTGACGCCGACGCTGAAGGTCAAGCGGAACGTCGTGAACGAGAAGTACGCGTCTGAGCTGGACGCGATGTATTCGAAGTAGGGCGCGTTGCCTCCGGGGGGAGGGGGCCGTCGTCCAGGCAACCTCCTCCATCGTGGAAGATCGTAACCGGGCGCGGCACCCGCACAGGTGCGCGGCTTTTCTGCGGTTGTACGACCATCATCTGTCGCACCCGCGCCAGCGGGCGGGTTGAGCCCTCCGCTAGTCCTGCGCCTGGCGCAGCAGGTACCCACCCGGCTGGAAGGTCAGCATGAACTTTTCGCATACCGGGTCGACCGCGAAGGAGTCGTTTTCTTTCAGGAACTCGTCGATTGCCTCGTCCGGGCCCGGTCCGAAGTCAGGCAGAATCCGCCCGACCTTGGTGTCTTCGACGATCAAGTAGCAACCCTCGCTCACGAGGGGCGAGTACTCCTTCAATTCGGCGAGCACGTGGTCCTTCGTGTGGTCGGAGTCCAGGATGACCATCACGCGCTCCTCACCGGCCGCTTCATCCCGGACCTCTGCGAGCACCTCTGGCGCCACGGACGAGCCGGTCAGGTACTTGATGCGCGGGTGAACCGGCAGGTCGTCCTGCGGGTCGATGTCGATCGTGACGATGCGGCCTTTTCCGAGCAGGTCGCACATCGAAGCCAGGTAGAGGGCGCTTCCCCCCGAGTGGGTTCCGGTCTCGAGGATCAAATCGGGCCGGGTCTTGTAGAGGAGCTCCTGATACACCCAGAGATCCGTGGGGGCTTTGTAGACGTGCCTGCCGAGCCAGAACGTTGCCAGCCACACGCCGCTCTTGCCGTACTCCTGGAAAAGGGGTCTACGACGTCGTTCTTCATGAGGCCCTTCTGGCGGCCGGCGGTGCTAGCTGCCGCTCTGACGAAGCAGAGCGCCGGTGGTTTGCTCGAAGATCCGGCGCCAGGCGGTCGTGCGTTCTTGCTGCTCGTCGGCTTGCCGCAGGATCTTCGTCACGCGGCGGGCCGAGATCTCGATCCCGTGCTTCTCGCAGATCTCCTTGTAGTGGCGGTAGTCCTGCGCCAGGCGCAGTGTCACGGACTCGAACCCGTGGCGCGCGATCTCGAGCCGCGACGAGTAGTTCATGATGCTCGTCCCGAACATCAGCTCGTCGTTGGGGTCGGGCTCGATCAGGATGATGTCGACGCCTGGGTAGCGCTCACGCCAGTGCTTCACGTGCTCGTGCAGCCGGGCGTGGGCGAGCAGCTTGAAGGCCTGGTACCCGACCTGCGGGTAGCCCATGTCCGAGACGCGCCGCACGCGGCTGCCGAAGATCGTCGGGATCCGCTTCTGGAAGTCGTTCACGTACGGGACGAGCGGATTGATCACGACGATGAACTTCGCTCCCTGCTCCACCGCGACGTCGACGTTGGTGGTGGACCGGATCCCGCCGTCGATCAGCTGGCGCCCGCGCACCTCGACCGGCCGGTAGACCATCGGCAGCGCCGTCGATGCCGAGACCGCCTTCGAGATCGGAACGTCGTCCCAGCCCGGGCATGCCGAACACGATGCGCTCGCACGTGTCGAGATCCGTCGCGGTCAGGTACAGCTCCGCCTCCAGCAGCCGGAAGTCATCGGTACGGTCGCTCTGGAGGAAGGCCTCGCGCATGTACTTCTCGATCCCGGCGCCCGTGTAGAGGCCCGAGGGCAGCGCTTCGGCGAGTCCTGTGAAGACGTCCATCAGCGACACCTCCCGCCAGCGGCCGGCGAGGCTCCGCGCGAGGCCCGCGATGCGCAGAGGCATCAGCAGCGCACGTGTGGCGAAGTCGGCGTAGTTCGGGCGCAGGAGGGCACCCAGATCGACATCCTGGAACGGGGTGGGTACCTGCCGGTTGACCACCCGCGACATCTCCTCCGGCGTCAAGCCCGCAGCCAGAAGCCCGGCGACGAACGATCCCGCGCTCGTGCCGACGTAGATGTCGAACTCGTTCACCGTGCGATTGACGGTCAGCAAGTCGAGCGCACGCAGTGCGCCGATCTCGTAGACACCACCGGTGAAGCCGCCCCCGCCGAGCACGAGAGCCGTTTTGGAGCGCCCGCCACGTCGCCGCTGAGCCTTCTGGATGCCCGACCGCTTCGGGCCTGGCGCAGATGACTCGAGTTCGACTACGTCGCCCATGGAATAGGCGGACATTACCAGGGGCGTTGTGGCCGGCCACTAGGTCTGCCTCCGATCCGGTCGGCGGTAGGCTGTCGACACCGACGCAACGCGCCCCGCAGGAGGGACTCATTTGACCACGCTCAGCTCGCGCATCGAACTCACCGACTTCTTCTCGGAGACCGCCGACCCGGCGCTGCTGGAGTCCGCCGATCGCGGGCAGACCGAACTGCTCGACTCCCGTCAGCTGTACGAGCTCTGGGAGCGCCAGCAGTGGCAGACGCAGGAACTCGACTTCTCGGTGGACCGCGAGCACTGGAACGGGTTCCCCGACGAGGAGCGCTTCCAGCGGATGTACGGGCTGTCGGCGTTCTTCATCGGCGAACAGAAGGTGACCGAGGAGCTCGGGCCGATGATGCGCGCCGCGCCGACGCAGGACATGCAGGTCTTCCTCGCGACCCAGATCGCAGACGAAGCGCGTCACGTGCGGTTCTTCGACCGCTTCTACGGCGAGGTCGGAGTGCTCGACTCCGACAACCTCGCGGCCCGTCTGAAGGAGACCGAGAAGCACCTCAACCCGGCGTTCAACGTGCTCTTCGACGAGATGCTGGGCGCACGTGTGCGCACCCTGGCCGAGGACCCCACGAACATGGGCGCGCTGGTCGAGGCGATCACGCTCTACCACATGGTGATCGAGGGCATGCTGGCGCTCACCGGCCAGCACTTCATCATCGATTTCAACGAGCGCGAGGGCACCCTTCCCGGGTTCGTGCGCGGCTTCAACTTCGTGGCCCGTGACGAGCATCGTCACGTCGCCTTCGGCGCCCGGTTCCTGCGCGATGTCGTCGCCGAGGATCCGCGCTACAAGCAAACGATCCAGCAGACGCTCACCGAGGCGCTGGAGGTCGCGGACGAGGTCCTGACCCCGCCGTGGGCCAAGGACGAGCCGGACTACGAGTTCTTCGGTGTAAGCCTCGAGGACACACGCGACTTCGCCGCGCAGGCGCTGACGCGGCGGCTGAAGGTCATTGGGTTGGTGCCCGCGTAGCGAGTCGCGGTTTCGCAGTTACGCAGTTACGCAGTTACGCAGTTACGCAGTTCGCGGAAAGCGGCGCATTGATCGTGTCGGCCCCAATACGATGGGGTGCGTCTTCAGGAGAAGGCGCTCTCTCATTTCTACGGCGGGTGCAGCGTCGCAGCGCCTCACTCGACCGCTTCGCCGCCATCAGCAAGGAAGCCGACACCCGTCTGGCAGGCATTGGCCTGCTCGTGCGCGGGCGCCACGCTCTGTATGTGAGTGCGCTCGCGGCACTGCTCGCGAGTCGCGGGGCCCGCGTCTGGGAATCCCACGAGGGCACGCCTCCGCGGGTTCCTCGCGGGGCCGACATCGTCATCCTCGAGTCGCCGGTCCCGTCCGACCTGCGCACGCTCGCGGGCCGCGGCGTCAGCGTGATCGTGCTCGCCGAGCGGGCCGAGCCTGCAGACGCGATGGCCGCGGCACAGCTGGGAGCGCGGGCCCTGCTCCAGAAGAACTGCACCCTGGCGGAGTTGTCCATTGCTATAAGGAACGCCACCGCCGCGGGCCGGGCGCCCCACCGCCTGTCACTGACTCCTAGGCAACACGAGGTGCTTGAGCTGATCGTCGAGGGTCTCGACAACGCGCAGATCGCATCCCGGATGGGAATCACCGAGCGCACGGTGCGTGCGCATGTCTCGAGCGTGCTGGAGCGAACCGGTGCGGTCAACCGCACGCAGGCCGCCGTGGCGGCTGTGCAGCACGGATGGGTTGCCACTCTTTGCTTGGCGCTGATCCTGCTCGCGTCGCTGGCCGCGACGGCGTCGGCGGCGATCGAGAAGCCCTCCGCGCTGCGGGCCGCACTCGGGCGTGAGATGCGCGGCGCAGGCGGATACTCGGGCGCGTGGGTGCACGACGAGGGCTCGGGCCGCACGGTCTTCGAGTGGAAGGCGGCGCACCGCCGGGTGCCAGCCTCGGTGCAGAAGCTGATCACGACCGCCACCGCGCTGGACCGTCTCGGGACTAGCGCGCGCTTCGAGACCGCCGTGCTCGCCGACGGCGAGGTGGATGACAACGGGACGCTCGCAGGCGACCTCTACCTGCATGGGTCGGGCGATCCGACCTTCGGCACAAAGGCGCTCAGAAGACTTGCGGACCGCGTCGCCGACACAGGTCTCGAGCGTGTCGACGGCCGCGTCTTGGGCGACGAGAGCTTTTTCGACCAGCGACGCGGCGGCCCGGCCAGCGGCTTCGGAATCTCGCCCTACGTCGGGCCGCTGTCGGCGCTGGGCTTCAACCGGGGCTCGCTCCTGCCGTTCAGCAGGGGCTGGCAGACCAACCCGGCCGCGTTCGCCGCGGACCGCCTGCGTGCGTCGCTGCGGCGTGAGGACGTCGCGGTTCCGAAGGCAGTGCGCGCGACACCGGCGCCTCCCGATGCTCAGAAGATCGCGGCGGTCGAGTCCAGGTCACTGCGCAGCATCGTCAACCACACCAACCACGTGTCCGACAACTACTACGCGGAGATGCTGCTCAAGGGCCTGGGAGCGCGCGTGGGCGGTGCAGGCTCGACCTCTGCGGGTGCTCGCGTCGCGATCTCATACGCGCGCGAGGCCGGCTTCAGCACCAAGGTCGCAGATGGGTCCGGGCTGTCACGCGCCAACCTCGTGGCCCCGCGCGACGTCGGGCGGCTACTGCTCGACGCCCGCAGCCGCCCGTGGTTCGACGCGTTCTACAGATCGCTCCCGCTCGCGGGAAAGACGGGAACCCTCGACAAGCGCATGCGCGGAACGCGCGCCTCCGGACGTTGCCGGGCGAAGACCGGAACGCTCTCCGGTGTCACCGCGCTGGCGGGCTACTGCAAGGCGCCGGACGGAGACGCGATCACTTTCGCGCTGCTCATGAACGGCGTCAACGTGTGGTCAGGGCGCCGCGCCCAGGACCGGATCGCGTCGTTGCTGGCGTCGTATTCGGGCCCGAGCTAAGCCGGTACGCCGGTAACGGCCCACGCGCGGCCGGCGAACCGCACCCCGAGCGTCACCAGGCGCGCCACCATCAGCGCGCAGAGGCCGCACCACACGCCCACGAGGCCCCAGTCGAAAGCAAGCGCCGCGAGGGCAATCGGTGCGTACACCGCCAGCGCGGCAAACGCCATGGTCCACATCAGGTAACGGGTGTCCCCCGCGCCGATCAGGATGCCGTCGAGGGCGAACACGGCCCCTGCGACGGGCTGCATCAGCACGAACAGGGGCCAGATCGCCTCGGTGCGCTCGATCACGGCCGCATCGTTGGTGAAGGCGCCGGGCAGGACACCAACCAGAGCAGCCAGCACCAGCGCGAAGCCGGCGCCGGCTGCGACCGACCAGCCGATCATGCGCCGCCCCGCCTCGCGGGCCGTGTCCGTGTCGCCGCCTCCCAGCGAGCGGCCGACGATCACCTGGCCCGCGATTGCGATCGCATCGAGGATCAGCGCGATCAAGACGAACAGCTGAAAGGCGATCAGATGCGCACCGAGCGATGCATCGCCGATGCGCGCTGCCACGGCGGTCGCCACCAGGAACGACGCGTAGAGCGATGCCGTGCGCACGAAGATGTGCCGGCCGATCCTGACCAACGGCTGGATCAGCCGCCTGCTCGGGCGGCGCATCGCGGACGGCCACGCCAGCAGGTGATACGCGAACGCGAGGCCCATCCCCGCCTGCGCGATCACCGTTCCCCAGGCCGACCCGGTCAGCCCCCAGTCGAAGCCGTAGACGAACAGCACCTCGAGCACCACGTTCACCACGTTTGCGACGACCACGATCACGAGCGGCGTGCGCAGGTCCGAGACTCCGCGCAGGAACCCCTGCCCTGCCAATGCGATCAGGGCAAACGGCAGCCCGGCGGCGGCGATGCGCAGGTACGTGACGGCGAGGTCGCCGGTCCTTCCCTCTCCACCCATCAGCTCGACGGCCGGCCGCGCCAGTGCGAGCGCCAGGACGAGCAGTCCCACCCCGATCCCCAGCGCAAGCCACAGTGCCTGCGCGCCCAGCGTGCCCGCCTCGCGCTCCCTGCCCGCCCCGTGGTAGCGGGCGACCTGGGCGGTCGTGCCGTAGGTGAGGAAGTTGAAGATCGTGAACGCACCGGCGAGGAGCGTCCCCGCCAGGGCCAGCGCTGCCAGCTCGGGCGTGCCCAGGTGTCCCACGATCGCGGTGTCGACGACGAGGTACAGCGGCTCCGCGGCCAGCGCGCCGAGCGCCGGCAGGCCCAGCCGCAGGATCTCGCGATCGTGCGGTGAGCGTCTGAGGCGGGCCCTGAGACGGGGGATGGGCGGCCTCGGCTAGCGGGAGCCGAGCAGCCGCTCGAGCTCGGCCTCGTCGATCACGGGCCGATCGAGCTCCTGGGCTTTGTCGACCTTCGAGCCGGGATCCTCGCCGGCCACCACGAAGTCGGTCTTGCCCGATACCGAGCCCGTGACCTTGCCACCGGCGGCGGTGATCCGCTCGGTCGCCTCCTCCCGCGACATTCCCGGCAGGGTCCCGGTGAGAACGAAGGTCTTGCCCTCCAGCGAGCCGCCGCGGCGCACGGTGATCTCCTGCTCCATGTTGAGCCCCGCCTGGCGCAGCTCCTCGATTAGCTGCACGTTACGTGGCTCGTCCAACGTCTCCCGGATGAGGCCCGCCAGGATGGGCCCGATGCCCTCGACCTGCTCGATCTCCTCCTGCGAGGCGTCCATCAACCGCTTCATCGAGCCGAAGTGAGCGGCAAGGGCGCGCGCGTTCACGCCGCCGATCCCCGGGATCCCGAGCGCATACAGCACCCGATGAAACGGCTGGCGCTTGGAGTCCTCGATCGAACCGACGAGGTTCTCCGCCGACCTGCGCTGGAAGCCCTCGAGCGGCTCCAGCACGTCCACCGTGAGGTCGTAGATCTGAGGAAGTGCGCGGACGAGCCCCTCCTCGTAGAAACGCTGCACGAGTTTCTCGCCGAACCCCTCGATGTCCATCGCCCCACGTGAGATGAAGTGCTTGAACGCCTGCACGATCTGACCGGGACAGTCCAGGCGGTTCGGACAGCGAGTCCACACCTCGCCCTCCGGCTTGACGGTCGGCGTGCCGCACTCCGGACACTTCTTGGGCGGCCTGTAGCGCTTCTCCTTGCCCGAGCGCCGCTGCGTGACGGGAGACACGACCTGCGGGATCACGTCGCCCGCGCGCATCACCACGACCTGGTCTCCCTCACGGATGTCCTTGCGCGCGATGTCCTCCTCGTTGTGCAGCGTCGCTTTGCCGACGGTCACGCCGCTGATCTGGACCGGCGCGAGTCTGGCCCAGGGCACAATGTTGCCGGTCCGCCCGACGTTCACCTCGATCTTCTCCAGCTTCGTGACGGCGGTCGTGGGTGCAAACTTGAAAGCGATCGCCCAGCGGGGCTCGCGGCCGACCACGCCGAGCGCCTGCTGCACCTCGTAGTCGTCGATCTTCACCACCACACCGTCGATCTCGTAGTCCAGCTTGTCGCGCCGCTCCTCCCAGCGGTGGCATGTCTCCATCGCCGAGTCGATGTCCCGGTGCTGCTCGACCTCCTCGTTGACCTTGAAGCCGTGCTCGCGCAGCCACGCGATCGATTCGGAGTGGCACTTGTGGTCGAGCCCCTCCGACGCCCCGATGCCGTAACACCAGATGGAAAGCGGGCGCGAGCGCGTTACCTCCGGGTTGAGCTGGCGCAGCGAGCCGGCCGCCGAGTTGCGCGGGTTGGCATAGGTCTTCTGGCCCGCGGCTGCCTGCTGCTCGTTCAGGCGGGCGAAGCCCGCGAGCGGCAGGTACACCTCCCCTCGGACCTCGACCAGCCGCGGCACGTCGGGGCCGATCGACAGCGGGATCTCGTCGATCGTCTTCAGGTTCTGCGTGACGTCCTCGCCGACCTCTCCGTCGCCGCGCGTCGCGCCGCGCACGAGGACGCCGTTCTCGTACACGAGCGAGATCGCGAGCCCGTCCACCTTTGGCTCGGTCACGTAGACGATCTCGCGCTCGGACAGCTCGCGCTTGGCCAGCAGGTTGCGGACGCGCTGCTCCCACGCGCGCAGCTCGTCCTCGTCACGAGCGTTCGCGAGCGACAGCATCGGTAACAGGTGGCGCACCTGACCGAAGCGCTCCAGCGGCCTGCCTCCCACCCGCTGCGTCGGCGAGTCTGGCGTGCGGAGGTCGGGGTGAGCCTCCTCCAGCGCCTGCAGCTCCCGCAGCAGGTCGTCGTACTCCGTGTCGGAGATCTCGGGATCGTCCTGGACGTAGTACCGGCTGTTGTGGTGCTCGATCTCGCGTCGCAGCTTCGCGGCAACCTTTGCCGGGTCAGCAGAACTGCTCTTGGCCCGCGCCATCAGGACGAGGCGGGCGTGCTCTGCTCCAGCAGGCCGGACAGGTCCCAGCCCTCCAGCTGCTCCATGCTGCCGAGGTCGGTCAGGTCGAAATGCAGCGGCGTGACCGAGATCGTGTCCTCGTCGATAGCGGCGAAATCGGTGCCGTCCTCCGCGTGGTAGGAAGGATCCATTCCGTAGATGCGGTATCGCTTGCGCCGGCCGCCGTCGGTGTCCTCGCCGGTCAGCTCGAGCCGGTCCCTGTAGATCCGCTTTCCCATGCGGGTCACCCGCGCGCCGGCCAGGGCGTCCAGCGAGACCGCCGGGCAATTGACGTTCAGCAGCGTCCCGCTCGCCAGCGGGCGGTCGGGAAGCCGCTCGACCAGCCTGGCGGTGAACGTCGCCGCCGCGGTGAAGTCGAACTCCCGCCCGAGACGGAAGTCCATCTCGCGCTTCTGCGACTGCTGTGAGACCGCGATGGCAGGCAGGCCCAGCACCACACCTTCGAGCGCCGCCGCGACCGTGCCCGAGTACGTGATGTCGTCTCCCAGGTTCGCTCCGTGGTTGATGCCGGACACGATCAGCTCGGGCGGCTCGCCGATCAGGCCGAGGCTCGCGAAGCGCACGCAGTCCACCGGCGTGCCGTCGGTCGCGTACCCCTTGGTGCCGTCACCGAACTCGATCTCCTCGGCCCACAGTGGCTGCCGGGTGGTAATGCTGCGCGCGCTCGCGGAGCGGTTCGAGTCCGGGGCGATGACGGCGAGCTCGATCCCGGGGACCTTCAGCAGGGCCCGGCGCAACTCGTTGAGGCCGGTGGCCTGGATCCCGTCGTCGTTGGTCAGCAGCACTCTCATGGGGACGGGCGCAATGTTAGTGGGGCGTCCCCCGCGGACATTCGTTCAACGGAGATATGTCGAAAAGAAGCGCTGCGAGTTCACAAATCGCGCGGAGTGACGAACAACTCTAGGCCTGGGCAGCGGATGGATATCCGCACCTCGGACAAGGACTCCCCACGCGAATCACCCTCGTTCTCTCGAATCTGAAATGCCGGCTGCGCGACGACCGCGGTGTCACCCTGGTCGAACTGTTGATCGTCCTCCCGATGCTCGCGATCGTCCTGGCGGGCATCTACCTCCTTTCCAACGTCGGCGTCAGGAGCCAGGGCCAGGCGTATGCCCGCACGTCCACGATGCAGCGAAGCCAGAACGCCATTGAGCGCGTGACGCGCGAGATGCGGCAGGCGACCGCCTTCACCCCGGTGTCCTCCCAGATCCTCGACGCCACCACCTATGTGCGGCCTACGGGCGGGGACACATCAGCCCCGCGACGGGTTCGCTACGAGTGCACCGCGGGCTCCTGCAAGCGCTGGGAAGGGCCTGCCGGAGGAGCACTCGACACCGGTCCGGAGACCGTCATCTGGGGCCTGCAGAACGCCGATGTCTTCTTCTTCTCGCCCGACAGCGTCAACCCGACCTTCGTCTCGATGAAGGTCGAGGTCTCGGTGAAGGGCGCCGCGAACCCGGTCGTCCTGGACGGCGGGTTCGAGCTCCGCAACCTGGAGGCCCAGTAGTGCGGCTGCGCGCCGAGGCCGGCTTCACGCTCGTCGAGATCTTGGCTGCGATGACCCTGATGTCGGTTGGCGTTGGCGCAACCCTGCGGGTGTTCGGCTCATCGGGCCGCACTGCACAGGCCGCCCAACGCGATCAGGTGGCGACCCAGAAGGCGCAGGCGACGATCGACCAGCTGGGTACGACGCCCTACAACCAGCTCGGGCTCACGTCGGCACCCGCCTCGTCGACCGATCCGCTGAACCCCGGAAATCGCGTGAGCGGCATAACGCTGGCGATAAAGCCCGGCCTCACAGAAAGCTTCGTGTTGCCTTCGGACCCGGGACAGGCGGGCGCATCCGTCAGCCCGGCCGCAGAGCCCTTCACCGTCGGCAGCGGCGACTCGGCGATCAGTGGCAGCGTCCATCGGTTCATCACCTGGCGCGACGAGCCCTGCCCGATCAGTGTCTGCGACGGAACGCAGAACACCAAGCGGCTAACCGTCGCCGTCACGGTCCAAGCGAACGGCGCGGTGCCCGCGGGCCCGCCGGTCTGGGTCTCGAAGGTGATACCGGACCCTCAGGCCCTGCCCCCGGGAGCGATCGCCCCCGGGCCGCCCGGTTCGACCATCAGCGCCCAGGACTTCTATCTGTACGACACGCGCTGTGGCAACAGCACCCGGCAGGCCATCACGGCGAGCCATGCGACCCACAACACGGCCCAGACCAGTGCGGTCGCAGGCAGCACATCCTTCTGCGAGAACCCGGCGAGCGACCTCCAGCCGGACCTGATGGGCGTCGAGCCTCCGGACGACGACCCTGCGACACCGCTCTTCCAGCAGTCGAACGACCTCTCGGGAGCCTACGAGGGCCTTGCGATGAAAGGTCATGGCACGAGCTGCCCGGCGACCTATGACGCCGCCGACGCCACCAACCTGAACGCCACAAACCAGTGGACCATCCATACGTGGGCCACGAACAGCCTTGCCAGCGCGTTCACGCTCGCGGGCCAGGTGACCTTGTCCCTGCACACGTCCACGGTCGGCGGCGCCCCCGGTGCCGGGATCATCTGCGTGACCCTCGTGGACCGCGCCGTCGTTGGCGGACGACCCGTTGACGTCAGCCTCGGCTCCTTCACCTACACCCTCGACACCTGGCCGACGACCATCCGGCGGATCAGCTTCACCGTCAACCTGGGCGCACCCGCGAGCGTCGCGCCAGGCCATCGACTGCTACTCGTCCTTGGCGTGAAGGGCGCGTCGGAAAACGATCTCAGCTTCGTCTACGACCACCCTCTCTATCCCTCGTTCCTCGAGCTGGCCACCCCCACCCCGCTGTAGCTCCACGCTGAAAGCCCACCTCAGACACCTGTTGGACGAGCGTGCCGTCGCGCTGCCCATTGCCCTCGCCGTCCTCGCTTCGGTCGCCGGCCTTTCCTCAGTTGTCGCCCGCGGGGCCGTCGGCACGCAGCACCAGGCGCACCGCGACACGAACGTCAAGCGCGCGATCCAGGCCGCGCTCTCCGGCCTGAATACGGCGGCGTACCGGACGAACCTACTCCAGCCGGGTGGTCTGCAGTGCGTGGTCAAGGACGCAACGACAGGCGCGCTCGGCCTGGCCGCCGTCCTTGTGGACGGGTGGTGCTCCCCTCAGACCGAGACTCTCGGCGACGGGGCCAGCCATACGGTGCGGGTCTCGACCGCGACCGCCGTGTCCGGCGCCGGCGGGCAAAGTCTGCTGGAGCGCAAGGTCGTCGCTACCGGCACGTCGAACGGCGTGACCCGCAGAACCGTGATGGTCATGAGGGCGGCGGCGGCGCCGGCCTCGTTTCCCCTCGACTACGCGCTCGTGAGCAAGAACTCCTTTTCGGTCACCAACAACGCCCTGGTCACGGGATCTGTGGCCTCCAATGGCGACATCGCCGTCTCCAACAACGGGAGGGTATGCGGCGACGCCACTCCCGGCCCGGAGAAAGTCGTGAGCATCACCGACAACGGGAGCCTGTGTACTCCATCCTCGACGAGCCCGGCAGCCGTTCCCTTCAACTTCCCGCCGGTCGATCAGGGCAGCGCCGCGACCGTGAACGACAATGCCCGTATCACCGGCGCGAAGAGCGGCACCGGCACGCCCAGGGACACGTGCTCGGGCTGCGCCAACATCGGCTGGAACGCCGCAACGCGCGTGCTGCAGGTGGCCAACAACGCAACGCTCACGCTGACCGGGGACCTATACAGCTTCTGCAGCCTGACGGTCGCCAACAACGCAACTCTGCGCATCGCGGTGAGGACCACTCCCTTGAAGATCTACATCGATTCTCCGGAGAGCTGTGGAGGCGGGTCGGGAATGGGGTCGGTGTCGGTGATCAACAACGGCCTGATCCAGAACCTGAACACCAGCCCCGCGACCCTTCAGCTCTACCTGTTGGGCAGCACCAGCATCAACACCACGGTCACGATCGGGAACAACGGCAGCAGCGGCGCCGGCACGACTCTCTTCGTCTATGCGCCCAACTCCGTGGCATCTCTGGTCAACAACGTGTACGTGACCGGCTCCATGATCGCGAAGTCGATCACCTTTGGGAACAACGCCAAGATCACATATGACCCGAGCGTGAAGAGCCTCGCGAGCGGAAGCTCTACCCCGATCTACACACAGGAGACATTCAAGGAGTGTGCGAGCGAGCCGACCACGGCGGCACCCGACTCTGGCTGCTGACGAGGGCGTCAGTACCGGACGTGCTCGAGGGACAAGCCGTGGGCCTCCGCCGTAGGCCCGGCCTGTGACCGCGGCGCGCCGGACAGAAGGGACACGAACTGCTCGGGGTGTCGCCGGCCCCCCGTCACCTCGAGCATCGTCCCGACCAGCACACGGACCATGTGTCGCATGAACGCATCCGCCTCGATCCAGAACTCGAGCAGGTCACGGTCGCGGCGCCACTCGGCTCGGAAGACGGTCCGCTCGAAGCGGACGTGCTCGGTCTGCGTGGGAGTGAAGGCAGTGAAGTCGTGCGTTCCCGGAAGAGCCGCCGCGCACCATTCGAGCACGTCGAAGTCGAGCGCGTGCGACCACCACAGCGCCCGATCTCGCATGAACGGACTTGGTGCCGGCCGCGCCAGCACCCGATAGCAGTACGTCCGCGACCGAGCATCGCGCCGCGCATCGAAGTCGTCAGGCGCCTGCTCGACGTCGATCGACGGACACGTCGTGAGGCAGGATGCCGTTCAGAGACCGCAGAAGCTCCCCAGTCTCCACCTCCTCCCCACAAGAGAAGCTGACCACCTGGCCCCGAGCATGAACGCCCGTATCCGTGCGCCCCGCGACCGAAAGGCTAGGTGGGGTAGGGAGCAGTTTCTCCAACGCGTCCGAGAGCACGCCCTCGACCGTACGAAGACCAGGTTGGAACGCCCACCCCTTGAAACCCGCGCCGTGGTACTCGAGTGTGAGCTTGAAGGACGGTCAACGTGACGGCCGCAGGGGGAGGGTCCGATACTGACTCCAATAGAGTCAGTAACAGGCCCTCCCCCGTAGGCCGAGCGCTACACGAGCTCGAGATAGACCATCTCAGTCGAATCGGACTCGCCGCGGCCCCAGCTTCAAGATCCGCGTGTACCCCCCAGGCCGATCCACGTACCGAGGGGCAATCTCCTCGAACAGCTTGTGGACCACGAACTTGTCCTGGTTCAGCTGCGCCAGCGCCTGGCGCCGAGCGTGCAGGTCACCCCGCTTGGCCAGGGTGATCAACTTCTCGACCTCCGGCTTGATCACCTTGGCCTTGGCCTGCGAAGTCTCCACTCGCTCGTGCTGGAGCACCTGCGCGCAGAGGTTGCGGATCAGCGCCTTGCGATGCCCGGCGTCGCGGGAGAGCTTGTTCCGTTTCTTCTGGTGGCGCATCGCTGGGCAGTCTAGTCAGCCCTAATCGTCCCTGAGGCCCAGGCCACGCACGCGCAAGGTCTCCTTGACCTCTTCGATGCTCTTGCGCCCGAAGTTCGGGATCGCGCTGAGCTCGTTCTCGGACTTGAGCACCAGATCTCCGATCGTCTGGATGCCCGCGCGCTTCAGGCAGTTGTAGGAGCGCACCCCAAGCTCCAGCTCCTCGATCAGGATGTCGTCCATCCCGTCGGCGGCCGGGACGGCCGCGAGTCCACCGGTCACCTCACCGCCACCATCACCTGGCGGCAGTCGCAGGCCCTCGATGCGGCTCGGATCGGTGAAGATCGAGAGACTCTGGATCAGGACCTCGGCCGCCTCGCGAAGCGCCGCCTGCGGGTCGACGGACCCGTCGGTCTCGATGTCGAGCGTGAGCTTGTCGAAGTCGGTCCGCTGGCCGACGCGCGCCGCCTCGACGTTGTAGTTCACCCTCCGAACAGGTGAGAAGATCGAGTCGATCGGGATCACGCCGATCGGCTGGTCATCGGACTTGTTGCCCTCCGCGGGGCGGTAACCGCGCCCCCGCCCGATCGTCAGGTAGACCTCGAGCTTCGCCTTCTTCTCGAGCGTCGCGATGTGCGCGTCCGGGTTCAGGATCTCGACACCGGAGGGCAGATCGATGTCACGAGCCGTGATCTCGCCCGGGCCGGTGGCGATCAGTGGGGCCTCGACCTCTCCCGCGTCCGTGTGCATCCGGCACACGACGTCCTTGAGGTTGAGCACGATGTCGGTGACGTCCTCCTTCACTCCCTTGATCGTCGAGAACTCGTGTGCCACCCCCTCGATGCGCACGGATGTGACGGCTGCGCCCACGAGGGACGACAGCAGCACGCGGCGCAGGGAGTTGCCGAACGTGTAGCCGAAACCGCGGTCGAGTGGCTCGACCGTGAAGCTGCCCTTGTTGTCCTGGATCTGCTCGGCTGTGATCTTGGGAATCTGAAAGTCCAACATGTGATGTTCCTCCGAACTGGAAGGTGTGGCGTAGAAAAACAGTGCGTTCGCGGTCATGCCCGCGAACGGGTTGGCCGAAGGACCTACTTTGAGTACAACTCGACGATGAGCTGTTCTTGCACGGGAGCGCTGATCTCGTCCCGCTCAGGGAGCCGCAGCACGTTCGCAGTCAGCGAGTCGTAGTCGGCCTGCAGCCAGGCCGGAACGGTCGCGGTCCCCTCCGTGGCCTCACGGATCAGCGGGATCGCACTCGAGCTCTCCCGGACCGAGATGATCTCGCCGGGCTTGACCTGGTACGACGGCACGTTCACTCGCCGCCCGTTGACCAGGAAGTGGCCGTGGTTGACGAGCTGGCGCGCCTGCCGCCGCGAGGCCGCGAAGCCCAGCCGCACGAGCACGTTGTCGAGCCGGCGTTCGAGCAGGCGCAGCAGGTTCTCGCCCGTCACGCCCGCCTGCCGGCTGGCCTTGAAGTAGTAGTTGCGGAACTGCTTCTCGAGCACCTGGTAGTAGCGGCGCGCCTTCTGCTTCTCGCGCAGCTGATGGCGGTACTCGGAGGCCCGCACGCGGCCACGGCCGTGATCCCCGGGCGGATACGGGCGCTTCTCCACCGCGCACTTGTCCGTCAGGCAGCGCTCGCCCTTGAGGAACAGCTTCTGGCCCTCGCGACGGCACTGCTTGCACTGTGGTCCGATGTCTCTTGCCATGGTCTGGATAAGCCTCTGGGTCAGACCCGCCGGCGCTTGCGCGGGCGGCAGCCGTTGTGGGCCTGCGGGGTCACGTCCTTCACACCGGTTACCTCGAGCCCGGCCGCCTGCAGTGACCGAATCGCGGTCTCGCGTCCCGAGCCGGGGCCCTTCACGTGGCACTCGACCTTCTGCAGGCCGTGCTCCATGCCCTTCCGTGCGGCCGCCTCGGCAGTCACCTGCGCGGCGAAGGGCGTCGACTTGCGTGATCCTTTGAACCCGGCGCCCCCGGCCGACTCCCATGCGATGACATTGCCCTCGCGGTCGGTCAGGGTGACGATCGTGTTGTTGAAGGACGTCTTGATGTGGGCCTGGCCCACGGGAATGTTCTTGCGCACACGGCGCCGGCCTCGTGGCCGTCCGGGTCTTGCCTGCGGCATGGGTTAGGCGATCCCCTTCCGGCTCATTTGGAGACCTTCTTCTTCTGGGCGACCTGCCCGCGCCGCGGGCCCTTGCGGCCGCGCGCATTTGTCTTCGTCCGCTGGCCGCGCACCGGAAGGCCGCGCCGGTGACGCGTCCCCCGGTATGTGCCGGTCTCGGTCAGTCGCTTGATGTCCTGCGAGCGCTCGCGCCGCAGGTCCCCTTCGACCACGAGATCGTTGTCGATCGCTTCGCGAAGCTTGATGACCTCGTCGTCGGTCAGGTCCTTGACGTACCGGTCTGCCGGGATGCCCGTCTTCTTCAGCACCTCGTTGGAGCGCGAGCGACCCACCCCGAAAATTGAGGTGAGCCCGATCTCGATTCGCTTGTTGAGGGGGATGTTGACCCCCGCGATTCTTGCCATACCTAGCCTTGCCGCTGTTTATGCCGTGGGTTCTGGCAGATGATCAGCACCACCCCGCGCCGGCGGATCACCTTGCACTTCTCGCACATGGGCTTTACCGAGGCGCGTACCTTCACGACGACCGTCCGATTCTTCTCGAGAGATAGCCCTGCCAATCCCAGGAGATGGACCGGCGAGCCCTACTTCGCGGCTCGAAAAGACGCCGAGCGCGACCCGGAGATGCTAGCAGAGCCACGCTTTTTTCAGGCTGCAGCGCGATCTTCCTTCAGGTGCCAGGGAGTGAGGATCCGGGGGCCCTCGGCGGTCACGGCGATCGTGTGCTCGAAATGGGCCGTGAGGGAACCGTCCTGGGAATAGATGGCCCAGTTGTCGTCCCCCATGCGGACCGCGTGCCCGCCGGCGCAAACCATCGGTTCCACGCAGAAGACCATGCCCTCCTCGAGCACCATGCCCCGCCCCGGCTCGCCGAAGTTGGGCACCTGCGGGTCCTCGTGCATCTGGCGGCCGATCCCGTGGCCGACGAGGGAGCGGATCACCGACAGGCCGTCGGCCTCGACGCGCTCCTGCACGGCATGG
The DNA here is from genome assembly GCA_963762195.1 of uncultured Solirubrobacterales bacterium. Taxonomy (GTDB): domain Bacteria; phylum Actinomycetota; class Thermoleophilia; order Solirubrobacterales; family JBBDJG01; genus DASRIA01. The sequence goes on along the minus strand of CAVXJX010000006.1, from coordinate 91,910 downwards.
GACACGTCGCCCAGCCGGTTCCCCGGCACGGCCTGCTCCGTCGCGACCTCCAGCGACTCCCGCGTGGCCTTCAGCAGGCGCGACGCGGTCGGGGTGACGGGGCGCAGCGCCACCGTCAGCGCGGCGTCGGCCACCCACCCCTCGTACTCGACGCCGACGTCAATCGAAAGCACGTCTCCCGACGCCAGCTCGTAGTCGCCCGGGATGCCGTGGACCACCATCGAGTTGGGAGAGGTGCAGATCGAGGCGGGGAAGCCACGGTAGCCCTTGAACGCCGGCTCGCCGCCGCGTGCCCGGATGAACTTGTCGCCGGCACTGTCGAGCTCGGCCGTCGTGACGCCCGGGCGGCACATCGCACGCAGCATCGCGAGGCATCCGGCCACGATGTCGCCTGCCTCGGCCATGACCTCGATCTCATCTGGCGTCTTACGAACGATCAATCCTCGAACCTCAGACTGGCAAGCGTAGCTCGGATCTGGTCGCTCACCTTCTCGGGATCGCGCGAGGCGTCGATGCGCCGCAGCATCCCCTTGCGGTCGTAGTACTCGACCAGCGGCTCGGTCTTTTCGCGGTACTGCTGGAGGCGGTGCTGGATCACCTCAGGCTTGTCGTCGTCGCGCTGCACCAGGCGGCTGCCATCCATGTCGCACCGTTCCGGGTGCTTGGGAGGATCGAACTTGAGGTGGAAGTTGTGCTGGCCTTTGACGCACATGCGCCGACCGGAAAGGCGGTCGACGACCGTGCCCTCGTCGACCTCCATCAGCAACGCAGCCGATAGCGAGCGGCCCCGCTTGTCGAGCTCTTTCTCGAGCGCCTCGGCCTGGCCGCCGGTGCGCGGAAACCCGTCCAGGATGAAGCCGTTGCGTGTGTCCTGGTCCTCCAGGTACTGCAGGATCATCGCGATGATCAGGTCGTCGGGGACCAGGTCGCCACGGTCCATGTACTCCTTGGCCTTCAGGCCCAGCTCGGTCTGATCGGTCACGGCCGTGCGCAGGAGGTTGCCCGTGGCGACGTACGGAAGACCGAAGTCCTCCACGAGGCGCTCCGCCTGGGTCCCTTTGCCGGCGCCGGGCGGACCGAGCAGTATGAGGTTCAGCTCGGGCACAGCCGGGCTATTTCAAGAAGCCCTCGTAGTTGCGCATCATGAGTTGCGCCTCCAGCTGCTTCACCGTGTCCAGTGCGACGCCGATCGCGATCAGCAGCGAGGTACCGCCGAAGTAGAAATTGGCGCCGGTCTGATTGAACAGCAGCGTTGGAAATGCCGCCACGGCGGCGAGGAAGATCGCGCCGGGGAAGGTGAGGCGAGCCAGGATGCGATCCAGATACTCGGCCGTCGGGCGGCCGGGTCGTACGCCCGGGATGAACCCTCCGTACTTCTTGAGGTTGTCGGCCTGGTCCACCGGGTTGAACGTGACGGCCGTATAGAAGTACGTGAAGATGAAGATGAAGAAGCACTCCCCGACGATGAATGCCCAGCCGTTGGGGTTGAAGAACGCGGATATGTCCTGCGCCCAGCCCGCTTGACTGAGCTCTCCGATCGTCGGTGGGAAGGCCATGATCGACGCGGCGAAGATCACGGGGATGACGCCCGCCATGTTGACGCGCAGGGGCAGATAGGTCGAGCCGCCGCTCGTCATGCGGCGTCCCACGACCCGTTTCGCGTATTGCACCGGGATCCGCCGCTGCCCTTCCTGGATGAACACGATCCCGACGATCACGGCGAGGGCGATGAACGGCATCATCACGACGAACACCTGATCCGGGTTGGTCCACCAGGCCTGGATGCCCGGCAGCAGGCCCGCGATGATCGAGGCGAAGATCATCAGCGAGATCCCGTTGCCGATGCCGCGCTGGGTGATCAGCTCACCCATCCACATCAGGAGCGTGCATCCGGCGGTGAGGGTGACCATGATCATGAAGAGCTTGCCGAAGGTGAGGGTGCCCACGATGTTCTCGCCCGACTGGTCCCCGATCGTGCGGAACAGGAACACGAACCCGAGCGACTGCGCGGCCGCGAGGGCCACGGTCAGATAGCGCGTGTACTGCGTGATCTTCTGCTGGCCGACCTCGCCCTCTTTCTGGAGCTTCTCGAGCGTGGGTACCGCCACCGTCAACAGCTGCAAGATGATCGACGCGGTGATGTAGGGCATGATGCCCAGCGAGAAGACGGCGAAGTTCTGCAGGCCGCCGCCTGAGAAGAGGTTCAGGAACCCGAGGATGTTGGACCCGTTGAAGCTGTCCCCGACGTTCTTCACCGCGTCGACGTTGACGCCCGGCACGGGGACCACGGCGCCCAGGCGGTAGAGCGCCAGGATCGCGGCGGTGAACAGGATCTTCTTCCGGATCTCGGGAACGCTGAAGGAGCTGGCGATCGTGGCGATCATGTCTTGCTCCGCTTCCACGGCTGCTTCGTCTCGACGATCGTGCAGGTCCCCCCGGCGCCCTCGATCGCCTCGCGCGCCTTGGCGCTGAAGGAGTGGGCCGACACGACGAGGTTCTTGCGTTGAACCTCACCGCGGGCGAGGATCTTCACGGGTGTTTCCTTGCGCGTTGCCAGGCCGCGCGCGCGGAGCGTCTCGGGCGTCACCTCGGCGCCGTCCTCGAACCGGTTCAGGTCGGTGAGGTTGACGGGCTGGTTGTGCGTGCGAAACGGCTCGAAGGGCATGGACTTCTTCATGTGCGGGCCGCGCAGCTTGCGCATGCGCATGTGCAGCGGGATCTGGCCGCCCTCGTACCCGGCCTTGCGCTTGCTGCCCGAGCGGGACCCGGCGCCGCCCTGGCCGCGCCCCGAAGTCTTGCCGTAACCGGAGCCCTCGCCCCGGCCCACGCGCTTGCGGGCCTTGCGTGCGCCGCGCGGCGGCGCGAGTGTGTGGAGGCCGATGTTCGCGTCGTCAGGCATTCGGAGCTTCCTGAACCTCGACGAGGTGCGCCACGCGGCGTATCAGGCCCCGCAGCGCGGGACCGTCGTTTCGCTCTGACGAGGTGCCGATGCCGTGCAGTCCGAGGGTGCGCAACGTCTCACGCTGGGGCCGGTTCGTCCCGTTGGAGCTGCGGCGCTGCTTGATGACCAGCTTCGAGGCCATGCCAACTACTCCGCGGCGGCCACGGGAGCCGCGCTGACTTCCGCGGTCACGGCGGGCCGCTCCTCCAGGCCGAGCACCTGCGCGACGGTCTTGCCGCGCAGCGCGGCGATCTCCTCGGGGCGCTTCAGCCCGCGCAGTCCTTCGACCGTCGCCTTCACGAGATTGATCGGGTTCTGAGTACCGAGGCTCTTTGAAAGCACGTCCTTGATGCCGGCGAGCTCGAGCACGGCCCGGACCGGGCCACCGGCGATCACGCCGGTTCCCTCCGAGGCGGGCTTCAGCAGTACCTGCCCGGAGCCGTAGCGGCCGACGATCTGATGGGTGATCGTCTGATGGTGCTTCGGCACGCGGAACAGGCTCTTCTTGCCGCGCTCGACGGCCTTCTGGATCGCGAGCGGTACCTCGTTGGCCTTGCCGTACCCGACGCCGACGATCTGGTCCTCGTCGCCCACCACGACCAGCGCGGTGAAAGAGAAGCGCCGGCCGCCCTTGACCACCTTCGCGACACGGTTGATGGCGACGACCCGCTCTTGCAGGTCGAGTCCCTGGGGGTTGATGCGATCGTCGCGGGCCATTTGGTGAGGGTACTAAAGGGGGTTGCTGGTCAAAACTTCAGGCCGCCCTCCCGGGCGCCTTCGGCAAGCGCTTTCACGCGCCCGTGGTACTTGTAACCGCCGCGATCGAAGACGCACGCCTCGACGCCAGCCTCGCTCGCCCTCTGTGCCAGCAGCTCTCCGACGCGCTTGGCCTGGTCCATCGCCTTGAGGTCGCGCAGGTCCGGCTCGAACCACCGTACGGAGGCAACGGTGTGTCCGCGATCGTCATCGACCAGCTGGGCAACCAGACCCCGGTTCGAGCGAAAGACGGACAGCCGCGGACGCTCGGCGGTGCCGATCGCGCGGGCGCGGATGCGCGTGCGGCGCCGGTCGCGGCGCGCGCGCTTCTCGATGGTCGCGGTCGTCATGCGCGCTTGCCCACCTTCCGGGCAACGTGCTCGCCCACGTAGCGCACGCCCTTGCCCTTGTACGGCTCCGGCGGGCGGAACTTGCGGATGCGCGCGGCAACCTCGCCGACAGCCTGCTTGTCGATGCCGCGCACGATCACCTGTGTGGGCACCGGGACCTCGAACTCGATCCCCTCGGGCGCGTCGATGCGCACGGGGTGGGAGAAGCCGAGCGCCAACTCCAGCGTCGCACCTTTCAGCTGGGCGCGGTATCCGACGCCCTGGATCTCGAGCCGCTTCTCGAACCCGTTCGTGACCCCTTCGACCATGTTGCTGACGAGGCTGCGCGTGAGACCGTGCAGCGCGCGGTGCTCGCCGCGGTCGGTCGGGCGCTTGACCACGAGTTGGGAGTCCTCGCGTTCGAACGACAGGTCGGGCGAGACGGCCTGCTCGAGCCGCCCTCTCGGGCCTTCCACGCGGACGAGCCCAGGATTGATCTGTACCTCGACTCCGTCGGGTATCTGGATGGGAAGCCTGCCGATCCTGCTCAAGGGGAGATCGCCTCCGTCACCAGATGTGTGCCAGGACCTCGCCGCCGACGCGCTCGTTGCGCGCCTGGTAGGCGGTCATCACGCCCTTGGAGGTCGTCAGGATCGCCGTGCCCATGCCGCCCTGCACCCGGGGGAGCTGATCCGCGTTCGCATACTGGCGGCGACCGGGCGTGGAGATGCGCCGCAGGCCGCTGATCACGGGCTCGCGGTCCTCGGTGTACTTGAGCTTGACCCGCAGCGCCTGAAACTGCGCCGTGGTCTTGTGATTGCGCGATCCGGGCGGGCGATCCGTCGTCTCGACCGCGAAGCCGAGGACGTAGCCCTCCTGCTGCAACACGCGCGCGAGCTCCTGGTTCATGCGCGAGGCCGGGACCACGACATCGTCGTGGTCCGCGTGGATCGCGTTCCGAAGGCGCGTCAGGAAGTCTGCGACTGAATCGGTCAAGAAATGTCCAGGGTTACCAGGAGGACTTGGTCATGCCGGGGATCATGCCCTGGTGGGCGATCTCCCGCAGGCAGATGCGGCACAGGCCGAACTTCCGGTAATAGGCTCGCGACCGGCCGCACCGGCGGCACCGATTGTAGTTGCGTGTCTTGAACTTGCTCCCGCGCTGCTGGCGGACTCTCTGTGACGTCTTGGCCATGGTCTCCTATTCGTTCCCACGGGGGGCTTCGCCCCCCTCGGCTCCTTCGGAGCCTCCCCCGAGGCTCCGTCTTCCGAATCACTTTCGTCATCGTCTGTTTCGCCGCGCTCGGCCTTCAGCTGCTCTGCTGCCGCCTGCTCGGCCGCCCGCTTCTCGTCTGCGAGCGCTTGAGCCTGCCGGACCTCGGCGGCGGTCGGCCCGCGCTCCTCGCTGCGGAAAGGCATCCCCAGCAGCCGCAGGAGCTCGCGGGCCTCGTCGTCGGTGGCTGCCGACGTCGTGATCGTGACGTTCAGCCCGCGGACCTGATCGATCGAGTCGTAGTCGATCTCGGGAAAGATGATCTGCTCGCGCAGACCGAGCGTGTAGTTGCCGCGGCCGTCGAACGAGCGCGGGTTGAGCCCACGGAAGTCGCGGATCCGCGGGATCGCGATCGACTGGAGGCGGTCGAGCATCTCCCACATGCGGTCCCGCCGCAGCGTCGCGACCACGCCGACCGGCATGCCCTCGCGCAGCTTGAAGCCGGCGATCGACTTCTTGGCCCGCCGCACGGCCGGCTTCTGCCCCACGATCGTCGCGAGCTGCTCCGCGGCGGCGTCCAGCATCTTGTTGTCCTGCTTCGCCTCGCCCACTCCCATGTTGACCGTGATCTTCAGCACGCGCGGAGCCTGCATGACGCTCGAGTATCCGAAGCGCTCCATCAGCTGCGGCTTGATCTCGCTCTCGTATCGCTCGCTGAGTCGCGCAGGCATCAGTTCGACTCCGGGAGCTTCTGGCCCGGACAGGACGGTGACACGCTCGCGCCTGCCCTCTTCCGTTCGCTCGATGCGGACGCGCGTGGGCTTGTTGTCGCGCGGGTCCACGAGCATCACGTTCGAGATGTGGATCGGGCCCTCCTTCTCGATCACGCCGCCCACCTTGGTCACCGCGCTGCGTGTCCTTCAGCGATCGCGGGCGCTGATGGCGCTTGACGATGTTGAGGCCTTCCACGAAGACCCTGCCCTTCTTCGGGTCCACGCGCAGGACCTTGCCCTGCTTGCCGGAGTCCTTGCCGGCAATCACCGCGACCGTGTCGCCGCGTCGTACCTTGGCGGCCATCGCTACAGCACCTCCGGTGCGAGAGAGACGATCTTCATGAAGTTGCGCTCGCGCAGCTCGCGGGCCACCGGCCCGAAGATGCGTGTGCCGCGGGGGTTGTGGGCGGCGTCGATCAATACGGCAGCGTTCTCGTCGAAGGCGATGTAGGTCCCGTCCTTGCGACCCAGCTGGCGACGCGTGCGGACCACGACGGCCTGCACGACCTCGCCCTTCTTGACCGCACCCTGCGGCGTTGCGCTCTTGACGGTGCCGACGATCACGTCGCCGACGCCGGCGTAGCGGCGCCGCGAACCACCCTTCACGCGGATGCAAAGCAGCTCTCGCGCGCCGGTGTTGTCGGCCACCTTCAGTCGTGTCTCCGCCTGGATCACTCGTCTCTACCGGGCCTTCTCCAGGACCTCGAGCAGCCGCCAGCGCTTCGTACGCGAAAGCGGACGCGCTTCGGCGACGCGCACGACGTCGCCCTCGTTCGCCTCGTTGCGCTCGTCGTGGGCGTGCAAGGTGCCGGTCTCACGCATGACCTTCCCGTAGACCCTGTGCCGGGCGACGCGATCGATGCGCACGGTGATCGTCTTGTCCGCCTTGCTCGACACGACCACGCCCTGCCGGGTCTTGCGCGCCGCGCTTTCCTGGGCTGAGGCAGGCTGGTCCGGTGGGGCACTCGGAGTGGCGCTCGCAGCCGCGCGGCTCTTCGTTTTTTGCTTGGCGCGCCAGCGGGTGCGCTCCTTGGCCTTGCGGGCCCGCCCCTCGGCGCGCTCGCGCAGACGGTCCTCGAGCGTTCGCGGAGGGCCGCCCGGGCCGTCGGCACGGGAGCGCTTGGCGCGGCGGCGCTCCTTCGGCGACAGCTTCGGCGCGGGCTCGGCCTCGTCGGCGGGAGCCGCAGCCGGCGCTGCGTCTGCGGCCGGTTCGGCCTCCTCGGCAGGCGCTTCGGCCTCCTCGGCAGGCGCTTCGGCCGCGGGCTCCTCGGCCGCAGGCTCTTCCGCGGCCGGGGCTTCCGGCTCGTTGGGCTGCTGGTCCTTTTCGTCTTCTGCCATCACGTCTGGTCTATGCCTTCCGCAGCTCGTGTTCGAGGTCCATGTTGCGCTCGCGGGCGATCGTCAATGTGCGAGCGAGCGAGCGCTTCGCCTCGCGCAGCCGGGCCGTGTTCTCCAGCTCGCCGGTGGCGTTGCGGAACTGCAGGTTGAACAGCTCCTCGCGAAACTCGCGCACCGCGTCCACCAGTTGCTCGTTGTTGAGGTTTCTCACTTCCTTGGTCTTCATCGAGGCGTTGCACTTTCTACTGGTCCTCGCGCATCACGAACTTGGTGTGCACCGGGAGCTTGTGGCCGGCAAGGCGCATCGCCTCACGGGCCAGGTCCTCCGGGACGCCGGCCAGCTCGAACATCACGCGGCCGGGCTTGACCACCGCGACCCAGAACTCCGGCGACCCCTTGCCGGACCCCATCCTGGTCTCCGCGGGCTTCTTGGTCACCGGCTTGTCGGGAAACATGTTGATCCAGACCTTGCCGCCACGCTTGATCTTGCGGGTCATCGCGATACGGGCCGCTTCGATCTGGCGGTCCGTGATCCAGGCGGCGTCCAGTGACTTCAGGCCGTACTCGCCGAACTGCACGGTGCTGCCGCCCTTGGTCAGGCCGGCTCTGCGGCCGCGGTGCTGCTTGCGGTGCTTGACGCGCTTGGGACTCAGCATCTAACGGCCCCTCCGTCCTCCACCGCCGCCGCCGCGCCGGGAGTCGCCGCCCTGGCTGGACTGCCCGTCGCCGGCGCCCCGCGCGCGTGAACCGCGTCCGCGCTGCGGTAGCGGCGAGTCGGCGCCGTCCGTGGTGAGGTAGCCCTCGGGCATGACCTCGCCCTTGTTGATCCAGCACTTGACCCCGATTCGCCCATGGGTCGTCTTCGCCTCGTAGAACCCGTAGTCGATGTCCGCGCGCAGCGTGTGCAGCGGCACCCGGCCGTCCGAGTAACCCTCTCTGCGCGCCATCTCCGCGCCGCCGAGGCGACCCGACACCTGCACCCGCACGCCGGTGGCCCCGGAGCGCATGGCCGAGGTCAGCGCCCGCTTCATCGCCCGCCGGAATGCCACCCTGTTCTGGAGCTGCTCGGCGATCGACTGCGCCACGAGCTTGGCGTCCAGCTCCGGCCGCTTGACCTCGAGGATGTTCACCCGCACCTGCTTCGACGTCATCTTGTGGAGGTCGCGGCGCAGTGCGTCGACCTCACTGCCGGACTTGCCGATCACGATGCCGGGCCGGGCCGTGTGAATGTCCACGGTGACCTCGTTCTTGTCCTTGCGGATGCGGATGTCCGACAGGCCGGCATGCCCGAGCTTGCCCTCGATGTGCTCGCGGATCTTGATGTCCTCGAGCAGGTAGTCGGCGAACTCGCGCTCGTTGAACCAGTTCGACTTCCAATCGTGGATGTAGCCGACCCTGAATCCCTCTGGATGAACTTTCTGTCCCACTAGATCACTCCTTCGTCGATAGTGCGACGGTCAGATGGCTCGTGCGCTTGCGTATCCGGGTGGCACGTCCCTGCGCACGCGGGCGGAAGCGGCGCAGAGTCGGGCCCTCGTCGGCGTAGATCTCCTTCACGTACAGATCGTCCCCAACCAGTTCGTGGTTGTTCTCCGCGTTGGCGACCGCCGAGTTGAGCAGCCGCTCCACGTCGCGCGCGACGCCCCGCGGACTGTGACGCAGCAGAGCGCGGGCGTCCGCGACCGGCCGCCCGCGTACGTGATCCATGACCAGCCGCGCCTTGCGCGCGGAGGATCGCACGTACTTGGCCTGTGCGCGCACCAGCGGGCGCTCGGGAAGCTTCGGCTTGCGCGGTGCGGGATTCGCCTTCGGCGACTCCGTTTTCGCCGGAGCCTCGGTGGTCGGAGCAGGCTTCTTCGCGGCAGAACGGCGAGCCGCCGGCTTGCGTGCGGCGGCCTCGGTCTCAGCCTTGGCCTCGGCCTTTGCGGCCGCGGGCTTGCGCGCGCTCGGCTTCTTCGCCGCAGCAGGCTTCTTCGCCGCAGCAGGCTTCTTCGCGGCGGCGGGCTTCTTGGCGGCGGCGGGCTTCTTCTCGGTCGGCTTCTTGTCCTGTTTCTTCGTCGGCCATCGCTAACGCACCCGCGCAGTTCTGTCGGAGCCGGCATGACCGCGGAAGATCCGGGTGGGAGCGAACTCGCCCAACTTGTGTCCGACCATCGACTCGCTCACGAACACGGGCACGTGCTTGCGCCCGTCGTGTACGGCGATCGTGTGGCCGACCATCTCGGGAAAGATCGTCGACGCGCGCGACCACGTCTTGACCATGCGCTTGTCGCCGCTCTCGTTCATCTTGGCGATGCGCTGCATCAAGCGTTCCTCGACCCAGGGCCCTTCTTGGTCGACCTACCCATCGCCTATCGCCTCTTTCCTCTGCGTCGTCCGCGCACGATGTACTTGTCGGATTGCTTGCCCTTCTTGCGTGTGCGGTAGCCGAGCGTCGGCACTCCCCAAGGCGTCACCGGGTGGCGTCCCGCGGTGGTCTTGCCCTCGCCGCCACCGTGCGGGTGGTCGACCGGGTTCATCGCCGTGCCCCTGGTCTGCGGGCGGATGCCCTTGTGACGGCTGCGGCCCGCCTTGCCGACCGTGACGTTCTCGTGGTCGGCGTTGCCGATCGTGCCGATCGTCGCGCGACAGTCGGCCGGGACCATGCGCATCTCACCCGAGGGAAGCCGCAGCGTCGCGGTGCGTCCCTCCTTGGCCACGAGCTGGATGGAGGCGCCGGCCGAACGCCCGAGCTGGCCGCCGCGGCCCGGCGTCAGCTCGACGTTGTGCACGACGGTCCCGGTCGGCACCCGGCCGAGCGGAAGCGAGTTGCCGACCTGGATCTCGGCCGTCTCGCCCGAGCTCACCTCCATGCCCACGGTGAGGCGCTGCGGCGCGAGTATGTAGCGCTTCTCGCCGTCCCTGTAGTGGAGCAGCGCGATGTGCGCCGTGCGGTTCGGGTCGTACTCGATCGCTGCGACCTTCGCCGGCACGCCGTCCTTGCGGCGCTTGAAGTCGATCCGCCGATACCGGCGCTTTGCGCCGCCGCCGCGGTGACGGCTCGTGATGCGGCCGTGCGTGTTGCGCCCGCCGCTCTTGGACTTGCCCTTCACGAGCGACTTCTCCGGCTCCGAGCGTGTCAGCTCCTCGCGCTCCAGCCAGGTGGCGAAACGGCGGGCGGGACTGGTGGGCTTGTGCTTGCGGATCGCCATGCGTCTACTCGGCCGCCGTGGCCGCCCCCTCGAACAGCTCGATGCGGTCGCCGGGCGCGAGCTCGACGATCGCCTTCTTCCACTGTCGCGTGCGGCCCTTCGTCCATCCGCGCCGCTTGGGCTTGGACTTCATCTTCATCGTCCGCACGTTGGTCACGCGCACGTCGAAGATCTCCTCGACGGCCGACCGGATCGTGCGTCTTGTGCGCGTCGGGATGGACTCGGAAGGTGTACTTGTTGTCGGCGATCAGCGCGTAGCTCTTCTCGGAGATCACCGGGCTGCGGAGCACGTGGCGGGCGTCCATCTACGCGGCCTCCTGTTGCGCTGCGACGCGCTGCTGCGGCTCGGCCGCGACGACCGCGAGGTCGTCGATCGCCGCTTCGGAGAGCAGGAGGGTGCGCGCACCGATGACGTCGGCGACGCCGGCGTCACGAGCCGCGAGGACCACGACGCGAGGAATGTTGCGAAACGACTTCGCGCAGGAGACCTCGTCGCCGCCGAGCAGCAGGAGCACCTTGCGCGGGCCCTCGAGGGAGTCCAGCGCCTTTGCGGCCGTGCTCGTCGACGGCTCGGTGTAGGAAGAGGCGTCGACCACCGCGACGCTCGCGCGCCGTGCGTGCACGCTGAGCGCCGCGCGCAACGCCCTCCGGCGCGCCCGGCGGTTGACCTTCACGGTGTAGTGGCGCGGAGTGGGACCGAAGGCAACTCCGCCGCCGGTCCAGTGCGGCATGCGGGTCGACCCGGCGCGTGCGCGGCCGGTCCCCTTCTGGCGCCAGGGCTTCGCGCCGCCGCCGCGCACCTCGGCGCGCGTGCGCGTGGACGCCGTGCCGCGACGGCGGGCGAGCTGCTCCGCACGCACCGCCTCGTACACGACGCCGTTGTGGAACGGCTCGGAGAAGATCTCGGCCGGCAGCTTGACGGAGCCCTGCCCGCCCAGCCGTGGCGCGCTGGGAGCAGCCTCAGGCATCGCGCACCTCGACGACGGCACCCTCGGGCCCGGGAACCGCGCCCCGGAGCAGGAGAAGGTTTCGATCGGAGTCGACGTCCACGACCGTCAGTCCGGGCTGGGTGACCCGGCGTGTTGCCCATCTGACCGGGCAGCCGCGTGCCCTTCATGACGTGCGACGGCGTGGCGCTCGCCCCGATCGAGCCCGGCGCCCGCACGTTGTGCGAGCCGTGGCTCACGGGTCCGCGCGAGAAACCGTGCCGCCGGATGGTGCCCTGAAAGCCCTTGCCCTTGGAGCGGCCGCTGACCTTCACGCGCTGCCCCTTCTCGAAGAGGTCCGCGACACCGAGGGTCTGACCGATCTCGTAGACGCGATCGTCGGTGTTGGCGACGCGGAACTCCGCGAGATGCCGCAGTGAACCGACGCCGGCACGCTTGAGATGGCCGCGCTGCGGCTTCGTCAGCCGCGCCTCCTTCGTCTCGCCGAAGGCCATCTGCACGGCGCGGTACCCGTCGCGCTCAGGGTCGCGCACGGCGGTCACCGCACATGGACCCGCCTCGATCACCGTCACCGGGATGCGCTCACCCTCCTCGGTGAACACCTGTGTCATGCCGAGCTTCTTTCCGAGAAGGCCAGCCATCACAGCCTACAGCCTGATCTCAATGTCAACTCCGGCCGGAAGATGGTCCAGCCTCTGCAGCGAGTCGACCGTCTTCGGCGACGGCTGATGGATGTCGATCAGCCGCTTGTGCGTGCGGATCTCGAAGTGCTCGCGCGAGTCCTTGTCCTTGAACGGGCTGCGGATCACGACGTATACGTTCTTCTCGGTAGGCAGCGGCACGGGACCGGCCACGGTTGCACCCGTGCGCTCCGCCGTCTCGACGATCTCGGCGGCCGCGCGATCGATGGCGTCGTGGTCGTACGCCTTCAACCTGATGCGGATCTTGTTCTGAGGTATCGCGGCCAATGTGTTCGGTATCTCTTCCTTCGTGCTCCGGTCGTACTAGGGGCGAAGCCCTGTCAGGGCCCCGCCCCGGTCGTATCCAACGCTCTTACTGCCGGAAGTTCGCCTGGCGGCGACCTCCTACTCCAGAATTTCGGTGACGACTCCCGAGCCGACCGTGCGGCCGCCCTCGCGGATGGCGAACCGCAGCTGCTCGTCCATCGCGATCGGCTGGATCAGCTCGATCTCCATCTGGGTGTTGTCGCCCGGCATCACCATCTCCGTGCCCTCGGGGAGCTGGCAGACGCCCGTCACGTCCGTCGTGCGGAAGTAGAACTGCGGCCGGTAGCCGTTGAAGAACGGGGTGTGGCGACCGCCCTCCTCCTTCGTGAGGCAGTACACCTCGGCCTTGAACTTCGTGTGCGGCGTGATCGAGCCGGGCTTCGCGAGCACCTGGCCGCGCTCGATCTCCTCGCGCTTCATCCCTCGCAGCAGACAGCCGACGTTGTCGCCCGCCTGGCCGTAGTCGAGCAGCTTGCGGAACATCTCGACTCCGGTCACGACCGTCTTGGCGACCTGGGGGTGGATGCCCACCAGCTCGACCTCGTCGCCGACGTTGACCTTGCCCTGCTCGATGCGGCCGGTTGCGACGGTGCCGCGTCCCGTGATGGTGAACACGTCCTCGACCGGCATCAGGAACGGCTTGTCCAGGTCCCGCTGCGGCTCGGGGATGTAGTCGTCGAGCGCCGCGGTCAGCTCCATGATCCCGTTCTTCGCCTCTTCGTCGCCCTCGAGCGCCTTCAGGGCGGACCCCTTGATCACGGGGACGTCGTCGCCGGGGAAGTCGTAGTTGGACAGCAGCTCCCGGACCTCGACCTCGACCAGCTCGAGCAGCTCGGGGTCGTCCACCATGTCGACCTTGTTCAGGAAGACCACGATGTAGGGAACGTTCACCTGGCGGGCGAGCAGCACGTGCTCGCGGGTCTGCGGCATCGGGCCGTCCGCAGCCGAGACCACGAGGATCGCGCCGTCCATCTGCGCGGCGCCGGTGATCATGTTCTTGATGTAGTCGTGGTGGCCCGGACAGTCCACGTGCGCGTAGTGGCGCTTGTCGGTTGAGTACTCGACGTGCGCCGTCGCGATCGTGATCCCGCGCTCACGCTCTTCCGGAGCCTTGTCGATCTCGTCGAATTTGGTCTCCTCGGCCATGCCCTTCTCGGCCAGCACCTTCGTGAGGGCGGCCGTCAGCGTCGTCTTGCCGTGGTCGATATGACCGATCGTGCCCACATTCACATGAGGCTTGTCGCGCTCGAACTTCTCCTTCGACACTATCTAGCTCCTTGGTCTCGATAGACGGGCTTGGATCACGGCAAGGGCCGGCGAGTGGCCGCTGGGGGCTGCACGCGGGCCAACCGCGAAAATATAGCTGTATTCGGGCTCAAGTCCGGGCTGGCGGGCCAGCGACGCGCCCGTGCGGCCCCCAGACGACGTCCGTTTACGGACGATCGGCCCTTTTTCTTTAGCTCGCGGCGCCCACGAGCGTGCCGCTGCGGCTCTCGCTGATCTCCTCGGACAGGGCCGAGGGAACCTCGCTGTAGCGGTCGAACTGCATCGTGTAGACGGCGCGTCCCTGCGTGGCTGAACGCAGGTCTGTCGCGTAGCCGAACATCTCGGCCAGCGGGACATGCGCCTTGATCACCTGGGCGTTGCCGCGTGGCTCCATGCCTTCGATCCGCCCGCGGCGGCGGTTCAGGTCGCCGATCACGTCCCCCATGAACTCCTCGGGCGTGACCACCTCGACGGCCATGACCGGCTCCAGCAGGACCGGCTTCGCCCGCCGTGCGGCCTCACGCAGGGCCATCGACCCCGCGATCTTGAAAGCCATCTCGGAGGAGTCCACGTCGTGGAAGGACCCGTCGGTGAGCGTGACGCGCACGTCCACCATCGGGTAACCCGCCTTGACGCCGGTCTCGAGCGCCTCCTCGACCCCCTGTTCGACTGCGGGGATGAACTCGGAGGGGATCGAGCCGCCCCTGATCTTGTTGACGAAGTCGAAGCCCTCGCCCGGTGCCGGCTCGAGATTGATCACCGCGTGGCCGTACTGGCCGCGGCCGCCGGTCTGGCGCACGAAGCGGCCCTGGATCTTCTCGACGGGCTGGCGCACGGTCTCGCGGTAGGCGACCTGCGGCCGCCCCACGTTGGCGTCGACCTTGAACTCGCGCATCATGCGATCGACGATCACCTCGAGGTGCAGCTCGCCCATACCCGAGATCAGGGTCTCTCCCGTCTCCTCGTCGGAGCGCACCTGGAACGTCGGGTCCTCCTCGGCAAGGCGCGCGAGCGCGGTGCCGAGCTTCTCCTGGTCCGCCTTGGTCTTCGGCTCGATCGAGACGGCGATCACGGGCTCCGGGAAGACGATCGTCTCCAGCTTGATCGGCGCCGACGGATCGCACAGGGTGTCGCCGGTGGCGGTCTGCTTCAGGCCGACGCCCGCGACGATGTCACCGGCGAAGATCTCCTCGCGCTCCTCGCGATGGTTGGCGTGCATCTCGAGGATCCGGCCGACGCGCTCCTGGCGGCCGGTGCTCGCGTTCATCACCTTCGACCCGGTCTTCAGCGTGCCTGAGTACACGCGAAAGTATGTGAGCTTGCCGACGTACGGGTCGGCCATCACCTTGAAGGCGAGCGCGGCAAAGGGCGCGTCGTCGTCCGCGGGCCGCGAGGCCTCGCGGCCCTCGCTGTCGCCCTTGACCGGCTCGACGCCGATCAGCGGCGGGACGTCGAGCGGTGAAGGCAGGTAGTCGATCACCGCGTCCAGCAGCGGCTGCACGCCCTTGTTCTTGAAGCTCGAACCGCAGAGCACCGGCGTCACCTTGATGTCGAGCGTCGCCTGGCGCAGGGCGGCCTTGATCCGCTCCGGGGATACCTCCTCCTCGGCGAGATAGGCCTCCATCAGCTCGTCGTCGTAGTCGGCGCAGGCCTCGATCAAATGGGTGCGCGCATCGTGGGCAGCATCGGCGAGGTCGGCCGGGATGTCCTGCTCCTCCCAGTCGGTGCCGAGCTCGTCGTTCCACACCAGCGCCTTCTCGGTCACGAGGTCGATCACGCCCTTGAAGTCGCCCTCGGCCCCGACCGGCAGCTGGATCGGGAGCGGATGGGCCCCGAGGCGCTCCTTCATGGTCTGCACGGCCGCTTCGAAGTCCGAGCCGGTGCGGTCCATCTTGTTGATGTAGGCGATCCGGGGAACACGGTACTTGTCGGCCTGCCGCCAGACGGTCTCGGACTGCGGCTCTACTCCGGCGACGGAGTCGAACAGCGCGACCGCGCCGTCGAGGACGCGCAGCGAGCGCTCCACCTCGACGGTGAAGTCGACGTGCCCCGGCGTGTCGATGATGTTGATGCGGTGGTCCTGCCACTCACACGTCGTGGCGGCCGAGGTGATCGTGATGCCGCGCTCCTGCTCCTGCTCCATCCAGTCCATGACGGCAGCGCCCTCGTGGACCTCGCCCATCTTGTGACTACGACCGGTGTAGTAAAGGATCCGTTCGGTCGTAGTGGTCTTCCCGGCATCGATGTGGGCCATGATGCCGATGTTGCGTAGCTTCTTGAGCGGGATGGTTCGAGGCATGAGTTCCTAATGAATCGGCTGGTTCTGGGCAAAAAAAGAGCCCTCGCGGGCCCGTGCTTGCAGAAGGCCGGCGAGCGGAGTTATGTGAGGTCGGAATCCATTTCGGGGACTCCCGGGAAATTCCCCCCGAAGCGGCTCCCCTGCAGCGCTTCGGGAGCGCAGCTTGGCGCGCCCGCGAGTCCGAGAAGGATAGCAGAGGCCTGATGCCGAAAAACCAGGCCCAGAGCGGCGCAGAGCCTCCTGAGACAGCCCCGCGCGGCGGCGTCCTGCGAACCGTCGAAGCGGCCCTCGAACGCGGTGCCGCCGCACCGTTCCGGCTGCTGCGCCGGCGCTCGGTAGAGGCCGCTGTCGTGCTTGGCGTAGGGGGCGGCCTGCTGCTCCTCTACGCAGAGACGCTGGACCTTTATCGGATCGTGACCCCCGGGGGTGCGACGTCCAACGCGGCCGGTTCGATCCAATCCGGGGCCGACCAGCACTCCTGGGCGCTCGGCGTGATCGGCGGTGTGATCGCGGCCGGCACCCTGCTCGCGGGCTGGACGCGGCAGCGCCAGCCCGCATGGGCGGCCGCCGCCCTGGCGGTGATCGCGCTGGGGATCGTGTTGATCGGCGACATCCCCGACGTCACCTCATCAGGTCTCACGAGCGAGATCGAGACCGGCGAGGCAGAACCCCAGTCCGGCTTCTGGGTCGGAGCTGGTCGGCGCCGTGGCAGCGCTGGCCGGGGCCGGGGCCCTGGCGTGGCAGCTCTCGCGCGGCGCGGCGCGGCGTCGAAGGAACCCATGACGCCTCCTCCGGCCACCCCGTTCCTGCAGGCACTCGACGAGGCTCCGCTGACGCGGCGCTTCTACATCCTCGCCGGCGCGGTGATGGTGGGCGCGGTGCTGGACCTCTTCGACTTCTTCCTGATCGCGTTCGTGGTCCCGGACCTCGCCGACGAGTGGGACCTGACGTTCGGCCAGGCGGCGGCAATGCTGCTGGCCGCAGGAGTCGGCGCAATCGGCGGGAGCATCCTGTGGGGGCGCCTCGGCGACCGGGTCGGGCGGCGGCGCCCCCTGATGGCGGGCATCTTGCTGTTCTCGCTCGCGACCGGCGCGCTCGCGCTGGCGCCCGATGGAGGCTGGTGGTACATCGCCCTGCTGCGCCTGTTCGTCGGCGCCGGCGTGGCCGGTGTGGCCGTGATCGCGGTGCCGCTTGCGCTCGAGTTCACTCCTACGCGGCTGCGGACCCTCGTGGTCGGGTTCGTGACGACCGCGATGGTCCCCGATCGGGATCATGGTCGCGGCCGTCGTCGCGGCGGCGCTGCCGTGGCGCGCCGCGTTCGCGATCGGCCTGCTGCCGATCCTGCTCGTGCCCTTCATCCTGACGTACGTGCCCGAGTCGCCTCGCTGGCTCGCCGACAAAGGTCGTCTGCGCGAGGCGCGCGGGGTGGTGGCATGGCTGATCGAGCGTCCCGAGGAGGAGCTGGCCCTCGAGACGCCGCCTCCGCCTGCGGCAGGTGAGTCCTACTCGGACCTGTGGCGCTACCGCCGCAGCGTGCTGATCACCGTCGTGGCGTGGCTGGGAGCATCGATCGCCGTCTCCGGACTGGTGCTGTGGGGTCCGACCTTCCTCGAGCGCATCCTCGACATCAGCGCAGACGACGCCGCGCTGCTGTTCCTGCTCGTCGCGCTGGGATCGTTCGCCGGTCGGCTGTTCTTCTCCTTCGTGCCGCAGCGCGTGGGCCGGCGGACTTGTGGCCTGCTGATGGGGTTCGGCGCGGTGCCTCCCCTGGTGCTGGCGGCGTTCAGCAGCGACACGGAGATCGCCGGCGTCCCGCTCTTCCTGGTAGCCCTGATCCCGGCGGCCTTCTTCGTGGACGGCGGCTTCGCGAACCTCGCGCCCTACACGCCGGAGATATTCCCGACGAGCCTGCGCACGCACGGCATGGGCCTCGCGTGGGCTGTCAGCGGCGTCGGCCGCATCATCGGCCCACTGGTGATCGCGCTGGTAGCCGGCACCGGCGACCTGGTCGACCCGGAAGCCACGCTCGACGCGCTGCCGGCGTCGTTCCTGTTCCTGGCCGCATCCGCGCTATTGGTAGGCATCGGGTTCGCGATCGTGAAGCTCGAACCGCACGGGCGGGATCTGGAGACGCTGGCCGCGGAGCTGGCGGAGGAGGCCGGGAGTCCCGCGCCCGCGGCGCTGGAGCAGACGTAGGAAACCCGGGTGGGTATGGGGGTGGTGTGTCGGAGCGGCTTTGAACTCTCTTGCTTGACGAACTGCGCGTGAATGGCCTGGAACTGGGGCCTCGGCCTATCCGCCTCGAAAACGGTGCGACGGTTTGTTGCCGCTATAGGTGGGCTAAACCGCGCACCTCGATTCCGCTGTCACGGGAAGCGCCCGGAACTCACGAGACGACAACGAATCACCTTCGCTTCTCTGCAGCGGGCGGAGCGGGTGGCCGGGGCGAAGGCGGGCGTCCGGGGTCCCTTCCCGGAGACTAAAACGGTTTCAGCGTCTCCGGGAAGGGACCCCGGAGGACCGCCGCAACCCAGACAGACCTACCAGCGATAGTGCGCGAAGGCCTTGTTCGCCTGCGCCATGCGGTAAATGTCGTCCTTGCGCTTGTACGCGTCGCCCTGCTGCTCGCCGGCGTCCGACAACTCGTTCGCAAGCCGCTGCGCCATCGTCTTCTCACGCCGGCGGCGTGAGAACTCGACCAGCCAGCGCACCGCGAGCGTGCGGGCGCGGCGGGCGGGCACTTCGACGGGGACCTGATAGGTCGCGCCGCCGACTCGGCGGGAGCGGACCTCGAGCACCGGGGTCAGCGTCTTGATCGACTGCTCGAGCGCCTCGACCGGCTCCTTGCCGGTGCGCTTGGCGAGCATGTCGAGCGCCTCGTAGGTGATCTTCTCGGCCGTCGACTTCTTGCCGCCGATCATCACCTTGTTGATGACCTGCTGGACCAGGCGGCTGTTGTAGACCTTGTCGGGCTCGAGAGTCCGGGGGGCGATGTCTCCGCGGCGAGGCAAACGGGCTAGGCGGCCTTCACGCCGTACTGCGAGCGGGCCTTCTTGCGATCCGAGACGCCGGCCGCGTCGAGCGTCCCGCGCACGACCTTGTAGCGCACGCCCGGCAGGTCCTTCACACGGCCGCCGCGCACGAGCACGACCGAGTGCTCCTGAAGGTTGTGTCCCTCGCCCGGGATGTAGGCGGTGACCTCCATACCGTTCGTGAGCCGCACGCGCGCGACCTTGCGCAGCGCCGAGTTCGGCTTCTTCGGGGTGGCCGTGTAGACACGGGTGCAAACCCCCCTGCGCTGGGGCGCCGCGAGGCGGCGCTTACCGCCCTGGCTGGACTTGAGACCGGGCGTCGAGACCTTCTTGCGCGGGGGCTTGCGGCCCTTGCGGACCAGCTGACTGATGCTTGGCATGCGGGCGGAAGGGTAGCAGCAGGCCGCTTGCGGCCGGCCCTGTTAGGCCGTGCGGGAAGCGGCGCGCATCGGCGCCGGCATCAGCGCGGTCGCGACGAGCACCATCGCGAACGCAGCGCCGCGAGCGACGATCTCGAACGCGTTCGCCACCCATCGGGTCGCCGAACACGAGGATGCCGCCGAGGATGGCGCTCAGGTTCGCCGCGACGGACGTGAGCGCGATCACGGCCACGCCCTCACCGATCTGCAGGCCGCGGGCGGATGCGTAGAAGGCCGCGATCGACGCCAGCACGGCGACCATCGTCCACGGGCTCACGATCGACATGAAGTCGCCGGGCACCGTGCCGGTGAGCGCCTTGATCGAGATGTCGGACACCCCGAACAGGATTCCCGCCGCGGCGCCGAGCATCAGTCCGCGGTGGTGGTGGTGAGGCTGCACGCGGTGCGTGATCAGGAGCATCGCGCCGAGGAACACCATTGCGCCCTCGAAGGCGATCATCCCGGAGATCGAGTAGCTGGAGTGCGTTCCCTCGGACCCGGTCTGCACCGTGAGGCCCAGGAAGGCCAGGCCGATGGCGGTCAGCGCCACGCCCGCCCATTCGCGCTTGCCCAGCTCGAACCCGAACCAGCGGTCGGCGAGCACGGCGAGGAACACGAGGCCGCCGGAGATCACGGCCTGGACCAGAGAGATGGGAGCCAGCGCGAGGGCCGCGACGTGGAACACCCACGCGCCCAGGGCGACCATGAAGCCGATCGACCACCACTTGGAAGAGAACAGGCCCGTCGCGCTGCGCAGCGGGTGGCGGATGTCGACGGCGGGGGCCTGCGTCGCGCCCTTGTGCTTCCACAAGAAGGCCAGGTTCGTGGCCAGGGCGCAGACGAGCGCCAGCAGGAGTCCTAGTTGTACGGTCATTGAATGAGAAAAAGAGGTGGGCTGGCGGCAGTCACACGCCAGGCCGTCAGGCGCGGTGTTCTAGATCTCGGCGTCGTACCCTTTGTACTTGACGCGGTACCGCGCCGCACTCAACACTCGTCCAGGCTGGGGTTCTGAATACCCCTAACAACACAGTCTCACACAGGATGATTCACGTGTGCCCGGATGCATGTGACGATGGATACACGCAACTCCGAAAAACCCCTGCTGTTCGTCGACGTCGACGGCGTCATCAGCCTCTTCGGCTTTCGTGAGGGATATGGACTGGCGCCCGGCGACGCCCCGTTCGCCGACTGCCCGCCGGGCCGCCTGCACTCGATCAACGGCGTGATGCACTACATATCGGGCGCCTGCAGCGGCCACCTGCGCCGGCTGGCGGAGCGCTATGAGCTCGTCTGGGCAACGGGCTGGGAGGAGACCGCCAACGACTACCTCCCCCACCTGCTCGAACTGCCGGGGCACCTGCCCTTCCTCACGTTCGACGGCCGCGTCGCGGCCGGGTCCGCGCACTGGAAGATCGACGCGATCGCCGCGCACGCGGGCGATGACCGGCCGTTTGCCTGGATCGACGACAACGTCGACGAGACCTGTCACTCGTGGGCGGAGCAGCGCTCCGCCCCGACGCTGATCATCGAGACAGTGCGACATGAAGGCATGACTGATGCGCACGTGGAGCAGTTGATCGAGTGGGCAGATGACTTGGGTGGGGCGAGGAACGGCCGTCCCTAGCCCCACCTGCCTGCCGGCTTACCGGCAGGCAGCCATTTTCTACAGTTCGTCGCTGCCGTCGGTGGGGGCAGGCGCGCGTCCGTCCCCGCCCTCGGCGAGGTCGAAGTCGGCGCCGAAGTTGTCCCCGAACTCGCCGGACAGCTCGGCTCCGAGGCCCTCCAGCCCCTCGGCCTCGAGACCCAGCTCGGCTGCGAGCTGGTCCTCGTCCAGCAGCCCGATCTCGTCCGCGGTCGGGCGCTGGACCGGTTGCGCGGGCTCGATCTCGAGCGATGCGGTAGTGCTTGAGGCCCGTCGCAGCCGGGATCAGCTTCCCGATGATGACGTTCTCCTTCAGGCCCAGGAGGCGGTCGACCTTGCCCTCGAGCGCGGCGTCGGTCAGCACCTTGGTGGTCTCCTGGAACGAGGCGGCAGACAGGAACGAGTCCGTCGCGAGCGAGGCCTTCGTGATCCCGAGGATCACCTGCTCACCGATCGCCGTCTCGCCGCCCGCCTTCTTGAGCTCGTCGTTGCGCCGCTTCAGGCGGTGGCGGTCCACGAGCGCTCCAGGCAGGTGGTCGGTGTCACCCTTGCGGTCGATCCGAACGCGCTTGAGCATCTGGCGCGCGATCAGCTCGATGTGCTTGTCGTTGATGTCGACGCCCTGCGACTTGTAGACCTGCTGGACCTCGTCGACGAGGTACTGCTCGATCGCATCGCGACCGCGGACCTCGAGCAGCTCGGCGGGGTACAGCGATCCCTCGTTGAGCTGCTGCCCCTTCTCGATCTTCTCGCCGTGGGTGACAAGCAGCTGGGTACGGCGCGCCAGCGTGTACGTGTGCTCCTCGCCCTTGTCGTCGAGGACGATCACCTTGCGTGACTTCTCGTCGTCTTCGACGGCCACCGTCCCTGACTCGCGTGCCATCTCCGCAACACCCTTCGGCTTGCGCGCCTCGAACAGCTCGACCACTCGCGGCAGACCGTGCGTGATGTCAGCTCCCGCCACACCACCGGTGTGGAACGTGCGCATCGTGAGCTGCGTGCCCGGCTCACCGATGGACTGCGCCGCCACGATGCCGACCGCATCGCCGAGGTCGCAGAGGTCGCCCTTCGCGAGCGCGACGCCGTAACACAGGCAGCACACTCCAGTCTCGGCCTCGCACTTCAGGACCGAGCGCACGGGGACAACTGCGTCCTTCTCGTCGGCATACGCCTCGACGATCTCGCGCAGCGAGTCGCGATCGATCACGTCGTTCTTCTTGAGCAGCTCACGGCCGCGCTTGGTCGCGAGCTTGCCGGACGCCACGCGCCCGATCAGGTTGTCGTTGACCCGGCCGTCGTCGCTGTGCAGCGGCATCTCGATGTGAGCGCGGGTCTTGCAGTCGTGGAGGCGGACGATCACGTCCTGCGCCACGTCCACGAGGCGCCGGGTGAGGTACCCCGAGTCGGCCGTGCGCAGCGCCGTGTCGGCAAGTCCCTTGCGGGCACCGTGGGTCGAGATGAAGTACTCGAGCACCGTCAGGCCCTCCATGAAGCTGGCCTTGATCGGCTCCTCGATGATCTCGCCCTTCGGGTTTGCCATCAGACCGCGCATGCCGGCCAGCTGGCGGATCTGCGTGAACGAGCCACGCGCACCGGAGTTGGCCATCATGTAGATCGGGTTGAGCCGGTCGAGGTTGGTCTCGACCGCCTTCGCGACCTGGTCCGAGGCCGCGGTCCACTTGTCGATGACCTTCTCGCGGCGCTCCTCGTTGGTGATCAGGCCCATCTCGTACTGGGACTGGACCTCCTCGACGTCCTTCTCGGTCTGCTCGAGGATCGCCACCTTCTCGGGCGGAGCGTCGATGTCGTTCTTGGAGATGGTGATCCCGGCCTTGCTGGCGTAGTGGAATCCGAGCTCCTTGAACGCGTCGAGCACCTGCGACACCCGCGGTGCACCGTGGCGCACCACCAGGTTGGAGACCAGCGTGCTGATCTCGCGCTTGGTGAGGGTCTGGTTGATGAACGGGTGGTCTTCGGGCTCGGACTTGTCGTCGAGCGTCCCCGCCAGCGCCCGCTCGATGCCGTCGTTGAACAGGATCCGGCCAACCGTGGTCGTCACGTGGTGCCCTGACGGCGGACGCCAGACCGCGATGTCCTGGAGCCGGTAGCGCTTGTCGTCATAGGCGAGCTCCGCTTCCTGCGCGGTACGGAACATCGGCGGGTGGCGTTCCAGCTTCGAGAGATCCATCGCCTCGAGCTCCTCGGCCGTGGGCCCGTACGTGAGGTAGTAGACCCCGAGCACCATGTCCTGCGACGGGGTGGCGAGCGGGCCGCCGTGCGCCGGGGACAGGATGTTGTTTGCCGACAGCATCAGGATGCGCGCTTCCGCCTGGGCCTCGGCGCTCAGCGGAACGTGCACGGCCATCTGGTCGCCGTCGAAGTCCGCGTTGAACGCGTGGCAGACGAGCGGGTGGATCTGGATCGCCTTGCCCTCGACCAGCACCGGCTCGAACGCCTGGATGCCGAGCCTGTGCAGCGTGGGCGCGCGGTTCAGGAGCACCGGGTGCTCGGAGATGACCTCTTCGAGCACGTCCCACACCTCGGGGATCATCGACTCGACCATCTTCTTGGCGGCCTTGATGTTCTGCACCGCCTTGCGCTCGACGAGCCGCGCCATGATGAACGGCTTGAACAGCTCGAGCGCCATCAGCTTGGGCAGCCCGCACTGGTGCAGCTTCAGCGACGGTCCCGCCACGATCACCGAGCGGCCCGAGTAGTCCACACGCTTGCCGAGCAGGTTCTGGCGGAAGCGGCCCTGCTTGCCCTTGAGCATGTCGGACAGCGACTTCAGCGCGCGGTTGCCGGGGCCTGTCACCGGCCGGCCGCGGCGTCCATTGTCGAACAGCGCGTCGACGGCCTCCTGGAGCATGCGCTTCTCGTTGTTGACGATGATCTCGGGCGCACCGAGGTCGAGCAGCCGCTTGAGGCGGTTGTTGCGGTTGATCACGCGCCGGTACAGGTCGTTCAGGTCGGAGGTCGCGAAGCGGCCGCCGTCGAGCTGGACCATCGGGCGCAGCTCCGGCGGGATCACCGGAACGGCCTCGAGGATCATCCAGTCGGGCCGGTTCTTCGAGTTGCGGAAGGCGGACACGACCTTGAGCCGCTTGATCGCCTTGTTCTGCTTCTGGCCCTTGGAGCTCTTGATGGTGAGCTCGAGCTCCTCCGCCTCGGCGTCGAGGGTGACCTGCTCGAGCAGGTCGCGAAGGTGTTCGGCACCCATGCCGCCGCGGAAGTACTCGCCCCAGCCGAACGGCGAACCAAAGCGGTCCTTCAGCTCACGGAACAGCGCCTCGTCGGCGATGACCTCCTTGACCGACATGTCCTGGAACTTCTCCCAGGCCTGGCGCATGCGCTCGGCCGCATCCTCGATGTAGGCCTCCGTGTCGTTGATGTCCTGGTCGAACGCCTTGCGCACGTCCTTCTCGAGCTTCTCGCGGTCGGCCTCGGACAGCTTCTTCACGTTGATCTCGAGCGCGTCGGCCCACAGGTGGTCCTCGTCGTTGAACCCGGTCTGCTTGCCGCTCTTCAGGTACTCGAGCCGCCGGTCGAGCGCCTCGCGCAGCTCCTGCGTGCGGTCCTGCTTCTCGCCCTCGTAGCCGTCGAGGACCTTGTCGACCTCCTTCTCGAGCTTGCCGAGATCGGCGGCGCGCGCCTCGTCGTCGATCCACGTAACCATGGACGCTGCGAAGTAGAGGACCTTCTCCAGTTCCTTGGGCGCGATGTCGAGCAGGTACCCGATCCGGCTCGGCACGCCCTTGAAGAACCAGATGTGCGAGACCGGCGCGGCAAGGTCGATGTGACCCATACGCTCACGGCGGACCTTCGAGCGCGTCACCTCGACGCCGCAGCGCTCGCAGACGATGCCCTTGTAGCGGACGCGCTTGTACTTACCGCAGTAGCACTCCCAGTCCTTGGTCGGACCGAAGATGCGCTCGCAGAACAAGCCGTCCTTCTCCGGCTTCAGGGTCCGGTAGTTGATCGTTTCCGGCTTCGTTACCTCGCCAGACGACCAGCTCCGGATCTGCTTCGACGAAGCAAGGCTGATCTCGATGGCATCGAAGTTGTTTATGTCAATCAAGTGTGTTCCTTTGCCGTAGTGACCAACTGCGTAACTGCGTAACTGCGTAACTGCCTCACTCCTCTGCCTCCGGCGCCGCTTCGGATACGGGCTTTGCCTCCGCTGCGAGGTCGTCTTCCGTTACCTCCGCCTCCTCTGCTTCGTCGGCGGGCGTGTTCGGCGGCTGCTTGCCGTCCTTGTCGGTCGCGCGCACGCCCGACAGGTCGATGCCGAGCTCCTCGGCAGCCCGCAGCAGGTCGTCCTCCTCCTCGCGGATCTCGATGTCGGTGCCCTCCTCGGACACGACGTTCACATCCAGCGAAAGGCTCTGCATCTCCTTCAGCAGCACCTTGAACGACTCCGGGATGGACGGCTCCGGAATGTTCTCGCCCTTCACGATCGCCTCGTACGCCTTCACGCGGCCGACCGTGTCGTCGGACTTCACCGTCAGCATCTCCTGCAGGGTGTACGCGGCGCCGTAGGCCTCCAGTGCCCAGACCTCCATCTCGCCGAAGCGCTGTCCTCCGAACTGCGCCTTGCCGCCCAGCGGCTGCTGGGTGACGAGCGAGTACGGGCCCGTCGAGCGCGCGTGGATCTTGTCGTCCACGAGGTGGAGCAGCTTCAGGATGTACATCTGGCCGACGGTCACCTGCGACTCGTAGGGCTCACCCGACCGTCCGTCGTACAGCGTGACCTTGCCCGAGCAGCGAGCGCCGGCACGCGCGTTGGGGTCCACGTCGAACTGGATCTTCGACCCTGACTCCTCCTGCCAGCGCACGAGAGCCTCGTCCACCTGTTCGACGGTTGCTCCGTCGAAGACCGGCGTCGCGACGAAGACCTTGCCGCCGTTGTCCTTCGATTGCTTGTAGGCCTCCGAGCCGTCGTCGTACCAGCCGTTGGCGGCGACCCACCCGAGGTGGGTCTCCAGGATCTGGCCCACGTTCATGCGGCTCGGCACGCCGAGCGGGTTGAGGATCAGGTCCACGGGGGTGCCGTCCTCGAGGAACGGCATGTCCTCCTCGGGCACGATCTTCGAGATCACGCCCTTGTTGCCGTGGCGGCCCGCGAGCTTGTCGCCCTCGGCGATCTTGCGCTTGCTTGCCACATACACGCGCACGAGGTCGTTCACACCCGGAGGCAGGTCGTCGCCCCCGTCGCGGGAGAAGATCTTCACGTCGATCACGACCCCGCCCTCACCGTGCGGAACCTTCAGCGATGTGTCGCGGACCTCACGTGCCTTCTCCTTGAAGATCGCGCGGATCAGCTTCTCCTCCGCGGTCAGCTCGGTCTCGCCCTTCGGCGTGACCTTGCCCACCAGCAGATCGCCGGAGGCCACCTCGGCGCCGACCCGTACGACGCCGCGCTCGTCCAGATTGCGCAGCGACTCCTCCGAGCGGTTCGGGATGTCGCGAGTGATCTCCTCGTCGCCCAGCTTCGTCGTGCGGGCGTCGATCTCGTACTCCTCGATGTGGATCGACGTCAGCACGTCGTCCTTGACGAGGCGCTCCGAGATCACGATCGCGTCCTCGAAGTTGTAGCCCTGCCACGACATGAACGCGACCGTCACGTTCTTGCCGAGCGCCAGCTCGCCGGAGTCCGTGGAGGAGCCGTCGGCAAGCACCTCGCCCTGCTTCACCTTGTCGCCGACGCGCACCAGCGGTCGCTGGTCGATCAGCGTTCCCTGGTTCGAGCGCATGAACTTGGCGAGCTCGTGGTCGCTCTTGCCGACCACGATCCGCTCGGCGTCCACGTATGACACCTCGCCGGTCTCGGCGGCGATGACCACGTCACCAGTGTCGCTTGCGGCACGCGCCTCCATGCCGGTGCCGATCAGCGGCGCTTCCGGGCGCAGCAGCGGGACGGCCTGGCGCTGCATGTTCGAGCCCATCAGGGCGCGGTTCGCGTCGTCGTGCTCGAGGAACGGGATCAGAGCGGTCGCGACGGACCAGATCTGTGTCGGGGAGACGTCCATCAGGTCGACCTGCTTGGGAGCCGCGGTCACGACCTCTTCCTCTCCCGAGCGGCAGATCACCTGGGGGCCCTTGAGCTTGTTCGTCTTGGGGTCCAGCTCCGCGTTGGCCTGGGCGATGATGCTCTGCTCCTCCTGCGTCGCATCGAGCCAGACGATCTTCTTCGTCACGACGCCGTCGTCGACCACCCGGTAGGGGGTCTGGACGAAGCCGTGCTCCGAGAGCGTCGCGTACGAGGAGAGCGACCCGATCAGGCCGATGTTCGGGCCCTCCGGCGTCTCGATCGGACACATGCGGCCGTAGTGGGTCGGGTGCACGTCGCGCACCTCGATGGGAGCGCGCTCGCGGGTCAGGCCGCCCGCTCCCAGCGCCGAAAGGCGCCGGCGGTGGGTGAGCCCGGCCAGCGAGTTCGTCTGGTCCATGAACTGCGACAGCTGCGAGGAGCCGAAGAACTCCTTCAGGGCCGCCACCACGGGGCGGATGTTGATGATCGTCTGCGGCGTGATCGTGTCGGCGTCCTCGGTGGTGAGGCGCTCGCGCACGACGCGCTCCATCCGGTAGAGGCCGATCCGGAACGCTTCCTGGATCAGCTCGCCGACCGTCCGCAGCCGGCGGTTGCCGAAGTGCTCGTACTCGTCGAGGTGGTCCATGATCGACACCCAAGACGCATCCTGAGCCTCGGCGGCGTAGTCCTTGATGGCCTCCGGCTCCTCGGAGATCGCGGGCTCGCCGCGACGACCCTGGAGCTGCCTGGGCACCGTCACCAGCTCGCGCACGAGCGCGATGATGTCCTCGCGGGTGAGGACCCGCGTGTCGAGGTCGACGTCGAGGCCCAGCCGGGAGTTCAGCTTGTAGCGGCCGACCCGCGTGAGGTCGTAGCGCTTGGGGTCGAAGAACAGCTGGTTCAACAGGTTCTTCGCCGCGTCGAGCGACGGCGGCTCGCCGGGGCGCTGCTTCTTGAACAGCTCGATCAGCGCGCCGTCCTCCGACTTGATGGTCTCCGGGTCGGAATCGAGGGTGTTCCGGATGTAGATCGAGTTGTCGAAGAGGGAGAGGATCTCTTCGTCGCTCTCCAGCTTCTTGCCGTCCTTCTCCATGCCGATCGCCCGCAGCAGCACCGTCACCGGCAGCTTGCGCTTGCGGTCGACGCGGACGTAGACCCGGCCCTTCTTGTCGATCTCCAGCTCGAGCCAGGAGCCACGCGCCGGCATCAGGTTGGCGATCAGGACCTGCTTCTCGCGGTCCTTGGGCTGCATCACGTAGGCGCCCGGTGAACGCACGAGCTGCGTGACGACCACGCGCTCGGTGCCGTTGATGATGAACGTGCCCCAGTCCGTCATCCACGGGAAGTCGCCCATGAACACGGTCTGCTCACGGATCTCGCCCGTGTCACGGTTCTGGAACGCGACCTTCATGTTCAGCGGCCGCGAATAGATCATGTCCTTCTCACGGCACTCCTCGATGGAGGCCGGAGGATCGTCGAACCACAGCTCACCGAACACGATTCCGAGGTTGCCCGTGTAGTCGGTGATCGGCGAGATGTCGTCGATCGTCTCGCGCAGCCCGCCCTTCGCCGGGTCGGTGAGCCAGTCGAAGGAACTGCGCTGTATGTCGATCAGATTGGGAAGCTCTAGTGCATTTTCAAGGGACGCGAAACTTCTACGCTGGCGTGCAACGTCCAGACGTGCCAACTGGCGGCTCCTCTAAGTCCGGCTCAAACGGGCTATTGCGTTTGGGCGAAAGGGCAGGCAAAAACGGCGCGACCGCACATAGTACCAAAGCATCTTACGTTTCCGAAGGACCAAACTGAGACGGCCGCGCCTCAAAACAAACCGTAATTGGCCAAGTCGGCAAATTACGGGAGCTCCGGAAGGATTCTGCTTACTTAACTTCGACCTGGCCTCCGGCCTCCTCGAGCTCGCCCTTCAGCTTCTCGGCCTCGTCCTTGTCGAGGCCCTCCTTGACGGCCTTGGGGGCCTCGTCAACCAGTGCCTTCGCCTCCTTGAGTCCGAGGCCCGTTGCGGCCCGGACGACCTTGATCACCTGGATCTTCTTGTCACCGGGGGATGTCAGGACGACGTCGAAGGCGGTCTTCTCCTCCTCGCCGGCACCGTCGCCATCCGCACCTGCGCCCGCCGCCGGCGCTGCAGCCGCCACAGCGGTCGCCGAGACGCCGAACTCCTCCTCGAGTGCCTTGATCCGCTCCGCGAGCTCCATGACGGAGATCGACTTGAGCTCCTCGATCCAATCCTGCGTGCTGGTAGCCACTGCTATTGCGCCTCCTTCTCGGCATCCTGTGAATCCGAATCTGAATCTGGTTCCTGCTGCTCTTCTGCTGCGGGCTCCTCGCTGCCGGGGCCTCTTCTGCTGCGGGGGCCTCTTCTGCTGCGGGGGCCTCTTCTGCTGCGGGGGCCTCTTCTGCTGCCGGGGCTTCCTCTGCGGGGCGCCGGGGCCTCTTCTGCCGGGGGCCGGCCGGCCGCGGCCTCTGCGCCTGGATCTGCCCCAGTGCGACGGCAAGTCCCCCGAGCAGGGAGCCGAGGCCGCGCACGAGTCCCGTGATCGGCGACGCGACCACCCCCGCGAACTGCGCGATCGAGGACGTCGCGGCTGGGAAGGCGCGCGAGCTGGCGGATCTCGTCCGCTTCCAGAGTGCGGCCGTCCATCAGGCCGCCCTTGAACTCGAGGACGTCGGCCTGGCGCGAGAAGCTGTCCAGAACCTTCGCGGCGAGCGCAACGTCCCCCCGCGCGAACGTGAGCGCGGTGGGGCCGTCGGCGACCAGGTCCTTGAGCTGCTCCATGCCCGCCTGGTCGGCGGCCCGCAGCGTGAGCGTGTTCTTCACCACCCGGAACGTGGCGTCGTGCTCGCGCAGGCTCGCCCGCAGCTCGGCTGCCTGCGGCACGGTCAATCCCCGGTAGTCGACGGCGTACACCGCCTGCGCCTCCCCGAGGTGGGCGGCGATCTCCTCGATCTTCTCTGCCTTCTGGTCTCTTCTCATCGTCGCTTTCGCGTTTCAGGGATCAAAAAACCCGCACGCAGGCGGGTAGGAAAACGGACCAACTCTCCGTTGCCTCCGCCTGGGCCGGGCTCATGCCGTGCTGGCTGCCGACCGTCTCGGGCGAGCAAGATCTCGCTGTGGGGCGTGCGATGGTACTACGCGGCCGCTTCCTCCAGCAAATCCCGCGTCCGGGTGGGGTCGACGTGAACACCTGGGCCCATCGTGGTGGTGAGCGTGACCGAGCGGATGTAGCGCCCCTTGGCGGCGGCCGGCTTGGCACGCACGATCTCGTCGATCAGCGCCGCGTAGTTCTCGAGGAGGCGGCGGTCGTCGAAGTCAGCCTTGCCGATCACCATGTGGATGATCCCGGTGCGGTCCGTGCGGTACTCGACCCGGCCCGCCTTGGCCTGCTCGACCGCGCGGCCGACGTCGTCGGTGACGGTCCCGACCTTCGGGTTCGGCATCTTGCCCTGAGGACCCAGCACCCGGCCGAGCTTCCCCACGACCGGCATCATGTCGGGCGTCGCGATCGCGACGTCGAAGTCCGTCCAACCGCCCTGCACCCGCTCGGCGAGGTCATCGGCCCCCACGACGTCAGCGCCTGCTGCCTCAGCCTCGCGCGCCTTGTCGCCCTGTGCGAACACGGCCACCGTCACGTCCCGCCCGAGTCCGTGCGGCAGGGTCATCGTCCCGCGCACCTGCTGGTCGGCGTGGCGCACGTTGACGCCGAGGCGGATGTGGGCCTCGACCGACTCCGTGAACTTCGCGGTCTGCATCTGGCGCACGAGCGAAACAGCGTCGGAAGGCTCGTAGTGCTGTGTGCGATCGACGAGCTCGCGCAGCGTGCGATAGCGCTTGCCGTGCTTGCTCATTTGACGTCAACCCCCATCGAACGGGCCGTGCCCTCGATGATCTTCATCGCCTGGTCGACGTCGTGGGCGTTCAGGTCGGGGAGCTTGGTCTCGGCGATCTGGCGGACCTGGTCGCGGCTGATCGTCCCGACCTTGTCGCGGTGCGGCTCCGGAGAGCCCTTCTCGAGGCCGATCGCCTGCTTGATCAGCACGGCCGCCGGAGGCGTCTTGGTGATGAAGGTGAACGAACGATCCTCGAAGACCGTGATCTCGACCGGGATGATCGTGCCCGCATCGGCCTGCGTCTGGGCGTTGAAGGCCTTGCAGAACTCCATGATGTTGACGCCGTGCTGACCCAGCGCAGGTCCAACCGGAGGCGCCGGGTTGGCCGCGGCCGCGGGAATCTGAAGCTTGATCATGGTAAGAACTTTTCGGGCCATAGCTCTGGTTACGCAGTTACGCAGTAGCGCAGTTACGCAGGAAACCCGGTACTGCGAACTGCGTAACCGCGTAACTGCGTAACTCCCTCATATTTTCTTTACCTGGTCGTAGCCGACTTCTACGGGCGTTTCCCGGCCGAAGATGGACACGAGCACCTTCAGCTTCGCGGCGTCTTCGTTGATCTCGGCGATCTCGCCGGAGAAGTCCGACAGCGGGCCGGAGATCACCTTCACGGACTCGCCGATCGAGAACTGGGCGCGGGTCCGGGGACGCTCGGCGGTCTCGCGGTGCATCAGCCGGTCCACCTCCGGCTTGCTGAGCGGGAGCGGCTTGTCGCGGGAGCCGACGAAGCCCGTGACCCCGGGCGTGTTCTTGACGAGGGTCCACGTGTCGTCGTTCATCTCCATGTTGACGAGCACGTAGCCGGGCATCGTGCGGCGCTCGGTCTGCACCTTCTGACCGTTCTTCATCTCGGAGACCTGCTCGGTCGGTACGACCACCTGGCGGATGTTCGACTGCTGCTCCATGGTGGTCACACGGTGCTCGATGTTGTGCTTGACCTTGTTCTCGTGGCCGGAATAGGTGTTTATGACGTACCAGCGAAACATTCCGGCCTCAGAGTATTGATGTGACGAGTTCGCCGAAGACGAAGTCCCAGAATGCAAGGAACGCCCCGGCAAGGAAGCAGAAGACGACGACCACGCCCGTGGCCTGCGTCACCTGGTTGCGGTCCGGCCATTGGACCCGCCTGAGCTCGGCCCAGACCTGCACCAGGAAGTTGGCGACTCGCCCCCGCTTGCGCGGCTCCTTGCGTTTCTCCTGAGCGGGTTTGCGGTCACGGCGGGGCTCCTTGCGCTCGACCGCGGCACGGCGAGCGGGCTTGCGCTCTTGCGGCTCGTCCTCCTGCGCCACCTCCTCCTGCGACACCTCCTCCTGCGGCACGACCTCAGCGGCCGGCTCCTTCGCAGCGATCTCCTCCAGCTCGCTGGCCGCCTCGAGCGCGTCGGCCGTCTGGATCGCCGCAGCCTCGGCGGGGTTGGTCGGCTGCTGCTTGGCGGTCGCGTCCTGGCGAGTCGCCTGCTGCTGTTGCTGCTGCTGGCGCTGCTTCGCCTTGCGCTTCTGCCGTGTTCTCGCCATCCGGATGCCCTTCCAGGGCCCTAGTGGCCCACTAGCGCGTTTCCTTGTGCGCGGTGTGGTGTCCACACCAACGACAGAACTTGCGCATCTCGATTCGATCCGGGTCGTTACGCCGGTTCTTGTTGCTCTGGTAATTGCGGCGTTTGCACTCCTCGCAAGCGAGGGTTACCGCGATTCGAACTTCTCCGCGTGCCATATCTCAGGAGGGCCGGTAGGGCCGGGGTAGACGAAAAAAGACCGCGCGCCGAGCACGGTTGGCGAAGGATAGCGCCTGGCGGGACACGAAAGACCCCGGCAGGCGCGGACGCTGTCGAGACCGCAACCCGCACGGCGCGGGGAGCGCTCGGGTATTTTCGGCAGGGCGCCCCGCAGCCCGGCGTCTCCGACCCGACCAAGACTGCCATGTCCAAGCGAGCCACCTACCTGATGGGCGCCGCAGCGATCGCTGTGGGAATCACGCTGATCGTGATCGCGTTCACGTCGGCATCGGACGACGGGGGCGACGACCCGCCGAGCGCGGCTGAGAAGAGGCCATCGGCACCGCAGGCACCGCAGAGGCAGCAGACCGCGCCCGCGGATCGCGCGGGGGCCACCGGCCCGGCCGGAAACGCCCGGGCGAAATCCCTGTCGAAAGCCGTCTCCCGCGGCCGTCGTGCGCCGGCACCGGGATTCGCTGTCGAGGTGGTCGAGAAAGGCTCGCCACCGGCGCAGGCGCGCCCGCTCGAAGAGGCCGTCGCCGGAGACTCGCTGGCTCTCACCCGCCTACGCGGATCCCCGGTCGTCCTGAGTGTCTGGTCCTCCGACTGCGGCCCGTGCCGCGCGGACGCGCGCCTGATCGAGACGACCTGGCAGCGGTGGGGCCGCCGCGGGGTGGCGTTCGTGGGACTGAGCGTGGGCGAGTCGGCGGACGACGCCCAAAAATTCGCAGACGAGTACGACCTGAGCTATCCGATCGTGCGCGACGCGGCCGGGCGAGTGGCGAACGCCTACGGAGTGACAAGCCTCCCGGAGACGTTCTTCATCTCGGGCACCGGTGACATCATCGGACACGTCGCCGGACGACCTTCGGTCCGGCAGATGGAGCTGGGCGACTGCGGCCGCGCGTACCGGGCGGGTGTTCGGCAGCGAGCAGGGCGGCAGCCGTGAGCCGCGTCGCTGACTCTATATAGACCCTGGCGCTAGACGGCCTCGTGTAGCGACACGATCTCGCGCGCGCGGCCCAGGCGGGCCAATCCGTCGGCCTCGAGGCGTCGCACCTTGTTCCGCGAGAGGCCGAGCTGTGCGACCACCTCGTCGATCGTGCGCGGCGTCGCGCCCGCCAGCCCGAAGCGTAGTTCGAGGACCGTCCGCTGCGGGTCGGGAAGGCTCGACATGGCCCTGCGCACGACCTCCTGGCGCAGGCTCACCTCGACTTCCTCGGCCGGCTGAGGGTCGTCGCTGCCGAGCAGGGCCCCGAACGTCGCTCCTTCCTCGTCCCCGACGGGCTTGTCGAGGCTTGTCACGGTTCGTGCGACCCCGCGCAGATCGAGCACCTGCTCCTCGGTCAGCTCCACCTCGGCGGCGACCTCCTCCTCGGTCGGCGGCCGGCCGAGACGGGTCGCCAGCCTCCGCTGCGCCCGGGCGATCTGCTTCTCGCGCTCGATGACGTAGACCGGCAGCCGGATCGTGCGAGCGCCGTTTGCGATCCCGCGGTCGACGGCCTGGCGGATCCACCAGGTCGCGTAGGTCGAGAACTTGTATCCGCGGCGCCAATCGAACTTCTCGCTTGCCCGGATCAGCCCGAGGATCCCTTCCTGGATCAGGTCGAGCAGTGTCAGGTCATTGCCCTGGTAGCGGCGGGCGATCGAGATCACGAGACGCAGATTGGCGTTGATCAGCATGCTCCTTGGCCTCGGCGTCACCACGCTCGATGCGCTTGGCGAGCTCCACCTCCTGCTCGGCGGTGAGCAGCTCGAAGCGGTTCACCTCGCGCATGAAGAGCTGGAGCGCGTCAGTCGTGGTCGCGGCAAGCGCGTCGTTGTCGTAGGAGACCTGCTCGGCGCACGTCCCGGCCGCAGTCGTCGCTGAGCTGGATGCCGCTGCGCGTCGATGCGTTCGAGGAGCTCCTGGACGCTCGGCGTCGGAGAGGTCCAGCCGCGTCGACGACCTCGTTGACCGCCGACAGCTCGATGCATCCTGACTGCTCACCGTGCTCGAGCAGTGCGCTGATCCGGCTCTCGTCCTGCGCTTCCCACCTCGAAGCTCCTTATCCCCGACGGCCGCGGTTCGATCAACCTCACTTGTCTGCGCTCGTGACATCCGGGCAGCGCAGGAGCGGGCACTGCCCCGCTCCTCGCAGCGCTCGTTTGCCGTTCGACCCGGCTTAGGGAATGAAGATGCCCTGCTTTGCGAACACGCGTGTTCGGCGCGGTCGCGACGACGCCGTCGGGTCCGCCGTCGAAGACCGTGCAGCTGGCTGATCTCGACGATCGCCCGCTTGCCGTCCTTGACCGCTCCGGGAACCACCGCGTTGGCGGTCGTGTTGGCGCTACACGTCCCACCGATCGTCGCGCTGGCGGTCGCGGCGCAGTTCGCGTCCACCGGGAACGGCAGGTCGACGACCGTCCCCGGGTTCGAGCCACCATTCCCACGGGACGCCGTTGAAGTGGTCGGTGATCCTGATCGGTGGCGTTGCCCTGGACCTCACCGATGTAGTCGCGCGCCGTCCCGGGCGTTTGCGCTACCGCAGGCGAGCCGTGCCGGCCTGGCAGCGAATGTCCGTACCCTCGAGATGATCGCGACGTCGGAGTCCTCGGGCGGACCAGGACCGCCTGAGAGCACCTTGAGCTTGCACGAAGCCGATGCTGTTCGCCGGCGCGCCATTGGCGGTCGGCGTGCCGATCGTGATGCGAGTTCGAGCTCTGACCGGCGGGTTACAGGACGGAGCGGCAAGGGGCGTTCCATGCGTCCGGTTGCGGCTGCGGTGCACAGGTTGTATGCCGGCACCAGCGGACGCGCTGATCGGAGTCGCGCCCTTGGGACGGACGTGAGTCGCGGTCGCGACCTCCGCGACGATCAGCATCAATAGAGCAGCTACTGCAAGCGTAAGCGGCAGAGCCGTACGCACCTTTAGCGCCATAGCGCCTCCTCTCCCTTTGACAAACGCGTTTCCCAGTTCCCCCACCCGACCGCCATAGCAAACGGCCCCCGGTGGGTGAATGGCCCTTCAATACCCGCACCGGCAGAATCCTGAACCTCTTGCCCGGTGACCGATTTCTGGCATGTCTCGCAGGGGCCCGGCCTCATGGGGGCCCGGTGGCCGGCCGATACGTCGGTCATGGAATCGCGTTCCAAGCTCGTGCCGGCCCCCGGCCGGGCGGCGCGGCTGCACGCCGGGCCTCCAGCGCCGCCCACGGTGGATCGAGCCGGGTGCGAGCCGGCGCGGTGATCGCGGTCGCGCTCGCCATCGCCTTCGGCGCCTGGCTCGTTCTGCGAGACGGCGGGGGCGAGAGCTCGCGCCGGGCAGCGCGGTCTCGTCGGCCGCGTCGGTCGCCGAGCTCCGCGGCCTTCCCGACCGGACCGGACACGCCGTCTACTGGGCCGGGCCGCTCGCGGGCCACACCTACGAGCTGACGCGCCCCACGGACGGGAACGTCTACGTCCGCTACCTTCCGCGCGGCGTGCCGGTCGGCGACCGCCGGCCCGACTACACGACGATCGGCACGTACCCGCGGCCCGGCGCCGTGAAGGGCCTGCGCCGCCTGGCGCGGCAGCCCGAAGCAGAGACCTTTCGCCTGGCGGGCGGCGGTATCGCCGTCTACGGCCGCGACCGGCCGAGCAGCGTCTACCTCGCGTTTCCGGGGCAGGACGTCCAGGTCGAGGTCTACGACCCGTCGCCCCGCAAAGCCCGCCGGCTCGCCCGCAGCGGCCGCGTGCGACCCGTCGGATAGCGGAGCCCACCGCCCCGCGCCCTGATACAAGGCGCGAGGCTCCGATGATCCCTCTCCTGGTCTGCTGGGTGCTGTTCCCGCTCGCGGTGACGGCCGTATCGATCGGCTGCGGCCTGCTGCTCGAGCGGGCAGCGGCCATCCGTCTGCCGCCGGGCTGCTCCCGGCGGCCGGCTTCGCGGTGGTGCTCGTGACGGGGCACATCGCGACGGCGTGGGACGCGACGGCCGAGCTCGCTCTGCCCGCCGTGCTGGTGCTCGCGGTCGCGGGCGTGGCGCTGTCCGCTGCCGATGCGCGACCGCGCGCGTCGACTGGT
The DNA here is from genome assembly GCA_963762195.1 of uncultured Solirubrobacterales bacterium. Classification (GTDB taxonomy): domain Bacteria; phylum Actinomycetota; class Thermoleophilia; order Solirubrobacterales; family JBBDJG01; genus DASRIA01. The sequence continues at coordinate 55,063 of CAVXJX010000006.1, read as the reverse complement.
GGGCGGTCGCGGCGGGCTGCGCCGTCTACGGAGTCTTTGCCGCGCCGGTGGTGCTCTCGGGCGACGCGACGTTCGCCGGCTACATAAAGCTCGACGACACAGCCACGTGGCTGGCCATGACCGACCGCCTCATGGAGCACGGGCGTGACCTGAGCGGGCTGCCGGACTCGTCGTACGAGGCCGCCCTCGACGTCAACCTCGAGCATCGGCTATCCGGTCGGCGCATTTCCGCCGCTCGGCATCGGCGCAAAGCTCGTCGGCCAGGACGTGGCGTGGGTGTTCCAGCCCTACCAGGCCCTGCTGGCCGCGTACATGGGCCTCGCGCTCTACGTCCTTGCGAGCCGGGTGATCGACTCGCGCCCCGCTGCGCGCGCTGGCCGCGACGGTGGCGAGCCAGCCGGCGCTGCTGTTCGCCTACTCGCTGTGGGGCGGAGTCAAGGAGCTCGCGGCCGCGTGGGCGGTCGCGCTGCTGGCGGCGCTGCTGGTTCCGCTGCTGAGGCAGCGCGTCAGCGCCTACTCGATGCTGCCGCTCGCCTTCGCGAGCGCGGCGCTGCTCGCGGTGCTGAGCTTCGGCGGGATCGTGTGGCTGGTGCCCCTGCTGATCCCGGCCGCGTTCGTGCTTGCACGCGTGCGGGACACCAAGACCGCCGTCGCCGCCGGACTCGTGTTCGTCGTCCTTACGGCGCTGCTCTCGGCCCCGACGTTGCTGCAGGCCGAGTCCTTCCTCGAGCCGGCGCGCGGGACGCTCCAAAGCGCGACCGAGCTCGGGAACCTGGTCGAGCCGCTCAGCCGCCTCCAGCTTGCCGGCATCTGGCCGGCCGGCGACTTCCGCTTCGAGCCGGCCGACCTGGCTCCCACCTACATCCTGATCGGCCTGCTCCTCGCCGCCGCGGTGATCGGCTTGAGCTGGGCATGGAGGCGGCGCGCATGGGAGCTGCTGCTCTATGTGACCGCCGCGGTCGGGGGAGCGCTCGCGATCAGCATCCTCGGCTCGCCGTGGGTGGGCGCCAAGGCGCTGGCCACCGGTTCGCCCGGCGGTCCTGCTCGCGGGCATGGCGGGCGGCGTCCGCGCTCGCCGCACGAGGGAGGCGGGTCGAGGCGAGCCGTCCTGGCCCTCGCGATCGCCGGCAGGTGTGATCTGGTCGAACGCGCTCGCCTACCACGAGGTGAACCTCGCGCCACGCGACCGGCACGAGGAGCTCGAGCAGATCGGCGAGGCGATCGCCGGCGAGGGGCCCACGCTGATGACCGAGTACGAGCCCTACGGCGTGCGCCACTTCCTCAGGAAGGGCGACCCGGAGGGGGCCTCGGAGCTTCGGCGCAGGCCGGTCCTGCTGCGCAGCGGACGGCAGCTCGACAAGCTCGAGCCGGCGGACGTCGACGAGCTCGCTGACGCGAGCCTGCTCGTCTACCGCACGCTGGTGCTGCGCCGTTCGCCCGTGGCGAGCCGGCCGCCATCGATCTACACGAGAGTGCGCTCCGGCCGCTACTACGACGTCTGGCAGCGCGCCCCGGGCTCGGAGCGCACGCTGCTCCAGCACCTGCCGCTCGGCTTCGGCCCGACATCGCCTCCGCCCCGGCCGCTTGCGACAACGTGCGGCGGCTCGCGAGCCTCGCCCGCACCCAGGGTGGGACGCCTTGCCGTCGCGCAGGCGGCCCGTTGCCGCGCGTGTCGGGCTGGCAGCGCCGGCCGGCTCGCAGTGGCAAGTCGGACCCGAGCGCACAGGGAGCGGTGATCCCGCGCGGGAGCGCCAAGCAGGACGCCGCGCTGACGGTCCCCTCCGCGGGCCAGTACGACGTGTACGTCCGCGGGTCGCTTCCGCGGGCGGCTGCGGATCGCCGTCGACGGCGCGACGCATCGCGTCGGAGCGCCACCGGCTGAGCCACACCGGCCAGTACGAGCCGCTCGGCGACCGTGCGCCTGGCCGCCGGGCGGCACAAGGTCGAGATCGACTACACGACCGGCGTGCTGCACCCGGGCAGCGGCGGTCCGGCGCCGAGCCTCGGGCCGCTCTTCTTCGCTCCCGCGATCCGCGGAGCAGGTGGAGCGCGTGTCCCCGGCCCGCGCACGAACGCTGTGCGGCGCGTCGCTCGACTGGGTGGAGGCCGTCACGCGGTGAAGCACGAGGGCCGGGACTAGTCCCGGCCCTCGCTGCTCTGCTTTGATCCGCCGGCGCTGTAGTAGGGGAGGATCGCGTGGGCGGATCGCCTCCGCGCCCAGGAAACGAAGTTCCCCGGGCTCGAAGAGTGTGTGCGGCGCCGTGTGCCGACCGCGAAGGTCACCGTGGGCGAATGCCACCGTCGAGCCCTCTTTGCCCTAATCCCCTCTGCGTCACTCCCCAGCGCGCGCTGTCGCGACAGTGGGCGGACCCTAACATTCCCCCCCAAAGCTGTAAAGGGAGTCTAGATCGGAACCCAAGGTCACCCGCGACAGGAAGGAGGAAGAGATCGCTGCGCCCGAGCAGGGGTCGGGATGACCCTGCTGTTCTATCCGCGCGGCGGGTCGTCGCAGGTGGTGCGTTATCTGGTGCCCGCGATCGAGGGATCGGGCTGGCCGGTGTCGCTCGTCGCCGGCTCGCTCGGCAAGCCGGGCGACCGCACGCACGCGGAGAGCTTCTTCAAGCACCCGCGGCTGACGCCGGTCGACTACGGGCCCGCGCTGGCGCGCACGACGAACAGGGCGGGACCCGCTCGCCGAGCCCGTCCCGATGCATCCCTCCTTCGAGGATCGGCCCGGCGCACCCGACCCGGTGATCGCGGCGGTGCCGCCCGCGGCCGGCGACCACCTCGCCGCCGCGTGGGAGCAGACGCTCGCGCGCGCATGGCCGCAGCCTCCGGCGGTCGCGCACCTCCATCACCTGACGCCGATCCACGAGGCGGTCGCGCGCCGGTTCCCGGGCGTGCCGATCGTCACCCACCTGCACGGCACGGAGATCCTGCTGCTGGAGCACATCGACCGCCTGCGCGGACTGGCCGGCCTGCTCGGCACCGACCTCGCCGGGATGGCTGAGTCGGGCGGCCGGGCGGCGTCCGGCGCCGACCTCGACCCCGAGGAGCGGCGGATGCTGCGCGAGACCCGCTGGGAGCAGTGGCGGTTCGGTGACCACTGGGCCCGCCGGCTGCGCCACGCAGCCCGCGCATGTCGAGCCGCATCGTCGCGATCTCGCCACACCTGCGAGACGAGGCGCGCAGCCTGCTCGACGTCCCTCCCGAGACGGTCGAGTCGATCCCCAACGGCGTCGACATCGAGCGCTTCGACCGCCGGGCGCTGGACCGCTCCGAGCGGCTGGCGCTGCTGGCGTCACTGGCTCGTGGAGGAACCTCAGGGCTGGGACGAGTCGGGCGAGCAGGGAAGCATCCGCTACCGCGACGAGGACCTGCACTGGTTCGAGGCGGACGGACAGGGCGACCATGCGCCCGTGCTGCTGTTCGTCGGGCGGTTCACCGAGGTGAAGCGCGTCCCGCTGCTGATTCGCGCCTACGCGCGCGCGCGCGAGAAGTTCACGACCCGGGCCCCGCTCGTCCTGTGGGGAGGCTTCCCGGGAGAGTGGGAGGGCGAGCATCCGTACGCCGTCGCGCGCGAGGTCGGCGAGGCCGGGATCTTCTTCGTCGGGTGGCGCGGTCACACCGAGCTGCCCGAAGGCCTGACCTGCGCCGACGTGATGGTCGCCCCGTCGGCGCGCGAGGGATTCGGCCAGATGCTGATCGAGGCGATGTCCTGCGGCGTGCCGGTGATCGCGACCCGCAGCGGCGGCCCGGTCTCCTTCGTCAACACCGACCCGGCGCGCCCCAACGGCTGGCTGATCCCGCCCGACGACATCGACGCGCTGGTGGACGCGCTCGTGGAGGCCGTGAACGACGAGCCGACGCGCAGGGTGCGCGGCGACAACGGGTACCGGCAGATCCGGGCCTCCCACTCGTGGGAGGCGACGGCGCGGGCCTTCGCGGCTCTATACGAGGAGCTGCTGGACCCCAGTGACCGGTAGCCGCGATCGAGCCCCGCCGCGTCACCGAATGTTCACGCGATGTTCCCAAGATTTTCCCGGCGAAAGTCCCGCTATTTCCGTACTTTGGAATGGTGGCTGCGATCAGGTCCCACTCGCTGCCCGGCGAACCCCGCCAGGGCTCGTCGGCTCCCACCACCTTTCGCGCGGAGCTTTCCGACGGCCTCGCCACGACCGTCCATCTGGCTGCGTATGACCTGCGCCAGACCGAGGTCCGCGTGGTGGCGCTGCCAGAGGCCGAGCCGCTCGTCGCCTGGTGCGCGCGCTCCGGCGTCGCCGACGCGCTGGTGGGCGGGTTCTTCGTGCGCGATAGCGCGCGGCCGCTCGGCGAGCTGCGGCTCGCCGGGATCGCGCGGGACTCGGTTCCTTTCATGTCCCCCTGGAACGCCGTCCGCTCGTGCGTGCACGTCGAGGGCGGGACGCTGCGGATCGCACGCCGGCAGCACCTGCCGGTCGCCCCGCGCGGCGACCTGCTGCAGGCCGGCCCGCTGCTCGTCGAACAAGGGCGGCCGGTCGTGCACGACGGCGTCGACCCCGAGGGCTTCTCGGCCGGCGCGGAGCAGTTCGACTCGGACATCACCGCGCGGCGCCATCCGCGCGCGGCGCTCGGCGTCAAGGACGGCATCGCGCTGTCGGTGACCTGCGACGGTCGCAACGACGACGACGCCGGGCTGACCCTCGGGGAGCTGGCCGAGCTGATGGCCGCGCTCGGCGCCCACGCGGCGATCAACCTCGACGGCGGCGGCTCGGCCACGCAGGTCTGCGGCGGGCGGATGGTCAACCGCCCGCGCGAGATCGACGGCACGGACATCCCGGGCGGGCGCCCGATCTACACCGCCCTGACGTTCGCCTCCCAGCGACGCCGCCCCGGACGGCAGCCCTCGGACTCGCTGGCGCTCGCCTAGGTCTTCGCGTAGCGATGAGGCTCGCGCGAGTCATGGCCAAGCTCGAGCCCGGCGGGGCTCAGCTGGCGGCTCTGGTGGTGGCCCGCGCGCTGCGCGAACACGGATTCGACACGCAGCTGCTGGCAGGCTTCGCGACGCGTGAGGGAATCGCACTGTGTGAGTCCTATGGCGTGCCGGTCGAGGTTTGCGGAGAAGGCCGCGACCTGCAGTACGAGCCGAGCAAGGGGTTCGCGCGTTGGCTGGCTCCCCGCATCGAGGATGCCGACCTGGTCCACGCGCACATGTTCGGGGCCTGGTGGGCTGCCGCGCGAGCGAAGCCGAGCGGAGTGCCGCTGGTCGCAAGCGAGCACAACGCGGTCCGCTGGCCTGGCCGCCCGCGGCTGCGGGACATGCGCGCCGCACTGCGACGGGTGGACCTGTTCTTCGCGCACGGACCCGACAGCCGCAAGCTGGTCCTGGAGCTCGGCCTGCGCGCCGACCGGCTGCGCACCGGAGTCTCGCCGGTGCCGGGACTCGCTGCCGCGCCGCGCCCGGGCCTGCCGGCACCGCGGATCGTCTTCGCGGGACGCTTACATCCCGAGAAGGGCCCGGACGTGCTGGTGGAGGCACTTGCCCTGATGGACCGGCCTCCGGCGACGTTGATGCTCGGCGCCGGGGAGATGGAGCAACAGCTTCGCGACCGCGTGGACGACCTCGGCCTGTCCGGGACCGTGACGTTCACCGGCTGGCAGCGGGAGCCGGCCGAGTTCATCGCCGGCGCTTCCGTGGTCGCCGCACCGTCGCGCCACGACGCCTGGTCGCAGACGGCGACCCTCGCGATGGCCCACGGCGTACCGGTGGTGGCGAGCGCCGTGGAAGGCCTGCCGCTGCTGGCGGACGACGGACGCGCCGTACTCGTCCCGCCCGGCGACCCCGCTGCGCTGGCGGCCTCACTGCAGGCCGTGCTCGAGGGGCGCTACGCGGCGGATCCGGAGCGGGCGCGGGAGTACGCCCTCCGATTCACGCCAGACCGGGTCGCGGCCGTGTACGCATCCGCGTACCGGTCGCTAGTTGCGGACGAATCCCGCATAGCCGCCTGACATTCCCGCACCCAGTCCTTTGCTTCCGGCGTCGCCGAGGAGTAGGCTGCCCTGTCCAGCCGGTCCATGGGCCGAATGCCCCGGTTCTAAAGGCGGCAAGAGTGACGGTTAGCTCGCAGGACATGAGGGGGGTTGCGTCGGAGGAGCTCCCAGGTGAGGGTGCTCCCGCCGGAGTCGATGGCGCGCGCAAAGAGGCGGAGCACGGTGGCGGAACGGACGCGCTGCAGCTCTTCCTCAAGGAGATCTCGCGCTTCAAGCTGCTGACCCCCGTGAGGAGGTCGAGCTGTCCAAGCGCATCGAGCAGGGCGACCGTGCGGCCAAGGAGCGGCTGATCAACTCGAACCTGCGGCTGGTCGTGTCGATCGCGAAGAAGCACCAGGGACGAGACCTCCCGATGCTCGATCTGATCCAGGAGGGCATCATCGGGCTGATCCGCGCCGCCGAGAAGTTCGACTGGCGCAGGGAGTGCCGGTTCTCGACCTACGCGAGCTGGTGGGTGCGCGAGGCCATCGAGCGCGGGATCGCGAACCGGGCCCGCATCATCAGGATGCCGGTCTACATGATCGAGCGTGAGCGCGCCGTGACCCGCGTCGAGCGTGCCCTGACCGCCGAGCTCGGCCGCGCTCCCACCGATGACGAGATCGCGACCGTGGCCAAGATGCCCGTCCGCCAGGTGGACGAGGTCCGCCGCTTCGCGCGCTCGGTGGCGAGCCTCGACAAGCCCGTCGGCGACGACGGGCAGACGCCGTTCGGCGAGCTGCTCGAAAGCGACGGGGCCGAGCCCGCGGAAGCGGTCGAGTCGAGGCTCCGCGACCAGGCATTGCGCGGCGCTCTCACCAAGCTGCCGCGGGACGAGCGGCACGTGCTGCGGATGCGTTTCGGGATCGGATGCCACCCGGGGACGCTCGACGACGTCGCCGGCCGGCTGGAGATCTCCCGCGACCGCGTCCGCCGGCTGGAGGCGCGGGGCCTGGCGATGCTCGGGCGCAGGCCCGAGGTCGCGGCGCTGCACTAGGAAAAGCGAAGCGCCCGGCAATTCGCGCCGGGCGCTTCGAGGGCTCACGATTAACGACTCGCCCGTGCCCATCAGGGAGGCCTTGCCCACTCAGGGGAGGCCTGTCAATGCTACTCCTCTCCCTCCCCCTCACCTACATCGATCGCGGCAATTGCACGGTCGATGTCAACAAAGATCCGCAAGCTGGTGACCTTGCCGCCGTCCAGCGTCCACAGGTGGGCCACGCTGACCTCTCCCTCGGTGCCGGCGTCCGCGGTCGCCGCGCTCAGCCGGGCCGGGACGACCACCGCCCCCCCGCGCTCGACGAAATTGCTCGGCTCGACCGTGAACCGGGCCGAGATCGTCCACAGCGCCTCGTACAGCCGCCGCACCTCGTCATGGCCGCGGTACTTGTCCAGCAGGACCACGCCGCGCGGCCCGAGCAGCCGCATCATCACCGCCGCGTACTCGAGGCCGTCGGGTGCCGAGACCTCCATCGCCGGATCCATGCAAGCGAGCATGCCCGGCATGTCGCGCCGGTTGAAGGCGTCGTAGAGCCGGGTGATTACTTCCAGCTGCTCCGGCATCGCTCCCAGTATCCCGCGCAATCCCGGCGAAGTGGCGGGGAAATTTGGTGAACGCGAGGCGCCCGCGAACTGTCCGGTTTCACGACCGAGGGGTGGACGCGAGAGCGGACAGTTCGGCAATGTGACGCCTACCCACCCGGTTTTCGATGACCGCGCGGCGCCGGAGTCAGATGATGCCGGCCTCGCGGGCCGCGGTCACGGTCTGCGCGAGGGTCTCGTGGCCGTCGTGGCGCACGCGCCAGCGCAGCTCGCGCCGGGCCTTGGCCGTGTCCATCAAGACGGGCTTTCGCAAGGCGTCGACCCAGCCCGCCTCGGCCGGCGCAACCGGCACGCGCGACACGACCTCGCCGACCGCATCGACCGCGAGACCGGGCACGGGCACCGACTGCCAGCCCAGCGCCCGGGCCACGTCGCGCACCCGGATCGCGTCGTCGGCCGCGAGGTTGTACGTGCCCGGAGTCCCGCGGCCCAGCACGGCGGCCTTCACCGCGCTCGCCACGTCGTCGTGGTGCACCAGCTGGAAGGGCACGCCGGAATCGGGCAGCACGGGAGTGATGATCGGCAGCGCCTCGACCAGCCGCCAAACATGCTTGACCGTCGGCCGAAGATCTTCTGTCCGGTGAAGCCCTCGATCAGGGTCGGCGCGTCGGGCCGGCCACGATGCACGGCCGGAACACGTACAGGTCGGTCGGAGAATCGCCGGCAACGTCCAGCAGCAGCTGCTCCAGCTCCGCCTTCTGCGCGGAGTAGTAGAAGTCCGGCGTGCCGCGCGGCGGCGTGTCCTCGGTCAGGACGTCGGGGTTGTCGCGGTGGAACCCGTACGCGGCCACCGATGACGTGTAGACGAGCCGCTTCGCCCCCGCGCCACCGTCGCCTCGAACACGTTGCGGGATCCCCGCAGGTTGATCTCGCGCGTTTCGTCGTGGCTGCCGAAGATCAGGAACGCGAGGTGCACGACCACGTCCGCCCGGCCACGAGCTCGTCCACGGAGCGCGGTCGAGCACATCGCCCTGCCTGTACTCCGTGCGCTTACAGCCGAGGTCCGCCGGGTCGAACGGGCGCCGGGCCATCCCGATGATCCGCCCCACCTCCCTGCTGCGCTCGAGCGCCCGCACCACGGAGCGGCCGATGTCTCCCGTCGGTCCGGTGACCGCGACCGTGAGCTTGCCCGATCGTTCCGTGTTAGCCACGGGCGGAGCGTATTGCGAAACTGGTCGCCAGTGCGAATCCTGGGAATCGTCCACCAAAGCGACGCCGGGCCCGGGCGTGTTCGCCGACGCCGTCGACGAACGAGACGCGAGCTCGACACCTGGCTGCCGGCGGAGGCGGGCACGCCGCCGGCAGACCCGTGCGGCTACGACGCGGTGATGGTCTTCGGCGGCGCGATGCACGCCGACCACGAGGACGTCCATCCGTGGCTGCGCGACGTGAAGGCGCAGCTGCGACGGCTCCTCGACCGTGACGTCCCCGTCGCTGGGTGTGTGCCTGGGCGGCCAGCTGCTCGCGGAAGCGGCGGGTGCGCCCGCGCGCCGCGCGCGCGAGCCGGAGATCGGCTGGCGCGAGGTCGAGCTGACCGCCGAGGGAGCCGGCGACCCGCTGCTAGCCCCGCTCGCGCCGCGCTTCACCGCGTTCCAGTGGCACAGCTACGAGTTCCCGCTGCCGCCCGGCGCGACGCCGCTGGCGCGCAGCGCCGTCTGCCTCCAGGCGTTCCGCACCGGGAAGTCCGTGGGCATCCAGTTTCACGCTGAGGTCGCCGCCACCGACGCCGAGGCCTGGATCGACGACTACCGCTCCGACGAGGACGCCGTCCGCATCGGCGCTCGACCCGGAGGCGCTGAGGCGCGAGACACGCGTCCAGCGATCGCCGCGTGGAACGAGCTCGGCCGCGCCTTCTGTGGGCGGTTCTTGGACGCCGTCCCACGCCTCCGGTTAGGTTGGGCCGTGCCTCGCGATGCCCCGTCCGAAGCTCACCTTGGCCAGAGCTGAGCTCGCCGTTGCGTTGCTGCGGCGGCCGTGGCGGCTCCCGGTGGTCGGATGCGGCAGGAGACTCGAAGGATTCGACCACGGCCGGCGAGACGCGATCTCCAGACCGTCAGCTTCCAGGAGCCCGAGGACCCGGGGCCGAATCCCGTTCACCAAGCCCGCCGACGTCGAGGGCGACGCCGAGGTCGACCTGCCCGCGAGCGGCAGCGGCAGCGAGCAGCCGTTCGGCGGCAGCGGGTCGAACCGGGTCTGCGACCGCGACAAGCTGATCCGGTTCCTGCAGCGCAACCCCGAGCGTGATGCGCGAGTGGGCGCGGGTGCTGGGGATCACGCCGACCGTTCCGGGCGGTCAAGAGGTACATCGCGAAGCTGCACCCGGTGACGCTCACGCGCGACACGCAGGTCACCAACCACTCGTCGGAACGGCCGGGCCGTCCGTTCCAGGCGATCCTGCAGGCCGGCACCGCCGTGCTGGTCGACAAGTACGGGACGCCGGTCGTGCGCTGCTGCTGCGGCAACCCGCTCGAGCCCGGCGGTGTTCACGCCGCACCGCCAAGTGCAACGGCTGCCCGCCGAACTACAAGCCGCCGCGGCAATGCAAGTACGGGCGCGACGGGCGACTACGACGAGACCTACTACCGGCGCGACTACTACAGCAACGGCGACTACGACGAGGTCTTCATCCGGCGCAGCCGCACGAGCCGCTACAGCGACTGCTACGAGGCCTATCCGGAGCCACCGACGGTGACGATCGTCGACGTCTTCCGCGCGCCGCCGCCGAGCCGGAACCCGAGCCGCGCCGCCGCCGACCCGGCGCCACCGCCGAGCCGCAGACCGGCTTGCAGTGCGATCCGCCTCGCTCGCAGCTCGAGGCCGAGCAGTGCGCCGCCCAGCGCGGTGAGGCGCCACAGAACACGCCGGTCCCGGAGCCGACGCCACACCCCGAGCCCGAGCCGACGCCCGGCATCTGCAACGACGGCCAGGACAACGAGGGCGTGCCGGGCCTGATCGACGGCGACGACCCGAACTGCCAGTAAGGCCGGCTACTCGGGCGTGACGTAGGCGCCCGACAGCCCGCCGTCGACGAGGAATGTCGAGGCGGTCACATATGACGATTCGTCGCTCGCGAGGAACACGCCCGCCTGTGCGATCTCGCTCGCCTCGGCGAAGCGGCCCATCGGCAGATGCACGAGCCGCCGCGCCGCCTTCTCGGGATCCTTGGCGAACAGCTCCTGCAGCAACGGCGTGTTGACCGGCCCCGGGCACAGGGCATTCACGCGCACGCCGCGCCGCGCGAACTCGACGCCCATCTCGCGTGACATCGACAGCACCGCTCCCTTGGACGCCGTGTAAGAGATCTGGGATACCGCCGCCCCCATCACGGCGACGAACGAAGCCGTGTTGATCACCGACCCGCCGCCGCTTTCGAGCAGATGCGGGATCCCGTGCTTGCAGCACAGGAACACGCTGCGCACGTTGACGTCCTGCACGCGCTGCCATGCCTCGACGGAGGTGTCGAGCACCGACTCGTCGTCGGTCGGGTTGATGCCGGCGTTGTTCCACAGCACGTCGATGCGGCCGAAGTGCGAGCGGGCCTGCGCAGTACACGTCCTGCACCTGCTGCTCGTCGGTGACGTCGGCCTGGATCGCCAGCTCACCCTCCGCGCCCGACGTGAGGTCCACCCCGACGACCTTCGCGCCCTCGCGCGCGAACAGGCGGGCCGCCTCCGCCCCGATCCCGCTCGCGGTCCCCGTGATCACGCAGACCTTGCCCTCGAGCCGGCCGGGCATCGTGATCAGGACTCCTCGGTCGCGTAGAAGACGTTCTTTACGTCGGTGTAGTGCTCGAGCGCGTCCGGCCCGAGCTCGCGGCCGACCCCGGACTGCTTGAAGCCGCCGAACGGCGTGGTCACGCGCACCGAGCTGTTGGAGTTGATCGACACCACGCCCGTGTCGATCGCCCGCGCGACCCGCAGGGCGCGGGCGCCGTCACGGGTCCAGATCGAGCCCGACAGGCCGTAGATCGTGTCGTTGGCAAGCTCGACCGCGTCGTGCTCGTCGCCGAAGGGGATCACGCACGCCACCGGGCCGAAGATCTCCTCGGTCGCGGCGCGGTCGGTGTTCGACACGGGCGCGAGCACCGTCGGCGGGTACCAGTACCCGGGCCCGTCCGGGCGGACTGCCGCGGATCGCGACCGGGGCATCGTCCGGCACAACGAGGCGACCGTCTCCCGCTGATCGGCCGAGATCAGCGGCCCCATGTCGCGTCGCGCTCGTCGAGCGGGTCGCCGACGTGCAGCGCGCCCACCTCGCGCTCGAGCGCCTCGAGAAAGGAGTCGACCGCCGAGCGCTCCACGAGGATGCGGGAGCGCGCGCAGCAGTCCTGCCCGGCGTTGCCGAACACCGCCATCGGCGCGGCGGCGGCCGCCGCTCGATGTCGGCGTCGGCGAAGATCACGTTCGCGGACTTGCCGCCCAGCTCGAGCGTCACCCGCTTGATCGTCCCGGCCGCGCCCTGCGCGATGCCGCGTCCGACCTCGGTCGAGCCGGTGAACGCGATCTTCGCGACGTCCGGGTGCTCGACGAGCCGCTTGCCGACGACGCTGCCCGGTCCCGGCGACGACGTTCAGGACACCCTCCGGCAGGCCGGCGTCGAGCGCGATCCGCTCCAGCTCGAGCGCGGTCAGCGGCGTCAGCTCGGCCGGCTTCAGCACGATCGTGTTGCCGGCCGCGAGCGCGGGTGCGACCTTCCACGAGGCGATCACGAGCGGGAAGTTCCACGGGACGATCAGGCCCACCACGCCGAGCGGCTCGCGGAACGTCATGTCGACGCCCCCGGCGACCGGGATCGTCTGGCCCAGCAGCCGCTCGGGCGCGCCCGCGTAGTAGCGATAGGTCGGCGACCACCATCTCCATCTCGCCGCGCGCGTCGCCGATCGGCTTGCCGGCGTTGCGTGCCTCGAGCGTCGCGAGGTCGCCCGAGCGCTCCTCCAGGGCGTCGGCGAGCCGGTGCAGCAGCGCGGCGCGGTCGCCGGGCGACACCGCCCGCCACGCCGGGAATGCCGCCTTGGCGCGGGCGACCGCGGCGTCGAGCTCTCCGCGCCGGCGCGCGGTACCTCGGCCATCACCTGCTCGGTCGCGGGCTCTATCGACCTGGATCGACGGGACGGAGCACTAGCCGCGCTCGAACATGCGGCGGCGCTCGTAGTCGGTCACGACCTCGTCGAACAGGCGCTGCTCGGTCTGCCCGTAGTTGAGGTAGTGGCGCCAGACCGCCTCGCCGAAGGTCTTGCGCGCGAAGTCGCTGCCCTCCCAGAGGTCGACCGCCTCGCGCAGCGTCGAGGGGAACGGCTCCGCCGCCGCCTCGGCGTACGCGTTGCCCTTCAGCTCGGGCCCTGGGTCGGTGCCCTGCTCGATGCCGTCGAGGCCGGCCGCCAGCAGCGCCGCGTACCCGAGGTAGGGGTTGACGTCGGCGCCCGGGATGCGGCACTCCACGCGCCGCGATGCGCCGTGGCCGACGACGCGAAAGCCGCACGTGCGGTTGTCGCGGCCCCACGAGATCGACGTCGGCGCCCAGCTCTCGGTCGCGTAGCGCTTGTAGGAGTTGATCGAGGGCGCGACGAGCAGCGCCGAGCTCCCTGACCCGGGCGCGCATGCCGCCGATGTAGTGACGGAACGTGTCGGTCTCCTCGTTGCCGTCGACGAACGCGCTCTCGCCGCTCTTGCACGTCGATCAGGCTCGAGTGGATGTGGCAGGAGCTGCCGATGTCCTTCTCGGAGGGCTTCGCCATGAACGTCGCGGAGATGCCCTTGAGGAACGCGATCTCCTTGACGCCGTTCTTGAAGATCGTGTGACGATCGGCCGAGGTGACCGCGTCCGCGTAGCGGGTGTTGACCTCGTGCTGGCCGTACCACGCCTCGCCCTTCGAGAACTCGACCGGGATGCCGGCGCCATGCATCCCGCGGCGGATCGGCCCGAGGTACGCTCGTCCATCGTCGTGGCGAGGATGTGGTAGTCGAGGATGTAGGGGATCGTCGGCGTCAGGCCGCGGTAGTCCTTGCTCGTGGGCCTTGCCGTAGCTCTCCTTGTACAGATAGAACTCGAGCTCCGAGGCCAGCATCGGGGTGTACCCCATCGCGTGCGCGCGCTCGTACTGTGCGATCAACACCTGGCGCGGAGACGCGACGACCGGCGACCCATCGTGGTTCGCAACGTCACAGAGCACGAGTGCCGTGCGGTCGAGCCACGGAATCCGGCGTAGCGTCGCCATGTCCGGGACGATCGCGAAGTCCCCGTAGCCGCCCTCCCAGTTGGCCATCTCGTATCCCGGGATGGGGTCCATCTCCATGTCGAGCGCGAGCAGGTAGTTGCAGCCCTCGACGCCGTGATCGACGACGTCGTCGAGGAAGTACTCGACCTGGATGCGCTTACCGAACAGCCGTCCCTGCATGTCGGTGAACGCCGTCACGACCGTGTCGATCGTCCCGTCGGTCGCCTCCTTGCGCAGGTCGTCGAGAGACAGCATGCCCGGTGGTGCCGCCCGGGCCTCCCGGGCGATTGGCTGTCGGGTTCTCGGTCAGTCTCGCGTGACCTCGTCCTCTTCGAGCGTCCGCACGGGCCCGGTGTACCTGTTCTTCGCGGACACCGCCCACCAGATCCCGACGACCCCGCCGAGCACCAGCACCAGCGGCGTGTAGTTGAACGCCGGCGCGTCGAACTCGTCGAACCACGGCACGCTTGCCGGGGTGAACGGCAGGCAGAAGATGATCACCGCGATGACCACCCAGATGATCGCGCCGGTGTTGATCCACCGATAGCGGGCGCCGAGGGTCCACGGCCCCGGAGTGAAGTTGTCGCCCTGGCGCAGACGCAGGTAGATCGGGATCGTGTAAGCGATGTAGAGGCCTACGGTGCAGATTCCCGTGATGGCGAAGAAGGCCCATGGGAAGGTGGGCGCCGCATCTGTGCTCCACAGTGCCGGGATCGCGATGAGCAGTGACGCCAGCGACACCGCGATCACCGAGGCGTGCGGCACCTTGTCGCGGTTCAACCGCCTGAACAGCCACCAGCCCGGCATCCCGCGGTCGCGCGAGAACGCGTACCAGGTGCGCGAGGCGCTCGTCAGGCCGGCCGCCCCGCAGAACAACTGCCCCACGGTGACGATGATCAGGATCAGCTTTGCCGCCCACATGTCGCCCGCGAGGGCTGACGTGACGATCGAGTTCGAGGCACCGCCGGCATCGTTGACCGCGGTCACGTCACTTGCGGCGAACAGGAGCGCAAGCAGCACGAACCAGCCGATCACCGCCGACCAGAACACCGAGCGCCAGACGCCTTGTGCCGCGGCGATGGCGGCGCCACGAGTCTCCTCCGCGGTGTGGGCAGAGGCGTCGTAGCCGGTCTGCGTGTACATCGTCAGCAGGAAGCCCTGCGGGACGACCAGGAACCAGAAGGCAAGGCTTGTGAGGGACCCTTCGCCGAAGCCGACGAGGTTGAGCTTCTCCGTGAAGACGAAGTCCGCGCTCTGGTGATCGTCGGGCAGGAAGACGAGCAGGCCGATGATCACCGCGACGCCGAGGACATGCCATCCGACCGAGATGTTGTTGAGCAGTGCCAGCAGGCGATGGCCGAACACGTTGACCATCGTGTAGAGGACCAGGATCAGGATGTAGAGGCCGAACTGCTCGCCGAGGACGCTGCTCGTGTCGGCGAAGTCGACGCCGAAGATCTTGGCGCCGTACACACCGAGCGTGATGTTGAGGAACGTCGCCGCGCCATAGCCGACGGATGCGACGATCCCGACCAGGCCGATGATGTTGAACCAGCCCGTCATCCAGCTCCAGCCGGCGCCGCCCAGCTTCGCCGCCCACCAGTAGGGGCCGCCCGCGGTGGGGAACGCCGAGGTCAGCTCCGCCATCGACACCGCGACGAGCAGGACGAGGGCGCAGATGATCGGCCAGCCGAAGGAGATCGCGACCGGGCCCCCGTTGTTCCAGGCCAAGCCGAAGGTGGTCCAGGTGCCGGCCAGCACCGAGATGATCGTGAACGAGATCGCGAAGTTGGTGAACCCGCTCCAGGCTCGCGAGAGCTCCTGCTTGTAGCCGAGCTCAGCGAGCTGGCGCTCGTCGTCAGTTGCGGCCGGTGTGTTCCCCGGCTCTACACGGTCGACCACGGATACCTCCTCCACTCGGAAAACCAGCAAATGGTTTGCTGGCCCAACCTATCTCCCGCCGGAAAAAATACGCCTGCCGGGAGGCCTGTCAACCGCTGACAGACGGCGTTCAGATCAGCCCGGCGATGATGTGCTCGGTGCCCCGGATGTGCTCGCGCATCAGGTGCCCCGCGCGCCGACCGTCGCCGCGGCGAAACAACGCGATGAGCCGCCGGTGCTGGTCGTTCGAGTACGTCAGGACCTGGTCCGGATGGGGGATCAGCGCGATCAGGTCGCTCACCTGTCCCTGCACCTCGGTCATCGCACGCACGAGGCGAGGCGAGCGGGCAGCCTCCGCCACGCCGATGTGAAATCTGATGTCGGCAAGGCGGTACTCCTCGAAGTTCTCGGCGACCGACATCTTCTCCACCAGGTCGTCGAGCCGGTCGAGCTGCTCCGCGCTGCACCGCTCGGCGGCCAGGATCGCCGCGCCGACCTCGGTCGCGACCCGCAGGTCGAGCACGGCCCACGCGGCTTCGCCCAGGAGCTCCTCGTCCTGGTCGGCGAGCGGCGGGCGCTCCGCGACGAAGGTGCCTCCGCGCCGGCCGCGCGACGAGACGAGATGACCGCTCTGGACCAGCGTCGTGATGGCTAGGCGCAACGTCGAGCGGGAGATGCCGAGCTGGTTGGCGAGGCTGCGCTCGGATGGCAACCGGCTGCCGGGGAGCAGGAGTCCGAGGCGGATGGCGGTCCCGAGCCGCTCCACCGTTTCCTCGAACATGGTGGGCAGGTGGACGGGCTCGAACACGCCCTTGAGAGCGGCGTCACGCTCCATGGGGACCAAAGGTACAGCCCCTGCGCCTTTCAGTGCAACGGTTGAGTGGATCAGGCGGTCGCGGCGACGGTGTCCGGCAGCGAGAGCTGGACCGGAGGTACGCGGCGCTCGAAGCCGGCCTCGTCTGTCATCACGCAGATCTCGCAGAGCTTCTCGACGACCGCGGGATCGAACTGCTTGCCGGCGCAGCGGCGCAGTTCCTCGATCGCCTGGCGCCGTGTCGAGAGTCCCGCCGTAGACGCGCAGGGTGATCATCGAGTGGTAGGCGTCACAGGCGGCGATGATGCGCGCACCGAGCGGGATGTCGTCGCCGGCGATGCCGTCGGGGTAGCCGCCGCCCTCCCAGCGCTCGTGGCTGGAGCGCACCAGGCGGGCGATCGAAGTCAGGGCGGGAGCGGCGCTCAGGATCCGCTCGCCGGCGATCGCGTGGTTCTTCATCATCTCCCACTCGACCGGGTCCAGCTCGCTGGGCTTCTGCAGGATCGCGTCGGGGACGGCCACCTTGCCGACGTCGTGCAGGTGGGCGGCGCGCGCGAGATCGTCGAGCTCGTCGCCGCTGATTCCCATCTCGCGGCCGACCTCGACCGAGAGCCCGGCGACCTGGTCGAGATGCTCGCGCAGCTCCGGCTCGCGCTCCTCGAGTGCCTGGAGCAGAGCGGCGGTCGTCTGGTTGCCGACCGTCGAGCGCTGGCGGCGATCCTTGCGCGTCGTACAGACGCTCGTCCGCGATGCGCATCGCGGCGACCGCGTCGTGTCCCTCGCGGGGAATGATCGCCTCGCCGGAGGTGCATCCGACCTCGAAGCCGGCGCCGCGCTCGGTGAGCGCTTCGCGTGCCTCCTCGGCAGCCTTGACGATCGTCGCCTCACTGCCGCGAACAAGCACGCAGAACTCGTCGCCGCCGAGCCGGTACGAGCGGTCGTGCGGGAAGGCCTCGGCAAGCCGCTGGCCGAGACGCGCGAGGAGCGTGTCTCCCATCGGGTGCCCGAAGCGGTCGTTGTACTGCTTGAAGCCGTCGAGGTCGAGCAGCACGAGGCCGCTCGGCCGCGCTCGCTCGCGACGGAGACCTCCACTTCGAGATCCTCCATCAGTGCGCGGCGGTTGCCGAGCCCGGTGAGCGCGTCGGTGAGAGCGTCCCGCCGGCTCGAGGCGAGCAGGTGGATGTTCTCCCGGAACGTGACCGACATGCGCACGATGACCGCGGCGAGCGTGGCGATCGCGAGCCCGAGGGCAAGGGCGTTCTGGCGCTCGAACGTGTGCCACCCGAGCAGCGCGAGCCCGGCGACGGCGAACGCAGCGGGCATCAGCAGCACGCGCGCGCCCTCGAAGCGCACCGGCTCGGCGACGGTCGGCCGCTGCCAGGCCGCGAACCCCAGCAGCAGCGCTGAAGCAGGCCACAGGGTAGCCATCAGGAGTCGAGTCCACCGTCAGGCCGAGCGCCGAGTCGTACAGGAAGAACCCGTCGACCACCGCGCTGATCACCAGGCCGGCGCCCACGAGCAGCAGCGCGCGGCCGGGTCGCCATCCGGTCAGCCCGAAGACACCAACGACGAAGCCGAGGAGCAGCAGGTCACCGAGCGCGTAGGACAGGTCGACCGCGACGACCGCGTCCTCGCGACCCTGTCCCGCGATCGTGCCGAACACGAGCGCGGCCGCGATCGCCGATGCGGCCAGCGCGCCCACCAAGCCGTCGAGCCAGAGGCTCGTGCGGAACTGGCGCACGCGCTCCCTGACGAGCAGCACGATCGCCACGTAGCACGCCGGATAGAAGGTCAGCCACAGCCCGTCGCTGACGCCGGGCAGGGGCGGCTCGGCGAGGTCGGCGTAGAAGACCGAGTAGTAGACCTCGCCACCTGCCCACGCGAGGAGTCCCACGCCGAGCACGAGCCACGGAGTTCGCTCGCGCGCGCACCGTGACCGCCCGGGTCAGGCACAGCCCGGCCGCGATGAAGATCAGGCCCGTGTACACGTACTGCTCGAAGAAGGGGTCGGCGCCGGCTCCACAGACCTGCGCGTGGCCTGCGCCGCGTAGCCGACCAGGCCGACCAGTGCCACGGCCTGCACCGAGCGCAGCGCGATCCGTGCGTTCGCGTGCAGTGTCATCAGCTCCTCCGCTTCTTCTTCTTGGGTGGGCCTTGACCGTGATCTTCTTGGACACGGTCAGGCGCTTGGTGCCGGCGTTGCTGGTGTGCACGCTGACCTTGCACTTGGCGCGCTTCTGCTTGAGGACGCGGCGGCGGCCGTTGCGCGAGATCTTCACCTTCGTGACCTTGGTCTGGCCGGCCTTCAGCGTGAAGCTCCGCCCTGGCCGTCTGGCGGCAGCGGACCGCAGAACCGCCGACGCCACGCGCAAGCACCTCGATCGTGATCGTGCCGGTGCAGCCGTTCACCGCGGTGATCGGGCATGTGACCTGGATGCGCACGTAGCCCTTGCGCGTGAGCCGCACCGATGCTGGGCACGCGATCGAGTGTGGCGGCGGCCGGGTGGCGACAGTCGGGCTGCCGGGCGCGACGTCGCCGGACGCTCGCAATCCGCGGCGACGGTGTCGGCGGCGTCCACGTCGATGCTGTCATTTCCCGCGCCGCAGTTGACGATGTCCGTCACCGCGTCGCGGCTGCGAAGAATGTCGTCGCCGTTGCCGGCGTCGAGCCTGTCGGTGCCGGTCGCCGCCTTCGAGCACGTCGTTGCCGTCACGACCGTCGAGCATGTCGTTGCCCGCACCGCCGATGAAGGTGTTGGCGGCGCTGGTGCCGGTCATCGATCGTCGCCCGAGCCACCGACGACCTCCTCGACCGTGGAGCTGACGAAGTCCCACTCGCCGGACTCGCCGTCGCCCCAGAAGCTGCCGAGGCTGACGTTCACGGGGGCCGTGCGCGTGGCGTAGGTGACGCGGTCGCGGCCATCGTCCCCGTTCAGGACGTCCGAGCCCGCCCACCGTCGAGCAGGTCGTCGCCGCTCCGCCGTAGAGGCTTGTCGCCGTGACGCGCCGCCGGTGAGCTTGTCGCGTCCTCCCCGGCGATGATCTCGACGTCGATCGAGGCCGAGTCGACGACCGAGTCGTCCTGGTCGCGCAGGTCGAGGTAGACGGACTCGATGGGGCCATGGGGGATGGACGAGCACGCGCACCCGCTTGGCGTGCGAGCTGCGTGCAGCCCGGGCCGGCCGTGATGTTCGACACCGTGTCCTCGATGGTGTAGGTGCCGCGCTGCCGGTCACCGTGAGGAGGTTCCGCTCGCCGTTAGCGGCGGTGAACTCGAGGCGATCCTGCCCGGCATCGACCGCAGCGCCGGCGGCCATGGCCGAGGGCGCCGCGAGCAGGCAGGCGAGGATGGTCAAGGCCGGCGCCAGCCGGCTGAGCGGGGGCGATAAACACGAGGGGGGGCGTTGGTCTCCGCGTATTCCGTTACGCGAGGCTGTTTTCCATTGTCGGGATGGAGGCCTCCTGTCTATCGAACAAGCGGCTACCCGGGTTTACCGGGCGGCGGAGTGGATCAGGGAACGAGGATGCCCTGGCGGGCGAACGTCGTGTTCGGGAGGGTCGAGATGAGACCGTCGGACCCTCCGTCGCGGACCCTGATCGGCCCGAGCTCCCACACGGACCTCCGGCCCTCGAGCACGGTTCCCGGCGCCACGGCGTCTGCGGTCGTGGTCAGCGAGCACGTCGACCCGATCGATGCGGACGCGGTGCCGGTACAGGGGAGTGTGTAGCCCAACGGCACGCCCGACATCGTCGCCGAGTCACCAAGCGTCGGCCCGTTCGACGTGTCCGTGCCCTGTATGTCGAACGCGATCCGCAGCTCGCCCGTGTAGTCGGAGAGGTCGCTCCGCTTGCGGATGTCCGTCATGTTGAACTTCACCTTGACATCGGCCTCGTCCGCCGTGGTGCCGGTGTTGCCCACGACCGTGCTCAGCTTCAGGTTCCCGGTCGAGCCGGCGCTCCGGCCGTTCGCGTCCGGGGTGCCGACGGTCAGGTAGTCCGAGCTCTGCTGCGGCGGGCCGCATGAGGGATAGGCCAACGGAGGCCCGTGGTTGCGGTTCGCGGCGGTGCACTCCTTGAACGACGGGACGAGCGGGACGCTGAAGGGCGAAGCGCCCTTCGGCCGCGGATGACCGGGCGGCGGCGTCCCGTACCGGACCCGCAGGAGCTTGGCGCCGGGCTCGATCGGCGAGGCCGGGTTGATGTCCTTGTAGAGGTCGGTGAAGTACAGGCCGTCCGGACCGGCGGCGATGCCGTTGGCGGTCGCCTTGCCGTTGCCCGTGTACTCGATCAGCGGCTGGGGGCGTCGTGCCGGCGAAGTCGCCTGTCGACATCGGGCTGAACTCGCTGATGCGCTTGCCGCGCGCCTGGGGCCCGGTGGCGTAGGTCGGACCCGACTCCGAGACGAAGGCGTGGGACATCTTCTCGATCGGGAAGCCGCTGCCGCCGAAGGTCTCCGGCTGCACGAACGCGATGTTGACCGGGGCGTGTGCCGGCTCCCAGTTGTAGAGAGCGAAGTTGCGCATCGTGATGTCGCTGCCGTTCCAGCCGTAGTTGCGGCCGGCCGGGACCTTGCGAAGCGGTCGACGTTGGGCCCGTTCTCGACGTCGTAGTGCGTGTTGTCGGCGGCGCGCCAGGCGCCGCCGAACGGGTTGCGGAGGCCGTAGGCGAAGACGTAGTCGCGGGCGTTGATGCCGTCGGCGGCGTTGTAGAACGGGTTGTCCGTCGGAGCGGTGCCGTCGAGGTTCATGCGCAGGACCTTGCCGCGGTACGAGTTGAGGTTCAGCGCGGTCGAGGAGTCGAAGCCGTCGCCCATGTGGACGTACAGCTTGCCGTCGGGGCCGATGGTGATGTTCGAGATCTGGTGCGACTGCTCCGTCGGCTCGCCGACATGTCGAGCACGATCGTCTGGGTCGCGGCGGTGCGGCCGCCGTCGTTGCTGTGGAGCCGCACGACCTTGGGGTAGTGGGGCTTCGGGTCGCGGCGAGGCGGTGTCCTCGTAGAGCATGGAGGCGAACAGGTCGCCGGTCGCCGGATCGACGGCGATGCCCGCGACGCCCTGCTCGCCCGAGCCGGGGAAGTTGCCGGTCGGGTTGAAGTCGAGCAGGTCGGTGGCGTAGTTGCTGACCGCGCCTGTCCGGCGTGACGACCTTGATCTTGCCGTACAGCTCCGTCACGTAGAAGAACGGGTCGTCCGGGCTGGTTGCCCGGGGTTGGGGACGAACGCGATGTTGACCGGAAGCTGGAATCCGGTGGCGACGACCTCGACCACGTAGCCCGGCTGCCTGGCTGCCCACGGGATCGGGGACGGCACGCCGGGCGGTCCGGCGGGGGCGGTCGAGAACGGCCGCTCGCGCCAGGCGCTGAACTCGCCGGTGCTGTCCTTGAAGCGCACGCGCACCTTGTAGTCGGTGTCGAACTTCAGCTGCTGCATGCCCGCGTGGGCGTTGACGAACGTGCCGTCGCCGAGGTGGATGTGGACCCTCGAGACGCCGACCACGCAGGGTGCGGTCCAGGCGACCTGCGCCGGGGACACCGTCACGATCTCCCAGTCCGTGCAGGAGTGGGGGTTGCCGTCCGGGTCGGAGTACGTCGGCGCCTCCATGTGGACGTCGGCGGCGTTCAGCACCATGTTGTCGGTGCCCGGCTCCGTGATCGTGGGCGTGTTCGGAGGCGCAGCGCTCGCGGCGCTACACAGAGCCAAGAAAGTTACGATTGCAGCGGCCAGTAGTCGCCGCACGGGGCCTCCTCCCGTCATCCGCGCGTCATCCGAGCGCGGATTCGATCCACAGTCACACTATATGTCCCATTTCCGGGCGGCAACCCCAGTTGTGTCAGGAAGGGCCGACGGCCGAGACGCTGTCCTTGCCAGTGCCCGGCTGCAATCACGCGCGCGCGAGGCCCAGCGTCCATCAAGTTCGGGCCCATGGCCGCCAGGGACCCCGGGTCCGGGGCGACGACGGTGACCCGGGCACCGCGCCGCTGGAGCGCCAGTGCCTCGATCGCCGCGACCGAGCGCGAGACCATCCCGATGCGCACCGAAGGGCATCGCGCGGCTCGGCCGCATCGACCCGGTCGGGTTGAGGCAAAGGACCCGCGTCCCACGACCAGCCGGCGCCCGGTCCAGGTTGGTCGGGCTCCAGGCGCCGCCGTCCACGTAGGTGCGACCGTCGAGCACGAGCGGGCGGAACACGCCCGGTATCGCGCACGAGGCCTGGACCGCGTCGCCGACCGACACCGAGGGAGCCCCGGCGTGCCGAACATGACGCGGCGGCCCGTCTCGACCTGCACGGCCGAAACCGACAGCCGACCGTCCCAGCGCGCCCCGGAGCGATCGATCTCGCCCCCGAGCCGGTCGAGCGAGCGGCCTCCGGCCGGTGCCCGTGCGAGCGCGGCGCGGCGCAGCAATGCGCCGCCGGGCTCGCTCCAGCGAAGGCCTGCGACCGCCAGGGGTGCTGCGACGCCACTCCCCGCGCTGATGCCGGCCTCCAGCGCCCGCCCAACAAGCCCGAGGCCGCGAGCCGGCGCCGAAGCGGGAACAGGCGGTTGCTCGGGGAGCTCGCCCAGCCGCGAACCCGGGTCGGTCCCGGCAACAAGCGCCGCGGCAACGATCGAGCCCGCGGAGGTGCCGACATATCCGTCGCAACCGCGCGCGTCGAAGCCGGCGGCGTCGGCAAGTCCGGCGAGCACGGCCGACATCCACGCCTCGCCGAGGATCCCACCGCCGCCGAGGACGAGCACGTCAGGGTGTTCGAAGCCGGGCATGGGCGGCATGTTGGCCGATAATGCCGCCGGTGGACGTCGCGATCGTCGGGGGAGGGTTGAGCGGGCTGAGCGCCGCACGCCGGCTCCAGGCTCGGGGATGCACGGTGACGGTGCTGGAGGCCCGCGAGCGCGTCGGCGGGAAGATGTGGACCGCCAGCGTCGGCGGCCACCACGCCGACCTCGGGGCGCACTGGATCGGGCCGACGCAGGATCGCGTCGCCGCGCTTGCCCGCGAGCTCGGCGTGCGGTCCGAGCCGCAGTACCTGGATGGGCGCGCGGTGCTCCTGTCGCGCGGGCGGCGGCGCACCTTCAGGGGATCGCTGCCCCCACTCTCGCCGCTGTCGATCGCGGAGCTCGGCATCGCCCAGCTGCGCCTCGACCGCCTGCGCAAGAAGGTGTCGCTCGACCATCCCTGGGTGCAGGCGGCGGTCACCGACTGGGATGCGCAGACCGTCGACACGTTCGCCCGCCGCCACCTTCGCACCACGGACGCACGGATGTTCCTCAACCTCGCCGCGGAGCTCGTGTTCGGTGCCGAGATCGAGGAGCTGTCGCTTCTGTACTTCCTCTTCTACCTGCAGTCGGGCGGTGGACTGACCTCGTTGACCGAGTTCGAGGGCGGGGCGCAGCAGGACCACTTCGCCGGCGGCAGCCAGCAGCTGTGCGATCGGCTGGCCGAGCGGCTCGGGGATGCCGTGCGGCTGCGCACGCCCGTGGCCGCGGTGGAGCAGGAGGGCGACGGGGTGCGGCTTCGAACCGAGGCCGGCGACACGGTCAGCGCACGCCACGCCATCGTCGCCGTGTCCCCCGCGCTCTACGGGCGCTGGCACTGGGCGCGACCGCTGCCCGCGGACCGCGACCAGCTTTCACAGCGCATGCCGATGGGCGCCTACATGAAGGTCGCACTTGCATACGACCGGCCCTGGTGGCGCGAGGCCAACCTGTCCGGCATCGGGTACGCGGATTCCGGTCCCGTGCAGATGGTTGTGGACGCCGGCAGTACCGGCCCGACGGGGGCGGTGCTCGCGTGCTTCATCACCGGGCGCGCGGTCGAGCGCTACGGCCGGATGGAGCTCGGCGCGCGTCAGGCCGCCGTGCGGGAGACGCTCACACGGATGTTCGGTCCGCCGGCTGCGGGCTGGACCGCGTACGCCGAGTGCGACTGGACGGCCGAGCCCTACAGCCGCGGCGGGCCCGTCGGGCTGATGGGTCCCGGAACGCTGGGCCGTCTTGGCCACGTCCTGCGACGACCCGAGGGCCGTGTGCACTGGGCGGGCACGGACACCGCCACCGTGTGGAACGGCTACATGGACGGCGCAATTCAGGCCGGGGAACGCGCCGCGGACGAGGTGTACGCTTCGCGACCGTGAGCGCCGCACCACCCACCCCCGACGCGATCATGCAGCTCGGCACGGGGTTCTGGGCATCGAAGACACTCCTCAGCGCCGTCGAGCTCGGTCTGTTCTCGGAGCTCTCGAAGTCCGGGCCGCTCGACGCCGAAGCGCTGCGCGATCGACTGGGCCTGCACCCGCGAAGCGCACGCGACTTCTTCGATGCGCTCGTCGGGCTCGGGATGCTCGAGCGCGAGGACGGCCGCTACCGCAACACGGCCGAAACAGATCTCTTTCTCGACCGCGCCAAGCCCAGCTACGCGGGCGGACTGCTGGAGATGCTGAACGCCCGCCTGTTCGGTTTTTGGAACTCGCTCACCGAAGGCCTGCGCACCGGCGAGCCGCAGAACGAAGCAAAGACGGGCGGCAACCTGTTCGAAGCGATCTACTCCAACCCGGACCTGCTGCGTGGGTTCACCAAGGCGATGACCGCCAGCAGCTTCGGGCCGGCCCAGGCCATGGCGGCGACGTTTCCCTGGGACCGGTACAAGACCATGATCGACATCGGCTGCGCGGAAGGGTGCGTCCCGGTCCAGGTCGCCCTCGCACACGACCACATGAGCGGCGGCGGCTTCGACCTTCCGGTCGTCGAGCCGATCTTCCGCGACTACGTGGCCGCGGCCGGCGTGAGCGACCGGCTGTCCTTCCACCCCGGAGACTTCTTCGCCGACGAACTGCCCGGCGCCGACGTCCTCGTGATGGGGAGGATCCTCCACGACTGGGACCTGGACGAGAAGCGGGTCCTCCTGGAAAAGGCCCACAAGGCACTTCCCGACGGCGGTGCGCTGATCGTCTACGAGGCGATCATCGACGACGACCGCCGCGAGAACGTCTTCGGGCTCTTGATGAGCCTCAACATGCTGATCGAGACACCGGGAGGCTTCGACTTCACGGGCGCGGACTGTGAGGGTTGGATGGCCGAGGCCGGGTTCCGCGAGACCCAGGTCACGCACCTCGGCGGTCCCACCTCGATGGTGGTGGGCTTCAAGTAAGTCACGCCGTCTGCACGTTGAAGGTCATGAGGGCCGGGTACCCGTCGCCCTGCTTGCGGGCGGAGACAAGCAGCGCCTCGTCGAAGATGTTGTCGCCGTCGTTGAAGACGTCACGACCTGTCTTCTGCGAATACGGCTCGCGCTTGAACACGGCCTCGTTGACGGCCTCGTCGAAGAAGAGCTGGCTCGTCAGGACCGTCTTGCTGTCGAGGTGGACCTTCGTGACGGCGTTACTGGTGCAGGCTGTCGTCCGTGATCGCGACCTTTCTTTGAAGTCTCGTGACACTCCGCTGGCTAGCGGAGCGCACACGTCGACCCTTCCCTACCCACCTGGTTTTCCGGGCCTGAACAACGTGGCTGGGAACTACAGCTAGAGCAGGCGGCCGGTCCAGCGAACCGACGCTGTCGCCGCGCCGAGCAAGAGGATCGAGCCGAGGATCGCGAAGCCGGCGGTGATCTCCTGCTTCTGCTTCTTCGTACCGAGCTGGGACCCGAGCGACTTGTAGATCGCGGACAGCTCCTCGTCGTCCTCGGCGGAGAACGCCCGGCCGTCCGAGACCTCCGCGATCCGCTCGAGCGTCTCCGGGTCCGGCGCTGCGGCAAGCGGAGGCCCGTACCCGGGGCTCGGAACGGTCGCCGTGCGCGTTCCAAGGCTGACGGTGTAGATCGGGATCCTGAGCCGGCGGGCGGTCTCCGCAACTTCGACCGGATCACGGCCGACCGTGGTCTTGCCGTCGGACAGGAGAACGATCGCCGCCGGTGCCCGCCGGCCGTTGCGGCGGTCCTGCGTGATGGTGTTGACCGCCGTCTGCAGCGCCTCTCCGGTTGAGGTTGCGCCATCGGCCGTCTGCGCCGCAATCACGTCGCGGATGGCATCGTGGTCCTGGCTTGGAGCGTGCACGACGTCGGGCTCGTCCGAGAAGGCGACAACCCCCACGCGTACCCGCGCCGGGATCTCGCCAAGGAAAGTCTTGGCCGCGTCCTTCGCTGCGCGCAGGCGGTCCGGCTTGACGTCGGTGGCAAGCATCGACCGCGAGTGGTCGGTCACGAGCATGATCGAGGCACGCTCGAGCGGAACGGCCACCGTGCGGTGCGGCTTGGCAAGCGCCAGCGCGAGCGTGGTGACGGCAGCGACGACGAGCACTGCGGGCACGTGCCGTCGCCACGAGGGCGTGGCGCCGATCGCCTGCTTCAACGCCGGCATCGCCGTGAACCGCACGGCGTGCCGCTTCTTGCGCCGCGCCGCGAGCAGATGCGCCGCGGCGGCAAGCGGTGCCAGGATCAGGGCCAGCAGGTAGACGGGATCGGCAAAGCTCATCGCATCCTCCGGCCCAGCTCCTTCAGCCAGTCGTCCTGCGTCGAAAGCACGACATGCTCGACCTGAAGCCGGCGCAGCTCCTGTGCGACTGCCGCCCGCTGGTCCGCCTCGACGCGCGCAAAGGCCTGTCGGATTGCCGGGTTCGAGGTATCGACCTCGAGGTTCTCGCCGGTCTCGGGATCGACCAGCGTGAGGTGACCGACGGCCGGAAGGGCAGCCTCGCGCGGATCGCGCGCCTCGACCGCCACGACCGAGTGACGCGCGCGCAGAGACCCAGCGCCCGCGGCCAGTCGCGCTGGTCGCGCAGGTCCGAGACGACGACCACGAGGCCGGGCTGAGTCGCGATCTTGCGCAGGTGGACGAGCGCATCTGCGAGCGCCGTCGGCTCATGTGATCCGTCGACGGCGATCCCGCCGTTGAGCGCGGACCGGATCGCCGTCATCCCGCGCCGTGACCCACGTGGTGGAAGCACCTGTCGCCTGCCGGCGCCGAAGGTCACCAGAGCGACGCGGCCGCTGCGGCGCACCGCCAGCCGGGCGACGACAAGCGCGACGCCCTCGGCGACATCCGACTTCAACCGGTTGGCAGTGCCGAATGCCATGGACGGCGACACGTCGAGCACGATCCAGGTGGTGAGAGTGCGCTCGGGAACGTGCACGCGGACATGCGGCTCGCCGGTGCGCGCGGTGGCGGACGGGTCGATGTGGCGCACGTCGTCGCCCGGCTCGTACGGGCGGAGCTGAGCCAGCTCGGTCCCCGCGCCGAGGCCCGCGCCGCGGCGGTCGCCGGGCAGGACACCCGCGGTGCGCCGTGCGACCACGAGGTCGAGCGCCTCGACAACCTGCCGCGGGTATGGACCCCGGCCCCTGACGCGCGGCGGGAATGGACAGGGTCGCCTGTGTCACGCAGCGCTCCGGAGGCTCATCTGGTCGGCCGACGGCTCGGGCACGGCCGCGAGCACGCGCTCGATCACGTCGTCGGGGGTCACGTTCTCGCGACAGGGCGTCGTAGGAGGGAACGATCCGGTGGCGCAGGACGTCGGCCGCGAGGTCCCGCACGTCTGCGATCGAGACGTGGCCGCGCCCGCGCAGCAGCGCCAGGACACGCGCCGACTGCACGAGGCCGATCGGACCGCGCGGGCTGGCGCCGTACTCGACAAGCCGTCCGACCTCGGGGATCCCGTAGTCGGCGGGCCGGCGCGTCGCGTCGGCCAGAGCGACGGCGTACCCGATCACGTCGCGGTCCACGAACACCGAGCGCGCGACCTCCGCGTAACGGTCGATCTTCTCGAGGGGCAGGCATTCGCGCACCTCGGCCGGCTCGGCCAGCGAACGGCCCACCACGGCTGCCTCCTCGCCGCGACTCGGATAGTCGACGAGGATCTTCATCAGGAAGCGGTCCACCTGCGCCTCGGGCAGGGGGTAGGTGCCCTCGGCCTCGATCGGGTTCTGCGTCGCCATCACGAGGAACGGCGCGGGAACGGGGAAGGTCCGGCCCCCGATCGTCACCTGATGCTCCTGCATGACCTCGAGGAGCGCCGACTGCACCTTCGCAGGCGCGCGGTTGATCTCGTCGGCCAGCAGGAAGTTGCCGAACACCGGTCCGAGCTCGACGTCGAACGTGCCCGTGTTCGGCCGGTAGATCCTGGTGCCCACCAGGTCTGCAGGAACCAGATCGGGCGTGAACTGCACGCGGCGGAAGGTGCCTCCCAGCACTTCCGCGAGGGTCTTCACCGTGAGCGTCTTGGCGAGGCCCGGAACGCCTTCGAGCAGGACGTGCCCGCCGGTCAGCAATGCGACGACGACGCGTTCCAGCATCCCGTCCTGACCGACTATCACCCGCTTCACCTCGTGCAGGGCGTCCTCGAGTCCGTTCCGCGCCTCTTCGCGCAGAGCTGTCATTTCGTCGTAGGGCAGGTCCATCTCGTTCTCCTTTTCGATTTAGATCAGACGGCCGAACCAGCGCAGCGACATCGCCACGCCGACGAGCATCAGGAAGAGGCCGCCGCCCGTCACGGCTGACGTCACCTCGCGCTTCTTCTTCTCGTGCCCGAGCTGTGAGCCGAGGGACTGGTAGATCTCCTTCAGATCCGTCGCGTTCTGCGCCGTGTAGGCCCGGCCGCCCGAGGCGCGTGCAATCTGCGCCAGCGACTCCGGGTCGGGCGGGACCTTGCGGGTGGCGGTGCCCCCCGACGCACGCGGCACGGTGATCGTGCCCTCGTCGGTGCCGAGGACGATCGTGTAGACGGGGACCTTCAGCCGGGCAGCCTCGCGCGCGGCTGCCACTGCATCTCGCCCGCTCGTCGACTTGCCGTCCGAGAGGAGCAGGATCGCGGCGGGACTGCGGCGCCGGGTGTTCGCAGGTCGCAGGCTCGACGTGGCCGACGCGATTGCCTCCCCGGTCGCCGTGCCGCCGCTCGGCTGCATCCCCGCAATTGCGGCCTTGACGACCTCGCGATCGCGCGTCGGGCTCTGCAACACACGCGGAGTGCTGTTGAAGGCGAGCACGCCGACGTTCACGCGTTCCGGCACGTCGTCGGCGAACCGTGTCGCCGCGCGTTTGGCTGCGACGAGCCGGCTTGGCTCGATGTCCGTTGCGGTCATCGACCCGGACACGTCGCTGGCGAGCATCACCGCGGCGCGTTCGACCGGAACGGCGACCGTGCGCTGCGGCTTGGCGGCCGCGACCACGAGCAGCGCCAGCGCCAGCGCGGCCGTTGCGAGCGGCACATGCCGCCGCCAGCCGGGACGGCGCGGAACCACCGACGGTTGCAGCGCTGGAGCCGCAAACGCCGCGGCGGCGGAGCGCCGCCGGCGTTGCTCGAGGCAGTACAGCACGACGAGCACGGGGAGCCCGAGCAACGCGAGCAGGACGAGTGGGGCGGCAAAGCTCATGGACCGGTGGAGGCCGGGCGCGTGCCGAGCGTGGCGCTCAGCGTCGTGGTCGACCCGTCACGCCTGACCTCGACGGTCACTTCCTTGCCCGGCTTGTCACCGGCGATGGCCTGCGCGATGTCCGACGGCTCCGCAACCGGCTCGCCGTCGACGCTCGTGATGACGTCGCCGGTGCGAAGGCCCGCCCGGGCCGCGGGCCCGTCGGACACGACGCTCTGCACCTGCGCACCGGACTGGTTGGAAGTGGTCGCCGGTGAGGTCTCGACGCCCAGATACGCACGCTTGATCTGCTCGCCGCGCATGAGCGCGGGCACGACCTGGCGCACCGTGTTCGACGGGACGGCGAAGCCGATGCCGACGTTCCCGGATGCACCGCCCGTCTCGATCTGCGAGTTGACGCCGATCACCCGGCCCCCGTCGTCGAGCAAAGGACCGCCCGAGTTGCCGGGGTTGATCGGAGCGTCGGTCTGAACGGCGGAATCGATGGAGAAACCGTTCGGAGCCCGGATCTCGCGGCCGACCGCCGAGACGATGCCCTCTGTCGCAGTCCGGTCGAGGCCGAAGGGATTTCCGATCGCGATCGCCGCATCGCCGACCCGCACGCCGCGAGAGTCCGCGAGTCGCAGCGGCTTGACCCCGGACGGGATCGATCCGGAGTCGATCTGCACTAGGGCGAGGTCGCTCGATGGATCGGTGCCGCGGACGTCCGCGTCGATCGAGTTGCCGTCGGATCCGAACCGCACCTCGACGCGCTCGTTGCCCTCCACGACATGGAAGTTCGTGACGATGTGGCCGTCGCGGTCGAGCAGGAAGCCCGTGCCGGTGGCGTTGCCGGCCTTGATCGACACCACGGCGGGACTTGCGCTCTCATACACCGCGCCGGCCCGGGTCTGTCCCGTCCGCGGCTTCAGAGGCTCGCCGGCCGCCGGCAGGGCGCTGGTGCCCCCGTCGCCGTCGGTCAGCATTCCGGCGGCAAAGGAGCCGGTCGCGATCACCAGCGCGGCGACTCCGGCTGCCACGAGGAGCCGCACGTTGCGGGCCCTGGATGGCGGCGGTGGCCTCTCCGCATCGACCGCGGGCCGGGGAACGTGTCCGTTCCTGCCCTTGGCGGCGGCCTGCTCGGCGGCGGCCCGCCGTGCCTCCTCGGACTGGTCGCGCCAGTCACCGGTCCAGAGCCTGTCGGGCCGGAGGTTCATCGCCCGAATCCATCGCGCCGTTGCATATGGGCATGGAAGCAGCGGGTCCTGAGCGCTTCGTGAAGATTTCCTAGGAGATTCCTGAGTGCGCCGTTCTCGGGCAATTCCCAGGAGCTCGGGTGTGCGCGCTCAGCTTCCCTGGCGAGCATGGACCGTGCACATCCACCCAAGCTCGAAGGAGGACTACAGATGATCCGAACGGTCCAGAAGTCGATCATGGCGCTTGCCGCCGTGTTCGCAATCGCGGTCGGCAGCGCGGTGATCGCCAATGCCGCCTCGAGCGGCGAGGCGACGGCCGGCAGCAGTGGCACCGTCGCCGACAGCGGCACCACCGGGCAACAGGGCAGTCGCCAGGGCGGCCCGGGCCGGGGCGAGACGCCGCTGACCGGCGAGACCGCAGACAAGGTCACCGCCGCCGCAAAGGCGGAGGTGCCCGGCGGCACGGTCCTGCGGGTCGAGACGGACGCAGGCAGCGCGGCCTACGAGGCGCACGTGCGCAAGTCCGACGGTACGGAGGTCATCGTCCTCGTCAACGAGGACTTCGAGGTGACCGACGTGCAGGAGGCCGGCCCCGGCGGGCCGGGCGGGCGCGACGGCCGTCCCTGTGACCGTGACGGCGACGGCAACCCCGACTCCGGTAGCTCCGGTTCGGGCTCAGGCCAGAACGAGGGAACGGGCTTCGGCGACTCCAGCTCGTCGAACCAGATCTGACCCCTCCGATCCCGCGACCCGAAAGGACGAAGCCCGGCGGTTGCGCGCCGGGCTTCGTGTGTCGAGTGGACGGCCCCGGCTAGCTACAACTGACGCCGGTGCACTGTGCCGGGTTGCCGTTGCCCTGTGCCTTGTTGCCGTTGCCGTCGATCGTTCCCGCCGCAGCCTCGATGCCGAGATCGAGGTTGAAGTTGGCGGTGTTCCGCCTCACCGTCGACCCCGGGCCGTCGATGTCGATCCCGTCGTCGCCGTTGTGGTTGGCGAGATTGCCCTGGAACAGGTTGGCTCCGATGCTCTCGCCGGTCAGCAGAATGCCGTCCGTGCCCGAGCCGCTCACGCGGTTCCCCACGATCTGGTTGCCGTCGATGCCGTCCTGGAGCAGGATCCCCGTGCCGTTCCCGACCACGCGGTTCTTCGAGATCCGGTTGCGCTCGCTGAACGTGAAGCCGATCCCCGCGTACTGGTTGTCGTGAACGTGGTTGCTCTCGATCAGGCTGTCCGTGACGAGGCCGCCGCCCATGCCCGCTCCGTTCCCGTAGACCTGGTTCCTGACGAGGCTGGCCTGCGAGACGT
Organism: uncultured Solirubrobacterales bacterium; assembly: GCA_963762195.1. Taxonomy (GTDB): domain Bacteria; phylum Actinomycetota; class Thermoleophilia; order Solirubrobacterales; family JBBDJG01; genus DASRIA01. The sequence goes on along the minus strand of CAVXJX010000006.1, from coordinate 22,709 downwards.
TTGCTCCGACGGTCATCCCGGTCCCGTTGCCGAACACGCGGACGTTCCTGACCGTCGGCGCCTGGGTCTCGACGATCACGATGCCCGATTGCGCGTTCTCGGTCACTGCGAGCCTGGCCAGCGTGCCTCCGTGCACGGCGTCAGCCACCACTCCGATGAAGAACTGACGCACGATGCCGTTGCGGATCACGGTGCCCGCCGGGTCGTCGGCACCTCCGGCCGAGATCCCCTGGCCGCCCCCGCTGCCGTCGACCGTGTGCCCTCCGAGGTCCAGGGTCACCCCTGTTCCCTCGATGCGGATTCCGTTGCCGGGACAGTTGAGGAGATCGCTGTCGAGCGTCGTGCTCTGGGTGATCGTGTCACCACACTGGACGTGGTTTGCCGACGCCGAGGTGGCTGTGAAAAGCGACGCGGCGAGCGCGGCGAGCGCGGCCATCTGCACGGCACGAAGAGGAGAGCGGGCCATGGCGATCCTTTCGTTCGGGTGCCGCGAGACGCTACTACGCTGAGTCCGTACTGGCAAGACGCGATTGCCTGGACACTTGTCCGAGTATTCAGGGCCGCCTCGGGCACCTAGTCTGAATACACGCCCACTCCACTCCCCTCCCCGGGCTCCACGAATCCCCATCGCTCCGACGCCCCGCTGTCCCCCCAGCGGGGCGTCGGCACTTTCGGCGCTCCTGCGGGAATGAACTCTCGCTCCTTGCTGTGATTTAGCCTCAGCGGTGGCCCCGATTCCGCTTGCTGCGCCTACAATCCTGCCGTCCCCCCGGGAAGCAGGCGCGTGTGCCGCCCGCGGAGACAGTCTGTGGATCAGAGCTTGGCCCTCTTATCGGATCGCCGCATCCCGCTGTCAGCCGCGATCGCCCTTCTGGCGATTGCGCTCGCGATCGTGCCGAATGCCAGTCCGGCGGCTCCGAACGACATCTCTGTCGACTTCAGCTGGGCCCCGGCGTCCCCTACCCCGGGCCAGATCGTCACCTTCACGGCCGCGACCGGTGGTGCTGACATCAAGAAGTACGAGTGGGACCTGAACGGCGACGGCAGCATCGACAAGAACGGCGCTTCCGCGACGTGGAGCTATCCGGCGCCGGGCTCAGTCAACGTTGTGCTCCGCGTGAAGGCCAAGGGGGCCCAGCGCGGCGAGGTTGCCCATTCTGTGCCGGTCCAGGTGCCAGATGGCGGTGTCACTCCAATTCCGCCCGTCGCCTCTTTCACGATCGCGCCCACGACGCCGGTCGTCAATCAGCCGGTGCTCTTCACTTCCGCTTCGAGCGACCTGGACGGTGCGCTCACGGAGCAGGTCTGGGACCTCAATGGCGACGGCAGCTATGACAACGGTGGAGGCGTGACCGCACTGCGCACGTTCGCTGAACCCGGGGAATATGTCATCGGGCTCCGGGTGACCGACGATGCCGGCCTCGTCGCTTTCAGCTCGCAGACCGTGACGGTCCTTTCGGCAGCGCGGCAGCAATGTCACGACGCAGAAGTCGGGACCGCGGCTGCTGAGTCCGTTCCCGGTCGTGCGGATCGCGGGCCGGATCACGAAGCGCGGGACGCGGGTACGGCTCCTGCGTGTGAGCGCGCCCGCCGGCACGCAGGTCTCGGTCCGCTGCACCGGCCGCAGCTGCCCGTTCAACCAACGGGTGCGGACGATCCCGACGGGCGCAAGGTCGCTGGCCGCGGTAAGCGTCCGCGTGCGCCGTCTCGAGCGGCTGCTGCGCCCTGGAGTCCGCGTCCGTGTCTACGTCACCAAGCGCGGGTCGTTTGGCAAGTACACGAGGTTCCGCTTCCGCGCCGGCAAGGCGCCTGCTCGCACCGACAGCTGCCTCTCTCCGGGTTCGCTGGCCCCGGCTGAGTGCCCTGCTTCCTAGAGCCACGGAACTGAACACGGCGCGGCGCATTTCCTCGCGAAGTCCCAGGTTCGGGGTTACTCTGGGCTTCGGATTCGCATTGCGCGCCCCGCAGGCGCTGCGTCACAAACTCAGGGGAGGACCATGGCACGCAGGGGACCACGGATGGTCAACGCCTTGGCATTGGCGACGTCGCTCGCCTGCCTTTTCGTTCTGTTCACTTCGGGCGCTGCCGCGGTCACGCTGCCGGCAGGATTCGAGGAGACCACCGTGCTCCCCGGCGTCGGCAAGCCGCAGGACATCGCGATCGCGCCCAACGGGCGTGTGTTCGTCGCCGAGAAGACCGGATTCATCCGGACGTACGACAGCGTCGACGACACGACACCGACGCTGTTCGCCGACCTGCGCACGCAGGTCCACAACTACGGCTCGCGCGGTCTGCTGTCGATCGTCACGGACCCGGGATTCCCGGGCAAGCCGTACGTGTACGTCTACTACACGATGGACGCTCCGCTCGGCGGTACTCCGCCGGTGTACGGCGGCGGCTCCTTCGACGCGTGCCCGAAGTTCGACGACCCGCAGGACGGGGACCTCGACAAGGCCGGCGTGCAGACGATCGGCCAGGTCGACAACTGCCCGGTCGGCTCGCGCATCTCGCGGCTCCAGGTCGCGGGGGAGGTGATGACCGGCTCCGAGAAGGTGCTGGTCGAGGACTTCTGCCAGCAGTTCGCGGGCCACGCGGGCGGCGGTCTCGGATTCGACAAGGACGGCAAGCTGATCGCCTCGGCCAGCGACGGCTCCACCTCGCAGTTCTGGGACTGGGGTCAGTCAGGATCGCCGGCGAACCCGTGCGGTGACCCGCCCGGCGGTGTCGGCGCCGCGCTCACGCGCCCGACGTCCGAGGGTGGCCGTCTGCGTGCGCAGGACATGCGCACGACGAGCGACCCGATGGGCCTCTCGGGCTCGGTGATCCGGATCGACCCGGCGACGGGCGCGCCGGTCGGCACCAGCGGATCCGACACGAACGCCAAGCGCATCATCGCCTACGGCCTCCGCGACGCCACTCGCCTGGCGGTCCGGCCGGGGACCAACGACATCTGGGTGACGGACCGCGGCGGCGGCTACTGGGAGGAGTTCCACCGCGTGACCCCGGGCTCGACCAAGCTCAACTTCGGTTGGCCCTGCTACGAGAACAACGCGAAGCGCGAGCAGAGCGACCTGCAGAACCTGAACATGTGCGAGAGCCTGTACTCCGGAGACGGTGCAACGAGCGCCTTCTGGGCCTACGACCACGAGCTCGAGGTCCACCCGGACGACAACTGCGAGCCGAAGGACGTCCGCTCCGGCAGCACGCTCTCGGGCTCGAGTTCTACCCGGTGGCGGGCAACTTCCCGCCCATGTACAGGAACGCGCTGTTCTTCGCCGACCGTCTGCGCAGCTGCATCTGGGCGCTGCTGCCCGACGCGAACGGCGTCCCGAAGAAGGGCAGTGTCGTGCCGTTCGCCGGCATGGCCAAGCGGGCGACCGACCTGGAGGTCACTCCGCAGGGCGACCTGCTGTACATCGACCAGAGCGTCGACACGATCCGGCGCATCCGCTACACGCCGCCGAACAACGCGCCGACGGCGGTTGCCACGGCCAGCGTGACGTCCGGTAACGCACCGCTCGCGGTGACGTTCAGCGGGCTCGGCTCCACCGACCCCGACGCGGGGGACACGCTGACCTATGCCTGGGACCTCGACGGGGACAACCTGCTCGACGACTCCACGGCGGCCCAGCCGACCTTCAACTACACGACGCCGGGGAGCCACACCGTGACCCTCAAGGTCACGGACCCCGACGGGGCGTTCAGCACCGCGACGGTCGTGGTCAAGGTCAACGCGCCGCCCAAGGCGGTTGCCACGGCCAGCCCGACATCCGGCACCGCACCGCTTGCGGTGACGTTCAACGGGTCCGCTTCGACGGACGCCGACGGTGACACGCTGACGTACGCCTGGGACCTCGACGGAGACAGCCTGCTCGACGACTCCACGGCGGCCCAGCCGACCTTCAACTACACGACGCCCGGGACCTACACCGTGACCCTCAAGGTCACGGACACCGGTGGGGCGTTCAGCACCGCGACGGTCGTCGTCAAGGTGAACGCGACGCCCAACGCTGTTGCCACGGCCAACGTGACATCCGGGAACGCGCCGCTGCAGGTGGCGTTCAGCGGGCTCGGCTCCACCGACCCGACGCGGGTGACACGCTGACCTACGCGTGGGACCTCGACGGGGACAACCTGCTCGACGACTCCACGTCGGCCCAGCCGAGCTTCACCTACACGACGCCGGGAAGCCACACCGTGACCCTCAAGGTCACGGACACCAAGGGAGCGTCCAGCACGGCGACGGTCGTGATCAAGGTCAACGCGCCGCCCAGCGCGGTTGCCACGGCCAGCGTGACGTCCGGCACCGCACCGCTTGCGGTGACGTTCAACGGGTCCGCTTCGACCGACCCGACGGGGTGACGCGCTGACCTACGCCTGGGACCTCGACGGGGACAGCCTCTTCGACGCCGCCACGTCGGCCCAGCCGACCTTCACCTACACGACGCCCGGGACCTACACCGTGACGCTCAAGGTCACGGACACCGAGGGGGCGTTCAGCACCGCGACCGTGGTGATCACGGTTCAGGCACCCGACCCGGGGCCCGGCCCCGACGCCGGCCGCCGTTCGTGCCGATCGGGACACGGCTCTTACGTACAGGGCACGACCCCGAGCGGCCTGATCCAAGGCGTGAGCGTCAGTCAATCTGCACAGGCAGGGCAGCCCGCCCGAGCCATCATCACGACGGCTTCGGGCAAGACTGACGACTCGCGCCCCGGTGCGACCTTCGAAATGGCAGTCCACCTGCCCGCCGGAATGGCGCGAAACACGAGCTCGTTTGCGACGTGTCAGCCTGACCTCGCTGGCAGACGCAGGGACCCTCCGCGATGCCCGGCGGGTTCGGTGATCGGCGCAGGCTCGGCCGTCTTCGATGCATGGCCTGTCGTCGCCGACTTCGTCGACGCGCAGGTGACCATCTTCAACGGGACAGGTGGCAGCATGCTTCTGTACGTGCTCCCGGAGCTCGGTCCGGCCTTCGTCATGGAGGGTCGACCAGTGGGCGGCTCCGCCCTCGAGTTCGCGGTTCCGCCGATCCACACGCTGCCGGGCGCACCGCTCGCCGCGCTCGCGGGGCTTGACGCTCGACCTCCAGTCGTCCGGCTACCTGACGAACCCGCCAGACTGCCCGACGGCCGGCTTCGCCTGGGGATTCGACTTTCTCTACGAGAGCGGCGAGCGGCTGTCGTTGTCGCTCAGGGTCCGGTGCACGAGTGGTTTGCTGACTCCCGTGACGACCGTCTCGCCGGTCTCGACCGTTTCGCATGTCTCCCCCGCCTCGCCTGCGGCGCCTGGACAAGAAGAAGCCATCTGCGCGCGCTGCCGGTCCTTCGCGTCAGGACATCGACAAGCTCTTCGTACGGGCGTCGATGAACGAGGCAGGGACGGTGACCGCGACCGGCAGCGTCAACGTCCCGGGAGGCGCCTCGAGGTCCACCGCTTCAAGCCGGTCACCAGGACGGTCGCTGCGAACCTCGCGGTGAAGCTCTCTCCGAAGCTGTCGAGCAAGTCACTCAAAGCCGTCAAGCGCGCGCTGAAGCGACGCAAGACGGTCAAGGCCAAGATCACGCTGACCGCGAAGGATCGCGTCGGGCAACACCACCGTTCAGAAGCGCACGATCCGGCTGCGCCCGTAGCCCGTTGTGTCACCGTGTCGGCGGTGTCCCGGCGACGTGTGCAGAGCGTCGTTGCGGTCGTGCTCCTGCTCGGGGCGCTCGCAACGGCAGCCGCGCTTCTATTGAGTGACTCGCCGCAGCGTGAACTGATTCCAGGCGCGGGGACGGGCGACGATCATTTTGATCCGCTCGCCTTCAGGCCCGAGCGCACGGCGGAGCTCGAACGCAGCGCCGCGGCAGGGTCGAGCCAGGTCCTTTACGCGAAGAGCCCCGGGGGTGCCACCGCAAGCGCCCGGCGCACCGCCGAGTGGCGTCCCGAGGTCGAGTCTGCGGCACGGCGCTTCAACGTCGATGCCGACGTCCTCGAGGCGATGGTCCTGCTCGAGAGCGCCGGGCGCCCCGATGTCGTGGCAGGGCAGAGCCTCGAGTCGGCGGTAGGACTCACCCAGATACTCGCGGAGACGGCGGTGAACCTGCTCGGAATGAAGGTGGACCTGAGCGCGAGCCGCCGGTTCACACGCCGGATCGCCGCGGCTGTCGGGCGTGGCGACGCGGAAGCGGTGCGGCGCCTCGAGGCGGCTCGCCGCCGTGCCGACGAGCGCTTCGACCCGGCCAAGTCCCTCGCTGCCACCGGCCGGTATCTGACCATCGCACGCGAGCGCTTCGGCCGCGATGACCTCGCGGTCGTCTCCTACCACATGGGGATCGGCAACCTCGAGGCGGCCTTGCGTGCCTATGCAGAGGATGCAGAGACCCCGATAGCGGAGGTCGTTCGCCGCGACGCGCTTGGCTATGCACGGCTGTTCTTCGACAGCACCCCACTGCTTCATGCCGAAGCCCATGACCGCCTCGCCCGGCTCGGAGACGACTCCGCCACCTACCTGTGGCGCGTGCTCGCGGCGCGGGAGATCATGCGCCTCAACCGCGCGGACCCGATCGAGCTGGCGCGCCTGCAGCGGCTGCACGCGGCGAAGGCGTCGGCGGAGGAGGTTCTCCACCCTCCCGCGACGACTTTCGTCTTCGACACGCCCGCCGATGTTCTGGATGCACGACGCCGCGGCTTGCTCGTCGACATCGAGCCGAGCGTTGCCGGCCGGCACGTCTCGGTCTCGCCCCGCATGGGCGAGCTGGCCGAACGGCTGAAGCAGCCGCGCGACCTACCGCGCCTTGCGCCCCGAGGCGCTTGCGGTCTCGCCTACATCGGTCTGGGGGTGGAGGCGATCAGCGGCGAGGCTCCTCTGACGGTTACCAGCGCGGTTCGCGATCGCGCCTACCAGCGGCTCGTCGCACGGCGCAACGCCCAGGCCACGCGCGGCTATTCACTGCATACGACCGGCTACGCGTTCGACGTGCTGCGCTCCTATCGCAACAACGAGCAGGCACGTGCCTTCCAGTTCTGGCTAGATCGCCTTCAAGCGCTGAACCTGATCGCGTGGGTGCGTGAGCCGGGTGCGATCCACGTGACCGTGTCGTCGCGCGCACGGGCGCTCGTTCCGCTGCTGGTCAAAGGGCGCGTCAGGTAGACCTGGACACTTGTCCGAGTAGGCAGGACCGCGATCCGAGCCTAGTCTCAATACAAGCCCACGCCGCACCCCCTCCCTGGGCTCCATGCATCCCCATCGCTCCGACGCCCCGCTGTCCCCCCAGTGGGGCGTCTGCACGTCGACTCGGCCGATGATTCTCGCCGCTACCCTCGGTCTAAGGAGCACAGTGATGGCGCCACGAGACGACCAACAGAACGCCCGGCCGTTCTGGCCAAAGGGCTCGTGAAGCACTACGACGGCCGCGAGGGCAAGGTGGAAGCCGTCCGGGGCGTGGACCTGGAGGTCCGCACCGGCGAGATCTTCGGCTTTCTGGGCCCCAACGGCGCCGGCAAGTCGACGACCGTGCGAATGCTCACGACGCTGCTGACGATCACGTCCGGTCACGCGGAGATCGCCGGCGTGGACATCACGCGCGACCCGGATCGCGCGCGGCGCCGGATCGGCGTTGCGCTCCAGGAGGCCGGCCTGGACCCCCGCCAGACGGGCCGCGAGCTGCTGGTCATGCACGGGCGGCTGTTCGGGTTCGACGCGGACTCGGGCCAAGCAGCGTGCGGAAGAGCTGCTTGCGTTGCTCGAGCTGGGGGACGCCGCGGACCGCGTGATCAAGGGCTACTCCGGCGGCATGCAGCGCCGGCTCGACCTGGCGGCGGCGCTCGTACACGAGCCGGAGCTCCTTTTCCTGGACGAGCCGACCACGGGCCTGGACCCGGCGAGCCGGCTGACGGTCTGGGAGGAGCTGCGCCGGATCAACGGGCGCGGCACGACGGTGTTCCTTACGACGCAGTACCTGGAGGAGGCCGACCAGCTCTGCGACCGGCTCGCGATCATCGACGGTGGGCGCATCGTGCGCGAGGGCACACCGGAGGAGCTCAAGGCCGACCTGCGCAGGCGCCGCCCCGACGGTCCGGAGCCCAACCTCGACGACGTGTTCCTCGACGCGACCGGCCGCACTCGCGACCGCGCAGCCGGCGAGGTCCAGGAGGTGGCGGCGTGACCGCCACGATCACGCTGGGACAGCGCGCGTTGCGCGAGGCGCTGCGCCAGCCCGATGCGCTGTTCATGACGATGTTCATCCCGATCTTCTTCCTGGTCGTCAACACCGGCCAGGCCGCCGAGATCTTTCCGTCGGACACGACCGGCTTCCTCGAGGGCCAGGGGTACGGCGCGTTCCAGCTGCCGATCACGCTGCTGCTGGCAGCCTCGTTCGGCATGGCCGCGCTGTTCCTGGTCGAGGAGATCGAAGGTGGCTACTTCGACAAGCTGCGGGCGATCCCGATTCCGCGCTACTCGATCGTGCTCGGCCGCCTCGTTGCGGAGGGGGCGAAGTGCGTCGTGATCTCGGTGGTGATCGTGCTGATCGCCCTGCCGTTCGGCATAACGATCGCGAGCGGGGTGCCGGGCTTCCTCCTGCTCGTTGCGTTGACCTCGCTCTGGGGCGTCGTCTATGCGGGGTTCATGCAGCTGATCGCCCTCAAGACACGCAGCGCGGCGGCGACGAACTCAGGCGGGCTGATCTTCTTCCCGCTGCTGTTCCTCACGCCGAACTTCGTTCCGCGCGACATGCTGACCGAGCCGATGGAGGTGGCCGCCACGCTGAACCCGGTCACCTACCTGATGGAGGCGCTGCGATCGCTGATCCTCACCGACCTCGACTGGGAGAAGGTCCTGCCGGGCTTCGGTGTGGTCGCCGCACTGGGCGTCGTGATGCTCGTGCTCAACGTCCGGATGATCCAGAGCTACGACTAGCCATGGCGTATGACGACGATCTTGCCGGCCGTATCCGTGAGCTGATCGCGAGCGAGCCGGATGTGACGGAGAAGCGGATGTTCGGGGGTCTCGCGTTCCTCGTCGGCGGCAACATGTCGGTCGCTGCCAGCGGTCAGGGTGGCCTGATGGTGCGCGTGAATCCCGAGGACACAGATGCGCTTCTCACCAAGCCCAACGCGAAACCATTCGAGATGCGCGGGCGCCCCGTTCACGGGTGGTTACGAGTCGACGCCGAAGGCGTGCGAACGAAGCGCGATCTCGAACCGTGGGTCAAGCGGGGGGTCGCGTACGCGCGCTCCCTTCCTTCGAAGCAGTAGGCCGGCTACGCCATCGCGAAGGTGGCCGGGTCCGGTCCGATCCGGTCGCCGCGGTCGAGGCCGGCGATCCTGTCCATCTCCTGCTCGGTGAGCTCGAAGTCGAACAGGTCGAAGTTCTCGCGCATTCGCTCCGGCGTGACCGACTTCGGGATCACGACGTTGCCGAGCTGCAGGTGCCAGCGGAGGATCGTCTGGGCCGCGGTCTTTCCATGGGCTCGCGCGATGTCGCCGATCGTGTCATCGTCGAGCACGGCACCCTGGGCGAGCGGGCTCCAGGCCTCGGTTGCGATTCCGTGCTGCTCGTGCCAGTCGCGCAGCTCGCCCTGTTGCATGTACGGATGGAGCTCGACCTGGTTGACCGTCGGGAGAGTCTCGGTCTCAGCTTCGAGCCGCTGGAGATCCTCGATCCGGAAGTTCGAAACGCCGATCGTTCGCGCCCGTCGCTCGTCGTGAATGCGCTCGAAGGCGCGCCACGTCTCGACGAAGCGGTCCTGCGAAGGAACCGGCCAGTGGATCAGGTAGAGGTCGACGTAGTCCAGGCCGAGGCGACCGAGGCTCTTGCCGAAGGTCTCGAGCGCCGAGTCGAAGCCTTGACTCGAGTTCCAGAGCTTCGTCGTGACGAAGATGTCCTCGCGCGGGATCGCCGAGCTCGACACTGCTCTTCCGACACCCTTCTCGTTGCGGTACGCGGCAGCGGTGTCTATGTGGCGGTAGCCGACCTCGAACGCCTGCTCGACGACCTTCTCGGTGTCGTCCGGCGGGACCTGGAAGACCCCGAAACCGAGCTGTGGGATGTCGATGCCGTCGTGGAGGGTGACGTTCATCGTCGATTGCGCACGACCACCCGAGCGCCGCGGGCCGGGATCATCGTTACGTTGCGGTGCCTCGCGTGCTCGGGCTCGGGCTCTTCTGTCTCGAGGTCGAGGCGGCGGGTCATGGCCTCGAGCACGACGCGCTGCTCCGCCATGGCGAGTGTCGCCCCGAGGCAGCGACGGATGCCGCCCCCGAAGGGGATCCATTCGTAGGTCCCCGGCTTTCGTCCCAGCCAGCGCTCGGGGCGAAACGAGAACGGCTCCGGGTAGAGATCCTCGCGGTGGTGCAGCAGGAGAATGCTCATGTCGACCGGTGTGTTCGCCGGCACCGCGTAGGGTCCAAGGCGCCACGGCACCGTCACGCGGCGGCCCACCATCGGGATCACCGGCCGAACGCGCATGCTCTCCGTAATCACCGCCTCCACGTGGTCGTCCCCATCCTCGCCGGAGCGCACGGCATCACGCAGGCGGTCGTAAGCGTCTGGAGTTCTCACGAGCCGCTCCCATGTCCATGCCAGCTGGTTCGCGGTGGTCTCGTGCCCCGCGAAGACGAGCGTGAGCAGCTCGTCGCGGACCTCTCGGTCCGAGAGCAACTCGCCGTCCTCGCTCTCGGCCCGCAACAGCAGCGAGAGGATGTCGCTTCGGTCGTCCAGGTCCTCGGCCTGCCGGCGGTGGGATATCACGGCGTAGGTCGGCCGGTCGATCATGGCCATCGCCAAGCGGAGCGGGCCCCGGGGCTCGTCGCGCCCCAGATTCAACAGCTCGCCGAGCTGGGCGGTCGGCTTTGTCGAGAGGTCCAAAAGCTTCTTGGTCGCCGCGCGCAAGCCGTACTCGGGAGTGCCCCGTGTCGGATCCCGAATCCCGAAGACGCCGGCCATGATCACGTCGAGGGTGATCGCCTGCATCCGAGGCGCCAGCGGGAACGGCTGCCCGACAGGCCAGCTGTCGATCTCTCGCTCGGCGGCGTCGGCGATCAGCTGCGCGTAGCGGGCCACCGCCTCGCCGTGGAAGGGTGGCAGCAGCAGCTTGCGCTGGCGCATGTGTCGTTCGCCGAGCGCGGTCAGTACCGAGTTCGGGCCGACGATCGGACGCAGGGGCGACTCGCCCGTCAGCGAGGGCGCCTGCTCCGGCTTTGCGGTGAAGAGAGATCGCACGTGGTCCGGATGGCTCGTGACCGCGAACTCGCCGATCATCATGTGCATTCGAAACACCTCGCCGAGCTCACGCCGGGCGCGGAACACGAACTGGATCTGGCGCTGGTTGAAGCGCAGGATCTGCAGCCGCCGCGACATCGCGACCGCGGGCGGAGCGGGCAGACCGGCCGCCTCCGTCGCGTCCAGCGGCCCGGCCGGCGATGGCGGCGCCTGTCCGATCAGGCCGTTGGAGGGCGACGCGTCGAGTTTCGTGGCCTGCTCAGCCAGCACGTCGCTCATGAGAACCCCTCCGTCACTGCATCGACTGCAACCAAGTGTGACTTACATACCCGGCCACGCGTCGCTGCAACGTGCGAGTCGACACAGAGCCTGACTCGCATTCGTCCTCCGGTCGGATCAGCGCCCGGCCTGGACCTCGAGCGCCGTGACCCCTTTGCACGGCGCCGGCTCGGCGACGACGGGCTCCCCGGGAGGCATCGCTTCGGTCGTGTCGGCCGGCTGGTTCTGGCGACGAGACCAAAGGATGAAAGGCAGGGCGAGCGCGGAGACGCCGGCGCTGAGCGCGTACGACGGGCCGTAGCCCCAGACGTCGGCGGCGCGGCCCAGGGCGGGTTGGACGGCCACCCCGCCGCCCGAGCCGACCAGGGAGTCGAAGGAGAGGATCGTCGCCCGCTGCTGTGAGGGGATCAGGCCGTTCAGGTAGGTCTGGCGAATCGGCATCTCGGCCGCGAACAGCAGTCCCCAGACGGTGATCAGCACGAGCACCACCCAGAAGCTCTCGAACAGCCCCATCAGCGCGAGCGACACCGCGCTCGCGCCCGTGGCGGCCAGCAGCGCCGAAGTGCGCCGGTGGAACAGGGTCCTGATCCGGGGCGCGAGCATCCCGCCGACGATCTGCGAGCCGGCCACGATGGCCGCAACCAGTCCGGCGATCCCGTAGGCCTCCGGCTTGCCCGACAGCTCGAGCAGGTAGGGCTGCAGGGCATAGAAGGCATAGATGCCGACCCCCGCCGTGAAGAACGAGGACAGCATGATCCACTTGACCGCCGGCACTCGCCAGCCATGCTCGATCGATTCGCCCGCGATCCGCCTCACCTCGCGCGACACCCGCTCACTGTGCCTGGGCGTGAAGCCGATGTCCTTCATGACGTAGAACGCTACGACGAACATTGCGACGAGCACGATCGCGCGCAACAGGAAGGGCACACCGAGGCTCGTGACCTGGGCGATGTAGCCGCCCGCCACCGAGCCGGTCAGCATCGCCGAGCCCTCGACGACCTGCCCCCTCCCGAACACGGATTCCAGATTGCCGTCGAACCCCGTCGCAGTCAGGGCGTCCACCAACCAGGCCTCCACCGCGCCGGAGAAGAAGGTGAAACCCAGTCCCAGGAGCATCGAGGCGAGCGCCCAGGCCCAGAATGGCGCTTCGAGCTGCCAGAGCAGAAAGTAGAGCAGGGTTGTCGCTGCCAGCGTCACTGTGCCGAGCAGATAAGAGGCCCGGCGGCCGACGGTGTCGGCGGTGATACCGGTCGGGACCTCGAAGATGACCATGCCCGCGGTGAAGAAGGCGTTGGCCGCGAAGGCCTCGAAGTTCGAGAGCCCGGCGTCGAGCAGGAAGATCGTGTTGATTCCCCAGATGAACGACGCGGCGAGCGTGTTTCCGAGGATCAGCAGGTAGTAGACGCGCTGGATCGAGGCCGGGGTGGGCACCGCGACCGACATTACTCAAGCCGCTGCGCGCGATCACGTTGGTGCCCTGGGGCGGGTCCTGGGCAACTAGACTGCCTGACCGGGGTGGCACATGTTTAACGCTCTGGCAGCGCAGGTCTGGACGGCGGCGCTTTCAGCGCGTCGAGCAGGAGCACCTCTCCCAGGCTCGCCAGATGCAGGCGCTGTCGTTCGCTGTCCACATCCCGCTGGTGTGCTTCGGCATTGCCTTTCCGAGCATGGTGCTGCTCGTGGAATCGCTCTACCTGCGCACCGGCGACGAGGTGTACCGCACACTGGCCAAGCGCTGGTCGAAGGTGATGATCGCGCTGTTCGCCGTCGGCGTCGTGACCGGGACGATCCTCTCCTTCGAGATGGGCCTGTTGTGGCCAAACTTCATGGCGACGTTCGGCGACGTCTTCGGACTGGCCTTCGGCCTGGAGGGCTTCTCGTTCTTCATCGAGGCGATCTTCATCGCCATCTATGTCTACAGCTGGGACCGCATATCCCCGCGCATGCACCTGCTCTGCGGTGTGCCGATCGTGCTCGCGGGGTTTACGGGCTCCCTGTTCGTGATCTCGGTCAACGCCTGGATGAACAACCCGGACGGGTTCCGGCTCGTCGACGGCCAGGTCACCGACGTCCATCCGTGGGAGGCGCTGTTCGGCAATGGCCACCTGTGGCCAGAGCTGACGCACATGTACATCGCGGCGTTCATCGTCGCCGGGTTCCTGGTGGCGGCGGCCTACGCCTGGGGCTGGCGGAAGGGGCGGCGCGGGCGCTATGAGCGGACCGCGCTGGCGGTCTCCCTGACGGTCGCTGCGCTCGCCGCGCCCGTTCAACTGGTCGTCGGCGACTGGATCGCCCGGCGCGTCGCCGACGACCAGCCGGCGAAGCTCGCGGCGATGGAGGGCCTCGGCGCGACGACGAAGGGCGCCGACATTCACGTCCTCGGCTGGTACGACAACGGCGAGGTCAAGTACGGGATCCCGATTCCCAAAGGCCTCTCGGTCCTGGCCGAGCACGACCCGAACGCCACGATCCAGGGGCTCGACGCCGTGCCGCCGGACGAGCGCCCGCCGGTCAACGTCGTGCGCATCGCCTTTCAGACGATGGTCGGCATCGGCTCGCTCCTCGCACTGCTCAGTGTGGTTCACCTCTGGACGTGGTTCCGACGCGGGCGGTTTGTCGAGTCGCGATGGTTCTACTGGGCCGTAATGGCCGCCGGCCCGCTGTCGGTCGTGGCACTCATCTGCGGCTGGGTGACGACGGAGGTGGGCCGCCAGCCGTGGGTGGTCTACCACGTCATGCGTACATCCCAGGCCGTCACCGGCGCCGACGGGATTCTTGTCGGCTACGGGACGCTGGTTGTCGTCTACATCGCGCTCGCGTTCGCGGTGGCGTGGATCCTCTTGCGCCTGCAGCGCACGCCGCTCGACGCGGCCGACCAGCCGCCGCCGATCCTCGAGACCCATGGCACTCGCTGACGTCCCGGTCATTCTGATCCTCGTCGGGATCGCGGCCTACATCGTGTTCGCCGGCGCGGACTTCGGCGCCGGCCTGTGGTACCTGCTGGCCGGGCCGGGGCCCAGGGGGCGGCCGGTTCGCGACTTTGCCTACCACGCGATGGCGCCGGTGTGGGAGGCCAACCACGTATGGCTCATCTTCATCCTCGTCGTGACCTGGACCGCCTATCCCACTGCCTTCGGCTCGATCGCCTCGACCCTCGCCTTTCCGCTCTTCATCGCGGGCGTCGGAATCATCATGCGCGGCACCACGTATGCCATGCGCAGCGCAGCGCCCCCCGGTCGCGACTCGGAGGGCGTCATCGGCTTCATCTTCGGGGCATCGTCGGTGCTCACTCCGTTTGCCCTGGGTGCCGCGATCGGCGGCATCGCCTCCGGCCGGGTCCCGGTGGGCAACGCGGCGGGCGACCTCATCACGAGCTGGCTGAACCCGACCTCGATCATGATCGGCGTCCTTGCGGTGGCGACCTCCGGATACCTCGCGGCCGTCTATCTCGCCGGCGATGCCACCCGCTCGCGCGAGCAGGGGCTGGCGCGGGCGTTCCAGCTGCGCGCGCTGATCATGGGGGTGGTATCGGGCGCGCTGGCCATCGCCGGCCTGGTCGTGCTGCGCGCTGATGCCCGCGCCCTGTTCGATGACCTGACAGCCGGGGCGGGAATCGTCGCCGTGGTCGTCTCCGCCTTCGCGGGAGCGGTGACGCTGAGGCTGGTGCATGCGGGACGCTACGAGCCCGCACGGGTCTCTGCGGCGCTGGCGGTCGCTGCCATCGTCGCCGGGTGGGGGATCGCCCAGAGCCCGGACATTCTGCCGGGGCTGACCGTCCACACTGCCGCCGCGGGCCACGCCACGCTTGTGGCGCTGCTGATTTCGATCGCCGCGGGCCTCGTCATCCTCGTGCCGTCGCTCGTGCTGCTCTTCGGCCTCGTCCTCCGCGGCAGATTTGACGAGGCCGCGCCGGCCGTTGAGCAGCGACCGGTGCGGCGCTCCGCGAACGGACAGCGTTCTGTGGCTGCCATCGCGTGCGGGCTGTTGGTAGTCGGCGCAACGCTCACCTTCGTCGGCGAGGGTGTCGTCCTCGCCATCGGCGTAATCGCCCTGGCCGCGTTCATCGTGGTCGGCGCCGCCGAGCTGCTGCGACCGGAGATGCTCGAGTAGAGAGACAGCCGCCTAAGCTTGTCCAATGGCGGAGGTCCCAGCGCCCGAGAGCCCGTTACTGTCCGCGTCCCAGCTGGCGCGGCTCGCCGCGCTCGGGGAGGAGCGCACGGCGAACGCCGGCGATGTGCTGTATCGCGTCGGTGACCAGGACTACCCGTTCATCGTGATCCTCGATGGCGAGGTCGCAATCCTCGATGCCGCCGGCAACGAGATCGTCCGGCACGGACCGTCGAACTTCCTCGGCGAGCTGAACATCCTGTCCGGGCAGACGGTGTTCGTCACGGCGGTCGCAACGCTGCCCCTGCGTTACACAGCCGTCGATCGCAGTGCGCTGCGATCGCTCCTGTTCGAGGACGGCCTGCTCAGCGACCTCGTGCTCGCAACGTTCATTTCCCGACGGGAAGCATTGCAGCGAGTGCACGGCGTCGGCCTGGAGATCGTCGGCCCGCACTCGTCCGCAGCGACCATGCGGATGCTCGACTTCGCGCGCAGCTACCGGCTGCCGTTCACCTGGCGCGACTCCGCGCGAACGGACGATCCCCCTGCGGCGGCACTGGTCGCGGGGCTCGACGAGACGAGCTTGCCGCTGGTGCGCCTGCCGGGCGGCCCCGAGCTCCGCGGACCTTCGCCGGGCGAGGTTTCTCGTGCGCTTGGGATCGGCCGCGAGCTCGCGCCACGCGAGGAGGCCGACCTGCTCGTCGTCGGCGCCGGTCCCGCCGGCCTCGCCGCCGCCGTCTACGGTGCTTCCGAGGGGCTCGACACGCTCGTGATCGACAGCACGGTCCTCGGCGGACAGGCGGGTTCGTCGCGAAGGATCGAGAACTACCTCGGATTCCCGGCGGGCATCAGCGGAACCGAGCTCACCAGCCGTGCAGTCACCCAGGCGCGGAAGTTCGACGCG
The DNA here is from genome assembly GCA_963762195.1 of uncultured Solirubrobacterales bacterium. Taxonomy (GTDB): domain Bacteria; phylum Actinomycetota; class Thermoleophilia; order Solirubrobacterales; family JBBDJG01; genus DASRIA01. Next base: position 6,212 of record CAVXJX010000006.1, on the reverse strand, counting down.
CGCATGGCTACGCCGTATCGGGCGGTTTCACTCGAGCCGGGAAACGGTCGCCACATCGTTCGGCTGGAGGATGACCGCGAGATTGCGGCGCGCGCCGTCCTGCTCGCAACAGGGGCGCAATACCGGCGGCTCCCCGTCGACGGCCTCTCGGAGTACGAGGGGATGAGCATCTTCTATGCGGCCGGACCGCCCGAGGCGCAGCTCTGCGGCGCTGCGCGGGTCGGCGTGGTCGGGGGAGGCAACTCCGCCGGACAGGCGGCCGTCTGGCTTGCTCGCGGTGGCGCGATCGTGACACTGCTCCATCGCCGCGCCGATCTGCGCGAGACGATGTCGGACTATCTGGTGCGCGAACTCGAGCGCTCCGGCGTCGCGGTGCGCGACCGAAGTGAGATCGCCGCCCTGCAGGGGAAGGATGGGCAGCTCGACGCGGTCACGCTCAAGACCGGCGAGCGCCTGCCGTTCTCGTTCTTGTTTCTCTTCCTCGGCGCCCAGCCGTGCACCGATTGGCTCGACGACGCGGTTGCACGCGACGATGACGGCTTCATCCTCACGGGCGCCGCCGCGCGAGCCGAGAACCCGCTCGAGACCAATGTTCCGGGCGTCTTGGCCGCCGGTGACGTCCGCTCGGGCTCTACCAAGCGATGCGCCACCGCCGTGGGTGAGGGCGCGATGGCGGTGCAGCTCGTCCACGGCCACCTCGCCGCGGATTCGCTCAGAGTACAGTGAGCTGAGCACCTGGCCGGTCCGGGTTTTGCCTGCACTTAGCCGGGGGAGAAGGCTACTGGGCCGTGCGTCGCATTCCTCTGATCGTGTCGTTCCTGTTGCTCGGGGCAACCTGCGCGACTGCGCTCGCGGCGCCTGGTGACCTGACCTACCTCTACGGCCGGCCCGACATCAACGGGCACTCCGACCTGTACTCGCCGCGCGGCGTGGCCGAGACGCCCGACGGGTCGGTCCTGATCGCCGACAGCTACAACCATCGCGTCATGCGGGTGACCCGGGCCGGATCGGCCACGACCGTGGCCGGCATCCGCAACGACCCCGGGTTCTCGGGCGACGGCGGTCCGGCGACGCAGGCCAGGCTGCGCTATCCGGTCGGGGTCGCGGCACTGCCCGACGGCGGATTCCTGATCGCCGACTCGGAGAACAACCGCGTCCGGCATGTTTCCCCCGGCGGCGTGATCAGGACGGTCGCAGGCGGCGGATACAACGGCGACGGCTGCGACGCCCGCCGGGCCTCGTTTTGGTGGCCCTACTCGGTGACCGCGGCGCCGGGAGGCGGCTTCATGGTCGTGGACCGATCGCTCGACCAGGTGCGGCGCGTCTGGCCGGACGGGTCCATCACCACCGTGGCGGGCCATGGCGGCGGCCCGGAGGACGTGGACGGGATCGCGGCAGTCGACGCGGGCCTGGAAGTCACCGACACGTCGTTCACGCCGGACGGCGGCTTCCTCCTCACCGACGAGATCTACAACCGCATCCGCAAGGTGACGCTCGACGGCACGATCACGACCGTGGCAGGGAACGGCGACCGGGGGGCGGGCGTCGCGGGGGACGGCGGCCCGGCCACTGCCGCCGAGATCGACTCCCCGCACGCAGTCGCCGCCACGTCCGGCGGCGGGTTCCTGATCGCGCAGGAGCACGGCAGCCGCATCCGCGAAGTCTCCCCCGGCGGCACGATCACCACCCTGGCCCGATGGCTGAGCTACCCGCTCGATGTCGCGCTGCTCTCAGGCGGCGGCGGAGTGGTGGCCGAAACGGGAAGGGCCGCCGTCATGCTGATGGAGACCGACCTGCGCCCCGCTGTCCCGCCGCCCGCGGCGTTCCAGGGCACGGGCGGCTACACCGGCGCGTGCTTGGGCCTCGACCAGTCATTCGGCGGCGGCACGGTGCGCAGCAAGGCGCTGACCGATCGCGCCGCACGCGGCGTCGTGCTGCAGCCGGGCGGCAAGGCGGTAGTTGCCGGCCAGCTCGACGACCGCCAGCGGTACCAGCTCGCACTTGAGCGCTACCTGCCGAACGGCGAGCTCGATCGCTCCTTCGGCACCGACGGGCTCGCCCGGCCGGGCGGGCACACGATGACCGGGTTTGCGCTTGGGGCTCAACCGGGCGGGAAGCTGATCGCCGTCGGCGGCGCCGCGTTCAACGGTGTCGCGGTCGTGGTCGCGGCGCGCTTCACCCCTGACGGACAGCTCGACACCTCGTTTGGAGAAGCAGGCATCGCGCGCGCGCCCGCGCTCGATCACGCGACCGCGGTGGACTTTGCTGCTGACGGGAGCATCGTGATCGCCGGGAGCAAAGTCTCTGGGGATTGGCGACTGGCGCGCATCACTCGCGACGGCGCGGTGGACCAATCGTTCGGCAGCGGCGGTTTCGCCCCCGGGCCGTGGGAGGTGACGGCGATCGAGGCGCTCCCGGACGGCCGGGTCGTGACAGCCAGTGGACCGCAACTCGGCCACACGGGCCCGCCGGAGACGATGACGGTTACCCGCTACCGGCGCGACGGATCGATGGACACCACCTTTGCCGGGTCCGGGCGCGTCAACCTCGCGCCGGTGGACACGAGCCGCCTCGACACCACGGCGCTCGCCCGGCAGCCCGACGGGCGGCTGTTGGTGGTCGGGCAGTACGACCGCGACCGTGGTGAGGACAACGACTTCCCGATAATCGCGATGCGCCTGCTCGAGGACGGCAGCATCGACCGTTCGTTCGGCGACGCCGGGGTCGTCACGATCATCCCGCTCCACTACCGCTGGTCGGGCGGCATGTACCCAATCGGGGCGACTGACGCCAACTCGATCGCGATCCAGCCGGACGGCAAGATCGTGATGGCCGGCGGGGACCAGGCAGGTGGCGGGTTCGCCATATACAGACTGCATCCGCAGGGGGCACTCGACCCGAGCTTCGGCGCCGGCGGCAGGATCGTCACGCGGCTCGAGGGCGGGTCGAGCGCAAACGCTGTGGGCCTTCACCCGGACGGCAGGATCGTCGCGGTGGGGCAGGTCAGCTTCGACGTCTTGGCGGCCACGTACGAGGCCGCGCGGCGGCCGGGCGCACCCCCGACCCAGACCGGCAACACGACGCCCACGGGTGCGCCGCTTGGTGGCCCCGCCGTCGGCCCGGCCCCGGTCGCCGCCTCCGGCGGCCACGCGCCGGCGAGCGCAAAGGCTCCTTCCGCTGCAACATCGATTCTCCCGCGTCTGTCGATCGCGAGCTGGTCGCGAGCGCGAGTCCGCGCTCTCCTGCGCGGGACCTGGAAGGTCTCCGTGGAGACGCCTGATGCCGGGCAGGTCCTGGCCAAGCTGCTCGTGCGCGGCAGAATGGTCGCATCGGGGACCGCAGAGGTGCGCAAGCCCGGCCGTACGAGCATTCGCCTGCGCAGGAACGGACGTGCGCGCCGGCTGCTCGACGGGCGCCGCCGCGTGCGCGCGACCCTGACCGTCCGCTTCCGCAATGCCGACTCGACGTCGGCGACGACGCGCGGCGTGCGCTTCAGTCGCTAGGCGAGCTCAGGCGAGCAGAAGCCCGGAGTCGGACTCGAACCGACGACCCCTTCCTTACCATGAAAGTTTGGACTGTACGGCGTTGCTTGCCGGTGCCTTGTCTTGCACGCAAAACGCCAGCTCCTCTAACGATCGCGCATAGCAAGAGCGGGCAGCTAGGGGTAGCGCAGCGCGTGCTCGTGTTCCCGAGATGTTCCCGAGAGGCGGCGTGTATCCGCGGTCGTGATCATGCGGCTTCAAGCCGCTCGAGGCGGCGCATCGTTGGGCCGGCGTAACGCTCCTCGTAGTCGAGGTGCTCCAGCAGGTGGATGTGGAGGTCACCGAGGCCATCGACGACGCGCTGCCGTGCGTCCCCGTCATCGGTGTCCGTCAGCGCACGAGCCGCGGCCTCGACGGCGTCGAGCAGGTGGGAGACTCGCGCGTGATCGGCCTCCAAGCGGTCCACCACGGGGTTGATCGACGAATTGGCCGCCCGCAGCGCTGGGAAGAGCAGCACGTCCTCGGCGCCGTGGTGAGCGTGGACGTGCCGACAGTAGCGCAGGCAGTTGACCTTCAACTGCCACAGCGGGCCGTTGGTCTTTAGCTCTCCCAACGCGTCCCGGATCGCCTCGCCTGAAAGACCTTCGTCCACGTCAGCCGCGAGCTGTTCGACGATCTCGAGGTCGCGACGGATGATCGAATGGACCCAGAGCAGCTCCTCGAACATCGCCTTGCCTCGCTCGGTCTCGGGACCGCTCAGCTCGGCACCTGCGCTGTCATCGCCCGCGCCGTCGCGACGCGCTCGCGGACCTGCGGCGCGACGTCCTCGATGAAGGTCCGCAGCGTGTCCGGATCGGGCGGCGCGATCAGGATGAACGTGCCGAATCCGTAGTCCAGCGCGAAGTGCGCCAGCACGTCCGCCCAGTGGTGGGACGGGCCGACGATCGCCTCGTCGCTGTCGCGGGCGTGGGCGGGCGCCGCTGCGGTGAATGCTCCCGACATGTTGTAGATGCGCCGGATCTCGCCGGGGTCGCGACCTGCCTCGCGCGCGGCGCTGTCGATTATGGTCTGCGCCTCGGCGGCGGCAGCCGGAGGCATGTAGTTCATCAGCGGCGCGGCCCACCCGTCCGCGACGCGCCCGGTGAGCGCGAGCGCGCGTGGCTTCGCGGCGCCCAGCCAGATGCCGATCTCGTGCGCCGGCGCGGGGCCGGGACGCATGCCCTGAAGCCGGTAGTGGCGGCCGTGGAAGCGTAGCGTACGGGCGTCGCTCCAGCTCGCGCGCAGGATCGCGACAGCTTCCTCGAGCGCTTCGAGGCTCTCACCGGGAGTGAGGGCCGGGGCACCCATCGCCTGCGCGGCGCCGAGGAAGCCGCCCCCGCCGAGGCCGGCCTCGAAGCGCCCTCCGCTCAGCACGTCGAGCGTCGCCGCCGCCTTCGCGAATACCGCCGGCGGCCGCAACGGCAGGTTGCCGACGTCCTGGAAGACGCGGATCCTCTCCGTTTGGGCGAGGATCACACCGAGCAGCGCCAGCGAGTCCAGGTGCGCAGACTGATATGGGTGGTCCTGAACGGCCAGCAGGTCGTAACCGAGCCGGTCGGCGAGGCGCGCCGTCTCGAGCACGCCCTCCGGGTCGCCCGCGTCCGGGACCAGGAAGTAGCCGAATTCGATCTCGTGGCCGTGGTCGGGCATTGTGCTCAGCGCCCAGGAACCTCGCTGGGGCGACCGAAGCCGGCCGCAGCGGTGGCTTGGAGTGGCCGGAGCTGGTTCGGAGTGGGGCACCATTTCGATTCAAAGCTCGTCGTGTCCCAGCCGGCGAGACCCGCGCCGGCCTCGTAGGCGCACTGGAAGAACGCGAGCAACATCGTTCTAGGGTCGCGTGCCACACGCACGGTCTCGTATGGCAGAACCGCGAGCGAGCCGGGACCGAACTCGATCCACGCCCCCACAGCAAGCGGCTGGTCACGTAGGCCTTCTGGCTCCGGGGAGGTATAGGAGTAGTACGCGGCGTCGCCGACGGTGTCGTCGCCGGCCCAGAACCCGAACGAGATGAGCTCGTGCGAGTAGGCCTCCTGGTTGACCGGATCGGCCTCGATCGTCATGCCCCCCCGGCCTGAGAAGCGAGTGACGGCGAGGTCCAAGCCGTGCCAGAAGAGGTGGGTCGGGCTCGTCTTCCCGTTGAACCAACCGCTGAACTCGTCGAACGCGGCGTCGGACCAGTCGAGGATGCGCCCAAAGCGCTCGACCGAGTCTCGGTCCCATGATGCATGATCGACGTCCTTCGCGAACGGCGTTGTCATCGGCACACCGAACGGCTCCTCTTTGATCTCGACGTCGATGCCCAGATCGCGGAGTGTCGTATGGAGGCGTGCGTCGAAGTCGGCGACGGTGACTCCGTTGCCTAGTTCGAACGACCTGTTGCGACCATCGGCGGTCTGCACTACGAGCGCGTGATCGATGAAGTCGATCGTGATCTCGAACGTCGTACCACGATGATGCAGGCGCCTCGTGGTGAGACCGCGGACGTCGACGTAGAGGGGAACGTTCCACCAGTGGTTGCGCGGTGCCGTGGTGGCGAGGCGGATCTTGCCGAGAATCTGGGCGTACAGATGCAGGGTGTCTTTCGTGGGACGCCAGTCGGCCAGATGCAGTTCGGGCAGCATCACGCCGCGTTGCGCGTCATCAGAACCCGACCGATTGCCGGATGAGGACGACGTGGATGCGGTCGGGCAA
>CAVXJX010000005.1:0-52893 GCA_963762195.1 uncultured Solirubrobacterales bacterium | reverse complement strand
GGGCAGCTGAGCTAGAGCTTCCGGGGCGGTGCGGACTTGCTCCCCATCGCCCCGCTCGTCCCTCCCAGCCGAAATTCCGTTTGACGCCGCAGCGCAGGTGGTAAGGCTCTAGCGACAGACCTTTTCGATTGCTCAGAAGAGGGAGGATTCGATGAGCGATTCGGCTTCGACGACTGACCCTGCTGCCGCGAACCGCGCGATGGGGGCTCATGTACCTGCTAACGGCGCGGGCGCCACGGACGGTGCAGCTCCCACCAGGGAGCCGTCCCGCCGCTAGTGCCTCCCAATACGGGGTCCGGCGTTCGCGCCGGGCCCCGTTTTCCCAACCTCTGCCGTCAGCTCGCGGTGCCGGTCGCTCCCACTTCGACCGCACCGGGCGGGGCTTTGATGTCCAGCGACTCGTCGTAGCGGTCGAACCGGGCCTCGTCGCCGGCCCGGGCGCGCCTGTTGTCCTCGTCGCACCGAGGATCTCTTTTGCCTCCCGGGCGCTGGTTGCCCGTCGCGATCGTGCGCAGCGGAAGCGGGTCGCCGGTCGCCGCGACGAACAGCTTGCCGGGCGTCGTGCCGGGGCGGTCTCCCTTGTCGATCAGCACGACAGTCTTCTTCCCGTCGATCGTCTCGGTGCCGCCCTTCGCGAGCGTCCCGTGATCGGTGGCGAGGCAGTGACTCAGCGTCTCGGGGTCGAGGCCCTTCGTGAGGTCTCGCAGCTCGGTGGTGCTGGCCGGGCTCTTGAGCCACTTGCCCGCAAGCTCGCGCGCGGCTCGTTCACCTTGCTGGTCCTTCCAGTACGCCTCGTTTGCCTTGATGTAGACCGCGCCGCCGACCGCGATGATCGAGGCCGCCGAAGGTGGCTCCTCGATCGCGAGGCGCAACTTCGACGGTAGCTCGAGGTCGGCGCTGACCTTTGCCAACTTGCCTCCGGTACGTTGCGTGGCCTCCACGTGAAAGCTCTTGACCTGACGTAGCGCGGCCGCCGTGTCGGCGAGTATCTGCGCGGGCGGCTTCGACTCCACGCCGTTCGACTCCGGCGAGTCGTCTCCGCAGCCGGCAGTCGTGCCGAGCGCAGCTACTGCAAGCGCGATTGCAAGACGGGCCCTCACGGCGGGAAACGTAGCGATGTCGCGAGCCGTCTGTCCGGGCGCCGCCATAACGTGGCGAACACGTGTTCGCTCCTGATTCACCTGCATGGCTCGCCCAGCTCAACAGCGAGCAGCGCGCCGCCGCGACGCACCCCGGCGGGCCGCTGCTGATTCTCGCGGGCGCGGGAACCGGCAAGACGACGACTCTCTGCGCACGGGTGGCCTGGCTCGTGTCGGAGGGCATCGCGCCGCAGCGCATCATGTTGCTCACCTTCACTCGGCGCGCCGCGCGCGAGATGCTGCAGCGCACGCGCGCGCTGGTCCCGATGCCCGCGGGGTCAGGCCGCGTGCTCGGCGGGACTTTTCATTCCGTGGCGCACCGCTTCGTGCGGCAGCACGCCTCGGCACTCGGGCTGGCGCCCGGCTTCGGCGTGCTCGACGCCGGCGACGCGGCGGACCTGATCGACATGATCAGGGAGGAGCACGGCCATGCCCAGAGCAAGCGCCGCTTTCCCAAGAAGAGCACGCTGCTGGACATCTACTCCCGCACGGTCAACGCGCAGCAGGCGCTGTCCTGCGTCGTGGCGGAGCACTTCCCCTGGTGCGAGGAGCACGGCGAGGCGATGGGAGCGCTGTTCAAGGCTTACGGCGCACGCAAGCGTACGCTCGGTGTGCTCGACCTCGACGACCTGCTGCTGTACTGGCGCGCGCTGGCCGCCGACGAGGTGACGGGCCGGTCGATGGGGCAGTCGTTCGACCACCTGCTGATCGACGAGTACCAGGACGTCAACGGACTGCAGGTCGACATCGTCCGCGCGCTGCGCAATACGCGGCGGGAGGTCACGGCCGTGGGCGACGACTTCCAGGCCATATACGGGTGGCGCGCCGCGTCCGCCGAGCACATCCTGGAGTTTCCCGGCCACTTCCCGGACGCGAACGTGGTGACGCTCGAGCGCAACTACCGCTCCACGCAGCCGATCCTCGACGTTGCCAACGCGCTCGCCGCGCAGGCGAGCCGCGCCTTCCCGAAGCAGCTGCGCACCGAACGCGAGGACGGTGCCCGCCCCGACCTGATCTTCTGCCGCGACGAGGCGGCGCAGGCGACCGAGGTGTGCGACCGCGTGCTGGCGTCGCGCGAGCAGGGGATGGACCTGCGCGAACAGGCGGTGTTGAGCCGCACGTCGCACGACACCGACCTGCTGGAGCTGGAGCTCACGCGGCGGCGCATCCCGTACGTCAAGTACGGCGGGCTGCGCTACCTGGAGGCCGCGCACGTCAAGGACTTCATCGCGCTGTTGCGCCTGTGCGACAACCCGCACGACGAGATCTCCTGGTTTCGGGTGTTCCAGCTCTTGGAGGGCGTCGGGCCGGCGACGGCGCGACGGACACTCGATCTCCTGGTGGCCGGGGACGCTGGTTGGCCGAGCGCGCGGGAGCAGCTTCCCGCACAAGCGCGGCCGCACGCGGATGTTGTGGTGGCCGCGCTGGCCGAGACACGTCAGGAGGCGAGCGCCGGCGTGCGCGCCGAGCGGCTGCGCGATGCGCTGGCGCCGCTGATCGAAGATCGCTATCCGGACGGCGCGCTGCGCCTGCACGACCTCGAGCAGCTCGTCGCCGCGGCGCGAGAGTCGAACGGCGAGCTGCGCCACTTCGTCGGCGAACTGGTGCTCGACCCGCCGCAGTCGAGCGGCGACCTGGCCGGTCCGCCGCACCTCGACGAGGACTACCTGGTGCTATCCACGGTCCACTCGGCCAAGGGCCTCGAGTGGCAGGCGGTGCACGTGCTGGCCCTCTACGACGGCAACTTTCCCGCCGACATGGCGGCCGGCTCGGAGGAGAGCATCGACGAGGAGCGCAGACTTCTGTATGTGGCGATGACCCGGGCGCGGCGGCAGCTGCACCTGCACGTCCCGGTGCGCTATTACCACCGGCCGAACGGCCGCGACGACGCGCACGGGTACGGCAAGCCGTCGCGCTTCCTGACCGAGGACGTACAGGGTCTGTGCGAGGTGGTCCGTCCCCAGGAACCGGACCCGGGCGAGATGCTGGGGCAGGGAAGCGCGCGGCGCATCACCGTCTCGGTGGACTCGCTCTTTGGCTGAGACAGCATCCTCCGAAAGGCGGATTTGTCCGTGGTTATGGGATTTCCATCAAGGCCCGGCGCCGTTGTGACGATGCACATCTAAACCAGAGGAGACCTCCTCGACTCAGGCACCCTCGTCGCAAGGCGGGTCCGCAAAGCCACGGGACTCCACCGGAGTTCGCCGGGCTACACCGAACAGGAACGTCGTAAGGGGCTCACACAAGGGAGGACATTTATGTCCAGCCCCACCTGTCTCAAGCGCACAGGACGCGCCGCCGTTGCCCTCGCCGCTGTCCTCGCCGGCCTCGCCGTCGCCGCGGTTCCGGCCGCCGCACAAACTCCGGTCAATCTCGCCACCGCCGCGCCCTTCGTGGTCCTGGGCGGGTCGAGCGTCACGAACACCGGTCCCTCGGTGCTCAACGGCGCCCTCGGTGTCTCACCGGGAACGTCCCTCACAGGCTTCGGGCTCCCCGCAGTGGTCAACGGCGCGACCCACAACAACAACAGCGTCGCCAGCCAGGCACAGGCCGACCTTACCGCTGCTTACCTCGTCGCGGCCGGGCAGCCGGTCACGAGCAACATGTCGGGCTTGGACCTCGGCAACAGGACGCTGACCCCGGGCGCCTACCAGTACACCTCGTCCGCTCAGCTCACGGGCCCGCTGACCCTCGACGCCCAGGGTGACGCCAACGCCCAGTTCGTCTTCATGATCAGCTCGACGTTGACGACCGCATCCGCAAGCTCGGTCCTGCTGATCAACGGTGCCTCGCCATGCAACGTCTTCTGGCAGGTCGGCAGCTCGGCGACGATCGGTTCGACGACGGCGTTCCAGGGCAACGTGATGGCGCTCTCGGACATCTCGCTGAACAGCGGCGCCACGGTGATCGGGCGGATGCTCGCCCGCAACGGCGCGGTCACGTTGATCAACAACGTCCTCAGCGCATCCGCGTGCGGCGCTTCCACCACACCTGGGGGCTCCACGCCAGGGGATGGCGATGAGGATGGGTCAGGCCCAGGCGGAACCGTGAGAAACGGAACAGCACGTTTCGTGCGCACGCCGCGCGACGGTGGTGGCCGCTCGGTCTGCACCGACGGCTTCCGCGCCAGGGTCCGCGGCCGTGCGATCAGCAATGTCGTCTTCAGCATCGACGGCAGGCGCCTCGGCAAGCGGACCAAGTCGCCGTTCCAGATCTACGTGCGGGCCGCCCCGGGCAGTCACAAGGTCAGGGCGCGCGTGAGGTTCACGGACGACACCGCCGCCAGAACGCTGATGCTCCGCTACAGGCCGTGCGCGTCAGCGTCGGCCAACCCCCGCAGAGGCCCATCGCGCTTCACCGGGTGAGTCACCCCGCCCACTACGTCGCGTGGGCGGTCGCGCTCTGCACGGTCGCGACCGCCTGCGTGCTCGTGGCTCCGGCGCAAGCCGGGGCTGGGAGTGTGGTCGCAAGCCAGCGGCTCGTGGTGCTGCTGGACGACCACGTCGCTCGTACCAAGCCGAGTCCGCACGCACGCCGGCTCGAGTCCGTCGCCGCGCGACGGCCGCTCACCCGCGTGCGAACTATCCTGCCGGTGATCGGCAGCGCCCGCGCCCCGGGCGGACAGCCCTGGCTCAAGGTGCGGCTCCCCGGGCGCCCGAACGGGCACAAGGGCTGGATCCCCAGTCACAAGACACGACCCGCCATCACGGCGTGGCACATTGTGCTCAAGCTCAATGCCCGCCGCGTCACCGTCCACCGCTTCGGCCGCGCCGTACGCCGGTTCGGCGTTGTCATCGGCAAGCCCTCGACGCCGACTCCGCGCGGCAGGTTCTTCATCGAGGAGGCGCTCACGCTCTCCTCCCATGAGGCCGGCGGCCCGTTCGCGCTGGCCACGAGCGCCCGGTCGCCCGTCCTGCAGGAATTCGCAGGCGGCCCGGGCCAGATCGCACTTCACGGGACCGACAACCTGCCGGGGGCCCTCGGAAGCGCGGTCTCGCACGGGTGCATCCGGCTCAGCACGCGCGCCATCACGTGGCTCGCGAAGCGGATCCGCGGCGGCGTGCCGCTGACGATCAGGCGATAAGCGGAGCGCTCAGAGCCCGCGCGTGACCCGCGTCAGCAGGTCGAGCTGGTTCTGCTTGCGCATGATCAGGTGCTCGACCAGGTGCTCGAGCGCCTCCGAGCGGGGTTCCTGCCCGGTCTCGGGAATCACTTCGTGCAGCGCGGCAATCGCTTCCGCCTCGTTCTTGGCGAGTGACTGAACCGTTTCGCCGGGCTCCTGGCTCCAGCTGAACGCCGCGACGTCGCTCGTCGGCGTCCCGCCCAGCGCGACGATCTTCTCCACGAGCAGGCCGCAGTCGTCGAGCTCGTGACGTGACCAGGCGGCGAAGTCGCCGCTGAGGGCCTGGCCCTGCAGTCCGGTCATCCCACCGCCGGCCAATGCGTACTGAAGCGCCGACCGGTACTGGCAGCCGGAGTGCCTTGTTCAGCAGCTCGATCACTGCCTCGACGTTCATCTTTTCGGGTCGGTCAGTCATGGGTGCAGAAGCATATTGACCGGTCACCGACCAGAACGGCTCTGCGCAATAGTCTTCGGCCCGAAGGCCGACAGGGACGAGAAGCCACGATGCCTGAACCCGATCGATCACAGCGCTCCGGAAGCCTGCTTGATCCCGGTGCGCCCGCCACCGTGACATATCTGTTCGACGATGGCCACCGTCGTGAGGTGGTCATGAGCGCGGTCGAGGCCGATGAGCTCCGCGCGCTCGGCTCTGACCGGACATCACCCAGAGACCGCGCAGCGAGCAGGATCCGGCAATACGCCAAGCCAGCGGCCAAGTGGCTCGTCATCGCAATCGCAGGCGGGGTTATCGGCGCCTTGATCTCCGATCACTATGCGGATCGGCAACGCGAACTGGAGATCGAGGCAACCCTGGTCACGGCTATCAGCCGCGATGCGGTAAAGCTCTTTCAGGACGCCCAGGACGCGTCCCGCGCGATCGACGATCCCGAGCAGATCGTGCGGCGCGATCGCGCCGCCGACGAATGGGTGCGTCGCTCGAGCGAGGTGGCCCCGGTGTTCCAGACGTACTTCGCTGAAAAACCGGTGCTGGAGCATTGGAACCAGTACCAAAGCGCCATGTACAACTGGGCAGTCCTTGGTTGCTGCACGACCGATGCAGGGCGCGTCCGAATCGTCGACCTCATCCACAGGTACCTCGACGAGCATGTAGGCCCGTCCAAGCGCAAGGCGCCGACAAGTGAACCGTGGGCGGCATTGAAGGCTCGCGTCGACACGGCGACCTATCAGTGGGTGGGCTTCTATCTCCTTCGCGGCCGCGGCGCACTTCTCCGCGACCTGAAGGAGTCAAGCCCGGATCTGGATTGACACCAAACCAGGGGTCGGGGAGCATGCCGCAACGATGACCGTGAGTGGCGCTGCGCGCCCACCGATCGCCGACGAGGGCGACATCGGCACCTACGCCGAGCTCCCTACCGGATCGCCGAACTCCTGGCTCCGGCCAGCCGTGCTCTGGCGGTCGCGCAACGACATCGTCGCGAGAATCCACGACCCAGTAGATGCGATCAGGGAGGCCTGGCTAACCCTGCAGGCAGTACCTGCGGGGCCTGATCGTCCCAGCGCGCTGCGAATACCCGGTCACGAACGCCGGGCGGAACCCTCGTTCATGCTGCTCGGCGACACCGGTGAGGGCGACGGCTCTCAAATGGCCGTCGTGCCGGGACTTCTCGCCATGAGCGAGAACGCCGACTTCAGCATTCTTTGCAGCGATGTCATTTACCCCGCGGGAGAGGCGGCCGACTACCCCGCGAAGTTTTACAAGCCCTACGAGAACCTTCCCGGTCCCATCTATGCGATCCCGGGCAACCATGACTGGTACGACAGGCTCGTGGGGTTCATGACTCACTTCTGTGACGCGCGATCCGCTCCGCCGGTCGGTGTTGGAAGGGAGCGCGGGATGCGGGGCACGCTCGCGCACGTCCTCTGGCGCAAGGAACGGGCCATCGACGTGAACACAGTCATGACCGGGGATGCCCTGCGCTCGCGGGACTCCCGGTTCCCGGTCCAGCGCGGACCATATTGGTCGCTCGACGCGGGACCGCTGCGATTGGTGGCCATCGACACCGGGATCACCGGCGGGCTGGATGCTGCCCAGGGCGAATGGTTGCTGCGCGTGTCCGCCGAGCGTCCCGAAGCGAAGAAGATCCTCCTCACCGGCAAGCCGCTGTTGGTTGACGGCAAGTACCACCAAGGCGATATCGCCGGCTCATCGCAGACAGTCGATGACATCGTCCGCGCTCGCGAGCATGGCTACGTGGCCGCCATCGGGGGTGACATCCACAACTACCAGCGCTACCCCGTCACGCTCGCGGACGGGCGCCGCGTGCAATACATCGTCGCCGGTGGGGGTGGAGCTTTCATGCATGCGACTCACAAAATCCCGCGCATCGACGGGAAGGACGGCCTGGCGACCGTGCTGGCGCAGAAGCTTGGCGCCGGAGTCACGCTGACCGAGCGGGAGACCCATTTCTTCCCTGCCCGGGCCTGGTCGTTGTATTGGTACGCGAAGCTGCTTGGCCCTCGGACCTGGAAGCGGCTCAGCCTGAGCTACGCGGAGGCTGGTGCGTTGATGGGCGAGGAGCTCGGCCTTGAGCCGCTCGATCCTGCCGGCAAGGTGCTGCGCGAGCGCTACAGCCGTGACGGCATGCCGCTTCGGCTGCGCGCGCTCCGCACGATCCTCTATCGCAATCTCCCAGCGCCTGGCAAGCTGTTCCAGCGGTTTCTGTCGGAGATCATCGACAAGAACGACCCTGCGATGGCTAAAAGCTTTCTACGGTTCGACGTAGCGGGCCGGCAACTTCGAATTCGCTGCTTCCAGGCGACGGGCTGGCTCCAGGACGAGGTCACGCCCCCGTTGGAGGACGAGGTCGCGATCTCTCTGAGCTGATCACTCGGCGACAACCGATGAGAAACCCCGCCGCAGCGGGACTTGTCGCGATGCCGGAGGAGGGACTCGAACCCCCGACACGCGGATTATGATTCCGCTGCTCTAACCGACTGAGCTACTCCGGCCGGGAAGGGGCCAAGCCTAGCAAGGGGTTGGCGGCGCTCAGGATCACTCGCCGACTCCATGCGCTGAATCCTCACGACGTGCGTCGGCGCTCCCGAAAACACTATCTGTGAACGTGCAAACCGTGGATTCGGAGCAGCCTGCGAACGTCGAATTGGTGCGCCGCCTGTACGAGGCGTTCGAGGCGCGCGACATCGACGGGATGGTGGCGCTGACCGGCAACGAGATGGAGTTCTTCCCCCAGGTGACCGCATCCCTGGTCAAGCGATCGGAGCCGTATCGCGGGCACGATGGGCTGCGCCGCTACTTCGAGGATGCCGCCCGCGTGTGGCGGCACCTCGAGATCATCCCCCATGAGTACCGCGACCTCGGTGACAGCGTGCTGGTCTTCGGCCGCGTGTACGCCCGCGGAGAGGGGGGCTACATCTCGGACTCGCCGGCCGCGTGGCTGTGGCGGATCGAGCACGACCTGATCACCTGGGGCCGCGTGTTCACGAGCCGCGCCGACGCATTGGAGGCTGCCGGTCTCGACTCCTAGATACTCCTAGAATGCCGTCACTCGTGAGCTCCAACGACATAGTGCTCGAGGCGGTGCCCAACCTCAGCGAGGGTCGCGACGAGTCGTGCATCGCGGCGTTCGGCCGTGCGCTCGGCGCTCACGGAGGCAGCCTGCTCGACGTCCATTCCGACGCCGACCACAACCGCAGCGTCTTCACGGTCGTGGGCGGGCCGCAGGAGCTCGCGGATTCGCTCCTCGCGGCGGCGCGCACGGTGATCGGGCACGTGGACATGCGTCTGCACGAGGGAGCCCACCCGTGCATCGGGGCGCTCGATGTCGTGCCGATCGCGTATCTGCGTCAGGAGGATCGCGAGCTGGCCCACGACGAGGCGCTTGCCGTGGCCAACCGGTTGGCGGGCGAGCTGGAGCTGCCGGTCTTCGTCTACGGGGAGCTGGCGAGCTCGGATCACCGGCGCGAGCGGGCGTTCTTTCGCGACGGCGGCGTGGCCGCGCTGTCCGAGCGCATGGCGTCGGGCGACCTGGCCCCGGACTTCGGGCCGCCCCGGATGCATCCCACCGCGGGCGCGACGCTGGTCAGCGCGCGGCCACCGCTGGTCGCCTTCAACGTCGAGCTCGACACCGCGGACGTCGACGTCGCGAAGCAGGTCGCCGCCCAGGTGCGCGAGGCGAACGGCGGGCTCCCGGGGGTCCGGGCCATCGGCGTGAAGCTGGCGACACGCGGCGTTGCGCAGGTCTCCACCAACGTGCAGGATCCGTTCGCGGTCCCCCTCGCCGACGTCGTCGAGGCGATCAGGGCACAAGCGGGATCGCTGGGGGCCTCCGTGGCCGCCGCGGAGCTGGTCGGGCTGGCGCCTGCCGCGGCACTCGACGGCTTTCCGCCCGACGTCGAGCTGCGCGGCTTCGACGAGCGCCGCCACGTCCTGGAGAACCGCATGCCCGCCCGGCACGTATAACTCGCTGCATGGCGCGCGCGCAGCGAAGGAGAAAGAAGCACCGCGGCACCCAGGGCGGAAGCGTGCGCTCCAGCAGCCGGGGACGGTCGCGCAATCGCGCCCAGGTGCGCCAGACCGCGGAGCAGCGGCGCAAGGAAAAGCAGAACCTGCCGCCGACCTGGCGCGGCGCGATCACCCGCGGGGCGATCGCCGCAGTCAGCCTCTTCGCGCTGCTCGTCCTGCTCCTGGACGCTCCCGTCGGCGGGGCGGTCGGCCTCGCCCTGCTGGCCGCCGTGATCTACACGCCGTCGTTTCACGCGATCGACACGTTCGCGTACCGGCGCCGCATGCGCAAGAAACAGGAAGCGGAATCCGCCTGATGGACGTTCGGATGTTCACCGTCGGTCCCGTCGCCGAGAACTGCTTCATCGTGCGTCGCGACGGCGCGGATCATGCCGTGATCGTCGATCCGGGCGACGAGGCCGAGCGGATTCTCGGAGCGGTCGCCGACCTCCGCCTGACCGTCGACGCGATCCTGTTGACACACACGCACTTCGATCACGTCGGAGCGGTCGCGCCCGTGGCCAGGGCCACGGGTGCCCCCGTCTACGTCCCCGAGATCGAGCGTCCGGTGCTTGCCGACATCATGCGTTACGTGCCCTTTCCGGGGATCGGGCCGTACGAGAGCTACGAGGCCGAGCACACGCTGCGTGGCGGGGAGCAGCTCCAGCTTGCCGGCCTCGAGATCGACGTGCTCTTCACGCCGGGCCACAGCCCGGGTCACATGACGTTCTCGATCCCGTCCGAATCTGCCGCTTTCTCGGGCGACGTCCTGTTCCGCGGGTCGGTCGGGCGCACCGACCTGCCGGGCGGCGACTGGAACACGCTGCTTGCCTCGATCGGCGGCCTCCTCGAGTCGCTGCCCGACGAGACGGCGGTCTATCCGGGACACATGGAGGTCACGACGCTCGGCAGCGAGCGCCGCACGAACCCGTTCCTGGCGGAGCTCGCGGCCGGCGGATGAGGCAGTCTCTTCCCGTTGGCGCGCTGCGGCAAAGGTTCCGGCGCCAGGACAGGGAAGAAGAGGACTGATGGCGGCGAAGTACCAAGCCCCGCGGGGAACCTACGACCTGCTGCCCGGCCGCGCGGCTTTGCGGCGGGAGATCGTGGCCGAGGCGCGGGGTCTGCTTCAGGGTGCCGGATTCGGCCAGATCGACACGCCGGTCTTCGAGGACTCGGACCTGTTCGTGCGCACCGTCGGTGAGGCCACCGACATCGTGCGGAAGGAGATGTATACGTTCGAGGACCGCGGCGGGCGCTCGCTCACGCTGCGGCCCGAGGGCACGGCTCCCGTGTGCCGCGCCTATCTCGAGCACGGGATGCACAAGCTCCCCCAGCCCGTGAAGCTCTGGTACACCGGCCCGATGTTCCGCTACGAGGCGCCGCAGTCCGGGCGCTTCCGCCAGCACAGCCAGATCGGGGCGGAGACCATCGGCTCGGACGACCCGGCTGTCGACGCCGAGTTGATCGACCTGCTCGCGCATCTCTACTCGCGCCTGGGCCTGCCCGGCGTGCGGCTGCACCTGACCAGCATCGGCGACCCTGACGCCCGCGCCGGGTACGCGCAGGAGCTACGCGAGTTCCTGCTCGGCCACGACGTCTTCGACCCGGATCAGCGCTCCCGGATCGAGATCAACCCGATGCGTGCCTTCGATTGGGACGCGCCGGAGATCGTGGCCGTCACCAACTCGGCGCCCAAGATGATCGAGCGGCTCTCTGACGCGGACGCGGAGCACTTCGACGAGGTGCGAAGGATGCTCGACGGCGCGGGGATCGACTACGAGCTGGACCCGCGGCTGGTGCGCGGCCTCGACTACTACACGCGCACGGTGTTCGAGTTCAGGTCCGACTCGCTCGGGGCCCAGAGCGGCATCGGCGGCGGCGGTCGCTACGACGGCCTGATCGAGCAGCTGGGCGGCCCCGCGACTCCGGGGGCCGGCTGGGCGACCGGGCTGGAGCGGATCGAGCAGGTGCTCGCCGACGCCCGCGGCGAGGGCGCCGAGGAGGCGGCTGCGCGCGACGACGGGCCGCAGTTCCTGTTCATCGTGACCGAGCCGCAGGCCCGCCCGCGGGTGTTCCGGGCGATGTCGGAGCTGCGCGAGGAAGGCTTCGGGGCCACGATGGGGCTCGGCTCGCGCTCGCTCAAGAACCAGATGCGCCTGGCCGAGCGCCTGGGCGCCGCTTCGGTCGTGATCGTCGGACCGCAGGAGTGGGAGCGCTCGGCGGCCGCGGTGCGCGACATGAGGCGCCGTGAGCAGGACGAGATCCCGCTCGCCAGCCTGCGACAGGAGCTGCTCTCCCGTGCCCGCTGAGCTGGGCCCGAACCGGTATCGGGACACCTGGTGCGGCCGGGTCGCGCCGCCGCAGGTGGGTGAGGAGGTACGGGTCGCGGGCTGGGTCCACCGGCGCCGGGATCACGGCGGCCTCGTGTTCGTGGACCTACGGGACCGCACGGGCCTCGTGCAGGTCGTCTTCAACCCCGAGACCGCGCCCGATGCGCACGCACGCTCGCACGAGCTCCGCTCGGAGTGGGTGATCTCGGTCCATGGCGAGGTCGTTCGTCGCTCGGAGGACACGGTCAACCGAGACATGGCGACCGGAGAGGTCGAGATCCGCGCCGCCGGCTACGACGTGCTCGGGAGCGCCGAGACGCCGCCCTTCCCGATCGACGAGGACACGCCCGTGGACGAGGCGCTGCGCTTGCGCTACCGCTACCTCGATCTGCGCCGTGCTTCGATGCAGCACGCGCTCGAGCTGCGTCACGACGTCACGCGGGCGATCCGCGGCTTCCTCAATGCAGCGGGATTTCTTGACATCGAGACGCCGATCCTGACCCGCTCTACCCCTGAGGGTGCGCGTGACTTCGTCGTTCCCAGCCGCTTTCAGCGCGGCACCTTCTATGCCCTGCCGCAGTCGCCGCAGCTCTTCAAGCAACTCCTGATGATCTCCGGCTTCGAGCGCTACTACCAGATCGCGCGCTGCTTCCGGGACGAGGCGCTGCGCGCCGACCGCCAGCTCGAGTTCACGCAGCTCGACATGGAGATGGCGTTCGTCGAGGAGGAGGACGTGATGAGCGTCTCAGAGGGCGTGATCACGGCGGCGTTCGCGGCCGCAGGGGTACAGCTCGAAATGCCATTCCCCCGCATGTCCTACGACGAGGCGATCGCCCGGTTCGGGAGCGACAAGCCCGATATGCGGTTCGGACTCGAGATCCGCGACCTCGGCGGCGCGCTCGGCGCGACGGAGTTCAAGGTCTTCCGCAGCGTGCTCGACGGTGGTGGAGCCGTGCGTGGGATCAATGCCGGCCCGCGCGAGCTGTCGCGCGCGGAGCTCGACAAGCTGATCGAGTTCGCCCAGGGACAGGGCGCGGGCGGTCTCGTGTGGGCGTACGTCGAGGAGGGTGGGGGCTGGCGTTCCCCGGTCGCGAAGTTCCTGTCGGACGACGAGCGGACCGCGATTGCCGCGGCGCTCGAGGCCTCGACCGGAGACCTCCTGCTGCTCGTGGCGGACGACCCCGGCGTCGCGGCCCAGACGCTCGGCGCCCTGCGACTGGAGCTCGCCGACCGTTTCGGGCTCGTGCCCGCGGATGAGTGGCGGCCGCTGTGGGTGACCCATTTCCCGCTTGTCGAGTGGAACGACGAGGAAGGGCGCTGGACGCCGCTCCATCACCCGTTCACATCCCCGGCGGAGGAATCGCTCGAGCTGCTCGAATCGCAGCCGGCCGCGGCCCGGGCACGTGCATACGACCTGGCTCTCAATGGCATCGAGCTGGGCGGCGGCAGCATCAGGATCAACCGGTCCGAGGTGCAGTACCGCGTGCTCGAGACCCTGGGGATCAGCCGGGCGGACGCCGACGAGCGGTTCGGTTTCCTGATCGAGGCGCTCAAGCACGGCGCACCGCCGCATGGCGGCATCGCCTTCGGGATCGACCGGATCGCGGCCGTGCTTGCGGGACGTGAGTCGATCCGCGACGTGATCGCCTTCCCAAAGACGGCATCCGGCACGGATCCGCTCACCGGAGCTCCGGCTCCGCTGGAGCCGGAGCAGCTGCGGGAGCTGGGGATCCGGGCGGATCCTCCCGCCTCCTCGGCCGGCGCCTAAGGTTTCCCGCCGCCCTGCCGATCCTTCACGAAGTTTTGCTAACTTCGGAGGAGCCCGAACTTGTTCGCCAGTCGCTCAACGTTTGAGCCAACACAATCGAGTTGGGAGTCTGAATCGGGTTCGCTTGCCTGTGGCTCGCGGATCCTGTGGACGCCCACCTGCCACGGCAGGTTCAACTCAAGGGCGGCAACGGCAAGTTGGGGCGAATTTAAGCCGTGACCACCGAGCTGCCACGGCCCGCACTGCTGGCGATCATCGGCGCAGTCGCCGTGCTCGGACTGTTCTTCGTCTCCCGCCGCGGCGGGGAGGAGAGCGTGCCGGCAACGCCCGCGCCGTCGCAGTCGGCCAATCCTTCATCGCCGTCGCCCGAGGCGCCCGCGCCGAAGAGCGCGACTCCCAACCAGAGCACGTCCGGGAGCCAGGGCCTGCCTGCGGGCGTAGAGAAGGCGCTCGACGCGAAGAAGACCGTCGTGATCCTGTTCTGGAACAAGAACGGGGTCGAAGACCGCAGCGTGAAGAAGTCCGTCGACCGGCTGTCGAGCCGCGGCGGTGACGTCGCGAAGTTCACGGACACGGTCAAGGGCCTCTCGCGCTACACGCGCATCACGAGTGCCGCGAGCGTGACCACGACGCCGTCGTTGGTGGTGGTCAACCGCCGTGGCCAGGCCGAGGTCCTGCCCGGCTACAACGACTACCAGACGATCAACCAGTTCGTCTCGAACGCCTCCCGGCGTAAGTAGCCCCCGAACTTCGGCGATCCCGTACCGACAGGTGGTACGCAAACGCGGAAGTTCGCGTTCGGTGCCCATCTAGACTCTCCAGGGTGCATCCCTTCGAGCAGCATCTGAGCGAGCCGCACGGGCGCGGTGACGTTCCGCCCGGCGCGTTCGTCGGCAGCGCCGGCGGCGCTGCGTGCGGCGACGTCGTGCGAGTGGCGGTGTGCGTCGAGGACGGCCGGCTCACCGCCGTCACGTTCGACGCTGAAGGCTGCGGCGCGACACTGGCTGCGGGCAGCGCCTGTTCCGTACTCACCCAGGGGAAAAGCGTGCTCGAGGCAGCGGGGGTTTCCGCGACGGCCATCGCGGAGGAGCTCGGCGGCCTGTCGCCCGGCAAGCTCCACGCCGCCGACCTCGCGGCCGACGCGCTCCACCGGGCGCTTGCGCACGCCTGCACGGCCGGCATCCCCCTGGCCGTACCCCACCCGAACCGCGTGCTCGTCGGCCTCAGCGGCGGCGTCGACAGCGCGGTGGCCGCGCACCTCTGCGCCCAAGCGGGTCACGAGGTGGTCGCCGTGACCCTGAAGCTCTGGGCCGACCAGGAGGGGGACGGCGAGCGCAGCTGCTGCTCTCCCCAGGCGGTGCTGGGGGCAAGGGCGCTCGCGCACGGACTCGGCTTCCCGCATGTCACGCTCGACGTCGAGGACCGCTTCCGGGAGGCGGTCGTGGGCGACTACGTCTCCGAGCACGCTGCCGGCCGCACGCCGAACCCCTGCGTGCGCTGCAACGGCCTCGTGCGCTTCGACGCGATGCTGGGCCTCGCAGAGCGGCTGGGAGCGAGCTCGCTCGCCACCGGCCACTACGCGCGCATCGCCGAAGACGACGAGGGTCCTCTCTTGACCCGCGCTGCCGACACGGACAAGGACCAGACCTACATGCTCGCCGGCCTGCGACCCGAGCTGTTGAGCCGCCTGCGCTTCCCCCTGGGCGACCTCACCAAGCCCCAGGTGCGTGCGATCGCACACGACGCCGGCCTGTCTGTCGCGGACAAGCGGGAGAGCCAGGACCTCTGTTTTCTGGCCGGGACGAACCGTGAGCGCTTCCTCGCCCGCCATGCCGGCGTGCGAGACACCCCCGGCGACGTGGTCGACACCGGCGGCCGCGTGCTGGGAACCCATCGTGGCCATAGCCGCTTCACGGTCGGACAGCGCAAGGGCCTGGGCGTCGCCGCAGGAGAGCCTCTATATGTGGTGTCGACGGACGCTCGCACCAACCGGGTCGTCGTCGGGCCCCGCGCGCAGCTGTCGACGCACACCGTGCCGCTGGCCGGCACCGTCCTGCACCGCGCGGACACCAGCGTGGACCGCGTGAAGCTGCGCTACCGCTCCCAGCCGGTGCGCTGCCGCGTGGTCGAGGGCGAGATCGTGCTCGAGGAGCCCGCCGCAGGCGTCGCTCCCGGCCAGACCGCATGTCTGATGGACGGCGACCGCGTCGTCGGTCACGCCACCATCGCCGCATAAACTTGGGCGGATGCCGCCCCGCTCGTCCGCAGAGATCCGCGACGCGTTCCTGTCCTTCTTCGAGGAGCGCGATCACCTGCGCGTTCCCTCCGGCTCGCTGATCCCGGCCTCCTATGACCCGTCGGTCCTGCTCACGACCGCGGGCATGCAGCCCCTGAAGCCGTACTTCATGGGCCAGGAGCAGCCGCCGCACCCACGTCTCACCTCCTGCCAGAAGTGCTTTCGCACGACCGACATCGACGAGGTCGGCAACACCGCACGTCACCTGACGTTCTTCGAGATGCTCGGCAACTTCGCGTTCGGCGACTACTTCAAGGAGGGCGCGATCGAGTTTGCGTGGGAGCTGTCGACGCAGGTGTTCGGCCTCGACCCGCAGCTGATCTGGATCACCGTGTTCGAGGGCGATGCCGAGCTCGGCCTGGGGCCGGACGAGGAGGCGATCGACCTCTGGCGGGCGATCGGCGTCCCGGAGGAGCGCATCGTGCGTTTGCCGCGCTCGGAGAACTTCTGGCAGGCTGGGCCGACCGGGCCTTGTGGCCCGTGCTCGGAGCTCTACATGGACCGGGGGCCGGCCTTCGGCTCCGACGATGAGCTGCCCGGTGGCGACGGCGAGCGGTACCTCGAGTACTGGAACCTCGTGTTCATGCAGTACTCGCTTCATGAAGACGGCTCCGTGGAGCCCCTGCCGAAGCGCAACATCGACACCGGCCTCGGGGTCGAGCGGATGGCATCGATCCTCCAGGACGTCCCGTCGGTCTACGAGACGGACCAGTTCCGCCCGCTCGTCGAGCTGGGCGAGCGACTCTCGGGCCGCCGCTACGGCTCGGACCCCGTCGCGACGAAGGCGCTGCGTGTGCTGTCCGACCACAGCCGCGCGATGACCTTCGTGATCGCGGACGGCGTCGCGCCGTCGAACGAGGACCGCGGCTACATCCTGCGCCGCATCATGCGCCGCGCGATCCAGCAGGGGAAGGCGATCGGGCTGGAGACGCCGTTCCTCGGCAAGTTCGCCGACCTCGTGATCGAGCTCATGAGCCCGGTCTATCCGGAGCTCGAGGCAGAGCGCAACGCTATCCACCAGTGGCTCTCGTCCGAGGAGGAGAGCTTCGGCCGCACGCTCGAACAGGGCACGCGGCTGCTCGCGGACATCGTGGCCAAAGCAAAGGAACAGGGGACCTCGTGGATCGACGCCGAGGACGCGTTCCGCCTGCACGACACCTACGGCTTCCCGTACGACCTGACCCGCGAGCTGCTGCAGGGCGAAGGGCTGGCCGTGGACGACGCGGGCTTCCACGAGCTGATGGAGGAGCAGCGCGAGCGTGCGCGCACGGGCGCGGCGCGTGCCACCGGCGCCGGGCACGAGCACGAGCAGGTGCACGACTTCGTGCGCGCCGCCGGGTTCCCGACGCGGTTCGTGGGCTACGAGACCACCGAGGTGGAGACCAGCGTCGGCGCCCTGCAGCGCGTCAACGGCGTGCTGTTGACGAAGTTTGCGGAGTCCCCCTTCTACGCGGAGGGGGGCGGCCAGGTCTCCGACTCAGGCGTCGCCGAGAGCGACTCCGGCGTCGCGCTCGTCCAGAGCGTCTACCGGCTCGGCGACGACCAGGCTGTGGCGCTCGCGGTCGAGCGTGGGGAACTGCGCGAGGGCGAGCGGGTCCGCCTCGCCGTCGATCGCAAGGCCCGCCACGCGACCGAGTGCAACCACACCGCGACCCACCTCCTGCACGCGGCGCTGCGGCAGCGGCTCGGCACCCATGTCCGCCAGGCGGGTTCGGCGGTGCGGCCCGACAAGCTGCGCTTCGACTTCACGCACGGCAAGCCGCTGACCACCGACGAGGTGCGCGCGATCGAGGACCGTGTCAACGAGTGGATCCTCGAAAGCCACCCCGTGCGTGCGATCCACACCACCCGGCAGCGGGCGGAGGAGATGGGCGCAATGGCCCTGTTCGGCGAGAAGTACGGCAACGAGGTGCGCGTGATCGAGGTCGAGGAGGTGTCGCGGGAGCTGTGCGGCGGCACGCACGTCTCGAAGACGTCCGAGATCGGCGTCTTCAAGATCCTCCACGAAGGATCGAGTGCTGCGAACGTGCGCCGGATCGAAGCCGTGACGGGCCCCGAGGGTGTGCGCTTGCTGCGCGAGCACGACGATGCGCTCGGCGCGATCGCCGCGCGCCTTCGTACTCGTCCGGAGGACGCGCCCCGGGCGGTCGAGGCGCAGCTCGAGCGCACAACCACACTCGAGGAGCAGCGGCGCTCAGGTGGTGCGGGCCGCGTGCAGGAGCTGGCCGGTGAGCTGGCCGGCGAGGCGGCGGAGATCGGCGGGCTGCGGGTCGTGACCGCGGTATGCGACGTGCCCGGCGCGGACGAGCTGCTGGAGCTGGCCGACCGGCTGAAGTCGCGCCTCGACGACGCAGCGATCGTCCTGGGCGCGGCCGCCAACGGCCGCCCCGTACTGGTGGCGAGCTTCACTCCTGCGGTCGTGGAGCGCGGGCTGTCCGCAGCCGCGGTCGTGAAGGAGGCCGCCAAGGTCATGGGCGGCGGTGGCGGAGGGCGCGACACCATGGCGCAGGCCGGAGGCCGCGATGCGGAGAAGCTGGGCGAGGCCCTGGACACCGCGCGCCGGGCGATCGAGGCAAAGCTCGGCGAGCCGGCCTAGAACCTTGACCCGTGTACTGGCGCTCGACTACGGCAGCGCCCGCTGCGGATGCGCGATCAGTGATCCGACGGGGACGCTTGCAACGCCGCTCCCGGAGGTCCTGCAGGCGAGCTCCGACGGCGGCCTCGATCGGATCGCGCGCATGGTCGCCGAGCACGATGCTGCAACGGTGCTGGTCGGGCTGCCCGTCAGCCTTTCCGGGGAGGAGGGCCGGCAGGCCAAAGAGGTGCGCGATTTCGTGGCCCGGCTGACGGAGCGGCTGGACGTCCCGGTGCGCACATGGGACGAGCGCTTCACCACCAAGCTGGCCCAGGCGACGCCGGGGCGGTCCTCCGAGGACTCGCGCGCGGCGGCACACCTCCTGCAGGGCTATCTGGAGGCTCAGGCTTGACCCGTCGCATCGTGTTCGGTGCGATCGCGATTGTTGCGGTCGTCTTCGGACTGGCTCTGTTTCAGCCTTTCAAGGGCGACGGCGGCGATCCCGTGCGGGTCGCGATCCCCAAGGAGGCGGGCGTGGGGGAGATCGCCGACATCCTGGCCGACCGCGACGTGATCTCCAACGCCATGCTGTTCGAGGTGCGCGCAACGATCGGCGGCGATCGCGGGGACCTGAAGCCGGGCACGTACGAGTTGCGCAGGGACATGTCCTACGGATCCGCGATCGACCGCCTGGTGGCGGGTCCGTCGCGCGAGATCATCCAACTGACGATCCCCGAGGGCCTCAGCCGTCGTGAGATCGCGCCCCTGGCCGCCCGGGCCGGGGTGCGCGGGTCCTATCTGGAGGCAAGCGCGACGACGTCGCTGATCGACGCCCGCGGCTACGGGCTGCAGAACGATCCCGAGAGCCTCGAGGGCTTCTTGTTCCCGGCGACGTACGAGTTGCGCAGAGGCGCGTCGGCTCGTGCTCTGGTGCGCCGCCAGCTCGCCGCTTTCCGCGACAATCTCGCGCAGGTCGACCGCGCCTATGCGCGCCGGAAGAACCTGACCGCCTTCGACGTGGTCACGATCGCCTCGATGGTGGAGCGCGAGGCGCAGCTGCCCCGCGAGCGTAAGCTCGTGGCCGCCGTGATCTACAACCGCCTGAAGCAGGGGATTCCGCTGGGCATCGATGCCACGATCCGCCATGCGACCGGCAACTGGCAGCAGCCGCTGACACAGAGCCAACTGGCGATCGACTCGCCCTACAACACGCGCACCAACGCCGGCCTGCCACCCGGCCCGATCGGCAACCCGGGCCTCGCGTCGCTGCAGGCCGCGGCCAACCCGGCGCGCGTCGGCTACCTCTACTACGTGGTGAAACCCGGCACCTGCGGCGAGCACGCGTTTTCGTCCACCTCCGCGGAGTTCGAGCGGGACCGCCAGCGCTACAACGAGGCCCGCGACGCGGCCGGAGGGAAATCGCCGACCAAGTGCTAGTCGCGGTTCTCGGTCACCCGGTCGGGCACAGCCGCTCGCCGGCGATGCACAACGCAGCGTTCAGGGAGCTGGGCCTCGACGACTGGCGCTACGAGGCGATCGACGTCGAGCCGGAGCGCTTCGAGGAGGTCGTTCGCGCGATGGCGGGGCGTGGCTATGCGGGCGCCAACGTCACGATCCCGCACAAGCTGCGCGCGCTCGAGGTGGCCGACACGGCCAGCCCGGTCGCCGAGGTCGTGGGCGCCGCCAACACGCTCGTGTTCGCGGACGGCGCTGTGCATGCGGACAACACCGACGTGGCGGGCTTTCTCACGGCCTTGCGCGAGCCAGCCCCGGATGCGCCTGGAGGGATGCGCGCCCTGGTGCTCGGCGCCGGTGGCGCGGCCCGCGCCGTCGTCTACGCACTGCTCGAGGCGGGGGCCGCCGGCGTGGAGGTGTGGAACCGCCACCCTGAGCGTGCTGAGGCGCTCGTCGCCGACCTTGCGGGCGCAGCCCGCGACACGGATCTTGCAGCAACGACCGAGCCGAGGCTCCAGCGCACGGATGTCCTCGTCAACGCCACCTCGGTCGGGATGGTTAGTCCCGGCTCAGACCCCCACGTAAGCGGGGGTTTGCACCCCATCAAGGAGCTACCGCTATCGGCCGATGAATTGGACGATCGGTTAATCGTGGTGGATCTCGTCTACCGTCAGGACCGCACCCCGCTGGTGCGTGCAGCTCATGCACGCGGCCTGCGTTGCGCTGACGGAATTGACGTCCTGGTTCACCAAGGAGCGGTGAGCTTTCGTCTCTGGACTGGGATGCGGGCGCCGCTCGGGGCTATGAGAAGTGGCGCAACAAACGGAGAGGACTGACACCCATCCCATATTGAGGCCGGTTCCCGACGGCCCTGAATCCGAGGGGCAAGGGAATCCACCGGTCGTCAACGGCTCGCTTGAAAGCGAGCCGGGCTCCGCCCTTCCCGAAAACCAGACGGGTCCTGTCTCAGAGCCGGGAGTGCCGGACGGTTTCGAAAGCAGTCCGCCGCCGGACGCCACTGTCGTGGGCCCCTCCGGGGGCCGGCCGGGCAACGTCGACCGTCCCGGACTGACACCCCCGCGCCGCCGCGGCGGATCAGGCCGCTTCATCACCGATCACATCGTCGAGCTCGGCTACGCCGGGCAGGAGCAGGTGGACAACGCGATCACCGAAGCCCGCTCGGGCGGTCTCACCCCCGAGCAGGTGCTGCTCCAGACGCAGGCGATCACCAGCGACCAGCTCGCGCGTGCGACCTCCGAGCGGTTCGGGCTCGACCACCTCGACCTGAACGCGTTCGAGATCGACCTCGGCGCGATGAACCTGATCCCCAGCCAGGCAGCGAGGCGCTACGGTGCGATCCCGGTCGCCTTTGTCGGCGACGAGACATTGCTTGTCGCGATGTCCGATCCGACCAACGTCCGCGCGGTCGACGACATCTCGATCATGACCGGTCTCGACGTGCGGCCGGCGGTCGCATCGGCCGAGGACATCGACGCTGCCGTCTCCAACGCGACCAAGCTGGACTCCTCGATCGCAGAGGCCATCGAGGAGGACGAGGAGGAGGGCCTCGCCGCCGGCGAGATCACCGAGATCCGCGAATCGGCCGGCGATGCCCCGGTGATCAAGCTCGTCAACGGCGTGATCGCGAAGGGCATCGAGGAGGGCGCGTCGGACATCCATTTCGAGCCCGAGGGCAAGGACATGCGGGTGCGCTACCGCGTCGACGGCATCCTGCACGACGCCACCACCGTGCCGCGCCGCATGGTCGCCGGCGTTACCTCACGCCTGAAGATCATGGCGAGCCTCGACATTGCCGAGAAGCGACTCCCGCAGGACGGGCGCGTCGGCCTGAACGTCGGAGGTCACCCGGTCGACATCCGCATGGCGTCGCTGCCCTCGGTGAAGGGCGAGAAGGTGGTGCTGCGAATCCTCGACAAGGAGCAGGCGCTGATCGGCCTGGAGCGGCTCGGCATGCAGGACGAGACCCTTGGGCGGTTCCGGAACTCCTTCACCCGTGCCTACGGGGCCACTTTCGTGACGGGGCCGACCGGCTCCGGTAAGACCACCAGCCTGTACGCCGCGCTCAACCAGATCAACGCACCCGAGCGCAACATCATCACGATCGAGGATCCGGTCGAGTACCAGATCCCCGGCCTCACGCAGGTACAGGTGAACCTGAAGGCGGGTCTGACCTTCTCCGCAGGCCTGCGCTCGATCGTGCGCTCGGACCCGGACGTGATCATGGTCGGAGAGATTCGCGACAAGGAGACGGCGCAGATCGCGATCGAGTCGGCGCTGACCGGTCACCTCGTCCTCTCCACCCTTCACACGAACGACGCGCCGACCGCCGTGTCGCGACTCACGGAGATGGGAATCGAGCCGTTCCTGACAGCGTCAGCGCTCGACTGCGTCGTGTCTCAGCGCCTGGCGCGACTGCTGTGCCCGCACTGCAAGGAGCCGGTGACAATCCGGGCCGACGTCCTGCGCGGGTTCGGGATCGACCACGACGTCGACTCCTATTCGGCCAAGGGCTGCAAGCGCTGCGGGTTCTCCGGCTACAAGGGCCGCGTCGGTCTCTACGAGGCGATGACCGTCTCCAAGGAGATCCGCGAGCTCGTGATCGAGCGCGCGTCGGCGGACCAGATCCGCGACGTCGCGATCGAGCAGGGCATGGTCCCGCTGCAGCAGGACGGGGTCGACAAGTTCCGCATGGGGATCACCACCATCCAGGAAGTTTCGAGGGTAACGGGTTCAGCAATGGCTGCCGATTAAGGAGTGGGCATGGAATTCGATTTCGCAGAAGTCCTGAGGGAAGTGGTCGAGCTGAACGCGTCGGACCTGCACCTGACCGTCGGCACGGCGCCGATGGTTCGCGTACGCGGTGAGCTGCGCGCGCTCGAGAACTACCCGCCGCTGGGCGCGAAGGACACCCGCGACATCATGTACGGGATCCTGTCGAACGACCAGCGTAAGAAGCTCGAAGAGGACTGGCAGGTCGACTTCTCGTATTCGGTGCCCGCCTATGGGCGTTTCAGGGTCAACGCGTACATGCAACGCGCATCGGTCGGCGGCGCCTTCCGCCTGATCCCCTCTGAGATCAAGTCCATCGACCAGCTCGGTCTGCCGCCGGTGATTCACGACATCATCAAGAAGCCGCGTGGCTTCGTGCTCGTCACGGGTCCCACCGGGTCCGGGAAGACCACATCGCTGGCGTCGATGATCGACGAGATCAACAAGCAGCGCCGGGAGCACATCCTGACGATCGAGGACCCGATCGAGTTCCTGCACCGCCACCAGAACTGCGTGGTGAACCAGCGCGAGATCGGCAACGACGCCCAGAGCTTCTCGCTCGGCCTCAAAGCAGCTCTTCGCCAAGATCCCGACGTCATTCTGGTGGGTGAAATGCGCGACCTCGACACGATCTCGACGGCGCTGACCGCCGCCGAGACCGGCCACCTCGTGTTCGCGACCCTGCACACCCAGGACACAGCGCAGACGATCGACCGCATCATCGACGTCTTCCCGCCGTACCAGCAGCAGCAGGTGCGCGTGCAGCTGTCGGTCGCGCTGCAGGGCATCATCACGCAGCAGTTGCTGCCGACCGCCGACGGTGCCAGCCGGATCGCCGCGTGTGAAGTCTTGGTCATGACCCCGGCCGTGCGGAACCTGATCCGCGAAGGCAAGACACACCAGATCCACTCGGTGCTGCAGACCGGTAGCTCGCAGGGCATGATCCCGATGGACGCCTCGCTGGCGACGCTCGTGCGGTCCGGGAAGATCACGCGGGACCTTGCCTACTCGCGGTCCAGCACACCGGATGAGCTCAAGCGCCTGATGGGCTTGGGCGTACAGGCGGCCTAGGCGCAGATGGCATCGACTTTCACATTCAAGGCGGTCGACCTCGCGGGCGTTCCCGCGAAGGGCGAGCTCGAGGCGGACTCCAAGCAGGCTGTCACCGATCAGCTGCGGGGTCGCGGCCTGATCGTCCTCGACATCAACGAGGAGAAGACCACCCTCACGAACAAGGATCTGTTCGACCGGTTCCGCACCATCAAGGCGCACGAGCTGACCGTCATGACGCGCCAGCTCGCGACGATGGTCGCCGCCGGCGTCTCGATCCTGCGCGCGTTCCACGTGCTCGAGGAGCAGACCGAGAACGAGAAGCTGAAGGAGATCCTGGCCGAGGTCCGCCAGGACATCGAGGCCGGTATCTCGATGTCGGACTCGCTCGAGAAGCACCCGGACACCTTCGACGACCTCTACATCGCGATGACCCGCACGGGGGAGACCGCGGGAATGCTCGAGGAAGCGCTCGAGCGCATCGCCGACCAGATGGAGAAGGCCGACTCCCTGCGCCGCCAGGTCAAGGCGGCGATGGCCTACCCGATGATGATCGGCATCTTCGCGCTGGTCACGCTGCTCGCGCTGGTCACGTTCCTCGTCCCGGTGTTCGAGGAGGTGTTCGCGGACTTCAACGGCAAGCTGCCCTTCATCACGCAGCTCAGTGTCGGCGCTTCGAAGGCGCTGCGCGGGCAGTGGTACCTCATCATCATCGGCACCGTCGGATTGGTGGTCGGCTTCAGGAAGTGGAAGAAGACGAAGTGGGGCCTCTGGCAGTGGGACGCGATCAAGATGAAGCTCCCGGCGAAGCTCGGGGACGTGATCCTCAAGATCTCGCTGGCGCGCTGGTCGCGCACCTTCTCCGGCCTCGTGCACAGCGGCGTGCCCCTGCTGCAGGCGATCGACATCACCGCGAAGACCGCCGGCAACTCCCACATCGAGAAGTCGATGGAGGACGTCAAGCTCTCGGTGCAGCGCGGCGGGACGATCTCCGAGCCGCTGCGCGCGAGCCCGCTGTTCCCGTCGATGGTCGCCCACATGGTCGGCATCGGCGAGGAGACCGGGAACCTCGACGGCATGCTCAGCAAGGTCGCCGACTTCTACGAGGACGAGGTGGCCGCCGTGATCAAGGCACTGACGTCGATCCTCGAGCCGATCATGATCCTCGTCGTCGGTGGGATTGTCGGGTTCATCGTGGTCTCGATGTACCTACCGCTCTTCCAGCTGTACGACAACATCCGCTAGCCGCAGGACCGGCGCGTGAAGAGCCGCTTGGTCAACATCGCCGGGTTCGGAGCCTTGGCGGGGCTCGCGGTCGGCATGAGTGTGCGCTACGGCATGCTCGGGGATTACAAGGCCGACGCAGCCCCGGCGTTCGAGGCGCTGACTCGAGGCCACGTCCACGAGTTCTTCACCAGCAACGCCCTGATGGGGCCGTTCGCGCTGCTTGCGAGGGTGCCGTTCGTGCTCGCCGCGAATCTCGGCGACGCGTCGATGCTCGATCGCTATCGCTGGGGGGCAGTCGCCTGCCTGCTGGCGTCGGCGATCCTCGCCCTCGTCGTCGTGCGCATGATGCGACGCGCTGGTCAGCCGACCTATGCGTGGGTGATCACGGCCGTGCTGCTCGTGGCGAACCCGATCGTCGTGAAGGCCCTCCAGTTCGGCCATCCAGAAGAGATGCTGGGAGCGGCGCTCTGCGCCGGCGCGATGATCGCAGCGACGACGCGCAACGGGATCCTTGCGGCGATCCTGTTCGGGCTGGCCTTGACCACCAAGCAGTGGGCGTTCGTGATCGTGGGCCCGATGGTGCTCGCGGTGCTCGTGTACGGGCTGCCACGGTGGCGGTTCGCCGCGGCGCTGCTGACCACGGTGCTGGTCGTGACCGGCCCCTTCATCCTGAGCGATCCGGGCGGCTTCATCGACGAGCAGAACAGGGCCGGGAGCATTCCGGTGACGAACTACCAGCCGGCGAGTCCCTATAGCGTCTGGTACCCGGTCACCCCCGCGAAGGACGTGCGCATCCGTCCGGTGGACGGACGGAGCGTTGTTCGCGTGCGGCCGGTGCCGCCATTCGTCGCCGGGATCGCAAAGCAGCTGATCGTGATCTCTGCGCTGCTGCTGACGGTTCCGCTGCTTTTGCGGCGCAGGCGCCTGTCGGCGACCGATCCGCTGCTCTTCCTCGCGTTCGTATTGCTGCTGCGTTGCATGCTCGATCCGTTCGACAACCCCTATTACCACGCGCCGTTCCTCTTCGCTTTCCTGGCGTGGGAAGTGCTGAGCGTTCGCGGCGTTCCCCTGGTCACCCTGTTCGTCTCATCCGCGTTCCTGATCCAAACGAGGCTGGCTGAGCTGCTCACGTCGGTCCCGGACTACACGACCCACTGCGTCGTGTACCTGGCGTGGTCGCTTCCATTGCTCGCGTTCATGGCCGTGCATCTCTACAGCCCGGCGCTCGGACGCAGGGTTCGCGATCGGTTTGCCCGCACTCTTCCGAGCCTGAGCAGGGCGCGCGCCGCCCTGGCGTGCGGGCCGCCCGGCATCGGGCAGGCTCGACCCGTCCAACAAGGGCTTCAGCACTAAAGGACGCCTCCCAGCCGTCGATATATCCCCCAGTCAGGTTTCAGGCTCGTCGCTTGCCCCCTAGCTGGAGGTGGCGCCAGGTCTGGCCCAGAAACAGCCCCCCACTAGGAGGAAGTTCATGTTGCGGAAGCTCCGCGAGCGCGCCCAGGACGAGAAGGGTTTTACCCTGATCGAGCTCCTGGTCGTGATTCTGATTATTGGCATCCTTGCTGCGATCGCCATTCCCTCGTTCCTGAACCAGCGGAGCAAGGGTAACGACGCCGAGGCGAAGTCCACGGCCGTCACGGCGGCTGAGGCCATCGAGACGTGTGCCACCGACAACAACGGTTCGTACTCGAACTGCAACCTCACGACCATCCGGTCGATCGAGCCGACGCTGACTGACGCAGGCGCACGCCTGTCTGTCACGCCGGGCACAAACACCTACACGGTGGTTGTGACGTCAAACCGTGACAACAACGCGGCCACGTTCACGTTGGTGCGCGGTTCGAATGGTTCCACGACTCGCTCGTGTGCCACCGGCTCTGCCGACAAGGGCGGTTGCTCGGCGACCAGCGGTGGTTCCTGGTAGTTCCAGGAACGCTGTAGGCGCCGAAAAAGGGCGGGCCTCTCGGGCCCGCCCTTTTCCATTTCCCATTGCACCCCGGCCTCGCACGGGTCAAGGGCCTCAGGCGGCGAACCGATATTCAGTTCGATGCCTCGACCGCGCATAAAGAGAGCGGTCCCGCGCCTTGTGAGAGAGGAGCGCGGGTTCACGCTGATCGAGCTGCTGGTAGTCCTGATCATCATCGGGATCCTGGCCGCCATCGCAATCGCCGCGTTCGCGACCCAGCAGAACAAGGCGCAGGACGTGGATGCGAAGACGCACGCGCGCTCGGCGCAGACCGCGATGGAGTCCTACTACTTGGAGAACAAGACCTATGCCGGTGTGACGATTGCCGACCTGGAGGTGCAGCAGACCGCGCTGACGGACGCGAACGGCCTGACGATCCTGGCGGCCACGAATAACGAGTTCGAGGTGCAGACGACGTCGACCTCCACCGAGCCCGTCACATTCAAGGTCCACCGCCTGCCCACCGGCACGATCGAGCGGACCTGCGCACCGGCGAACACCGGCGGCTGCAAGGCCGGCGGCGTCTGGTAGCCATGCAGGCCACCGCGAGCGAGCTGATCCTGCTCGGTTTCTGCGGTGCGGCGTTCGGAAGCTTCGTAAACGTCCTCGCGTACCGCCTGCCCCGCCGGGAGTCGATCGTCAAGCCGCGCTCCCGCTGCCCCGGATGCAACACGGCAATCCGCCCGCAGGACAACATCCCGATCGTGTCGTGGGTGCTTCTGCGAGGACGCTGCCGCGACTGCCGGATGAGCATTCCGCTGCGCTATCCGCTGGTCGAGGCGGTCACCGCGGGGCTGTTCGTGCTGCTGGGCGTCAAGCTCGGGCGCGAAGCGGCCCTGTGGCCCGCGCTCGCACTGGCCGTGGTCCTGGTCGCGGCTGCCGCCACCGACTTGGAGGAGCGGATCATCCCGAACCGGCTGATGGCAGCGGGGGCTGTGCTCGCGCTCGTGCTGTGGACCATCGCCGACCCGGCGCGGCTGCCGGAGAACGTCCTCTCCGGGGCGGCCGCGGGCGGCCTGCTGCTGGCTGCGGCGATCGCCTATCCCGCCGGCATGGGCATGGGCGACGTGAAGCTGGCTGCCGTCATGGGCCTGTTCCTGGGACGGCTGGTCGGCCCGGCACTGTTCATCGGCTTTGCCGCGGGCGCACTCGTGGGCATCGCGCTGGTCGCAGCCCACGGCTCGTCCGCCCGCAAGCAGGGCGTGCCGTTCGCGCCGTTCCTGGCGTTGGGCGGCGTGCTGGCCCTCCTGTTCGGGTCGGGCTTGATCGACTGGTACGTCGAAGTTGCGGGGTTGGAGGGTTGAACAGTTACGCGAGTTACGCAGTTACGCAGTGACGGAGTTACGCAGGAAACCCAGTACTCCGAACTGCGTAACTCCGCTACTGCGTAACTCCGAACTACTCGCCTTCGAAAAGGTTCTCCAGGAACGACCGCTTCTTGCTCTTCTTCTTGTGCTCGCTGTGCTCGCGAGGGCGGTCGTCTCGTTCATTCGACCAGTGGCGGCCTTCGGCGTCGACCAGGCGTTCGAGCTCGCCGCGGTCGAGGAAGATGCCCCTGCAGCCGGTGCACTGGTCGACCACGACGTCGTTGCGCTCGTAGCTGCGCATGTCAGCGCCGCACTTGGGACAGATCAGGGTCGGGGCGTCGTTCATGGGCCCGAACGATAGCGGGGGAGTTACGGAGTGACGGAGTTACGGAGAAAAACCCAGTTCTCCCAACTCCGAACTCCGTAACTCCGTAACTGGGCCGTAGGCCCGCGCTACCGCAACATTTCGTCCCTAAAGGAAGGCCCCTCTCCCGTCGATAAACGGTGCGGGAAACGAACGGCAGCGGGCAGGGAACGGGTGATCCACACCCGGCCGAACGCGGGCCATCTCAAGGAATGGGACTTCTAGACTCAAAGACGCGATCGGTGGTAGGGCTCGACATCGAGCCCGGCTTCCTCGCAGCGACCGAATTCTCCGCCGGGGGATCCCCGGAGCTGGTGCGCGCGGCCACGGAGCCTCTGGGCCCGGGCCTCTTCCATGAAGGAGAGGTCGTGGACGTGGACGGCCTCGCGGATCGTGTGCGCGCCTTCTTCCGCGAGCACGATCTTCCCAAGCGGATCCGCCTTGGGGTTGCCAGCCAGAAGATTGCGCTGCGCGTGCTCGAGCTGCCCGTGATCAACAACGCCCAGGAGCTCGAGGCCGCTGTCCGCTTCCAGGCGCAGGAGGAACTTCCGATGCCGCTCGAGCAGGCGGTGCTCGACTACCGCGTCCTGGAGCGCATCGACAACGGCGAGGGCGGCAAGATGCGCGTCGTCGTCGTGGGTGCACGTCGCGACACTGTTGAGCACCTGCTCGCCGTGGCGCGCAAGGCCGGCCTGCAGCCGGAGTTCGTGGACCTGTCCGCATTCGCGATGATCCGCGCGCTCTACATTCCACCGGGACCCGACCCGCAGAGTCTCGCGGCCGCGGACGTTGCGCCGCTCCCCGAGATCGGGGACGACGGCGAGCCTGTCCAGCCCACCGAGGGCGAAGCGGCGACTGCCACTGCCACCGCCACGGCCACGGAAGAGCTGGTGGACCCCGGCGAGGGCGCGACCCTCTATTGCTACGTCGGTGGCCTCACCAACCTTGCGATCGGCGTCGGCCAGAGCTGTGTCTTCAACCGCGTGCTGCAAAACGGCGTCGAGTCGATGGCGGCCACGCTCGCCGAGCGTCGCGGGCTGACCCTCGACCACTCGCGCGAGTGGCTGCGATACGTCGGCCTCGACCGCGACATCGCCGGCCTGGAGGGCGAGCGCGAGATCATCGAGGAGGCGCGTGAGGTGCTCAGCCACGGGGCGCGCCGCATCGGGGACGAGATCCGGCTGTCGATCGAGTACTACCACTCGACCACTCCTGAGGCCCGCCGTGTCGAGACGACCGTGATGGCCGGTCCCGGCATCGCGATCGAGGGTCTCGCATCCTTCTTCGAGCAGGAGCTCGCCATGCCGGTACATCCCCGCAGCATGGGCCAGGTCGATGTCAAGCCGGGTGCGCTCGACGGCGTCGAGGCATCTGAGCTCACCGTCGCCACGGGACTTGCGCTGGACAAGGTGCCGAAGTGAGACCAATCAACCTGATTCCGGTCGAGCAGCGCCGCGGCGCTGCCCGCACCCCGGGTGGACGCACCGGCGTCGGCGTGTATGCCCTGCTGGGCGGCCTCGGCGCCGCTGTCGTGTGCGTGCTGGCTTTCGTGCTGTACTCGAACTCGATCAACGAGAAGACCGAGAAGCTCGCCGACGTGCAGGCACAGGCGCAGGGCGAGAAGCAGGTCGCGGACGCGCTGCGTCCCTACGGCCAGTTCGCCGACATGCAGAGGGCTCGCCATCAGCAGATCGCCACGCTCTCGAAGGACCGCTTCGACTGGGAGCGCGCGCTGCGTCAGCTGTCGCTCGCGATCCCGCGCATCGTGTACCTGCTGAACGTGACCGCCACCGGGTCCCCCGAGGTCGCAATCGACGGCGGTGCGGGCGGAGCGCTCGCGAACGTCCGTGAGAAGACCGACGCGCCGGCATTCGTGATGACCGGCTGCACGTACTCCCAGCACGCCGTCGCTCGGATGATGACTCGCATGCGGAACCTCGACGAGGTGACCAAGGTGACGCTCGCAAGCTCGGAGCGCAAGGAGGACACCACCGGCGGTGCAGGCGGGCCCGGGGTCACGTCGACCGACTCGAAGACGCCCCAGGACATCCAGGACTGCATCGGCTCGTCGCGAGTGACGAAGTTCGAGCTCCTCGTGGTGTTTGGCGGCAGCGAAGCCGAGGCCGAGGTCGCAGCGGCTCCGGCCGGCGCGGTAGCGCCCGCCGCCGCCCCGCGGCGCCCGCGGAGGGAGCGGAATGAACATGACGCGCCGTGACCGGTACATCTTGATCGCGCTCGTGATCGTCGGAGGCCTGGCCGCCTACTGGCTGATGGCGCTCTCGCCGAAGCGCGAGGAGGCCGCCCAGCTCGACAAGGACATCGCTGCCGCGCAGCAGCAGCTCGACCAGTCCAAGCAGGAGAAGGTCACGTTTGCGCAGGCACAGATTGCGTTCCCTCGCATGTACGCGAGCCTCGGGCGCCTGGGCAAGGCGGTGCCGACCGATGAGGACGTCCCTTCGCTGCTCGTGCAGCTCAACCACGCAGCCGCGCAGGCGAACGTCGACTTTCGGTCCGTCAAGCTGAAGCTCGACACCGCCGCGCAGGCACCGGCGCCTCCGCCTCCCGCACCCGTGGAGGGTGAGGCAGCCGCAGGCACGACCGGCGCGAGCGGAGCGTCGGGAGCGACCGGCACCACCGGCAGCAGCGGCACAGCGACCGTCGCGCCGCCCGAGTTCCAGAAGATCCCCTTCGAATACAAGTTTGCGGGCGGCTTCTACAGCCTCGAGAAGCTGATCCACAACGTCAACGAGCTTGTCGCGCAGCGCAACCAGGAGCTCGCCGTCTCGGGGCGCCTGATCACGATCGAGGGTTTTGCGATGAAGCGCACCAGTATCACGCTGCTCGCGACCAGCTACATGCTTCCTGCCGGTCAGGGTCTCTTCGGCGGCGCATCGCCCGACGCCCCGGCAAATGCCGACCCCGCTGCGCCGCAGGCAGCGTCGGCCGGCACTGCGGCGCCGGTTCCCCCAACCGCAGCGGTGACCAGCCCATGAACCAGTTGAACGCCAGTCTGAGGACGGTCTTCCAGGACCTCGTCGAGCGGCGCCTGTGGCCTGTCGCCCTGGTGCTCGCGATTGCGCTGGTCGCGATTCCGGTGGTGCTGTCGAGCCCCGCTTCCGACACGGCGGGGACCCCGACGACGCCGGTTGCGCCGGTCGTCCCGGCAACCGGTTCCGGAAGCTCGCTGTCGGCCTTCCAGCCCGTGGTCAACACCGAGGGCTCGAAGTCCACGGAGATCAGGAAGAGCCTCAAGGGCTTCAGCAGCAAGGATCCGTTCAAGGTCCACAACCTGCCTACCGCCGCGAGCGCCGAGCTGAGCGCCGCGGCCGGCGCTACGGCCGGTGTGACGGCGGGCGACACGGGCACGACCACCACCACCGGCTCCGGCACCACCACGACCGAATCCGGATCCGGATCGGGCAGCACCGGCTCGGGCACGTCCGGCTCCGGTACGAGCACCGGGCAGAGCAGCGCTCCGAAGTACTACACATGGACGGCGACGGTTCGCTTCGGCATCGGGGAGAACCCCGACAAGAAGCGCCTCGAGCGCTTCCGTGCCCTGCCGAATTCCGAGAATCCGGTTGTCGTGTTCATGGGTGTGACCACTGACGGGAAGAGCGCTGTGTTCCTGGTGTCGGCCGCCACGGGCACGACGGGCGAGGGAGACTGCGAGCCCGACGACACCTGCACGTTCCTCTACATGGAGCCCGGTCAGACTCAGACCTTCGAGGCCGTCGACGCCAACGACGCGGTCGTCACCTACACGCTGAAGCTGATCGACAACAAGGTCGAGGAGACCGAGGCGCCCAAGAGCTCCAGCTCTGACGGGAAAGCCTCCTCCCGTGCGCAGCGCCGCGCCCGGCGCGCCCAGCGCATCGCGCGCGATCGCCGCGACGACGGCTTCGCGGCCCGCATCGAAGCCGTCGGCTTCTAGAACTCCGGCCCCAAAGCCCACCTCCCGAGGCTGGAAGTAGCCTTAGGGCGATGGCGAACCTGCGTTTCATGACGGCGGGGGAGTCCCATGGGCCCGGCCTCGTTGCCGTCCTCGAGGGACTTCCGGCCGGCCTCGAGGTGACTCCCGAGGACATCGACTCCGATCTCGCGCGCCGCCAGCTCGGCCATGGGCGCGGCGGGAGGATGAAGATCGAGTCAGACCGCGCTCAGGTCTGGGGCGGCATCCGGCACGGCCGGACGCTCGGCAGCCCGGTGGCGCTCCTGGTCGAGAACCGCGACCACGCGAACTGGGCTGACCGCATGAGCCCCTGGCCGGTCGAGGCGGACATCGAGGAGGTGCACCTGCCGCGCCCGGGCCATGCAGACCTGGCCGGCGTGCTCAAGTTCGGCCACACGGACGTCCGCAACGTGCTGGAGCGCGCCAGCGCGCGGGAGACCGCCGCCCGCGTTGCGGTCGGTGCACTGGCAAAGGCGTTCCTGAGGCAGCTCGGTGTGAGCGTCCACAGCCGGGTGGTGCGGATCGGAGGCGTGGCCGCGCCCGTCACCGAGCCGTCGGGCCCGCACGACTTCGACGGGGTGGACGCATCGCCCGTGCGCTGCCTGGACGCGGACGCGAGCGCCGCGATGGTCGCCGAGATCGATCGCGCGCGGAAGGCGAACGAGAGCCTCGGCGGGATCTTCGAAGTGCACGCGTATGGCGTTCCGCCCGGCCTCGGAACGCCCTTCTCCTGGGATGAGCGCATCGACGCGCGGATCGCGTACGCGCTGATGTCGATTCACGCGATGAAGGGCGTCGAGATCGGCGACGGATTCGACCTCGGCTCACGCGACGGTTCCAAGGCTCACGACGAGATCTTCTGGAGCGAGGAGCGCGGCTACGTGCGCGAGACCAACCGGGCCGGCGGCATCGAGGGCGGCATGACGACGGGCGCCCCCGTTGTGGCACGAGTCGCGATGAAGCCGCTCCCCACCCTCACGAAGCCCCTGCGGTCGGTGGACACCGAGACCAAGCAACCGACCGAGGCGCTGCGCGAGCGCACCGACTCGTGCACGGTGCCGGCGGCCGGTGTGGTGGGAGAGGCGATGCTCGCGCTCGAGCTGGCGCGCGCGGCGCGGGACAAGTTCGGCGGCGACGCGATGAGCGACGTGCTTGCGGCGCTCGCCGCTTACCGAGAGCGTCTAGATGGTTGATGTGGGTTGGAGAAGCTCGTAGTCATCGGCTTCATGGCGGCGGGGAAGTCCACGCTCGCGCGGCACTCGGCCGAGCGCCTGGGCTGGCCACTGGCCGATGCCGACGCCGTCCTCCAGGAGCGCCTGGGCGAGCCCATCCCCGAGTACTTCGATCGCGAGGGGGAGGAGGCCTTTCGCGCGCGCGAGCGCGAGGTCGTGCTGGAGCTGCTCGGGTCGTCCGGGCCGGGAGTCGTCGCACTCGGCGGCGGGGCGGTGGAGACCGACGACGTGCGCGCGGCGCTGGCGGATCACCTCGTGCTCCACGTCGACGTGGATGTCGAGACGGCGTGGGCGCGCGCCGAGAAATCCAAGACCAAGCGCCCGCTGGCACGCGACCGCGGGCTCTTCGAGGCGCTGTACCAGCGCCGCCTCCCGCTCTACGAGTCCCTCTCACGGGCCGTCGTAGCGGGCGGGAAGGAGGTTGACGGTGTCTCGGAAGCGGCGCTCGCGCTCACGCGCCCGGGCGTTCCGGCGACCGTGCGGATGCTGTGGTCACGCGCCGGCGCCGGCCACCCCGTCTATGTGGGCGCCGGGGCGCTGGGCGCCGCGGGCGCGCTGTGGCCGGCGCGGGGCCGCTGCTTCGTGGTCGCCGACGAGCGCGCCCTGGCGCTCCACGGCGAGCAGTTGCTGGCTTCGCTGTCCGAAGCCACGGAGATCGCGGCGACCGTCACGGTCGCCCCCGGAGAGGGCCAGAAGACGCTGCCCGAAGCGGAGCGGGTGCTGCGGGCGCTGGCGCAGGCCGGGATGCAGCGCAGCGACACGCTGCTCGCGCTCGGGGGCGGGGTGGTGGGTGACCTCGCCGGGTTTTGCGCTGCGACCTACCAGCGCGGCGTTGCGGTGGTGCATGTCCCGACGACCGTGGTCGCGCAGGTCGACTCCGCCTACGGCGGCAAGACCGGCGTCGACCTGCCCGAGGCGAAGAACTACGTCGGCGCGTTCCACCAGCCGGCAGCCGTGATCGTGGATCCCACGGTGCTGAAGACGCTTCCCGTCGAGGAGCTGCGTGCCGGCTATGCCGAAGTGGTGAAGACGGCGCTGATCGCCGGGAACGGCCTCTGGGAACGGGTGCTCGCGCTGGGAACGCTGGAGCGCGCGCTCGACCAAGACGTCGCGGGGCTTGCGGCCGTCGTCGAGGACTGCGCTCGCACGAAGCTCGCCGTGGTGGCCGCAGACGAGCGTGACACCGGGATGCGGGCGTCGCTCAACCTCGGGCATACGGTCGCACACGCGCTCGAGTCCGCCACGGGCTACGGGGCTTTCCGCCACGGCGAGGCCGTCGCGCTGGGCCTGCTGGCAGCCCTACGGGTGTCCGAGCGCCGGGTCGGGCTCGATGCGAACGTGCGTGAGCGCGTTCGCGACCTGATCGCCGCAAACGAGCTGCCGGTCACCTTCGACGGTCCGCCGACCGCTGAGCTGCTGGCCCACATGGGGCGCGACAAGAAGCGCAGCGGCGCGCAGCGCAACCTCGTGCTGCTGCGAGCGCCGGGCGAGGTCGAGATCGGCGCGGAGGCGCCCGACCAGCTGCTCGTGGACGCGATCGACGAGCTGCGCACATGACCGGCACGCGCAACCGCGTCGAGGTGCTGCACGGGGCGAACCTCTCGATGCTCGGGAAGCGGGACGCGCTGCACTACGGGACCTTGACGCTGATCGAGCTGGAGGTGCGCATCCGCCACTGGGGGCGGGAGCTGGGTCTGGAGACGAGCTTCTTCAACACGAACTCCGAAAGTGAGTACATCGAGCGCCTGCATCAGGCGCCGCAGGTGACCGACGGGCTGATCCTCAACCCGGGAGCGTGGACGCACTACAGCTATGCGATCAGGGATGCGGTCGAGATCGCGGAGGTGCCCACGATCGAGGTCCACCTGTCGGATGTGGACAAGCGTGAGGACTGGCGGCGCTTCTCCGTGCTCTCCGATCTGGTCATCGGCCGTGTCGCAGGTAAGGGGCCGGACGGATACCGCGACGCGCTCGAGATGCTGGCTCGCGAGCTGGGCGTGGATCCGCCCGCCGCCGCATGAGCGCCTTTGCGCAGCGCACCGATCGCCTCGTTCCTCTGATCGAGGAGCGGGGGCTGGACGTCCTGCTCGTGACAAACCTCCCGAACGTGCGCTACCTGGCGGGTTTCACGGGCACCAACGCCGCCGTCCTCGTGGGTCCCGGCAGACGCGCGTTCGTGACCGACTTCCGCTACGTCGAGCGCGCCGAGCGGGAGATCACCGACTTCGACGTCGTGCGCGGGCGTGACGATCTCTTGCAGACCGTCGCCGGCCTCGCGCAGCAGGGTGGTGCGAAGCGGATCGGATTCGAGGACTGGCACATGACGGTGCGGGCCCACGCCAAGCTCTCAGAGCATGCCGGAGATGCAGCCGAGCTGGTTCCGGCGAGCGGGCTCGTCGAGCGCCTGCGCGCCGTCAAGGACGACGACGAGATCGCGGCAATCCGGCAGGCGGCCGAGCTGGCTGACGAGGTCTATCGCTGGCTCGTGACCGACCACGGCCTCGCGGGCCACACCGAGCGCGAGGTGGCCCTCGCGATGGAGCTGCGGGCCAGGGAGCTCGGTGCGGACGGAGTGTCCTTTCCGCCGATCGTCGCCGCCGCCGAGAACGGGGCCCTCCCGCACGCCGAGCCGCGGGCCGATCCGCCGATTCCCCGCGACACGCTGGTCGTGGTCGACTACGGCGTCGTAAACGCTTCCTATTGCTCGGACTGCACGCGCACGTTCGCGACCGGCGACATCGACTCCGAAGCCGCCGAGTGCTACGAGCTGGTGCGCTTGGCTCAGGCCGCCGCGCTCGCGGCGGTACGCGCCGGAGCCGACGAGCGGGCCGTCGATGCCGTCGCGCGAGAGCTGATCGCCGACGCCGGCCGCGCCGAGCAGTTCGGCCACGGGCTGGGCCACGGGGTCGGTCTCGAGGTACACGAGGCCCCGCGGCTGTCGCCGTCGGGCGACGGCGCGCTCGAGACGGGCAACGTCGTGACGGTGGAGCCGGGCGTCTACGTTCCCGGCCGGTTCGGGGTGCGCATCGAGGATCTCGTGATCGTCGGCCCCACGGGCCCGGAAATCCTGACCTCGGTCCCCAAGGACCTCACCACCATCTAGCAAAAGATCCTGCAATCCGGGCCTTCTGAGGGTTACCCAGACGGTGTCGCGGGGTTATGTGGCAATAGTTACTAAAGGAGGTAACCATGGACTCTGCTGAACGTTCGACCCCAGCGATGCTCTATGCGGGCATCGTCGGAGCAGTCCTTGTGGTCGCCGGCATCATCGGGTTCTTCTACAACGCCGAGTTCACCACCGACAAGTCGGTGCGGGACGCGGTTTTCGGGGTCCTCGACGTCAACGGATGGCACAACGTCGTGCACATCCTGACCGGGGTGCTGGGCCTGCTGGCCTACGGTGCAGGTGTCTACGCCGCGCGTACCTACGCGCTGGCGCTGGGCGCGGTGTACCTGGTCGTCGCGGCCTGGGGATTCGTCGTCGGCAACGGCGACTCGATCCTGAGCATCATCCCGGTGAACACCGAGGACAACGTTCTGCACCTGATGCTGGGCGTCGCCGGCGTTTGGGCGGCATACGCCACTCCGGCGGCCCAAGCCGTGCGCCCCGCTGCACAGCACTGACCGTCTGATCTGCAGACGGCTGACCAATGGACGCCCGGCTCGTCGAGCCGGGCGTCCTCGTGCGTGCGTGGTTCTGGAATCAATGATCTAGTGTTTGGGACCCCGTGATCTCCACCAACCAGTTCAAGAACGGCAGCCACATCGAGCTCGAGGGTCAGGTCTTCAGGATCGTCGAGTTCCAGCACGTC
Source organism: uncultured Solirubrobacterales bacterium (assembly GCA_963762195.1). Lineage (GTDB taxonomy): Bacteria > Actinomycetota > Thermoleophilia > Solirubrobacterales > JBBDJG01 > DASRIA01. Next base: position 15,024 of record CAVXJX010000005.1, on the reverse strand, counting down.
AAGCCCGGCAAGGGGGGCGCCTTCGTGCGCTCCAAGCTGAAGAACGTGGCCACCGGAGCCGTGACCGACAAGACCTTCCGGGCCGGTGAGAAGGTGCGGCCCGTGCGGACCGAGGTGCGGCGCATGCAGTACCTGTACGAGTCCGGGGACGAGGCCGTGATGATGGACATGAGCGACTACGACCAGGTCAGCCTCTCCAAGAGCGTGGTCGGCGACTCGCTCGACTGGGTCCTGCCCAACGACGAGGTCGACGTCCTGTTCGTGGACGGCAAGCCGTCGGACCTGCAGGTCCCCATCTCGGTCGAGATGGAGGTCAAGCAGACCGACCCCGGCGTGCGCGGCGATACGGTCTCGGGCGGCGGGAACAAGCCCGCCACGCTCGAGTCGGGCGTCATCGTTCAGGTGCCGCTGTTCGTCAACGAGGGCGATCGCGTCAAGGTCGACACGCGCACCCGCGAATACATGTCGCGCGCATAGGAACGCTGCGTTGCGCCGGACCGATCAGCGCAGGGCGGCAGTGTTCTCCAGCTATCAGCACGAGGTGACCGGCACGCCGCTCGCGCAGCTCATCGAGCGGGGCCCGTTCGCCGGTGAGCGCAACGGCAGCAACGAGTCGCCGGTGGCCAGCGGACCTCTGTCCGAGTTCGGACGTGATCTCGTACTGGGTGTCGAGCAGCATCGCGACGAGCTCGACCGCCTGATCGAGGGCCACGCGGTCGATTGGTCCGTCGAGCGCATCGCGCCGCTCGAGCGCTCCATCCTGCGCACCGCGCTCTACGAGATCCTGCACCGTGACGACGTGCCGACCGAAGTGGCGATCGACGAGGCCGTCGAGGCGGCGAAGGTGTTCTGCGGGTCCGATGCGCCCGGCTTTGTGAACGGCATCCTCGGAGGTGTCGTGCGGGAGCTAGCGGGCAGCAGGGAAGGCAGCGCTTGAGCGAGCAGGAGCAGACGCAGCAGCGCCTCTCGGAGCTGTCGCGCCGGCTGGAGCAGAGCGCCGGCCGCCTCGGCGCGGACGACCTCGAGCCCGACGAGGCGATGCGCCTTGCGGGAGAGTGCGCGGAGCTTGCCTCGGAAGCGGCTGTCGAGTTAGACCGCCTCACGCGTCTTGCGCCGGCCGATCCCGCGCCCGGGCAGGAGGAGCTCTTGTGAGTGGCAGCGCCACGACCCAGGCGTTGCCGACCGCGAGGTACCCGGACGACCTGCGTGCCCTCGTCGACGAGTACATCGCGTCCCTGAGGTTCTCGTCCGGGCCGGCGACCGACGGCCTGGAGGAGGCGATGCGGTACTCGCTGCTCGCGGGCGGCAAGCGGATCCGCCCGGTGCTTGCGCTCGCCACCGCCCGCGCAGTGGGCGGCAGGCCGCACGACGTGCTGCCTACGGCCGCGGCGATCGAGCTCGTCCACACGTACTCGCTGATCCACGACGACCTGCCGGCAATGGACGACGACGACCTGCGCCGGGGGCGAGCGACCTGCCACATCGCGCACGGCGAGAACGTCGCGATCCTCGCCGGCGACGGCCTGATGGCCGAGGCCTACCGCTTGATCCTCGAGCATCAGGAGGGCGAGGCCGCGCGCGTGCTCGCCGCGGTGCGTGCGATCTCCGACGCGATCGGTGTCGGCGGGATGGTCGGCGGCCAGTACGTCGACGTCGCGGGCGATGCGGAGCTCGATGCGGATGGACTGCGCCAGATGCACTTGCTCAAAACCGGGAGGCTGATCGGGGCGAGCGTCGCGGTCGCGCCGCTTTTGCTGGGGTCCGGGGAGGCGGCCAGGGTTGCGCTCGACCGCTACGCGCAGGAGCTCGGACTGCTGTTCCAGATCGTCGACGACATCCTCGACGTGACAGGCTCCGAGGTGGAGATGGGCAAGGCCTCCGGCAGCGACGAGCGCCTCGGCAAGCGCACGTACGTGAGCGTCTTCGGCCTCGCGCGAGCGCGCGAGCTGGCGGCAAGCTCGCACGCGCGGGCGCGCGGCGCGCTCGACGCGGCCCGGCAGGAGCTCACGGGCGATGTCTCCGACCTCGAGCTGGTGACAGACTTCATGTACGCGCGGAACGCGTAGATAGACGACTGATGGCCGAATTGCTCGATCACATCAACGGACCGGACGACCTCAAGTCGCTCGACGAGGACGACCTCCAGCAGCTGGCGCAGGAGGTCCGCGAGTACATCATCGACACGGTGGGGGAGATCGGCGGCCACTTCGGCGCGAACCTCGGCACGTGCGAGCTCGCCGTCGCCCTGCACAGCGTGCTCGACTCGCCCCGCGACAAGATCCTCTGGGACGTCGGTCACCAGGCCTACCCGCACAAGGTGCTGACCGGCCGCCGCGAGGAGCTGCCGACGATCCGCCACTACGGCGGTCTCGCACCCTTCTGCTCGCGGGAGGAGTCTCCCCACGACATCATGGGCGCGGGGCACGCCTCGACCGCGGCGAGCTACGCGGTCGGCATCAAGGAGGCGATGCGCAAGCGCCGCGAGTTCGGCATCACGGGCGAGGGGGATGAGCCCGAGGGCCGCGTCGTCGCGGTCGTCGGGGACGGCGCGATGACGGGCGGTGTCAACTTCGAGGCGCTGCTCAACGCGGGCGGGCTGGAGACGCCGGTCGTGATCGTGCTGAACGACAACGGGATGTCGATCTCGCCGAACGTCGGCGCCCTGTCGCGCTACTTCAATCGCCTGCGGCTGAACCCGCGTGGCTGGCAGGCACGCGAGGCGGTCGAGGCCGGTCTCACGCGACTGCCGGCCGGCATCGGCGAGCGCATCGAGCGCCTGGGCCCCCAGCTGAAGGAGTCGATCAAGGCGTTCTGGGCGCCTGGCCTGTTCTTCGAGGAGCTCGACCTGGCCTATATCGGGGTGGTCGACGGCCACGACGTAAAAGCGCTGCGCCGCGCGATGAACACAGCGCTCGGAGCCAACCGCCCCGTGGTCGTTCACATCAAGACCGTCAAGGGCAAGGGGTTCGCCCCTGCCGAGGAGGGCGGCCTCGAGGGCATGGAGAAGTGGCACGCCGCAAAGCCCGGGAGCGTGGAGAAAGGCGGGCGTCTCGCGGGGTCGACGGGCGGGAAGAGCAAGCCCACGCCGCCGCAGTACACGGAGGTGTTCGGGCAGGCCCTCGTCGACGAGGCGCGCGCGGATCCGCGCGTGATCGGCATCACGGCGGCGATGGCGGGCGGCACCGGGCTGTCCCAGCTCTGCCGGGAGCTGCCCGACCACTATTACGACGTCGGCATCGCCGAGCAGCATGCGGTGCTGTTCGCGGCCGGCCTGGCCCTGGAAGGCATGAAGCCGGTCTGCGCGATCTACTCGACCTTCCTGCAGCGCGCGTACGACCAGATCATCCACGACGTCTGCCTGCAGCGGCTCGACGTGGTGTTCGCGATGGACCGCGCCGGCCTCGTCGGTGACGACGGGCCGACGCACCACGGCTCCTACGACATCTCTTACCTGCGCGCGATTCCGAACATGGTCGTGATGGCGCCGCGCGACGAGGCGATGCTGGTGCACATGCTGCGCACGGCGATCGCACACGAGGGACCGGTGGCGCTGCGCTACCCGCGGGGCGCCGGCGTTGGCGTGCCGCTGCCCGAGCGTGCGACCGAGATCCGCGTCGGCACCGGAGAGACCCTGGCGCAGGGCGAGCGCGTCGCGCTTGTCGGCTACGGAACGGGCGTGCAGCTGGCGCTCGGCACGGCTGTCACGCTGCGCGAGCATGGCGTGAACCCCACGGTGTGCGACGCACGCTTCGCAAAGCCGCTCGACCGCGAGCTGCTCCACTCGCTTGCCGCAAGCCACGACCTGCTCGTGACCGTCGAGGAGAACGTGCTCGCCGGCGGCTTCGGATCCGCCGTCTTGGAGCAGCTGTCGGACTCAGGCACGCTTGCGGGCGGGCCCCAGGTGATCCGCTTCGGCTTGCCGGACCGCTACGTCACGCACGGCAAGCCGGCGCTCCTGCACGAGGAGGTCGGCCTCACCGCAGAGCGCATCGCCGAACGGGTGCTGGGTGCACTCGAGCGGCGCGAGACGCTGCGCAGCGCGTAGCAATGGGCAGGCACGGTCTCTACGCGATCGCGATCGCGCTGTGTCTTGCCGCGGTCGCTGGGATCGTCACGCTGCTGGTCGCCGACTCGTCGCTAATCGAGCTCCACCTCGGCTATACGGCCGCCGGGTTACTCGTCTTTGGCGCACTGGTGGCCCTGACCGTGACGATTACCGGCAGGTTCGCGTGGGTCGGATGGCTCGCTGCAGCGGCCGCCGTCTCCGCGTTCGGCACCCTCATGGGCTACCTGTGGACCATCAAGGCGGGCTACTACGACAACGAGACGACCGGAAAGCTCACCGGATGCTTCTCCTTGATGGCGTTCGCACTTGCGTATGCGGCCCTGGCCCTCAACAGGCTTCGCTCGGACGACACTCGCCAGATCACTGCGGTCAGGGTGTCGACGGTCGTGGCGGCGCTTGCTGTGGCGACGCTGCTGAGCCTGGCCATCTTCCGCGACACAAGCAGTGAAATGTACTTCCGCATCGTCGCTGTCGTGGCCGCCCTCTGGGCGTTCGGGACAGCGCTGATCCCAGTGCTCCGAGGTCTGCGCCGGGCGTCGTGAACGTCCTAGGCATCCATGACGGCGAGGAAGCCGGCGTGGCCCTCGTCATCGACGGTCGTGTCGTCTTCGCCGCAAACGAGGAGCGCTACTCGCGCAAGAAGATGCACTTCGGGTTCCCGTTCCTGTCGCTGCAGAAGCTCTTCGAGTACACGGGAACCGACCCCCGCGAGATCGAACAGGTCGCCGTCGGCTTCGAGGCGATGGTCGGCCGTCCGGGGCAGGGCTACGACTACGAGGCCAAGCCGCAACTGCACCGCCGGGCGTACTCGGCGCTGACGCGGACCTTCGGCGGCGTGATGAACACGCAGCCGGCGATCTATGGCTCGCTGCAGGTGCTGAAGCTCCTCAGCCGCAACAAGGGAGCGCTGAAGCGAAAGCTCGCCGACGCGGGTGTCGCCGCGCCGGTCCACTTCTTCAACCACCACCTGACGCATGCGGCGTCCGCCTACTACACGTCGGGGCGCGACGACGCACTGATCGTCACCTCCGACGGTGGCGGCGACGGCGTCTCCGGCGGCGTCTATGTCGGCCGCGGGGGTGCGATCGAGCACAAGAGCTCGTTCTCCAAGCTGAACTCCGCGGGGATCTTCTGGGAGATCATCACGCAGCTCTGCGGGTTCGACCCCGAGCGCCACGGCGGAAAGATCACCGGGCTTGCGGCGTACTCCGACGGCGCGCAGGCGTACCCGCTCCTGAGCGAGATCTACGGTTACAACAGCCGGGCCGGCGGCATGGAGAACCATGGAAGGCTTGCCTTTCGTGACGCGTTCGAGCACGTCCAGGCCAAGTGCGGGCACCTCGGCAGGGAGGAGCTCTCGGCAGGTGCCCAGCGGATCCTGGAGGAGAGCTTCGTGAACACGGTGCGTGACGCGCACGCCCGTTACGGTCTCGCGCATGTGCTGCTTGCCGGCGGGACCTTCGCCAACGTACGGCTCAACCAGAAGATCCTCGAGGTCCCCGGCATCGAGAGTGTCTACGTTCATCCCAACATGGGGGACGGGGGCATCGCGGTCGGCAGCGCATTGCTATTCGCCGCGCAGCACGGCGACGCCCGGCCCCACGAGCTGCGCGACGTGTACTGGGGCGACGACTGGAGCGACGCGGCGATCCGCGCCGAGCTCGAGCGCACCGACGGTGTGGAATGGCGGCGGCTCGACGATCCGGCGGACGCCATCGGGGACGCGATGGCGGACAAGAAGGTGGTTGGCGTGTTCCAGGGTCGCATGGAGTACGGCCCGCGCGCCCTCGGCCATCGCAGCATCCTTGCCGAGCCGACCGACACGACGATGATGGACTGGCTGAACAAGCGGCTGAGCCGCACCGAATTCATGCCGTTCGCGCCGATCGTGATCGAGGAAGAGGCGCCGCGCTTCTTCGAAGACTTCGCCCGCTCGGCGTACCCCTCCAGGTTCATGACGATCTGCATGGCGTGCACGCCGTACTGCATCGAGAAGGCGCCGGGAGTCGTGCACAGGGACGGCACCGCGCGACCGCAGTCCGTGCGCGAGGACACAGACCCGTACATCTACCGGGCGCTGCGGGCATACGAGCGGCGCACAGGGCTCCCGCTCGCGATCAATACGAGCTTCAACAAGCACGAGGCGCCGATCGTGGGCAGCCCCGCCGACGCGATCGAGGAGCTCAAGCGCCGCAGCGTCGATGTGCTGTTCCTGGAGAACTACGAGGCGACGGTGGCCTGAGTGCGGCGGCTCGACGACCACTTCAGGGCCGCGCTCGGCGAAAACGGAGTGGCCGATGTCCCGGCCGAGCGCGAACATGGCCGCCCGATGCTCCGCGAGGGGCATTTCCGCGGCCTGCCCCTCTGGTACCACGACTCCGCCGAGTCGGGTCCACGGACCGACGAGGGCGAAGTGTTCGACCCCGACGATGCGATCGCGTGCTTCCAGTTCGAGCACTACATAGGTGCTACCGCGCAGACGGGTGGGGACGACCCCCGGCTCAAGCAGCTCTATTACCTGCTGAAGCCGCTCATGCCGCGCTCCGCGCAGCTCGCGCTGCAGCGGGTGAACGCGCGGCGACGACTGCAATCGGTGGAGTTTCCCGCCTGGCCGCAGGACGCGACGCTCACGGATCTGCTCGGCGCACTGATCGCCGACAGGATGCGTGCGGCAGGCATCGATCGCGTGCCGTTCATCGGGTTCTGGCCCACCGGCAAGACGTGGGCGTGGTGTCTCACCCACGATGTCGAGACCGGTGACGGCCAGGCCCAGCTCGAGCCGATGGCCGGGGCCGAAGAGGAGCAGGGATTTCGCTCGAGCTGGAACTTCGTCCCCGAGCGCTACCCGGTCGACGAGGCACGCATGGAGGCGCTGCGCGAGCGAGGCCACGAAATCGGGGTGCACGGCCTCGAGCACTCGACGAAGCTGTTCTCGAGCCGCGAGGAGTTTGTGCGGCGCAGCCGGAAGATCAATGGCTACGTGAAGGAGTGGGGAGCGGTCGGGTTCCGGTCCCCGGCGACCTACCGCAATCCGTTCTGGCTGCCCGAGATCGAGGTCGACTACGACAGCTCCTTCATGGACAACGCCACGCTCGAGCCCCAGCGCGGCGGCATCTGCAGCGCGTTCCCCTTCATGCTGAGCGATCGGATGGTGGAGCTGCCGATCACGCTGCCGATGGACCACACGCTGATCAACGTCCTGCGCCGCGACGTGGTCACCGCCTTCGCGTCGAAGCTCGCGTGGATCCGGGGCCAGCACGGCCTCGCGGTCGCCCTCTTTCACCCCGACTACAACACGAGCCGGGATGCACTCGATCGCTACGGAGAGGTGATCCGCGGGCTGAGGGAGGAGCCCGGCGGGTGGTATGCGCTCCCGCGCGACATCGCCGGCTGGTGGCAGAGGCGGCGCCGCTCGCGCGTGGTGATGCGCGACGGCACGCCGCGCATCGACGGGCCCGCGGCGGCCGACGGTGCGATCTGGTGGGCGCAGCGCGACGGCGACCGCGTCCGGATCGAGCCGCCCGCGTGAAGATCTGGATCGACCTCTCGAACTCACCCCACCCGCTGCTCTTCTTCCCGGTCGGGCGCGAGCTGGAGCGCCGGGGCCACGACGTGCTGATCACCGCGCGCGACAACGCGCAGACGATCGAGCTTGCGCGCGAACGCTGGGACGACGTCGTCGTGATCGGCGGCAACAGCCCGCGGAGCCTCGCTCCGAAGGCGGTCGCGCTTACGCGCAGGTCACTCGAGCTGAGGCGCTGGGCGCGCGCGAACCGGCCGGACGTTGCGCTCTCGCACAACTCCTATGCGCAGATCCTCGCGGCGCGCGCCCTGCGCATGCCGATCGTGACGGCCATGGACTTCGAGCACCAGCCCGCGAACCACCTCGCCTTCCGCGCGGCGGACGCGATCCTCGTCCCGGACGTGTTGCCGCGGAGCGTGATCCGCCGCCAGGGGGCAACCGCGTCGAAGGTAAGGCCCTACGGCGGGCTGAAGGAAGAGGTCTACCTCGGCGACTTCGAGCCCGACCGGTCGGTGCTCTCGCAACTCGGTCTCGAACGCGACGGCGAGCAAACCGTCGTCGTCCTGCGCACGCCACCGGGCCGCGCGATCTACCACCGCTTCGAGAACCCGCTGTTCGTCGACGTGTTGAAGACCCTCGGCACGCAGCCACACGTGCACGCGGTGGCCCTCACGCGCCAGCCCGAGCAGCGGCGCATGATCGCCGGGCTCGGCCTGCCGAATTGCTTGGTGCCGGAACGGGCGCTCGACGCACGATCGCTCATGTACGCCGCCGACCTCGTGATCGGGGCGGGAGGGACGATGACGCGCGAGGCTGCGCTGCTCGGGGTGCCGACGCTCAGCGTCTTCGCCGGCAAGTCCCCGGCGGTCGACCGGGCGCTGCAGTCACGCGGGCGTCTGCAACGCCTGACGAGGCCGGACCAGGTTGCGGCGGTCCGCAAGCGGCCCGCCGATCCAGTGTCACTAGAAGATCTCCGCGCGCGCGGCAAGCAGATCATCGATGTGTTCCTCGACGCCCTTGCGCGGCTGCCGTAGGATCCTTGCGGGGAGGCACGGATGGTCAAGGGCGCAGGTATCAACAAGAGCCACGGCTCGAGCATTTGCCTCGTGGGCGAGGATGGACAGCCCCTTTTCTGCGCCATGGAGGAACGCTTCACGCGGATGAAGCTGCAGCGGGGGATGCCGCACCGCGCGTTCGAGCACGCCGCACAGCACTACCCGCTCGACGGCGCGCCGCTCGCAATCGCACGGCTGGGAACCAGGCAGCGCATCCGCCGCGAGCTGGAGTACGTCCGTGCCAGCGCACGCAAGCGGCTTTTCTCACCGCCATTGCGCGCGCGGTCGGCGGAGCTGGCGCGCCTGTGGGTCCGTAAGAAGCTGCTGCGGGATCGCGACCTGCACCGCCTCTCGATCGACACCCGCTACTTCGCGGGCCGGGGGGTCGACCTGGCTCTCGACCACCACCTCTGCCACATGGCCTCGGCGTACTACTGCTCCGGGCACGACGACGCGGTGATCGTCTCGGTGGACGGCGTCGGGGACCTGCTCTCGGCCGTGGTGGGCCGCGGCCGCGGCGCCGACATCGCGATCACCGACCGGTACTTCCAGAGCGAGCAGATCTCGGGCCAGGCCTACGAGGTCGTCACGGCGATGCTCGGCTTTCACCCCGACAAGCACCCCGGGCAAGGTCACCGGCCTTGCCGCCTACGCACACGCACCGCCCGAGCTCGTCACCGAGCTCGACGAGTGGTTTCGAGCTCAGTACAGCCGCGGCTCGCAGGAGAACTGGTTCCACCTGATCCACAGACCCGACGCCGAGCTCCAGCTCGATCGACTGCGCGAGCTGCGCCACACCCGGTTCGGGGACTGGACGAGGGAGGAGATGTCGGCCGCGATCCAGCACATCCTCGAACGCGACGTCCTCGCGCTCGTCTGTCGCCACGTCGCCGATCCGCAGCGCCACCACGTGGTGCTCGCCGGTGGCGTGTTCGCCAACGTCAAGCTGAACCAGCGGATCAAGGCGCTCGGCTTCAAGAGCATCTTCGTCCAGCCCGCGATGGCCGACGAGGGCACAGCCCTGGGAGCGGCGATCCTCGCGGCCCGCCACCGTCAGGCGTTTCATCCCTACCGGCTCGAGGACGTCTACCTGGGCCCCGAGTACTCACCTGCCCACATCCGCGCAGCGCTCGATCGCGCCGGCCTGCCCTTCGAGCAGCTGCCGGGCGGCCGGCTCGAGCGGCGGCTCGGCGAGCTGCTGCACGAGGGACACATCGTCGCCCGCTTTCAGGGCCGCATGGAGTTCGGGCCGCGGGCCCTCGGCAACCGCTCGATCCTCTACCACGCGAAGGACCCGGCCGCGAACGACTGGCTGAACAAGCAGCTGAAACGCTCCGAGTTCATGCCGTTCGCCCCCGTCACGCTCGCCGAGCACGCGCACTCCTGCTACACGTCGCTCGCGGGTGCGGAGCACGCGGCCGAGTTCATGACGATCACCTTCGACGCAACACCCCAGATGCGCGAGCAGTCGCCCGCCTGCGTGCACGTCGACGGCACCGCGCGCCCGCAGCTCGTAACAAAGGAAAGCAATCCCTCGCTGCACCAGACCCTCCTCTACTATCGCGAGCTCTCCGGCATCCCGTCGATCATCAACACGAGCTTCAACATGCACGAGGAGCCGATCATCTGCACGCCCGAGGAGGCCGTGGGCGGCTTCCTCGCCGCCCACCTCGACGCACTCGCGATCGGCGACTATCTCGTCGTGAACGACTCCGAACAGGCACGCGGGCGGCGCGAGGCTGCCGAAGCACTCACCAGTGGCGGCTGAGCAGGGGCGCTGGATACCGGCGCGGCTGGAGCAGGTCGACGCGCTGCTGCGGCGGCACGACTACCGCGGCTGGGATCCGTTCGACCTGCCGAACGCTCCGATCTTCCGCCCGATCCCCGATCACTGGTGGACGGCGCAGCTGATCCTCTCGAAGGCCGGCGCGCGCGTGGTCCCGGACAGGCTGCGCCGCATGTTGCGCGTGCCGCCGATCGAGGATCCCAAGATCTACGCGTGCGCGTACTTCGGATACCGGTACTCCGGCGATGCTGCCGCCGCACGGGAGATGGCCGACCGCCTCGCCGCGCTCGCGACCCGGGAACCGGACGGCGCCGCCTACTGGGGATACGACTACACGTGGGCGACGCGGACCGGCGGGGTGAACCCCCGCGGCGCGTCGACGATCGTCCCGGGCGCTTTCGCCCTTTTCGCGCTGCTCGACGACCTCGCCACATCAGGCGACGAACAACACCGCGATCTGATCGTTGCCGCGCTCGACCACTACCGCACGCGCCATTGGTCGTCCGGCGAGCGCGGCGAGTTCCTGGGTTACTTCGCCGGCGCCACGGTCAACACGCACAACGCGAACCTGCTCGGGTGCGCCGCCCTGACTTTGGGCGGGCGCATTCTCGGCCGGGAGGACTGGCTCGTGGATGGTGCCGGCGCGGCCGCGACCAGCGTCCGGGCCGTCGACGCGTCGGGCTATCTGCCCTACGCCGACCATCCGTCGGGGAACTGGACCGACTGCTTCCATCACCTGTACGCGATCGCCTGCGCCACCGTGCTCGAGCAGATGAACCCACATGTCGACCGGGCCGAGTTTCGTGACGCAGTTGCGCGCCTACGCGGCTACGTGCGGGAGCACTTCGTGCGCGACGACGGCCTGGTCAACTACTACCCCGGCAAGCTTTATCCCGTCGATCCGCACAACTATGCGGCGGCGGCGATCTTCGCCGTCACGTTCGGCGAGCGGTCCGACCTTTCACCGACGGTCGCCGAGCCCTTGCTGCGGCGTGTCGACGAGCTGATGTGGGACCCGTCCCGAGAGCGCTACCGCTACCGGCGCTACCGGCGGCGGCGGGACTCCCGCCTGTTCCTGCGCTGGACGCAGGCCTGGATGTTCGCGGCGCTGAGCATCGTCGATCACGAGCTCACGCGCTCGCGCAACACGAGCGAGTCGACCAGGAACTTCGTCGCCCAGTTCGGGAACTGAAGCGGCGCGTAGCGACCGTAGACCGGGTACGAGCCGGCCAGCGCGCCGTCGATCGCCGCCCACGAGGATCGCGCCTGACGGCTCGCGGCGCGCTCCACGGCTTGCATCCCAGCCTCCCGGTAGCGGGCGTCGCCCGTCAGCTCGTACAACCGCAGCCACACGCCGCCGAGCTGGGCGATCCCGGTGAGGCACTCGTAGCGTGACGTCGGCTTCCACGCCGAGTCGAACGTGGCCGCCAGCCGACGGCCGATCAGCGCATCGGCCGTGCGCCGCACCGCCGCCAGGTACGGCTCGTGCTCGAGCAGCGCGGCGCTCTCCAGCAGTCCGCGCAGGGTGTAGGCGATTCCGTGGGTGTTCGGGTCCCGGCCCGGCTTGAAGTTGCACGAGGCGAACCATCCGTTGTCCTGCTGCATGCCGAGCACCCAGTCGAGCTGGCGCCGCGCCGCCTGCGCGGTACGAGTCTTGCCTCGTCACCGCGGCGAGCCGGATCAGCGCCCACGACACGCGCGCGCAGTACGTGTGCGGGATCCGGAAGTACTCGGCCTCGCCGCGCCACGCACCGTCCGCATCCTGGTGCTTCAGCAGGAACTCCCCGGCTCTGACTGCCGCGTCCAGCCGCCGCTCGCTCGGTGAGGACTCCTCCAGGTCGACCCAGCCGTGGATGACCATCCCGGTGTTGAAGACCGTCGAGGGCTTCGGCTCGGCCGTCAGCAGTCCCTCCATGACGCCGCCGTCGGCACCTTGAACCTCGACCTCCCAGTCGCCCATCTCGATCGCGCGCTGCCGGAACGAGCTGTCGCCCGTGCGGCCGGCGTGGGCGAGCAGGGTCCCGATGATGTAGCCGGTCGTCTCCGGGAAGGCGGGAAACCAGCCGCGCAGCAGCGAGTAGCCCTTCGAGCTTCCGCGGCGGCCGGTCACGTCATGGGTCAGGCACAACCACCTGATGCCGGCGTCGATGCCGTCCTCGCGCGGCTTGCCCGATCGGCCGGCCGTGTCGCGTGCGCCGATCGCGATCAGCTCGGCGAAGCGGCGCGGCAGGGAGTCACCGCCGTGGTCCGGTCGCATGCGGCCCGAGCCTACCGGCAGCGGCTGAGACCTAGCGTGTGCCGACGAGCTCGGGCTCGGGCTCGAGCACGACCGCGGACGGCACGGCAACCTCCGCGTGCACCGGCTCACGATCCCGGCCGCGGGTGGTCGAGTACTCGCCGAACAGGGCTACCAGCAGGAACGGCGCAAACCACACGATGTAGAGGTAGAACCAGTGGATCGCGATCAGCTGGGTCGCGAGCAGGACTGCGGCTCCGAGCGCCGCAACCTGCAGGGCGTCGCGGCGGCGCGGCACGAACGCGACGAGGATGCCGAGTCCGACCACCGCTACCTTCAGCACCGACAGCAGCGGATCGAGCCCGGGGTTCTGGCCCCAGATGCTGAACGGGGACTCCCGGTCGAATTGGAATCCGATCGTCTGGTCCCAGAACACGCGCCATCCGCCCTCGGCGGGAATCACCGGGACGACCGTCAAGAGGCCGACGAGCACGAACACCATCGAGAACGAGATCCACGCGCGCAGCCGCGACCCCTCACCGCGCCCGGTCGCGAACAGCGGGGCGAGGGCCAGTGGCGCGAACTTCGCCGCGCCGGCAAGTGCGATCATCGCTCCCCGCGCGGGCGGCGAGGACAACGCCAGCAGCGCGTACACGACCAGCATCGAGATCAGCGTGTCGTTGCTGCTGGTCATCAGCGGGAACAGCGTGTACGGGAAGCTCACCCACCCGAAGGCGAGCGCCGCTCCGAGCCGGCGCCCTGCGCGACCAATCCGCAGCCGCATGCCGAGCAGGAACAGGCCGAGCACGGTGAACGCGTCGAACACGAGCGTCGCGACCCTTGCGGCCGGCAGCTCGTAGTCGTCGGGAGCCTCGATGTCCTGCTGCGACGGCTGCCAGATGCGAACGAACGGATCGTAAGCGAGGTAGTTGACCGGCCCGTAGGTGTCGAAGTGCTGGTCGTTCTTGCCGCTGTCGACGTAGAGCGGCTCACCGTCCTGGATCCTGGTCGCGCCGACCGCGCTGCTGTAGCCGACGTCGCCGACCTTGCCCTCGGTCAGGTTGAGACCGATGCGAAAGCCTCCCAGCAGCACGATCCCCGCGACCAATACGGCGGTGGGCACGAACGGCACGAGCGGCTCGCCGGTTCGCCGCGGGCGGAACGCGGCGACCAGCATGCGAACGAGGAAGTAGGCGAGGACCGGGTATACGAGCGGGGCCGACGTGCCGACCTCTCCCTTGTTGAAGAAGAAGTGCGACACGCCGAAGCCGCCGAGGAGGACGAGCAGGTCGACGTGGAGCATGCGGAAGGGACGGCGTGGATCGAAGAAGGGCGCCACGAACAGCAGGCACAGCGGCAGCCACACGTACCACTCGTCGAAGGCGCCTCCGAAGTAGCCTTCGTGGCCGCGCGCCATCACCCACTCGGCCTGGGTTCCCTGCCACGCCTCGACGATCTCTCCCGTGCGTCCATCCACAGTCACGTCCGCGAGCTCGTTCTCGCCGGACCGGTAACTGATTCCCCAGTTGCCGCTCCCCCGGTAGAGGGTCACGTTGGCGGGCCGCAGGTCCGGGTGCCGGCTGCGTTCCTCGCGCACCTCGGGGGTGCGGTCCGCAAGCGCAGTCGCCTTCCTGGGCGAGATCGGCGGCAGGTTCTCCTGGGCGGCCGGGGCCACCGCTGGGTTGGACCGCGGCTCGGCCGCGAATGCAGGCTGCCGCCCGGCCAGCAGCGCGAGCGCGGCCAGCGCGAACAGGACCATGGCCATCCTGGCGAGTGAGCGGGTGCTTCGGCTCCTCACCCCTGTCCAATCGGCCGCTGGCCGATGGGCCTTGAAAAAACGTCATTTGCTTAGGCGCAAATGACGGGAGCTCTGCAGGGTCCTAGGCGCAAAATGACGGGAGCTCTGCAGGGATGCGCCCCGCAAAAGGAGAACGCCCCGCTTGGGACGGGGCGCTCTTGGGGAGGAGAGATTTCGCTATGTGATGTTGCGCGGAAGTTCTATACGCGCTATGCCCGCGCGGAATAACGCGTGGTGACCGTCAACAGACCCTGCGCGATGGCGATCGTCGCGAAAAACGCAGCCGCCGCGAATTCGTCCACGACCGCGAAGGCGAGCGCAGAGAAACCGGAGGCAAGAGCGATTCCGAGGTCGACATCGACGTGCGCCGAGACCCGCAAACCCTGAGGCGCGCCACGGCCGCTGAGGAGCGTCGTGGTGGCCAACCCGGTGCCCATCAACAGCACGCCAATGATCAGAGCGACCACGTACGCGCTGCTGTCGAGACCGAGCACGAACGGTGCAGCGATCACGACAGGCGCCAGCGCCACTTCCAGTGCCGCGTGGATCGGGAGGGGGAC
>CAVXJX010000004.1:0-82499 GCA_963762195.1 uncultured Solirubrobacterales bacterium | reverse complement strand
TACCGGCATTTCTCCTCCTCTGATCAGCGGGGGTGGGCTGCTCTCGCGTTATAGAGCAACTTGGGCCGAGGCGTAGGATTCTGAGGATGAAGGAGCTGCCGATCGCGTGCACGCTGACCCCGGGGGCCATGGCCGACCGGGGAGAGTGGCTGCGGCAGCTGGGGCGCAAGAGCCTGCGGGCCGGCGAGCGGACGCCGCACGGCCTGGCGCTGAGTTTCGACCTCGGCGCGCGCGACGAAGTGATCGAGTGGGTACGGGCGGAGCGGGAGTGCTGCGCTTTCCTGACCTTCGACCTGAACGAGGCCGGCGACGACGTTCGCCTAACGGTCGCGGGACCGCCCGGCTCGGAGCCGGTGCTCGACGGCCTCCTCGCCGCGTTGACGGACACGGATGCGGCCTTTTCCACACCCTAGTGTGGAAAACATCGCAACCGATCGCATGCCGGTGCATTGCGCGACCTAGGGAACTTCGGCGAGAGGGTCCTGCTCCGACAGCCCCACGGCTTCGAGGGCGTCCTTGCGCTCCTGGTACATCGAAATCTGCTCGACTGCTCCGTCGCAGATCGTCCACACGTTGGCGACGCGGGACGCCGCCTCGATCCCTTCACGTCCCCTGACATGCATGGTCTGCGGCACGACTACGAGGTGTTCCCCGGCCTCGATGAACTCGCCCGGTTCGATTCGAATCGACTCCCAGCTCTGGGCGAACTCCACCAAGATCGTTCGAGCCTGCTCGAGATCGAAGACGCCATTCACGGGACCCTCTGCTCGCGACATGTCCAGTTCGAAGCCGGGAGCCGCGGCTTCGAACGCGACGTCCCAGTCCTCGCGATTCCACGCGTCGATCGCGTTTCGCACGATCGCGATGTTCTCCCGCGACATGGATTCCCCTAGACCGCTGCCGGGACCAGCCGCTCTGACTTCTCGAACGTGAGGTCGCCGTCGGCGGCGTCGACCACGACCGTGTCGCCCTCGCCGAACCGGCCTTCGAGCATCGCCAGCGCCAGCTTGTCCACCAAACGCTTCTGGATCACGCGCTTCAGCGGGCGTGCGCCGTAGGTCGGGTCCCAGCCGAGGTTCGCGAGCAGCTCGCGGGCCTGGTCTGTCAGCTCCACCTCGACGCCGCGCTCGCGCACGCGTGCGATCAGCTGCGCGACCTGCAGGTCGACGATGCGCTTGATCTGCTCGCGCGAGAGCTGCTCGAAGATCACGATGTCGTCGATGCGGTTCAGGAACTCCGGCTTGAACAGCTGCTGCAGCGACTCCTCCGGTGCGTTCGACGTCATGATCAGCACGGTGTTCTTGAAGTCGACCGTGCGGCCCTGGCCGTCGGTCAGCCGCCCGTCGTCCATCACCTGGAGCAGCACGTTGAACACGTCGGTGTGCGCCTTCTCGATCTCGTCGAGCAGTACGACCGAGTAGGGACGCCGCCGCACCGCTTCGGTGAGCTGCCCTCCCTCCTCGTAGCCGACGTAGCCGGGCGGGGCTCCGATCAGGCGCGCGACTGTGTGCTTCTCCATGTACTCCGACATGTCGATGCGCACGATCGCGTCCTCGGTGTCGAACATGAACTCGGCGAGCGCCCGGGCCAGCTCGGTCTTGCCGACGCCGGTCGGGCCCAGGAACAGGAACGAGCCGATCGGGCGGTTCGGGTCCTGCAGCCCGGCACGTGAGCGGCGCAGCGCGTTCGACACGGCGGACACCGCCTCGGCCTGGCCGATCACGCGCTCGTGCAGGCGGTCCTCCATGTGGATCAGCTTCTCGACCTCGCCCTCCATCAGGCGCGAGACCGGGATGCCGGTCCACTTGCCGACTACCTCGGCCACCTCTTCGTCGGTGACTTCCTCATGCAGCATGGAGCCGGACGTCGCGTGCAGCTCTGCCAGCCGCTGCTCCTGCTCGGCCATTTCCGCCTCGAGCTTCGGGATCTCGCCGTAGCGCAGCTCCGCGGCGCGCTGCAGGTCGGCATCGCGCTCGGCCCGCTCGGCATCGCGGTGCGCCTGCTCGAGCCGTTCCTTGGCGTCACGGATGGCCGCGATCGCCTCCTTCTCGGACTGCCACCGCGCCTTCATCTCGCCGGAGCGTTCGCGCAGGTCGGCCAGCTCGCGCTGGATCGCCTCGCGCCGCGCGACCGAGGCGTCGTCGGTCTCCTTCTCCAAAGCATGCAGCTCGATCTCGAGCTGCTGGATGCGCCGCTCGACCTCGTCGATCTCGGTCGGCATCGAGTCGATCTCGATGCGCAAGCGAGACGCGGCTTCGTCGATCAGATCAATTGCTTTATCGGGAAGGAAGCGGTCGGCGATGTAGCGAGACGACAGCAGCGCTGCCGCCACGATCGCCGAGTCCTGGATCCGCACGCCGTGATGCACCTCGTAGCGCTCCTTCAGGCCACGCAGGATCGCGATCGTGTCCTCGACAGACGGTTCTCCCACGAAGATTGGCTGGAACCGACGTTCGAGTGCCGCATCTTTTTCGATGTGCTTGCGGTACTCGTCGAGCGTCGTCGCGCCGACGGCGCGCAGCTCACCGCGCGCGAGCATCGGCTTCAACAAGTTCGCAGCGTCCACTGCTCCCTCGGCCGCTCCGGCCCCGACGATCGTGTGCAGCTCGTCCATGAACAGGATGATCCGGCCGTCCGCCTCCTGCACCTCCTTGAGCACCGCCTTCAGCCGGTCCTCGAACTCGCCGCGGTACTTCGCGCCGGCGATCAGCGCGCCGATGTCGAGTGCGACGACCCGGCGATCGCGCAACGACTCGGGAATGTCACCCGACACAATGCGCTGGGCGAGGCCCTCGACGATCGCGGTCTTGCCCACGCCCGGATCGCCGATCAGCACAGGGTTGTTCTTGGTGCGGCGGGAGAGGACCTGGATCACGCGCCGGATCTCCTCGTCGCGGCCGATCACCGGGTCGAGCTTGTCCTGCTCCGCGGCCTCGGTGAGGTCGCGGCCGAAGCGCTCCAGTGCCTGGTACTTGTCCTCCGGATTGGGGTCGGTCACGCGGTGGGGACCGCGCACCTCGCGCAGCGACGCGAGGATCTCGTCGCGGCCGGGCAGCACCGCACCCGCCTCGCCCTGGGAGCCGGCGAGCGCGATCAGCAAATGCTCGGTGGAGATGAACTCGTCCTGCAGCGAGGACGCTTCGCGCTCCGCCGCCTGGAAGACCCGCACCAGCTCGCCGGACGGGCCGGATTGCGAGGCGGCCGCGCCGGCGACCGACGGCAGCTTGTCGAGCGCCGCGGTGACGCGGGGGCGCACGTCGCCGGGCGCGATACCGAGCTTTGCCAGGAGCGGGACGACGATGCCGCCGTCCTGCTCGAGCAGCACTGCGAGCAAGTGCTCCGGAGTGATCTCCGGATTGCCGCGCTCGTGCGCGAGGCGCTGTGCCGCCTGGACGGCCTCTTGGGACTTGATCGTGAACTTGTCAGCTTGCATGGTCGTTTCTCCTGAATACGTTGGTGCCGGGTGGCTCCCAGCGGACGATCTCCCGGCGGTATGAACGGTGGACCTCTTCGATGCGCGCGAGCATCTCGCGCTGCATCGCCTCCATCCGCTCTTCCATTTCCAGCACGCGCTCGACCCCGGCGAGGTTCATCCCGAACTCGGTGGTCAGCTCCTGGATGCGCTTCAGGCGCTCTACGTCACGCTGCGAGTAGAGCCGCGTCTGCTTGGGCGACCGGGCCGGTTTGATCAGTCCGCGTTCCTCGTACACGCGCAGTGTCTGCGGGTGCATGCCTGCCAGGCGCGCCGCGACCGAGATCATGAACACGCCCTGTCTGCTGGAGAAGAGCCCCTCGGACATCAGACCTCCCGCCGCGCGCGGTCGAGCAGGTCGGCGCGCGGGTTGCCGTTTGTAACTTGGGCCAGGCGATCGAAGGCCTCCTGCTGGTCATTTGTCAGCGACTTGGGGATCTGGACCCGGAAGCGGTAGCGCATGTCACCGCGGCCGGAGCCGGAGAGCTTCGACGGACCCTCTCCGCGTAGTCGCTGAAGGTTGCCGTCCGCGGTACCCGGCGGGACGCGGATCTTCTTCGTGCCGTCCAGCGTCGGCACTTCGACCGTGCCGCCGCGCACGGCCTCCGGGATCGTGATCGGCACCTCGACCTCGAGGTGATCGCCCACCGGCTTGAAGACGGGGGACGCCGCCACGCGTGTCACCACGTACAGGTCGCCCGGCGGCCCGCCGTTCAGGCCGGGCTCGCCCTTGCCGGCGAGCCGGATGCGGCTGCCTTCGCGCACGCCCTTGGGAATCTTGACGCGATAGCGCTTGACCTGGTCGGTCAGGCCGCGCCCGCCGCACGTCTGGCAGGGGTCGTCGATCACGGTGCCGCGCCCGCCGCACACGGAGCATGGCCCGGACAGGGAGAACATCCCCTGACCTTGCGTCTCGATGCCGCGGCCGTCGCAGTTGGGGCAGGTCTTGGGAGACGTGCCGGGCTTGGCGCCGCTCCCGTTACAGGTCGGGCACGGGGCCTCGAGGGGAACCGAAACCGACACCTCTGTGCCGTTGACGGCCTGCGCGAACGACAGCCGCACCTCGGTCTCGAGGTCGCGGCCGGCAGCGCGGCCTGCGCCGCCGCCACCCCGGCCGCCGAAGAGGTCGGAGAGAATGTCGCCGAACGAGCCCATTCCGCCGCGGACGCTCGAGGGGTCGAAGCGGAAACCTCCGCCGCCCGGACCGCCGCCGAACATGCCGCCGGTGTCGTACTGCTTGCGCTTGTCGGTATCCGACAGCACCGAGTACGCCTCCTGGATCTCCTTGAAGCGCTCCTCCGCCTGCGAGTCCCCAGGATTCGCGTCCGGGTGCCACTTGCGCGCGAGACCGCGGTAGGCCTTCTTGATCTCCTCGTCAGACGCACCTTTTTTCACGCCAAGCGTGTCGTAGAAGTCAGCCACGGTTACTCCTCGGCGGCACCCACGACCACGCGCGCCGGCCGCAGCACCTGCCCGTTCAACCGATAGCCCTTCTCCAGCACCTCGAGCACCTGCCCCACCGTCCCGGTTCGGGTCAACACCGCCTCGTGCCAGTCCGGATCGAAAGGCTCACCCTCGGGCGAGTAGCTCTCGACTCCGGCGCGTGCGAGCACGGCAGCCAACTCCTCGCGGACGAGCCGCACGCCCTCAGCAAGATGATCTTCCTCAGGGTTCGCAGCCGCCAATGCGCGCTCGAGGTTGTCGAGCACAGGTACGAGGTCACGTGCAAGCTCACCCCGCCCCCGAATCTCCGCCTCGGCAGCCTGCCGAGCAACGCGCTTCCGAAAGTTCTCGAACTCAGCCTTGGTCCTCTTCGCGAGGTCGAGGTACTCATCCCTCTCCTTCTCCACGGAGGTGAGGAGGTCGTCAGCGACGGGCGAAGAGGAGGGGGTGTCCGGTGGCATCCGGTTTTCGCCACCGGAGGCCCCCTCCTCGTAGCCCTCAGGAACGGTCTCGTCAAACGGCATTACTTCTGCCCTTCATCAACGACCTCAGCGTCCACAACTTCCTCTTCCTGTCCTGCGCCATTGCCACCAGGCTCTTGCGCCGCAGCCTGCTGATACATCGCCTCAGAGACCTTGTGGAACGCCTGCTGCAGCGTGTCGGTCTTCGACTTGATCGCGTCCAGATCGTCGCCCTCGAGCGCCGTGCGCACGTCCTTGATCGCGTTCTCGATCTCCGACTTCGCGTCGGCATCGACCTGGTCGCCCAGCTCGCCGAGCTGCTTCTCGGCCTGGTAGGCGGCGTTGTCGGCGTTGTTGCGCGTCTCCGCCAGCTCGCGCTGGCGCGCGTCGTCTGCCGCGTGCGACTCGGCGTCCTTGACCATCTGCTCGATGTCCTGGTCGGAAAGACCGGAGCCGGCCTTGATCTCGATCTTCTGCTCGGTACCGGTGCCGAGGTCCTTGGCCGAGACGTGCAGGATGCCGTCGGCATCGATGTCGAACGTGACCTCGATCTGCGGTATGCCGCGTGGCGCCGGCGGGATTCCCGTCAGCTGGAACTTGCCCAGCGACTTGTTGTAGCCCGCCATCTCGCGCTCGCCCTGCAGCACGTGCACCTCGACCGAGGGCTGGTTGTCGTCGGCCGTCGAGAAGATCTCCGACTTGCGCGTCGGGATCGTCGTGTTGCGCTCGATCAGCCGCGTGAACACGCCGCCCTTGGTCTCGATGCCGAGGGACAGCGGCGTCACGTCGAGGAGCAGCACGTCCTTGACGTCACCGGCCAGCACACCGGCCTGGATCGCCGCACCGATCGCGACAACCTCGTCGGGGTTGACGCCCAGGTGCGGGTCCTTGCCCGCCAGCTCCTTGACCTTGTCCTGCACGGCGGGCATCCGGGTCATGCCGCCGACGAGCACGACGTGGTCGATGTCGGCACCGGTGACGCCGGCGTCCTCCATCGCCTGCCGTGTCGGTCCGACCGTGCGATCGAGCAGGTCGGACGTCAGCTCCAGCAGCTTCGCGCGTGACAGGCGCGTGTCGAGGTGCTTGGGCCCCGACTGATCGGCCGTTACGAACGGCAGGTTGATCTGCGTCTCCTGCGTGGTCGACAGCTCGACCTTGGCCTTCTCGGCCGCCTCGTACAAGCGCTGCAGTGCCATGCGGTCCTGCGACAGGTCGATGCCCTGCGACTTCTTGAACTCGGAGACCAGCCAGTCGACGATTGCCTTGTCGAAGTTGTCGCCGCCGAGGTGGTTGTCACCCGACGTGGCCTTCACCTCGAAGACGCCGTCGCCGAGCTCGAGGATCGACACGTCGAACGTGCCGCCGCCGAGGTCCCAGACGAGGATGGTCTGCTCGTCCTGCTTGTCGAGCCCGTACGCGAGTGCCGCCGCGGTCGGCTCGTTGATGATGCGCTTGACCTCGAGACCGGCGACCTTGCCGGCGTCCTTCGTGGCCTGGCGCTGCGAGTCGTTGAAGTACGCGGGGACGGTGATCACCGCGTCGGTGACCGTCTCGCCGAGGTACGCCTCGGCATCCGCCTTCAGCTTCTGCAGGATCATCGCCGCGATCTCGGGCGGGGAGTACTGCTTGCCCTCGGCCCCGACGAGCACGTCTCCGTTCGGGCCGGAGATGACCTTGTAAGGCACGATCGTCATCTCCTCCGAGACCTCGGAGTGCTTGCGGCCCATGAACCGCTTGATGGAGAACACGGTGTTCTCCGGATTGGTGACCTGCTGCCGCTTGGCCGGCACTCCGACCAGTCGCTCGCCGCCTTGCGTGAAGGCGACGACCGACGGGGTGGTGCGCCCGCCCTCGCGGTTGGGGATCACCGTGGGCTCACCGCCCTCGAGCACCGCCATGCATGAGTTGGTGGTGCCAAGGTCGATCCCTATCGTCTTTCCCATAACGGACCTCCTGAGGCGCGGGCCAAACGGGGAATGGCCAGCACCTTGCTAGATGACTAGGTAAAAAATCTAAGTCTGAGTATTGCAGATGTTCTGCAGAAACCCCCCGGAACTGGCCTGCGAACCGCGTAACTGCGTAACTGCGTAACTGCTAACGGCCGGTCGCCTGCTTCCCGTAGGGGCAGACCCCCAGCAGCGGGCACGCAGGGCAGGCTGGATTTCGCGCGCTGCAGATCCGCCGCCCGTGGCGGATCAGGTTGACGTGCAGCTCGAAGGCGTCGGCAGGGTCGGTCACGGCACGCATCACCTCGTGCGCCTCCTCGAAGGACGCCTTCGGGCGGATCAGGCCGAGCCGCGTGCAGACGCGGTACACGTGGGTGTCGACCGGCAGCTCAGGATGGTCGAAGGCGAACAGGAGCACGCATGCCGCCGTCTTGCGTCCCACTCCGGGAAGGCGCTCGAGGAACTCGATCGCCACGTCGTGCGAGGCATCCGCCAGGAAACCGAGATCGAGACCGCCGGTCTCGGCCTCGATCACGCCCAGCATCGACTTGATTCGCATCGACTTGACCTTGGAGATGCCCCCGGGGCGGATCGCCTCCTCGATCTCCTCGACCGGCGCGGCCGCCACTGCTGCCCAGTGTGGGAAGCGTGCGCGCAGCCGCGCGTAGGCGACGTCTCTGTTGCGGTCGTTCGTGTTCTGCGAGAGGACGGTCAGCACCAGCTCGTCGAGCGGCGCGCGGTGTGGCTCGTTGCGCGGATGTCCGTAGTAACCGCGCAGCCGGTCGCGGATCGCCCGGATGCGACTGCGCGCAGGGCGCCTCCAGGCCGTCTTCGTCTTCACGCCACGGCGATCGCGTCCGGGAGCGTGTCGATCGCGCCCCAGCCCTCGGTCGCCCGCGCCGCCGCCGCGACCGCGGCGGGGAGGGACCTGGCAGCAGCCTGCGCGGAGTAACCGTTCGTGTCGAGCGCAGCGACCAGCACTCCCGTCACGACATCGCCGGCGCCGGTCGTGTCGACCGTCGCGGCCTTTACTCCCGGCACGTCGGCGCGTACCGCCCCACGCAGCAGCGCGCCATCGGCCCCAAGCGTCACGGCTACCAGCTCCGCACCCATTTCCACGAGCCGGTCGGCCGCCGTGGCGGGATCCGCCTCGTCCGTGAGCAGCTGCGACTCCGACCGGTTCACCTTGAGCAGGGTCGCCCCCTGGAGCACCTCGCCCACCAGGCGCACCGCGTCCTGTGTGTCGCTCCAGCGCCTGACACGCACGTTCGGGTCGAACAGCACGTGCTTGCCGGCGTCCAGCGCCACCTCCCGTGCGCGCAGCGTCAGGGCACGTTCGCGCGCGCCGAGGAGCGTGTTCGACCCGAGCAGGATCGCGTCGTGCTCGCCGATCGCCTGGTCGAGGTTCTCCTCGAGCGACAGGAGCCCGGCTTCGATGTCGTCCCCGTAGACCATGAAGTCCGGCTCGGCCTGCTCGTTCACGATCACGAACGCAAGCGGGGTCCGCAGGCCCGGCACGCACGAGAACCAGTCGAGGCCGACGCCTTCCGCACGCAGCCGCCGCTCGAGCCACGTTCCCCACGCGTCGTCGCCGACCCCGCTGCCGAGCGACGCTTGCGCGCCGCACCGAGTCGCCACGACCGCCGCATTCGCAGGCGCGCCCCCGCTGTGCGGGACAAAGGCGTCGGCCTGGTCGAAGCCGGCGACCGGACGTTCGCAGAAGAGGTCGACGAGCGACTCGCCCAAGCAGAGCACGGACACGCAAGAAAAATAACCCTGGATGATGTCCGGCCATGCCCGCCCCTCCTCCGCGCTGGGCGGCCCCGCTCGCGGCGGCCGTCGCCTGCAGCGCCTTCGCCCTGTGG
Source organism: uncultured Solirubrobacterales bacterium (assembly GCA_963762195.1). Classification (GTDB taxonomy): domain Bacteria; phylum Actinomycetota; class Thermoleophilia; order Solirubrobacterales; family JBBDJG01; genus DASRIA01. Next base: position 73,312 of record CAVXJX010000004.1, on the reverse strand, counting down.
AACCCGCCGCTGCGCGATCTCGCCGCGCACACGTTTCGGGCGGAGTTCTTCGAGGACCACGGCTTCGCGATCTGGAACAACACCTGGTACGGAGGCCACTACCTGATCTCCTACAGCGTGCTGTTCCCGCCGCTGGCGGCGCTGCTCTCCCCGGTGTGGGCCGGGGCCGGGTCGGCCGTTGCGAGCGCATGGCTGTTCGATCGCATCGTGCGCGAGCGCTGGGGGCAGGCGGCAGCCTGGGCGCGGTCTGTGGTTCGCACTGCTCGGCGCGGTCACGTTGCTCGCAAACGGCTGGCTGGTGTTCTCGCTCGGCCTCGCCTTCGGCCTCGGTGCGCTCTACGCGCTGCAGAACGGCAGGCACGTCCTCGCCGCGGGGCTTGCGGTTGCCGCCGCCCTGTCAAGCCCTGTCGCGGCAGCCTTCCTTGCCCTGGTGTGCGCGGCGGGCGCAGTCCACTCGGTGCGCCGGCCGGCGCTGATTGCGATCGTGGCGGCAGCCCTTGTTCCGCTCGCGGTGCTCGGCCTGCTGTTCCCCGAGAGCGGCGCGTTCCCGTTCTGGTTCTCGGCCTGGTGGCCGCTGGCGCTCTTCTGCATACTCGCGACGCTGGCAACGCGCGGCATCGAGGGCGAGCGCGACGTACGCTTGGCGCTCCTCGCCTACCTCGCACTTGCGACCCTCGCCGCGCTCATCTCCAACCCCCTCGGCGGCAACATGACCCGGCTCGGCGCGCTCTTCGGCGGCCCGGTGCTCCTGGCGGTGCTGCTTGCCCGCAGGCCCGGCCGCCTTGCTCCCGTCGCCGTCGCCGCGCTGGTCGCCGGGCTCGCGTGGCAGGTGATCACCCCGGTCCGCCAGACGTCGGAGAGCCTTGGCGATCCGGCGACGGCGCGTTCCTACTACACGCCGCTCGTGACCTGGCTCGAGGCCCGCAGTGCGCATCGCGAGCGCATCGAGATCCCGCACACGTTCAACCACTGGGAGACGGCCTACGTCTCGCCCCGCTTCTCGCTCGCGCGGGGGTGGCTGCGCCAGCTCGACCTCGAGCGAAACCGGATCTTCTACGAAGGCGAGCCGACCCACTCGAGCTACCGGCGGTGGCTGCTCGCGAAGGGCATCCGCTGGGTGGCCGCGTCGGACGCCCGCCTCGACTACTCGGCGCAGGACGAGGATCGCCTGGTGCGCGAGGAGCCGCCGTACCTGCGCCTGCGCGCGCGCCTCGAGCACTGGCGCATATACGAGGTGGTGGATGCGACACCGATGCTGTCGCAGATCGGGATCGGCCGGGCCAGCCTTGCGGGACTCGGGCCGGAGTCGTTCGTGCTCAGCGTCGAGCGAGCCGGCCGCTTCGTCGTGCGGGTACGCCCGACTCCGTACTGGGACGGTGGACCCGGCGTATGCGTGGGTGAGTCCGGAGGCTGGACACTCGTGCGCGTGCCGGGACCGGGAGAGGTCCGGGTGCGCGCGAATTTCAGCGCTGAAGCGGCATGGCGGGCGGCCCGCGGCTCCTCGCGCCGCTGCTGAGCGTCATTTGCTGGTTCGCCCACGAGTCAGCTAGTCTCTTTGACCGTGTTCCGGCTGATCGTCCCGCTCGCGATCCTGCTGGTGCTGGCCGGGATTCTCCGCTGGAATTCGAAGCGCACCGGTCGCGCACCACGCCTGCGTTGGCTACCGAAAGGTGGCTCCGACGCACTTCTGCAACTCGCATTGTTCGTGGCCGCGGACATCCTCTACGAGACCGTGCGCGGCGTCGCGGAGTCAAATGCCGCGACCGCGTTCAACAACGCGCGTGGGATCGTCGAGTTCGAGCAGAGCACGGGCCTGTTCTTCGAGCAGAGCCTGCAGACGTGGGCGATGGGTCAGCGGGCCCTGATCGACTTCGCCAACTTCATGTACGTCAACTCGCATTTCGTGATCACGACGAGCGTGCTGGTGTGGCTGTACCTGCGTCACAACGAGCGCTTCTACTTCGTGCGCAACATGTTCCTGATCGCGATGGGGCTCGCGCTCGTCGGCTACGTGCTGTTGCCCACCGCGCCGCCGCGTTTCTTCCCCGAGCTCGGCTTCGTCGACACGATCGCCTACTACGTGAACGTGAAACACGACTCAGGGCTGGTGGCGCTCTTCTTCAACCCGTATGCGGCTGTGCCGAGCATGCACGTCGCCTTCGCGCTGATGATCTCCATACCCACGATGCTGATCGTGCGCAACTGGGCGGCGAAGGTGCTGTGGGCGCTGTACCCGCTGCTCGTCACGTTCGTCGTGCTCGCGACCGGGAACCACTGGTTCATCGACGCGGTGCTCGGGGCGCTGGTCGCCGGTACCGCGGCGCTTGTTGCTCGTCACGTGCTCTCCCCGCTCTGGCCGGCTGCATGGTCGTGGTCAGGCGAACCGCGCGGAGCCCCCGCGTAGCACGCGCTTCACTACCCTCCCGGGTCATGACGGCCGCAACGGGCGGGCAAGGGCCGCAAGGAACGCGGGAGACGCGAACCGGCCGTGGGCAAGCCCGCGGACGCGGTCCGGACAGGGTGCCCGCGCGCACGGGCGCCGAGATGCGTGCGAACGTTCGCGAGCGCCTGATCGAGTCTCGGCTGACGCCGAACTCGATCTCCATGACGGGACTGGTGCTCAACGTCGTGGCGGCGGTGCTCGTCACGCAGCGCCTGTTCTTCCTGGCCGGAATCGCGTTCATCGTCGGCAGCCTGATGGACACGCTCGACGGCCGTTACTCGCGCATGTCGGGCAAGGGCACGCTGTTCGGCGCGTTCCTCGATTCGACGCTCGACCGCATCGAGGAGGGCATCGTGCTCGTCACCGTGGCGGCCTACTTCGCCTCGCAGGGCGACGAGTTTGCCGTCGCGGCCGTGGTCGTCGTCGTGCTCATGTCACTGATGGTCAGCTACACGCGAGCTCGCGCAGAGGCCCTCGGAGTCGAGTGCAAGGTAGGATTGGCTACCCGCCCGGTGCGGGTAGTGGTGCTGTCGATCGGCCTGCTCTTCGCAAAAGGAGCGGGCCTCGGTGATTTTGAGCTCTTGGCGCCCGCGATCTACGTGATGGCGGGACTTACGACAATCACCGTCGGCCAGCGCATCTGGCACGTTCGCAAACAACTCGCCGGTGACATGCCGGAGGCCGGTGAAGTAACCGGCGACGCGTCTCAAGGGTAAGGAGACGTGACAAAACCCCGGGAAAGCCCCCCTTTCTCGTGCGTGGATCCCACAGGAGGCTTTATTCGATGAGCAAGCAGAACGGCTCGGCCAACGGCTCCGGCAACGGCGCTGTCGATCACGAGGACAAGGTACGCGTCGCGATCGTCGGCGTCGGCAACTGCGCCTCCTCTTTCATCCAGGGTGTCGAGTACTACAAGGACGCCGACGCATCCGACTTCGTGCCCGGTCTCATGCACGTCGACCTCGGCGGCTACCACGTTCGTGACATCGAGTTCACCGCGGCCTTCGACATCGACGCGGACAAGGTCGGGAAGGATCTGTCGGAAGCGATCTGGCGCGGTCAGAACAACACCCTCAAGTTCAGCGACGTGCCAAGCCTCGGGGTGGAGGTGCACCGCGGCATGACACACGACGGTCTCGGCAAGTACCTGAAGGAGAAGATCCAGAAGGCGCCTGGCGAGACCGCCGACATCGAGAGCATCCTGCGCGAGACCAAGACCGACGTCCTGGTTTCGTATCTGCCGGTCGGCTCCGAGCAGGCGACCAAGTGGTACGTCGAGCAAGCGCTCGCCGCCGGCTGCGGTTTCGTGAACTGCATCCCCGTGTTCATCGCACGCGAGGCCTACTGGCAGAAGCGCTTCAAGAAGGCCGGTCTGCCGATCATCGGCGACGACATCAAGTCGCAGGTCGGCGCGACGATCGTCCACCGGACGCTGGCGCGGCTGTTCGGCGAGCGCGGCGTGCGCATGGAGCGCACCAGCCAGCTGAACGTCGGCGGCAACATGGACTTCTACAACATGCTCGAACGCGAGCGGCTCGAGTCCAAGAAGATCTCGAAGACCAACGCCGTGACGTCGATCCTCGACCACGAGCTGCCGGCCGACGACGTGTACATCGGCCCGTCGGACTACGTGCCGTGGCTGACCGACCGCAAGTGGGCCCACATCAGGCTCGAGGGCGAAGCGTTCGGCGGCGTCCCGCTGAACATGGAGGTCAAGCTCGAGGTATGGGACTCGCCGAACTCGGCGGGCATCGTGATCGACGCCGTGCGGCTGTGCAAGCTCGCCCTCAACAAGGGCATCGGCGGCGCACTCGTGGGCCCGAGCTCGTACCTGATGAAGTCACCACCGAAGCAGGTGCCGGACCCGGTCGCACGCGATCAGATCGAGGAGTTCATCGCGGAAAACGCCCGCACGAAGGTCACAGCGGTCGGCGAGAAAAGCAAGAAGGCGAAGGTAAAAGGCTAGTTACGCAGTTACGCAGTGTCGCAGTGTCGCAAGCCCTTTGTTCCTGCGTAACTGCGTAACTGCGTAACCGCGCTTAACATCCCGGCGTGACCCCACGCAACGGTGCGCAGGCCGAATGGCCCCTTTGCATCGCCCAGGTGACTCCCTATCCCTGGGGTGCGCCGCGCGAGGTCAACGAGTACGTCGAGTCTCTGTCGGCGGGCCTCGCCGAGCGCGGCCACAGCGTCCTCGTGATCGCGGCCAGCGGATCGCGCGCGCAGGTACGTGAGTCGCGGCGCCTGATCAGAGCAGCCTCCGCGCGTCCGGACTCGCTGTTCGCGCCGGGGGAGGTGCGGGTGCTGGCGCCGATGCAGACGATCGCGACGCCCGCGCGCCGTGGCGGGCACGTCTCGCTGCCGCTCGACGCGAGCCGCGCGATCGACACGCTGCTCGACCGCGCGCCGCTCGACATCGTGCACGTCCACGAGCCGTTCGCGCCCAGCGCCTCGGCCGCGGCGCTGCGACATTCCCGCGCGCTGAACGTGGGCAGCTTCCACTCGCCCACGGAGCGGGTTCTCTCCACCCAGGTGGCGCGCCGGTTCATCGAGCTGTTCTTCGGCCGCCTCGACGCGCGGCTCGCCACGTTCGACGTGACGCGCACCCTGATCTCGAGCTTCTTCCCGGGCGAGTACGACGTGGTCGCGCCGGGGGTCGACCTCGATCGCTTCCGGCCCGGGGCACGTGAGCGCGACGGAGTCCACATCGTGTTCGTGGCGACCGAAGAGCGGGCCGCCTTGCGGCTGTTCCTGCGTGCGCTGCGGCGCGTCCCGCTCGAGCGTTCGTGGCGCGCGACCGTGTGGTCGCCGCGACCGGCAGACGCACCCGCGCGCCTGGCGGGTGTCCTGCGGGACCGCGTGCGCCTTTCGGGGCCGCGGCAGGAGTCGCTCGAGTCGCTGCTCGGCCGCGCCGACGTGCTGTGCGCGACGTCGGCCGGCGTCGCACCCACGGCGATGCTCGTACAGAAAGGCATCGCCGCCGGTGCCGTCCCGCTCGTCTCGCGCATCCCTGTCTACGAGGAGATGCTCGACGACGGCGACCTGGGCCTGCTCTTCGAGGCCGGCGACTCGGAGGTCCTGACCGAGCAGCTGGGGCGCCTCGTATCCGATCAACCGTTGCGCGAGGAGTTGCGTCGCAGATGCGAGCGCCACCGATCGCAGCTCGGATGGAGCGGCGTCATCGACATGGTCGAGGACGTGTATCGCCGCGTCACCGCGCGACGCCATCCAGCGGAAGGCAAGCCGGCCGTGCGCAAGCGCCTCGCCAACCGGGACTTCATCTTCTGCGACCTGCACATGCACACCGACCACTCACCCGATTGCGCCACCCCGGTCGACGTGCTGCTCGACACCGCCAAGCTCCGCGGGCTGGGAGCGATCGCGGTCACCGACCACAACGAGATCTCCGGCGCACACGAAGCTCGCGAGCGGGCGCAGGGCATCAAGGTGATCGTGTCGGAGGAGGTCAAGACCGCGCACGAAGGTGAGGTGATCGGGCTGTTCATCGAGGAGAAGATCCCGCGCGGGATGTCCCTCGAGGAGACGATCGATGCGATCCACGCGCAGGGCGGTCTCGCGTACGTCCCGCATCCGTTCGACCGCCTCCACTCGATACCCGACTACGAGCATCTGCTGAAGGTCGTCGAGGACATCGACATCCTCGAGGTCTTCAACGCGAGGATCATCGCGCGCGGCTTCAACGAGGAGGCCCAGCGGTTTGCCGACAAGTACCGGGTCGTGGCGGGCGCCGGCTCAGACAGCCACGTGGCGCAGGGCCTCGGCACGGTGAAGATCAAGATGCGCGACTTCGACGGTGCGGAGGAGTTCCTCGAGAGCCTGCGCGACGCCGACATCCTCCACAAACGCAAGAGCTTGATCTATCTCCAAAGCCTCAAGTTCATCCAGACGAACGTGCGGCCGAAGTCACGTCCTGCCGCTCGCAAGTGACTGAACGAAGGCGCCCATAAGGCAAGGTCTGATGCAGGCAAAAGGACACCGTTCGGACCCGTCTAACTTCCCGGGCCAGATGCCGGCAACCGATGACGAGATACGGGAGAAGTACCTCGAGCGCGCGATTCGCGAGCTCAACCGGCTGACACACGACCTCCAGGAATGCGAACTCTGTCCGCGCGGCGGCCTGATGCCCGTGCTGGGCTCGGGACACCCGCAGGGCGACGTCTTCCTCCTCAAGTACTCACCGTCGACCTCGGAGGTGGAGGAGGGAGTCGCGTTCTATGGTCGCGCCGGGAGCGCGCTGATGAAGAGCTTCAAGCGCCTCGGCATCGACCCGCTCACCGTGTACGGGACGTTGTGCGTCAAGTGCCCGGTGGGCGATCCGGACCAGGCGGCCGCGGAGTGCGTCGGGCGCCTGGTCGAGGAGATCGCCGTCGTGCAGCCGCGGATCGTCGTCGTGATGGGAGAGCGTGCGCTTGCGACGCTCAACGATCTGGAGCTGCCGCTTGCGCGCCGGATCGAGCCGCGGCTCGGCGAGGTGCAGCCGCTGACGCCGACGGTGGAGGCGCTGTACGTGCCGGACATCGACGGGGCGCTCGACGAGGAGCGCGCCAAGAAGGAGTTCTGGCAGGCGTTCCGCCCGCTCGGTGAGTGGTACGCGGACATGCCGCCGTACTAGGCGGCTGCATTCAATCGCTCAGCCAAGTGACCGGCGGGCCGTGGAAGGTGGCGTTGGCGAGCACGCGCGACTCGCCACCGGGCCAGGTAGTGAGGCGGACCTCCGCCTGCTCGCCACCGGCCTCCATGCTGAGCCAGGCCAGCGTCGCATCGTCGCGTGCGCGGGCGCCGGCGGCCTCGATCGTGCGCTTCAGGTCAGCGATGCCCTGCTCGCCCAGGTAGGGCAGCACGACGGAGTGGAAGACGATCGTCGCGACACCGGTGCGCGGTTCGCCGAGCTGCTGCTCCAGCCACTCGACCGCACCGGCGCGGTCGATCGCGACCGGCAGGTCGGCGGCCACGTTCGAGCGCGGCGCGCAGCTGCGCGAGCCGCTGCTCCTGGTCGGGCCAGACGTAGGAGAGCAGCGTGAGCCGGTCGTCGTCGGCGGCCGCGTCCAGCGGGTCGGGGTCGCAGCCGCGGCGCTCGGCGACCCGCGGTCGCACGTTCAGCGGCGGCGCGCCCTCGGCGAACGCGGGGTCGAAGCGCGCCGGCGAACCTGGGTCTCCCCATGAGCCGCCGGGCGCCGTGTAGAAGTAGCGGTCCCAGCGCAGGTTGAGGCCCGCGCTTGCCCCGACCTCGAGCACGCGCAGCGGCAGTCCGGTCGCCTGCGCCACCTCGAGGAAGCCGCCCAGCAGGGCGGCTGAGCGCCCCGGCTCGTTGGTCTGCACCGGATGCACGATCAGCTGCGCGACCACTTCACGCTGCTGGGTGAGCAGGTCGGTGAACGCCTGCAGCACTCCTGCACGGACTACTCCGCCGGCCGAGGGATAGAACTCCGCCAATGCCGGGGCTCGGCCCTCGAGCACGAGCCGGTGCACTGCACCCATCAGGCGCAGAGCCTGGGCTCCGGGCAGCAATCCGTCCCGGCCAGAGGCGTCGTCGGCTGCCACGACGTCCCATACCGGCCCGCCACTTTCGATGTCTGCGGCTGCGTGGTCGAGCAGGTCGCGGTACAGCGGTGAGCCGAGCTTCCCGCACCAACCGGCCTGCCACCTGAAGCGCTCCGCGACATCCGCGCGTGCCCGTTCCATCGCGGCGATGCTACGACCTCCAAGGGAGGTCTAGACTGACCGTCGTGGACCTCGAGGAAAACGTCGGCGTCGACCCTGCCGTGAAGGAGCGCTGTGAGTCGTGCGGGGCACGACTCACAGCTGATGAGATCCAGACTGCGCTCGAGGGCGCGAGCGACTCGTTCCTTTGCGCTCGCTGTGCTGCCGAGCAGGTTGCAGTCGCGGACGAGCCCGAAGAGCAGCTCTAGCGGCGGCGCGACACTCGTTCGACCGACCGCACGCGGTCGCCCTTGTTGACGCTTGCCCGGTCGCGGCCGGAACCGCCGCTCACGACGTCGCGGTTGCGCTTTGCCGCGGTGACCTTGCCGCCGCCACTGTCATGGAAGCGGTCCCGTCCGGCGTTGCCGAACAGGCGGTCGCGGCCGCTGTTGCCGTGAATGGTGTCGTTGCCGGCTCCACCGGAGGCGCGGTCGTGACCCTTTCCGGCCAGGATCAGGTCGTTGCCCTTGCCTCCCACGATCCGGTCGTTGCCGCCCAGCCCGCAGATCACGTCGGCCTTCTTGGTGCCGACGAGCTTGTCGTTCTTCGCGGTGCCGACGATCGTGCAGCGCGTGCGGTTCTTGGCCGAGCTGGAGACCGTTCCACCGGTGGTCGGGTTGACGTACACGGCCGCGGGGAGGGTGAACGGGATGCTGTTGCTCACCACAGTCCCGAGCGGCGTCTCGGCGACCAGCTGGACGTTGTAGCTGGCGCCCGGCTCGAGGTCGAGCAGGTCCTCGATGACCTTGGTCGGCTCCAGGCCCGCGCCGAGCGTGAAGCTCGCCGTGCGCTGGTTGAGCACCGAGCCCTCGCCGTACCGCACGTACACGGTCGATGCGAGAGTTCCGGTGTCCACGAGGCCGCTGACCCGCACGGTGCTGGGTCCGAGTATCTCGACGTCACCGGCGGTGATTGTCGGGAGGGCGACGGTCGGGCTCTGTTCGAGAACGGCGGCTTCGGCGACTGCCGACGCCGGTGCGAAGCATGCGATCACAGTTACGAGCGTGGCTAGCTTACGGGCACGGCGAAGCCGGACCCCTGTGCTGCTGGCCATTGGGAGAACCTCCTTGTTCTGTTTCTTGGACGCGGGACGTTTCGTGTCCCGCTGATGTGGTGTGGCGCGTGGCGGCGATGCCTGTTTCTTATTCGCGCCTCACGTGTTGTGGAGGTGAGTATGCCCCCGTATGCCGGGGTGAGTCTCCGATAACCGTCTAGCTGTCAGGGTGCGGCCGCGGCGGCCACCTGGCCGAGCGATTCTGCATCTGCGTGCGCGAGCGCGCGCACGACGATGTGGTCGATCGCTTCGTATTCGTCCAGCTGCTCGGCCACGCCGGCTGGATCGTCTGCCGCGATGCCCACGGTTCCCTCCGGGGCGCCAAGCGCTTCGAAGTGGCGGATGTAGCCCTGGTGCAGCTGCCGGTAGAACGCCTCCTCCTTGCGCAGGCGCTCGGCGGCGCCGTCGCCGACGGCGACACGTACGTAGCCGAACACGGGTGGGGGGTCCGGCCGGCCCGCCTCGGCTGCGCCCTCGTGAACCCGTTCTCGTGCCCACGCCGCCTTGTCCGGTGTCATCCAGTTGAGGAACGCGCCGTCGGCCTCGGCGCCGGCCAGCGCGCACATCTTTGGGCCCATCGCGGCGACCACGATCCGCGCATCCTTTGGGAGCACGTCCCGCAGCGCGGCGAGCCCCTCGCGCACGACTCCCAGCGGGCGCTTCGTGAAGCCGGCGCCGATGCCGAGCCACAGGCGCGCCGGGGCGATCCCGACGTCGGAGAGCTTCGTCGCAACGTCGCCGGGTGCGTGGCGATCGAGGGCCATGACGGCCACGCCCACGTCTGGACGTTCGGCGGCCTCAGCGAACACAGCCACTGTTTCGAGCCCGCTGGCGGCAGGGTGGTCGTTCGACCACAGCGATGCGTAGCCGAGCGACTCGCAGCGCTGCGCGAGCTCCTGTCCGACCGCCGGATCCAGCCCGGCGGCGATCCCGAACCCGCGCGGCCGGCCGTCAGTCAACGGCATCCTCGCGCTCGATCAGAGCGACACATTCGATGTGAGGGGTGTGGGGGAACATGTCCACCGCGCGCACCTTAACGAGGCGATAGCCGTCTTCGGCCATCTGCGCGGCGTTCGGAGCGAGCGTGGTCGGATTGCAGGAGACGTAGACGACTCGCCGGGGCCGCGCTTCGAGCAGGCGGCTGACCATCTTGGTCGACAGTCCCGCGCGGGGCGGATCGACCACCACGACATCCGGGCGCGGCGCACGCTCAGCCAGGGGACGCAGGGCGTCGCGCACGTCACCCGCGAAGAAATGCACGTTCTCGATCTCGTTGCGCTCGGCGTTGCGGATCGCATCTGCGACCGCTTCCTCGGAGATCTCCACGGCCCACACCTCGCCCGCCTGCAGCGCGAGCGTCAGGCTGAGCGTGCCGATCCCGCAGAACAGGTCGTGGACCCGCTCGGTCCCGGCCAGCGCTGCATACTCGGCGGCCAGGCCGTAGAGGCGCTGCGCCATCTCGGTGTTCGTCTGGAAGAAGGCCTCCGGCGAGATGCTGAACTCGAGGTCGCCGAGCCGCTCGACGAAGCGCTCGTCGCCGGTGACCACCTCGGTCACCCCGCCGTGCGTGCTGCCTGCCGGGCCCTCGATGCGCGTCCACAGGAAGCTCGAGTCCGAGTAGCGCGTGCGCAGGCTCTCGGCCAGGGCATCGATATCGATATCACCCGGGGAGCTCACCAGCCGGACCTGCAGGTCGCCCGTGTTCCATCCTTCACGCACGACGAGGTTGCGCAGGAGGCCTTCTTGGGAGCGGCGGTCGTAGCCGCTCAGGCCCTGCGCCGCGCACCAGTCGCGCACCGCGTTGCGCACGGCGTTGCTGCGCTCCGACGCGAGCCAGCAGTCGCGCGCGTCGTTGACTCGGTCCCAGCGTCCACGTGCGTGAAATCCGAGGGATAGAGCGCCGGTAGACCCACCGAACGAATATTCCATCTTGTTGCGGTAGCGCCAAGGATCGACGGCCGGCACGATCGGCTCCATCACGAAGTCCTCGAAGCCTCCGATTCGCCGCAGCGCGTCCTCGACCAGCTCGTGCTTGTACTGGAGCTGGCGCTCGTAACGCAGAGGTTGCCACGGCGAGCCGGGGCACTCGCCACCCTCGTGGTCGCACCGGATCGCGATCCGGTCTGGGCTCGGATCCAGGATCTCGACGGCGCGCGCGTTGGCGTAGTCGCGCTTTGCGCGGCTCACCTCAGCCCGCACGCGCTCCCCGGGAAACGCTCCGTCGACGAAGACCACATAGCGGTCGCGGCGCGCGACGCCGGCTCCTCCGTGGGCGAGGCGCTCCACGACGAGCTCGAGCTGCTCGCCGCGCCGCGGGCGGTCTGCGCGCTTGGTCGCCGCTTCCATAGGGGGGCCGGTCATGTACGTATCCTGGCATGCCCTTGGCGCTCGACCTCGACAGTTACGCCCGCGACTGCGAGCGATTCATCGGTGAGATGGACCGCGAGTACTACCTGCACTTCGCCGGGCACAAGGAGGATTTCGAGATCGAGCAGATCTACGAGCAGCACGCCGATCTGTTCAAGCGCAGCGTGGTCGAAGGCCTGCGGGAGCGCCTGTCGACGGGCCCGCAGGAAGAGATGCGGCGGGTGCGGTACCTGCTCGAGCTGGCGGTCGGGGGTCTGCTGGGTCGCGAGACCAAGCGGGAGGAGGCCGAGCTGGCCGAACGCGAAGCGGCGCTCGAGCTGGCGCTGAACGGCGACCGTCTGCCGTACCGGCAGAGCCCGCTCACGCAGGCCAACGAGGCCGACCCGCAGCGGCGTGCTGCAATCGAGGCGGCCCGGCTCGAGGTGCTCGACCGCGAGCTCAACCCGTTGCATCTGCACGTGCTCGAGCGCACCCACGAGCTCGCCCACGAACTCGGTTGGAGCAGCTACCGGGCGATGTGCGCGGACCTGAAGCAGATCGATCTCGTGGCGCTCGAGCGTCAGACGAGCGCGTTCCTGGATGCGACCGGGGATGTCTACGAGGCGACCGTCGATCCGCACCTGCGCACCCAGGTCGGTCTCGGTCTCGGGGAGCTGCGCCGATCCGACCTGCCGTACTTCTTTCGCGCCAGGGGCTTCGACGACCTGTTCCCGGCCGATCGGTTGATCGAGGCCCTGGAGCAGACTCTGTCCGGTCTGGGCATCGTGCTCGGTGAGCAGCGCAACGTGCACCTGGATACCGAGCAGCGCCCGCTGAAAAGCCCGCGGGCGTTCTGCGCGCCGGTCCGGGTGCCGGACGAGATCTATCTGGTGATCCCGCGTCAGGGCGGCCGCGACGACTACGCAGCCCTGTTTCACGAGGCGGGTCACACGGAGCACTACGCCCACGTCGACGCGTCGATGCCGTTCGAGTACCGCCAGCTCGGCGACAACTCCGTGACGGAGGGCTTTGCTTTCCTGCTGGAGCACCTGACCGAAGACCCGGCATGGCTTGGGGCCACCTTGGGGGTGACCGATACCGAGGAGTACGCCGGATATGTGCGCGCAAGCAAGCTTCTGTTCCTGCGCCGCTATGCAGCCAAGCTGGCGTACGAGCTGCAGCTGCACGGCGGCGAGCTGCCGCTATCGGACATGCCGGAGATCTATGCCGGCCTGCTCGGCGACGCGCTCTCGATCGACTGGCCGACGCGCACGTGGCTGTCCGACGTGGACTCCGGCTTCTACGCTGCCAACTACGTGCGCGCGTGGGCGTTCGAGACGCGGCTGCGCAACCTGTTGCGTGAGCGCTTCGGCCGGGAGTGGTTCGCAGACCCGGCGGCGGGAGAGCTGCTACGTGAGATCTGGCGCCAGGGTCAGCGGCTCGACGCCGACGAGCTGCTCGCACAGGTGACCGGCGAGCGGATCGACTTCGCGGTAATGCTGGAGGAGGTGTGAGCCGGAGCCTCTAGCGCAGCTTGCGGTTGATCTTGTCGAGCACCGTCTTGCGGTTCCCGTGCCGCGCCTCGTAGTCGCGCAGCTTGCGTAACTCGGCGGGAGTCAGGCCGTCGAGGCGTTCCAGCACCTGCGCCGCGGACAGTTCGTCGTAGCCGGCGATCGGCTGCGCGCCGCCGCCCTCGGTCGGCGTGTCGAGCGAGTCGCCACGGCCGCCGAGCATCCGCTCGATGTCGGACAGCAGGTCATCGGTTGCGCGAGCACTGCGCGAGACCAGGCTCTGGGCCATGTCCTGCGCGTCCGCGCGTGTCATGCGGCCGCGCGCGACGGCGTCGTCCAGGACCTCCTCGATGTGCCGGCGTGTGAGCAACACTGCGCTGACCGGCGACAGCACGCCGCGGACGAGCTTGTCCCGTACGGCGGACACCCTGCCCGTCGACGACTCGTCGGTTGCGGGCCCTGGCGCCGGCGTGCGACGCTTGCGGGCACGGCTGCCGGTGGCTCGGCCGCTAGCGCTTCTTGCCATCGCCGCACAAGCTATCGCAACCGATAGGTCGCCTCGATCGGTGCATGGTCGGACAGCCGCAAGCGGCGCATCTCCAGGCCGACGTGGACCTCCAGCTCGCGGCGTTCCACAGGCCAGGCGGAAGAGGGCCGGATGACGTCGAGCCCGCGCGCCAGCAGGTGATCGATCGCCGTCGACGCGGCGGGCGGGCGCAGGTCGTGTTGGCGCTCGAGGGCTTCGAACACGCGGCTGCCGGCCGGTCTGAGGTTGAAGTCGCCCCCCAAGATCAGCGGCGTGGTCGCGCCCGCCCAGTCGACCGCGGTCCGCGCCGCGCGCTCGGCCTCCTGCTCGGCGTGGCTGCGCGAGCCGGCGGTGAGGTGAAGATTTGCGATGCACAGATCGCGGCCGTCGTCGCGCAGCCGCACGAAGGACATGCGGCGGCGCTCGCGCAGCCCGCGTCCCGGCAACGGGTTCAGGAGCAGGGATCGCGGAGGGCCGGCGATTTGCCAGGGCGCTCGCACGAGCGTGATGTTGGAGCCGCCCTCCCACGAGCCCATCAGGTCGGGGTTCCACCACCCGAGCCGGGCGCGCAGCGGCGCGAACGAGTTGCGCGAGGTCCGGGCGACGTAGGACAGGGCGTTCGTGGCGCGGGCAAGCTCGGCGTCCCAGTGCGGCGGGGCCTCCTGCAGCAGGCAGACGTCCCACTTTTCCCGCGCGAGCAGCGCCGTGAACTCGTCCCGCAGCGGCCGGTTCACCTGGACGTGGGTCGCGTCGTGCTCTTCGCGGCGCGCCAGCCGGGATCGCAGCGTGTGCAGGGCCGGATTGGGCGGAGCATCGCGCCCATGGAAGAGATTCCAGGAAAGGACCGTAAGTTCCCGCAACTAGAATCCCTCCGTGAGTCCTCCGCACCACTTCATCACCGGCACCGAGCTTAAGGCCGCCGAGCTGCACGCACTGCTGCACCGGGCGCTCGAGATGAAGGCCGCACCCCGAAACGGGCCACAGCCGCTGCACGGGCGCAACATCGCGCTCCTGTTCGAGCGGCCTTCGACGCGCACACGCGTGTCGTTCCAGGTCGGGATCCAGCAGCTGGGAGGGCACGCGCTGCTGATGCGCAGCGAAGAGCTCCAGCTCGCCCGCGGGGAGTCGGTGCGCGACACGGCGCTGGTGCTGTCGCGCTACGTCGACGCGATCGTCGTGCGCCACGGAGAGCACGCCGTCATCGAGGAGCTTGCCCGCTACGCGGATATACCCGTCGTGAACGCGCTGACGCCGTTGCACCATCCCTGCCAGGCGCTGGCCGACCTGCTCACCCTGCAGGAGCGGTTCGGCCGGCTCGAAGGCCTGCGCGTCGCCTATGTCGGGGACGGCAACAACGTGGTGCAGTCGTTGATGCTCCTCGGCGCGCGGGCGGGCGTGCAGGTCGTGGCCGCGACGCCGCCGCAGCTGCGCCCCGACCCGGGCATCGTCGCCGAGGCCGGAGACGTCGCGAGCGTTGTCGACGACCCCCGTGAGGCCGCGGCCGGCGCGCACGCCGTCTACACCGACGTCTGGGTGAGCATGGGTGACGAGGAGGATGCGAGCCGCCGGCGGGCTCTGCTCGAGCCCTACAGGCTGGACGCCGCCCTGCTCGCACACGCGCGCGACGACGCGATCGTGATGCACTGCCTACCGGCGCATCCCGGCGAGGAGATCACCGAAGACCTGCTGTATGGCCATCGCTCGGCGGTCTGGGACCAAGCCGAGAACAGGCTGCACGCGCAGAAGGCGCTGCTGGAACGCCTGCTGGCCGTCCCCTAGGATGGCGCCTCCGCCGGAGCCCCCGCCGGGGATGGGCGTGGCTCCCGCTGCTTGCGGGCCTTGCGCTCGGCCGGGAGCGACCGGTACACGGTCAGGAACAGGACCGGCACCACAGTGGCCAGCAGGATGTAGGCGAGCCAGAACGAGCGCACGTCGCTGCCCGACCCCACCGCGTGAGCGACTGACATCACCCAGACGCCCAGGGTCCAGCGGTGCAGCCACCGCCATGTCTGCGTGCCGATCCACTTGCGCACGTAGAAGCTGAGTCCGACGATCGTCGCCAGCCAGCCGCCGAGGATCCCGATGGCGGTCCACACGGGCTGCGACTCCATCGCGAACGGCAGGGCGATCCCGGCCAGCCCCGGGTTCAGGTACGGGTCGCCGAGCAGTGCCAGGGCGTGACCGGCGATCGTCACGAGCCCTGCGAGCGCGATCGCCTCGTGCAGTCGCTTGAAGCGGGCCGGTACCCCGGGCGCCCGCGAGATGCGGCCCGACAGCGCCAGGCCGAGGCCGACCGAGAGGGAGATCAGGACCAGCGCGGCGACGCCGAGGCCGCGACTGGCGAGCCAGAAGAGATGCTGGGACGGGTCGGTGTAGGTGGTCATGCCGCCACCGCCGCCGGTGACGCGGGCCCCGCCACGCGCACGTCGCCGTCGTCGAGCACGAGCACCCCGCCACTTCCCTCGAGGATGCGCATCCCGAGCTCGGGGCCGGACAGCAGCGCCATCTTCGCGATTGCCTCCGCCTCGAGCGCGGTGGGAGCAAGCGCAGTCGCCTGGATCACGCCCGTCCACGCGGGCCGACCGGTCGCCGGGTCGATCAGGTGATGACCGAAGGCCCCGCCACGCTCCCACACGCGGCGCGCGATCCCGCTCGTCGCGACAGCTCCTGCGGCGATCGAAAGAGTGTGCGCCGCCAGCCCGGTGAGGGGATGCTCCACTGTGACGAGACGTTCGACTCCGGCTGTCCCGCCGACGCGAAGGTCGCCGCCCAGGTCGACTGCATGTGCAAGTTGATCGGCAAGCAGCCCGGCACACAGGTCCGCCGCGAAGCCCTTCGCGCTGCCGCCGAGGTCGAGCCGTACACCGGGGGGCCGGATGACCAGCCCGGACGAGGTGGAGACCTGCTCGAAGCGTGAAGGGAAGGCCGGGCGCGCTGGCCGCCGCCGCGGCGCCCGCGACAGCACCCGCTCGATCGGCGCTGGAGTGCGGTCCACCAGGGACGTCGCGTAGCCGGCCGCGACCAGCTCGGGCAGCAGCGTCGGGTCGACGAGACCACCGCTCAGGCGCGCCGCTCGCAGCGCCGCGGCGACCGCCTCCTCGAGCTGGTGGGACACCGGCACCGCGGTCCGCGGGTCCGCGTTGAGGCCGCTCAGCTCGCTGTCCGGGTGAAACCGGGTCAGGCGCCGGTGCATCTCGCACAGGCGACGCTCGATCATGGCCACACGACGGTGGGCATCGTCGGTCCCCGGTTCCACGAGCAGCCGCGCGCGCGTGCCGAACAAATCGAAGGAGCGGTCGAGCTCGGTGCTCATGATGCTCGGGTCACGACCGGAGCCGGGGTCGGAGCCGGGATTGCTGCCGGCGCAGGCGCCGCGACGCCCGCTGCGGCCGCCGCACGTTCCGCCTCGCGCCGCTCGGCACGCGCTCGGCGGCGTGCACGCTCGGCGGCTCGTCGCTGGGCGGCTTCCTGTGCAGCCTGGATACGCGCCGTCTCGAGCTTCGGCCCGAGGACGGGATCGCCACCCCGCGCGAGTTGCACGGCGAGCCCGCCGGAGATCACCATTGCCCCCGCGAGGGCCCCGGCCGTGACCTTGACCGTCGTCAAGGTGGTCGACGGCTTCGGGCCGCGCTTCGCAGTCTTGCCCGGCTCAGTCATCGTGCTCATCGTCGTCTCCGCCACGTCCGCGTCCGCGTCCTCGACCATGACCGCCGCTGTCGTCGTCGTGGTCGTGGTCATCGAACACCGGCGCAGGGGCCGGGGCGGGCGCCGGTGCCGGCTGCGTGATCGCAACGGCGGGGGCCTGCGTCCTGGCGCGCTCGCGCACCGTGCGCTGCTGTCGCGCCGGCCTCTCTGTGGTCGTCCCGGTGGTCTGTGTGGTCGCCGCAGCTGTCTGCGGCCGGTTGTCGTCCCGGGCGGCAAGACCGGCCGCCACCAGTCCGGCAAAGAAGAGCGCCGTGGTCGCCGCGGCGATTCGGATGCGAGCTCTGTGTGTCATGCAGTCGAGGCTACGCAGCGCAAGTCAAGCCGCGGTAAGACCGCGGTTAGCAGACGGTAGGCCGCGGTTAAACGTCCCTACAATTGGTGCAACGGGAGCCCGGAGTGGGCTGAGAGGGCGACTGATGGTCGCCGACCGTCGAACCTGATCCGGGTAATGCCGGCGCAGGGAAAGGTGGAGATTGGAAGCCGAAAGAAAGACGGCCGCCCACGAGGTGATCGTCGTCGGAGCGGGCGCGATCGGACTGTCGATCGCCTGGCGCCTTGCCCAGCGGGGCGTCCGCACGCTCGTCCTCGAGGCCGCGCAGCCCGCGTCCGGGGCGACGGGTGTCGCTGCCGGAATGCTCGCCCCGGTCACCGAGGCCGACTTCGGGGAGCAGGCGCTGGTTGCGCTGAACCTCGCGAGCCTTGAACGCTGGCCGGCTTTTGCCGCCGAGCTGCAGAGCGCGAGCGGGATCGACTGCGGCTACCGGGAATCCGGCACGCTGACGGTCGCGGTGGATCGCGACGAGGAGGTGGCGCTGCGCCGCATGTACGCCTACCAGCGCTCCCTGGGCCTCGATGCGGGCTGGCTCTCGGCGCGGGAATGCCGCGCCCTCGAGCCGGGTCTTGCGCCGCGGATCGCCGGCGGGATCCATGCGCCTCACGACCATCAGGTCTCTCCGCGTCCGCTGGTCCAGGCCCTCGTCGCGGCGCTCGACTCGGCCGGTGGCGAGCTGCGCACTGACGCGCGAGTGGAGACCCTCGCCTTCAGGCCCGACGGTACCTTGGTGGAACTCGAGCGCGGTGATCGCCTCGACGCCGGCGCGGTCGTGATCGCGACCGGAGCGCATTCCGGCACACTCCGCGGGGTGCCAGAGCACGAGCGCATCCCGGTGCGGCCGGTGAAAGGCCAGATCCTGCGCCTGCGCGCGTGTGCGCCGGTGACCCTCCCCGCCCGACGGGTGATCCGCACGCCCGAGATGTATGCGGTGCCGCGTGAAGACGGGGATCTCGTCGTGGGCGCCACGGTCGAGGAGCGCGGATGGGATCGCACCGTGACCGCGGGCGGAGTGCTGGAGCTGCTGCGCCGCGCCTACGAGGCGCTGCCCGGGGTGGCCGAGCTGGAGCTCGTCGAAGCTGCCGCCGGCCTGCGCCCGGGTACTCCCGACAACGGGCCGATCGTGGGTGAGAGCAGCACCCGCGGTCTGTGGTGGGCGACCGGCCACTGGCGCAACGGGATCCTGCTGGCACCCCTGACGGCGGAGGCCGTCGCCGGCGCGTTGACGGGCGAGGAGCCGCCCGTGGAATTCGATCCGTTCGGGCCGCGACGTTTTGCGGCTGGTGCCCGCGCGGAGGTGGCCGGGTGAACATCGTCCTGAACGGCGCACCCCACGAAGTCGAGGAGCGGATCACCGTTGCCGATCTGGTGCGCGACATTGGCGGCGACCGCGCGGATGGGCGCGGGATGGCGGTCGCGGTCGACGCCGCGGTGGTCCCCCACAGCGATTGGGCGGCCGTCGAGCTGACCGAGGGTCAGCGCGTGGAGGTAGTGGGGGCGATCCAGGGCGGATGACTGTGGACGTAACAGGGCTCGAGATCGCCGGCCGCCGCTGGGGCTCGCGCCTGATCATCGGCACGGGCGGCTTTCGCAGCCTCGATGCGATGGAACAGGCGATCGCGGCATCGGGCGCGGAAATCGCGACGGTGGCGCTGAGGCGCGTGGAAGCCTCGGCTCCGGGATCGCTGGTCGACACGCTCGATCGCGCCGGTCTCTTTCTCCTGCCGAACACGGCCGGGTGCTACACGGCGCACGACGCAGTTCTGACGGCGCGCATGGCCCGCGAGGCATACGAGACGGACTGGGTGAAGCTCGAGGTGATCGGCGACGATCGCACCTTGTTCCCGGATCCCGTCGAGCTGCTCGATGCGGCCGCGACACTGGTCGAAGACGGCTTCGTCGTCCTGCCGTACACCAACGACGACCCGATCCTCGCACGACGGCTCGAGGAAGTTGGGTGCGCGGCGGTGATGCCGCTCGGCGCCCCGATCGGCAGCGGCATGGGCATCCGCAACCCCTACAACATGAGCATCATCGTGGAGCAGGCGGGGGTGCCCGTGATCTGCGACGCGGGCGTGGGGACCGCCTCGGACGCGGCGATCGCGATGGAGCTTGGTTGCGACGGTGTCCTGATGGCGAGCGCGATCGCCCGTGCGCAGGATCCTGTGCGGATGGCCGCCGCGATGCGCGGGGCGGTCGAGTCCGGCCGGCTCGCGTACGAGGCGGGACGGATCCCGCGCCGGCTGCACGCGCGCGCCTCGACGGCGATGGAAGGCCGCGCCGAGTTCCACACCGACGTATCGTTAGACACGTGACGACCGAGCTCCCGGACATGGCGGGCACCGGCCCGCGGCGCCGCGAGTGGCTGCAGAGGGCTCGCCTCTACTTCGTCTGCGAGGCACGGCCGAACGGTCATGACCCGGAGGAGCTGCTGAGACCCGCGCTGCAGGCCGGCGTCGACGTCGTGCAGCTGCGCGAGAAGCACGGCGACGAGCGTGAGATCGTGCGTGCCGGCCGGATCTTCCGGCGGCTGTGCGATGCCTACGACGCGCTATTCGTGGTCAACGACCGGCCCGAGCTCGCGATCGCGTGTGCCGCGGACGGCGTGCATATCGGCCAGGACGACGCCGACCCCGCCGAGGTGCGCCGCATGATCGGCAGCGACGCGCTGATCGGCCTCTCGACACACTCGCCCGCGCAGGTCGATGCCGCCCGGGGTGTCGACTACATCTCGGTCGGGCCCGTGCATGCCACGCCCACCAAGCCGGAGTACGCGGAGGTTGGCACCGACCTGGTGCGGTACGCCGCCGAGCATGCACAGGTGCCGTTCTTTGCCATCGGCGGCATCGACGCCGGGAACCTTGCCGAGGTGGTGTCCGCCGGCGCGGTGCGCGTAGCGGTCGTGCGCGCGATCCGCGATGCGGACGATCCCGGAAGCGTCGCCCGCACGCTGCGCGAGGGCGTCGAGGCCGCGGCCCAGACGCCCACCGCTTAGCCCGATGGCGGGACGGGAGAGGGCCAAGCGGCAGCGCAAGCGTCGCCGTACGCACGACAGGCCTCCGGTCCCGGCGCCGCCCGCAACTCCCAAACGCAGCAAGGACGACATTGCGCGTGAGGCGCTGGTGCCCCTGGAGGAGGGAGAGCGCCCGCTGGTCGTGACGATCGCCGCGGTGATCGCGACCGGCATGGCGGTGTCCACGATCGTGCTGTTCGCGATTGGCGTCGAGGTGCAGGGCAGCGAGTCGCGCAACGCTGGCACGATCGTCTACGCGGCCCTCATGACCGCGATGGCGGTCGGCCTGTGGCGTTCGCGGTATTGGGCGGTGCTCGGCTTTCAGACGCTGCTCGCGCTGCTGATCGTGATCTGGTCGCTGCTGCTGGTCAAGGCCGAGTCCGCGGTCGGGGCATTGCTCGCGACGGCGATCGTGGGGCTTGCCGGGACGATGTTCTGGTTCCTCGTGAAGGCGCTCGCACGCATCCAGATGCCGGACCGCCGGCCGCCTGCTCGTTGAGCGGGGACATCGCCCAGGTGGTGCGCTTCGCCGTGCCTTTCGACGCGCGCGTCGAGACCTGCGAGCCGGCGGACACCGCGAGCCTTCCGGCCCGGCTGACAGAGATCAGAGCGGACGGCATCCAGTACGCGGTCGTCCCGGCGCCCGACGACACGCTGCGCCCGGACGGTTTCCGGCTCGTCGTGCACGAACCCGGTGTGTGCGCGATCTTCGCGCTCGACTCCGTCGCCGAGCCGCGCGATGGCGTCGCCGGTGACGGCCTGCCGCTCCCTCCGCCCGAAATGGTGAGCCTCGTGGCGGGGATCTCGACGGAGCATCGCTTCTATCAGCGCTTCATCGAGGGGGGTGCGGCAGTCGCCGGCCGCATCCGCGACATGCTTGCCCGCAACGGAGTCGCGCTCGGGGACTGTGGTTCGCTGCTCGACTTCGGCTGCGGATGCGGGCGCGTGATGCGCCGCTGGCAGGACCTCGAGGGAACGAGGCTGCACGGAACGGACTACAACCCGCTCCTGATCGACTGGTGTCGCCGCAACCTCCCGTTCGCGCAGTTCTCCGTGAACGGGCTCGAGCCCGGCCTCGATCTGGCGGACGACGACTTCGAGCTCGTGTACTCGTACTCGGTGTTCACACACCTCCCGGAGGCGATGCAGCGGCCGTGGCTCGACGAGCTGGTGCGTGTGACGCGGCCGGGCAGCCACCTCCTGCTCACCTTCCACGGGGAGCACACTCTGCCGGACCTCGACGCGGGCGGCCGGTCACGGTTCGCCGCCGGTGAGCTGGTCGTGGTGGCGGACGACGAAGGCGGCCGCGGAACCAACGCCTGCGCCGCCTATCACCCCGAGTCCTGGATCCGCGGGACGCTCGCACCGGATCTCGACGTCCTGGACCACTGGCCCGGGGATTCCACGTTCAAGCAGGACGCGTATCTGATTCAAAAGGCGCCAGCCCACTAAGGTTCTCGGAGATGGCTGACAGCTACGACATGGTGGTGATCGGCTCGGGCCCGGGCGGGTACGTGGCAGCGATCCGCTCCGCTCAGGTCGGGATGAAGACCGCGATCGTGGAGCGCGCATCGACCCTCGGCGGGCGTTGCCTGAACGAGGCCTGCATCCCGGCGAAGGCGATGCTGAGGGCCGCCGATGTGCTCTCCGAGGTGCGTGACGGCGCGGAGTTCGGCATCTCGGCAGGCGATCTGAAGTTCGACATCGAGGGCGCCGCGAAGCACCGCGACAAGGTCGTGAAGACGCTCACCGGCGGCGTTGGCAGCCTGATGAAGAAGCACAAGATCGACGTGCTGGAGGGAACGGCAGCGCTCGCGGGCAAGGGGCGCGTCGCCGTCGACGGCAACGAGGTCGAGACGAAAAACATTCTCATCGCCACTGGGTCGGTATCGCTGCCGATCCCCGGCACGAGCTTCGAGGGCCGTGTCATCGACACCGCCGGCATGTGGCTGCTGAACGAGCAGCCCGCCAAGCTGGCCGTCGTCGGCGCGGGAGCATCGGGCTCCGAGATCGCTTCGGCATACGGCCGCTTCGGGACCGAGGTCGTCCTGCTCGACATGGTCGACCGGATCCTGCCGCTCGAGGATGCCGACATCTCCAAGGTCGTCGCGACCGCGTTCCGCAAGCAGAACGTGAAGGTGGTAACCGGCGCACGCATCGAGAACGTGAAGGCCGGCAAGGACTCCGTGGAGCTCGACTGGGGTGAGGGCGCACAGAAGTTCGACTACCTGTGCATCGCAGCCGGCCGGGCGCCCGACACCGAGGCGCTCAACCTCGAGGCCGCCGGCGTGAAGACGGGCGAGCGCGGCCTGATCGAGGTCGACGGGCGGCTGCGTACGTCCGCCGACGGCGTCTGGGCGATCGGCGACGCCGTCCCGGGGCCTGCCCTGGCGCACAAAGCCTCCGACGAGGGGATCATCGCCGTCGAGGATGCGGCCGGCATGGACGTGCGCCCGCTCGACTACGACGACATCCCGGGTGCCACCTTCTGCCAGCCGCAGGTCGCGAGCTTCGGCCTCACCGAGCAGGAGGCGCGCGACCGCGGCGCGGATGTCGTGGTCGGCAAGTTCCCGATGGGCGGCGTCGGTGCCGCGACGGTGTACGGCGACCGGGCCGGCATGGTGAAGATCGTCGGCGACTCGCGCTACGGCGAGCTGCTGGGCGCACACATCGTGGGCGCACGTGCGACCGAGATGATCGCCGAGCTGGTCGTCGCGAAAGAGCTCGAGGGTGGCTTCGAGGAGGTCGCGCGCACCGTGCACCCGCACCCGACGTTCTCCGAGGCAGTGATGGAGGGCGCACGGGCCACGGCAGGCTGGGTAATCCACGCCTGAGTGGGCGCGACGTTCTACTTCGACCTCGGGTCGCCTTACTCGTACCTGGCCGCCGAGCGCATCAATGCGCTGTTCGACGAGCCGCCGGAGTGGCAGCCGGTCCTATTGGGGGCGCTGTTCAAGATCCACGGCCGTGACTCGTGGTCGAATGGCCCGGGGCGCGATGACGGCATGCGCGAGGTCGAGCGGCGTGCGGCCCAGTACGGCCTGCCCGCGATCAGATGGCCCGATCCGTGGCCGGGGAACACGCTCACGGCGATGCGTGCTGCGATGTTCGCCAAGCAGATCGGAAAGGTTGTGTCGTTCTCGCTGGCGGGATTCCGCCAGGCCTTCGCGGCCGGCCGCGATCTCAGCGATCCCGACAACGTGATGCTCGCCGCCGCCGCGTGCGAGCTGCACCCGAAAGCGCTGACGCAGGCGGTCCAGAGCCAGGGCGTGAAGGACGCGCTGCGTGCGGCGACCGAAGCAGCAGCGGCGCGGGGCGTGGTCGGAGTGCCGACCGTTGTCGTCGGCGACGAGGCCTATTGGGGAGATGACAGGCTTGTTGACGCCGCGGCCGCGGCACGCAGGTAGGCCGTGCGTTTGCCGGTAATGTGAGGCGGGCAACCGCTCCACGAGACCACATGGCGACTCAAAGGACAGCGCAGCAGTCGCGCGGCCGGCGCTCCGGCCAGTCCGACGGAGCCGCGGGCGAGCGCAAGCTGCCCGACAAGAAGCTCGCGATCGAGCTGCTCGAGAAGATGCTGTTGATCCGGCACTTCGAGGAGCGCGCGCAGGAGATGTACATGAAGGCCAAGATCGGCGGCTTCCTGCATCTCGCGGTCGGGGAGGAGGCCACGATCGTCGGAACCACCTCCGTGATGCGCGACGACGACTACGTGATCTCCACCTACCGTGAGCACGGTCCCGTGCTGGCGCGCGGCACCGACCCCCGGAAGGTGATGGCCGAACTGTTCGGCAAGGAAACGGGGACCTCGCGTGGGCGCGGTGGATCGATGCACCTGTTCGATCTCGAGCGGCGATTCATGGGCGGCTACGGCATCGTCGGCGGCAACCTTCCGCTCGCCGCGGGCCTGGCGCTCGCGTCCGACTACAAGGGCGAGGACTCGGTCACGCTTTGCATGTTCGGCGACGGCGCGTCCAACCAGGGCACGTTCGGCGAGACGATGAACATCGCCGCGCTGTGGAAGCTCCCCGTCGTGTTCCTCGTGGTCAACAACCAGTACGGAATGGGCACGGCGCTTTCGCGGCACTCCGCCGTCACCGATCTTTCTTCCAAGGCCGAATGTCTCGGCGTGCCCGGAGAGCGTGTCGACGGCATGGACGTCCTCGCCGTCCGCGAGTGCGTCGCCGAGCATCTGCGCAAGGCGCGCGAGGATCGGCAGCCGACGCTCGTGGAGGCGCTGACGTACCGCTTCCGCGGCCACTCGGCGGCCGACCCCGAGGTCTACCGCACCAAGGAAGAGGTGCAGCAGTGGCGCGAGCGCGACCCGATCCTCGTCTATGCGAAGCGGCTCCAGGAGGCGGGGATTGTCGACGAGCAGGGCTTCGAGGAGCTCGACCGCAAGGCGATCGAGCTTGTGGACGAGGCGGTCAAGTTCGCGGACGAAAGCCCGGCCCCCGCACTCGAGTCGCTGTACGAGAACGTGTACGTGCTGGGCGATCAGGTGCAGGGCTGGTACTCGGTCGACGAGCGCACCCCCGAGGTGCACCGCGGCGAGGACGAGTCCGAGGTGGGCAAGAGCGGTGTCGCACAGGAGCTCGCCGAGGCCGGCGCCGCGTATGCCGGCGCGGGTGACGTGGGCAAGCGCCGCCGCGACGGGGAGAGCGAGTCGGGGACTGGCCCCGCCGACGATGCCCAGGAGGACACCGACTGATGGCGGCTGTCCGCTATCGCGAGGCGCTGAACCAGGCGATGCGCGAGGAAATGCGCGCCGACGAGTCGGTCTTCTTGATGGGCGAGGACGTGGGGGTGTTCCAGGGTGCGTTCAAGGTCTCCGAGGGGATGCTGGAGGAGTTCGGTGAGAAGCGCGTGCGCGACACGCCCATCTCCGAGAACACGATCGTCGGCATGGGAGTGGGCGCGGCGATGGCGGGCCTGCGCCCCATCGTCGAGATCATGACCGTCAACTTCGCCCTGCTCGCGATGGACCAGATCATCAACTCGGCAGCGCACATCCACTACATGTTCGGTGGGCAGGCCAAGGTGCCGCTGGTCGTGCGCTTTCCGCAGGGAGGCGGGCACCAGCTCGGCCCCACGCACTCTCACACGATGGAGGCGATCTTCCTGCACGTGCCCGGCCTGCTGGTCGCGGTGCCCTCGACGCCGGCCGATGCCAAGGGCCTGCTGAAGGCCGCGATCCGCGACGACAACCCCGTGATCTACATCGAGCACGAGTCGCTGTACGGCATGCGCGGCGAGGTGCCCGAGAACGGTGAGCCGATGCGCTTCGGCGAGGCGGCGATCCGGCGCGAGGGCAACGATGTCACGATCGTCGGGATCTCACGCATGGCCATTACCGCCGAGCGCGCGGCCGAGGTGCTCGCCACCCAGGAGGACATCGAGGCCGAGGTGATCGACCCGCGCACGCTGCGACCGCTCGACCTGGACACGATCCTCGAGTCCGTGCGCAAGACCAACCGTTGCGTAGTCGTCGAGGAGGGCTGGCCGCACGGCGGAGTCGGCGCCAACATCGCCGCGCTCGTGCAGGAGCAGGCGTTCGACGACCTCGATGCACCCGTCCAACGAGTGACGGGCGCAGACGTGCCGATGCCGTATTCGAAGGCGTTGGAACAGGCCGCGATCCCGCATGAGGAGCATGTGGTGAAAGCTGCGTTGGCGACGTTTCGTGATGTTTAGTTACGCGGTTACGCAGTTACGCAGTTACGCAGGAACACCAACCGCGGACGTTGTCTGATGGCGTCTGACGTCGTAATGCCCCGCTTGTCTGACTCCATGGAGGAAGGCACTGTTTTACGGTGGCTCAAGTCCGTCGGTGATGAGATCAAGCGGGGGGATGAGCTCGTTGAGATCGAGACTGACAAGGCGAACATGACCTATGAGGCGACCGACGAGGGCACGCTGATCGAGATCGTCGCCGACGAGGGCGCGACGCTGCCGATCGGGGAGACGATCGCGCGCATCGGCGAAGCCGGCGAAGCGAGCGGCGACGGGCGTCCCGCAAAGAAGGAGCCCGAGGAGCAGGCAGAGGAGCAACCGCAGCCCGAGCCCCAGCGCGAGCCGAAGGCGCAGCAGCAGACTGCCGAGCGCCCGCAGCCGGCCCCGTCCGGGAACGGGCGTGTGAAGGCGTCACCCGTTGCCCGCCGCATGGCACGCGACCTCAACGTGCAGCTCGAGTCGATCCAGGGCTCGGGTCCGGGTGGGCGGATCGTGAAGGCCGATGTCGAGGCGGCGGCCGGCGGAAAGCAGGAGAGGCCTTCGGCGGGCAGGTCCGCGCCCAGTGCCGCCCCCGAGCCCGGCACCGCAAAGGGCGAAGCGCAGGTCGTCGAGCTCACCCGCCTGCAGTCCACCGTCGCACGGCGCATGGCGGAGTCAAAGGCGACGGTTCCGCACTTCTACCTGTCGATGGAGATCGACATGACCGAGGCGGTTGCGCTGCGCGCCCGCCTGAAGGAGATCGCCTCGGAGGATCAGGCAGTGCCCACCTTCAACGACATGGTCGTGAAGGCGTGTGCCCGCGCGCTACGTGAGTTTCCGCGCGCGAACGGCTCGTACCGCGACGGGCATGTCGAGGTCTACTCGCGCGTCAACGTCGGAGTCGCCGTCGCAGCGCAGGACGCGCTCGTGGTTCCCACCATCTTCGATGCGGATCGCAAGTCGCTTGGCGAGATCGCCACCGAGTCACGCGGACTCGCGCAGAAGGTGCGCGACGGCAAGATCACCCCACCCGAGCTGTCGGGCGGCACGTTCACCGTGTCCAACCTCGGCATGTTCGGCATCTCCAACTTCTCGGCCGTGATCAATCCTCCGCAGGCTGCCCTGCTCGCGGTGGGAGCGCTCGAGCCCAAGCCCGTGGCCGACCGCACCACTCGCCGCGTCGTCGTGCGCGACATGATGGGCGTGAACCTCGCCTGCGACCACCGGATCCTTTACGGAGCCGACGGCGCGCGCTTCCTGGGGCGCGTGCGCGACCTGCTCGAGCAACCGCTGGCGCTCGCGCTGTAGACGAACGTACGACTCTGGTTCCGCGCGTCGCGGGTATCCCCATATGTAGTGCACAGTCGCGCGAGCCACAACAGACCGGCAAACCGGGACCGGGCCGAACGCGGCTTTTCGGACATCCCTGTCGTTGCCTGGGCGTTTCTCGGGGTGGGGGTCGCCGGGGTTCTCGTGCATGCGTTGTACGCGATCGGGGGAATCGGCAAGCCGTCGCTGAGCCGGGTCTTCAACGAATGGGTCTACGACGGGGTCATCGTCGCCGGCGCCGTCGCCTGTCTGCTTCGCGGCGCCCTCGTCCGGCGGGAGCGGGCAGCGTGGCTGATCGTGGGCGCGGGCGTCATGTCCTGGGCGCTCGGAGACGTCTACTGGAACTATCACACGGCCCGCTATGGCGATATCCCGTATCCCTCGATCGCCGACGTCCTGTACATCACCGGTTATCCGCTGTTGTTCGCAGGCATCGCGCTGCTGACGAGGGGACGGTTGCAACGCGTCGACAAGGGCGCATGGGTAGACGGCCTGATCGGTGCCCTGGCGATCGCCGCGGCCGCCATCGTGTTCGTGCATCCTGCATTCGACGGCAGCACCGAAGGAAACCTCCTCACCGTCCTGGTGAACCTGGCTTACCCGGTCGGCGACGTGTTCCTGGTCTCGCTGATCGTGGGAGCCATTGCCCTCTGTGGCTGGCGGGCCGACGCCGGCTGGGCCGTGCTGGCGGTCGGGCTCGCTGGCTTTGCGGTCGCGGACGGGATCTACCTGCAGCAGGAAGCCACGGTCGGGTTCACATCCGGGCGCTGGCCCGACACGCTCTGGCTCGCGGGCGCGACCGCGATCGCGGTCGCCGCCTGGCTACCGAGGCGCCAGCGAGAGCGCGCCGCCGTGCTCGTGACGCGACGCCAGGTCGTGCTGCCGGCGCTGTTCGCGCTCGTCGCCGTCGCGGTGCTGGTATACGACCACTTCGAGCGCGTCCCGTCGGCGGCGATCTGGCTATCTGGGGCGACGATGGTATTCGTGACGTTGCGCATGGCGATGTTCTTCGAGCGCTACGCGAGCACTCTCAGCCGGTCACAGTTCGAGGCCATGACCGATGCTCTCACCGGGCTCGGGAACCGGCGCGCGCTGCTTGACGACCTTTCAGGGGCGCTGAGGCAACCAGAGCTGCGACTGCTGGCGATCTTCGACCTCGACGGGTTCAAGAGCTACAACGACTCGTTCGGTCACCCCGCCGGGGACGCGCTGCTCGCTCGCCTGGGGGCGAAGCTCGCGGCGGCAGTCGAGCCCCACGGCCGCGCGTACCGGCTCGGCGGCGACGAGTTCTGCATTCTCACCTCGCTGCACTCAAGTGCAGCCGACGACCAGCTCGCGGCGGCGGCCCGGGCGCTGTGCGAGGACGGCGAGGCGTTCACGATCAGCAGCTCCCACGGTGCTGCGCTGCTCCCCGAGGAGGCCGACCAACCCGACGAGGCACTGCGGGTCGTGGACCGGCGCATGTACTCGCAGAAGGGCACGCGCACAGGCTCGGCCGAGCGGCAAAGCGCGAGCGTCCTGCTGCGCACGCTGCGCGAGCGTGAGCCGGAGCTCGGGGCGCACATCGAGGGCGTGGCGGACCTGGCTGAGGCCCTCGCCCGCTGCGTCGGTTTGGCCGGTGAGGAGATCGACATCGTGCTCCGCGGCGCACAGCTGCACGACGTCGGCAAGATGGCCGTGCCCGACGCGATCCTGCGCAAGCCCGGACCCCTCGACGAGCGAGAGTGGCAGCTGATGCGGGAGCACACCCTCACGGGCGAGCGGATCGTTGCCTCGGCCCCCGCGCTGCTCCCGGTCGCCAAGCTCGTTCGATCGAGCCATGAGCGCTGGGACGGCGGCGGCTATCCGGACGGGCTGGCAGGCCGGGAGATCCCGCTGGGGGCGCGGATCATCAGCGTTTGCGACGCCTTCCAGGCGATGGTCGAGAAGCGGCCATGGCGAAGTGAGAAGAGCGCGGCGGAGGCACTGGCGGAGCTGCACGCTTGCGCAGGGACGCAGTTCGATCCTAACCTCGTCACGGTCTTCGCCGAGCAGGTGGCTCCCTTGGTGGACGAGCCGAAACCCTCCGCCTCCCCGCACGCGCCGGTCGGTGCCGCGACCTGAGCCGGTTGCAGTCTAGGGCGCGAGCGAGTTGTAGCTCGGCGGAGCCGAGTCCACCACCGGCCGCTGCATCCCAGGCACTGCCACCTTGGCGACACCCTCGCACCTGCCGCCGTGGCCGTCCAATGCCCTGAACGCGATGCGGTACACGCGGCCGTCGCCACCGGGGTCGCGCTCGGCGCGCAGCCGAGCGGTGCTGGTACGCCGCTCGTAGCGCGCGTCCGGCGCACCGCCGACCGGCTCGTCCTGCGTGACGCCGATCACCCAGAGCGTCAGGTGCATCGCCGTCCGGATCGCTCCCTCCACGCAGCACGACGGTGCGGAAGCCGTTGTCCGCCGAGAGCAAGCTGGTCCGGTTCGTCGTGACCGATTCACACGACGGCGGAGAGTTGACGATCGAGACGTAGAGATCCGGGATGTCGTCCTGATCCTCGGGCACGAGCCGTCCCCAGGCGGAAAAGTAGAAGTGTCGGCCGTTGTCCTCGATCCTCAGTCTCCGGTTGGAGTACGCGGTCCCGGCACGGACACCGGTCGGTCCCTTCGAGATCAGCGTGGTCTTCCCGGCAAAGCGCTCGTAGATGTCCTGCCCGTGGTTCGCGTCGTCGGGCGTGAGCTCCTCAACCGTGTAGAAGAAGAATCGCCGTCCGTCGGCCGAGTTTCCGACCGCGCTGTTGTAGTGGGGTCCATTCCCACCGACGGGGCCGAAGGTGAGTCGCTTGAAGCTCGCCCCGATTCGCATGTAGCTGTCGTTGTAGTCGTCGGTGTCCTCGGGCGACCAGCGATCGTAGCCGTCGACGAACACGCGGCTGCCGTCGTCGGACGTGCCCAGGTAGGTTGAGGTGAAGTCACCGGGCACGCCGGAAAGGAGGGTCGTGACGTTGCCTTCGCGCATGTAGGCGTCGTCGACCGAGTCGGTGTCGGCCTCGACGAGTTGCTCCCGGGTGTGGAAGAACACCTGCGTGCCGTCCGGCGTGAAGTCGTCGAACGTCGCCCAGTCATTCGTTCCCTTCGGGACGGTGCCGTCGTTGCCGGTCTTCTTGGGACCTGTCGAGATCAGCTTCGTCGTGCCGCCCGAACGCTCGTACACGTCGACGCACGAGACCTCTCCCCAGCCGTCGTGATACGGGCAGGACGCCTCGACATCCTCGTCCACGAGCGGCTCGGCGGTCTCGAAGTAGATGTGGCTGAGGTCAGCCGTCGCGCCCTGGAAGCTCTGGTGGTAGCGGTCCTGGTTGCCATGCGGGCCGGTGGAGACGAGTTCGACGGTGTTCGTCGTCAGGTCGCGCAGGTAGATGTCGGTACAGGTCGTCGGGTTTGGCTTCAGGCAGGTGTCCGTGTCTTCCGGGACGAGGTTGTCATTCGTCGATATGACCACCTTGGTGCCGTCTGCGGATACGGCGTCGAAGCCGCCACCGACCAGGCGGGTTTCGTTCCCGAACCGGACGTAGACGTCGCCGGTGGTGTCCGTGTCGTCCGCGGTAAGCCGCTCACGCGTGGCGAAGAACACGCGCGAGCCGTCGGCCGAGATGGCCCTGAGGAAGGCGTCGTAAACGCCGCTGTCGCCGGGTCCCTGGGAGATCAGGCGGGTGGTGCCGCCGACACGCTCGTACACATCGATGCACGGAATCGGCTGGCTGTAGTAGTTGCTGCATCCGGTGTCCGTGTCCTCGGGGACCAGCTTCTCCGCCGTCTCGAAGTAGACGCGCGTACCGTCACCAGTCATGCCGGCGAAATTGGCGTCGAAGTTGCCGGACCCGCCCAACGGTCCCGTCGAGACCAGCGTGGTGGTCTTCGCGTTCAGGTCCCGCTGGTACAGATCGACGCAGGGCGACGGCGGCGGGGGCTGGGGCACCTGACCTTGGTTGCGGTCGCAAAGGCCGTCGGTGTCGTCCGGTGTGATCGCGTCCGCCGAGTGGAAGAAAGCCTTCGTGCCATCCTCCGACACCTGCGGGTCGTAGATGGAAACCGACTCCACGTTGGCCCCGCCCGGTCCGACCGAGACCAGCTCCGTGCGGCTGTGGTTGGCCATCGCCGTCGAGCAGGCGAGGGCCAGGACCAAGACTGCCGCGACGAGGGATCGCTTGATGCACCGTCTCATTTCTTCCTCCCGCGCGGAACCTACACCTGTAGGGCGGCGTCCACAAGTGTTTGCTCAGGAGAGCCGGATCGCGGGCCGATAACGAGGGCGGTGGTACCTTTTCAGGGACGCCACCGGAGATCCCGGAAGCGTCGTCAAAAGGCCATCTCGGCGGAGACCCCGCTGGAGGCCGGACAGGAGGCGGACGTTGGCTACACGCGAGCTTCGGGGGGCGCACCAAGCCCTCACGACGCGGAGCGACCACCTGCAGCGCGAAGACCGCGCGAACCTGCTCCGCTACATGATGCTGATGCGCGCCGCCGAGGAGCGCGCGCTGACTCTCTACCGGCAGGGCAAGGTGCCGGGTTCCTTCTACGACGGACACGGGCAGGAGGCCATCTCCGTCGGGTCGTCGTTCGTGCTCGGCCCGCGGGACCGCATGTGCATCCTGCACCGCGATCTGGGGGCCCACTTCGTGCGCGGTGTGACACCCGAGCGCTACCTCGCGAACTTCATGGGCCGCGCGGGTGGCGTCACGGGAGGGCGTGACGGCAACATGCACTTCGGCGACCACCGGCTCGGCTGCGTCGGGATGGTCTCGATGCTGCCCGACATGGCGCCGGTCGCGACCGGCCTCGCGCTGTCTTTCAAGATGCGCCGCGAGCCGCGGGTCGCGATGACCTACTTCGGCGAGGGCTCGACCGCGAACGGCCAGTGGCACGAGGCGATGAACTTCGCCGGCATTCACTGCCTGCCCGTCGTGTTCGTGCTCGAGAACAACCGGTACGCGTACTCGACGCCGAACGAGCTCGAGTTCGCCGTCGATCCGGTCGAGCGGGCCGCAGGCTACGGGTTCCCCGGAGTGCCGGTCGACGGCAACGACGTCGAGGCGGTCTTCGAAGCCTCACGCATCGCGGTCGAACGCGCGCGGGTGGGCGACGGGCCGACGCTGATCGAGTGTCACACGATGCGCATGCACGGCCATGGTGCCCACGACGACATGTCCTACGTCCCGCCGGAGCTGTTCGAGGAGTGGGCGCGCCGCGATCCCATCCTCACCTACACGGCCCGTCTGATTGCGGACCACGGATTCACCGAGCACGAGATCGAGGAGCTGCGCGAAGCGGTCAAGGCCGAGGTGGACGAGGGTGCCCGCAAGGCGCTCGAGCAGCCGATGCCCGATCCACCCACGGCCGCCGACGGGGTGTTCGCCGAGGAATGGGAACCGCTCGGTGACGGCAACGCCCCATGGTCCCATTGGAGCGGCCGATGAGCGAGATGACATATCTCGAAGCGATCTCCGACGGCCTGCGCGAGGAGATGCGACGTGACGAGAACGTGTTCTGCCTCGGCGAGGACATCGGGGTGTTCGGCGGTGCCTTCAAGGTCACCGCCGGGTTCTTCGAGGAGTTCGGCGCCGACCGCGTGCTCGACATGCCGCTTGCGGAGAACCTGATCGTGGGGGCCGCCGTGGGCGCCGCCGCCGAGGGGATGCGGCCCGTGTGCGAGATGCAGTTCGCCGACTTCATCGCCTGCGGGTTCGACCAACTCGTGAACGTCGCCGCCAAGCTCCACTACCGGCAGGGCATGGCGGTCCCGATCGTGGTGCGCCTGCCGACCGGCGGCGGATTCTCCGGCGGGCCGTTCCACTCCCAGAACCCGGAGGCATGGTTCCTCCAGGCGCCCGGTCTGAAGGTCGTGGCGCCGGCGACAGCGGAGGACGCAAAAGGCCTGCTGGTGAGCGCCATACGCGATCCAAACCCCGTGATGTTCCTCGAGCACAAGCACCTGTACCGGCGCGTGCGGGGCGACGTGCCCGCCGGCGAGCACACCGTACCGATCGGCGAGGCCCGCGTCGTGCGCGAGGGCGGCGAGCTGTCGATCTTCGCCTACGGCTCGACGGTCGGCCTCGCAGAGCAGGCCGCCGCGGAGCTCGACGAGGACGTCGAGATCGTCGACCTGCGCACACTCTGCCCGCTCGACCGCGACACGATCCTGGCAAGCGCGCGCAAGACCGGGAAGGTGCTGATCGCCCACGAGGCAACCCGCTCGTGCGGCGTCGGGGCCGAGGTCGCGGCGCTGATCGGCGAGGAGGCGTTCGAAGACCTGGATGCGCCCGTGCGCCGCCTCACCGCTCCGGACGTGCCGATTCCGTTCAGCCCACCGCTCGAGCAACAGGTGCTGCCCGGCCTGGATGACATGAAGGAGGCTGCCCGTGAGCTCCTCGCATACTGACACCGTCGTCGAGGTGGCGATGCCGCAGATGGGCGTGTCGGTGGCCGAAGGAACGATCGTGAGCTGGCGCAAGCAGCCGGGCGATTGGGTCGAGGCCGACGAGACGGTGTGCGACATCACGACGGACAAGATCGACACCGAGATCCCTTCGCCGGCCAGCGGCCGGGTGGTCGAGATCCTGGTCGAGGAGAACAGCACGGTCGCCGTGGGAACACCGCTGGCGAAGATCGACACGGGCGCCCACCCGGGTCAGCCGCACGCGGTCGAGAGCAACGGTCATGACCGTTCCCACGTCATCTCCCCGGTCGTGCGCAGGGTCGCCGCGGAGCACGACATCGATCTGAGCCAGGTGACGGGCACGGGCGTCGGCGGAAGAATCCGCAAGAAGGACGTGCTGGCTTTCGTAGAACGCGGCCCCAAGAAGGAGCGCCCCCTACATACGGAGTCGCCGTACAGGCCGGAGCCCGAGCCTGCGAACGGCGAACTGCGAACTGCGAACCGGGAGCGGCGCCAGCCGCTCACTCCGATGCGCCGCGCCATCGGTGAGCACATGCTGCGCAGCCGGCACACAGCGGCGCACGTGACGACGTTTGCGGAGGTCGACATGAGCCGCGTGGTGGCGCGCCGCGCAGCCTTGAAGCAGCAGTTCGCGGACCGCGGTGTCCCGCTCACGTACCTCGCGTTCGTCGCGCGCGCGACAGTGGCTGCGCTGCAGGAGCACCGCGTCCTGAACGCATCGGTCGACGGCGAGGACCTCGTGTACCACGACGACGTGAACCTCGGCATCGCGGTCGCGCTGGAGGACGGTCTGATCGTGCCCGTGATCGCGAAAGCGCAGCGGCTCAGCCTCGAGGGCATCGCCGCCGCGGTCGGCGATCTGTCCAAACGGGCGCGATCCAAGGAGCTGTTGCCCGACAGCGTCCGGGGTGGCACCTTCACGATCACCAACCCTGGGCAGTTCGGCACGATCCTGGCCACGCCGATCATCAACCAGCCCCAGGTTGCGATCCTCGACCTGGAGGCGGTCGTCAAGCGGGCTGTCGTGGTCGAGGGGCCCGATGGCGACTCGATCGCGATCCGGCCGATGGTCAACCTCTGCCTGTCCTTCGACCACCGCGCCCTGGACGGCGCCGAAGCGGCCCGGTTCCTGGGTGCTGTGAAGACACGCCTGGAACAATGGGCTGACGATGTCTGAGGAGAGCCAACTCCCTCCCGAGATCTGGTGCGTGCGCCGCGGCCTTGTGCCCTATGGCGATGCGCTCCGCGAGCAGAAGCAGCTCGAGGCCTACCGGCAGGCCGGCCGGGTGCCCGATGCGCTGCTCCTGCTGGAACATCCGCCCGTCTACACGCGCGGGCGGCGCTCGGAGGCCGGCGAGCTGCCGATGGGCGAGGAGTGGTACCGCGCCCAGGGCATCGACGTGGTGCAGACCGACCGCGGCGGGCGCATCACCTATCACGGCCCCGGGCAGCTCGTGGGGTACCCGATCATGAGCCTCAAGCCGTACCGTGACGACGTGCACCAGTACATCCGCCGCATGGAGTCGGCGATCATCGCCACACTCGCCGACGTCGGCATCGCGGCCGGGCCGATCGACGGATTGACCGGCGTATGGACGCACGAGCCGCGCAAGATTGCCTCCATCGGCGTGCACGTGAGCCGCGGTGTGACGACGCACGGGTTCGCGATCAACGTCAACAACGACCTTCAGCCGTTCGAATGGATCGTGCCCTGCGGCATCGAGAACTGCCGCATGACCTCCGTATCGCGGGAGCTCGGCGCGCAGTTCGACATGGACCGCTTCATGGATGTCGTCAGCAGGGAGATCGGCGTTGCGTACGGCCGGCTCCCGACGCAGATGGAAGACCCGGTCATCGCCGCGGAGGCCGCGTGACCGAGCGTCTGCACGTCACCCGCTCCCGCGCAAAACCCGGCGGCACCGCGCAGTCCGAGCACGACGTCGTCCCGTTTCGCTCGCGCAAGCCGCCCTGGCTGAAGGTGAAGGCGCCGGGCGGCCCGAGCTACCGGCGCATCGAGGCGCTGATGCGCTCGAAGTCCCTGCACACCGTCTGCGAGGAGGCCAACTGCCCCAACATCGGCGAGTGCTGGGAGCGGGGTACCGCGACCTTCATGATCCTCGGCGACGTCTGCACCCGCCGCTGTGGCTTCTGCAACGTGAAGTCGGGAGTACCGGACCTGGTGGATCGTGCGGAACCCCTGCGCGTGGCCCACGCCGTCAAGCAGATGGGCCTGCGCCACTGCGTCGTGACGTCGGTCGACCGCGACGATCTTCCCGACGGGGGTGCCGGAGTCTTTGCGGAGACGATCCGCGCGATCCGCAAGCGCGCCCCGAGCTGCGCGGTCGAGGTGCTGACGCCCGACTTCCGGGGGCAGGAGATGCCGCTCGCGCGGGTGATCGACGCACGCCCCGATGTGTTCAACCACAACGTCGAGACCGTGCCGCGCCTGTACACGAAGGCGCGCCGGGGCTCGGACTTCAAGCGCTCCTGCCGCGTGCTGCGCAACGCGAAGCAAATGGACTCCGACGTCGTCACGAAGTCTGGCCTGATGGTCGGCCTCGGCGAGACGATGGAGGAGATGCTCGGGGCGTTCGCGCTGCTGCGCGAGCACGAGGTGCAGGTGCTCACGGTCGGGCAGTACCTGCGCCCGTCCGAGCACCACCTGCCACTCGTGCGCTACTGGCAGCCGGAGGAGTTCGCCGTGCTCGAGCGCGAGGCGTACGCGATGGGCTTCGAGTCCGTTGCCTCGGGGCCGCTCGTGCGCAGCTCCTACCACGCGGACGAGCAAGTGCCCGTCCGTCGCGCCTCCGCCTAGATGGCTGAATCCATCTAGTTCCGTTACCTCGCGGGGTAACCTGCGCCCGTGAAGCTCTTCGCCGGCACGGTCGCCGCTCTGTTGCTGTTCCTGGCCACCCCCGCTCTCGCCCGCACCGGGCAGGTCGAGCTGGGCACCGCGGTCGGCGGCCCCAACTTCATGGCCGATCCGGACCCGCGCTACCGCGAGACGATGAAGCTCTTCGACGCGCTCACGGCCGAGAACGACATGAAGATGTACTACCAGCGCCCAACCCGTGCCGTGTTCGACTTCGCGGTCGGCGACGCAATGGTCGCGTTCGCGGCTGCCAACAACCAGCAGATGCACGGCCACACGCTGATCTGGTGCGACCCGTCGAGCACGCCGGGCTGGGTCAGGAACGGGAGCTGGACGCGGGCAACGCTGCTGGCCGTGATGAGAGAGCACATCACGGCGGTCATGAACCGCTACCGCGGGCGGGTCGCGACGTGGGACGTGGTGAACGAGGCGCTCGCGGATAACGGGAGCCTCCGACAGTGCACCTGGCGGGACGTGATCGGCGCGGACTGGATCGAGCAGGCGTTCCAGATTGCCCGCAGCGTCGACCCGGGCGCACGCCTCTTCTACAACGAGGTACGCGCAGACGTGCCAAACCCCAAGTACGAGGCGATGCTCAACATGGCGCGCGACTTCAAGGCACGTGGGGTGCCGCTCGACGGTGTCGGCATGCAATACCACCTCAGCGAGAACCACCCGACGCAGGCGCAGCTGGAAGAGGGGATCCGTCGGCTCGGCGAGCTCGGCCTCGACGTGCACATCAGCGAGCTCGACGTGCCGATCTGGTACCTGGGGGCGCCCACGATTCCGGAGCGCCTCGCTCTCCAGCCGGAGATCTACCGCAGAGTCGCTGCCGCCTGCCAGGCGCAGCCCGCGTGTTTCCGGATCACGACCTGGGGCTTCACCGACCGCCTCACGTACCGCTGCTGCAACGCCAAGCCGCTGCCCTTCGACGAGGAGTACCGGCCCAAGCCGGCGTGGGCCGTTCTGCAGGAAGTGCTTCGACCCGGCGGTCCGACGCGCCCGTTCGTGCCGCCTCCGCCTGCGCCGCCCGCGCAGACGCCGTCGCAGGCGAGCGCCGCCCCCCGCAGCCCGCTGGCCCTGTCGGCGCGCGTCACGCGACAGCGCCTGCGCACGCTGCTCCGCCGCCGTGCGCTCGTGGTGGTCCTCGGCCTCAGCGGATCCGACACCGCGAACGTGCAGCTCGTCGCCCGCCTGCGCGGCCGGGTGCTGGCGCGGGCCGGCGTGAACATCGCGGCGGGGAGCCGTCAGACCGCGGTGATCCCGCTCGGTTACTCCGCGCGCAAGCGCGTGCGCCGGGCGAGGTCCGCGCGACTCGTAATCGAGGCCATCGCCACAGACGCGAGCGGCCGCCGCGTAAAGGCGCGCACCACACGCGCCCCCTGAGGTGGGCGACTTTAGTCGCGCTATAGACGACTAAAGTCGCCCACCTCGTGTGGACGGCTCAGGGGATGAATATTCCCTGCACGGCCAGCGGTGTGCCGCCGTCCATGATGCGCACCTGACCGAGCTCCCAGAGCGTTCGCCAGCCTTCCCTGGTCGTGTCCGGCACGATGGCGTTGGCGGAAGTCGCGAGGCTGCAGCGCCCGGCGGCGCAATTCACCGGCATGGAATAGGTGATGTCCGAGCTGGTCATGGGCTTGATCGCTTTGCCGAACGGCTGCGCGTCAGTGACGCGCAGGTCCATGCGGGCCTCGAGCGATCCGCCGTATGCGGACAGATCGCTTGCCCGGCGCACGCCGGTGAGGTCCACGTTCAGCAGGACGTCGGACTCGTCGCCCGCGGTGGCCGGGTTCCCCGCCTGGGTCCTCAACTTCACGACCCCGATCGCATTGGTTGCGAGCGTGAGGTTCGTCGCCGTGAGCTTTGGCTGTGAGCACGAGGGAGAGTCCAGCGGTGAACCGTGCACGAGGTCGGGCGACTCGCAACGCCGGAACGCGGGAACGAGCGAGATCCGCACGTTCGCGGCGCCCTGGGGCCGCACGTACCCGCGCGTGTCGAGCCGCCGGTACATCGAGACCGTGTCGCTCTCGGTTGATGCCACGTAGAGCTCCGATCCTCCGGGACCCAGCTCGAGCGCGTACGGGTAGTACAGGGCGAGCGCGCGTGCGCAGTAGTGGTCGGAGTGGTCGGCCTGGCTCAGGTCGGTGCCGCCCTCGGCCCATTTGTGCCCGCGCCAGCTGAGGCAGCCGTCGGCCCAGCTGTGCGCTGACGCCGGCGGCTCCTGGGTCAGCGACCCGTCGGCCCCTCGCTCGAAGACCGCGATCGCGCTCGAGTATCCGGCAGCCACGTACACATTGCGCCCGCCCTGGTCGACCTCGACAGCGTCCGCGTAGTCCAGCGCGCGGGCCGCGCCACATTCGGGGCTGGTGTTGTCCTGCGTGAGACAGCCTGTGTACGAGAGTGCTCCGGTGGCGGCGTCGCGGGGCAGTATCGATACCGCGTCCCCACCGTAAGACACGACATACGCGGTGCTGCCCTCGGGGCTGACCGCCACGTCCGTCGCACCGTCCAGGGCACGGCCTACCCGCCGGCAGTCGCTCAGCGCTGCGTAGGACATGCAGCCGCCGGTTCCCGCGATCTGGGAGAGCGTGCCGTCCGGGTTGCGCCGGAAGCCCGCAACCGAGTCGCTGACCCGCGATGCCACATACACGCTCTTGTCGTCGGAACTGAGCGTCATCGAGTAGGCGCCGTCGAGCCCGCGGGCGTTGCCGCATCCCTGGAGGCCGGACGTGCTCGTGACGCTGTCGTGCAGACATCCGGCGGCTCCCGTGAGCTGCGTCAGCGCACCGCTGGTGGAATTACGCGAGAAGACAGCGATCGCGTCGCTGCCGCGGCCGGCCGTGTAGACGTGCCGCCCGTCGGCGCTCACCTCGATCCCGAGTGCATGGTCGAGCCCGCGGCCTACACCGCATCCGCCGGCGCCGCCCTCGCTGACGCAACCGCTCGTGCCGGACAGTTGCGTGAGCGCACCTGTGCTCGGGGTCCGTGAGAACACGGCGATCGCATCGCTCGTCCGCGAGGTCACGTAGACGTTCTTGCCGTCGGGGCTCGCCGCCGCGGCGATCGCCCCGTCGAGCGCCCGGCCATCCGTGCATCCCTCGACCGTCGTCTCGGCGATGCAGCCCCGTGCCTGCAGGCGTCCGGCGGCATCGCGCGCGAAGACGACGACCGAATCGCTGATCGCCGCCGCCGTGTACAGGTTGCGGCCGTCCGGGCTCAGCTCGACGTCGTACACGGACTCGAGTCCGGCGCGCGCCTCACATCGCTGTGTTCCGAGCGGCTCGAGGCCCGCCACGTCGGCAAAGCACTGGCCCAGCAGCGGATCGGGATTCCCGGCGGGCGGAGGGGGCCCCGGCTCCTCGAAAAAGCGCAGAACGCCTGTGGAATTGCCCTGCACAGAGGCCGGAAATGCCGCTGCCAGGGACATCAGCGCAAGCACCCCCGCGATGCACCCTCTCCCCATGTGGCGACCGTAGCCGATGAGCCCGGCCGGTGTGCAGCCGGGATCGCTTCCTGACAGCCGGGTTGCCTGACCCGCCAAAAGCGTCCACCACGCTCAGCGGGGGGTTCGATCTGCCGATAGGGACGATGAATCCCCGGACTGGACATGACCATTCAAAATCAAGAGCAAGGCCGCCAAGAGCTAGGCGGCTCGACCGTCACCTGGTCCACGCAGCAGCTTGCCGAGTTCCTGGCGCTCATCTCCTCCTGCACCGACCCGGGTGAAGCCACCCGCAGCGCCGTCGAGCAAGCGGTCGAGGCACTCGACGCCGAGGCCGGCGCGCTGATCCGCGACGACGTGCTGGAGGCGTCGGTCGGCTTCCCCGACGGCCACGTACCG
Organism: uncultured Solirubrobacterales bacterium; assembly: GCA_963762195.1. GTDB lineage: Bacteria > Actinomycetota > Thermoleophilia > Solirubrobacterales > JBBDJG01 > DASRIA01. The sequence goes on along the minus strand of CAVXJX010000004.1, from coordinate 32,475 downwards.
CATCGCGAGATCGCGGCGCTTGCCGGTGACGCGCATGTTGCCTGGATCGACGTGGCCGGCATCGGACAGCTCTGCGCCGTGTCGGTCGCCCTGGATGACGATGCGAACACGCGGCTCGTCGTCGCGCGTCGCGGGGACGCGGGGTTCGACTCCGAGGACCTGGGTCTGCTGCGGGCAATGGGACGCGTGCTGGTGTTGACCTTGCGGATGTTGCGGGGGCTTGCCGCCGAACGCTTGCTGCGCGAACGCGCCGAGTGCGAGCGCACCGAGCGCGAGCATGCCGAGGCCGCCTACCGCCGCCTCGTCGAGCGCTTGCCCGCGATCGTCTATCGCGCCGAGGTGGGCGAGGTCGGCGCGTGGGCCTACGTGAGCCCGCAAATCGAGTCGATCCTCGGCTTTTCCCCCGAAGAGTGGTGTGCCGACCCGACACTCTGGGAACGTCGCCTGCACCCGGAAGACCGCGACCGTGCGATCGCCGACGAGCACGCAGCCGCGCGTGGGACCATCGTGGGCAGCACCGACTACCGCATGCTGGCGCGTGATGGACGGGTGGTATGGATCGCCGACGACGCCGTCCTCGAGCGCGACGACAGCGGCCGCCAGCATTGGCACGGGGTTCTCTACGACATCAGCGACCGCAAGCGCGCCGAAGCGGAGCTCGAGGTCCGCGCAGCCCAGCAGGCGGCGGTCGCGCGCCTGGGGCAGAGCGCGCTCGAAGGCCAGGAGCTCGCCGGCCTGATGCACGAGGCGGTGGCCACGGCGGCCGCGATCCTGGGTATCGAATGCGCTCACGTTCTGGAGCTGGGCTCGGCCCCCGAGGGCTTCGTCGCGCGGGCGACGGTCGGATGGCCCGAGGGCGTGGACGACGTGACCCTGCCGAACAGCGGAGAGTCTCTGGCCGGGTTCACGATCGAGCGCGGGGTGCGCACGACCGTGCGCGACTGGTCGGCGGAGCAGCGGTTCGCCCAGCTGCCCGCGTTGGAGGGACGTGACCTGCGCAGCGGATTGGCGCTGGTCATCGACGGGCCCGAGCGGCCGTTCGGTGTGCTCGAGCTTCACTCCGAGAAGCTGCAGGTGTTCAGCGAGGAGGACGTCAACTTCATCCAGTCGCTTGCGAACGTGCTGGCCGAGGCGATCGACCGGCGTGCCGCCGAGGACGAGATGCGGCGGCGGGCGCTGCACGACCCGCTGACGCGGCTTCCCAACAGGACGCTCTTCGGCGACCGGCTGGCTCACGCGCTGCTCCAGTCCAGGCGGCGGGGCTCTCTCACCGCGGTCCTGTTCTGCGACATCGATCACTTCAAGCTGATCAACGACAGCTTGGGCCACGCCGCCGGGGACGAGCTCCTCACGGGAGTTGCGCCGCGGCTCAAGGAGGCGCTGCGCCCCGGCGACACGGTCGCGCGGTTCGGCGGGGACGAGTTTGCCGTGCTGGTCGAGGATCTGAACGATGAGCGTGAAGCGGTGGAGGTCGCGGAGCGAATCGGCGCGTTGTTCACGCGGCCGTTCGTGCTGGGCGGGATCGAGCACTTCGTCACGGCGAGCGTCGGCATCGCCATCGCGCGCGAGCCCGGCGAGCGGCCGGAGACCCTGATCCGCGACGCGGACGCCGCGATGTACCGCGCAAAGGAGCGCGGCCGCGGCCGCTACGAGGTGTTCGACCAGGTGATGCGCGCACGCGCCGTCGAGCGGCTGCAGCTGGAGAACGAGCTGCGGCGGGCGATCGGCCGCGACGAGTTGCGGGTGCACTACCAGCCGATCGTGTCGCTGGAGACGGCCAGGGTCGTCGCCTTCGAGGCGCTGGTGCGCTGGCAGCACCCGCGCCGCGGCCTGATCGCGCCCGCGGACTTCATCCCGACAGCCGAGGAGAGTGGCGCGATCGAGGCGCTCGGGCGCTGGGTCCTGGAACAAGCCTGCCGCCGGGCTGCCGAGTGGCACGCAGCCCGCCCGGATGCGCACCCGGTCGGCATGTCGGTCAACCTGTCCGCCCGCCAGGTGTCCCAGCCGGATCTGGCGGAGCTCGTCGCCGAGATGCTCACCTCCACCAGCCTGGAGCCCTCCTCGTTGAGCCTCGAGATCACCGAGAGCGCGCTGGTCGAGGAGTCGGGAGCATCGGCCGCGAACCTCAAGGCGCTGCGCGAGATGGGGGTGCGACTCGTGATCGACGACTTCGGAACCGGCTACTCCTCGCTCTCCTACCTGAGACGCTTTCCGCTCGACGCGATCAAGATCGACCGCTCCTTCGTCGAGGGGCTGGGAGTGAAGCGGGACAGTGCCGCGATCGTCGACGCGCTCATCGCGATGGCACGGGCGCTGTCGCTCGGCGTGATCGCCGAAGGCGTGGAGACGGCCCTGCAGATCGAGGAACTGAAGCGGCTCGGCTGCCGTCAGGCACAGGGCTTCTTCTTCGCGACGGCGCTCCCCGCCGCGCAGGCCCAGACGAGTATGGCGAGCGGCTACTCGGGCCGGTGGCAGACGGCTTCGACGTTGTTGCCGTCCGGGTCGAACACGAACGCGCCGTAGTAGTGCGGGTGGTACAGCTCGCGTAGCCCGGGCTTGCCGTTGTCGGTGGCGCCGGCGGCCATCGCAGCCTCGTAGAAGGCATCGACGCCGGCGCGGTCCGGGCTCGCGAACGCGACGTGCACCGGGCCGCTGCGCTCACGCGCGCCGACAAAGAATTCGGGTTTGCCCGTGCCGGCTGCGCCGAAGCCGCACGACAGCTCGTTGACCTCGAGCACGATCTCGTAGCCGAGCGGCGCTAGGGCAGCGCGGTAGAAGGCCTTGCTGCGTTCGTAGTCCGCTACGCCCAGCACCAGATGGTCGAGCATCCGGCGATGCTACCGCGATCGGCTCGGATCAGGGAAACGATCATCTAGGCTTGCGGCCCCGTTGATCCCGCTGCGCGACAACATTCCGAGCGACCATTTCCCCGTCGCGACGGTCGTGATCATTGTGATCAACGCGCTGGTGTTCCTGTTCCTCCAAGGACCTTCGTTCTCGTTCTCGGGAGCCGACGCTGTCAAGACCGAGCCGGTCGTCGAGTACGGGGCCGTGCCCTACCGGATCACACATCCAGGAGAGGACTGCGTCTTGTCGCAGGTGGGGATCCAAAAGGAGGCGCCGGGTCAGTTCGTCGCCGTTCCCGGCCAGGAGCAGCTGCTCTGCGAGGGCACCGAGGAGTTCGAGGCCGTGTCGGCGAGCGAGGAGAGCATCCCTGTCGAGAAGATCGATCCACCGCCCGCGTTCCTGACGATCTTCAGCTCCATGTTCATGCATGGAGGATGGCTGCACATCATCTTCAACATGCTGTTCCTGTGGGTGTTCGGCAACAACATCGAGGACGCGATGGGCAAGCTCCGCTTCGTCGTCTTCTACCTGCTCGGTGGCGTTGCCGCGGCCGGATTGCAGGTCGCCGTGTCGCCGGACTCGACCGTCCCGCTCGTGGGGGCGAGCGGCGCCATCGCCGCGGTGCTCGGCGGCTATGCGCTGCTTTATCCGTTCGCCCGCGTGCTCACGCTGTTCTTCGCGTTCTTCATCTTCGTCCTCGAGATCCCGGCGATGGTGCTCCTCGGGATCTGGATCCTGCTGCAATTCCTACCTGCGGTGGGTCAGCTCGCGACGCCCGAGCTGGGCGGGGGCGGGGGCGTCGCATACTTCGCCCACATCGGGGGCTTTCTCTTCGGGCTGGCGGCCGTGACCCTGTTCGCCAAGCGGCGCAGCAGCCAGTACCGGGGCCGCGAACCGAAATACCCGGTGTACTGAGCATGCAGGTCGTGGTGCAGGTCCTGATGCTCGGATTCATCGCGCTGTTCGCCGGGCTGACGATCGAGGTGATCGCGACATCCGGGTTCGACATCCTTTCGGGAGTGGCTTTGTTCTTCTTGGCCCTGATCGCGATCCCCGTGATCGGTGGAATGTTCAGCCAACCGCCCGATGACTGAGGAGCGGCGAATTCCGCTTGCCGGAGGTAGGCGTCGCCGGCGGCGACTCCCGGGCGGCCTGTCACTCGTGGTCGTGCTCGGCCTGGTGGCGTGGGCGGCACTCGCCCTGCTCGACGCGGGCGGGGACGAGCCGCCGACGCGCGCCGGAGCCGGGCGCACCGCGCCCGGCGACGCCAATCCTCCCCGATTGCTCGACGACGCTCGCACGCCGCAGGCCGCGGCATCGCCCGAGCGCGCCTCGAGGTTCTCCGTCGACCTGTCAGGCGCGGACTTCGTGCGGAAGGTCTTCGTGCGCCGGCCGCGTGCAGGCTTGCTGTTCGACGTCGGGACGGGACGTGTTCTGTGGCGGCACAATCCTCAGCGGCGGCTGCCGATCGCCAGCCTGACAAAGCTGATGACCGCGCTTCTGATCGTGGAACGCGAGGACCCGCACGACCGCGTGCGGATCACCCGCCGCGCGACTCGCACACCCGGATCGGCGATCGGGGTGCTGCCGAAGGGAAAGAAGGTCCAGCTGGAGGCGCTGCTCAACGGCCTGCTGCTGGTGTCGGGCAACGATGCAGCCATTGCGCTCGCGCAACACAGCTCGGGCAGCGTGCCCGCGTTCGTGAGTGCGATGAACGACCGCGCCGCGGAGCTCGGGCTCGAGTGCACGCGGTTCTCGTCCCCGCACGGCCTGAAGGATGCGGGAAACCAGTCCTGCGCGGCCGACCTCGCGGCCCTCGCGCGGATCGACCTGCACCTGCGGCGCATCCGTCGCATTGCGAGACGCCAGCGCGCGATCCTGACCTTTCCCATCGAGGGCGGCCGGCTGTTCCTCTACAACAACAATCCGCTGATGCGCCAGGGATACGGCGGCGTCACCGGCCTGAAGACGGGCTACACGCGCAGGGCGGGCCGCTCGATCGTGGCGACGGCTCGGCGGGGAGACGTCGAGCTGGGCGTGGTGCTGCTGCGTTCCCACGACCCGCCCTCCCAGGCCCGGAGCCTGCTCGACCGAGGTTTCAGGGCCGTGCGGAGTGCACAGCGGCCGTAGCCACTTCTGCGCAGAGCGCCTCGACGGCCGCCGGGTCGAACTGGGTCCCGGCGCCGGCCCGCAGCTCCTGAAGCGCCTCCTCCACCGAACGCGCCGCGCTGTATGGGCGCGCGGAGATGATCGCGTCGAACGCATCGCACACAGCCACGATGCGCGCCCCGAACGGGATCTCCTCGCCCGCGATGCCGTCCGGGTAGCCTGAGCCGTCCCAGCGCTCGTGGCTCGCGCGCACGATCCTGGCGACGGGCAGGAGGGCCGGCACGACGCTCAGGATGCGCTCGCCGACCAGCGGGTGGCGGCGCACGAAAGCCCACTCCTCCTGCGTCAGTGGGCCGGGCTTTTGGAGGATCTCTTCAGGGATCGCGATCCTGCCGACATCGTGGAGCTCGGCGGCGCGCACCACCTCGTCGAGCTCCTCCGCGATCAACGACAGGCGCGTACCGACGCCCATCGCAAGGTTGGCGACACTTTTCAGGTGATTGCCGAGGGCCGGCTCGCGCTCGTGTAGGACCTGCAGCAGCATGTCCCGGGCCTGGCGGGTGGACGAGGAGCGACCGTCCTCCTTTTGCGCATGCATCCGCTGTTCGGCGAGCCGCAGTGCAAGCGACGCGTCGCGCGCCTCGTGCGGCAGCATCACCGTGCCGTGCGATGCCTTGATCGCGAAGCTCTCGCCCTGCTCGCACAGCGCCGAGGTCGCGAGCGCGATGATCGTTCTCGCGCTCGACATGCCGGTCGTCACCAGGACACAGAACTCGTCGCCGCCGATCCTGTAGGCGTGCCCGTAGGGCTTGACCGCGCGTTCGAGCTTGCTCCCCAGGCGTGCGAGCAGCACGTCGCCGGCGGGATGGCCATGGGTGTCGTTGTAGCGCTTGAAGGCTTCGAGGTTGAACAACAGGAGGAGGCGTGGCGAGCCGGCGCTCGCGACTCGCAGCTCACGGTCGAGGTCTCGCATCAGCTTCCGGCGGTTGCCGAGAGTCGTGAGGGAGTCAGTTTGAGCCTCTTGGGCGGCGTGGGCGACCACGCGGCGGGTCTCCTTCAATGCGCTTGCCCCGCGTGTAATCAGGGCGATCAGCGCCGCGGCCGCCAGGGACACCGCAGCGAAGCCGACAGAGACGAGCTGAGCGAGCACCAGCACGACAAGCGCGACGGCGAATGCGGCGCTCAGCAGTAGCGACGCAGGTCTGGCGTTCCTGAAGACATCCGTGTCCAACGTGTTTCCGATCCGGGAGCCGGGCAGGCCGAGCAGCACGCTGCCCAGGTCCTTTGTCGGCCCGCGGCGCGGCGGTCGTTACCGGAAGCGGCCCGTGCTGGCCACCTGATTGGTGTCAGCCCGAGTCGTCGAACTGGCCGCCGCCCCCACCGCCACCGCCACCGGTGGAGCGCTTGGGCGCCGGCTTCGGCTCCGGCTTCGGCGCCGGCGCCGGAGCCGGCTGGACCTGCTGTTGCGTATAGGTCTGCCCGTTCGGGGGGTAGTAACCGGGCGTTCCGGTGACCGGGTAGCCGTTGTTCTGCGAGAAGCCCTCGTCGCGTGTGTAGGGCCGCCGTGCGGCCGCCGCGGCGAGCGCCGCACGGCGTTGCGCGAGTCGCGCCGCCCGGACGCGCCTCACACGTGCCCGCGTGCGTGCGGCTGCGGCGGCGCGCCGTTCCTGGGCGGCTGCCACTGCCTCGCGCGGATTCTGAAGCTGCGGCCGCTCGGTCACCCGCCGGATCTCTCCACTGCCGGGCGCGCCCTGGCCGTTCAGCCAGACCACGACGCCGATCCCCACCAGGATGGCCAGCAATGCCATCACGGGGAGCTCGAGATCGACGGCGGAGCGAGCCCGTCCGTCGCGTCGCGCCCGCAGGTGCATCAACGCGCGCTGAGGGCCTTCGAGAGGCGCCCAGTGACGCGTCATCCCGACGGGCAGCCGACGGGCTTCGGGTTGCCTGGTATCAGGCAAGAATCCTGACGGGCGGGCGGCTTGCCCTTGCGGATCCGGAAGCGTGTGTACTTACCGATCACATCCGACCTCGTGACGAATACCCGCAGTATGGCGCGTGAGCGCAACGTGTGTCCCTCCACCCGGCGGATGCGCGTCAGGCGCGAGGGAGGCAGGATCGGAACCGATCCCGCTGAGGCGCGCATCGAGACGGTCCGGTTGGCGCTCTTGAACGGACATCCCCGTCCGATGCAGCGGATCTTCACCGAGGAGCCGGGCGGTGCGTTCACGCTCAAGCGCCGGATTTTCGCGCCGCGGCGGGAGACGCGCCCGGCGATGCGTACCACCGGGAAGGGGCTCATGAGCCTGAAGGCGCGCACGCTCGGCCCGGCGGCGGCCGCGCCGACAACCACCGGCACCGACGCAACGTGCCTTGCGTTCGTCGTGACCTGGAGGGAGACCGGGTAGACGCCGGGGAGGGGGTAGGTGACCGTCGCGCTGGGGCCCGTCGCGTCGTCGAAGAGACCGTCTCCGTTCAGATCCCAGCGTTCGGCGCTGGTCGGGATCGCCGAGTCGGGATCGACCGAGGTTGAGACGAGGGTGATCGGCAGTCCCGCCACCGGGGCGGTCGGGAAGTACACGAAGGAGGCTGTGGGCGGAACGCCCGAGGGAGGTGCGTTGACCACGACGTTCTTGCGGACCTCCTCGACGACATTGAGGTCGGCGTCGAGGATGCGCATGCCGATCTCGTAGGTGCGGACGTTGTGGAAGGTGCGCGGCACGTTGCGCCCCGTGGCGTCCGGATAGCTCCCGTCCTCGTTGAGATCCCATTCGTAGTGGACGGCGCCGTCGGGATGCGCCGTGAAGCGCGTCGTCTGGTTGACGATCACGGGCGACGACCACGTGAAATCGGCCGCAGTTGCGGCCGCGGGAGCGGTCAATAGCAGCGCAATGCCAAATAGAACGGACGCCAGCACGCGCGTTATCCGTGGTACAGGTGAATATGCGTCCGCGGGGGACACCGTGACCTCCAGGGAGTGAGGGCGCGCAATATAGCGACGGGCTCGGCTGTCACCCGGAGGTTGGAGCAACCCCCGCTGCGAATCGGTCGCTCTTTGCGCCGCTAACCGGGTGGCGGAGCGGGCAATTCGAGCTGGCGGACCGTGAGGCGTCCGACTTCGAGCTCGTCGACCCGCAGCCGCTTGATCCGGGCCCGCCCGATGGCCAGGCGCCCGATCGCCACGGCCCCGATCGCCAGCGCGCCCACCGCGAGGGCTCCGACGGCCATCGCGCCGCGCGCGAGGGCGCCGTTGGCACTCGCCCCGATGGCGGTGGCCCCGTAGGCCCGGCCGCGCGCGGAGCCATGGTGTCTGTGGCGACCCATCGGGTGGACCGTACCATCCTCCTCATGGCTGTCGCGATCGCATCGGGCCTCGGCAAGCACATTGCCGGGAAGCCTCTCCTGACGGACGTCTCGTTCAAGCTCGAGCGGGGTGACCGACTCACGCTGTCCGGGCGAAACGGCTCGGGCAAGACCACGCTGCTGCGCATGCTCGCCGGTGAGACGCCGGTCGACGCGGGGGCGCTGGTGCTCGAGAAGGGCACGCGCCTCGCGCTGCACGACCAGCGGCCGCCGCGCGAGCAGGAGCTGAGCCTGCGTGACTACGTCCTCTCCGGCTGCGCGGACCTCGTCGCGCTGGAGCAGGAGCTGCGGCGGCTCGAGGGCGCGATGGCAGGCGGCGCGTCGGACCAGCAGACCCTCGCGCGCTACGCGAACGCGCAGGAGCGCCTCGAACATGCCGGATACGACTGGCGCCGCCGCGCGATGGCGGTCGTGCGCGGACTCGGGTTCGTCGACGCCGACCTCGACCGGCCGCTGCGCACGTTCTCCGGTGGCGAGCTGACGCGCGGCTCGCTCGCGCGGACCCTGGCCGGCGACCCGGACCTGCTGCTGCTGGACGAGCCCACCAACCACCTGGACGTCGCCTCGCTGGAGTGGCTCGAGCAGCAGCTGACCTCGCTGGACGCGGCAATCGTCCTGGTCGCGCACGATCGCTGGTTCCTGGAGTCTGTCGGGACCGCGGTGCTCGAGCTGGAGGCCGGGCGCTCACGGTTCTTCGCCGGTCCGTGGCACGCCTGGCGCAAGGAGCGCGCCGCGCGTGAGATCGCGCTGGGCCGGGCAATCGAGCGCCAGCAGGCCGAGATCGAGCGGCTGGAGCGGTTCGTCGACCGCTTCCGCGCCGGCACCCGCTCCCGACAGGCGCAGTCCAAGGTGAAGCGGCTCGACAAGATCGACCGGCTCGAACGGGAGCCGACCGACGGGCGCGGGCCCAGCTTCGGCTTCGGCTCGGCCTCGCGGACCGGGCGCGTCGTGCTGGAGCTGGAGCACGCGAGGATCGGCGTCGGCGACCGGACGCTGATCGAGGACGCGGAGCTGTGGCTCGAGCGGGGCGAGCACGTGGCGCTCGTGGGGCCGAACGGATCCGGCAAGACCACGTTGATACAGACGCTCGCAGCCCAGCGGGAATTGCAGCACGGGAAGCTCCGGCGCGGGCACAACGTGGAGCTAGGTTTCCTGTCGCAGCACGCCGAGGAGATCGGACGGCAGGGCACCGCGCTCGATGCAGCACAGCGCGCTACCGGCCTGACGCCGGGCAAGGCACGCGCGCTGCTCGGCCGGTTCCTCTTCTCGGGCGCCGATGCGGAGAAGCAGGTCGCGGTCCTTTCGGGCGGTGAGCTGCGGCGGCTGTCGCTGGCGGTCCTGGTCGCGTCGGGAGCGAACCTCCTGATCCTCGACGAACCCACCAACCATCTCGACCTCGAGAGCCGCGAGGCGCTGGAGGAGGCGCTGCGCGGCTTCGACGGCTCCGTACTCCTCGTGTCGCACGACCGCGCGCTGCTGGACGCAGTCGGTACGCGCACGATCGCGCTGGAGGACGGCACTCTGCGCTCCTACGAAGGGGGCTGGGCCGACTACATACGGATACGGGAGGAGCGCAAGGCGGCCGAGGCGCCCGTTCGCTCGCCCAGTAACGGGAGCAAACGGCAGCGACGGGTGACGAAACCGGCGGTGTCGAAGAACGCGAAGCGCAGGATCGCAACGGTGGAGCGCGAAATCGAAGTGGCAGAGGTCGGCCTCGCATCCGTCGAGGACGAGCTGGCAGACCCGAGTGCCTGGGCGACGCCCGAGCACGCGGCCAGGTCCACGGAGCGACACGAGGCCGCGAAACGTGCGGTGGATGAGCTCTACAAGGAGCTCGCTGGGTTGGAGGACGCCTGATGGCTCGCCGAGAAGACATCCGCAACATCGCGATCGTCGCGCACGTCGACCATGGCAAGACCACGCTCGTGGACGCGATGCTGTGGCAGTCAGGCGCCTTCCGCGCCAACCAGGACGTAGCGGACCGGGTCATGGACTCCATGGACCTCGAACGCGAGAAGGGCATCACGATCCTCGCGAAGAACACGGCGGTCCGTTACAAGGGCGTGAAACTCAACATCGTGGACACCCCCGGGCACGCCGACTTCGGCGGCGAGGTCGAGCGGGGGCTGACGATGGTCGACGGCGTGTTGTTGCTCGTGGACGCCTCGGAGGGGCCGCTCCCCCAGACTCGCTTCGTGCTGCGCAAGGCGCTCGAATCCCGGCTGCCCGTGATCCTCGTCGTCAACAAGGTCGACCGGCCCGACGCGCGGATCGCCGACGTCGTGAACGAGGTGTACGAGCTGTTCCTCGACCTCGACGCCGACGAGGAGCAGATCGAGTTCCCGATCGTCTACACCAACGCGCGGGCCGGCTGGGCCGCGCTCGAGGAGGGGGTCGAGGGCAGCGATCTCCAGCCGCTGCTCGACCTGATGCTCGACCGGATCCCGGCCCCTGAGTACGACCCCGACCATCCTTTGCAGGCGCACGTCACCAATCTCGACGCCTCGCCCTACCTCGGCCGCCTCGCGCTGTGTCGCGTCCGGCAGGGCACGATACGCGCCGGGCAGCCGATCGCCTGGTGCCGGGCCGACGGCCGCATCGACCAGGCCACTGTGAGCGAGATGTACGTGACCGAGGCACTCGACCGCGTCGCGGCGGAGGAGGCCGGGCCGGGCGAGATCATCGCCGTGGCAGGGCTGCCCGACATCACGATCGGCGAAACGCTGGCCGATCCCGTGGACCCGCGGCCTCTCCCGGTGATCTGCGTCGACGAGCCTTCCCTGTCGGTCGTGATCGGGATCAACACCTCGCCGCTGGCCGGGCGCGACGGGAGCAAGCTCACCGCACGCCAGGTCCGCGCACGGCTCGACCAGGAGCTGATCGGCAACGTCTCGATCCGCGTCCGTGACACGGAACGGCCCGACGCGTGGGAGGTCCAGGGCCGCGGAGAGCTCCAGCTCGCGGTGCTCGTCGAGCTGATGCGGCGAGAAGGCTTCGAGCTGACCGTGGGTCAGCCGCAGGTGGTTACACGCGAGATCGACGACGAGGTGCACGAGCCGATCGAACGGCTCGCGATCGACATCCCGGACGACTACGTCGGCGTCACGACACAGCTTCTTGCGCTGCGAAAGGGGCGCCTGGAGCAGATGGTCAACCACGGCACCGGCTGGGTCAGGATGGAGTACCTCGTTCCCGCGCGCGGGCTGATCGGCTTCCGGACGGAGTTCCTCACCGAGACACGCGGCACAGGACTGCTGCACCACGTCTTCGACCGCTGGGAGCCGTGGGCGGGTGAGCTGCACACTCGCCCGACCGGTGCGCTGGTGGCGGACCGCTCGGGCGCCGCGGCAAGCTTCGCGCTCTTCGGTCTGCAGGAGCGCGGCACGATGTTCGTCGAGCCGGGCGAGGAGGTTTACGAGGGCATGATCGTCGGCGAGAACGCGCGTGCCGACGACCTCGACGTGAACGCGATCAAGGAGAAGCACCTCACGAACATGCGCTCGTCGACCGCGGATGTGCTGGTCCGGCTGGTGCCGGCACGGAAGCTGTCACTCGACCAGGCGCTCGAGTTCCTGCGCCCCGACGAATGCGTCGAGGTCACGCCCAGCTCGGTACGTCTGCGCAAGGCAGAGCTGGACAAAACGACGCGCTTGAAGCTCGCGCGGCGGTCGCGGGCTGCCGCGGTCTAGATGTAGTTCCCACCACGTCGTTCAGGCCCGGAAAACCAGGGTGGGTAGGAACGGGTCGACGTGTGCGCTCCGCTAGCCGGCGGAGCGTCACGAGACTTCAAAGAAAGGTCGCGATCACGCGCGACAGCCTGCCGCGTTGCGCATTGGCCGCTGAACTTTCCCCCTGGCCATGCGTGGAAGTGGACCCAACGGGGGAAAGTTCGTGCGATCGCCGCCAGGCGCTCACCGCACCCCACACGCCTAGCGCGCAGACGGCTCATTTGCCACCCACGCGTGCGCCTTGCGTCGCAGATCAGGTGTCGCTCACGAACCCGCGCAGGCGGCCGAACCCTCTCCCTTACCCACCTGGTTTTCCGGACCCGCCACCAGCGCTAGGCCGCGGCCGGACTCGCAAAGACGAGACAACGTCTTTGGAAACTACAACTAGTTGCCCGGCGCTAGGCCGGGGGCAGTGGGCCGATGTGCGCCTCGACCTTCGCCTGCACCTCGCCGCAGAGCTTCTTCAGCTCAGCGGGCTGGACGGTGGCGTTCGTGAGCAGTAGCCGCAGGAAACCCATCTCCTCCAGCGTCAGCTCGACGCGGAACGTCTCCGGTACGGCGGCCACCGGCGACGGCTGCTCGGCGGGGGATAAGGGCTTCTCGGTCAAGGGGGGCTCGTATCCGTGGTCACAGGCGCCGTTACAGGGTACGGCCCGGCAGGGTCCAGGGTGATGGTTGTGTAGAGGGTGTTCGAGCCGTCGTTCCATTGCACGACAAGCTTGCCGTTCTTGACGTAGAGCCGGGCGCGCGCCGAGGCGGCCGGCGGCCCCGGATCGTCGCCGGCCTCGTCGAGCGTGAGCGAGCTGTGGGCGCTTGGGTTGCCGCGCACGTGCAGCGCGGTCTCGGGTGCTGCCTGGGAGCCGATGTTGATTGGGCCGGAATGCTGCATGCGGACCGCCTGGCCGAACGAGCGAATTGAACAGTTGAACGCCGCGCGGCCGTGGAAGTCCCGGATGTCGAGGCCGGTGAGGTTGAAGATCGTGCCGCTACCGCCTGGCGCCTCGACGCGTAGTGGTGAGTAATGGTTGACGTTCCAACCCGCGTCGACCGTCGCGGCCGGGGAGGAGTGGAAGCCGAACACGTTCATGAGCTGACCGCTGCCGCCCGCCGGGATCGGCGCCAGCCGGGACTGGTGCTGAAAGCTCGAGACTGTGTGCCCGACGAATCCGCGGGCGATCCCCGGCAGGCCATTCAGGGTCAGTCGGCTGCGGTAACCGTCAACTGACTGCACGTTGGTCCCCGCCGTGGGAACGACCGTTGGGCGGGCGTCATAGGCCTGCAACGAGGTCTCCGCTTCACTCATGGGAATCGTCGCCGTCACGCTTACGGCCCGGGCCACCTCGAGCCTGCCGGCGGCGGTCAGCCGCAGCCGCTCGGTGCCCGGTCCGCCGTTGCGGACGTGCAGCAGGTCCCCGGTCGTCGGGTTGCCCGCGTCGTTGCCGATGTAGATGCCCTGGCAGGCGGTACCTGCTCCCTCGAGCGCGATCGACAGGGCCGAGGCATCGGCGTCCGGGCCGCTGGGCTTCCCGTGCGTGATCTTGACGGTCCCCCTGCCGGACTCGCGGCCCCGCACCCCGAGCGCCGTGTCCTGCGCGTTGGTCGAGACGATGTCCACGGCCTCCGCGCTGGGATCCCCGGCCCCCGCCGCGGGGTCGTGATAGATCGAGACGGTGCTGGCCGTGCCCGCGTTTTGGATGCGCACCGCGTGCTGAGGGTTGGCGGGGTTCATCTGGTTTACGACCAACAGGCGGCCGAGCGCGTCCGCGCCCCGATTCGAGCACAGCACCGCCCCGGCGCCCGTGGACGCGCTGTTGTCGAGGTGTAACGCCCCGCCCGTCACCGCCGAGTTGGGCACGTTTCCGGACGGAGTGATGCGAAGTCCCACAGCGTTCGCGGGCGGCACGATCTCGACCGTGTCGTCGAAACGAGTCGGTGCGGCCCGGGCTGCGTCGGGGTGCGCAATGACCCCCGCCACTCCCGCCGTGAGCCCCGCCCGGAGCAGCATCGACCGACGCGTCTCCGGCGGTCGAGACGCGTCCCTGCGCTGCGCGTCCTCTACCCTGATCGGCTCTGCGATGGTCGCCTCCCGCCCTGTAGCTACCCCGACGGCGGGAAGTCGAATCAGAGCACCTTGCAGGTGCCGTGGTACCGTGAGGTAGTAGCGCTTCATCGCACGCTAGGTCTGTCTCTCTTCCTTCCGCGCGCGCCCACCACAGAGGGTCAGGAAGGAGTCGCATGCCAACCACGGCCGCCCGCCTCGAGGGTCTGAAAGCCGAGGCCCGCTACCGCCGCGAGCGCCTCGATCTGTACCGCGCCAAGAGCTATGGCTCAGGTCTGGTGACGGAAGCCGGCATGCGTCTACGGGAGCGGGAGTGCGAACACGCCGAGCAGCGGTTGCGCCGCGCCGAGAGCGAGGCCAGCGTTGATGAGCAATGAGTAGTCCGAGAGGGGAGCACCATGGGAGACATCCTGAGCATCCTGGCAATCGCCGTGCTGTTGGTCCTGATCGTGGTGAGCGTGCGTAAGCAACGCGCCATGACGGCAGGCGAGGACGCAGACCTGCAGACGCGCGTCGGCGCCGACGGCGCTCAGCGCGAGCGTTCGATGGCGGAGCGTGCAAGGGTGCGAGCCGCGCAGCAGGACTGAGCCGGGGTCGGCTCCGCCTAGAATCTTTCCCTGCGGGGCCATAGCTCAGCTGGGAGAGCGTCCGGTTTGCATCCGGGAGGTCGCGGGTTCGAATCCCGCTGGCTCCACCTACTCGACCAACTTAAGCTCGCGGTAATCCTCCGCCTTCCTGATCTTCTCCAGCTGCCCGTTACGTGTCGGGCCCAGTCTCAGGTGCAGACTCGATCTGCCGGTTCCCAGTTCCCGCGCGGGAATGTAGAAGCACCCGTCCGTCGTACTGTCGTAGACGGCGATCCAGTCCACCGTCTCAGTCGTATAGCGCTTGGTTCGACGAACCTTGCCATTGGTCAGCGAATGTGAGCCGCATTTCACGACGACGACGTCCTTCGCCGATGCAGCATGCTTGACCTGGACACGTCCGAAACGGCCCTGGTGGTAGACGATCAGGTCGAAGTCCCAGTCTTCACCGTAAGGAATCGCGATGCGATATCCGCGGCCGAGTAGGTCACCGGCGACCTTGAGCTCCGCCAAGTCTCCCTTGCCTTTCGTTGTGAGCGGAACCTTCAAGGATCCAGGTGACCGTACCCGCTGATGTGTGACACGGGAGACCCGAATCACGCAGGTGTTTGACGGAAGCGAATACTGTGGGAGACTCCCGCCCGGTGGAACCTTGACCGATCCCAAAGAGCGCGACGGACAGGGCCATGCGCCCGTCCTATCGGAAGAGCCGCTGGAGAACAGCAGCAAGTCTGGCGAGATCGCCGAGGTCGAGCACCCGAGCGTCCAGCGGGACACGGGGGCGGCCGTGCCACACCCCCAGGCGCCCGCCAGTACCCCGGTCTCCGACCTCGACATCGTCAAGCACTACTTCGACTCCGCCTGCGACCGGATCGGCGTGCCAGACGACGTGCGCGACGTCCTGCGCACCTCCTATCGCGAGACCGTCGTGCAGATCCCGGTCCGCTTCGCGGACGGGAAGATCCATGTTTTCAAGGGCTACCGGGTGCAGCACAATGGCGCGCGCGGTCCCTACAAGGGCGGCCTGCGATACCACCCCGACGTCGACCTCGACGAGGTTCGTGCGCTTGCGATGCTGATGACGTGGAAGACGGCGATCGCCGGGATTCCCTACGGGGGCGCGAAGGGAGGTGTCAACTGCCGTAGCGATCAGCTGAGGCCGGAGGAGCTGCAGTCGATCACACGCTCGCTGATGGACAAGATCGACAAGGTATTGGGGCCCAACCGGGACATCATGGCGCCCGACGTCGGCACCAATGCGCAGGTGATGGCCTGGTTGATGGACGAGTACGGCAAGCTCCACGGTCACACCCCCGCGATCGTCACGGGCAAGCCGATCGCCCTCGAGGGTTCCTACGGCCGCGAGTCGGCGACCGGTCGTGGACTCGTCTACCTGTATCGCGAAGCCGCCCCCAAGCTCGGTTTGTCACCCAGCACGACGACCGTGGTGGTGCAGGGATTCGGCAACGTCGGATCCTGGGCGGCGCGGATCCTTCAGCAGCTCGGCGTGAAGATCATCGGTGTCTCCAACGCGGATGGCGCGATCCGCAGCGACGAGGGCATCGACTCGGTGAAGCTGCACGAGTTCATCGAGCAGGGGGGCAAGCTGACCGACTTCGAGGGAGCCGAGGTGATCTCGCCCGACGACCTGATCGGGATTCCCTGCGACGTGTTCGTCCCGGCGGCTCTCGGCGGCATGCTCCACGAGGGGAACGCCGACCGCGTGAAGTGCAAAGTTCTGCTGGAGGGAGCGAACAGTCCCACGACGCCTGCCGCCGACGACATTCTGAACGAGAAAGGTGTGTATGTCATCCCCGACGTGATGGCGAACGCGGGCGGTGTCGTCGTGTCCTACTTCGAGTGGGTCCAGAACATGCAGCACTTCCGCTGGGAGGAACGGGAGATCAACGACAAGCTCGGGAACATCATGCGCCGCGCCTTCCGGGAGGTCGACGCCGTCGCCCGCCAGAAGGAGCTGTGCCTGCGCGATGCCGCCTACGAGCTCGGGATCGAGCGGGTCATCGACACGGCCCGCACGCGCGGGTACATCTAGACGCTAGAAATTCTCGAAGTCCGTGTCGGGCGGGAGCCCGACCGCCGCCAGCGCCTTCTCCCGGCTGTCGAACATCTCCACCCGGACAGGCGCGCCGTCTCGTGCCGTCCACACCATCGGAAACGACGGGGTGTCCACCGCTACACCGCTGTCCTTGCTGCGGCCGACCATCCGCGTGATCACGACTACGGACTCACCGGCGTCGACGTACTCTTCGGGTTCGGCGCGAAACTCGTCGAAGGTGTCGCGCCACGTTTCCCAGAAACGCCGGGTCCCCTCGTGGCCACGAAACGGCCCTGGGTCGGGAAACATGTCGAGGACGATCCACTCGATCTCGGGATGGAGGCCCCCGATCGCCGCATCGAATTCCCCGCGGCTGAAGGCCGCATAGCCATTCTTGATGCGCTCGACGAGTTCGCTCAGCGCTGGTCCATCGGCACGTAGTCGCGCGGTCCGCCGCCCGTGTAAATCTGGCGCGGCCGCGCAATCTTCTGCTCGGGATCGTCCACCATCTCCTGCCACTGCGACATCCAGCCCGAGGTCCGCGGGATCGCGAACATCACGGTGAACATCGCCGGTGGGAGGCTGAGAGCCTCGTAGATCAGGCCCGAGTAGAAGTCGACGTTCGGGTACAGCTTGCGCTTCGTGAAGTACTCGTCGTCGAGCGCCCGCTTCTCGAGCTCGACTGCGATGTCGAGCTTCGGGTTGCGCCCGGTCACCTCGAAGACCTCGTCGACGTGCTTCTTGATGATGCGCGCCCGCGGGTCGTAGTTCTTGTAGACGCGGTGGCCGAACCCCATCAGCCGTTCCTTGCCGTGCTTCACCCCCTCGAGGAAGTCGGGGATGTTCTCAGCAGTGCCGATCCGGTCCAGCATCTTCAACACGGCCTCGTTGGCGCCACCGTGCAGCGGGCCGTAGAGCGCGGCGACGCCGGCCGCAACCGCAGAGTACGGGTCGACCTGCGACGAGCCCACTCCGCGCACCGCACTGGTCGAGCAGTTCTGCTCGTGATCGGCGTGCAGGATCCAAAGGACATCGAGCGCACGCTCGAGCCGCGGATCGGGCTCGTACTTCAGCTCCGTCATCTTGAACATCATCGAGAGGAAGTTGCCCGGGTAGTTCAGATCGTTGTCCGGATACACGTACGGCAGCCCGAGGTTGTGCCGGTATGCGAACGCAGCGAGCGTCGGCATCTTGGCGATCATCCGGATCGTCGCCATGTAGCGCTCGTGGCCGTCGTCGATGCGCTTCGCGTCGGGATAGAAGGTGGACAGCGCGCCGACCGTCGCAAGCAGCATTCCCATCGGGTGTGCGTCGTAGCGGAAGCCCTCGACGAACTTCTTGATGTTCTCGTGGACGAAGGTGTGGATCGTGATGTCGTAGACCCAAGCCTCGAGCTCGTCCTTCTTCGGAAGCTCGCCGAACATCAACAGGTACGCAACCTCGAGATAGGTGCTTTGCTCGCACAGCTGCTCGATCGGGATCCCGCGATGCCACAGCTCGCCCTTGTCCCCGTCGATCCATGTGATCGCGCTGCGGCAGGCCGCCGTGTTGAGGAACGCGGGGTCGTACGCCATCAGCCCGAAGTCGTCCTCGGAGACCTTGATCTGGCGCAGGTGCGCCGCGCGGATCGCCCCGTCCTCGATCGGCAGGTCATAGGTCTTGCCCGTGCGGCTGTCGGTGACGCTCAGCACGTCCCCCGATTCAGTCGCCACGCCGTCGCTGTCCTGGGGCTTCGTGGTCTGCTCTGTGGTCATCTCTCTCCCTCGCTGCAGCATTTCCGCGTTTTGCGGGATTCAGGCTAGCCGATGGACCCCAAATCCACGTACCGGCGGATGACGCTGCGAACCTTCGCTGGATCTGCGTCCTCGGGTTCGCCCATGCAACCAGCATGGACTTCACCCTGCGTCCTTGCCCAGCTCGGTTCTCGCGTCCCCGCCGGCACGCGGATCCGGGGTCCATCGGCCGCCGATTGACTCCAATTTCCGACTTAGCCGGGAGAGCCCAGCTCGACCGGTTGCGCGTCGAGGTGGGTCATCAGGCGGAACTCCTCGAAGCGGCGGTTGATCTCGCCGTGGGTGAGCGCCTGCACGCGCTCGGTCCCGAACTGCTCGACGTTGAACGACGCCATCACCGAGCCGTAGGTCATCGCGCGCCGCAGCACCTGGTCCGAAAGCTCCTCGTCGCCGACCGAATCGAGGTATCCGAGGAACCCGCCCGCGAAGCTGTCGCCGGCGCCGGTCGGGTCGATCACCTCCTCGAGCGGGTAGCCGGGCAGCGCAAAGAACCCGCCGGGTGTGAACAGCGCGGCGCCGTACTCGCCCTGCTTCGCGACGACCATGCGCGGCCCGAGCGCCATCACCTCCCGCGCGGCGCGCACGAGGTTGGGCTGCTCGGTCAGCATGCGCAGCTCCGCATCGTTCATCAGCACGAGGTCGACCGAGCCGATCGCGCGCCGCAGCGAATCGCGTGCAGTCTCGATCCACAGGTTCATGGAGTCGAGCCCGACGAGCTGCGCCTTGCTCTGCTCGCGGACCTGGAACTGCAGGTCGGGCTGGATGTTGGCGAGGAAGAGCGTCTCGGTCGCCTGCGACTGCTCGGACAGCTTCGGCTGAAAGTCGCCGAACACGTTCAGCTGGGTGTCATCGGTGTGCGCGACGTTGAGGTCGAACTCGTAGTGACCGCGCCAGAAGAACGTGCGCCCGCCCGGCACGTGCTCGACGTCGCTCGTGTCGATTCCGCGCCGGTGCAGCACCTCGTACTCGGTCTCGCCGAAGTCGTCTCC
Source organism: uncultured Solirubrobacterales bacterium (assembly GCA_963762195.1). Lineage (GTDB taxonomy): Bacteria > Actinomycetota > Thermoleophilia > Solirubrobacterales > JBBDJG01 > DASRIA01. The sequence goes on along the minus strand of CAVXJX010000004.1, from coordinate 12,947 downwards.
GACGGGTCCGACGACCCGTACGCCGGTAAAGAAGCTCGCCGCCAGCGAGAAGTGCACAGCAGAGCCGCCGAGCATGCGCTCGCGCTCGCCGAACGGGGTGCGCACGGCATCAAATGCGATTGATCCGACCACGACCAGGCTCATCGGCGGCGTAGCCTAGTGGTGATCGGCAAGATGTGGCGCCGTGCTCGCCCTCGGCCTTGCATTCGCCTCCAGCGTCTCGTGGGGGGTCGCCGACTTCCTCGGCGGCCTCAAGAGCCGCCAGTTGCCGTTGCTGAACGTGCTGCTCGCCTCCCAGGGCACGGGCCTGGTGCTGGTGGGCATCTACATGCTGATTCGCTGGGAGCCGATCCCAGGAGGGGACTTCGCGCTGTGGGCGGCGCTGTCGGGCCTGGCCGGCGCGTTCGGGTTGGCCGCCTTCTACAAAGGGCTCTCGACCGGCAACATGGGCGTGGTCGCTCCGATCTCGGCTACGGCCGCGGTCGTGCCGGTGGCCGTCGGCATCGCGTCGGGAGACCGGCCGGCCGCGATCCAGTACCTGGGCCTGCTCCTCGCGTTCATCGGCGTGGTGCTCGCGTCCCGCGAAGAGGTGTCCTCCGGTACGGCTCGCGGCGCCGGATTTGCCCTGCTGTCGGCGCTCGGGTTCGGCTTCTTCTTCGTCGGCATGGACAACGCCAGCGACGCCGACATCGGCTGGGCGATGCTCGGCAATCGCATCACGAGCTTCTCGGTGCTGTTCGCCGCCTTCCTCGTGATGCGTCCGCCGCTCGCGGTCCGCCGTCCCGACGTGCCCGTGCTCGTAACCGTCGGCACGCTCGACATCGCGGCAAACGCTTTGTTCGCCATCGCCGCTACGGAGGGCCTGGTGAGCCTCGTGTCCGTGCTCGGCTCGCTCTACCCGCTGACGACCGTGGCGCTCGCGGCCCTGGTGCTGCGGGAGCGGCCACACCGGACCGCGCGAATCGGCGTCGCGCTGGCACTCGCCGGCGTGGTGCTGATCGCGGCGGGCTGAGCCGCGTCGCTTACCATCCGTGGGGTGTCCCCGCTGCCATGGGCGGAGCCCTTTGCCGCCGCGCTTGCTCTGCGGCACGAGCCCGGCCTCGTGCTGCTCGAGAGCCTGCCGGGGTTCGGCCACCTCGGCACTCGCTCGTATCTCGCCGTCCGACCGGCGGAGGTCGCGACGGACGGGATCGGCGCGCTCGACCGTCTGGGCGAGGACTGGTGGGCGGGCTGGCTGTCGTATGACCTCGGCCGCGAGATCGAGCGCCTGCCGGACCTCGGGCGCGACGACCCCGGCCTGCCGCCGCTCGCGCTTGGGCGCTTCGAGTCGTGGGTCGAGTTCGATCACGAACGGCGCACGGTTGCGATCCACGGTGGCGGCGACGCGGCGCACCTCGTGCGCGCTCTGCGCAGCGCCCGCGAAGGCCCGCCCGCGCATGCGCCGATCGCTCACTGGCGCACCTCGCTGCCACGCCGCGACTACGAAGCCGCCGTGCAGCGCGCGATCGACTACATCCGGGCGGGCGACGTGTTCCAGGTGAACCTCTCCCAGCGCCTCAGCGCGGAGTGGAACGGCGATCCGTTTGCGCTCTACGCACAGCTGCGCCGCGAGAGCCCGGCGCCATACGCGGCGCTCGTGCGCCTGGGCGGCGCGGACGTGATCTCAGCCTCGCCGGAGCGCTTCCTGCGCCGCCGCGGCGACGCGATCGAGACGCGCCCGATCAAGGGCACGCGCGCACGGGTGGCAGACGCCGCCGCCGATCGCCGCCAGGCTCTGGCCCTGCGCTCCAGCGCGAAGGACATCGCCGAGAACGTGATGATCGTCGACCTCGCGCGCAACGACCTCGGCCGCGTCGCGCGCTTCGGCACCGTTGCCGTCCGGGAGCTGTGCGCACTCGAATCGCATCCCGGCGTCCACCACCTCGTTTCGACGATCCAAGCCCGCACGCGCGCCGGCGTGTCGGCGGCCGACGTGATCCGCGCGACCTTCCCGCCCGGCTCCGTGACGGGCGCGCCCAAGGTCCGCGCGCTCGAGATCATCGAGGAGCTCGAGCCCGTGCGGCGCGGTCCGTATTGCGGCGCGGTCGGGTGGTTCGGGCCGGGTGACGAGCTCGAGCTCTCGGTCGCGATTCGCACGATGGTCGCCGCCCGCGACGGGTTGCACCTGCACGTCGGCGGTGCGGTCACGGCCGACTCCGATCCGGCGGGCGAATGGCAGGAGTCGATGCACAAGGCCGCACGTCTCCTGCGAGCCGCGGGCGGGAAGGTCGAGACCGGCCGCGAGGCGCTCCCGCTCGCTTCGTGAAGGTCTGGCTGAACGGCTCGCTCGCCGAAGAGGGCGAGGCGTGCATCGCGCCCTCCGACCACGGCTTCCTCGTCGGAGACGGGGTGTTCGAGACCCTGCGCTGGTACGACGGCCGGCCGTTCACGCTGGACGAGCACCTCGGCCGGCTGGAGGAGGGCTGCCGCACGACGGGCATCGCGATGCCCGCCCGCGAAGAGCTCCTCCGCGCCGTCCATGCCGTGATGGAGTCGAACGGCCTGCGCGACGCACGCATGCGGATCACGGTCACGAGCGGCCCCGGGCCGGCAGGGCTGCTGCGTGGTGACGGACCGCCGACGGTGCTCGTGGTCGCCGGACCGCTGTCGCCGTGGCCGCCCACCGCGACTGCCGTGACAGCGTCACTGCGGCGCGACGAGCGCAGCGCGCTGGCCGGTGTCAAGACGGTGTCGCTGGCGGAGAGCGCGACCGCGCTGGCGGCGGCCCGCGCCGCCGGCGCCGACGAGGCGCTGTTGCTCAACAGCAGAGGTGAGCTGTGCGAGGCGACAACGGCGAACGTCTTTCTGGTGCACGGCGGCGTTGCCGCGACCCCGCCGCTGGAGGCGGGCTGCCTCGCGGGCATCACGCGCGAGCACGTGCTTCAGCTCGGCGCGAGCGAGCGGGCGCTGTCGCCCGCCGACGTCGAAACTGCCGAGGAGGCGTTCCTCACCTCGTCGACCCGTGAGGTGCAGCCGCTGGTCGCCGTCGACGGCCGCCCGATCGGGAACGGAGAAGCAGGTCCGGTCACGGCACGTCTCGCCGAGGGCTACTCGCGACTGGTGCGCGAGGCGCTCGCGGCTCGCTGACCGCCAGGATTTCGAACCGCGACGCTTTCCGGATACGGTCCGCGCAGGTCAACCCGACAAGGTGAAGGAATGTTGCTATGCCCGTACGTGAAGTCGACCGTGCCGACAAGCGGCAACTGAACGACTTCATCCGGCTCGAACGGGGGCTGGTCGGCGACCAGCCCCTGTTCGTGGGTGAGCTCGACTCTGACGTGAGGAAGCGACTCGCGGGCGAATCGGAGTTCGCCGACGGCGTCGAGTACACCCTGTTCGCGAACGAAGGCGCGCGCTGCGTCGCGATCGTGAACCCACTCTGGCAGCAATCACACGAGGAGCCGCAGACAGGCCACGTCGGCTGGTTCGCGGCCGCGCCGAACGCGGCCGGGGATGCCGCCGAGGTGCTGGCGGCAGCCGAGGACCTGCTGGGCCGGCGCGGGATGAACCGCCTGATCGGTCCGTTCAACGGCAACGCGTTCCTGGGCATGGCCGCATCCACCGCGGCGTTCGACGAGGACCCGATGTTCCCGCTGCCGTGGACGCCGCCCTACTACGAGCAATTCTTCGTGGATGCCGGATATGCGCACGCCTATCCGTTGTGGGTCTACGAGGTCGACTTCGCCTCCGAACGCCACCGCGAGTTCAGGCGGCGCGCGCTGGAATCGCCGGAGTGCACCCTGCGGGAGGTCGACAAGCGCCGCTGGGATGACGAGGTCGAGGTACTGCGCCTGATCTGGAACGAGGGCTTCGGCGACGAGTGGGAGTTCCAGCAGTTCACCGCCGCGCAGTTCCGCGAGTTCTTCAAGGACTTCAAGCCGTTGTTCGACTCCCGCCTAGCCATGATCGCCGAGGTGGACGGCGAGCCGGCCGGGCTCGTGTGGGGCATGCCTGACCTCAACCCGGCGATCCGCGCGATGCGTGGCCGGCTGGGGCCGATCAAGCTGCTGCGCATGATCCGTGCCGCGCGCCGGCCGAGCCGGGTGGGCCTGCTGGCAATCGCGGTGCGCCCGCAGTTTTGCGGCCGCCGGATTGGCGCTGTGCTCGCATCGGCCCTGTATCGCACGCTCGAGCAGATGGGATTTCGAGACAGCTTCTACTACCCGGTGAACGACTCCAACGTGAGGTCGCGCGGCCTCGCCGAGTCACTCGGTTGCCAGGGCCGCATCCTCCACCACTGCTTCGCCAAGAACATCTAGCGAAGCTCTATGCCCAAGAGCTCTTCGAGCCGCGCGAGCGTGCCGTCGGCTCCGCGGTGCAGGACGGCGGTCATGCCGACGGCCTCCGCGCCCTCGCAGTTCTCGCGCAGGTCGTCGACGAACACGCACGCCGAGGGATCGAGGCCGACCCGCTCGGCGCCCAGGTGGAAGATCTCGGGCTGCGGTTTGTACAGGCCCACCTCGCCGGAGATCACGACTCCGTCGAACCACTTGTCGAAGCTCGCCCGGTCGTAGCGGCCGCGGCCCCACGAGTTCGAGATCAGTCCTGTCTTCACCCCTGCGGCCCGGGCCCGCGGAAGGGCGTCGATCATCGCCTGCTCCGGCTGCATGCCGGAGAACAAACGCTCGACCAGACCCTCGTACCGGTCCTCGCGCACTCCGATGATCGGCCCGAACAGCGGCGCGAACGTCTCCTCGTTCAACTCGCCGGCCTCGAGGCGGCGCAGCAGCGCACGGGCCTCCGGGTCGCCCCGGAAGACCCTCTTGACCTCGTCGCGGTCGATGCCCTCGGCCTCGCAGAAGTCGCGAAACGAATCCCACACGTTGGTCGTGAGCACGCCGCCGTAGTCGACCAGCAGCCCCGCCAACGCTCCGTTCTCACCCGGCACGGCTGGCCTCGTATGCCGCCTCCGCGAGAGCGGGGACGCCCTCGTCGAACAGCTTCAGGTACGGGTCGTCGGTGGTGCCCGCGAGCGAGCGCTTGTAGTTGCCCTCCATGAAGACCGCCGACTTCCACAGGGCGAGCGCCTGATACCAGTTGAGCGCCGACATCGAACGCCCGGTCCCTTCCTCGTAATGGGCGATCAGCTCGTCGCGACTGGGAAACCCGTCGCGGGACGTGACCGCGGACAGCGATCTGAACATCGTGTCCACGGGATCACCGGGCTGGACCCACGTGACCGTGAGGTAGCCGAGGTCGGCAAGCGGGTCGCCGATCGTGGACAGCTCCCAGTCGAAGATCGCGATCAGGCGCGCGGGCGGGTCGTCGGCGACCATCGTGTTGCCAAGCCGGTAGTCGCCGTGCACGATCGTCGCCTCGGGCGATTCGGGCATGTTGTCCGCGAGCCAGTCGCGCATCTCCTGCACGCGCGGGAGCTCGCGCGTCTTGTTGTACTCCCAGAGGCCGGTGAACCGCTTCAGCTGGCGCTCCAGATAGCCGGTCGGCTTGCCAAAGCCCTCGAGCCCGCATGCCCGCCAGTCGACTCCGTGCACCTCGGCCAGCGCATCCACGAGATCGAGGCCCATCCTGCGCCGCTCTTCCGGTGTGTCCAGAGGCGCGGGGATCTCGCTGGTGATCACGCTTCCGACCACGTACTCCATCACGTAGAAGGGCGCCCCGATCACCGATTCGTCGTTGCAGCCCAGCAGCGTGCGGGGAGAGCGCGCCTGCGTGCCCTTGATCGCATCGAGGATGCGCCACTCGCGCAGCACGTCGTGGGCGGACGGAGGCAAGGGCGGGCGCGGCGGGCGGCGCAGCACGAACTGGTCAGCCCCCCTCGTGACCAGATAGGTGATGTTCGAGTGGCCCTCCCCGATTCGCTCGAACTCGAGCGGCGCGTCGTCACCAGGCAGCTCGCGCGCCAGGTACTCGCGCAGCGTGTCGCTGATGATCAGCGGCGCCAGCTCCTGCTGCTCCGCCTCGGCCGGGGTCGCGACCACGTCCTGGGCCTCGACCGCCATCAGCTGCGGGCCCGCTCGGCGTCGAGCGCGGCGATGTGGTCGATGTTGGCGCGGTCCGTCGGGTCGTCGCTGGCGCCGGTCGCAAACCAGCCGTCGAGGATCTCCTCGAGCACCGGCTGGGAGGTGGAGCGCAGGCTGATCGCGAGCACGTTGGCGTCGTTCCAGGTGCGGGCGCCGCGGGCGGTCTCGGCGTCCGCGCACAACGCCGCGCGCACGCCGGCGACCTTGTTCGCCGCGATCGATGCGCCGGTGCCGGTCCAGCAGCAGACAATCCCTTGCTCCGCCTCGCCTTCCGCGACGTCGCGGGCGGCGCGCTCGCAGGCCCAGGCCCAGTCGTCGCGCTCGCCCTCGGCCAGCGCGCCGTGCGCGATCGGCTCGTGGCCGCGCCGGCGCAGCTCCTCCAACAGGGCGCGGGCCACGGGGGTGTCCATGTCGCTCGCGACCGAGACCTTCACCCGCGGCAGGATATCCGGCGGCGCTAGAACTTCAGCCCGTGGCGCTCAACGATCGGAAACGTCGCATCGAAGTCGACCTCGATGCCGTAGCGAGATGCGATCTCCGCGATTACCGGCGGCTCCGGCTCTCCCGGAAGTGTGCCCATCTCGCGGTAGGCCTCCTCCAATCCACTGGGCGAGATCATCTCGAGGATGCGTGCGGGCACGTCGCCCGCGTTCCAGAAAGTGTGCCACTGGCCGCGAGGCTTGAAGACGAGATCGCCGATCTCGCCGAAGACCTCCTCGTCACCCAGTAGCGCTCCGAGTCGCCCCTCGAGCACATAGCTGTACTCGTCCTCGCGAGAATGGTGGTGCAGCGGCGCGGCCAGGGCCCGCGGCGCCATCAGGTGCTCCACGAGCGCGAACCCGCCGCCGGAGTCCTCGCCCGCGATCATGAACCGGTCGCGGACGCCGTCGGGCGCGCCCAGGATCTGCCCATCGCCGGGACCAAGCACACGCGCTCCTCGGATCATGTGACGCAACCTATCGCCTGCGGGATACTGCGGGCGAGATGCCGGAGGACAATGCCGAGCTGGTGCGCCGGGCAGTGAATGCGACTAACCGCCGTGACCTTGCGACGCTGGATGCGATCTTCTCCGAAGAGACCGAGTTCCATTCGACCTTTGCGGCGAGCGAGGGTCGGGTGTTTCGCGGCCGCCAGGGAATTCGCGACTATTTCGCCACGCTCGGCGAGGTCTTTGATGACATGCGGGTCGAGATCGAAGCGATCACCGACGCCGGCGAGGATCGGCTCGTGGTCGTGGTCCGTGTTACGGGACGCGGGAAGGGCAGCGGCGTGAACGTCGAGCAACGCAACGGGCAGGTCTGGAGGTTCGCCAACCGAAAGATCGCCCGCATTGACAGCTACCTGAACCCGACCGACGCCTTCGCCGCCGCCGGGCTGCAACCCTAATTTAGGCCGAGATGTCGCACTTCCAAAGAGAGTCGCTGCGCGCGCGGTACAAGGCAACCAGCAAGGACGACCTGGGCGCTGTCTTCGCCGACGTTCATCCCGACTTCGAACTGAGGACGGCCGACCGCGTACCGGGTGCGGGCACCTATCGCGGTGCCGAGGCCGCCACCCGGTTCTTCGCGGATCTGGTCGAGCCTTTCGAAGAAGTGACCTACGAAACGCAGAAGTTCTTCGAGCGCGGCGACCAGATCGTGGTCTTCCTGGTTGTCCGCTTCCAACCCCACGGAAGCAGCTCCGTCGTGGAAAACCAGGTGGCAGCGCTCTGGACCATCCGCGACGGCAAGCCGGCCCGCTGCGAGATGTTCGCACAGCGTGAAAAGGCGCTGGAGGCGGCCGGGATGTCGGAGCAGGACGCCCGCACGGCGTGAATCCAGCCGTCGCGCGCAGCCCGCTACGGTTCGGGCCGTGACCCAAGACCAGGACACGACGCTTCCGCACGAGGCGGCCGAGCAGCGCGGCGCTCCCGACGACCGCACGCGCATGAGCGACATCAGCTTCTACAAGCAGTCGGCGCTCGCGCGGCTGATGACGGCCGAGACCGCCCGCCGGGCACGGGAGGCGCGGCGCGAGGCCCTGCTGATGCTCGTGCTCGGGGCTGCCGTCGTCGCTCTTTGGAAATGGCGCGACGACCTGTTCGGTACCGACGTTCCGGTCCGCGTGATCGCCGCGGTGCTGCTCGCAGCGATCGGATGGCGCTTCGCGCGCGACATCGGGCGTGCCATGGGACCGCGGCTGATGCGGCGGTTCGAACCCGGGACCGCATCCACGCTCAGCTTCCTGCTCCAGCTCCTGACGCTGCTCGCGATCGTGATCTTCGCGCTGCGGATCGTCGACCTGGACACGCGCGCGATCGCACTGGGCGGCGCGGTCACGGCGGTCGTGATCGGGCTCGCGGCGCAGAGCACGCTGGGCAACGTGATCGCCGGCATCATGCTCCAGGCCTCGCGTCCCTTCAGGGTCGGCGAGCGCGTGCGGCTGCAGGGCGGCACGCTCGGTGCGACGGTCGAAGGCACCGTTGCCAGCCAGGGGCTGATCTACACCGTGTTCGCGCGCGGCAACGGAACCTTCCTCGTCCCCAACAACTCGGCGCTCAGCGCGACGATCGTGCCGCTGCGCACACCCGCGGGCGTCGACGTGCTCGCGCGGCTGCGCGAGGGCGTGCTGCCAAGCGAGCTTGAACAGCTGCTCACGCGCGAGGTCAGCGTGCCGACGCGCGACGACCCCGACATCTCGCTCGAAGAGATCTATGCGGACAGCGTGATCGTGCGCATCCAGGCGACCCCCGTGTCCGACGCGGACGGCCCGCGTCTCGCAGACGAGGTGCTCGCTGTGGTTCGGCGGGTGGCAGCGGAAGCACCCGCGCAGAGCTCCAGCCGCTAGCTATGCCGCGGCGGCGGCTCCGGCCGGATGCTCCTGCGCCCAGGCCACGATCTCCTTCGATCCGCTGATCACGGAGTCGTCGTCGGTCACGAGGACAGGGACCCACGTGTTGCCGGTCATTTTCTTGACCTCCTTGCGCCGGCCGGTGTTGAGGGCGTCGGGGAGCGCGCCCCAGCCGTAGGCCTTCACCACCTCCGGATCGTGGCCGGCGTTCTTCAGCGCTTTATAAGCGTTGCCGCACGGATGGCCGCCGGGGCGGGGGGATCCGAACGTGCCGTAACAGACGTAGAGCTTCAACCTCGCACCTCCTTTGGATCGGGCTGGTTAGCTTAGGGAGATGGGCCCGCCCCCGCTGTCTCCGCCGCCACATGCGACCCTCGCCTCCAGCGTCGACGCGTTCTGGAGCGCGGTCGAGACGTTCTTCTCGAACCTCGCCGCGGTTCACTGGGGGGCCTTGCTGCTTGCTCTGATGCTGCACCTGGCCCACATGGGCTGCCGCAGCCGGGCCTGGTTCAACACGCTGCGCGCCGCCTACCCGGCCGAGACGATCCAGTGGCGCCGCATCGCCGGTGCATACATCGCGGGAGTGGGGGTCAACAGCGTGCTGCCGGCGCGCGGAGGCGACGTCGTGAAGGTCTACCTCGCCAAGCAGAGCGTCCCGAACTCGACCTATCCGGCGGTCACCTCCTCGTTCTTCGTCGAGTCGCTCTTCGACATATCGGTGGGATCTTTCGTGATGCTGTTCGCGCTCACGCAGGGGGTGCTGCCGAGCCTTCCCAGCCTGCCGGACATCGGGGCGTTCGACCTGTCGTTCTGGGCCGACCATCCCCGCTTCGCGCTGTTCACGATCACGTTCCTGACCGTGGGCTTGCTGGTTCTGTACGCGGTGCTGTCCATACGGGCAGTCGTGTTCTGGCGGCGGGTCCGGCAGGGCGTCGCAATCCTCAGCGACTTCCGCCGTTACCTGCGCCAGGTCGCCGCGTGGCAGGGAGGGGCGTGGCTCCTGCGGTTCTTCTCGTTTTTCTTCTTCCTCGAGGCGTTCAACATCGGCGGCTCGGTCGAGAACGCGCTGCTGGTGATGAGCGTGCAGGCTCTGTCGACACTGACGCCGTTCACTCCCGGCGGCGCCGGGGCGCAGCAGGCGCTGCTGGTCTACGTGTTCCGCGACCGCGCTTCCCGCACCGCTGTGCTCGCCTACAGCGTCGGGCAGCAGATCGCGCTCGCGGCCTTCAACGTCGCGGCTGCGCTGATTGCACTGTTCTACATGGCGGGGACCACCAACTTCCGCAGCGTGATCCGCCTCGGCCGCGAAGAGGAGAAGCGGTCGACCGACGAGACCTCCCGTGAGGCCGATCCGGGTGAGGAGGCGACGGAGCCGCTGCGACCGGGCTAGGCGAGACCCTCGCGCGCCTCGCGCACGAGCGTCACTGCTTCGGGAAAGATCATCCGGATCGCGTCGCGGATCTGGGTCGCCTGCTCGTCAGATGAGCCGGACAGGTCGATCGTGTGGATCGCCGCGACGGTCATGTCGACCGCGAGCTTGATCGCGTTGTCCGCCCATGCGACACGCTGCGCACCCTGCATCTGGTCGGCGAACTCGCCCAGCCTGCGCTGGAGGTCGTCGGGGTCCCCGAACAGGCCGCCGAATGGATTGGAACCTTCCATGCGTCCATTGTAGGGACGGGTGACGCAATCACTGCACCCGGATAAGCTCAGCGCGCGATGGCTCTGCCTCCCCCGAATCCGTCCTCCACCGCCGTCATCACCGGCGCGTCGAGCGGCATCGGGGAGGAGTTCGCGCGCCAGCTCGCCGCCCGCGGCCACGGCGTGTTCCTGGTCGCCCGCCGCGAGGACCGGTTGCGCAAGCTGGCGGACGACATCGCGGGCGAACACGGAGTGCGTGCAGAGGTTGTCGCCTGCGATCTGGCGGATGCCGCCGCGCGGCGCAAGCTGCCTGAGCTCGTGGCGAACGCCGGACTCGACGTGGACGTGCTTGTCAACAACGCCGGCTTCACGACGGTGGGCGACGTGCACACGAATCCGGACCGCCAGCTCGGCATGGTGCAGGTCAACATCGAGGCGCTCGTCGACCTCACGACCAGATGGCTGCCCGGCATGGTGGAGCGGGGACGCGGAGCCGTGATCCAGGTTGCGTCCGTTGCCGCTTTCCAGCCGATCCCTGTGCAGTCGGTGTACGCGGCAACGAAGGCGTTCGTGCTGAGCTTCAGCGAAGGCACTGCGGCGGAGCTGAAGGGCACGGGCGTCACCATGACCGCGCTGTGTCCCGGCCCGGTCTCGACGGAGTTCACGGAGGCGGGCGGCTTCAAGATCGACACCGCCGGTCCCTCGTTCATCTGGTCGTCAGCGCAGGACGTCGCCAGGGCCGGAATCGACGGCGCAGCGAAGGGCAAGCGCGTGGTCTTCCCCGCCCTGCTCAACCGGGCCGCCGCAAACTTCGGCCGCCACGGCCCGCGGTCGATCGTGCTGGGCCCGTTCGCCAACGCCTACCGCAAGACGATCGGCGAGTAGCCTGTGCGCGGCTCGCGGGCGCCGCTGCTGGTGTCACTGGTCGGCGCGGTGCTGATGCCCGTGAGCCTGTTCCTCGACTGGTATGAGGTGAGCGAAGGCGCGACCGGGGACAACGCCAAGATCTCGCTGAAGGGGTGGGACTCGTTCGAGTCCACCGACACGGTGATGGTGCTCGCTGCGCTGGCGGTGCTCATCCTGGTCGTGCTGGGCCCGCCGTACGTCGCTCGCGCGGTGATGATCGTGGGCGCGCTCGCGACCGGTTTCGTCGCGGTCCAGCTCGTCGACCAGCCGGCGATCCTCGGGTTCGTGGACCGCGCGGACCTGTCTCTGAAGATCGGCGCGTACCTCGGGTTGCTCGGAGGGCTGCTGGTGGTCGCCGGAGGTGCGCTGAGCAGCACGCGGCGGGAGTAGCGAAACGTTCGCGCTGTGCTGGGTTTCCCCCCTGTGGAGGGGTAAAGCCAGCACAGCTACAGATCGACCGGCGGGTAATAGTTCTCGGGTCCGCTTTCCCGGACGTCGCTGAGCCAGTCACTGTCGTACTGCTCGCTCGGTCCCTGGAGGATCGGATCGACGAGCTCCCAGGCCTGGCGCTTATAGGTCCAGTTGCCGGGCTGCAGCCGGTGTGCTTCCCGGAACCACCGCACAGCGTCGTCTGCATGCCCCGCGTGATGCAGATGCTGGCCGAGCTCGAAGCACGCTGCCGCCCGCGAGGCCTCGGGCGGCCGCGGCGTCGACCGTGCGACGACTTCGCCGGCGGAGAGTGCATGCCGGCAGTCCTCGCCGTTTTCCACCCAGTCGCGCAGCGCGGCCGTGTAGCGGGCCGGCTTGATCCGCATCTTCGCCGCCTCTTTCGCCATTTCGAAAATCCGCGGCGGAGCCTCGGCCGGGATCGGCAACTCTGCGACGACCGCTCGGCCGGGAAATGCCGGCTCCGGCGGGCGCACGATGACTGCCGTGCTCGTCGACCCAGATGCCACTCGGCACGTTCACGACTCCGAGCAGCTCGTCGAGGAGGTGCGCCTCGTCGATCAGAGAGGGATGTTCGGGCTTCGCGTAGTCGATCCACGAGCCGGCCGCCTGCGCACCGCCGACATCGAGCGCGACGGTCACGATCTCGAGGCCCTGCGGGTGCAGCTCAGTTCGCAGTGCCTGCCACACGGGCAGGTCGAAGCGGCATCCTCACCAGGAGGCCCAGGTGACGATCAGGACCTTCATCCCGCGCAGGGAAGCGAGCGAGAACGGTGTCCCGTGGCGGTCGGGAAGCGTCACGTCGGGCAACTCGGCAGACAGCAACGCCCGCCCACCCGATTCGGGCCCAAGTGCCCACAGCCCATGCGCGTCGTCATGCACCAACGCCATGCCAAGCCGCTCGGCGAGCACACGAACGTCGACAGGTCCGTCGGGAAGCGGAACGCACTTATCTGCCTTGCAGGCCCCCTCAGGCCGAAGGTCCCACCCGGTTCGAGCCCGCAGCTCTTCCGGACTGACTTCCAACTCCTCGAGAATCACGAACGCATCGTATTGCGAGCGCAACGAGAGAGGGCCCGGCTCGCGCCAGGCCCTCTGCGAACT
>CAVXJX010000003.1:0-262668 GCA_963762195.1 uncultured Solirubrobacterales bacterium | reverse complement strand
GACCCTGGGGGTAACGGGTCAGCTCAGCGGCCGAGGCGTCCGCGACGTACTCCCGGCGGCGGCTGATCGCGAACTGGATCAGCAGCGCGGCGATCGGAGCCAGGATCAGCGAGACGATCACCACGACCAGCACGATCGGGTTCGAGCCACGGTCGCGGCCTCCGCCGCCGAACCACATGGTCCGGAGGAAGATCTGGGCCAGGAGCGCGATCGAGCCCGCCAGCACCGCGGCCCAGGTCATGAGCCGCACGTCGTAGTTGCGGACGTGGCTCATCTCGTGCGCCAAGACTCCTTCCAGCTCCTCCTCGTCGAGGCGCTCCAGCAATCCGGTCGTGACCGCGACGACCGCCTGCTTCGGTGAGCGGCCGGCCGCAAACGCGTTGGGCGACTCGTCTTCGACTATGTAGAGACGCGGCATCGGCAGCCCCGCGGTGATCGCGAGGTTCTCGACCATGCGCCACAGCGCCGGCGCCTCCTCCTTGCGCTCGATGCGCCGCGCTCCCGCCACGGCCGTGATCAGGTCGTCTCCGGCATAGAGATTGATCAACAGCACCACGATCGCGACCACGCCCGCGATGATCAGCGCGCCGACGCCGAACCACAGCGACAGCACGTAGCCGAGCACGCCGTAGAGCACCAAGAAGCCCACCAGGAGGGCGAGCGACTTGCGCTTGTTCGAAGCGATCTGCTTGTACATCCGGCGCTACGTCTTATTGCGCCGGCGCCGTCCCGAACGAGACCGCGGGAACCGCGCGCTCGGCAGGATCCTCGAGCTCGAAGAACTCGCGCTGCTCGGCGTTCGCGAAGCGCGCGATGATGCTCGACGGGAACTGCTCGATCTTCGTGTTGAGGTCGCGCACGGTCATGTTGTAGAAGCGGCGCGAGGCCTGGATCTTGTCCTCGGTGTCGGTGAGCTCGTTCTGCAGCTCGAGGAAGTTCTGGTTCGCCTTCAGGTCCGGATAGGCCTCGGCGACGGCGAACAACTGGCGCAGTGCGCCGGTCAGCTGGTTCTCGGCCTGGGCCTGGGCCTCGGGGCCGTGGGCGGAGGTTGCGGCGCTGCGGGCAGCGGTCACGTTCTCGAACACCTGGCGCTCGTGGGCCGCATAGCCCTTGACCGTCTCGACCAGGTTGGGGATCAGGTCGTGGCGGCGCTTGAGCTGCACGTCGATGTCGGAGAAGGCCTCCTCGGTCTGGTTACGCAGCCGCACGAGGCCGTTGTACGTCACGACCGCGTAGATCACCAGCAGCACGACCACGACGATGAGCACGATGAGTGCTATGGACATGTCCTACCTCTCGATTGGGGGTAGGGAAAGGCTAGCCGGTCACTTAGGCTTGCTGAGCCGACGAACCCCGGGAGGCGAAGATGAACTCAGGTGAGTCTGTTGGAACAGTCGAGACGCTGTGGCGATTTCCCATCAAATCGATGCTTGGGGAGCAGATCGAGGCCGCCGACTGCAGTCAGGCCGGCATTGTCGGTGACCGCGCCTACGCGGTTCGGGACAGGGAAACCGGCAAGGTCGCGAGCGCGAAGCACCCGAAGCTGTGGCCCAACATGCTCGCGTGCCGGGCCTCGTTCGTCGAGACCCCACGCCCGGAGGTCGAGCTTCCGCCGGTACGGATCGAGCTCGCCGACGGCACCTCCGTCATGAGCGATGCGGAGGACATCGATGCCGTTCTGTCCAGCTTCTTCGGCCGGGACGTGGAGCTGGCCCGCGCCGCGGAGAACGGCTACACGATCGACCAGTATCACCCCGACGAAGAGAACTACGATCCTGACGGCCATCGCGACGAGGTCGTCGAAGCGCAGCTCGGTGCGGCCTTCTTCAACGAGCGTGGACTGCCTTCCGTCGTTCCAGAAGGCGCCTTCTTCGACCTCTTCCCGCTCAGCGTCCTCACGACGTCGACCCTGGACCAGCTGGGCGAGCTCGAACCACAGAGCCGCTTCGACGCGAGGCGATTCCGCATGAACGTGATCGTCGACACTCCGGCGCCTGGCTTCGTCGAGAACGAGTGGGTTGGTCACACGGTGGCGATCGGCGGTGACGTAAAGCTTGGCGTGGCCTTGCCGGATCCTCGTTGCTGTATGCCGAGCCTCGAACAGGAGGACCTTCCGCGGGACCCACGGATCCTCAAGGCCCTCGCCCGGCACAACCGGCTCGACGTCGGGGGTGCGCTCTACCCATGCGCCGGCGTCTACGCCGTCGCAGCAGCTACCGGCACGATCCGCAAAGGTGACGACGTCAGCCTGGACTGATCAGGCCGTCTTCACCTCGGCCACGAGCTTCGTGACCGAGTCCTTCGCGTCACCGAACAGCATCACGGTGTTGTCGCCGTAGTAGAGCTCGTTCTCGATCCCGGCGAAGCCGGGGTTCATGCTGCGCTTCAGCACCACGACCTGCTGCGCCTTGTCGACGTCGAGGATCGGCATGCCGTAGATCGGGCTGCTCTCGTTCTCGCGCGCGGCCGGGTTCGTGACGTCGTTGGCGCCGATCACCAGCGCGACGTCCGTCTGGGGGAAGTCGGGGTTGATCTCGTCCATCTCCTTGAGCGCGTCGTACGGCACGTCGGCCTCCGCAAGCAGCACGTTCATGTGGCCGGGCATGCGGCCCGCGACCGGATGGATCGCGTAGTTGACCTCGACGCCGCGCTTCTCCAGCTCGTCGGCCAGCTCGCGCACGGAGTGCTGAGCCTGGGCGACCGCGAGCCCGTACCCGGGCACGACGATCACCTTGTCCGCGTACGCGAGCATCGTCGCGACGTCCGCCGGGCTCACGTCCTTCACCGGACGCGTCTCCGCCTCGCCGGCCGGACCGGCCGCGACCGCGGACCCGAACGCGCTGAACAGCACGTTCGCCAGGGAGCGGTTCATCGCGCGGCCCATCAGGATCGTGAGCAGCGTTCCCGACGAGCCGACCAGCGAGCCGGCGATGATCAGCGAGTTGTTGTCGAGCACGAAGCCCGCGCCCGCGGCGGACAGCCCGGTGAACGCGTTCAGCATCGAGATCACGACCGGCATGTCCGCGCCGCCCACGGGGATGATCAGCAGGACCCCGAAGAGCGCCGCGGCGCACAGCATCAGGACGAAGAGGCTCTCGCTCTCCGGGCCCGGCCGCCAGGTAGATGACGAGGAAGACGATCCCGAGGAACATCCCGCCGTTGACGAACTGGTTGAACGGCAGGACGATCGGGCGCCCCGTCATCAGCTCCTGCAGCTTTGCGAAAGCGATCAGCGAGCCCGTGAAGCTGATCGCGCCGATCACGCACGCAAGCAGCGTCGGGATCAGCGTCTCGAGCGGGATCTCGCCGGCCTCGGGGATCAGCTCGTGGTACTCCGAGAGCGCGACGAGCGCGACCGCGCCACCGCCGACGCCGTTGAACAGCGCCACCATCTGCGGCATCGCGGTCATCTTCACCGCGCGTGCCGAAACCGCACCGATCACGGCTCCGATCGCGATGCCGACGGCGATCAGGCCGTAGTTCTCGACGTCGGGGTGGAGCAGCGTCGCGACGACCGCGATCAGCATGCCGATCGACGCGAGGATGTTGCCCTGGCGCGCCGTGCGCGGATGGCTCAGACCGCGGATGCCGAGGATGAACAGCACCGACGCGACGAGGTACGCCGAGTTGATGAAGTCGAGGTCGCGCAGGAAGCTGCCGAGGATCAAGCCTTGTCCTTCTCGCCAGGCTTCTTCCGGCCCTTGAACATCTCGAGCATGCGGTCGGTGACCAGGAATCCACCGACGATGTTGATCGTCCCGAACGCGACCGCGATCGTGCCGGCGATCTTCTCGAGCGTGTCGGCGCCCTCGGCGCCGACGACGAGCAGCCCGCCGAGCAGCACGATGCCGTGGATCGCGTTCGTGCCCGACATCAGCGGCGTGTGCAGCATCGTCGGCACCTTCGAGATCACCTCGAAGCCGACGAACACCGCCAGCACGAAGATCGTGATCTCGGTGATCAGGTCGCCGCTCATGCGTTCACCGGCCCCTCGATCGCTTCCCGCACGCGCTCGTTGACGATCTTGCCGTCGTGGGTGACCGCGGCGCCGGCGGTGATCTCGTCCTCGAAGTCGAGGTTCAGATTGCCCTCGGGCGCGAGGTGCTTCAGCAGGTTCACGATGTTGTTGCCGTACAGCAGGCTCGCGTGGAACGGCATCTGGCTGGCGAGGTTGAGCGTGCCGTCGATCGTGACGCCGTCCTTCACGACGACCTGTCCGGGCTCGGTCACCTCGACGTTGCCGCCGGTCTCGGCCGCCATGTCGACGATCACCGAGCCGGGCTTCATCGCGCGCACCATCTCCGCGCTGACGAGCTTCGGCGCGGGCCGACCGGGAACGGCGGCGGTGGTGACGAGGATGTCCGCAGCCGCCACGCGGTCCGCGAGCAGCTCCTGCTGGCGGCGCTGCACGTCGGCCGACACCTCCTTCGCGTACTCGCCCGAGCCCGAGCCCTCGCCCTCCTGCTTGACCTCGATCTCCACGAACTTCGCACCCAAGCTCTGCACCTCTTCCTTCACGGCGGGCCGCACGTCGTAGGCCTCGACGACCGCGCCGAGCCGCTTGGCCGTCGCGATCGCCTGCAGGCCCGCGACCCCGGCACCGAGCACCAGCACCCGGGCAGGCTTGGCCGTGCCGGCGGCGGTGATCAGCATCGGCAGGAACTTGCCCAGCGACCGCGCGCCCGCCAGCGTCGCGCGATAGCCCGCGACCACGGCCTGCGAGGACAGCGCGTCCATCGCCTGGGCGCGGGTCGTGCGGGGGATCGCCTCCATTGCAAAGCTCGTCACTCCCGCGTCGGCCAGCCGCTTCACCAGGTCCGGGCTGTTGAGCGGGGACAGGAAGCCGATCAGCACCTTGCCTCGCCCCGGCGTCTCGTCGGGCCCGGGCGCGGCCACCTTCACGATCGCCTCGGCATCGCGGACCGCGCTCGCGTCGCCGAGGGTGGCGCCGGCCTCCTCGTATGCGGCGTCGTCGAGGTTCGCCTCCAGCCCCGCGCCGCGCTCGACCACGACCTCGAAGCCCGCGTCGGCGAGCTTCTTCACGGAGTCGGGAACGAGCGCCACGCGGCGCTCACCCGGCTTCACCTCTTTAGGTACGCCTACCTTCATGAAAGGGGGGAGCGACGCCGATACGACCTGACAGGCGCCTCTCAGGGCGCGAGACTCTACCCGAGGCCGCCGATCAAGGTCCGAAGAGGCCGCAGATTGGGCTTTTCCGACCGTTTGCGGGCCTCCTGCGCGGCTAAACTTCTCTCCTTCATGCCCACCTTCGTACACGCGGGCCAACGTCTCTCGTACGAGATGTACGGCGAGGGTCGGCGCAACGTCGTGCTGTTGCCGGGCCTGTTGTTCCCGAGCCGCATGCACGAGCCGCTTGCGCGCGACCTCGCCGACCGCGGGCAACCGCGTCATCACGCTCGACCTGCTCGGGCATGGCGAGTCGGACAAGCCGCGCGACATGTGGCGCTACTCGATCCCGATCTTCGGCCGCGAGGTCGTCGCACTGCTCGATCACCTGGAGCTCGACGAGGCCGTGGTCGGAGGCACATCCCTGGGTGCCAACACGACGCTCGAAGTGGCGTCGCTGGCGCCCGCCCGCGTGCGCGGCATGTTGATCGAGATGCCGGTTCTGGACAACGCGCTGCTTGCCTGTGCGATCGCGTTCACGCCCCTGTTGATCGGGCTCACGTTCGGCGAGCCGATCACCGGGCCGGTGGCCGCGATCATGCGGCGGGTGCCGCGCGTGTTCGGCCACTACCCCGACGTCTTCCTCGACGTGCTGAGCCGCGAGCCCAAGCCCTCGTCCGCGGTGATGCAGGGCATCTTCTTCGGCCGTACGGCCCCTCCCCGGGAGGAGCGCAAGACCTTCGAGGCGCCGGCGATCGTGCTGGGCCACCCGCGCGACGCAATCCACCCGTTCTCGGACGCGAAGATGCTGGCCGAGGAGCTGCCGAACGGCCGGCTGCTCGAGGCGAACTCGCTGTACGAGCTGCGCATGCGACCGCGGCGCCTGACCGGTGAGATGGCGTCCTTCCTGGACGAGTGCTGGAAGCCGCGCCCGCGCCGCACGGCGCAGCGGCGCCGGAGAGCAGCGAGCTAGTCGCGCCTACCCGACTGCTGCAGCCGCAGCAGTCGGTGTTTTCTCCAAGACCTCGCGGGCCGCGCGCTCGCCCGACTGGAGGGCTCCGTCGATGTACCCGTTCCACTTCGTCGCCGTCTCCGTGCCGGCCCAGTGGATCGGGCCGATCGGCTCGCGCAGCGCCGGCCCGAACGCGGTCAGCACTCCCGGTGGCGTGTAGCCCTCGTAGCACCCGCGGCTCCACTCCTCCTCGGCCCAGCTCTTCTCGATGAAATGCTCGGGACGCTCGGCCCGCGGCCCGAGCAGCCGGGCCAGGTTGGCGAGCACGGCCTCACGGCGCTCGGCCGCGGACGCGCGCCCGAATGACCGCGCATGATCGCCTTCGAGGAAGCCGACCAGGATGCCCGGCGAGCCGGAGGGTGGCGAGTTGTCGATGGTCAGGGTGAGCGGGCCCGTGCCGCTCACGGTGCTGCCGCTGAGACCCTCCGAGCGCCAGAACGGCTCGTCGTAGATCGCAAAGCACTTGATCACGGTTCCCATCGGAACCCGCTGCGTGAGCTGGTCGCGGTAGCCGGGAAGCGGCGGGTCGTACCAGAGGCGGCCGGCAAGCGTTGGTGGAATCGCGACGATCGCACGCTCGGCGCGCACGTCGACCCTGTCGGCCGTCAGGTGCACGCCGGTCGCCGACCACTCGATGCGGCGGACCGGCGTCGAGAACATGACCCGGTCGCCGAGGCTGTCGGCGACGCGGCCGGCGAGCGAGCCGGCGCCTTCGACGAACCGGTCCTGCTGCGCTCCGCCCTCGGTGTCCAGCAGCAGGTCGAAGTTGCCGGCCGAGGAGATGTAGAAGAGCAAGTGCAGCAGCGA
Organism: uncultured Solirubrobacterales bacterium; assembly: GCA_963762195.1. Classification (GTDB taxonomy): domain Bacteria; phylum Actinomycetota; class Thermoleophilia; order Solirubrobacterales; family JBBDJG01; genus DASRIA01. The sequence continues at coordinate 255,722 of CAVXJX010000003.1, read as the reverse complement.
CACGTCCGCCGGCATCGCGGCCCAGACTGCCTTCGACCGCTATCTCCATCATCTCGCGCCCGGTCGGGCGTCACCATGTTGTGTCGCATCCACGACCAGACCGTCTGGCTGTCCCACTGCTTCGCCTTCGGCGCATTCCATGGAGCGTCGGTGGGCACCTTCTTCGCCATCCGGTCGAGGCGCGCCATCGCCTGTCCCACGTCCGCCATCGCGTGCGGGCGAAGCTTCGGGATCGTGCCCGTGTAGCGCCCGAGGCGGCCGCCCAGCTCGATCACGTTCTCGCCCGCCGTCCAGGTGGGGAAGGTCTCTGCGCCGTGTGCGCGGGCCAGCTCGTACAGCCGGTCCTGGGTCGGTCCCACCCACTGCCCGCCGACGTCGATCCAGACGCCGTCGCCGATCTGCTGCGACTCGAGCCGCCCACCGGCGCGGTCGCGGGCCTCGAGCACCACGAACGAGCGCCCGGCGCGCTCCAGCTCGAGCGCGGCCGACAGGCCCGCCATGCCGGCACCCACGATCGCGACATCGACGTCGATCGAGCCATTCCCGCGCCACGGCCCGAACCCTATCCCTCCTGCGAACTGCGTAACTGCGTAACTGCGCAGGATTCGGGAGTCCTTTGGATAATCTGACCCTATGGCCAGCCGAAAGGACGAGAAAGAGCAGCGCCGCGCCGAGCGGCTCGCGCGCGAGCAGCAGGAGCAGGAGCAGGCCCGCCGCAAGCGGCTCTACTCGATCGTCGTGGGCGGTGCGCTCAGCGTCGCTGCAATCGCGGCTGTCGGCCTGGCCGTCGCGACCGGAGGCGACGGAGGCAGTTCCTCGGGCGGCGTGCCCTCGGGATCGAACACCTACGAGGGCGGGGTCGATCCGCCGCCCCAGACGGCGACCGAGCTCGAGGTCGCGGCGAGGGCCGCCAAGTGCGAGCTGAAGAACCCGGTGATCGAGGGCCGCGACGCACGTCGACGAGAACGACCGACGTGAAGTACAAGACCAACCCGCCGACATCCGGCAACCACGATCCGCAGCCGGCGGGCGACGGGGTCTACGACCGAGCCTTCAACGCTGTCGAGACCAGGCACTTCGTCCACACGCTCGAGCACGGCCGGATCGAAGTCCAGTACGACCCGTCGCTGCGGAAGCGCAGGATCGACCAGCTCGGCGGGCTCTTCAACGAGGACCCGTACCACATGGTGCTCATGCCCAACCGCAGGATGCCCTACGAGGTCGCGGCCACGGCATGGGGACACCTGATCGGCTGCGACAAGATCACGGACGAGACATTCGACGCGATTCGCGCCTTCCGCGACCGCTATCGCGACCAGGGTCCCGAGCAGGTTCCGTAGCGGACCCGGCTGGGCGCAACCCGTCCGACCCCGGCGTGTTGGCGTGACACAGAGGGGATGAGGCGCCGGAAGGCAACAGTCATGGCAGTGCTCGCGACGACTTGCGTCGCGCTGGCCGCGTGGGCTGCGGCACCCGCGCTCTCCGGCGGGCGCTACGTGCCCGACCCGGTGGAGTTCGAGGCCGCCGTCCCGAGTGCGGTTGCTCCCGCCGTGCGCTCGGCGCGGCGATCGGTGTCACCCGTGGTGCGGCCCGGCAGGCGGTTCAACCTCGTGGGGCTGGCCTGGCGCGGCGGGCGGATCGACTCGCTCGGCATGCGAGTGCGCCGCGACGGCGGGCCGTGGAGCCGCTGGGTCGCCGTGAGCACCGACTCCGATCACGCGCCCGACCGCCGGTCACGCGAACAGCGCCGCGCGCGGCGCGGCTCGGATCCCGTCTGGGCCGGAGAGGCCGACGAGGTGCAGCTGGCGCTCTCCGGCGGCCGCGATGTGCGTGACCTGCGCCTGCGTTTCGTCAACACCACCGGAACCGCCACTCCTGTCGCGCGCATGCGCACCCGCCTGCACGCGATCGCCGGCGGCGCGATCAGCACCGTACGCCGCGCAGTCGGAGCCGGCCCCGCCCAGGCCGACACCTCCCAGCCGCCGATCGTGCCGCGGGAGCAGTGGGCCAGCGACAAGTGCCCACCGCGTGCCGACCCGGTCTACGGCTCGGTGAAGCTCGCGTTCATCCATCACACGGTCAGCGCGAACGAGTACGGGCCCGAGGACTCCGCCGCCATGGTGCTCGGCATCTGTCGCTATCACCGCAACGGCAACGGTTGGAACGACGTCGGCTACAACTTCCTGGTCGACCGCTACGGCACGATCTTCGAGGGCCGCACCGGCGGCATCGCCGAGGCGGTCGTCGGCGCCCAGGCGCAGGGCTACAACTCGAACTCGACAGGCGTCGCGAGCCTCGGCACCTTCAGCTCGGGCGGACAGACACCCGCGGGGCTGGGTGCGATCGCGCGGCTGCTGAGCTGGAAGCTCGCCGTACACGGCGTGCCGCCGAGCGGCAAGGTGGAGGTCATCTCGCAGGGCGGTACGACGAACCGGTATCCGTCCGGGTCGCGGCCGCTTTTCAACCGGATCTCCGGTCACCGCGACGGGAACGGGACCGCCTGCCCGGGGAACGGGCTGTACGCGCAGCTGCCCCAGCTCCGCGCGATGGTGGATCCGGGGCCGCCCCGTGCCTCGACACAGACGATCGCCTCGCGCCAGCGGCGCAACATCCCCTATGGGTCGAAGGCGGGCCTCCGCTTGTCACTGGGAGTCGGCGGTGTGCCCCCGGGCACCCCGGTGTCGCCTCTGGGCGGCAAACGCGTCGACGTACAGATTCTCGGGCGCCTGGGCTGGAGCACCAACCATTCCGTGAAGACGGATGCCGCCGGTAAGGCCGAGACGCAGATGCGGCTGTCCCTCAACCGGCGCTTGCGTGCGCGCTTCCGGGGCGAGCCCGGCCTGCTGCCGTCGAGCTCCGCGATCCTGCAGGTCGGCGTGCGGCCGCTCCTGACAGTTGCCGCGAGAGCCGCGGGCAAACGGGTGCGCGTCACCGGCACGGTGCGGCCCAAGAAGGCAACGGCGATCCTGACGCTGAAGCGCCGCACGTCGGGTGGGCGGCTGGTCCGCGTGTCGCGCCGGACCGTGAAGTTGCGCGGCGGGGATCTGCTGACGAGCCTGCGAGTCGTGCGACCCGCGCTGTACCGCCTGCGGCTGTCGGTGTTGAGCGACACGTCGCAACCTGTCGGCGCGCTCCGACGTCGCCGAGTTCAGGGTTCAGTAGGCGGCCGCCACCCGCCGGTGTCTCCGCGGTAGAGACCCTTCCCGCTGAGCAGCATCCGCGCCGTGCGCGCGAGGATCCGCAGGTCGAGTCGCAAGGACCAGTGCTCGATGTACCAGAGGTCGAGCTCGATCCGCTCGTGCCACGGGAGCGCCGCGCGGCCGCTCACCTGCGCCCAGCCGGTGATGCCCGGCGCGACCGCCAGCCGCCCGCGCTGGCGCGGCGTGTACTGCGAGACCTGCGACTGCACTGTCGGCCGCGGCCCGACGATGCTCATGTCGCCCTTGATGACGTTGACCAGGTTCGGGAGCTCGTCGAGCGACCAGCGCCGCAGCAGTGCGCCCACGCGGGTGATGCGCGAATCGTCCTCGTCCACGGCCAGTCCGGCGCCCATCTGCTCGGCCCCGGACACCATCGTGCGCAGCTTCAGCAGGTCGAACTCGACCCCGTCGCGCCCGACCCGGCGCTGGCGGTAAATCGCGGGACCACGGCTCGAGACCTTGATCGCGGCGGCCGCGAGCGCGAGGAGCGGTGCCGCCAGCAGCAGGAGCAGGCCGGCGAGCGCGACGTCGAACGCGCGTTTCAGGCGGTGCGTCAGGACGGACGCTCCGGCTCGCGCTCCCAGGTCGCGGGAGTGCCGTGACGAAGCGCGTCCCACAGGCCGGCGGCAAGCGACGCGGTCATCAGGACGTAATAGCGGCACAGCGCGAGGAGTCGCAGGCGGTGGTTGAGCGGGGCGAGTGCCGCGCCGGCGAGCAGCGCGAGCTGCCCCGCCAGGGTCGCCAGGTAGACCCGGCCCTCGCCGAGCAGCACGACGTTGGCTGCCAGCGCGATGACGTGCAGGAACGGGGTCGCGTAGCGCAGCGCGCGGTGCGAGAAGATCTCCAGCCCATACGTGAGTCCGTAGCCACGCGGGTTCAGCATCCCGCCGCCGAGCACTGCGGGCCAGGCGTGGCTCATCATGCGCCGCTTGCGCCGGAACTCGCCCTCGATCGACGGTACCGGTCGCTCGACCGCGCGGGCGGCCGGCTCGTACACAGCCCGCCACCCTTTCTTCACCATGTTGAACGGGAACGAGAGGTCGTGGCTCGTGCGTGGGTCGAGGCGCATGTACGCCTCACGGCGCACCGCGTAGATGGCGCCGTTGCCCGCCGTCACGGAGCCGATGCGGCTCTCGAGCGCGCGCACCCAGTTCTCGTAGCGCCAGTACGCGCCCTCCTCGTTTGATCCGTCCGGCGCGAGGTACGCAAGCTGTCCGCATACGTAGCCGACGCTCGGATCAGCGAACGGCTGCACGAGCTCGCGCAGCGCATCCGGATCCCAGAACGCGTTCGCATCGGAGAAAGCCAAGGATCTCCCCACTCGCGACGTCCATCGCCGCGTCCTGAGCATGCACCTTCCCCCGCCGCGGCAGATCGAGCACTTTGACGTCGCGGCTGCGTTCGACCGTCATGTCCTCGGAGCCATCCGACGCAACGATCAGCTCCACCGCACCGCCATATTCGAGCGCCTGCATGTTGCGCACCTTCTCCTCGATCACATCCTGTTCGTCGTGCGCCGCGACGATCAGGCTGACGCTCGGCGAGCCGGGCGATTCGACAGGGTCGCGCCTGCGTCGCAGCGCCACCAGCGCGCGCAGCAACAAGGGATACCCGGCGTGGGTGTAGAGGATCAGCCCGATCGCCACCCAGAAGATCACCGCTACGGTGCTCATCGCGACGGTTCCTCCAGCAGTCGCCGGTACAGCTCCTCGGTCAGGGCGGCCGCACGCTTCCACGAGTGCTCGCCGCCCGCGAGGTCCAGGGCACGCTCGGAAAGTGCGCGCCGTGCCGGCTCGTCGTCCAGCAACTCGGTCAGCGCCGCATGCAGGGCCTGTGTGTTCCCCGGCTCGAACAGCCGCGCGGCGCCGTGCTCGGCGATCTCGGGAAAGCCGCCCACGTCGCTGAGCAGCAGCGGCGTGCCGAACGCGAGCGCCGTGTACAGCACGCCCGACTGCTCGATCTCGCGGTAGGGAAGCACCGCCAGGTCCGCGCGACGGAAGTATGCGGGAACGTCTGCGTCGGGAACGTATTCGGGCACGAAGCGAACCCGGTCGGCAACCCCAAGCTCCGCGGCGCGGCGCTCGAGCGGCGCCAGCGGCATCCGCGGCATCCCGACCACCAGCAGGACGACGTCGTCGGGTGTGCCTGCAAGCGCATCGACGAGCAGGTCCACTCCCTTGTACGGACGCACGAGCCCGAAGAAAAGCACGACGCGACGGTCCTCGAGCCCGGCCAGCGCCGCGGGCTGCGATCCCTCGGTCGCGCGGGTGAGATGCGTGAACGCGCCGTGCGGGATGACGTGCACCCGCTCGGCCGGCACGGCCGCCTTTGCGACCACACGCCGCGCACCGGCCCGTGAATGCACGACCACCGCATCGACGGCGCGCAGCACGGCCGGGGTGCCGCCGCGCGCCCCGGGTCGTACCTCCCGCGGCGTCACGTCGTGGGCGGTGAGCACAACCGGCCGGGGGAAGCTCTTCAGCAGCAGGCGATCGACATTCGGGATCGGCAGCCACTGGAAATGCACGATGTCGGCCTGCTGCGCCCGCAGCCGCCGCGCAAGGCGGGCCATATCCAGCGGGTGCTGCAGCGCCTTGGCCGCCGCGCTGCCCGGCGCGAAGCGGTAGAAGTGCTCCTCACGCCTGTAGCCATGCGGATCTGAGACCCCCCCGTAGCGGAACGAACCGGTCGCGAGGGTCACGTCGTGGCCCCGGTCCGCAAGCGCCTCGCACAGCGCGTGGTCGTAGGGCGGCGTGTAGGCGGGGGGGTCGGCAACCGTCACGCGCATTGGGCGGGGATTATGTTGCGCAAGCGTGTCGCCCGCTCCGGAGATCTCGATCTGCATCGTCAGCACCGGCGCGCGGGAGGACCTGCTGCGCTGCCTCGACTCTGTCTTCGCGCACCCGCCCGGCGTCGCGTTCGAGGTGCTGGTGATCGACAACGCATCGCGTGACGGCAGCGCCGAGGCCGTCCGCGAGCGCTTCGGCGACTCGGTCGATCTAATCGTTCTGGACCGCCGCCGGGGAAAGGCCGAGAACGACTCGGCCCTGATGACACGCGGCCGCGGACGGTACCTGCTGCTGCTGAACGAAGACTCCGAGCTGACGGCGGGAGCCGCCAACACGCTGCGCGCCCGGCTCTCGGCCAAACCGGCGGCGGGCGCCGCGGGGGCGCGCATCGTCGATGCCGAGGGCCGGCCGCAACCTTCGGCATGGCGGTTCCCCGGAGTGCTCAGCGCGCTCGCCGGTGCGCTGTTCCTGCATGGTCGTTTGACGGTGCAGAGCACCGGTGACGATGTGCGCGAGGTCGGCTGGGTGCAATCCGCGGGCATGATGGTCCGGCGCGCCGCATACGAACAGGTCGGCCCGATGGACCCGGACTTCTTCGTGTACTCGGACGAGGTCGACTGGCAGCGCCGCGCGCGCAAGGCCGGATGGTCGGTGCTGTACGTGCCCGACGCGACGATCGTGCACCGCGAGCAGCTCTCGCACGGCGCCGGAGCGCGGCGGCGCATCGTCGAGTTCTCGCGCAACCGGGACCGCTACATGCGAAAGCACCACGGGCCCGGACCGGCAGCCGCCGTGCGCGCGCTGAGCGCGTTCGCTTATGCGCTGCGCGCGGTCGCGGCGCTGGTGATGCCGAGGCACAGCGCGCGCCGGTATTGGTGGCACACCTACCATTCTCTGCTTCCCGGCCGCGGAGCAGGACTGCGAGAGGCCGCCGAGGCGTACAACCGAGAGCTGGACCGAGGAGGCAAGCGTTGAAAGCACACACCGTCTACCGCACGTTCCAGACCTCGCAGCGCCGTGAGTTCGTGCGGATCACCGAGGACGTGCAGGAGGCCGTCGACGAGGCCGGCATCGCGGAGGGCATGGCACTCGTGTCGGCGATGCACATCACCGCGGGCGTATGGGTGAACGACGACGAGCCGGGGATTCTCGAGGACACGCTCGAGTGGCTCGACAAGCTCGCACCTCCGTCCTGGAAGCCTCCCGCGAACGACGTCGCACGCGAACTACTTCCGGACCCCGGCGACTTCCGCCATCACCGAGGCGGCGAGGACAACGGCGACGCGCACTGGAAGAACCTGCTCGTCCACCACCAGGTGGTCCTGCCCGTGACCGAGGGACGGCTCGACCTCGGCCCCTGGCAGCAGGTGTTCTATGCGGAGTTCGACGGCGGGCGCAGGAAGCGCCTGATCATCAAGGTGATGGGCGAGTAGCGCCGATCTCTCGCACGTAGCTCACGAAGCGTGGGACGCCGCGCACGCGACGGCCTTCCGCCGTGGCGATGAAGCCGCAGCTCTCGTACAACCTGCGCGCGGGCTCGTTCGCGACCTCCGTCTCGAGGCAGACCCGGATCAGGCCGAGGAGGCGTGTCTCTTCCGAGGCCGCGGCCAGCAGTGCACGTGCGACTCCGCGTCGCCGGAACTCGGGAGCGGTGGCGAGCGCGTCCACGTACAGCGCCTCGCGCGGCGACTCCGGTATCGCGCGCTGCATCCGAAACACGAAGGCGAGCAACCCGGGACGGTGCAGGAGCGACGACACGCGCAGGCCGAGCCGCACGTCGGCACGTCCACGCGTCGTGCCCTCCCAGTTCGGATAGCAGCCCATCACGCCCGCGGGCCGCCCGTCGATCTCGGCGACGCGCACGACCTCCGCGCTCCCGCTGTGGCCGGTGCTGTCGAACGCTTTGGTAATGGCCTCCAGCGCACGCTCGCGGCTCCCCGCGAAGCGGTCGTGGAGCTCGGGGTTGACCTCATACAGGAGCGGCGCGAGCGAATCCGCCTCGCCCGCACGTGCGGGCCGCACATGCACCGCATTCCCGATCACGCTGCGGCGGGGGAGAGGACGTCGGCGACCGCTGCGTCGATGGCATCCGGCGTCGCGCGGGGCTCCCCCAGGACCGTGTGCCGATCGGGCCGCATGGACGGGGCCGCCTGGACCACCCTCACGACGTCGTGCGCGGAGAGGCCGAAGCCGGCCGCCGCCTCCTGCAGGCCGGCCGCGCGCATGAAGTCGCGCAGGCCGCGCCAGTCGCCCCCCTGGAGATGAGTGGCGAGCAGCGCTCCAAAGGCCACCTGCTCGCCGTGCTGGGCGGTGCCCGGATGGAGCACGTCGAGGGCATGGCTGATCAGGTGCTCGGACCCGGAACATGGGCGCGAGGATCCGGCGATCTCCATCGCCAGGCCGCTGAGGACGAGGCCGCGCAGCAGCCGGTGCAGGAACTCCGGCGGGGGCGAGCCGTCTTCGAGATCCGGCGGCACCGGCGCATAGACGAGATCGAACGCGCTCTGCGACAGCAGCGCGGCGAAGTCGTCCAGCTCCTCGGCGCCCCTGGCCGCGGCCAACTCCCAGTCCCGCAGCGCGCAGGGGTTGGCGAGCAGGTCCCCGAGACCCGCCCGCGTGCGCGCGGCGGGCGCCCCGGCCACCACCGACAGGTCCACGGCGACCGCGATCGGGAGCCGCCCAGGGCCGCTGCGCAAGCGACCTGCGGAGTCCCGGATCACGCTCACCGGAGACGCGATGCCGTCCGCCGTGAGCTGGGTCGGCACGACGATCAGCGGCAGCTCGGCGATCGCACAGGCCGACTTGGCGACGTCGATCGTCTTGCCGCCGCCGACCGCGACGACCGCGTCGGCCTCGCGCAGGGTGGGTGAGGCGGCGATGCGCCCAACCTCGGACTCCGTGTTGTTCTCGACGCCCAGCGGCTCGCCGACCGAGCGCGGCAGGGCGGCGCAGAGGTCCCGCGCCAGCGGTGCGGTAAAAGTCGTGCCGCCGACCACGGCGAGGCGTTCGAAGTCGAGTCCGGCTGCCAGCTCGCCGAGGGCGCCGATCAACTCCGGCTCGCCGCTGACCGCCCGCATGTAGCGAGGCAGCTCCATATAGCGCCGCCACACCGCGAGCCCATGGCGGCGCCGGGACTCCAAAGTCACGCGACGCGTGCGAGCACCTCGTCGCGTGCCTGCGCGAGGTCCTCGTGGTCGTCGATCTCGATCCATGCCATCCCGTCGACCGGGACGAGGCCGACGGTGACGCCGGCCGCGAGCTCCTGGATCGCGTCCTCGTAGTAGACGTCGAGCGGCCCGTCGCGCACGAAGCGATCCAGCACTTCGGCGAGCTGCGGGCCGTCCGCGGGGTCGATGCGAGACAGGCCGATGTACTCGGGATGCGGGCCGACCGCCGCGTCCTTGCTGAGGGCCTCGAGCCGTCCGTCGCGTGCCACCGCCTTCATCGACTCCGCATCGACACCGTGGTCGGACGCGCACAGGACGGCCGTGCCCGACGTGCCCACCAGCGCCCTTCCGATCGCGTCCTCGAACAGCACGTCGCAGTTGACGACGTAACACCCGCGGGCAACGACATCGCGCGCGCACCACAGCGAGTAGACATTGCCGTGCTCGACGTAGTGCGGGTTGAATCGCTCGGCCGTGATGAGGTCGCCCAGCGGGCGCAGCGCCTCACGAGCATGTCCCGTGACCGCCACGACCTCGCCGACGCCGGCGGCGCGCAAGCTCGACAGCGACCGCTCGGCGAGCGACACCCCGCCGATCTCGAGCAGCGCCTTGGGGGCCGCATCCGTCAGGGGGCGCAGGCGACGGCCTTCGCCCGCGGCGAGATAGACGACAGGAAGAACCGTCATGCCTGGGAAAGTATCGGGCATGCCCCCCGTCCCCCCGATTCGAGAGCTGGAGGCGATCTGCGGTGGCGAGGGGCGGGATCCCGGCGCCCCGCGGGACTTCCGCAACGTCTACGCCGTGCTGATCCGCAAGCTCTCGATCCAGATCACGTGGCTGCTCCTGCACACCCGCATGAGCGCCAACACGGTCACGCTCGCCGGCATCCTGATCGGCATCGCGGGAGCGCTGATGCTCGCGGCCAGCCACTTCTGGGTGCTGGTGGGCGGTCTGGTGCTGCTGCAGCTGTCGTTCGTGGTCGACTTCTCCGACGGCGAGATCGCGCGCTACCGCGCCAAGGTGGAGGGCACGCCGACGAATGCCGGCGGCGCATACCTGGACTGGATCGGGCACTACTACGTGCCGGCGATCGCGGTCGGCGCGACGGCCTGGGGCGCGTTCACGCAGAGCGGTCACGACTGGCTGCTGCTGGCCGCGCTGGTGGCGATCCTGAGCGTCGTGCGAGTCGCTTACTCGGCGCGCGACCACGTGCTGCTCGGCCTGTACCGGGACAGGCCCGAGCTGCGGGAATCGCCGGACTTCCTGCGCGCCGTCCTCGCCCGCCAGGGCGGCGACCCCGAACGGCTCGACCTCGAGGGCGATTACCGCACCCGGCGCGCGGGCGCGGCCGGAGCCACCCTCCTCTGGCGGCGCTGGACCGGGCTCGGCCAGCTGCTCGTGTTCCCCGGCTTCGTGAACCTGCTGACGTTCTTCGTCGCGATCGATCTGGTGCTCGGCGGCCTGGACGGCGAATATCCCATGGTCGAGCACGTCGCCGGCCGGGAGGTGCTGATCGGGCTACTCGGCATCGTGCACCTCGTCCATCAGCTCCGTGCGGCTGCGCAGGGCTTCCAGGTCATGCGGCGCCTCCCCTGATCCCGGCAGCGCCATGCGCACACGGTCCCGGATCGCGCGCAGCTGTCCCAGCTCCGCGGCATGGAAGAACCCGGTCCCGTACAGCAGCGCCCAGAACGCCGGCACCAGGGCCGCTCGCGCAAGGAAACCGACCGCGCCCGCGTCCGGCAGCAGCAGCTCGCCGGCGGCGAACAGCGCGGCGGCGAGCGTGACGATGCGCGCGATGCGCGCCCATTCGAGGCCGAGCGGGAACACGCGGCGCGTGACCACATACATGAGGCCGACCATCACCAGATAGGCCACCACCAGCGCGATCCCCGCTCCCACGATGCCGTAGGGCGGAATCAGCACCAGGTTCAGGCCGATGTTGACGGCCAGCGCGACACCGGTGACCGGGAAGTTGTATTCGGTGCGCCCCACGCGCCCGACCGCGACCGACAGCACCAGGTACAGCGCGTAGAGCGTCACGCCCGTCGCGACCAGGGGCACCGCCTCGTGGGCATCGAAGAACTCGGGCGCCGCCAGCGCGCGCACCACCCAGCGGGCCTCGAGCGAGAGCGCCAGCACGATCGTGAACGAGACGAGCAGGTAGTAGGTGACGACCAGTGAGTACGCGCGGCGTGCCTGGTCGTCGGAGCGAATCGAGTAGGCCAGCGGCGGCCACGCGAGGTTGAACGCGCGCACCACCACGGTGACGACCTGGCTGAACTTGACGGCGAGCGCATACAGCCCGGCTTCCGCCAGGCCCGCGAGTCGCGCCAGTGCGACGCGGTCGATCACGTTGAGCGCGTACAGCGACAGCTCCGCCGGCATCGTCGGGAGGCCGAAGCGCAGCATCGGGCGCACGGTGGCGACGGACGGAACGAGCGCGATGCGGCGGCGGTGCACCCAGAAGAGCCCCGCCAGGATCACCGCCGACCCGCCGAAGTTGCCGAGCAGGAGCCCGCGGGCGCCCTCGTCCGCGCCGACCACGAGCCAGACCGTCAGCGCGATCGTGACCAGCACGTTCGCGAAGCTGGCGGTGAAGTAGGCTCGCGCGCGCTCGTCGAGCCGGAAGAGCGCCATCAGCAGCTCGTACAGCGTGAACACCCACAACCCGCCGGCCGCGATCAGCATCAGCTCGGTGTCGCGGCGGTCGAGCAGGGCTTCCGACAGCGGGCCGGCGAACGCCGCGACGAGCAGCGCCCCGGCCGTGATCGCGAGGATCAGGAAGGCAACGGCCGAGCGGACGACCTGCTGCCGATCGAGCGCGCGTTCCTCCTCCCGTTCGTAGTAGAACCGCAGCAGCGCTTCGATGATCCCCAGACGGAAGAAGATGCTGAGGGCCACCACCGCGGCGAGCAGCACCTCGGCCGCGCCGTAGTCCGCCCGCGTGAGGTGACGGGTGTACAGCGGCAGCAGCGCGACCGCGAACAGCTTCGAGATGACGCTCGAAGCCGTGTACGCGGCGCCAGTCGAAGCCAGCCGCCGGAGCAGATCGGTCATCTAGGAGGTCGCGGGGACAGGGTCGCTACGCGGCGCGCGCGCCGGCAGCCGCGCCTCGCTCAGCTTGGCAAGCGGTGCCAGTGCCGCGCCGGCCGCGAGGATCACCCACGTGAACGGGTCCTCGAGGAACGCTGCGTAGACCATCGTGTGAACGAGCAGCGCGACGAACATCGCAGCGAGCGCCGCGCGTGCGACGCCCAGGCCGCCGCTGCCCGCCTGCGTCGCGGGCACACGGCCGGCGGCGCGGTCGCCGAACAGCACCAGAAATCCCGCTGCGACGACTGCAAGGTACGCGGCCAGGCCGATCACCCCCTGCTCGGCCGCCACGGTGACGGGCATCGTGTGCGATGCCGACACCGCCTGCTGCTGGTTGCCCTTGCGCTCCTGCCGGTACGCACGGCCGAACGAGCCCGACCCGTAGCCCTGCACCGGCCGGCCGGCGAACAGGTCGAGGCCTCCGCCGATCAGGTCGGAGCGTCCGCTGGTGACCTCCGTCAACCCGGATGTACTGCCGAGGTCGATCTTGAGCGTGTCCTGGAACGCGACCGCGATCACGGCCGCCAATGCGACGACCGCTGTCGCCGCGATCGCGGTGCGCCGGACGTCCCAGCGCAATGCGGCAAGCACGGCGAGGCCGGCCAGCAGCGCCGCGAAGCTCGACTGGGAGAAGGTCAGCACGAGCCCTCCCCACAGCACGGCGAGCACCACTCCGGCTCCAAGTGCGTTGGCGGGCCTGCGCGTCCACAGCAGGAACGCGGCCACGGCCGTCATCACCAGTGCGAGGAACCGCCCGTACACGTTGGGGTCCCAGAAGACCGAGTTCACGCGAAAGTAGGACTCGAACTGGTTGGCCGCGATCACCTTCGGGTTCCAGAACAGCTCGCGGCGGTCGTACTCCCAGAACCCGATCGCGCAGAACACCACCGCCAGGGCGACAAGCACGCCGAGGCAGGCCAGCACCACCTCGCGGCTCCATGGCACCTCCCGCAGCAGGGCGAACAGCAGCGCGAACGGTACGAGGAAGAAGACGACGTGCTCGAGCGCGGTGTCGAAGTCCTTCGAATAGAGCGCCTGGAGCGCGTAGAGGACGAGGAAGGCGGACAGCGCAAGTGTCAGCGGGCGTGCATGGTCGGCCTCCGAGGAAGCTCCTCTGCGCAACGCGCGCCAGACGAGTGCGACGCAGCCTCCGGCAATCACCAGGTAGAGAGGCACGAGCAGGTTGCTGGTCGTGCCTGCGGCCTCGATCGGCACGCGAAAGGGCAGCGCCGCCACCACGACCGCCGGCAGCGCCTCGGGGCGGCGCATGAAGATCGACGCCAGCAACGTCACGAACAGCACCGCGACCGCACACAGTCCCGCGAACCGCGCGCCGCTGTCGGTCAGCGAATGCCATTGGTCGGTGCCCGAGATGTGGTCGACGAGGATCACCGCGGCGAGAACCAGTGCAAGGACCACCCAGACACAGCGACGGCGCGGAGCGCGATCCAGCAGCACACCCGCGGCAGCGAGCGCCGCCAGCACGATCCCGGCCTTGGGCGCGGCGGCGCCTACCGCGAGAGCAGGACCCATAGCCGTCGCATTATCCGCTCGGCGGCGGGTGAGCTGCGAAGCGCTCGTCCGAAGCCGTCGATGCCGATCCGCGCCACGATTCCGCGGTCCTGGCGGTAGACCACGATCGCCGGGCGCTCCGCCCCGGTGCCCGCAGCCGCAAGCAGCTGCGCGCCACGCGGGGTTGCGGCGGACTCCTCGAGCGCGCCGAACGGGCCGAAGGCCACCGGCACCCCCGCGAAGAACCGGATCCTGTCGCGCAGGACGGCCACCGGCGCGGGCCCGGGCTCGAGGCGGACACGCTCGCCGAAAGGCGAGCGGCGCGTCCGGGTCGGGTCCACCAGCTCGTCCGGTACGCCGCGGCCGTCGGTGGCGACCCCGACCGACCATTCGAAGCCGTGCCGGCCGGCCCACGCCACGCGGCCGCCTCCCTGGACGTACTCGCGCAACAGCGTCTGCACACGCTGCGGGGCGAACCGCGGCGCACCGGCGTAGAGAACGCCGGTGTACCCGTCGATCGGCGGTGCCCCGCGGCGGGCGAGAAGCAGGTCGCTCGTGATGTCGTAGCGCAGCCGTTCGCGATCGAGGAAGCCGAGCAGCGCGGACTGATCACCCTGAAAACCGGGCGGCATGCCGTCGCCGGCAAACGGGCGCCGGACGCTGACCCGTTGCGCTGCGGGCAGCACGTCCGGGTAGCCGTCGCCGTCGCTTTCGAGCCGGTTGCGCGCCTGCCAGGTCGTCGCGGGCAGGACTACCAGCACCCTCTCCTTCCGCGCACCCTGAACCGCAAAAGGAGTCGTGTACCGGTGCGAGCCGACCCGGACCGTGAGGAGCGCGACACCGGAGCGCCCGCGCGGCGCGCGTACGGCGAGCGAGCTCGACCGCCGCGTGCCGCGTGCCGATGGGCGGCCGGCGCCGAGACGGCGCAGGCTCCATCGATAGCGCCGGCCGTCCGCCGAGACCTCGAACTCCGCACGCGTGCCGGCTGTGACGGCACTCGGCGCGGTTGCGGCCGCATACGTGACCACGAGCCCGGGGTGACCGCGGACCGACCTCCGCGCGGGCGGCACATCCCGCGGCCCGACGTTGCCGGCGGCGTCCTGGGCGCGCACGACGAGCAGGTAGGACCCCGTCGGCGCCGCGCCACCCCCGGTCACGCGACCGTTCCACCGGACGCTCTGCTCGTCGCGGGGGATCTCGCGCCGGGCAACCAGGCGCGGATCTCCGCGGTCCGTGCGAAATACGAGCAGCCGCGCCCGCCGCGACGGACCGGAGAACTGCAACCTGGCGCTGTTTGCGCGACCCGCGCCGTCGGGCGAGATCGAATCCGGCGACACGTACCTGACGACCATTCGCGGCGGCAAAGTGTCGAGAAAGAGCTTGCGCGACGAAGTGACGGTGCGTCCCTGGTTTCGCAGGCCGACCCGGAGGTGGTATTCGCCGTCGGGGGCGACCCGGCCGGCGTCGGTGCGCCCGTCCCACCGGAAGCGATGAGGGACGCCGCGCTGCAGGAAGACGTCCTCGCCGAGCGTGCGCACCTCGTCTCCGTCCCGTGTCACCACCGATACGGTCACCTCGTCGGAGCGCCGCAGCCGGAACGCGAACAGCGCCACGTCGAAACGCCCGTCGTCGTTCGGCGAGAAGCTGCGCCTGAACGTCAGCTGCTCGATCACGGGAGCGGCACGCTTCAGCCGCGTGGTGACGAAGAATGCCGCGAACGTCGCGACGACGAGACCCGCGAAAACCAGCACCGGCACGGCGGCGGGCCGCACGAACCGGCTCATGTCCCTCCACTCACCGGTCGATCTGCTTACAGATCGACCGTCATTGTCTATCCGTGCCGACTAGCACTACCACGTCGAACGAGCCGGCGATCTCCTGGTTGACGGAATCGACCGGCCCCGTTTTCTCGATGCCGAGCCGGTTGGCGACGGCTCGCGCTGCGCGCGCCTGGCCAGACCTGTAGAGCACCTCGGATTCGGTCTGATCGACGCGAGCCGCGTTGCCGGTGGTGCCGGGTACGAACCCGTCGGCAGTCGCCTCCTCGGCCACCTGCGCGGCGAGACCTACGACCGTTGTCCCGTTCAGCACAGCGACTGTCACCTCCGACGGATCGATCCTCACCGGCCGCCGGTCGGAGCGCTCGTCGCCACCGTTCTGCCTGCGCTCGGAATCGGTGCGAGAGGAGGTCGTCGTGGCGCCGCCGTCGTCGCCGGTGAGCTGGACCACACCGAACGCGACGCCGCCCGCCACCAGCAGGCCGGCAGCGCCCATCGCGATGTAACGCGCATAGGGGATGTGGACGTTGCGGATCCGCTCGCGCAGCGGTTTTCGCTTGCGCGGCTCCGCGGCCTGGGAGAAAGGTGTCGTCGGCAGCGAGTGCTGCGCGGCCACGGTCGCGGGCGCGACCTCCGTGGCGCGGTCTCCCGGCTGCTCCAGCGCACGCTCCGGGGCACGGCCGGCCCAGTCGCGCAGCCGGCGCACGTCGCGCGCCTGCGAGAAGTAGAGCAGGGCGAGGATCGCCAGCCCCAGGAAAGCGGCCATACCGACGTACGCGCCAACGCGCTCGACCAGCTCCACTGTCTAGATGGTTGATTCCGCGGCCGCGGCCGTCTTCACGTCCGTGCCGGCATCCGGCTCGGCCTCGCGGCCGGTGTCCCCGAATGCCTCGCGTGCCAGCTCGCCGAGCGTCTGTGCCAGGAACGCCTCGTCGCGCTGCTCGACCAGCTGCTCGACGCGCTCGAAGACCGAGTCCACCCACTCCGGGTCGAGCGGCGGGCGCTCGGCTCGCAGGATGCGGTCCGCCTCCGTGGGCACGGGGCGCTCGGCGGGGTGGAACAGCTCCTCGCGCAGCTTCTCCCCGGGCCGCCGGCCGATGATCTCGATCGGCACCTCGTCGGGATCCTGACCGGACAGCCGGATCATGTTGCGCGCGAGGTCGATGATCTTCACCTGCTGCCCCATCTCGAGCACGTAGGTCTCGCCGCCGCTGGCCAGGCGCGCGGCCCTGATGATCAGCTGCACGGACTCGGGAATGGTCATGAAGTAGCGCTGCATCTCGGGGTGCGTGACCGTCACCGGGCCGCCCTGCTCGATCTGCCGGCGGAAGATCGGAACGACGCTCCCGCTCGACGCGAGCACGTTCCCGAACCGCACGGAGCAGAACACGGTAGCGGCGTGGCGCCGGCCGAGCGCCTCTACGACCCACTCGGCCATCGCCTTCGATGCGCCGAGCGCGGTTGCCGGATTGACCGCCTTGTCCGTCGACACGAGCACGAAGCGCGCGGTGTCGACCGCAGCGGCAGCGGCGGCGCAGACCCGTGTGCCGATCGCGTTGTTGCGCACAGCCTCGAGCGGATTCTCCTCGGTGAGGGAGACGTGCTTGTAGGCGGCTGCGTGGAACACCACGTCGGGACGGAAACGCTGCATCACGTCCGCCATCCGCTCGGCGTCCTTGCAATCGGCGAGGATCGACTCGCAGGCGGTGAAGTGACGCTCCCTGATCAGCTCCCGCTCGATCTCGAACAGGTTGTCCTCGGCATGGTCGAGCAGGACGAGCAGCCGCGGCCGGACGCGCGCGATCTGGCGGCACAGCTCCGACCCGATCGAGCCGCCGGCGCCGGTGACGAGCACGACGCGGTCGCGCAGGTAGGCACCCGCCTGCTCGATCTCGACAGTCACCGGCTCGCGCCCGAGCACGTCCTCGACCTGGACCTCACGCACCTGCCGCATCAGGTTCACCGAACCGGAGATCAGCTCGAAGACACCCGGGAGCGTCTTCACCGGGATGTCGCGGTCGCGGCATGCCCGCACCACGCGCTCGCGCAGCACACCCGGCGCGGAGGGAATCGCGATCACCACCTCGTCGGGCTCGATGTCGTCGAGCAGCCGGTCGAGCTCGGTCGTCGTGCCCAGCACCTTCAGCTCGTGGATGCGCATCCCGCGCTTGCGCGGATCGTCGTCGACGAAGCCCAGCGGCGTCTGGCGCAGCGACGGCGTGCGCAGCATCTCCTTGGCGACGAGTTGACCGCCCTCGCCCGCCCCGACGATCAGCACCTCCTGGCCCTTGGGCAGCACGGCGCCGCGCGGAGGCCGTTCGACGACGCTGCGGATCGCGAGCCTCACGCCGCCGATCAGCGCCAGCGTCATGAGACCGTCCATCACCGCGATCGATCGCGGCAGGTCGCTGTCGGTGGGAGACCAGACGTACAGCAGGCCGACCATCACGAGGCTCGCGACGACGACCGCCTTCAGGATCGACTCGAAGTCGCGCAGCCCGACGTAGCGCCACCACTTCTCGTACATCCCGAACGCGGCGAAGATCAGCACCTTGCCGACGACCACGAACGCGATCGTCTGCCAGAGCAGATCGCTGTAGCGGTCCGGGATGCCCTGGTCGAAGCGCAGGGCGAACGCGAGCCAGTAGGCAAGCGCCACCAGGCCCGCGTCGACCAGCAGCTGAACGAGGCGATGCCGGTAGACGGGGTCGTTCACGGCCTTCCGCATCTGCCGCAGTTTACGGGCTAGCAGCGGCGAACTGGTGCGGTGTGAGAGCGCACGACCACGCTGTTTGCAGCGTGTTCGGGCTGTCAGCCGGAGTTCGGAAGGGCGTTTGCCACCGCCGTCGCGGTCTCGCGGCCGAGCGTAGGGCCCATCGGCAGTGCAAGGTTGCTGAGCGCTGCGCGCTCCGTTCCGGGCAGATCGACGGCCGGGGGCCACTGCGCCATCGCGGGCTGGCGATGCACCGGCACGCGGTAGTAGGAGCGGGCGGCGATCTCCGGCGCCCGCGAGCCGGCCGCGAGCGCATCGGGGTCATCCGAGCGGACCACGAACAGATGATGGACCGGCTCCTCCCCGGGGTCGGGTTGCGGGCAGGGAGACCACGTCGCCCAGACCCGACTCGGCGTAGGCGGCCGCCAGCGCGCGGCGGCGCTCGTTCCACCCGTCGAGGTGGGCCAGCGTCACGCGCAGAGCGGCCGCCTGCAGCGCGTCGAGCCGTGAGTTCCATCCGACCGCCTCGAAGGTCGACTTGTCGCGCGAGCCGTGGAAGCGCAGGATCCGCGCCTGCTCCGCGACCGCCGGGTCGTTCGTCGCGATCGCGCCGCCGTCGCCCAGGCAGAACAGGTTCTTGGACGGAAAGAAGCTGAACGTCCCGGCGTCGCCGAGCGAGCCCGCGCGCTGTCCCCGCAGGCGCGCGCCCGCCGCCTGTGCCGCATCCTCGACGATCGCGATGCCGCGACCGGCGAGCCGCTCGCGCAGCCGGTCCACCGGGGCCATCCGCCCGAACAGGTCGACCGCGATCACGGCGCGGGTCGCCGGAGTCAGCGCCCGCTCCACCGTCTCCGGCGTGACGCAGAACGTCTCGGGATCGACGTCGCAGAACACCGGGCTTGCGCCGACGTGGGGAATCGCCTCGGCGCTCGCATAGAACGTGAACGACGGGACCACCACGTCGTCGCCGGGCCCGACACCCAGCGCCTTGCAGGGCAATCGTGATCGCATCGGTGCCGTTGGCGACCCCGACCACGTGCTCGACACCGAGGTACTCGGCGAACTCGCGCTCGAACGCCTCGACCTCGGGCCCGAGGATGAACTGGCCGGATTCGAGCACCCGCGCCATCGCCCGCTCGACGTCGGCGCGCACCTCGTGCAGCTGCTGCGGGGGTGTCGAACAGGGGAATGCCCACGGGCCTTCACGCTACCCTGTCAACCCTCCGCCACGGATGGCCGATACACCTCCCAGCGCCATGCACGCCGCCCTGCAGACAGCCTCGCTGACCGAGCCGATCGTCGATTTCGCGACGAACGTCATCGGCGACCTCGGACTTGCCGGGATCTTCATCCTGATGCTGCTCGACAGCGCCTGCATCCCCACCTCGAGCGAGGCGATCATGCTCTTTGCGGGGTTCGAGGTCTCGGACGGCCGCTTCACGATCCTGGAGGTCGTGATCGCCGGCTCAGCGGGCAACCTCGTCGGATCCTGGATCGCGTGGGGCATCGGGTGGTACGGCCGCGTCGAGCTGCTCGAGAAGCACGGCAAGTGGCTGCACATCACCCCCAAGCACCTCGCCTGGGCAGACCGCTGGTTCGAGCGCTACGGCGGGTGGACCGTGTTCCTGACGCGCATGCTGCCGGTGATCCGCACCTTCATCTCGCTGCCCGCGGGAGTCGCGCGGATGCCGTTCTGGAAGTTCACCTTCCTCAGCATCGCCGGGATCATCCCCTGGGTGCTCGCATTCGCGCTCGTCGGCGAGGCGGTCGGGGACCGCTGGGACGAGTGGCAGAAGAGCCTGCACTACGCGGACTACGTGATCCTCGCGGCGATCGGCGCCGGGATCATCTATCTGCTGTGGCGCCGCCGGCGCGGGCCGGGCGAGCCCGAGTCTGATCCCGCCGGATCGCCCGTCCCTGATACGACTCCATAGGTGTCGAACCTCCCGCTCGGAGAGGCCGTGGTCCTCGGGGCGATCCAGGGGCCGACGGAGTTGCTGCCCGTGTCCAGCTCCGGCCATCTCATCCTCGTGCCCGCGCTGCTGGGCTGGGAATACCGCCGAGCTCGACCCCGAGCTGCGCAAGTCGTTCGAGGTTGCCCTGCATGCGGGCGGAGCGCTCGCCCTGCTGATCGGCCTCCGGAGCGAGGTGCGGGAGTACCTGCGGTCGTTCGGCCCGGCCAACCTCGCGACGCCTGACCCTCTCCTTTGCGCCCGCGGCGCTGGCCGCGTACCTGCTCGAGCGGCCGATCGAGCGGCGGCTGGGCGACCCTGTTCCCGTGGCCGCGGCGCTGCTCGCGGGCTCGGCGGCGATGGCGCTCGCGGACGGCGCGCCCGAGGAGCGCGAACGCGGACAGGCCGGGCCGCTCGACGCGCTCGCGATCGGGTTCGCGCAGGCGTTCGCGCTCGCGCCGGGCGTATCGCGCAACGGCGCCACGCTGACCGCGGCGCGCGTGCTGCGCTTCCGACGCGCAGACGCGAACGTGATCTCCCGGCAGATCGCGCTGCCGGTGATCCTGGGCGCCGCGGCGCTCAAGGGCGTCCGCCTCGCCCGTCGCGGCGTGCCGCCGGAGATCGCGCGCGGCATGATCGCGGGCGCGGCCACAGCGTTCGCCTCCACCCTGCTCTCGCTGCGCTTGATCACGATGCTCGAGCGCAGCCGCTCGCTGCGCCCCTACGCCGCCTATCGCGCCGTGGTGGGTGCAGGGGCGCTGGTCGCGCTGACGCGGAGAGGTGCATGAGCGACGCTTACGCCCGCGCCGGCGTCGACACCGGCGAAGCCCGCGGCGGCATCGGCGCGCTCGTAGCGGCGCTGTCGCGCATCGACACCGGGCGGCCGAGTCGGTCGCTCGTTCCCTCCGGCCACTACGCGAGCGTGCTCGCGCTCGACGAGCTGACCGCGGTCGCGATCTGCACGGATGGCGTCGGCACCAAGCTGATCATCGCCGAGGCGATGAACCGCTTCGACACGGTCGGCATCGACTGCATCGCGATGAACGTGAACGACCTCGTGTGCGTGGGAGCCGAGCCGATCGCGCTGGTCGACTACGTGGCGGTCGAGCTGGCCGACGAGACGATGCTCGCGGCGCTCGGCGAGGGCCTGCGCGAGGGCGCGACGCAGGCGGCGATCGAGATCCCGGGCGGCGAGCTCGCGCAGGTGCCGGAGATGCTGCGCGGTCACCCCTCCCCGCGCGGCCTCGACCTGGTGGGCACGGCGATCGGCGTCGTGCAGCGCGACGCGATCGTCACCGGTGAGCGAATCGCTCCGGGCGACCTGGTGATCGGTGTTCCGTCGAGCGGGCTGCACTCCAACGGCTACAGCTCGCGCGGCGGGCGCTGCGCGAGGAGGGCGGACTTGGCGCTGGAGGACACGCCGCCGGAGCTCGGCCGCCCGCTCGCCGACGAGCTGCTCGAGCCGACCGTCGATCTACGTGCGCGCGGCGCTGGACCTGCTGCGCTCGGAGGTGCAGGTGCACGGCCTCGCCCACATCACCGGCGACGGCCTGCTGAACCTGCTGCGCCTCAACGCCGGCGTCGGGTACCACGTCGATGCGCCGCTCGAGCCCCAGCCGATCTTCGGCCTGATCCAGCGTTGCGGGAACGTGCCGGACGCGGAGATGTGGGAGGTGTTCAACATGGGCACGGGGCTGTGCGTGGTCGTCGACGGCGGCGATGCCGATGCCGCGACGGAGATGCTGAACAAGCGCCACCCGGGCACGCGCGTGATCGGCGAGGTCACCGACAGCGCGGGGATGGTGCGCCTGCCAAGCGTCGGGTTGGTCGGAGAGAAGGACGGCTTCCGCCGAGGCTAGGCGAACAAGCGTGTTTGGCCAACTCACGCCACCTCCCACAGATACCCCGTCCCGACCGGCACCGCGCGCACCTTCCACGCCTCGGCCAGTCCCCACAGCTCGGCGCCGGCGCGGGGGCCGGGAAGTTCGCACAGCACCTCGACCTCGCGGGTCGTGAGGCGGCCGAAGCGCGTCAGCGCCTGCTCCACGCCGATCCGCCCGTCGCCGCTCGCCTCGGCGCCACACTCCTGCGCCGCGTCGCGCCAAGCCGCGTAGGGCGCCGCGCCACTGACCAGCACCCGGCGCTCGCCCTCCGTGAACACCGCGGTCGGCAGCGGCACACCCTCCCGACCCACCGACGAAAGGGCAGCCGGGTCCCGCGCCTCCCCTGCCAGCGCCTCCGTCGCCTCCATGTCGGCTCCGAATGCCTCCGTGATCGCGTGGGAGCGCAGGGACAGCCGCAACCGCTCCACGTCCAGGCCGGCCGCGCGCCCCTCCTCGACCAGCGCCTCGGCCCCGTCCAGCTTGCGGCGCTCGCACATGATCGCCTCGCGCAGCCGGCGCAGGTAGGCGTAGGCGCCGTCCGCAGCCTGCTCCTGCGCGGCCTTGACGGCCATGCAGGCCGGATAGGTCGTGCGCAGCGGGGCGTCCTGCCACGCCAGCGGATCCACGCGGGGCGCCTGTCTTTTCGCTTACACGCAGCCATTCCTCCATCTGCCGGGCCCGGACATCCGGCGGCAGCGGCGCGGCCGGGGACTCGCCGGGAGCCAGATCCCGCGCCAGCCCTGCCATCACCCAGCGCCACCGCAGACCCTCCCCGAACTCGGTCATCAGCTTGCGAACCGCCGGTTCCGCCGCCCACGACCAGGGACATGCGGGGTCGGTGTGGTAACTAACGGTGACCATCGCGATCAAAATACCCGGGGTGCGCGAGAGACCCCCTACATGTCACCAACCGTCATGACAGTGATCGGCACAAGGCTGAACGGCCGCTACCGGATCGAGGACCGGATCGGGGCGGGAGGAATGTCGACCGTCTACCGAGCGTTCGACGAGACCCTCGAGCGCCAGGTCGCGATCAAGATCCTGCACGGTCACATCTCCGAGGACGCGCCGTCGCTGGAGCGCTTCCGCCGCGAGGCGCGCACCGTCGCGCAGCTCTCCCACCCGCACGTCGTGATGGTGATCGACGCGGGCGAGGACGAGGGCCACCCCTACATCGTGTTCGAGCACGTGCGTGGCGAGACGCTCAAGGACCGGATCAAGCGCGAGGGTCAGCTGCCGGTCGCGGAGGCCGTCGCCTATGCGATCGAGATCGGTCGCGGGCTTCAGGCGGCGCACGAGCGCAGCCTCGTGCACCGCGACGTGAAGCCCCAGAACGTGCTGATCGACGAAGAGGGCCGGGCGAAGGTGACCGACTTCGGCATCGCGCTCGGCCTCGAGAGCAACCAGCTGACCGGCGCGGGCAAGGTGATCGGCACGACGGACTACGTGTCGCCCGAGCAGGCGCAGGGCCTGGAGGTCACCGGTCAGTCCGACGTCTACTCGCTCGGCATCGTGCTGTACGAGATGCTGACCGGCAGGGTCCCGTTCTCGGGCGACAACCACGTGAGTGTCGCGATGAAGCACATCCACGAGGGCATGCCGGACGTGCGCAGGGTCAGACCCGAGGTCTCCGCCGTGCTTGCGTCGCTGATCGAGCGCGCGACCGCGAAGGACCAACGCGCGCGATACGCGTCGATGGCCGACTTCGTGAAGGACCTCGAAGAAGTGCTCGAGTACGAGAGCGCGCGCTCCGGTGGAGCAACCGGTGAAGCGACCGCGATCCTCAGCCAGCTCCCGAGCGCCGCGAAGAGGCCGACACGGCGCAAGCGGATCCTGCTCGCGCTCATGTACGTTGCTGATCGTGGGGGCCGTCGCCACGCTGGCGGCGTTGCTGATCAACGGCGAGGACCAGCAGAGCGAGCCTCCTGCGCAGGGAGACCTGACGGCGATCGCGCTCGGCAGCCGCGACGCGTTCGACTACGACCCGCCACCGGGCGACGGCGGGGAGCGAACCGTGGCGGTGCCGCTGGCGATCGACGGGGACCCGACCACGGCGTGGGAGACGGAGCGCTACGACACACCGGACTTCGGCAACATCAAGAAGGGCGTCGGGCTGTACCTCGACGCCGGGCGCCCGATCGTCGCCAGAGGCGTGCGAATCGTGACGCCCAAGGACGGCTGGAGCGTGCGGTTCTATGCGGCGCGAGACCGCGTGCCCGAGGAGCTCAGCGGCTGGACGCTGGTGGGCAGCGGAGAGATGGACTCGACCCGCAAGACCTTCGGCCTCGACACCGCGGGCCGGCCGGCGCGGTACTACCTCGTCTGGATCACGAGCCTCACTGAAGGAGCGACGGGGGGTTCGAGCGCCGCGATCTCCGAGGTTCGGCTGCTGGGGTAGTTACGCAGTTACGCAGTTACGCAGTTCGCAGTCAGCTAGTAGGTGTGCGAGCGTTCGCGGTTGTAGCGCTCCACCGCGTAGTCCAGCAGGCGGTTCAGTAAGTCTTCGTACGTCACTCCTGACGCTTCGAACAGCCTTGCGAACACGCTTGTGTTCGTGAAGCCGGGGATCGTGTTTAGTTCGTTCAGTAGCACCTGGCCCTCGTCCGTCACGAAGAAGTCGACGCGGGCGAGCCCGGCGCAGGAGGAGCGCAGGAACGCGTCCTGGGCGATGCGCCGCACGCGCTCGCGCTGCGCCGCCGAGATCGGTGCCGGCACGACCAGCTCCATGCCGCCCGCGGTGTACTTCGACTCGTAGTCGTACCACTCGCCCTTTGCGATCACCTGTCCGGGTTCCGACACTTCCGGCTCGTCGTTGCCGATCACCGAGCACTCGACCTCGATCCCGGACGCGGCCGCCTCGACGATCGCGACGGGGTCGTGCGCGAGCGCCGCATCGATAGCCGGCTCCAGCTCGTCCGGCCTGGCCACCTTCGAGATCCCCACGCTCGACCCCAGCCGCGCAGGCTTGACGAACACCGGCAGGCCGAGGCCCGCTAGCCCGTCGAGAACAGCTTCCCGGCGGCGTTTCCAATCGCGCTCCGCCACCGCCTCGTAGCGCACCTGCGGCATCCCGGCGTGTGCCATCAGGTGCTTGAACGTCACCTTGTCCATGCACACGGCCGATCCCATCACTCCTGCACCCACGTACGGCACGTCTGCTGTCTCGAGCAGTCCCTGCACCGTGCCGTCCTCGCCGAACGGACCGTGCAATACGGGAAACACGACCTCGGCATCGAGCACTCCACGGCCCGGAGCGACCGAAATCTCTGTGTCGTTCTCACGCCAGACTCCGTCCCGGCCGATCACGACCGCGCGCACGTCATGACCCCCGCGCTCGAGCCCGTCCTGCACCGAGCGGGCGGAGTCGAGCGACACCGGATGCTCGCTCGAGCGCCCGCCACCGAGCACGACAACTCTCATGGCGCGGGCGGCTCGGGGGTCGCCGTAAGCACTCCCACCGTGATGGTGACGGTGGCGCGCTCACGCCGCTCCGCGCCACCACGTGGTGACTGCGACAACACAGTTCCGTCCTCGTCGGGCTGGTCGGTCTCGCGTGTACGGACGCTGACGTTGAAGCCCGCGTCCTCCAGCTCGGTCTCCGCCTCGCCCTGGGTGAGGCCGGTCACGTCGGGCACCGATCGCACCTTCCCGTCGGAGACGTAGACGGTCACGGTCGAGCCCTCGTCCACGCGCTGCCCGCTCGCCGGCGACTGGTCGACAACCGTGTCCACGGGCTCGCTGGAGGCGCGCTCGCGGACGATCGGGCTGAGGCCGTCGGCGCGCAGCCTGGCAACCGCGCTCTCCTGGTCCTCGCCGACGACACTGGGCACGACCACCTCGCCCGGCCCCGAGCTGACGAACAGCGTCACCGACGAGTCGCGCTCGATCAGGCGACCGGGTCCTGGATCAGTCCGGATGACGGTTCCCTCCGGGATCTTGACCGAGCTCTCCCGCTCGATGTCGGCGGTCAGATCGGCGCGCCGCAGGCGCCGTCGCGCGTCGTCGTCGGTCAGGCCCACCACGTCCGGGACCTTGACCGTGGTCGGGCCGTTGGACACGAACAGCGTCACGACCGAATCCTTTTCCACCATCTGACCCGGGTTCGGCGACTGCTCGAACACGAAGTCCCTCGGCGCCTGGTCCGCGCGGCGCTTGACCTCGACGCCAAAGCCCGCCTGCTCGAGCCGCTGCGACGCCTGTGGAAGCGTCTGGCCCACGACCGTCGGGACGGCGACCTTCTCGCCTCCACTCAGGAGCAGGAAGGCCCCCACCCCGATCGCCGCGAGCGCCGCCAGGAGTACGGCCACGATCCAAGGGTTGCGGCCACGCTCGTCGCGCTCCGGCTCCTCGCGCGGCGGCGGGACGATCACGTCCGCTGCCGGAGGTGGCGTTGGGGGTGCCACCGGTGGCGGCGCGGCGACTGCCGTCGAGGGTGACTGAACGACCCCGACCGGCGCATAGATCGCAGTGCTCTCGGTGTCCACCGGGCCGTGCTGCAGCTGAGCCTCGACACCCTCCAGCGCCTTGATGAAGGAGTCCGAGTCCGGGTACCGCTCGGCCGGGTCCTTGGCCATCGCCTTCAGGACGACCGCCTCGAGCGCGGGCGGGATCGATGGCTGCAGCTCGCGCAGAGACGGCGGCGGCTGGTTCACGTGCTGGAGCGCGACCGCGACGGGGCTGTCCCCGCTGAAAGGCGCGCGACCCGTGAGCAGCTCGAACAGCACCACGCCGACGGAGTAGAGGTCGGACTCCGCGGTCACCGGGCGGCCCTGGGCCTGCTCGGGCGAGAGGTACTGGGCGGTACCCATGATCGTCCCGACCTCGGTGATGTCCGAGGCGCCGGCGCGCGCGATGCCGAAGTCCGTGACCTTCACGTTCTCCTCGTCGTCGAGGATCACGTTGTGCGGCTTCAGGTCGCGGTGGATGACGTTGCGCCGGTGTGCGAAGCGCGACGCGACGAGGATCTGCTTGGTGATCGCAATCGCGCGGGCAGGGTCGATGGGAGCCTCGCGCACGATCACCTGCTTGAGCGACTCGCCCTCGCAGTACTCCATCGCGATGTAGTACGTGTCGTCGAACTCGCCGCGGTCGTAGACGCCCACGACGTTCGGATGCTGAAGGCCGGCTGCGGACGAGGCCTCGCGCCGGAACCGCTCGACGAACTCCTGATCCTGCGCGAAGCGCGAGTGGAGCAGCTTCACCGCGACCTTGCGGCCGAGGTGCGAGTCCTCGGCGCAATAGACGTCCGCCATGCCACCGGCGCCCAGCTTGCGCAGCACGCGGTAGCGGTTGTCGATCACGGTATCCGGTTGAAGGTCGCTCATGACGGGCCTCGCAGCAGGGACTCCATCACGCTCTTCGCGATCGGTGCGGCGACCGTACCGCCCTGTCCAGTGGTGCGCTCGACGGTCACTGCAATCGCCACGCGGGGATCGCCGGCTGGGGCGAAGCCGATGAACCACGCCTGGTTGATCACGGTGCCCACCTCGGCGGTCCCGGTCTTGCCCGCCACACTGATGCCCTGGAGCGCAGCCGCGGTGCCCGTCCCCTCCTCCACCACGTTGGCCATCATCGCGCCGAGCTGCGCCGCGGTGCCCTCCTTCATCACGCGACTCTGCTCGCTCGGCTTCTCCTTTCGCACCGTGCGACCGTCGCGGTCCTTGACCTCCTGGACGAGGTGTGGGCGCATCAGGCTGCCGCCGTTTGCCACCCCGGCCGCCACCAGCGCCATCTGGAGCGGCGTCACCTGCAGCCGCTCCTGGCCGATCGCGACCCGGCCGATGTCGATGGCATCCGCAGCGCTGAGCAGCCGGCCGTTCCGCGCGTAGACGCCGCTTGCGCGGATCTCGTCGTTGGGAAGGTCGATCAACGGCTTGCGATCGAACCCGTAGCGCCTCATGTAGTCGAACATCGTGCGCTTGCCCAGCTTCTCGCCGACCTCACCCCAAACCGTGTTGACGGAGTTGGTGAGCGCCGTGGTGAGCGTGATCGGGCCGAAGTCCTTGTTGCCGAAGTTGTTGAGCGGCACGCCGCCGATGCGCTTCGGCGACTTCCCGTCGACGACCGAGGTCGGGGTGTACTTGCCGGAGTCGAGGGCAGCCGTGGCGGTCACCACCTTCATCGTGGAGCCCGGCGGATAGCCGCTCTGGACGGCACGGTCGAGCAGCGGCGATCCGGGCGCGCGGCGCAGGTCGCCGAAGCGCTGCGGGATGTCGTTCGGGTCATAGCCTGCATTGCTCACGAGTGTCCTGATCCTGCCGGAGGCGGGCTCGATCGCGACCACCGACCCGATGCGGCCGGCGAGACCGTCGCGCGCGACCTGCTGCGCCTGCGGATCGAGTGTGGTGAAGACGTCGTTGCCCTCGCGCTCGCGGCCGCGCACCTCGTCCAGGAGCGACTCGAACTCGTCCCGCTTGCCGGTGAGGTCGTCGTTGTACTCACGTTCCAGGGCGACTCGTCCACGCTCCACGAAGCTGTAACCCACGGGATGGCCGAACAGGGCACCCTCGGGGTAGATGCGCTCGTAGAACCGCGGTGACTCCCCGACCGCGCGGTTGCGCGCCAGCACCCGGCCGTCGCGCGCGAGGATCAGACCCGCGCCTGATCTGCTGCTCCTCGAGCAGCGGGCGCTTGTTAGCCCGGTTCGCCTCGAGCTCGTCGGCCTCGAACACCGACCAGTAGGTCGTGAAGGCGATCAGCAGCGCGAAAAGCAAAGTCACCAGACCGAACAGGTTGCGGATGCGCGCGTTCACCGTTCCACCACCGGGCTGCGCCGCACCCGCGGCGCACGCGCCTGCTGGGACACCATCAACAGCAGCGCGAGCAGCACGAAGTTCGCGACGATCGAGCTGCCGCCGTAGCTCACGAACGGCAGGGTCACGCCGGTGAGCGGGATCACCCGCGTGACGCCGCCCACGATCACGAACGCCTGCAGCGCGAACACGGCCGTGAGTCCCGCTGCCAGGAGCTTCGAGAAACCGTCCTCCGAGAGCACGGCCACCCGGAACCCGCGCTCCGCGAAGAGCAGGTACGCGAGCACCACTCCGGCAGCTCCGAACAGACCGAGCTCGTTCGCGATCACGGCGTAGATCAGGTCGGTGTCGGGCGCCGGCGGGATCTGGGCGCCGCCCGGCAGGTTCAGCAACGCGTTCCCGAGGCCCTCGCCGAACAGGCCGCCGTCGGCTTGCGAGAACAGCGACTGGGCGATCTGGAAGCCCGCTCCGTCGGAGTCCTTCCAGGGGTCGAGCCAGATGTCGATGCGCTCCTGCACGTGGCTCGACCGTGCTGGCGAAGAACCACGCTCCGGCAACGAACAGCGTGAGCCCCGCGACGACGAACGACGCGCGGCCGGTAGCCACGTAGAGGACCGCGAGGAACGCTCCGAAGAACATCAGCGAGCTCCCGAGGTCGCGGATGAAGACGAGCATGAACATCGACGCGCCCCAGACGACCAGCAGCGGACCGAAGTGCTTGAGCCGCGGGATCGTGACTCCCAACACCCGGCGGGACGCCGCGACCATCGCCTCCCCGCGCTCGTTCAGGTAGCTCGCGAGGAAGACGACGATGCAGAGCTTCGCGAACTCCGTCGGCTGAAAGCTCAGCGGCCCGATGTCCACACCGAGGTAGGCGCCGTTCACCTGCGCGCCGATCCCGGGCAGCCGCGGGAGCATCAGGAGACCGATGCCGACCGCGGCGATGATGTAGCGGTACCGCTCGAGCACGCGGACGTCGCGCAGCACGAGGATCGTGAGCGCGAACAGGGAGATGCCCGCCACGAACCACCCTGCCTGCTGGCGCGCGAGGGTGTCGTCGATGCGATAGACGACCACCAGACCGATCGCGGCGAGCAGGGCGCAGAGCGGGAACAGGTAGGGATCGGCGTGCGGCAGCGTCGCGCGGATGAACATGTGGACCGCGAGGCAAAGGCCGAGGAAGATCGCGCCGTAAGTGAGGCTCGCGTTGCCGACCTCCGCCTGGCGTGCCGCGAAGACCGCGGCGAACCCGCCCGTGACGAGCATCGAGACCGGGATCAGCCCCATCAGCTCCCGGTTGCGAGCGGTCACTCGTTGCCCCGCTCGAGCCTGCGCACGATGTCGGCGGCATCCTCACGCGAGCGCAGCTGGTGATCCAGCACACGCCGGCGCTGCTGCGGCGACAGCGCACGGGCGGGGGTCGAGCTGACGTAGACGGAGTCGTACAGATCGATCCCGAACGGCAGGTCGTAAGGCACACCCCGATAAAGCGTCACCAGCCCCCGATCGTCCTGACCAACAAAGTAAACCTGCCGCAACCCAGCAATCGCACCAACGACCAGGCCAGCCAAAACCGCCAACACCACGAGCAGCGCAACGAAGCGCTTGAAGGTGAACCGCCGACGCTTGCGGCGAATCCTGCGTAACTGCGTAACTGCGTAACTCCGAACTCGGCGGCGGCAGCAGGCGGCGCCGCGTCAACCTCATGCGTATCGGTATCCGCCTCCACCGCCGGCGCGCCAACGACCGTCTCCTCAACTCCCGGGCCGGCGCCGGGCTCCTCTCCTCCCAGGCGAAACAGAACCACGGTGATGTTGTCGCGCCCGCCCATCTCGTTCGCCTCCGCCACCAGCCGATCGGCCGCCGTGCGCAGTGACTCGCTCCCGGCGACGATCTCGCGGATGCGGTCCTGGCGGACCATGCTGGTGAGGCCGTCGCTGCACAGCAGGAACAGGTCCCCGCTGCGCGCCTGATGGGTGTGCACGTCGAGCTCCACGTCGGGCTCGACGCCCGAGCGCGCGCGTGACGACGGATCGCTGCGGGATGCTCCTCCGCCTCCTCGCTGGTGAGCCGGCCCTGGCGGCGCAGCTCCTCGACGAGCGAGTGGTCGCGGGTCAGCTGGCGCAACTCCCCGTCGCGCATCAGGTATGCGCGGCTGTCGCCGACGTGGACGATCGTCACCTCCTCGCCGGCGACCAGCGCGCCGGTCAGCGTGGTCCCCATGCCGCGCAGGCTCGAGTCCTGCTCGCCCAGCTCGAAGATCCGCCGGTTGGCCGCGGTCGCCACGCGGGCGAGCTGCTGCTCGGGGTTGCCGTCGTCGGTGCGCTGCTCGAAGGACTCGGCCGCGATCTGGGATGCGACCTCCCCGGCCTGCGCACCCCCCATGCCGTCCGCGATCGCGAACGCCGGGGCGCGCGCGAAGTAGGAATCCTCGTTCGCCCGCCGCTGCCGGCCAGCATCCGTCCGCGCAGCTTCGTCGACGATCCTCAGCAAGGCGAGCCCTCGGCGCAGGAACCCTCGCCCCACCCGGCAATTTGCTTACAAATTGTCGGAATTCGTTTCTCACTGCTCGAACCGGAATTCGGTGTCGCCGATGCGGATCCGGTCGCTCGGTCTCAGCACCTGCTGGGCGCCGAGCCGCCGGCCGTTGACGTAGGTGCCGTTGGTCGAGTTCATGTCCTCGATGTAGACCACGCCCTCGCGGTCGTAGAGGCGCGCGTGCCGGCTCGACGCGAATGTGTCCTCGATGCAGATGTCGTTCGCGCCGGCGCGTCCGATGCCGAGCCCCGGCC
The DNA here is from genome assembly GCA_963762195.1 of uncultured Solirubrobacterales bacterium. Classification (GTDB taxonomy): domain Bacteria; phylum Actinomycetota; class Thermoleophilia; order Solirubrobacterales; family JBBDJG01; genus DASRIA01. The sequence continues at coordinate 224,088 of CAVXJX010000003.1, read as the reverse complement.
CGACTCCGTACTCCGCGCCGCTCGACAGCCCGGCGCCGCGTTCGACCACCAGCCGCCCCGAATACGGCCGCGCGTCGTTCGACACGCGCTCGTCGCCGAGATACGAATCGGCAGCGGGGCGCCCGAGGTCGCGGAGCGCGCTGCGTGCCACCCACAGCAGGAACAGGTAGAGCACCCCGAGGAAGGCGAATTGGAGCAGGACCTCGAGGGGATCGGACATCTGTCAGTCGACGTCGAAGCGCATGCTCGATGTCCCGGCCGCGATCTCGTCGCCCGGCTCCAGCTTGGCACTCGGTACGCGCCGGCCGTTGACGGCGATCCCGTTCGTCGACTCGAGGTCGACGACGTACCAGTCCGCTCCACGCTGCTGCAGCTCGAAGTGCCGCCGTGACACGTTCGGGTCCTCGAGCACGAAGTCGCACCGTCGGCTGCGACCCACGATCGCCCGCGGTTTGTCGAGCACGAACGTCTTGCCGCCGAGCGTGATCAGCGCACGCGCCACCGGCCGCTCGGCCACGGGCTCTGCGATCGCCTGGCGCACCTTCGTCGCGGAGTACACCATCGTGTGGCCGAGATCTCCCTGCGAAGCCTCGTCCTGCGCCGACTCCGGCGGCTTCACCAGCCGGGCCTGGATTCCGAACTCCCCCATCCGCAGGCGCTTGTCGGTCTCGAACGAGACCTTCGGCCTTGTCAGCAACGCGAGGCCCTCACGCGCCGCGTGCTCGAGCAGGTGGGAAGCCAGCTCCTCGAGCAGGGCCGGCTCGTAGCCCTCGAACTGGCGGCGGTCCTCGCGCGAGAGAAAGACGATGTACTCGTTCGGCACGTAGGTCCGGGAGACCGACACGGCCTTGTAGGACTCCATCTCCTTGGCCAGCCGGCGCGCCAGCTCCACGGGCTGCACCCGCGCCTTGAAGGCACGGTTGAATACGCCCTCGACCAGGCCTTCCAGCTTGGATTCCACGGTTCTCAGCATGCCCACGGTAAAACGCCCTTCAGAGTCGCTCGGGGGAGGGGCAATGCTACGAAACGCGTCCCGCGCCCCGGCACACCCCCCGCACGAGGCCTGCCGCCGAGCCCTCGCGGGTACCGATCGGCCGCTCCGCTCGTCATACTCTCCGCTCGTAAGCAGGCTAAATGGCGTTCGCGCACTGAGGAGAGCGCAACTTGTCGTCGTCACAAGGAAGGCGGGCCGAACGGCCCCCGAGGGGCTCCAGAGGGCCCGGGTCGATGGATTCCCAAACGCTGATGGTGCGTCGCACGATCGCGCTGGGGGGAGCCATCGTGCTCGTGATCCTGCTCGTCATCGGCCTCAACAGCTGCCTCGACAACCGCAAGGACCGGGCGTTCACTGACTACGCGTCGGACGTGCGTGCGCTGGTGCGCAGCTCCAACGACACTTCGGAAAGCTTCTTCGACCTGCTCTCGAGCCCGCGCCGGGCCGACGCGCTCGACGTGCAGACCCAGGTCAACGCCCAGCGCGCCGACGCCGAGCAGCTCGTCCAGCGCGCACGCGACACCGACCATCCCGACGAACTCGACGGCGCGCACGCCTACCTCGTGGAGGCGCTCCAGTTCCGCGCCGATGCGATCGAGCGGATCGCGGCTGCGCTCCCCGAGGCGCTCGGCGACCAGCGCGGCTCAAGCGACGCGATCAACGCGATCGCCGGGCAGATGCAGGCCCTCCTCGCAAGCGACGTCATCTATCTGCAGCGCACCGTTCCACGACTCCTCTCGGCCTACGACGAGCGGGGACTCGAGGAGCGCTTTCCGACCGACCGGTTCCTCCCGGACCTGGGCTGGCTCGATCCAGACACCGTGCAGACCAGGCTCAGCCGCATCTCCGGCGAGGGCAGCCAGGCGGCTGCCCCGGGGCTCCACGGCACGGGGATCCAGACAGTGACCGTGGAACCCGCGGGAGTGGAGCTCACCGAGAGCGGCGTGAACAGGGTCCCCGTGAGCGATCAGCTCACCTTCGACGTCGCGATCCAGAACCAGGGCGAGTCGGAGGAAACCGACCTGGGCGTCTCCGTTTCGATCACGAACGGCGACCGGATCACCGTCGACCAGACGATCCCGCGCATCGCAGCCGGCGAGTCGGAGACGCTGAGCATTCCGATCCCCGAGTCGCCGAGCACTGAGGCGGTCAGCACGGTGACTGTGGCCGTCGACCCGGTCCCGGGCGAGGGGACACGCGAGAACAACCGGATTCAGTACCAGGTGGCATTTACCGCGGAGTAGCGCCAGTTACGCGGTTGCGCGGTTACGCAGTTCGCAGTCCCATGGGCGGGCTATTCTTCGCCGGTGCCCGATGACCTCACCACGGATGCCGGCATTGCGGCGCTGGTGGCAGGCGGCGTTGCGCTGGTCGCGTTGCTCCTGGTCCTGGTCCTTTGGATCAAGCTGCGGCGCGTCCGCGGAGCGCAGACGACGGTGCTCGGCACCAGCGGCGAGCGCGATCTCGTCACCCACGCCGAGAACATCGAGATCGGCTTTGCGCAGCTCCAGGGACTGGTCGAGGAGACCTTCAAGCGCGTCGAGGAGCGCCTCGAAAAGGACGAGGCGCGTATTCAGCGCAGCATCAGCAAGACCGCGGTGGTCCGGTACGACGCATACGGCGAGATGAGCGGCCGGCAGTCGAGCTCGATGGCATTGCTCGACGACACCGGCACGGGCGTCGTGCTGTCCTCGATCCTGCACCGGGACCAGGCCCGCATGTACGTCAAGGGTGTGCGTGACGGCCGCTCGGAGATCGAGCTCTCCCCCGAGGAGGACGAGGCGGTCCGCACCGCCCTCGGCGCGCCCGCGGTCGCCGAGACCCGCAGCTAGTGGCTCTGTGAAGGTCGCCTTTCTCGGGCCCGAGGGCACCTTCTCCGAGGAGGCGCTGTTTGCGTCTGCCGGGCACGACGGGATCGAGCCGGTGCCTCTGCCGACGATCTACGAATGCGTGATGGCGGTCGTCGACGGGCGCTGTGACCGTGCGCTGGTGCCGATCGAGAACTCGCTCGAGGGGTCCGTCAACGCGACCCTCGACGCACTGGTCTTCGAGACGGACGAGGTGCAGATCGTCGGCGAAGTCGTGCACCCGATCGCGCACACGCTGATCGCGCGAACGCAGCTGCCGCTGGAGTCCATCGAACGGGTGCTGTCCCACCCCCAGGCGAGCGCCCAGTGCGCCAACTTCCTGCGCAAGCGGTTGAGCCAGGCCGAGGTCATGGGCGCCCAGAGCACCGCCGACGCGGTGCGGATCGTGGCCGAGTCCGACCAACCCTGGGCCGCGCTCGGCAACCACATCTCCGCCGAGCTCTACGACTGCGAAGTCCTGGCCGAAAGGGTCGAGGACACGCCCGAGAACGAGACGAGGTTCGTGTGGCTGGAAAGGTCGTCCCGCCGCGAACCGTCCGATCTGCTTACAGATCGGACGCCTTGTTCAAGACTTCAATCGTGTTCTGGGGACTGTCCGACCACCCCGGCGCACTCGTCGAAGTCCTGCAGGAGTTTGCCGCCCGCAACATCAACCTCAGCAAGATCGAGTCGCGTCCACGCAAGCAGGGCCTCGGCCGTTACGTGTTCTTTGCCGATCTCGCCGGACGTGCCGACGACCCGCCGGTGGTCGAGGCTTTGGAGGCGATCGGCAAGGCCGTCGAGACGCTGCGTGTGCTGGGCTGTTACCCGAGTGCTTGATCTGGCGGGGCGGGGTGCGGTTACACTTTCGCCACCGCAGTGGAAGCCGCAACCGCCAGAGTCACGCCGGCGGGGCCCGCAGGGCAAGGCCGGGAGACCGACAGGGAGAGTGAGCCAGCCGGGGAGCCGGTGGCTGTATCCGTGGGTGCGCCGCGACGGTCGGACGGAGGTCGCGTGCTGGTGCTCAACGCCTCCTACGAACCGCTCAACGTGTGCACGGTTCGCCGAGCCGTCGTGCTCGTGCTGAAGGAGAAGGCCGAGCTGGTCGAGAGGAGCGAGCGTGCAGTGCGCGCCGAGAGCATCACGCTGCCCCACCCCGTCGTGATCCGCCTCGTGTCCTACGTGCGCATCCCACGCGACCAGCGCCGGCGGCGCATCACTCGCCGCGCGGTATTCGCACGCGACTCCTGGACATGCCAGTACTGCGGCACGACCTCCCACCTGACCGTCGACCACGTGATCCCGCGCAGCCGGGGAGGCCCGAGCGACTGGGAGAACATCGTCACGTCCTGTGCGCCGTGCAACCGGCGCAAGGGCAACCGCACCACCGTCGAGACCGGAATGCACCCACGGCGAAAGCCGCGCGCGCCGGGGCCGACCATCTTCATCCGCGTCGCGGCGCCTGTGGTGCCGACGGCGTGGAAGCAGTACTTGCGCTAGTTACGCGGTAGCGCAGTTACGCAGTTCCGTTGCCCTCCGGCTCGGTGTCGACCTCGTCGGTGAGTTCTGGCTCCGGTGATGCGCCGTTCTCGTCGCCGCCTGAGGCGCCGATTTCTGCGTCGCTTTCCTGTACGAGGGCCACGGCGCTGACGGTGTCGTCGCCGCGCAGGTTCATCACCTTCACGCCCTGCGTGGAGCGGCCCATCGTCGAGATGCCGCGCACGCTTGTCCGCTGCACCATGCCGCTCTGGGAGATGAACACCAGCTCCTGGTGCTCCCGCACGATCAGCGCGCCGGCCAGCGCACCCTTGCGCTCGGTCATCTGAATTGTCTTGACGCCCTTCGTGCCACGGCCCTTCACCGGGTACTCGGTGATCGGGGAGCGCTTGCCGAAACCGTTCTCGGTGACCACGAACAGCTCGGTGTCGTCACGGGCGACATCCATCGCGAGCACGGCGTTGTCCTTCTCGGCCACGTTCATGCCGCGCACGCCGCTCGTGTCGCGGCCCATCGGCCGCACCCTTGACTCGTTGAAGCGCGCCGCGTAGCCCGAGCGCGAGACCATGATGATGTCGTCACCGCCGCTGGTGCCGCGCACGTCGACGAGCGAGTCGCCGTCACGCAGCTTGATCGCGATGATGCCGTCCGCGCGGATCGGCGTGTTGTAGGCGGTCAGCTCGGTCTTCTTGATCAGCCCCTTGCGGGTGCCGAACACGACGTACTTGTGCTCGGAGAAGTCGCGCGTGGGGATCACGGCGCGGGCGCGCTCGCCCTCGCGCAGCGGCAGCAGGTTGATCAGCGCGCGGCCCTTCGCGGTGCGCGCACCCTCGGGCAGCTCGTAGACCTTCAGGCGATACACCTTGCCCATGTTGGTGAAGAACAAGAGGAAGTCGTGGGTCGAGCAGATGCGCAGGTGCTCGATGTAGTCGTCCTCCTTGGTCTCCATCCCGATCACGCCCACGCCACCGCGGTGCTGCTTGCGGTAGGTGGAGAGCGGCAGGCGCTTGATGTATCCGGAGCGGGTGATCGAGATCACCATCTGCTCCTCGGCGATCATGTCCTCGAGGTCGACCTCGCCCTCGGCGGCGATGATCTCGCTGCGGCGCTCGTCGCCGTAGATGTCCCTGATCTCGAGCAGCTCCTCCTTGATCAGGCCGTACAGGCGCTCCTCCTCGCCGAGGATCGCGCGCAGCTCCTTGATGCGCTCCATCAGGTCCGCGTGCTCGGACTTGATCTTGTCGGTCTCCAGCGCGGTCAAGCGCTGGAGGCGCATGTCGAGGATCGCCTGCGCCTGCTCGGGGGAGAGCTCGAACTGCTCGACGAGGCCCACACGCGCCTGCTCCGGGTCGGGCGAGGAGCGGATCAGCTTGATCACCGCGTCGATGTTGGACAGCGCGATGAGGAGGCCCTCGAGGATGTGCGCTCGGCGCTCGGCGCGTTCCAGCTGGTCCTTGGTGCGCCGGGTCACGACCTCCTTCTGGTGGAGGACGTAGTAACGGATCACCTCGCGCAGGTCGAGCGTGCGCGGCACACCGTCTGCGAGCGCCACCATGTTGACGCCGAACGTCTGCTGCAGGGAAGTGTGCTTGTAGAGCTTGTTGAGCACGACCTCCGGAATCGCGTCGCGCTTCAGCTCGATCACAAGCCGCATTCCCGAGCGGTCGGTCTCGTCGCGCAGGTCGCTGATCTCGGAGATCTTCTTGTCGTGCACGAGGCTGGCGATCTTCTTGATCACCCCGCCGTCACCGCCCTTCTTCACCATGAAGGGCAGCTCGGTGACGATGATCGCCTCCTTGCCACCGCGCAGCGGCTCGACGTGGGCGCGGCCGCGCATCACGACGCGGCCCCGGCCTGTCTCGTAGGCATCCTTGATTCCCTCGCGGCCGACGATGTAGCCGCCCGTCGGGAAGTCCGGGCCCTTGATGTGCTGCATCAGCCCTGCGACCTCGATCGCCGGGTCGTCGATGTAGGCCACGACCGCGTCGATCGTCTCGCGCAGGTTGTGCGGCGGGATGTTGGTCGCCATACCGACCGCGATGCCGGCGGAGCCGTTCACGAGCAGGTTGGGGAAGCGCGCGGGGAGGATCAGCGGCTCTTGCCGCGACTCGTCGTAGTTGGGCGTGAAGTCGACCGTGTTCGCGTCGATGTCGCGCAGCATCTCGGTCGCGAGACGGGCGAGGCGCGCCTCGGTGTACCGCATCGCCGCCGGAGGGTCGTCGTCGATCGAGCCGAAGTTGCCCTGGCCGTCGACGAGCGGGTAGCGCAATGCGAAGTCCTGCGCCATTCGCGCAAGCGTGTCGTAGATCGCGGAGTCGCCGTGCGGGTGGAAGTTCCCCATCACGTCGCCGACCACACGGGCGCACTTGCGGTACGCGCGCGTCGGCTGCAAGCCCGGCCTCGTGCATCGCGTAGAGCACGCGGCGGTGCACCGGCTTCAGGCCGTCGCGCACATCCGGCAGCGCGCGGCCGACGATCACGCTCATCGCGTAATCCATGTAGGAGGAGCGCATCTCCTCCCGCAGCCCGCGAGGTTCTACGTTGCCAGTCAGTGCGTCAAGAGTTGCCATAGTCAGTTACGCGGTAGCGCAGTAGCGCGAACTCCTTTCAGACATCAAGAAACTGAACATCCCGCGCATGCTTTTCGATAAAGGCACGCCTGGGTTCAACTTGGTCGCCCATCAGCATTGAGAACAGTTCGTCGGCGGCGTAGGCGTCGTCGATCGTTACCTGCATCAGCGTGCGTGATTCTGGGTCCATGGTGGTCACGCGCAACTGGTCGGCGTTCATCTCGCCGAGGCCCTTGAAACGCTGCAGCCGCACGCCGCGCTTTGCCAGTCCCAGCACCTTGGCGCGCAGCTCCTCGAACGACAGCGCGTCAGCGGTGTCGTCGCCGAGCTTCAGCTTGAACGGCGGAGTGCCGGCCAGGTTCTGGAGCTCCTGGTGCACGCGGGTCAGCTGCCGGTACTCGCGTGAGTCGAAGATCGCGCTGCCGAGGGCGTGGGTGGTGGCGAGGCCGCTCTTGCGCTCGATGACCTTGATCCGGATGGACCCGTCGCCGTTCTGGGAGAGCACCTCGGTGTCATACGGCTCGCCCGCCGGTGCCTTCTTCTTCAGCTCGGCGACGACCTTGTCGACGTCCGTCAGGGCTTGGTCGAGTATCTGCGACTCCTCCAGGAACGTGATCACGTCGGTGCCGTGCTCGGCACGCAGCGCCGACGCCCAGCCCTCGTACTCCTTGACCAGCCTGGTCAGCCGCTGCCACCGTTGCTGCGTGAGGTTGAACGCGTTGCCGGCGCTATCGAAGATCTCGATGTTGTCGAGCTTGTCGCGCAGCAACATCTCCTCGAGCTCCGACTCCTTCTCGATGTACTGCTCCTTGCTGCCGGTCTTCATCCGGTACAGCGGCGGCTTTGCGATGTAGACGTGGCCGGCATCGATCAGGCCCTGCATCTCGCGGAAGAGGAACGTCAGCACCAGCGTGCGGATGTGTGCACCGTCGACGTCAGCGTCCGTCATCAGGATCACCTTGTGGTAGCGCAGGTTCTCGGGGTCGTACTCCTCGCGGATACCGGTGCCGATCGCCGTCACGAGCGACTGGATCTCCTCGTTCGAGAGCACCTTGTCGATGCGGTTCTTCTCGACGTTGATGATCTTGCCGCGCAGCGGGAGCACGGCCTGCGTGTTGCGATCGCGCGCCTGCTTGCCGCTGCCGCCGGCGGAGTCACCCTCGACGATGAACAGCTCGGCGAGCGCCGGGTCCTTGACGGAGCAGTCCGCCAGCTTGCCCGGCAGCGTCGAGTTCTCGAGCGCCGACTTGCGCCGCGTCAGGTCGCGCGCCTTGCGCGCCGCGTCGCGTGCACGTGATGCGGCGATCGCCTTGCCGATGATCTGGTTCGCCTCGGCCGGGTTCTCCTCGAGGAACTCGCCCAGCTTGCGGTTGACGGTCGACTCGACGAAGCCCTTGATGTGCGGGTTGCCGAGCTTGGCCTTCGTCTGCCCCTCGAACTGCGGGTCGTGCAGCTTCACCGACACGATGGCGGTGAGGCCCTCGCGCACGTCCTCGCCGGCCAGGGAATCGTCCTTTTCCTTGAGCAACCCCTTCTTGCGCGCGTAGTCGTTCAGCGTACGCGTGAGCGCCGAGCGGAAGCCCGACAGGTGCGTGCCGCCCTCGGCCGTGTTGATGTTGTTCGCGAAGCTGAAGATGGACTCCTGATAGGAGGAGTTCCACTGCATCGAGATCTCGCCCTGGCCGTCGTCGGTGCTGCCCTCGAAGTACACGATCTTGCTGTGAATCGGGTCCTTGTTCTGGTTGAGGTAGGCGACGAAGTCGCGGATACCGCCTTCGTACTGGAACTCGGCGCGGTCGCCCGAACCGCGCTCGTCGACGATCTCGATGCGCAGCCCGCGGGTCAGGAAGGCGGTCTCCCGCATGCGCTGCGCGAGTGTCTCGAAGTCGAACGAGATCTCGTCGAAGATCTCGAGGTCCGGCAGAAAGGTGATGGTCGTTCCGTGCTCCTTGGTGGGCTCACCTTTTGCAAGCGGCCCCTGGGGCACACCGCGCTCGTAGGCCTGTGTCCAAATGTGGCCGTCGCGCTTGATCACCAGGTCGAGATGCTCGGAGAGCGCGTTCACGACCGACACGCCGACGCCGTGCAGCCCGCCCGAGACCTTGTAGCCCCCACCATCGCCAAACTTGCCGCCCGCGTGCAGCACGGTCAGCACGACCTCGGCAGCCGGCCGCTGCTCCTTCTCGTGCATGTCGACAGGGATGCCGCGGCCGTTGTCGGTGACCGTCACCCGGTTGTCGGGTTGCAGGTGGATCTCGACCGAGTCGCAGTGCCCGGCGAGCGCCTCGTCGACGGAGTTGTCGACGACCTCGTAGACGAGGTGATGCAGTCCGCGCTCGCCCGTCGAGCCGATGTACATGCCGGGCCGCTTGCGAACCGCCTCGAGGCCCTCGAGCACCGTGATGTCGGAGGCCTTGTAGCTGGCCGATCCGGTCGTCTCCTGCATGTGGGAGACGCCAGTCTCGTTGGCGGCCTTATCCGGCCCGTTTTTCGGCACTAAGTTCCTTCCTACTGGGGCGGCGGCCGCCGCATTGATGAACGCTCGTTCAAGATGTGCGCACGCGCCTGTGTGGACTGCGGTGTGCGCGCGGTGACGAGCGCCTAAAAGGTGCAGCCAATTCTAGCAGGTCAGGGTGCCAAATCTGGCGCTCGATTTGTCGAAATTTCCCTCTAGAATGCGGAAAACCACGCGTCGATCGGATCCTCAGGCGTGGCCTACAGAGTACCGCCGGCGACGGACTGCAAAGGACTGCTCAGCCACCGACGACGAAACGGATCTCGTGCACCTGCCGGTCGGCCCCGCGAGCCTCGTTGAGACGCTCCAGCAACTGCCGGGACATCATCGAGAGCTCCGCCGCCCAGACCCCGGAGCTGCAGCGCACCGTCACCACGCCGCCCTTCTCGGAGGACGGCTCGGAATGCCGGGCGATCTCGGCACCGGCCGCCGCCGCCCACCCTTCCTGCACCTCCGCCAGCACGGTGCGCGGCGCGAGTCGCTCCTTGAGCCCGGGAAGCGCCTCGGCAAGCGGGCGTGGCCGGCGGCTCACGCGATCGAGGAAACCTGCGCCTCACCGGACGCATGCGGCTGGACGACTACACGCGCAACCTCGATGTCAGCCGGAACGGTGCGCGCGTCGGCGGTCGAGATCAGTGTCTGTCCGGGACCTGCGAGCGTCCAGAGCAGCCGCGCGCGGCGATCGGGATCGAGCTCGCTCAGCACATCGTCCAACAACATCACCGGATGCGTCGCGCGCATGCTCGTCAGAGCATCGCGCTCGGCGAGCAGCAGCGCCAACAGCCCGAGGCGCTGCTGGCCCTGCGATCCATAGCGGCGCAGGTCCCGCGAACATGCGCGCAGCAGGAGGTCGTCACGGTGAGGGCCGTGCATCGTGAAGCCCCGCTCGAGGTCGGCGTCGAGGCGCTCGCGGAGCTCCTGCTCGAGCTCCCCGGCCGATCGAGCCGCGCTGCGCGGGCGATAGTCGAGCGCCGCCGGGACCGGCAGGCCCAGCTCGCCGGCGCGGCGCGCGAAGGGCTCCGCCAGCGCGTCGATCAACTCGCGCCGATGGTCCATCAGCTCGATACCGTGCCGGGCCAGCTCGCGGTCCCATACGTGCAGGGAGTCAGGCCCAGCCGCGCGTGCCCGGACCCTGCCGAGCAGGGCGTTTCGCTGCGCGAGTGCCTTCGCATACGAGGCACGAGTTCCCCGGCGCGCGGGCCACAGTGTCGCCGTGAGGTCGTCGAGGCGCGCGCGGCGATGCCCGCCCGGGCCTTTCACCAGCTCGAGGTGGTCGGGTGCGAACACGCACACGAAGAACGGCGGGTCGCCTGCCTGGGGATGCGTGACGCGCGTGCCGTCGCGTTTCACCGACTTCGGGCCCCGCGACTGGAGCACCACCTCGGTCGTGTGCTCGCCGCCTGCCGAGATCCGCAGGGACACCCTCGCAGTGCGCATGCCGAAGCGGATCAGCTCACGTTCGTTCGACGTGCGGAAGGAGCGTCCGGTGCACCCGACGTGCACGGCCTCCATGAAGTTGGTCTTGCCGGCGCCGACGGGGCCTTCCAGCACCGTGATGCCCTCGGTCAGCTCGAGCTCGGCGCGCTCGTGGCTGCGAAAGTCGCGGACCTCGAGACGTGAGACGTGCATTGAAGCTCTACACGTTGAGGCGCACCGGCATGATCAGGTAGAGGAACTGGTCGTCCTCACCCTCCCCCGCCGGCTCGATCAGGCCGGGCCGCAGAGCGCTGATCAGGCGCAGGCGCACCTCATCGGCACCGACGCTCTCCAGGCCGTCCTGGAGAAACTGCGGGTTGAAGCCGATCTCGAGCTCGTCCCCTTGATAGTTCACGGGAACCGACTCCGAGGCCTCTCCGACGTCCGGGGTCTGGGCGGAGAGGGTCACGGCCCCCTGCTCGAAGCGCAGGCGCAGCGGCGCGTTGCGCTGGGCCATGAGGCTCACCCTGCGCACCACGCCGAGCAGCTCGGACTTGGCGATCACGACATCGTGCTCGTATGACTCGGGCAGCAGCTGACGATAGTTCGGGAATTGACCATCGATCAGACGCGACGACAGCGTCACTCGGCCGGACTCGAACACGACCTGGTTGTCGGTCGTGATGATCGAGACCGTCTCGGGCTGTGTCTCGGCGACGACGCGGCCGAGCTCCTGGAGCGCGCGGGCCGGCACGTTCGCCTCGAAAGCGCTCCCATTCATGCCGGGCACGGCCGCCTCCTTGACGCTCAGCCGGTAGGAGTCGGTCGCCACCATCCGCAGCGTGCCGTTCTCGAGCGAGACGAGTATCCCCGTCAGCACAGGCCGCGTCTCGTCACGCGAGGCCGCCTTGGCCACCCGGTCGATGGTGGCCGCGAGTGCCGTGGCATCGAGCTTCACCGCCGTGTCTGCATCCGCGGCCGGAAGCTTTGGGAAGTCGGAGGCGGGGAGTGTTCGCACCGCAAACGAAGCGCGCTGTGACGTCACCTTGACCGCTCCTTGATCGGAGGCCGCGTCGATGGAGACGCGATCGCCGTCGGCGACCCGCACGATGTCGAGCAGCAACCGTGCCGGCAGGAGCAGTGTGCCCTCTTGGTCGACGTCGGCCGGCATGGTGGACTGCAACGCGATCTCGGTGTCGGTGGCGGACAGCTCGAGGCCTTCTTCGGTGGCCTTGAGCATCACTCCCCCGAGCGCAGGGATCGCCGAGCGTGTGGCGGCTGCCCGGGTCACGAGCTGCAGCTCTGAATGGAAGGGTTGCCTTTCGACTGACAACTTCATGCAGACATCCTCATTGATATGGAAGTAGTTAGAGGGTGTGGGTTCTCTGTCTCGTGGCCGTGGGGGCCGGAAAGAGGGACGTTATTGCCTGTGTCGCTGCCTGTGGCCTGCTGTGTGGTTGGCGCGCTCGGCACCTGCTCAGGAGTCCTTGAGGTCACGAACGAGCTCGTCCACAAGTTCCCTTGTGGGTTGATCGATGAGCAACTGGCGCTGGACCTTCCTGTGGGCGTGGAGGACGGTGGTGTGGTCGCGGCCTCCGAAACGCCGTGCAATCGCAGGCAGGGAGTGGTCGGTCAGCTCGCGGCAGAGGTACATGGCGACCTGGCGAGCATAGACAACCTGACGGCTGCGCCTGGCCGAGGTGAGGGTGTCAGAGTCGAGTTGCAAGGCCTGTGAGGTCCGGTCCTGGATGTGCTCGATCGACAGGGGTGTGGGTGTTTCGCCGGGTGCGCCGGGTGCGATCGCCGCGACCACGTGCTCGGCAAGCTCGAGGGTGAGGGGCTGCTGCGTCAGCGACGCATAGGCCCGCGCCCGGACCAGTGCGCTCTCGAGCGCACGGACACTGCCTTCGATCCGGCGCGAGAGCAGCTCGAGCACCCCGCTGACGGACAGCTCGTCGGCCTCGGCTCCAGCCTGCCTGCGCAGAATCGCCAGGCGTGTGGCCTGGTCCGGGGGCGCCAGCTCGACCAGCAGCCCGCCTTCGAAGCGACCTTTCAACGGAGCATGGAGCAGCGGCATCTCGGACGGCGGGCGATCGGCGGCGAGGACCACCTGCGCGCCGGCGGTCAGAGCTGCCTCGATCGTGTAGAGGAACTCTTCCGACGTGCGCTCCTTGCTCTCGAGAAACTGGACGTCGTCGAGCAGCAACACGTCAGCCGAGCGGTAGCGCTGCTTGAACGACGGGGTCTGGTTGTGCTGGAGAGCGGCGAGAAACTGGCTGGTGAAGGTCTCGGCATTCGCGTAGCGAACGGTCAGGCCACTCACGCAGAGCGAGACGTAGTTGCCGATGGCCTGGAGCAGGTGGGTCTTCCCGATTCCCGGAGGACCGCAGACGAACAACGGGTTGTAGACCTGGCCGGGCAGCTCGGCGACTGCCAGCGACGCGGCATGCGCGAAGCGGTTGGCAGCGCCGATGACGAAGGCCTCAAAGGTGTAGCCGGGCTTCAGTGCGAGGTGTCCGCCGGCCGGAGGAGGAGGTCCGTCGCCGGTGGTCAGCTCGATCCGGTTGATCGCCGGATGCACGGCGAGTGCCCCGGCGAGCAAGTCCCCGAACCGCCGCTGCACCCACTCGCGTGCGCTGGCCGGCGCCCTGAGGTAGAGGACGCCGCCCTGCACACCGACGGGCGCGAGGGGTTCGATCCAGGTTCGATACACGTCCGGCGGAAGCGCTCCGCGCAGCGTGTCATCGACGTGGCGCCATATCTCCTCGACCTGATCTTCCACGGTCCTCGCCAAGGCTCTCGAAAGGTGTCTCGCGCGGTGCGGGAAAACGGCTGAACGGCGGCGAATCCTCCCCCGCGGAGCGGCGATCTTAGCGCCGTGAAAAGCAGCTTCCTCGACGGCTCCACGGGGCCCCGGCGGCCATGTCGCAATACGCGCCCAAAAGATTCCCGCGGCGTCGAGAGCGGCTTCCCACGAGGCCCGGAAAGCGGGCCCCGAGACAGGCCCTATACTGAGCGCCCGGCCGCATCGTGACCACGGTTCCGTCCTTATTCGATGAAGCGCACGTACCAACCGAAGAAGCGCAAGCGCGCCCGCACGCACGGCTTTCGCGCGCGGATGCGGACGCGTGCCGGCCGCCTCACGATCAAGCGCCGGCGCAAAAAGGGCCGTTCGCGCCTGACGGTCTGAGGCGGAGCCGGATGCCATGAACGAGCGCCGGGGCGGCATGCGGCACAGGCGTCCACGGCTGACGCGCAGTGGCGACTTCGACCGGGTTTACCGCCGGGGCCGCTCCGCCGCGACACGCTCGTTCGTGCTGTACGCATTCCCGTCTGCCGCGGCCGATGGTGACGAGCGCGAGGACTCGGAAGAGGTGCGCAACGAAGTCCGGCTCGGTGTGTCGGTCGGCCGGCGAGTCGGGGGCGCCGTCGATCGCAACCGCGTGAAGCGTCTGTTGCGCGAGGCCTTCTGGGCCCTCGACGAGCCTACCCGAAGGACACGACTTCGTGATCGTGGCGCGCAGCGGCGCTGCCGAGACGGCGGAGCAGGGCGGCCTCGACGGTGTGCGGACCGAGCTGGCCGAGCTGCTTGAGCGGCTCTCGGCCGAGCCCGTGGAGCGGAGCGTCTGATGGCGCCCGGAATCGCAACCCGTGCTCTGACGGCGCCGATCCGGCTCTATCAGCGCACGATCTCACGCGCGCTGCCGCGCCGCTGCAAGTACGAGCCGACGTGCTCGGCCTATGCGGCACAGGCGATCCGCGAGCTCGGCCCGCTGCGCGGTGTCGTTGTGGCGGTATGGCGGCTGCTGCGCTGCAACCCGTTCAGCCACGGGGGGTACGACCCGGTGAGCGCGCGGCGCCTGTTCAGATGACTTTCGTACTCGCGAACATCTTCCAGCCCCTGATCGATGCGGCCGACTGGCTGATCGTGACGCTGCACGACGACGTCGGCCTGAGCTGGGGCTGGTCCATCGTGGGACTCACCGTGATCGTGCGGTTGCTGATGATCCCGCTGACGATCAAGCAGATCAAATCGATGAACGCGCTGCGCGTGCTTCAGCCGCAGGTCAAGCTGATCCAGGAGAAGTTCAAGGAAGACAAGCAGCGCATGCAGCAGGAGATGATGAAGTTCTACCAGGAGAACAAGGTCAATCCGTTCGCCTCCTGCCTCCCGCTGTTGCTGCAACTCCCGGTCTTCATGGCCCTGTTCTTCCTGCTCAACGGGGATGAGTTCAAGGACCAGGTGCGCGCCAGCGGAGGCGAGAACTTCCTGATCATCAGCGACATCACGGAGAAGGCGACGGGCGGGACGCTGATCGTGTTGATGGTCCTGTTCATCGGGTCGCAGATGGCTTCGACGATGGTGATGTCCGTCACCGCAGACAAGACGCAGCAGCGCATCATGCTGCTGCTGCCGCTGGTGTTCGCGGCCCTGGTCCCGAGCTTCCCGGCCGGCCTGCTCGTGTACTGGATCACGACGAACTTCTGGACTCTGGGGCAGGCGATCGTGGTGCGCAAGCTGGCGCCGCCACCCGTGCCCGTCGCAGGCGTGGCGGGGGCTCCACAACCCGCCGCCGCCCTCGTGGACGGGGGCGGCGGGGGCGCGGCAGCAGCCCCACGAAGGCCCCCGCCTCCTCCTCCCCGCAGGAAGAAGCGCCGGCGGCGCTGAGGTAGATCTTGGCCGACGACTCGCACGATCCAAGCGCGGGGCGGGCTGAGGCCGAGGCGACGAGCGCGGGCGCGGCGAAGTGGGCCGCCATGAAGGACCTCGAGCGCAGCTATCCGGGCATCTCGATCGACCACGTCAGCTTCGAGGTGTTCGAGGAGGCCGCCGAGGACGGCGATCCGCTGACCCGTGTGATCGCAACCGCCGATCTGGAGCGCTGGCGGGCGGCGGAGCGTGACTTCGAGTGGCCCGACGAGCCCGCGGAGCGGGTCAGGGAGATCCTGAAGCGGGTCGTGACGTCGCTCGGCCTGCGCGCGAGCGTCGACGTCTCGGAGCGGGACGGCGAGATCTGGGCGGAGGTGAGCGGGCCCGAGCTCGGCTTGCTGATCGGCAAGCACGGCCAGACACTGGACGCGCTGCAGTCTGTCTGTGGACAGGCCGCGTTCCGGGGCAGCGAGGACCGCGTGCCCGTGGTGGTCGATGCCGCCGGTTACCGGGAGCGCCGGGAGGGGACGCTGCGGCGCCAGGCCGATCGCGGCGTCGCGGACGCACTGCGATACGGGCGCGCCATCGAGCTCGACGCGATGGGCTCCCAGGAGCGCAAGGTGGTCCACAACTATCTGAAGGATCACGTCGAGGTGGACACGCATTCGGAAGGCGACGAGCCCTTCCGGCGGATCGTCATCACCCCGCTGCGCTCGCGCCCTGCGTAAAACGTGAAACGCGGGGGCCTCGAGGCGGTCGCTGCGCAGTGGTCGCTCGAACCGGACGCCACGCGCAAGCTCGAAGAGCTGCTTCTCCTCGTCCGCGATGACCCCCGCGCCGCTACCTCGGTGCGCTCGCCGGCAGCCGCCGTGGACGTGCACATCGCGGACAGCCTCTCGGCGCTCCCGCTCCTGGAACGACTGGCAGCCCCGGCGCGGGCCGCGGACATCGGCAGCGGTGCCGGTTTTCCCGGCTTGCCGATCGCGATCGCCCGGCCGGGAATCCAGATGGACCTCGTCGAATCCGGGCGCCGCAAGTGCGAGTTTCTAGAAGAGGCGGCCCGTGCCCTGGATCTGGGCAACGTTGCCGTCGCCAACGCCCGGGCCGAGGAATGGGCGCGCGAGGAAGGACGAGAGCGCTACGGAGTCGTCTTGGCCCGCGCCGTGGCTCCGCTGGCAACGCTCACCGAATACGCCGCTCCTTTGTTGTTGACAGGGGGCACGCTGATCGCCTGGAAGGGCGAGCGCGATGAGCAAGAGGAGCAGTCGGCCAGCTCCGCCGCCGCGGAGCTTGGCCTGCGCCCGGTGGCCGTCGAGCGTGTGGTTCCCTATGCGGGCAGCCGCTCCCACAACCTCCACCTCTACGAGAAGGTGAGCCCGACACCGGCGCGATACCCACGCCGGGCGGGGGTGGCCCGCAAGCATCCGCTGGGCTAGAACGTTCGCCCCCGAACTTTTTCGGAGCGAGCAGGAACAACCGGTTCGGCCCCGAACTAAACAACCGGCGAACTGCGTAACCGCGTAACTGCGCTACCGCGTAGCTGACCGCGGCCGCCTGTATCGTCGGCCCCTGCCAATGGCGACTGTATATGCGGTGGCAAATCAGAAGGGCGGCGTGGGGAAGACCACGACCGCCGTCAACCTCGCGGCTTGCGTGGCCGAGGCGGGGTGCAGGACGTTGCTCGTCGACCTCGACCCGCAGTGCAATGCCACGGTTGCGCTTGGCCTGCCGAAGGACCACGAGCCCAACACCTATTCCTGTCTCCTCGACGGCACCCCGATCGAGGACGCCGCCGTGGCGTCGTCCATCGACCGGCTGCGGGTGGTCACCTCCACCCCGGATCTCGCGGGCGCGACGGTCGAGCTGCCGCGCCTGGACTCGTCAGAGCAGCGGTTGCGCGAGTGCCTCACGCCGGTCAGGGACTCCTTCGACCACATCGTCCTGGATTGCCCGCCCTCGCTCGGCCCGCTGTCCGTCAACGCGCTGGTCGCCGCCGATCGGGTGCTGGTCCCCGTCCAGGCGGAGTACCTCGCGCTCGAGGGTCTCGCACAGTTCCTCGACACACTTGGGTTGATCCAGCGCGAGCTGAATCCCACGCTCGAGGTCGCGGGGATGCTGCTGACCATGTACGACAGCCGCACAAAGCTGGCGCAGGACGTCGAGCAGGAGTTGCGCCGCCACTTTGACGGGCTCGTCCTGCGCACCGTGATACCGCGCAACGTGCGCATCAGCGAAGCGCCGAGCTATGGCCGGCCCGTGATCCACCACGATCCACACTGCGCCGGCACCGACGCCTACTTCGAACTGGCGAAGGAGGTCGTCAGCCGTGGTTGAGCGCGGCATCGGCCGCGGGCTGGCGGCGATCCTTCCGACCACCGCCGCTGACGACGAGTCGCTGCACCGCATCCCGCTCGATCGGATCGCGCCGAACCCGAGCCAGCCGCGCAAGTCGTTCGACGAGCAGGACCTGCGCGCACTCGCCGACTCGCTGCGCGAGCACGGTGTGCTCCAGCCGATCCTGGTCCGTCCCCTGCCCGGCGGCCGGTACGAGCTCGTCGCCGGCGAACGTCGCTGGCGCGCCGCTCGTCTCGCCGGCATCGAACGCATTCCCGCCGTCGTGCGCAGTGCAGCCGATGGGGAGCGACTCGAGCTGGCGATGATCGAGAACATGGCGCGCCAGGACCTCAACCCGGTCGAGTCCGCGCGCGCATGCGCCGCGCTGGTCGACGAGTTCGGTTTGACGAAGGAGGAGGTCGGCCGCCGCGTCGGCAAGAGTCGCGTGGCGATCTCGAACCTCGTGCGACTGCTCGAGCTTCCGGACGAAGTGCTGGCGATGCTCGAGGCAGGCACGCTCTCCGAAGGACACGGTCGCGCAGTGCTTCAGGCGCCCGACCATCACGTACGCCGCCGAGTTGCACGCGACGCGCGTGACCGCGGGCTCTCGGTGCGCCAGACGGAGGACCTCGCCCGCGGCGGTGCCGCGCGCCCCGCTTCCAAGCGCGCCGCGAAACTCCAGAGCGCTGACGCATTGGCGGCCACGCGCGAGGCCGAGGAAACGCTTGCCGGACTGCTCGGGTGCGAGGTGCACGTGCGTCTGTCGCGGCGCGGCGGCACCGTGGAGATCCCGTTCGACGACATTGCGGAGCTGAGCGAGCTCGCGCGCCGCATCGCCGCCCGCAGGGCTGCCTGAGGGGCAATCGGCCTTAGCTAGAATCGCCCGCGTTGGTCACAACGGGCGATTAGCTCAGTCGGTCAGAGCGCCTCTCTGATAAGGAGGAGGTCCCTGGTTCGAGTCCAGGATCGCCCACTTCAGGAACCCGCATCCTGTGCGAGTGCGGCAGGTCCGACCGAGGCGCTGACAGCTGACACCCTCAACGGATGTTGTCGCGATAGCTCCTTGCTATTGGCGTGCTGTTGCGTTTCAGGTGCAGGAGGTATCCACATGAAGAGAATTGTTCTCTTGACAGCCATTGTTGTTCCAGTGTTTGCGGCACTCGCCGCGCAAGCGTCTTCTGCTCCGCCCGCCGGTAACTCGGACCTGTCGATCTCAGCAAATCCGACCACAATCACGTTCGGCCAGGCCACGACGATCTCGGGCAAGTTGAAGGGCCCGAAGGATCCGATCACCGTCACCCTGCAGCAGAATCCGTATCCGTTCACGGACGCGTTCGAGACCGCGGGGACGAAACCCACCGCCGACAACGGCGACTACTCGTTCACCGGCATTCGTCCGGCGCAGAACACGCGCTATCGCGTGACGAGCGCCGCGCCGGCGCTGGCCAGTGGCGACGTCGACGTGCTGGTGCGTATCAAGGTGGTGCTCCGCGTGAGCGACCGCACTCCCAGGACCGGCCAGCTCGTGCGCTTCTACGGCACGGCTGCCCCACAGCACGACGGGCGCACCGTCCGTCTCCAGCGCCAGACGTCAACAGGCTCTTGGACCACGGTCGCGGGCACGTTGCTGCGAGACGCTGGCGAGGAAGGCTCGAGCTTCAGCCGCCGGATGCGGGTCAGCCGCGACGGGGTCTACCGGGCACGCGTGTACCGCGACCTCAACCACGCGACGGGCACGAGCGGTTTGAAGACGCTCGACGCTCACTAAAGGCTTCCTCAAGCGAGGGGGTTTCATGCAAAGGCGTCGGCCGTGACCGGGCCGACGCACCCGACACACGGGCCGGGCTCGACGTGTCCGGCGAGCTCCGCGAGGTCCGCGCGCGTCACCGACTCGAGTGCTGCCAGGTGCAGCATCGGATCGACGTCGTGGTCGCCGTACTCCATGATCAGCTCGATCGCGTGATCCGCCCGCGCCCGCGTCGATTCGAAAGCCAGTGCCGCGGAGCCGCCGGCATACGAGCGGGCTCTGGCTGATTCTTCGTCGGACGGTCCGTGCACGCGGAGGTCCGTGATGATGGCCTCGATGCCCTGGTAGATCTCGGTGAGGTCTGGTGACCGAACGCTGCAGCTGACCGACAGAAACGACACGTTGTCCTTGTAGCCCCACACTCCACCGTCGATCCAGTAACACAGCCCGCGCTGCTCGCGAAGCTCCTCGTACAAGCGCGATCCCATCGGACCGCCGAGCAGGTCTGAGTACACCTCGGCGATCGCTCGATCGCGAGCGCGGCTGAGGTCCACTTCCGGCACGGCGTAGGCAAGGCGCAGGTGAACGATGTCGCTGTCGCGCTCCTCGATGTCGACCCGCCGCTGGAAGGGCCCGATCGGCGGCGGCGCCGGGGCCGCGGGTCGCACCGGGATTCGCAGCAGAAGCTCCTCGAGCGCGTTCCGATCGAGATGCTCGAGGTTGCCGGCGATCGCCACGAGCGCGCCCGCGGGGCTCCACTGGCGCTCACGAAATGAGAGGACATGATCGTGAGTGAGGCGCTCGACGTCGGCCGCCTTTCCGGCCGTGCCCGCGGCGAGCCGGTGACCCTCGAAGAGCGCCGCCGTCAGCCGGTCGTCGGCGCGCGAGCCGGGGTCCTCGTCAGCATCGGCAATCTCCCGCAGGATCACCGCACGCTCAAGTTCGAGATGCGCTTCATCGAGCAGCGCACGCCCGCATACGTCGGTCAGCAGGTCGATCGTCGCCAGCGCCGACTCGGCCCGGACAACGGACGCGAATTCCGAGTAGTCGTGTGAAGCGGTTGCGTCGAGCTCGGTGCCCAGACGCTCAGCGGCTCTGTTCAGCTCGGTGGCGGTGGGATGGTTCTGAGATCCCTTGAACACCATGTGTTCGAGCAAGTGGGCGACGCCGACCTCGTCTGCGGTCTCGTGACGCGCTCCGGCCGGGAACGCAATCGCGATCGTCGTGGCGAGCCGGCCGGCCATCGGCATCTCGACCAGTGGCATGCCATTGGAGAGAATCGTTTCGGTCGGATTCCCGGGCCGGTCCACATGCCAGAGCGTACGTCAGGCCGCTACGATCGATTCGTGGGGGATGAAGATGAGCTGCAGGTGCCCTCGCCGAGGTGGGTTGCAGACGAGCGGTCTGGTGCGCGCATCGTGTTCGATGCGAAGGTCGTCGAAGGTCGTGACGGCTACCTGTTCATGGCCGACGACAACAACCGGGTGCTCGAGCAGCACTCCGGCCGGCTGAGACTCGACGAAGCGCAGCTCGAGGGATGGCGCCAAAGCCTCGAGCGCCGCACCGAGGTGCTCGCCCGCCGCGGCTGCGCGCATCTGGTGATGGTCGCGCCGAACAATCACTCCGTGTATCCGGAGAAGCTTCCCGAGGACGTCGAGAGCGCGGCCGAGCGGCCCGTGCACCAGCTGATCGCACATCTCGAACGCAGCGGTTCGCCGGTGAGGATCATCTATCCCCTGGACGAGCTCGTCGCCGCGAAGGCGGACCACCAGGTCTGCTCGGTGGTCGACAGCCACTGGACCGATTACGGGGCGTTCCTCGCGTACATGCGGTTGATGGAGGACGCGCGGCCGCTGGTCCCGACGCGCAACCTGGACGAGCACGACGTTCTCTTCGTCGACGTCCCGGTGCACGGAGACCTCGGCGAGAAGTTCGATCCCCCGCGCTCGGAGCTGCAGGGAATTGCCCGCATGCGCAACCGCGCCGCGCGCTTGGTCTACGACAACTGTGTCGAGGGGACCGGTGCCCTGGCCACCACGACTTGCGAAGCTGCCCCGCCGACGACATGTCTGCTGCTGGGCGACTCGTATGCCTATTTCCTGGCTGCCTACCTGTCGGAGTGCTGGCGGCGACTCGTGTTGGTACACGCGCCGACGCTCGATCCTGCGGTCGTGGAGGTAACGCGCCCCGACATCGTCGTGAGCCTGATCGCCGAGCGTTTCCTGATCGCCGTTCCCGACGACGCGAAGGGACGCACGATGCGCGAGCGAGAAAGTCACAAGCGCGAATACGGCCGCATTCGCGCTCCGCTCCTGTACTGGATGTGGCCCACCGTGCCGTCCGCGACTGCGGTCGAGTCGATGCGGGCACGGCTCGTGCGGGAGGGTCGCATGCGTGATGTGGTGCTCGTCGGGTTGATCGCGTATGCGGGACTCCGTCCTGCCGAAGCGATGCGCCTGAAGTGGTCGGCGATCGCAGACGGCGCGATCCGGGTCGAGCCGTTGCCCCGTATGCGCGCCGCGGGAATGCGTTCGCGGCAGATACCGTTGTGGGGGCCGCTGGCCGACGACCTCGAGGCCTGGCGCAAGGAGTCGGGAGGCGTCGAGCATGGGTCAGTCGTCGCCACCCAGAGCAAGCCGTGGGACGTCGACCTGCGGGAGTGGCGCGACCACGTCTATCCGCCGCTGGCCAGCACCGCGGGTATCGAGAGCACGGCGCCCGGCCACCTCCGCGATGTCTTCTGCGGACTTCTCCTCAACGCCGGTGTTCCGGTGGACGAGGTGGCCGAACTGACGGGCATCGGGGCTCCTGAGTTGGCAGAGAACTTTCGAGGGTTGTTGTCGGATCCCCGCCGTGGTGCCCCTCGCGCCCCGGAGCAGGTGATCTCCGAGGCACGCTCCGCCTGCGGCGTTGCCGGGGAGCGTTCGCGGAACTCGTTCCTATAATGGGCGACCCAGCCGCCGCGAGGGTCAGGAGTGACCGAACGTGCAGGAGATGGTCATCTATGGAGTGAGCTTCGACATGGTCGGCAAGCAGCCGATCGTGCTGCTGAAGACGATCGACGGCAACAAGTTCCTGCCGATCTGGATCGGGCACCCGGAAGCGGCGGCGATCCTGATGAAGCTGCAGGGCGCGACCACGCCGCGGCCGATGACCCACGACCTGATCAGCGAGATGATCAGCGAGCTGGATGCTCAGTGCACCCGTGTCTCCGTGACCGAGTTGAAGGAGAACACCTTCTACGCGTCGATCACGCTCAGGGTGAACGGCCAGGAGATCGAGATCGACTCCCGTCCCTCCGATGCGCTCGCGGTGGCGGTTCGCACCTCGGCCCCGATCTTCGCCGCCGAGGACGTGATCCAGGAGAGCGCGATCGAGTTCGAGCAGGAGGCGGAGGACACCGAGGAGGTCGTCGACAAGTTCAAGGAGTTCCTCGACGAGGTGACGCCGGAGGACTTCGCCGCGGGCTCGGGTTAGTGGGCGGGCGCCGGGGCGGCGTTTCTTGCCAGCGCCTGTTGCAGCATCTTCTCGACGAGCTGCTCGAAACGAATGCCGGCCGCTTCCGCGGCCTGCGGCAGCAGGCTCGTGTCCGTGAGACCTGGGATCGCCTGGGCCTCGAGCACCTGGAGCTCGTCGGTTTCGCTCAGGATCATGTCCACGCGCGCGAAGCCGTAGCACCCGAGCAGCCGGAAGACGGAGATCGCGAGGTCATGTGCTCGGGCGGCAACGTCGTCGGGGAGCTCGGCGGGGCATAGGAACTCGGTCTTGCCGATCTCGTAGCGCGCCTCGAAGTCATAGAAGTACTCCTGCTCGGGCTTCGCCTCGACCACGGGCAATGCCCGTACGCCACTCTCGTCCTCGAGCAGGGAGACAGCCAGCTCACGTCCCTCGACGTGGCGCTCGAGCAGAACACGGTCGTCGTAGCTGAACGCCGCGATCAGCGCCTCGGGGACGTCGTCTGCCGATCGCGCGAACTTGATGCCGAGCGCTGAGCCCTGCGCCGCGGGCTTGACCACCACCGGAAAGCCGAGGCGCTCCTCGATGGCGGGCAGCGCCTCGCCTGCGCCGAGCTCCTTGAACGCGATTTCGCTGAAGGCGAAGAAATCCGGTGTCGGCAGCCCCTCTTCCAGCAGCATGTGCTTCGTCAGCACCTTGTCCATGCAGCGCATGCAGCCGAGCACGCCCGAGCCCGTGTAGGGCATGCCGACGATCTCCAGCAGCTCCTGCACCGTGCCGTCCTCGCCGCCCCGGCCGTGCAGCGCGACGAAGGCGACGTCGGCCTCGCTCGCGCGCAGGTCGTCGACCAGCGTAGGGCCCACGTCGATCGACACGAAGTCGATGCCGAGCCGTTCGAGTGCGTCCTCGACGCGCGCCGCCGACCGCAGTGAGACCTGGCGCTCGAGTGACGGGCCGCCCCGCAGAAGCGCGACACGCCGTGCGGTCATGAGCCTTGGGCGCGCCGTTCCCCGCCGCGCCGGGGAAGCTCGACGACGTCGGCAAGGGGCGCAGCGTCCGCGGGCGCGGTGGGGGGCGCGGGATCCCTGCGGTCGTCTCCGCCCCTGCGTTCGGGCCCGGCGAACGTCGAGAACAGGGCAATCTGCTCGTTCACGACCTTCCCGATCCGGCGGATGCCCTCGACGATTCCGTCGACGTCGGCGCCGGAGAAGTTGAGCCGCATCGAGCTGCCACCGCGACCGTCGACGTACGCCGCCGAACCGGGGACGAACGCGACACGCTCCTCCCTCAATGCCTTGGCAAGCAGGTCGCCGGTGTCGATGAAGTCGGGCAGCGTGGCCCAGATGAAGAGGCCGCCACTCGGCTGCGTCCACTCCGCCTCGCGGGGAAAGAACTCCGCCAGCGCGTCGAGCATCGCATCGCGGCGCTGGCGGTAGACGCCGCACAGCTCCTGCACGTAGTGGCGCCAGCGTCCCTCCTCGAAATAGATCTCGACGAACTGCTGCGCGAGGGACGAGCTGCACAGGTCCGCGGCCTGCTTGCCGAGCTTGATCTTCGAGAGCACGGGCCCGGGGGCGGTGACCCATCCGAGCCGGATGCCGGGCGACAGGATCTTCGAGAAGGTGCCGAGATACATGACGTACTCGCCGCCGTCGAGCGCGTACAGGGGAGCAAGCGGCTCACCCTCGTAGCGCAGCAGGCCGTACGGGTTGTCTTCCAGCACCAGCAGCTCACGCTCGCGCGCGATCTCGACCAGGCGGTTGCGGCGGGGCGCCGACAACGTGACGCCGGCGGGATTCTGGAATGTCGGGACGGTGTAGATGAACTTGGGCCGCCGCTTCTCCTGGTCCAGGCGCTCGAGGGTCTCCTCGAGCAGGTCTACGCGCATGCCGTCGGAGTCCATCTCGATCTGGATCACGTCGGCCTCGTAGCTGGAGAAGGTCGGAACGGCGCCGGGGTAGGTCGGGGCCTCGCAGATCACGACGTCGCCCGGGTCGATCAGCGTCTTGGTGACGAGGTCGATCACCTGCTGTCCACCGGTGGTCACGACGATGTCGTCGACGTCTGTCCGCATTCCCTCTGCGGCCATCACCTCGACGATGCACTCCTTGGTCTGCGTGAACCCCTCGGTGGGGCCGTACTGCAGCGCGCCGGCACAAGAGTTGCGGGCGATCTTGTCGGTGATCGCCGCGAAGGTGTCGGTGGGAAAGGAGGAGGTGTCGGGGAGGCCACCTGCGAGCGAGATGACGTCGGGCCGCGCCGTGATCTCCATCAGGTCCCGCATGGCGGAGGAGCGCATATGGCGCGTTCGCCTGGCGAACAGGGCGGCGTAGCGCTCGATCTCGTGACTAGTGCTCTGGTGCCTGTCCTTCACGTGAGAGTGCTTCGTCCTCCCGGGTAGCGAACCTGTCGACGCTTGCGACTGTGCATAGTGTGCTCCGGCAACGACCCCGCGTGACCGTGGTCACAATGGAACATAGAGGATAGACATGGACCTCTTTCTGGCAATCTCGCAGGGCATCGGCTCGTCGCTCGCGGCGGGAGTGCGGGCGCTGCTCGTGCCGCTGTTCCTCGGCGTGATGGCGCGCGCCAATGTCGGCATCGACTATGAGCACACCGGATTCGAGTGGCTCGAGTCGCTGTGGTGGCTCGCGCTGCTGGTCGTGCTCGTCGCGGCCGCCTGGCTGCTCGACCGGTCCGACGTCGAGGTTCCCGAGGGCGTGTGGGTCGTGATCGCGATGGCCATCGGCGGAATGCTGTTCGCGGGCGCGCTCGAGGACGACAACTACTTCGGCACGGCGGGCATCGTGCCCGGGATGCTCTGCGCGCTGGTCGGGTTCCTGGCGGCGCGTGCGTTCCTCGGCGGCGCGGCGGGACGGCTCGAGGCGCGCGGCGAGAGCGCCGGCACCATCAATGCGATGGGCGACATCGGCGCACTCGTACTCGCGGCGCTTGCGGTGCTGATTCCACCGGTGTCGTATCTCGCGGTTGCGTTCTGCCTGTGGGTGCTCCTCGCGCGACGCCGGCGCGAAGGACAAAAGTACGAAGGCCTCCGGATCTTGCGGTGAACCGGTCGATCTGCTTACAGATCGACCGCATTTGTTCATGACGAAGCTCGTTCTGGTCATGGTCGACGCGCTGAAGCCGGCGATGCTGGAGCGGGCCGTCGCCGAGGGCCGCGCGCCCGCGTTTGCCGAGATCCTGCGGCGCGGCACCTACTTCCCCGACTGCGTGAGCGTGTTCCCATCGGTGACGCCGGCTGCCGCCGGGTCGATCGCGACCGGCACGATGCCCGACGTCCACGGGGTGCCTTCGATCTGCTGGTACCACCGCGGCGAGCGGCGATATGTCGACTACGGCTCGTCAGCGGCGGCAGTGCGTACGTTCGGCGTGCTGCGAGCGCTCACCGACACCGTCTACAACATGAACTTCGACCACCTGCAGCGGCGTACGCTGACGCTGTTCGAACAGCTCGACGACATGGGAGTACGCACCGCGTGCACACCGTTCCTGATCTTCCGTGGCCGCACCCGCCACGAGCTGGGCGTGCAGGGTCTGCTGCGACGGGTCGCGCAAGCGGCGAACTTCAGGCATCCGGTCTATGGGCCGTCCGAGCTCTTCTACGGAGAGCTCTACACGTCACAGGAGGTCGACTGTCCCCCGACGCTCGTACGGCCCGGTACGCGTGACCCGTATTCCGGTTGTGTCGGCTCGTACGTCGAAGAGCACGACCTGTACGACTTCATGCTCTTCTCGCTTCCCGACAACGACCACCACTCGCACAGGTTCGGGCCCCAGGCGACCGTGGAGTCGATCGAGCGCGCCGATCGCTACCTGGCCGAGCTCGCCGAGCCGGCGGGCGGCATCGACCGCTTCCTCGACGACCACGCGGTGATCCTGATGTCCGACCACGCCCAGGTGCCCGTGTCTGAGCGCATCCGTCTCGCAGATGCGCTGTCCGACTGGCAGGTGCTGCAACCGAACGACCCGGGCATCGACGGAGCCGAGCTCGCGGTGGCGCCGGGAGCGCGCTCGGCAATGGTCTACCTCACCGATCCGGACAGCTTCTCCGCCCGTGGCTTCGTCCGGTTGCAGAAGCGCATGCGCGCGATCGAGGGCGTCGAGGTGCTTGCGTGGAAGGAAGGTGACGAGGCCTGCGTGTGGAGCGCACGGGGCGAGCTGCGGTTCCGGCCGGGTGCTGCTCTGCGCGATCGCCGGGGCCAGACATGGGACGTCGAGGGCAGCCTCGAGACCCTCGAGCTGGAGGGAGGCGAGGGCGAAGCGACGAGCCGCACGTATCCGGATGCGCTGCGCCGCATCTGGTGCGCGCTGGCGTGCGAGGGAACCGGTGACGTGCTCGTGTCGGCAGCACGCGGCTACGAGTTCACGGATTGGGGCGGGGCCGATCATGTCGGTGGGGGCAGCCACGGCTCCCTGCGTCACGGCGACTCGCTCGCCGCGCTCGCGTTCGTGAATTGCGGACCGGATCTCGATCCGTCCGCTCCGAACTGGCCTGCGCAGTGGTCCATCGCGGATGTCGCTCCCATCGTGATCTCGCACTTCGAGCGGTCGGGAACGGACTGAGCGCACCGCCCGGTCGGCTATCTTCCGGACGGTGCAGCGAGAAGCCCCGCTTGCGGACCGCACCCGCGCGACGGAGCATGCGCAGCGGGTGGGGCGCGGGCTGCGCAAACCGGCCAATTGGGTCCAGCTCGTCAAGTTCTCGGCAGTCGGTGCCAGTGGCTACGTCGTCAACCTGGCCGTCTACACGACGCTGGTCAAGGCATTCGGCACCCACTACATCCTCGCCGCGGTGCTCGCGTTCTGCGTGGCGGTGACGAACAACTTCCTCTGGAACCGGCACTGGACGTTTCGGGCAACCGAGGGCCACATGGGCTTTCAGGCCGCGCGCTTCTTCACGGTCAGCGTGCTGGCGCTGGGCCTCAATCTGATCGTGCTCCAGCTCCTTGTGAGCAGCGCCGACGTCGAAAAGGTCCTCGCACAGGCGATCGCGATCCTCGCCGCGACCCCGCTCAACTTCATCGGCAACAAGCTGTGGAGCTTCGGCCAGCCCGCACCGCCGCCCTCGCCCTAGCGCTCGCCTGCGGGCTGCTCGCCCTCGCCGGGCCACCTGCGTTCGCGCAGGAGGCCGAGACTCGCAGCCAGGCGGTGCGCCCGGACGCGACGCTGACGCGGCCGTCTTCACAGACACGGCCGCCGCAAGAACATTTCCTGAGCGCCGTCCAGGCAACACGGATCGCGGCACGCTCGGAAAAGCTCAAGGAGGAGCTGCGCGCACACGACCGGGTGCAAAGCGAGGCGTTCGCGAAAGGGCCGGGACGCTGGCAAGTGAGCTGGTACGCCGGCGGGGACGAGATCGCCCAGGTGATCGTCGACGAGCGCGAGGGGCGCGCGGTCGAGGTGTGGACCGGCCCGCAGGTCGCGTGGCAGATGGCGCGCGGGCTCGAGGGAGCGTTTGGCCGCAAGGTCAACTCGGCGCAAATCTGGATCCCGCTGATGCTCGTCTTCCTGATTCCGTTCTGCGACCCGCGGCGGCCGCTGCGAATGGTCCACCTCGACCTGCTCGTCCTGCTGGCGTTCTCGATCTCGCACCTCTATTTCAACCGCGGCGAGATCTTCACCTCGGTGCCACTCGTCTACCCGGTGCTGGCATACCTGCTGGTACGAATGCTGATGCTCGCGCGGCGCCGGCAGGTAGAAGCGCGACGCGAGCTGCCGTTCCTGCTCGTGCCCGCGACCTGGCTCGTGCTCGGGCTGATCTTCCTGGTCGGTTTCAGGATCGGCCTGAACCTGACGAACTCGAACGTCATCGACGTCGGCTACTCCGGCGTGATCGGGGCGGACCGGATCACCGACGGGTCCGACCTGTACGGAGACTTTCCCAAGGACAACGCCGCGGGCGACACGTACGGCCCGGTCAACTACTACGCGTACACGCCCTTCGAGCAGCTGTTCCCGTGGTCCGGATCGTGGGACGACCTGCCCGCCGCCCATGCCGCCGCTATGGCGTTCGACCTGCTCACGATGCTCGCGCTGTTTCTTGCCGGACGGACGCTGCGCCGTGGCCGGGAGGGAAACATCCTCGGGCTTGTCTTCGCCTATGCGTGGGCCGCATATCCCTACACGTTGTTCGCGCTCAACTCGAATGCCAACGATTCGCTGATCGCGCTGCTCGTCACGGTCGCGTTCCTGGCGCTGTCGCATCCGCGTGCCCGGGGGGTCGCGCTGGCACTGGCCGCGTCGGCGAAGTTCGCTCCGCTGGCGCTGGTGCCGCTATGGGCGAGCTACGACCGTAGGCGCCTGCGCGAGGCGATCGCCTTCTCGCTCGCCTTCGGCGCCACGATGGTGCTCGCGTTCGCGCTCGTGATCCCGGACGGTGGTGTGCGGGAGCTGTGGGACCGCACCGTCGGCTTCCAGCTCGGCCGCGACTCCCCGTTCAGCATCTGGGGGCAGGAGGATGGTCTCGAGTGGCTTCAGAGCTTCGTCAAGGCCGGCACGCTGCTGCTGGCGGCAGCGGTATTCCTATGGCCCAAGGAGAAGACCATGCTGCAGGCGGCGGCGCTGGGTGCAGCGGTCCTGATCGCGGTGCAGCTCAGCCTGTCGCACTGGTTCTACCTCTACATCGTGTGGTGGCTGCCGCTTGCGCTGATCGCCCTGCTGGGGGTCAGTGGCCCTCGGCCGGGACCATCACCTGCTCGAACGAGCTAGCGAGGCCGTGCTCGGCCGTTGTGATCAGGGCTCCCATCACCCAGACGTCGTCGGTCGCGGTTTCGAACTTGACCGGCATGTGGGTCAGGAACCGTTCCAGGATCTGCTCCTTCTTGACGCCGATCACGCCGCCGCGCGCGCCTGTCATGCCCAGGTCCGAGAGGAAGGCGGTGCCGCCCGGCAGCACACGGCCGTCGGCCGTCGGGACGTGGGTGTGGGTGCCCACGACGGCGAGCACGCGCCCATCGAGGTGCCAGCCCATCCCGACCTTCTCGCTGGTCGCCTCCGCATGGAGGTCGACGATCACGTAGTCCGCCTCGTCACGTAACCGCGCGACGATCCGGTCGGCCACGTGGAACGGCGAGTGCGCCGCATCCATGAACACGTTGCCGCTGAGGTTCACGACACCCCAGCGCACGCCGTTTCGCTCGACGACCGTGAACCCCTTCCCCGGGTTCGAATCCAGGTAGTTCGCCGGCCGCACGATGCGGTCGCTCGCGTCGAGGTACTCATACACGTCGCGGTGCCGGAAGACGTGATTGCCGGTGGTGAGCACGTCGATGCCGGAGTCGAGCAGCTTGTCCGCCGTGCGCGGCGTGATCCCGAGTCCGCCGGCCACGTTCTCGCCGTTCGCGAGCACGAGATCGGGTGCGAAGCGTTCGATCAGCGTGGGCAGCGTGCTCGCGACCGCAGCCCGGCCCGGTTCTCCGACGATGTCCCCCAGGAAGAGCACCCGCTTGCCGGACATGCGACGTATATACCGGATGGGACGTTACCCTCGCAGAATGCATGCCCCCCCGCCCGTCGTGCTTGCAGCGGAGGGATTGCAGCGCAGCTACGGGACCCGGGAGGCGCTCAGGCGTGTTTCGCTCGAGGCGAGGGAAGGCGAGCGGGTGGCGTGCGTCGGGCCGAACGGCGCCGGCAAGACGACCCTCCTCACGATTCTCGCCGGGATTCAGGCGCCGGATGCAGGAACGGTTCGTGCCGAGGGCGCGGTCGGATGGGTGCCTCAGACTCCGGCCGTCTACGACAAGCTCACGGCGTCCGAGAACCTGCGCCTGTTCGCCAAGCTCGAGGGTGCATCCGACGTCGAAGGAAGCGTCGCGCGCATGCTCGACCAGACCGGGCTGCGCGACCGCGCGCACGATCAGGTCGCGCGTCTGTCGGGCGGCAACCGCCAGCGGCTGAACGTCGCGATCGGGCTGCTATCGAGCCCACCGGTGCTGCTCATGGACGAGCCGAGCTCCGCGCTCGACCCACGGCAGCGCGAGCGCCTGTGGGAGTACCTCGGTGGCCTGACGGAAGACGGCACAGCGGTCGTATACGCGACCCACACTCTCTCCGAGGCGGAACGCCACGCGGACCGGATGTTGGTGCTGGCGGACGGTGAGGCGCTGTTCTGGGGCTCGCCGAGCGAGCTGCAGGAACGCGTCGCCGCGCCGGGTGACACACCGGGCGACCTCGAGTCGGCGTTCGTCGAATTCCTGCGCCGGGAAGGCCACTGAAAGAGGTGCGCGCGCTGCTCGCCAAGGACCTGCGCATTCTCGCGCGCTCCCGGTTGCTCCTCGGACTGCTTGTCCTGTATCCGCTCGTTGTCGCGTTGCTGATCGGGCTGACGCTGAGCCGCGGATCGGAGAAGCCGCGCGTCGCGCTCGTGAACGAGGTGCCGCGCGGGCAGTCGCTCGACGTCGGCACCGGGCCGCTACGCCTCGGGATCTCCGGCGACCAGGTGCGCGACCACATCGACCCCGTGCGCGTTCGCACACGGGACGAGGCCGAGCGCTTGGTGCGCGACGGCGACGTGCTCGGCGCCCTGATCATTCCCGAGGACACCTTTCGCAAGATCGAGTCGCGGGTCGAGCAGCCACGCATCGAGGTGATCGTCAGCGAGGAGGACCCGGTCAAGGCGCGCCTCGTGGACGACGCGATCGCGGCTGCGCTCTCGGAGGCGAACCGCCAGGTCGCACGAGCGCTCACACGTGCGAACCTGCGCTACCTGGACCTGCTGCTGAACGGCGGCGACGTCACCGTGTTCGGCGAAAGCTTCAACGTGCTGGGCCTGCGCCGCATCGGGAAGTCGGTCGAGGCGGCCCGCCTACGCCTTCCGCGCGGGTCGGCCGAGCGCCGTGACCTCGACCGCGTCGTGCGGTTCACGCGCATCGCCCAGGTGAACTTCGGGCTGTCGAGCCGGGTGCTGACGGCGCTCAGCGAGCCCATCCGCGTGGACAAGCAGGTCGTCGACGGGGCCCGCGTTCCGCTGACGACATTCGCAGCAGCGGTGGCCGTGGCCGTGTCGCTGATGTTCGTGACCGTGTTGCTTGCATCCGGCGCGCTCGCGCTCGAGCGTGACCAGAACACCTTCGGCCGCCTGGTCCGCGGCCCGGTTTCGCGCACCGCGCTGCTGGCCGAGAAGGGATTGTTCGCGGTGACGGGCGCCTTCCCGGTGACCCTCCTGATGCTGCTGGCCGTGGCCGTGTTCGCGACCGTCGAGTGGGATCGCTTCCACCTGTGGATCGCAGCGATCGCGGTGGCGGCCGCCGCGTTCGCCGCGATGGGCACCCTGATCGGAGCGCTGGCGCGGGAGGTGGCACCCGCCTTGCTGCTCGCCTTCACGCTGCTGCTGCCCGTCGCGTTCCTCGCGTTGGTGCCCTCTGGATCGGTGAGCCCGGCAGTTCACGACATCACGCAGGCGGTGTCGTTTGTCTTTCCCTTCGATGCGACCGTGGACGCGATGCGCGCCGCCCTTTACTCGAGCGGCAGCCTGGCCGGGCCCCTGCTGCACCTGGGGGCTCTGGCGGTGGCCTTCGGGGCCGCATCGCGGGTTGCGATACGGCGCTTCGGCTGATCTTCTCCCTCGGCCGGGCAACGTCCCTGGATATCCTGTGCCGGCATGTCTTTTCCCGCCACGCGGCTGAGGAGGCTCCGCCGCACGAGTGCGTTGCGCGGCCTGGTACGTGAGACCGACCTCTCGGTCGATCACCTCGTGTACCCGCTGTTCGTCACCCATGGCGAGGACCGGCGCGAGCCCGTCGAGTCGATGCCCGCGGTCGAGCGGCTGACGATCTCCCACCTCGAGGAGGAAGCCGGGCAGATCGCCGAGCTTGGAATCCCCGCCGTGCTGCTGTTCGGCATCCCGGCCCACAAGGACGCCGCTGCATCGGGCGCCTACGACGAGGAGGGCATCGTCCAGCTCGCCGTGCGCGCGCTCAAGCAGGCCCAACCGGAGCTGACCGTCATCACCGACGTCTGTCTGTGCGAGTACATGTCGCACGGGCACTGCGGTGTCGTGCGTGAGGATGGTGAGATCGAGAACGACGTGACACTGGAGCTGCTGGCCAAGACCGCCATCTCGCACTCCGCGGCCGGGGCCGACGCGGTGGCGCCCTCCGACATGATGGATGGGCGCGTCGCGGCGATCCGTACGCAGCTCGACAGCGAGGGTCACAGCGAGGTGCCGATACTTGCCTACAGCGCGAAGTTCGCGTCAGCGTTCTACGGGCCATTCCGCGATGCGGCCGACTCGACGCCGGCGTTCGGCGACCGGCGCGGGTACCAGCTGGACCCCGCGAACGCACGCGAGGCTGTGCGCGAGGCCAAGCTCGACGTCGCGGAGGGAGCCGACATGGTGATGGTGAAACCGGCGCTGCCGTATCTGGACATCATCCACCGGGTGCGCGAGGCCGTCGACGTCCCGGTGGCTGCCTACAACGTTTCGGGCGAGTACGCGGCGCTGAAGGCGGCGGCTCAGAACGGATGGCTGGACGAGCGCGCCGTCGTGCTGGAGTCGCTGACCGCCATCCGCCGCGCCGGCGCGGACGTGATCGTCACCTACCACGCGAAAGAGGTGGCACGTTGGCTGGCGTGACACGCGCGGCCCCGAAGCTGCGCTCCCGGTCCCAGGGAGCCGCCGTGCCGCTGGACGAGACCGACAAGCGCCTGCTGAACGCGCTGCAGTCGCGCTTCCCCCTCTCGCCGCGGCCGTTCGAGGCGGTTGCGGGCGAGGCCGAGATGACCGAGGCGGAGGCCATGACGCGGACTCGGCAGCTCCTGGACGAGCGGATCATCCGGGAGATCACGCCGATCTTCGACACGACCGCGCTCGGCTACAGCTCGATGCTGGTCGCCGCCCGGGTCGACGCTGAGCATCCGCATCGCGCGGCCGCGGTGATCAACTCCCACCCCGGCGTGTCGCACAACTACTTGCGAAACCACGACTTCAACCTGTGGTTCACGCTTGCGACCGCGCCCGACTCCAAGCTCGGCGTCGAGGGCACGCTCGACGTGCTGCAGAGGCTGAGCGGTGCGGAGTCGATCCGCAAGCTCCCCACGCTCACGATGTTCAAGATCAACATGAACCTCGAGATGGAGGGCGGCACCGAGCAACTCGCCGCGCCCGTCGAAACGGTCGAGCCCCGACCCCGGGACCCCGTGCCTTTCGACGAATTCGACGTCGAGGTGATCCGCGCGCTGCAGGGCCCGCTCGAGGTCCGCTCGGACGCTTACGCGCCGGCTGCCGCCCAGCTGGGAGTCACGGTCGAGCGCCTGCTCGAGCATCTCGAGGGCATGGTGGAGCGCAAGCTGCTGCGGCGGGTCGCGGCGATCCTGTTTCATCGCAGGGCGGGTTTCTCGGCAAACGGGATGGGCGTCTGGAAGGTGCCCGAGGCCCAGATCGCGGAGATCGGCCCGCGCATGGCCGCAGTGCGCGGCGTGTCGCACTGCTACCGGCGCCCGACGTATCCCGACTGGCCGTACAGCGTCTTCACGATGGCGCACGGGCGCTCCAAGGAGGAGTGCGACGCGGTGCTTGACGGCGTCGCGGGTGTGTGCGGCTTGGCGGGCGACGACCGCGCCACGCTCTACTCGTCGACGGAGTACAAGAAGGTGCGGCTCCACTACTTCACTCCCGACTATGCGGAGTGGGAGGAAACGAATAGCTAGGGAAACGGCCGCCGGCTCGCGTTCCCATGAGCTGTACGGGCGCGCGACGGAGGTCATTCCGGGCGGTGTCAACAGCCCGGTGCGGGCGCTGGGTGCGGTCGGCCGGGAGCCGCTTTTCGTTCGATCTGGCGCGGGCGCCGAGATCGAGGACGTCGACGCCAACCGCTACGTCGACTACGTGTGCTCGTGGGGGCCGTTGATCCTCGGCCACGCACATCCGCGCGTGGTCGAAGCCGTTACGCGTGCCGCCGGTCGTGGCACCAGCTTCGGTGCACCCACCGAGGCGGAGGTGGAGCTTGCGGCGCAGGTGGTCGACCGCGTCCCGGCGGCCGAGATGGTGCGCCTGGTCTCGTCGGGCACCGAGGCGTCGATGACCGCGGTGCGCCTCGCGCGTGGCGCCACCGGCCGCGCCAAGATCGTCAAGTTCGCCGGCCACTATCACGGCCACGTCGACGGGCTGCTCGCGGATTCCGGTTCGGGCCTGGCGACGCAGGGCATCCCCGCCTCGCCCGGAGTGACGGACGCGCAGGCCGCCGACACGATCGTCGTTCCCTGGAACGACACCGGTGCGCTCGCAGGCAGCGGTGGACCACGAGGTTGCCGCGATCATCGCCGAGCCGATCCCCGCGAACATGGGGCTGGTGCCCCCGCGCGACGGGTTCGTCGCACTGCTGCGCAGCGCTTGCGACACATCAGGTGCGCTGCTCGTGCTGGACGAGGTCATCACCGGCTTTCGGATCGGGCGCGGCGGGGCGCAGGAGAAGCTTGGCGTGGCACCGGACCTGACGGTCCTCGGCAAGGTGCTGGGCGGCGGCTTGCCGCTCGCTGCGGTTGCAGGTCGCCGCGCGGTCATGGAGCAGCTCGCGCCGGTCGGCCGGACCTACCAGGCCGGCACCCTGTCCGGCAATCCGCTCGCGACCGCCGCCGGCCTCGCCACGCTGGCGGAGCTCGACCAAGGCGCCTACGAGCACCTGCAGGAGATCACCCGGCGTCTGGTGGACGGCCTGCGCGCCGGCGGCGCGCGCGTGACCGGTGAGACCGGACTCCTGACGGTGTTCTTCTCCGAGGAGCCGATCACCGACTACCGGTCCGCCCAGGCGGCCGACCACAAGGCTTTCGCCCGGTTCTGGACCGCGATGCTCGAACGCGGGTTCTACCTTCCGCCGTCCCCCTATGAAGCGTGGTTTCCGTCGCTCGCCCACACCGACGATCAGATCGACCGGACGATCGAGGCGGCGGCCGAGTCAGTTGAGATCGCAGGTGCCGGATGAGCGAGGTGGCCCGCCTGCGTGAGCTCGTCGCCGCCGAGGGGGAGGCGATCGGGCCGGCGCTTGGGGCGACGGCGGGCAAGGACGTGCTCGGCCCCTTGACGTGCGCCGCTGCGGCGCGGCGGCCCGAGTGCGCGGAGTATGCGCTGGTCATCGAGAGCGTGCTCGAGGGCTACCTGCTGCACTTCGGACGCACACGGCTGCTCGACACCGACGATATGGACCTGCGGCTGCTTGCCGGCGACTACATGTACGCGCTCGGCCTGCGTCGCCTTGCCCGGCTCGGCGACCTTCCCGCCGTCCAGGCCCTGGCCGACCTGATCACGCTGAGCGCACGTCACAATGCCGCCGTGACGGGGGACCCGCAGGTCCTCGAGGGTCTATGGGCCATGACGGCGATGGCCCTGGGTGCCGGCCCCTGGCCCGCCTACGAGGCCGCACTTGCCCAGGCGCGCCAGGGCCGCAGCGAGGCCGGCGAACTCTTGGCGGAGGTCAGCAAGCGAGCGGCGGAAACCGGCGTCGAGCTTGAAGCGCAGCACGCCTTGATAGCTTTTCGTTACGTGGCGTCGTCTGGCCACCCACCTAGTAACAGCGGCAACTTTTCCTCTCTAGATGGCTGATCGCACGGAGACAGAGCGCCGGCCCGGCACCGGGGAGAACGGTGCGTTTACCTCGCGCGACGGGGCGCCCAACGGCCATGAGCCCCTGCCGAAGGCGAAGATGCCCGGCTACTTCGAGGGCGAGACCGTCACCCGCCGCGCCCTGTTCACCGGTGGCGCGCTGGCTGCCGGCGGGATCGCGGGCGCAGCGATCGCGCTGCCGGCGATCGGGTTCGCGCTGGGCCCGGTGTTCGACAAGGTCGAGGTCGTCTGGCAGAACGCGGGGAAGGCGACCGACTTCTCGGCGGACGACTACACGCCCAAGGTGCTCACGCTCGACACCACGGTCGGCGAGGCCGGCAAGACCACCGTCTACATCCGCAAGGGCAACACGACCCTCGGCGAGCGGGCTGACGAGTTCATCGCGATCTCCACGCGCTGCGCGCACCTCGGGTGCCCGGTGCGCTGGGTGAGCCCCGCGCAGCGTTTCGTCTGTCCGTGTCACGGCGGCGTCTACAACGCACGCGGTGAAGTCGAGGGAGGACCGCCGGTGCGCCCGCTCGACCGCTTCGAGACCCGCGTTCAGAACGGCACGGTCCAGATCGGCCCCCGCTTCAGCGTGAACTCCAAGCTCGAGAAGTTCTCGGCCCGCGACCCCGGCGCGCCGCTCGACGGACTGTGGCAGTACCTCTATCCGAAGCGCTTCTCGGTTCCGAGCGCGTAGACCGATGGCGATTCGCATTCCCAAGCCGCCGCTCCCGGGCCGCCGCAAGCCGCCGCCTCCGCAGGAGCGCACCAATGGCGAGGTTACGGTCAAGGATCAGGCCGCCGAGGTCGGGGCGGGCGTTGTCGGGTGGGTCGACGAGCGCACGGGCGTCGGTGGCTTCACGAAGGGGATGCTGTTCCGCAAGGTCCCCAAGGGAACGAACTGGTTCTACACGCTCGGCTCGGCGACGCTGTTCGCGTTCCTCGCGCAGGCAGTCACGGGCGTGATCCTCGCGATGTACTACGACCCGGACCCGGCCAGGGCGTACGACAGCGTGCAGCACATCACCAACGAAGTGTGGCTCGGCAGCCTCGTGCGCGGCATGCACCGCTGGGGAGCGACCGTGATGATGGTCCTGATCTTCCTCCACATGGGGCGCGTCTTCTTCTTCGGTGCGTACAAGTACCCGCGCGAGCTGAACTGGGTGATCGGCGTCGTGCTGCTCGTGCTGACTCTGATGATGGGACTGACGGGATACCTGCTGCCGTTCGACCAGCGCTCGTTCTGGGCGACGATCGTGGCAGTCAACCTGAACGGCACGGCACCGGTGCTCGGTCCCTACCTCGCCGACTTCCTGCGCGCCGGCCCGGAGTTCGGCGCGACGACGCTGACGCGCTTCTATGCGATGCACATGCTCCTGATACCGGGCCTGATCGCCGCGCTGATCGCGGTGCACCTCTATCTGGTCGTGAAGCTGGGGACGACCGCACCCCCGTGGATGAAGGCGAAGCTGCCCGAGCCGCTGGATAAAGAACGCGTATGAACTCGCGCGACAAGGAGCGGTACCTCCGCGAGTACCAGATCCTGAAGTCGCAGGGCAAGCCGTTCTTTCCCTACGCGGTGCTGAAGGACTCGATCATGGCCGCGATCGTGCTGATCGTGATCATCGCGATGGCGGTCATCCTCGGCGCCGGCGAGCTCGCGAACAAGGCCGACCCGACCACGACCACCTACACGCCGCGGCCGGAGTGGTACTTCTACTTCCTGTTCGAGCTGCTGCGTGTGATCAAGCCGCCGGAGCTCACGGTGCTCGCCACGATCGGCATCCCGACGATCTGCCTCGTGTTGCTCCTCCTGCTCCCGTTCTACGACCGCAACCCCGAGCGCCGGCCTGAGCGCCGCCCGATCGCCACCACCGCTGCGTTCGCGACGATCGCGGCGATGGCCTACCTCACCTACCTGGGCGCCGTCGCCGAGGCACCGGACAAGATCGACATGCACGTGTCGGCCGAGCTCGAGGCGGGGCAGAACGTGGTCAACCAGTCCGGGTGCGGCGCCTGCCACAAGTTCGGGGAGGCGGGCAACCCCGGCCCGGGCGCGGATCTCACCGAGATCGGCGCAAAGCTCCCGGCCGCTGCGATCGAGCGCACGCTGCGCAACCCGACGGCGCCGATGCCGTCGTACGCCGACCTGGAGAAAGAGAAGTTCGACGCCCTCGTGGAGTACCTCTCCGCGCTGAGGTAAGCACTATCACCGCGACAGTCCGCGAGGATCAGGTCCGCTCGATGTTCGACCGGATTGCCGGGCGTTACGACCTGATGAACTCGGTCATGTCGGCGGGAACGCACCACCGGTGGCGCGAGCGGGCCGCGGACCTGACCCGGCTCGGGATCGGTGACAGCGCGCTCGACGTCTGTTGCGGGACCGGCGACCTCGCGCTCGAGCTTGCGCGGCGGGTGGCGCCCGGCGGCGGCCGGGTCGTCGGCCTCGACTTCTCGGCGCCGATGCTCGAGCTGGCGCAGGACAAGTCTCGCGAAGCCGGAGTGCCGGTCCGGTGGGTGCAGGGCAACGCGCTCGAGCTGCCGTTCGCCGACGGCGAATTCGATGCGGCTACGGTGGGATTCGGTGTGCGCAACGTCGTTGACCTCGAGCGCGGAATCGCCGAGATGGCGCGCGTAGTGCGGCCTGGGGGAAGAGTCGTGATCCTCGAGATCACGACACCGGTCCGTCCTCCGCTGAGCTGGTTCTTCGCAGTCTGGTTCGACCGCATCGTGCCGTTGCTCGGCGCCCTGGCCGGCGACCGCGATGCGTACACCTACCTGCCGACCTCCGTGCGCCGCTTTCCGCCGGCCGACGAGCTGGCGGCACTGATGGACCGGGTCGGCCTGAGCGAGATCCGCTACCTGATCCTGTCCGGCGGCATCATCGCGATCCATTCAGCGACAGTGGCATGAGCACGGTCGACGAGGTCATCCTGCTCGGCGGCACACACATGCCCGCGCTGATGGACCGTGTCGAGCGCCTCCTGGAGGAAACGAGCGCGGGAAACGGGGCCGAGCTGCAGGCCTCGGCGTCCGACACGCTTGCGGCCGGCGGTAAGCGGCTGCGCCCACTGCTCGTCTTGATATGCGGCGGGTCACGCGACGACCAGGTGCTGGTGCGTGCCGCCGCCGCGGTGGAGCTGATCCACATGGCGACGCTCGTCCACGACGACGTTGTCGACAACGCGCTGCTGCGCCGCGGCCGGCCCACGGTCTTCGCCAGCCGCGGGCGCGACGCGGCCGCGGCGACCGGCGACTTCCTGTTCTCGCGCTCCTTTGCCCTGCTGGCCTCGAACGGCGACGAAGAACAGGTGAGCGTCCTCTCCGATGCCTGCGTCGCGCTGGCGCGCGGCGAGCTGGCTCAGCGCCACGATGCGTACCGGCTCGACGTCGACGAGGAGCGCTACCTGTTTCGCTGCGACCTGAAGACGGCCCGATTGTTCTCGGCCGCGTGCACGCTGGGCGGCCTGGCTGCCGGCCGATCCGCAGAAGAGGTCGCGGCCCTCGAGCGGTACGGGCGGCGCCTCGGCCTGGCTTTCCAGATGCTGGACGACCTGCTCGATGTCAGCGGTCCCGCGGAGCGCACGGGCAAGCACCGCGGCACCGACCTGCTCGACGGCACGGTCACCCTTCCGCTGATCCTCGCCGACCTCGGTCTCGCGGATCTGCGCTCGGTGACGACGCGCGAGCAAGCAGAGGCGTTGTGCGACCGAATCGCCACAACCGGCGCCCTCGACAAGACACGCACAAGAGCAACATCATTCGTTCAGGAGGCAAAGGCCGCGCTGCAGGGTGCAGTGGACGCTCAACTGGAACGCTCACTGGCAGAGGTGGCCGACCGCATCGCGGAGCGTTACGCGTAGTTCCTGCGAACTGCGTAACTGCGTAACCGCGTAACTGATCCCCAAATAGGGACCGCCGGCCCTATTGGACCGGCGGCAGGGGGAGGGTGATTGCGGGAGGAAGCCTCTAAAAATCTTCAGGCAGGATGTGATTCTCCACGAGGGCTTTCGAGAACCGCTCTATCTCTTCCTCCATGTTGGCCCGGATCAGCCTCTTCAGATCGTCCACGAGGTTGTCCGTTCCGCGATCCAGCTCCTCGTCGAACTTTTCCACCGTGTCCTGGTCGTAGACACCGGTGTGGAGCCACTCGCAGTTCGGGCAGCGCAGGGTGACCTCCCAGCGCATCCGGTCCACCTCGCTCCACTGGGTGGGGTAGACGAGCGATGCGTCGCAGTCGGGGCAGAGGTGGAGCTCCTCGGTGCGGCACGGTGCGGCGGCTGCGCGGGCGGCGTGGTCGTCGAAGTAGACGACCTCGATGGTCTTGCCGCTGGGCAGGGCGACGCGCTTGACCCTGTGGTTCTGCTGGCCGCCTGAGGTCTCCATCTCCATGGCGCACATATCGGCGGCAGCGCGCCCAAGCTTTAGGCGGGACTAGACTCCGCGGCGCCGTGGTTCTCAGCGACCGCACCATCAAGGCCGAGATCGCCGCGGGGCGGATCGTGATCAACCCCTTCGACGAGGGGCTCGTCCAGCCCTCGAGCGTGGATGTGCGGGTGGACAGCAAGTTCCGCGTGTTCCACAATGCCCGCTACCCGTACATCGATGTGCGGCAGCCGATGGACGGCCTCACGGAGCTGGTTGAGGTGTCCAAGGAGGAGCCGTTCATCCTCCATCCGGGCGAGTTCGTCCTGGGGCAGACGCTCGAATCGATCGCCCTGCCCGACGACATCGTCGCGCGGCTCGAGGGCAAGAGCTCCCTCGGGCGGCTGGGCCTCCTGATCCACTCGACCGCGGGATTCGTGGACCCGTCCTTCGA
The DNA here is from genome assembly GCA_963762195.1 of uncultured Solirubrobacterales bacterium. Lineage (GTDB taxonomy): Bacteria > Actinomycetota > Thermoleophilia > Solirubrobacterales > JBBDJG01 > DASRIA01. Next base: position 182,681 of record CAVXJX010000003.1, on the reverse strand, counting down.
GGGGAACCTCACCCTCGAGCTGTCCAACGTCGCCAACCTGCCGATCACGATCTACTACGGAATGCCGATCGGCCAGATCTCCTTCATGCGCATGGACGGACCGGTGGATACGCCGTATGGAGCCAAGGAAGCGGGATCGAAGTACCAGGGCCAGGCAGAGCCCACCCCCTCGCGCTTCTACCGCAATTTCGAATAAGCGGGGACCTCTCCGGTCGGCGCTACCATGTTCACATGCCGTTTGGCATCGGAACCGTCGAGATCGTGATCATCCTGGTCTTCGCGCTCCTGATCTTCGGGCCGAAGCGCCTGCCCGAGCTGGGGCGCTCCATGGGCCGCGGCATCCGCGAGTTCAAGAACTCGGTCACCAGTGACAAGGACGATGACGATGACGTCCGCGAGCTGGAGCATTCGGGTGCCGCCGCAGAGGAACGTCCGCTCGAGGGTGAGGTCGTCCACGACCGCAGGTCGTAACGCGGCGCCCTTCGCCCGCTAGCCAGCGGCATGGCCAGGATCAAGCCGGTAAACCACGACGACCGGCTGACGCTCGTCGAGCACCTCGACGAGCTCAGGACCCGGATCATCGTTTCCGTCCTCACGTTCGCCGTGGGCTTTGGACTGTGCTTCTGGCAGGACGAGCAGGTCTTCGACATCCTCAACAAGCCGCTGCCGGACGGCTTCAAGCCGCTCACGTTCGGAGTGACCGAGCCGTTCCTGACGACGATCACCATCTCTGCGTACGCGGGTCTCGCACTCGCGCTGCCGGTCATCCTGTATCAGCTCTATGCGTTCGTGCTGCCGGCGTTCAGTCCGAACGAGCGCCGCGTCGCGCTGCCGATCCTGCTGATGGTGCCGGTGCTGTTCGCCGGCGGCCTCGCGTTCGGGTACTTCATCGTGCTCGACCGCGCAGTCGAGTTCCTGCTGAACTTCAACGACGAGCAGTTCAATATCCAGGTGCGGGCGCGCGACTACTACAGCTTCGTCGCGTTCATGCTCGTCGCGATGGGCCTGATGTTCCAGATCCCGATGGGAATCCTGGCCGTCACCCGGGTCGGGATCGTGACTCCCCGTCAACTTCGGGAATGGCGGCGCTACGCTTACTTCATCATCGTCGTGGTGGCAGCCCTGCTGCCTACGGTCGATCCGGTCTCGCTGGCGCTGGAGATCGTGCCGCTCGTGATCCTGTTCGAGTTGAGTATCGTCCTGGCGTCGCTGCTCGGTCGCTCCGATGCAGAGCGCGCGCCCGCGGAGCCGTCGGCCGAAGGTTCTCCCTGATCTGCCTGGAATCGAGGAAGTGCATTGCTCTTTGACCTGAAGGGAAAACGAAAGCGCCTGGTCCAGGTGGTCTACGTGATGCTGGCGATCCTGTTCGGCGGCGGCCTCGTGCTGTTCGGGGTCGGCGGCAACGTGAGCGGAGGGCTGGTCGACGCATTCCGCGGCAACGACAGCAGCGGTGCCGGCAACAGCGCCTTCACCGACATCGTCGAACGGGAGCAGCGCCGCGTCGCGCGCAATCCGGACGACCCCGAGGCCTGGATTGCACTGGCGCGTGCGCAGTTCAACCTGGCGGCGTCCCCCGCCGGCTCGGACGAGTCTGGTGCGCTCACCGATCGCGGCCAGCAGGCGGTGGTCGAGGTCACGCAGGCCTGGGACCGCTACGCGGCGCTGAAGCCAAAGAAGATCGACGCGTCCGGCGCATCCTCCGCCGCCCTCGCCTTCGGCGCGCTCCAGGACTACGAGAAGGCGGCCGACATCCAAGAGCTCTCGCTCGAGGCGCGGCCCAACAACCCGAACGGGTACTTCCAGCTCGCCGACTTTGCCTACCGGGCCGACCAGGTGGAGCGCGGCGACCGCGCGGCCAAGGAAGCCGTGCGCCGCACGCCGTCCGACCAGCGCAACACGGTGCGCTCGCTGATTGCGGACATCAAGAAGCAGGGCAGGCAGATCGCGGCCGCCGTCAAGGAGGCCGAGAAGGCGCAGCGCGAGGCGCGCAAGAAAGGCCAGGAGGAGCCGGACCAGAACTTCGGCCCCCTGCCCGGCCAAAGCGCCGGCCAGGCCGCACCCTAGCCCGTACCTATAATCGCTCCCGCTTCCCGGGCCGTTAGCTCAACTGGCAGAGCAGGGGACTCTTAATCCCAAGGTTGAAGGTTCGAGTCCTTCACGGCCCATTGCTCTCTATGTAGGATCGGTAGCCCGAAGTGGCCACGACCGCCAAGCTTCGAGCCGCACTGCCGCTGCTGCTGGTCATGGTGGCGCTTGGCACGGTTGCGCTTCCGTCGGCGACGTCGTCCTCGGCGTGCGACCTGTACGCCTCGCCGACGGGCAGCAACGCCGCCAGCGGCAGCTTCAGGACGCCCTTCCGGACGGTCCCCCATTTGATCTCCAGGCTGTCGGCCGCTCAGCCCACCGGTTGCCTGAGGGGCTATCCCGACGGTGGCCCGGCAGCAAAGAGCGGGCTGTACGAGCTGGACACGGCGCTGGTCATCTCGAAGCCGGGTATCAGCCTGCGCAGCGCCGACGGCCAGGTCGCGCAGATCAAAGGGCCGATCTCGATCACGAGCGATGAGGTCACCCTTTCCGGCCTCGTGCTCGACAACCGCCTGAACGACAGCAAGCTCGCCAGCCCTGTCATCGACGGCAGCCGCGTAAAGCTGATCGACAACGACATCACCTCGCGAGGTGGATCGCACTGTGTGACGGTGAGGCAGGACGCGCAGGGTGTGGAGATACGGCACAACCGGATCCATAACTGCGCCAATGGAGTCCGGTTGGCCCACTCCCGCTTCGCGGTCGTGGAAGCTAACTTGATCTATCGAAATATTGCCGGCGTGAGCGTGTTTCCCGACGCCGACAACTCCTCCGTGGTGCGAAACATCATCGACCGCAACGGCGACAACGTCGTGATCGGGGGGGACGCCGCGTCCCCGTCGATTCGGTCGGACCGCAATGACGTGTTCCAGAACATCACGTCCAATCCCAAGCGATTCAACCTCACGGACCACGACGGAACCATGGGCGACGGCAACTTGTTCAGATCGAATTGCGTATACAAGGCCGGCGACCCCGCGAACGGGATCGACGACGTGACTTCGTCGTCCCCGGTGTCCGGGAGGGCCTTGGCATCCCAAACGACCTTCGGTGATCCGCGGTATGTGGCGACGCGCGGTCCGAACGCCCACCGGCTACAGGGCTCGAGCCCGTGCAACACGCTTGGCGGCGTGGCAGTCGACTTCGCTGCGGCGGCAAGTGATGATTGGCGCCCGAGCCAGGTCGAGGCGATCAACCTGAGGCCGAACATCGTGTTCATCGTCACCGACGATCAGCGCGCCGACACGATGCACATGACTCCGCACGTGATGCCCAACGTGTTGAAGTGGTTCCGCGACGGGGATCCGGCTGCCGGCGTCGTCGGTGGGACCGAGTACGTGAACGGGTTCGCGACGACGCCCGTGTGCTGTCCGGCCAGGTCGTCGATCTTCTCCGGCCGCTACGTGCACAACCATGAGGTAACCAGGAACGCGCTCGGGAGGAAGTTGCTGTCGACCGCCACCATCCAGCGCTATCTCAACGACATCGGGTATGAGAACGCGATCTTCGGCAAGTACCTGAACGGGTGGAAACAGGACCAGAACTGTCCCGCCTGCACCAATCGACACGACGACGCACCTGGTGCCGGCCCGGCGCCGAACTTCGACCAGTACTCGATATTCGAGGGCTACAACGCGAATTACCTGAACATCAGTCCCGGTCTCGTGCCACCCGGCCCGGATGAGTACACGCCCGACTACATCTTCGACAGAGCCCAGGACTTCGTTCAGGGTCGCGAGGGCTCCGGCGACGGCCGGCCGTGGTTCCTGTACCTGGCGCCGGGTTCGCCGCACGCGTCCTTCGCCCCGAAGTACGGCCCGGATGCCTGGAAGCAGATGCTCGCGGGCAACCGGCTGGGCGTCAACGAGAACACCCCGGTGCCGGCTTATTCGCCGGAGCTCGAGGGCAGCAATGTCTCCAAAAAGCCTCGATACGTGCGGGAATGGGGGGCGAGAGACCCCCAGTTCCCTGACACGACCGTGGTGTTCGAGTCTCCAGGTCTGCCGGGTTTGCAAAAGCAGCAACTCCGATCGCTGATGCCTGTGGACGATGGCATCGACCGCCTGTTCACGAAGCTAGAGGCCACCGGCGAGGCGGACGACACCTTGGCGGTGTTCATCTCGGACAACGGGTACCAGTGGCGGGAGCACGCCGTCGAAGGAGGCGACTGCGTCAACTCAGCCGGGCAGTCGCGCGGCACTCCGTGCGGACCCAGCAGCAAGTCCAAGCCCTATCGGGAGTCCGTGAAGGTGCCGTTCTATGTGCGGTGGCCGGCAAATCCGAACGTGGGCGCAAGCCCCACCGCCACCAAGATGGTGGCCAACGTCGACCTCGCGCCCACGGTGATGGACGTGATCGACGCCGAACCCAGCGGAGCTGCCGATCAGCCCGTCATGGATGGCTGGTCTCTCTTCAACGCTCGGCAGCGCACATATCTGCTGACGGAAAACACCGCCGGCGACGGCCGCATCTTCCCGGGTTGGCGGGCGCTGCGGACAAACACCGAGCTGTACGTCAGCTACTTCGACGACGTTCTCACGCCGGAGAACGACGCGGGTTTTCAGGAGTACTACTCACTGGCGAGCGATCCGGCCGAGCACGTGAACCTGATGGGCGCCAACGGGCGGCGCGATCCGGGCGAGCCATCGCTCGGTGCGCTCCCCGCGCTACTGGATCTCTACGGCAATTGCGTCGGCCGAGCGGGTGTGCCGGACCAGGGGAAGTACCCGTGTCCGTAACCCCCTCCAGCTGATCTTCTAGGGACGTTCGTCCTCGGTACCGCTCCCGCCCACGCCCGTATCGTCGGACTCAGGCGGCCTTTGCGTCTCGTCCTTGTTGGCGTCGTCGGCGATCCGTGGGGTGGATGCGACATTGCGCTCGCCCTCGCCGCCCTCTGACTCGGTACCGGGCTGCTCCTCGATCGGCTCCTTGCCGCGCTGCTCGGCTCCTTCGGACATGGCTCCTCCCTCGGTTGATGGCGCTTCTGCCGGTGTACCCGGGATCTGCAACGATTCACCGTGAGTTCGGCTCATGGAGGCTGCGCCCCCCGCGCGGCCGCGATGGATCGCAGGGCCATGGACACGCTGTGGAAAAAACCCGCTGCCCTCGGTGCGCTTGCGTTCGTGCTCGCGCTCCTCGCGCTCAGCCCTGCACAGGCCTCCGCCTGTACGCGCGTCGCCGCTCCGGGCGGCTCGGACGGCGCGGCGGGGTCGGCCGGGGCGCCGTACGCCACGTTCGGCAAGCTGGTGCACACTCTGGCACCGGGCCAGACCGGTTGCCTGCGCTCGGGTACCTACCGGGAGAACGTGGAGGTGAACGCCAACGGCGCACCGGGCGCGCCGATCACGATCCAGAGCTATCCCGGTGAGCGGGCGACCTTTCTTGGCCGGCTCACCACCGACCGGACGAGCTCCTATCTGACCTTCCAGAACATCACCTTCGACGGGTCCGCCGCGCCGAGCGACGGCGGAGGCTCGCTCAAGCCGAGCCCGACCGTCCACGGCGAGAGCATCGCCTTCATCGACAATGAGGTCACGAACCGCCACACCGCGATCTGCTTCGCTGTCGGTAGCGAGCAGTACGGCCGCGCGCCGAACGTCGTCATCCGCCGCAACAAGATTCATGACTGCGGCCGTCTGCCGCCCACCAACCACGAGCACGGCATCTACCTCCACTCGCCGTGCTGCGCCCAGGTGACGGACAACTGGGTGTACGACAACGCCGACACCGGGATCCAGATGTTTCCCGATGCCGACGGCAACTACATCGCACGCAACATCGTGTACGGCAACGGCGACAACATGAGCTTCGGCGGCGACAGCAAGGACGGCGGCTGTGCTTCGTCTGACAACAACCTCGTCGAGCGCAACGTGATGTCGCATCCGCGGGTGAAGGAGAACGTGGGCTCGTGGTCGGGATGCGGCAAGCACGGCACCGGGAACGTGCTGCGGGAGAACTGCATCTGGCCGCCCACGTTCCAGGCGGAGGGCGAAGGATTCACGCTCGTGAACAACTTCTACGTCGAGCCCGCCTACGTGAACGCCGCCGCGAAGGACTTCCGGATCGTCCCGGGAACGCCCTGCGCGCCGCTGGTCGTCGATCCCGGCGGCGGCCCCGGCGGGGCGCCGGGCCAGCGCACAGCGCGCAAGCTGGCGCTCCAGAGCAGCCGGCGCTGGGTGCGGATCGGGGGCCGCGTCGTACTGTCGGGCAGCGTTTCGGGCACGTCGGCCGAGCACGTCCGGATCCAGGTGCGGCGCAAGCGCCGTTGGATCCGGGTTCGCAGCGCACGCGTGCGGGCGGGTGGCGAATTTCGGGCCGTCCTACGCCTGCGTCTCCGGCATCGGCCTGTTGCGCGTCTCGTGCTCGGTGCCGCGCGCCTGCCGCAGCGCACGGCTGCCCTGCGCCTGCGTGCACACGTTTCGGGGACGGGCTCCTCAACCGCGGTCCGAGTGCGGATCAGGCGGCGCTAGAAACTTCGCTCAGCGCAGCAGCTCGTAGCCGCCGCGACCGTTGCCGGCCGCTCCCTCGACGCGGTCGACCATCAGGTCCTGCGGCCGCCGCCCATCGAGCTCGCGACGGAGCTGAGCCTCCCAGCCGTCCTCACCGCAATACAGGCGAAACACCTCGCGCGCTGCGGCCAGTGCCCGTGCGGCGACCAGGTCGTCGCTCTCCCCGGGGTCCTGCGCCCGCGCGCCGGCCCACGCCACGCCGAACGTAAAGCTCCAATCCGCGACGTCCAGCTCGAGGTCGGACATGCGCGCCGTCTCGTTTCCATTTCGGTTGACGGGGCTGAGCATGGCCTCGTGAGCAGTGTCGTTCTGCAGCGCGCGGCTGACTGCCCGGGCCAGCTCCTCTCCACGTGCACGTGACGGCGTCGACGGGCGGGGCCCCGGCGACGGGCGGGCGATCGCGGTCGTTTCGGGCCACAGGGTCCCGAGCGCGTTCAGGCGAACGCCAAGCAGCACCACGACGTTGGAAGCCCACAGCGCTCCGAGGAAAACGATCCCGAGTACGAGTGTGGCGAGTCCTCCGCCCAGCCAATCGAGATTGGCGACGCACACCGCCAGCACCCCGTTGGCGGCCAGCCAGGTGGCGGTCGAAAGGGCCGCCCCGGCGCCAAGCGTCGCGATGCCCGACATTCGCAGGTCGGGCGTCACGTAGTAGAGCATCGTGAACATCGTCAGCCACACCAGGAGGACGATCCCCGACCCGATCGTGCCGTACGTGTCCTCGAACGTCTTGTAGCTCGCGAGGTAGAGAGCAAAGCCCGTGATCGCAAAGGCCCACGCCAGCGTGGCCACGACCTGACTCGACGTGACAGAGCTCGCAGCGAGCACCCGTGGATCGCTGAAGGCCGATCGCTGGAGGGCCGCGAAGGCCACGAACGCCATCACGAGCAGCAGCGGCCACTTCACGATGTCCCAGGAGACGACGGCGTCGTCGGATAGGCCGGCGACGTCGCCGATCGCGTGGGCGAGCGCTCCGGAGACGATCACGCACACCCCGGCAATGACCATCAGGGCGGCCACCGCGACACGGGCGAGGATCTGGACCGGTCCTCCCGTTGGAATCGGGCTCTCCTGGTTACCGGTGAGTGGACGCGACACCCGGCGGAATGCGCGCAGGTACAGGGAGGTCAGCCCTGCGGTCGCCGCGAGGCTGCCGGCAAGCAGCAGCATGGCCAGCTGCTTGTCGCGGACCAGGTTCTCGACCGGCCCCTCGAATGCGCCCGCGTCCGAGGTGCCCCGCAGCTTGCGGATCACGTCCAGCGCCGCGTTGCTGGTCTCCGGATGGCTTCCGACGAGGCCCAGCAGGGCGACCAGGCTCGTGAGGCCGGCCAGCACGCACAGCGCCGCGTAGAAGGCCAGCGGGGCGGCTCTGTCCGGCAGCCCCACCGAGGTCAGATCATGGAGAGCACCGCGCACGTTTCCGCGCACGCCAACACTCCCGCTCACGGGCGTCTCCTGCCTCTCGTCTGTCGCTCGGCCATCCATTGCCGTTGTTGCGCACGGCTGTTTCCCGGTCTGGGGGAAAGCCGGATCCCGGGCATCCTTCCCCGGCAGCCGCGGCAATGCAACCTTTTGACGTGCAAAAAGCCGCTATTTGCCAACAACCACGGGGATTGGCTACGCTTGCCTGCCCGCACGGACTGCGGCATTTACGCAAAGGACTAGCTGTTGGAGGACGCCACGGTGCAGGCCGACGCTCCGGATCGCGAGCCGCCCGCTGCCGGAACGCACGGAGAGCCTGACGCCGGAACGAGTCACATCGCCGGCGGCTTTGGGCACTCGATCATCGAGGACATCCGGGGCCTCGAGGACAAGGCCCGCGCCGTGCTGTTCGACGCGCTCCTGCCGGGTGAGCACCCGCACGTCGTGATCGGGGGCGCCGCGGGCTCGGCGATCGTTGCGACGGGCGAGCGCGTCATCGTGATCAAGTCTGGAGCTCGCTCGGGGGCTCTGCTGGGCGCGCGGGCCAAGGCGTTCGAGTACGAGAGCGTGATCGGAGTGCGGCTCGACACCGAGGGGTCTCGGGGGGTGATCGCGGTGGATGCGCCGGTCAAGATCGCATCCTGCCGCGTCTACTGGGCCGACAGCCGCGACAACCCGTGGAAGGCGCGCAACGCGATCCCGGTAGAGCGCCCGTACGAGCCGGCCCGGCAGGCCGTTGACGCGATCAGAGGGCTGCTGGAGTCCTACCGGGACCGCCACCCCGCCCCGGCGCCGCGCAGAACCCCCCGTCCGGTCCTGCCGCGGCCCGTGAAGCTGAACACCGAGCAGCCTCCGGAGACCGACGAAGAGGGAGCGGTCGTCTCGCCCCTGCCGGTGCTCGGCGAGCGCTGCCCCAGTTGCCGGGCGGACGTGCCGCCGGGATGGCGATTCTGCCCGAAGTGCGGCACCGCATCCGAGAGCGCCACGCGCTCCCCGCTCAGCTGATCTTGGGCGCCGCACTGAAACGGCCCTCGGTTGCAGGGCTTCCTCTAGGATCTGCCTCCACGGCGCAACATTGGCGCCCATCAGGGGGTTCTTGAATCGGATGAAGAAGCTCGTCGCCGCAATCGCCACAGTCGCTGTCCTCGTCACAGCCGCCATCGCCCAAGGTCTGGTGGTCCAGGAGTTCAGCTTCCAAGTCAAGGACATCAAGAGCTGGGGCGGGTACACGGTCGTGTTCAACTCCCGCAGCTACGAGCCCAGCGGCGGCATCCCGGACGAGCTGAAGCAGAACTACCTGCGGCTGCCGGCGGGCGCCACGGTGCCGAAGGTCTTCCGCAACAAGCGCTTCTACTGCCAGACCAAGAAGCTGGTCGACAGGGTCCGCCAGGACAAGGGCAGCGGCAGGTTCACACCCTTCATGAACAACCTGCTGAAGGGCAAGAAGACGATTCCCAAGAACAACAAGGACCTGATCAAGACCTGCCGCTTCGCGCGGATCGGGACGGGTCGGGTGCTGGTCGACGCACGCCCCTTCGAGGAGCGGCCGATCCCCGCCGACCTGATGATGTTCTGGGCCAAGCCGCCGCCCGGAGCAGTCGCGGCGTTCGAGATCGTGGGCATACCCGACGAGACCGTCCCGGTCGTGAAGGAGAACCCGACGGTGCGCGAGACCGTCCCGGTCGTCGGAGTGAACATGTTCAGCGAGAAGACGCCGGACGGGCTCTATGACTACAAGCTCGTGCTGCCGACCGGCCCGATCAACGGCATCCGGATCTCGGTTGCGGAGGTGAAGGTCACCACCACGGGCCTGACCTACACGAAGAAGACCAAGAAGTGCACCAGGAAGCGGCGGGGCAAGTGCGTCAAGCGCAAGACCACCACGAAGCGCACCTTCTGGTTCACGCAGCCGCCCTGCCCTGCAAGCGGCAAGCTGAGCTTCGAAGCCTTCTACGGATACGACACGGCGCCCGACCAGCTCAAGCGGTCGGAGATCCCGTGCCCGGACTTCCGCAACTAGTGCGTCGAGAAGCGCGGTAGGACACGGTCGAGCCACTGGGGGACTGCCCAGGTGCGCTCGCCGAACATCCTGATCAGCGCCGGCAGCAGGATCAGGCGCACGACCGTCGCGTCGAGGACCACGGCGACCGTCAGGCCGATCCCGAACTGGCGCGTGTTGGCGACGGGCGACACGGCGAAGGCCAGGAACACGAACGTCATCACGGCGGCCGCGCCGGTGATGATCGTCGCGGTCTTCTCGAGGCCGTAGCGGATCGCGCCCTCGGTGGTCCCAGTCAGGGCCCGGCCCTCGACCAGGCGGCTCAGCAGGAACACCTCGTAGTCGATCGACAGTCCGAAGATGATCGCGAAGATGCCGCTCAGCGCGATCGCGTCCAGGTAACCGGGCCCGCCGAGTGGGGGCGGGTCAGTCTGGAAGAGCAGGATCAGCACGCCGACGGCCGCGCCGACCGTGACGAGGTTCAGCAGCACCGCCACGAGCGCCAGCACCGGCGCGCGGAAGAGCACGAGGAGCACCACGAACGTCACCAGCACGAGCACGATCACCAGGAGCGGAAAGCGCGCCGACGTCGACTGGTCGAAGTCGTCGAGCAGCACGGCCGGGCCGCCCACGACCTGCTCGGCTCCCATGTCCTTGCCCGCGTCGGCGGCCAGCTTCTCGAGGGTCGGCCGCAACGCCGCCGTGTCCTCGTCGAACGCACCCTTTTCCGGCACGACGATCACGCGCGCCGTGTTTCCGCCACGCGCGGTATTGATCGCGAACGACGCGTTGGCCCGCGACTGCGGCTGCGCGCCCTCGATGCCCGCGAGCACGAAGTAGCCCGACCTGGCCGCGCGGTTCACGTCGGTGCCTTGCCGCTGGAGCGACCGGGTCTGCGCATCGCTCGCGCGCCGCACGGCCACCACGGCGTCGAGCAGGCGGTTGATGCCGCGAGCGATCCGCTCGCTGCCGTTCGCGGCCGCATCGATGCCCGTCGCCAAAACTCCGGAGCCCGCGCTCAGCTGCGCCAGCCCGTCGTTGAGCGCGGACGTGCCGAGGTTCAACTCCCCCGCCGCACCCGCGAGCTGTGACGCGCCGGCAGCCGTCTGCCCGATCCCGGCGTTGAGGTCGCCCGTGCCGCTCGCGATGCGCGCGAGGCCGGCGACGAGCCGGTTCAGGCCCTGGGTGATCTCGCGGCCCGCGACCCGATTGGCCTCGAACTCGGTCGCGTAGCCGTCGATGTTGGTCTTCAGTTGCCCGAGCGTCGAGAGGGCGCGCTGCACGTCGGCACGGGCGCGCTGCACCGCGGGGTCTGCGGCTGCCGCCGGGCCGACGCTGCCGAGGTTGCGCAGCGCGGATTGGACTGCCGACTGCGTCGTGTTGACCGGATCGATCAGCTGGGACTCGGCGCGGCTGTTCTGGTCTTTGATCACACGCACGAGCTCGTCGACCGCATCGTCCAGCTCACGCGCGCCTGCACTCGCACGCCGAGTCGCTCTCTTCAGGCGCGTGGACCCGGCCTTGGTCTGTGCCACTCCGTCCGAGAGGCGCTGGGTCTGCGGGACGGCGTTACTGGTGCCGCGCGCGATCTCATCTGATCCGGCCGCAGCCCGGCCCAGGCCGCTGTCGAGCTCGTTGGCGCCGGCCGCCCCCTGGTTCAGCCCGCGGCTGAGGCGCCCGGACGCGAACAGCAGTCGCTCCAAGCCCCCCTCGAGGCGGTTCAGCTGCCGCCCTCCGGACGCGATCTGGCGGGTGAGGCTGCGCAGCACCTCGGTGCGTTCCAGGAGCGATGCGGGGCCCAGCACCGCGTCGATGCCAGGTTGGCGGGCGACCTGCTGCTGGAACTGCTTCAGGCGCCGCAGCCGCGCCTCTGTCGTAATCGGGCCCTCGGTCTGGAAGTCGACTTCGAACGGTGTCGCCCAGCCTGCGCCACGGTCGCGCTGAAATGCTTCGAAGCTCTTTCGCGACGCGTCGTCCGGCGGCAGGTTCTGGACACTGGGAGGACCGGTGTCGAGAGCCACCGCCGGCGCGGACAGGAGCAACAGCGGGAACGTAGTCAGCAGCACCGCGACCACCGGCTTGCGTGACAAGCGCTCCGACAGGCGTACCCAAGGGTTCTCCCGGCTGGCGGACCACAGTTGCCACCGGTCCACGTTCGTCCCGAGCAGCGCGAGGCTCGCCGGGATCGCGAACAGCGCGGTCACGACCGCGAGCACGCACGCCACGACGACACCCAGCGTGGCCGACTCGAGCAGCGATCCCGGCGCGATGAAGTACGCGCCGAGCATCCCCATCGCCAGTGCCGCCCCCGCGAATATCACCGTGCGCCCGGCTCTCAAGACCGACTCCTCGACGGCTTCGGGCACGCTGCGCCCGGCGGCCAGCTCCTCCCGGAACCGGGAGACGATCAGCAGCGAGTAGTCGACTCCGAGCGCCAGCCCGATCATCGTGAGCATGTTCAGCGCAAGTGCGTCCAGCTCGAGTGCCGAGTTGAGCCCGCCCATGATCGCGGTGCCGATCCGCGTGACGAGCAGCCCGCAGGCGAGCGGCACCATGGCCGCGATCGGCGACCGGAAGACGAGCAGCAACAGCACGATGAGAATTGGAAAGGCGATCTTCTCGCCCTTGTCGAGCGAGTCCAGCGACGCCTCGTTGATCGCGCGCACGAGCGGCGCGCGTCCCGAGATGTCGGTCTCGACAGGTTCCTTTACCTTGTCGAGCTCCCGCTGGACTGCCGGGATCGTCTCGTCGGAAATCTCCTCCGCGGGCCGGTTCACCTGCAGCGTCAGCAGCGCCTGTCCGGGGGGCTCGGCGAGCCGCGGGTCGCCGCCGATGGCGAACGGGCTCAACACCGTGACGTCGGGAACCCGCTCGAGCCGGCGCACGAGCGCGCGAGCCTCCCGCTCCAGCGCACGTTTCTCGGAGGCCGGCGCCTTCAGCAGGACCGCCATGCTGATCGTGCCGCCAAACTCCCGCTCGCTCAGCTTTGCCGCGCGGTCGGACTCCGTCCCGGGGATCTGCAGCTGCGTCTCGTGCAGGTTCTCGCGGGCATTGCCCGCAAGGAGGAGCGCAACAATAAAAGCGCCCACCCAGAAGATCAGGATAGGCACCGAATGGCGTATCGCGAATCGTGCGATATGCCTCATCTAGACCCCACGGATCGTCATCCGCCTTCTTTTATACCGGGCGCCACGAACCGGCCTCCCGGTAGGCGGCTAACGCGACATTTGATAGTTCAGGTACCTGAAGATGTGCCGAGCCAGATTGATGCTCGTCTTCACGGTCCCCTGAGCCAACTCCCGCATCAGTACCCCCTCGCCCTCCTACTTCGGCCATCCTACCGCGAATGCGCGTCTTGACACTAGTTGGAAACCGCCCGCAATTTGTAAAGGCAGCGGCGGTCTCCTCCCACCTGCGCGAGCTTCACGACGAAGTGCTCGTCCATTCCGGACAGCACTACGACGACGAGTTGTCGGCGGTGTTCTTCCGGGAGCTGGGGCTGCCGGCGCCGGACCGTGAGCTGGGCATCGGCTCAGGCGATGCCGGGGCGCAGGTGGCGGGCATGATGGGTGCGCTCGAGCCGGTGCTCGGCGAGGTGCGGCCGGACCTGGTGCTCGTGTACGGCGATACGAACACAACGCTTGCGGGTGCGCTCTCCTGCGCACGGCTCGGCCATCCGCTCGCTCACGTGGAGTCGGGGATGCGCTCGTGGGACGAGTCCATGCCGGAGGAGCGCAACCGGGTGCTCACCGACCACCTCAGCGGGCTCTTGCTGTGCTCCACGTCGACCGCGGTCGAGAACCTCGCGCGCGAGGGCGTCGAGGAGGGGGTCGAGCTGGTCGGCGACGTGATGGCGGACGTAACGCTCATGACCGCACCGATCGCAGCCCGCGAATCCGACGCACTCGAGCGGCTCGGTGCGCGTGCGGGCGAGTACCTGCTCGTGACGGCGCACCGCGCGGGCAACGTCGACGATCCTGAGCCCCTCGCGCAACTCGTGGAGGTGCTGCTCGCGCTGCCGCTTCCCGCCCTCTTCCCGGCGCACCCTCGCACGCGTGCGCGGCTCGAGACGGCAGGGATGCTCGCGCAGCTCGAGCAGGCGGAGGGGTTGGCGCTGCTGCCTCCACTGGGTTACGTGGACTTCCTCCAGCTGCTGCGTCACGCGAGCGCTGTGCTGACGGACTCGGGTGGCGTCCAGAAGGAGGCCTACCTGCTCGAGGTTCCCTGTGTGACCCTGCGCGAGACGACCGAGTGGACCGAGACGGTGGAGCTCGGCTGGAACCGGCTCGCCGGGCTGGACCGGGAGCGGGTGCTCGCTGCGCTCGCAGATCTCGAGCGCCCGCCGAGCCACCCGGACCTCTACGGCGGAGGACACGCCGGGGAGGCCGTGGTCGCTGCAATCGGGCGCTGGAGCGCCCACTAGACTCAGCCCGAGTGGAACGCGCAGCGGAAACCCACTGCGTCGGGGTGGTGGGGCTTGGCTACGTGGGCCTGCCCCTGGCGCTCGCATTCGCGCAGGCCGGCAGCCGCGTGGTGGGCCTGGACTCCGACTCGCGCCGGGTCGAGGCGATCCGGGGCGGCGAGAGCTATGTCGAGGACGTCCCGCGGGAGGAACTCGCGCGGGCGGTCTCCGACGGCCTGCTGACAGCGACCACGAACTACGACGACCTCGCGGTGGCGGATGCGATCGCGATCTGCGTCCCGACACCGCTCGACGACAACCGCCAGCCGGACCTGCGCCCGCTGATCGGCGCCGGCACCTCCCTGTCGCGCGTGCTGCGAAAGGGACAGCTCGTGGTGCTCGAGTCGACGACCTATCCGGGAACGACCCGCGAGCGGCTGGTCCCCATGCTCGAGGAGTCCGGGCTCGCGGCAGGACGAGACTTCAACGTCGCCTTCTCCCCCGAGCGGGTCGACCCGGGCCGCTCGGACTACACGCTGCGCAACACCGTGAAAGTCATCGGCGGCGTGACCGACGAGTGCGCCGAGGCCGCGCGCGAGCTGTACGAGCGTGTCTGCGACGAGGTGCTCGTGGTCTCCAGCCCGGAGGCGGCGGAGCTGTCGAAGCTGCTCGAGAACATCTTCCGCTCGGTCAACATCGCCCTCGTCAACGAGCTTGCCGTGTTGTGCGACCGGATGGGGATCGACATCTGGGAGGTGGTGGACGCGGCCGCGACGAAGCCGTTCGGCTTCATGCGGTTCGAGCCCGGGCCGGGCATGGGCGGGCACTGCCTGCCGGTCGATCCGTTCTACCTGGCATGGAAGGCACGCGAGTACGACTTCTACACGGAGTTCATCGAGCTGGCCGGGAAGATCAACCAGAACATGCCGTACTTCTGCGTGGACAAGATTGAGCGCACGCTGAACTCGCAGGGCAAGGCGGTGCATGGGTCGCGCATCGTCCTGCTGGGCGTGGCCTACAAGCCGGGCGTTGCGGACCTGCGCCAATCCCCGGCGCTCAAGATCCTGAAGCTGCTGGCCCAAAGTGGCGCGGACCTGGCCTATCACGACCCACACGTGCCGCACCTGCCGGAGGCGCACCTGTCGTCCACGCCGCTGGATGAGCTGCTCGAGGGCACCGATCTGGTCGTGATCGTGACCGCCCACAAGGAGATCGACTATCGCAGCGTGGTGGCCGAGTCGCCGCTGGTACTCGACTTCCGCGGCGTGACCCGAGAGATCCAGTCGGCGAACCTGGTCCGCCTGTAGATGGTCGAGTTGAACCACCGGGCCGTCACCGTCGGCGTCGTGGGCCTCGGCTACTGGGGCCCCAACCTCGCCCGCAACTTCGCGGCGCTCGACGGCTGTGAGCTGCGCTGGTGCTGCGACGCGCGGCCCGACAACGCTTCCAAGGCCCCGTCGGGAACGCGCGTCACGACCGACCTCGGCGACCTCCTGTCGGATCCCGAGCTCGACGCGGTCGTGATCGCGACCGATGTGCCGTCGCACGCGGCGCTGGCAATCGACGTGCTGCGCGCAGGCAAGCACTGCTTCGTCGAGAAGCCGCTCGCCCAGTCGGCGCAGGAAGCTGCCGCGGTCGCCGAGGAGGCGTCCGCAAGCGGCCGGGTGCTGATGGTGGGCCACCTGCTCGAGTACCACCCCGGTGTCGCGAAGCTGAAGGAGATCCTCGACGCCGGGGAGCTCGGCGACGTCCGCTACGTGTACTCGAACCGGCTCAACCTCGGCCAGATCCGCGATCAGGAGAACGCCCTGTGGAGCCTCGGCGCCCACGACATCTCGGTGCTCCTGCACCTGTTCGACGGCGAGGAGCCCGAGGAGGCGGTCGCCCAGGGCAGGTCGTTCATGCGCGAGGGCGTCGAGGACGTCGTGTTCTGCTACCTGCGGTTCCCGTCCGGTCGCGTGGCTCACATGCACCTGTCGTGGCTCGACCCGCACAAGGAACGCCGCTTCACCGTGGTCGGCGACAAGCGGATGGCCACATTCGATGACATGGCGCTGGAGCAGAAGGTGACGATCTACGACAAGGGCTTCGACCGCGACTTCCGCGGCTACGGGGAATGGATCACGCGCTCGGGCGACATCACGAGCCCCCAGATCTCGAATCAGGAGCCGTTGCGAATCGAATGCGAGCATTTCGTCGAATGCGTGCGCACCGGGACTGAGCCGCGCTCAGGTGCAGCTTCGGGCCTGCGTGCGGTGCGAGTCCTCGAGGCGCTGCAACGCTCGCTCGAGGCGGGCGGGGCGCCGCAGCGGCTGCAGGCGACCGGGCCCGTGGCGTGAAGCTCTGTGTCCACCCATCCGACCTCGCACCCGGACTGATGCTCGGCCACGACGTCGAGCTTGGTGACGACCTCCAGCTTGGTGCGTGGGTCGTCGTCCACAGCGGCACCGTGATCGGGGACCGCTGCGAGATCCAGGACGGGGCAGTGCTCGGCAAGCAGCCGCGGCTGGGAGCAAAGTCCGCTGCACCACGGGAGCAGCTTGTCCCGCTGCAGGTCGGCGCCGAAGCGGTGATCTGTGCCGGGGCCGTGGTGTACGCCGGCGCGAGCGTGGGCGCCGGGGTGATCGTCGGCGACCAGGCGCAGGTGCGCGAGCGTGTCACCGTAGGCGCCGGGTCCATTATCGGCTTCGGCTGCGGTGTGGACAACGACGTCACGATCGGCAGCGGCGTGCGGATCCAGTCCAACTGCTACCTGGCCGCCCAAGCGGTGATCGAGGACGACGCCTTCCTCGGACCGGGCGTCGTCACGACGAACGACAACGCGATCGGCCGCCGGGCGCCGGACGAGCCGCTGCTGGGCCCGATCGTGCGACGGGGCGCGCGAGTCGGCGGAGCCGTCGTGCTGACCCCCGGCGTCGAGGTCGGCGAGGAGGCATTCGTGGCGGCGGGCGCGGTCGTGACGCGCGACGTTGCTCCTCGCTCGGTGGTGATGGGGGTGCCGGCGCGGCACGTCCGCGAGGTCGTCGATGGTTGACCGTCTGCGGCGGCTCGACCGGCTGGAGCAGCGCACCCTCGTGATGGGCGCCCTGGCGCTCACCACCGTGGGCGCGGTCGTCGCGGGGGAGGTCGGCAAGCTGTGGCGGCGACGGGTCGTGGCCGAGGAGCCCGAGACCACGCCGGAGGTCATCCAGAAAGGCGCGCGCGCTGCGCTCGACACCGTGGAGGTCGCGCGGCGCGGTTACCGCCAGGCGCCCGCCGGCGAGTCGGCCATGTTCAACCTTCTGATGGCGTTCGTGATCTCCTCGAGCACCGTGCGGCTCACCACCCTCGGTGTGCGCAGGGGAGTGCCGCTCCTGTTCAACGTGCGCATCGGCCGGCGCCACATCCACCATTTCGTGCCGGGCATCCTGCTGGCCTTCGCGTCGGGCAGCGCGGCGCTGTTCGCGAGCGACCCGAAGGTACGCGAGACCCTCGCGATCCCGCTCGGAGTCGGCGTGGGACTGACGTTCGACGAGTCCGCGCTGCTGCTCGATCTCGAGGACGTGTACTGGTCGCGCGAGGGACTGGTGGGCGTGCAGATCACGCTCGCGACCGCCTCGCTGATGGCGGCCGGCATGCTTGCGCTGCGCATCCTGCGTCGCGGCGAGCGGGAGATGGAGGAGCGCCACGAGCTGCCTCCGCCCGTGCGCGACCCGTTCCCGGTTTAGTCAGACGGCCGTCTAAGCCACGGCGCGCAGCGGCTGCTCGCCGTCGGCCCAGATCACCTGGTCGCGCCCCGGGCCCACGCCGATCAGCTTGACCGGCACGCCGACGAAGTCGGAGATGAAGTCGAGGTAGTCGCGTGCCGAGCGCGGGAGGTCGGCCATCGTCCGGCACTCGCTGATGTCGTCTTCGAACCCCGGCAGCTCCTCTGTGACAGCCTCGGCGCTGTGCAGGATCGACTGGTGGTAGGGGAACTCGTCGAACACCGCGCCCTCTCCGTGCCTGTAGCTCGTGCAGATGCGCAGCGGGTCGATCCCGGCGAGCACGTCGAGCTTCGTGATCACGATCCCGGTGAGACCGTTGATGCGCGCCGCATAGCGCAGCGCGACGAGGTCGATCCAGCCGCAGCGCCGCTGCCGGCCGGTGGTCGTCCCGTACTCGTGGCCGCGCTCCAGCAGGTGGCGGCCGATGTCGTCCTCGAGCTCGGTGGGGAAGGGGCCCTCGCCGACGCGCGTCGCGTAGGCCTTGACGACGCCCCAGACGTCGTCGATCGCCTTCGGCCCGACACCCGCGCCCACGCAGGCCGAGCCCGCGACCGGGTTCGACGAGGTGACGAACGGATACGTGCCGTGGTCGATGTCGAGCATCGTGCCCTGCGCCCCCTCGAACACGACCGTGCCGCCTTGCTCCAGCGTCTCGTGGCAGAGCAGCGCCGTGTCGGTGATGTAGGGCTCGAGCCGGTGCCCGTAGGTGATGTACTCCTCGGTCATCGTGTGCAGGTCGAGCGTCGGGTCCTTGGCGTGGGGCCGCAGCGCGTGGCGCTTGGGCTCGAGCGCCGCCATGATCTTCTTGCGCAGGATCGCCTCGTCCAGCAGGTCCTGCACGCGGATGCCGAGCCGCGCCGCCTTGTCGGCATAGCAGGGCCCGATCCCGCGCCGGGTCGTCCCGATCCGCAGCTTGCCGAGCCGCGACTCGCCGGCATGGTCGAGCAGCACGTGGTAGGGCATGATCAGGTGCGCGTTGGCGGAGATCTTCAAGCCGCTCATGTCCACGTCACGCCGTTTGAGGCCCTCGATCTCGCCGAGCAGCACCTGCGGGTCGATCACGACGCCGTTCCCGATCGCACAGGTCTTCGCCGGATAGAGGATCCCCGAGGGGATCAGATGGAACTTGAACTCCTCGTCGCCCCGGACGATCGTGTGGCCGGCGTTGTTGCCGCCCTGGAAGCGGATCACGAGGTCGGCCTGCTCGGCGAGCAGGTCCGTGACCTTCCCCTTCCCTTCATCGCCCCATTGGGCGCCCACTACGACTAGACCTGGCATAGATGGTGATTCTAAAGCCGGTGGTCAGCCGGTCGCAGCGCGTCCGGGGTCCCACGTGATGCGGCGGTCCTCGCCGAACAGCGGCAACGGGTCTCCGCACATCTCGACGATCCGGGACACGGTGCGCGCGCCGATCTGCTCCTCCAGGTCCGGCACGCTCAGGTTCGTCGTCACGAGGATGGAGCGCTGCTGCTCGTAGCGCTCGTTGACCAGCGAGTAGAGCTGCTCCAGCACCCAGTCGGTGCGCTTCTCCGTGCCGAGGTCCTCGAGGTGGAGCAGGTTGACCGCGACGAGCCGGTTGAAGAAGTCCATGTAGGAGCGCTCGCCCGGGTCGCGGTCATAGGTGTCGCGTATCTCCGCAAGCAGGTGCGGCACGGAGTAGATCGCCACCGAGTGGGCGGCGTCGATCACCGCCTTGGACACGAGCATCGCGAGCGTCGTCTTGCCGGTTCCCACGTCGCCCATGAACCACAGGCCCCGCCCGGCTGCCAGGTTGGCCTCGATGTCCCGTACGAAGGCGCGCACGGGGCGCACGACGTCAGGGCTGAGCGATGTGACCGGTGCGCGGTCGAACGAGACGCCCCGGTACTTGCGGGGGATCGCCGAGGAGCCCCCGAGCGACCGTGCGCGTCGCACACGAGCCGCACGGCACTCGCAGGCCACCGCGTCGCCGGACCCCTCCAGCAGGAAGCCGTCGCCTCCGCACTTGGGGCAGATCCATCCCTCCACCGTCCCGTACCGGCGGCTCACTCCCACTCCGCCTGCGGTTCGGCCGCAGGTTCCTCTGCGAGGGGCGGCCCTTCGCCGGCGGGCTGCACGACGGGCCGCTCCATCCGCGCGATGTTCGCGAACTTCGGGAACCGCGACAGGAAGGACAGCTCGACGTGCGTGCCGGCGGGACCGTTGCGGTGCTTGGCGATGTGGATCTCGGCGGTGCCCTGCTTCTCGGTCGTCTCCGGGTTGTAGTACTCGTCCCGGTAGATGAACATGACGAGGTCTGCGTCCTGCTCAATTTGGCCTGATTCGCGTAGGTCCGACAGCAACGGGCGCTTGTCCGGCCGCTGCTCGGGAGAGCGGTTCAGCTGCGAGACGGCGATCACGGGCACGTCGAGCTCGCGGGCGAGGATCTTCAGGCCGCGGCTCATCTGCCCGACCTGTTCGACCCGGCTGTCGGTCGATTGGTTCGCACGCATCAGCTGCAGGTAGTCGACGATCACGAGCCCGAGGCCGCCGCGACCTTGGTTGGCCTCCTTCGCGTGCAGCCGCCGGGCCTTCGCGCGCAGCTCCAGGATGTCGAGATCGGAGGAGTCGTCGATCCACAGCGGCGCCTGCTCCAGCGCCTGGCACGCCTTCAGCACCTTTGGCCAGTCGCTCTTGGAGACGCCGCCCTTGCGCAGCTTGTCGCCCGGGATCCGCGCCTGGCTGGCCACGAAGCGCTGCGCGAGCTCGGTGACCGACATCTCGAGCGAGAACAGGGCGACCGGCTTGCCGCTCTTGACCGCGACGTTCTCGGCGATGTTCGTGACCAGCGCGCTCTTGCCCATCGAGGGCCGCGCCGCGAGCACGATCAGGTTCGAGTTCTGGAACCCGCCGGTGATGTCGTCGAGGTCACGGTAGCCCGACGGGGCGCCGGTGATCGACAGGCCCTCGCGCGAAAGC
Organism: uncultured Solirubrobacterales bacterium; assembly: GCA_963762195.1. Taxonomy (GTDB): domain Bacteria; phylum Actinomycetota; class Thermoleophilia; order Solirubrobacterales; family JBBDJG01; genus DASRIA01. Next base: position 161,582 of record CAVXJX010000003.1, on the reverse strand, counting down.
TGCTCGAGCTTGTCGATCTCCTCGTCCATGATCTCGCCGACCGACCGGAAGTCGCCCGTGGACTCGCCGTGCGCGACGTCGAAGAGCATCCGCTCGGAGTCCTCGACCACCTGGTGGGCCTCGCCGAGACGCTCGGCGACACGCGCCTCGATGCTGTGGGCGACACCGAGCAGGCTGCGCAGGGTGGCCTCGTCCTTGACGATCTTTGCGTAGTGGCGCGCGTTGCCGGCGGCCGGCACGACCGCCGCGAGCTGATGCACGTAGGGCTTGCCGCCCGCCTTCTCGAGGTCGCCGCGCTTCTCGAGCTCGGCCGACACCGTCAGCGGGTCGATCGCCTCGTTCTTGTCGTGGAGCGCCAGGACCGCTTCGTAGATGACCCGGTGCGAGTCGCGGTAGAAGTCATGCGGGCGCAGGCGGGCCTCGACCAGCACCGTCGAGATCGCGGCAGGCGCGACCAGCATCGCGCCGAGCACGGACTCCTCCGCCTCGAGATTCTGCGGCGGGATCGCCCCGTTGCGGCCGTTGTGTGGCGCTACCGCCACAGGCGGCGCACAGGACCGGGCACCGCGGGGGCGGCGCTCGGAGCGGCTGGGTGCAGGGTTCCGGGAACGGGCGTCACTTCGCGTCCACGACCATCGTCTTCACCGATGTCGTGACGCCGGGCGAGACCTCGATCTCGACCATGTGCGTGCCCAGCTCCCTGATCGGCTCTTCGAGGCGAACCTTGCGGTGGTCGAGGCGGAGGCCCCTGGCCTGCTGCACGGCGTCGACGATCTCCTTCGCCGTCACGGAACCGAACAGCTTTCCGTCGTCACCGGCGCGGTGTGAGATCGTCAGCACCGTCTTGGCCAGTAGCGCCGCGGTCTCCTGCGAGCGCTCCTCCTGCTCGCGCGCTGCGTTCTCCGCCCGTTCCTTCTCACGCACGGCTGCCGCGACCGACGCCGTGGTGGCCGTCTGGGCAAGCCGCCTGGGAGCAAGGAAGTTGCGCAGGTAGCCGGGCGAGACGTCGACGACCGCACCGGCTTCGCCGAGCCCGTCGACGTCCTTCAGGAGGATCGCCTGAGCCACGCCGGCCTGCTAACGCTCGCTGACGTACGGAAGCAGCGCCAGCTCGCGTGCTCGCTTTACGGCCCGGGCAAGCTGGTTCTGATGACGCCGGCACGCTCCGGTGATCCGCCGCGACCGGATCTTGCCCTTGTCGGACAGGTAGCGGCGCAGGGACTGGAAGTCCTTGTAGTCGATCTGATCCACCTTGTCGCGGCAGAACGCACAACTCTTCCGGCGTCCGGAGGAGAACGTCTGCTTGGTCTGGCGTCTGCTGCCCTGCGTGCTGGTGCTGCTACGGCTTTTGGCCACTCGTGCTCACCTATTCGTTTCGAGCCGGGTCTCGCGACACGGCACCCTCGCCTAGAACGGGATGTCGTCGTCCGAGCTGCCGCTGCTCGCCACACCGGACGGTTGAAGGTCCGAGGTGTCGGCGGGGAGGTCGGACTCGACCGCGCCATTGCTCTGGGGCTGGGGCGCATCTCGAGATCCCAGGAACTGCACCGAGTCGGCAATGATATCCACCGTTTGGCGCTTGCCGCCTTCCTTGTCCTCCCATTCGCGCCAGTTGAGGCGCCCGTCGACGGCCACCGGGCGGCCTTTGGCGAGGTACTGGGCGCAGTTCTCGCCCTGAGCGCCCCAGACGGTGACGTCGAAATAGTTGGGCTTGTCGGCCCAGTTGCCCGACTCGTCCTTGCGCCGGCTGTTGACGGCGACACGCAGGCTGCAGACGGATGTTCCGCCAGGCGTCGAGCGCAATTCAGGGTCGCGCGTCAGGTTGCCGGTGATTACGACTCTGTTGATGTTCGTTGCTGCCAAGGTTGGCTCCTCTCTACACAGACGGCATGACAGTGTAAGTCGAGGCACGGAGATACTCGCCCCCGCGCAGCCGAAACAATCCGCAAACTAAGAGCTTGGCGGCTAGGTGCTCTCGGGAGCTGGCTCGGCCTGCGGGACCGGCTCCGGGCTCTCGGCCACGGCGGGTGCTGCTTCTGGTGCCGGGGCCTCTGGTGCCGCCGCTGCCTCTGCCGGTGCCTCTGCCGGTGCCTCCGCCGGCACCTCTGCGGCCGCCTCTTGGGGAGCCTCCGCGGCCGGAGTTGCCTCCGCGGGTGCATCCTCGGCGGGTGCCTCGGGCCGGCGGTCGTCGCGTCCCCGGTCGTCGCGTCCGCGCCCGCCGTCGCGGCCACCGCGGCCTTCACTACGGCCGCTCTCGAAGGAGGTCTGCGGTGGTGCCGGCGGCGTCTCGTCGGGCGCCTCGCCCGGCAGCCGGATCGTGCGGAAGCGCAGTACCGCGTCCTCGATCGAAAGGCTGCGGTCGAGGCTGGTGAGCACGTCGGGGGCCGCTTCGAACTGGAACAGGTGGTACTGAGCCTCGGCGCGGTGGTCGATCTCGTAGGCCAGACGGCGCATGCCCCAGTCGGCATCACCCTTGAGGGTCGCGTCGCCGGACTGGATCTGACCGCGAATCTGCACGATGAGCTCCGCCCGGCGCTCCTCGGGAGCCTCCGGGTCGAGCAGCACCATCAGGTCATAGTTGGGCTTGTCTGCCACGAGCGCGCCGACTATAGCAGTGAAATTTCGCTCTCCATGGGCTTAGCAAGGGGTGAAACCACGACCGCTCGCCGCCCGGATTCGCTGGGACAACGTGGCCCGCGCCGCTTTCGTGGCCGGCGTCGTCGCGCTCGTCGCGTGGGGCCCGGGCGGCGCCGGTGATCCCGCCCCGCTGCCGCCCGACGTGGGCGTGTCCCCGCCCCGCCGCGCAGCCGCACGGCCGTCGTCAGTGCCCGCGCTCCGGCCGTCCGAGCAGGCCCGCAGTCGCCCTGCTCGGCCCGCGGCGCCACCGCGAAAGCGGCCACACCGGCGCCGGTACCACCGACCCCCGAAGGGGACACACCCGCCCGCCGCCCCTCCTGCCGTGATCCCGGCTCCCGTGCCGGCACCAGCTCCAGCAGGAGGCGAGTTCGGGCCCTAGCCGGAGCGGCGCCATCGCCCGCTTCTCCTCGATGTCGGCGAGCTGATCGTTGATCCAGTCGGCCGGAGTCCGGGACTCGATGATGTGCCGCAACAGCCGCATGCGCCGCTGGCGCTCCTCCGGCGTTGCGGTCAGCGCCCGGTACATCGCGTCCGCCTGCTCCTGGACGTCGAAGGGATTCACCGACAGCGCGCAGGCGCCGAGCTCCTCGTGGGCACCCGTGTTCTCGGACAGGATCATCATGCCGTCGCGGGTGTTGACGAGCGGGCCCTCCTTGGACACGAGGTTCATCCCGTCCCACATCGCGTTCACGAGCAGCAGGTCGAAGTGCTTGTAGAGCGCGACAGCCTCGTCGAAGTCGTCGCGGAGCCGCAGGTCGATCGGCATCCAGTCCGTGGTCCCGTGGCGGTGGTTGATGACCGCGACCAGGGCCTCGATCTTCTCCAGGTACTCGACGTACTCGGGTACGTCCTGGCGCGAGGGCTGCAGGTGGGCGATGAACGTCACCTCCTCGCGGAACTCCGGGTGCTGATCGAGGAAGATGTCGAAGGCGGTGAAACCCCGCAGGACGTTCTTGGAGAGGTCGGCGCGGTCGACGCGCAGGATCAGGTGCCGGCGCCGGCGGCGCAGGATCTCCGGCTCGTGCCGGGCGACGCCGTCGCTCGAGGCGGCCTCCTCGAAGGCCTCGCGGTCGATCGCGAGGGGGTAGGGCCGCACCCACGTCTCGCGACCGTCCGGCGAGATCACCGCGCCGCGCTTGAAGTCGGTGCGCAGATCCATGAGCTCGCGGCAGCACTGCAGGAAGTTGTTGCAGTACGAGCGCGTGTGGAACCCGATGATGTCGTTCGACAGCAACCCTTCGAAGATCTCGCGTCGCACGTCCGCGGGCAGGACGCGCCAGGCATCCGGAGCGGTCCACGGGATGTGTACGAAGTGGTGGAGGAACACGTCCGGGCGCGCACGGCGGATCAGGGCCGGGCACGTGTAGAGGTGGTAGTCGTGCACCATCACGAGCGGCTCGTCGATGCCCTCGATCGCCTCGAGCGCGGCGCCCGCGAGGTCCTCGTTGACTTGCTTGTAGCCGTTGTTCCACGCGTCGCGCTCGACCAGGCGGAAGTCCGGCACGTTCGACAGGTCCCACAGGTAGTGCTGGATGAACCACAGCATGGGGTTGGCGATCAGGTTGTAGAAAGCGTCGTAGGCGTCAGGGTCCGACGCGACCAGCCGGATCCGGTAGGTCATGCCGTCCATCTCCACCTCGAACCCGTTGCTGCCGTGCCCGCTCGAGGCCTCGGCGTCCTCGTCGGTCATCGCCGACGCGATCCACAAGGCCTCCCGGTGGCGCAGCAATCCGGTCAGTGCGGTGACGAGCCCGCCGCCGCCACGACGGGGGACGAGCTGGCCTGAGTCGTCGCGCTCGAAGGTCGCCGGGCCGCGGTTGGAGAGCAGGACGAGCCGGCGCTCCGTGTCACCGCCCGGCGCGGTCAAGCCAGATCGTTGAAGATCCGCAGCCAGTCCCGCAGGAGCCGCGGCATCAGGAAGTGCGTGCGGACGTACTCCTTGCCCGCGCGGCCGAGCCGCTTGCCCAGCTCGGGGTCGCCGAAGACCTCCAGGCATGCCTTGGCGGCCTCCTCCGGGGAATTGACCAGGTACCCGGTCTCGTGGTCCTGGATCTGGAGCGGGATGCCGCCGACGTTGCCGGCCACGGTCGGGCGCGCCTTCCAAAGCGCCTCGGACACCGTCAGGCCGAATCCCTCGCGGATCGACTTCTGCATGACGACATCCGCCTGGGACTGGAACGCGTTGACCTCGATCGCGCCGACGTTGTTGAGGTTGTTGAGGATCTTGATGTCCTCGTCGCCCTTGGCGTGCTCGTGGGTCATCTGGAAGAAGTCCCAGCCCTCAGGGTCGTCCGTCGCCATCGAGCCGACCAGCGCGAGCTGCAGCTCCGGTACGTGCTCCTTGAGCTGGCGGTAGCAGTCGATCACGCCGAGCGGGTCCTTCCAGGGGTCGAAGCGCGACACCTGGCAGAGCAGCGGCCGGTCCACGTCGACGCCGAACTGGTCGCAGACGAACGCGGCGTCCTCGGGCGACAGCGCCATGTTCTTGGGCGACAGCGGGTCGATCGCGGGCGGCAGGATCTCGACCTTGCCGTCCACTCCCTTGGGCACGTATGACGGCAGGTGGAAGACCTTGCAGTCGTAGGGCTCAACCATCGGCACCATCCTCTCCATGACGTCCATGTTGGGCGTCGAGAGGTCGATGTGGCAGCGCCAGATCCAGCGTCCCGGGTGACCGTTGTTGTAGCCGCGCAGCGCCGCCGGCTGGGGATCGTGGACGATGATGTAGTCGTAGTCGCCGTCCATCTCCGCCGCGTTCAGCTTGTTGTAGCGGTCGAAGATCTCCCAGTCCTCCTTGGTCAGCCCCTGCGGGTTGCCCTGAAGCGCGTTGTGCATGAGCTTCGTGACGTTGAAGAACTCCTCGCGGCCGAGGATGATGTGCCAGTCCGTCTCGAGGCCGGCATCGCGCATCAGCGGCACGAGCGCGTAGAGGATCTCGGAGACCCCGCCGCCCATCGCCGTGGCGCTGAGGTGCAAGACGCGCTTGCCTTTCAGAGGCGCAGCGAGTTCTTGGATTTCTTCGACCAGGGCTCGCCCGATCAGGTGCCTGTAGTCGCCTAGGGCCTTGTGGCCAACGCTAACCGGTTGTAGCAAGGGGTTCGCTCGCTTTTGTGGAGGGGAGGACGGGGAGGTACCAAGCGGTCGGCCGAGGGCTCAGCCGCGTGGATTATCACAGCAGTCCAAGCTGTATTCGGGTGGAGATACCCGGTCTGCGACTCTCGCAACTCACCTCGCAGTCCTTAATTGGGCGAAACCTCGCTCGAGAGCCTCCAGCATCCCGGCGTGAAGCTCCCGGTTGGCCGCCGCCACGCACGACATCTGGAAGTCGTGGCCGGAGCCCAGCAGCGGCCGCGAAGCAAGCGGCTCCCCGTATGCGTCGGTCACCACTGCGCCCGCCTCCTCGAGGCACAGCGCGGCGGCAGCGAGGTCATACGGAGAGTTGTTGAGCACGGCGCCGCCGCCGACCTCCTCGAAGCGTTCCTGCAGCGCCGGCACCTCCTCGATCATGCGTGACCCGACGTCGACATAGCCGTCAAGCTGGCCGGTCAGGATCCGGGTCATGTCGAAGGTGGCCGAGCCCAGGTCGAATACGGCGCCGCCCACCGACGAACGGTCGATCAGCTCCCCGAGAACCTGGATCAGCGCAACCGCGGGGCGGCCGCGGAAGCCGAGGGTCCAGAAGAGGCGTGAGATGTCTGTGTTGTTGCTTAGTTGCGCAGTTACGCGGTTACGCAGTTCGCCGTTCGCAGTTCGTATCTCCAGGCCGTTGCCTCTCTCGGCGACGAATACGCCGTCCGTCTTTATCTCGGCCACGCAGGCGGCGGTCACGTCGCCCATCGTGGGGTTGCCCTCGCCGAGCGGTGCGGCGGCCACCGATACGCAGCAGCACTCGAGGCCGGCCATCGCCGGCCTGGTCCCGTCGATCGGGTCGATCACCAGCACCGTCTTGGCTTTTGCCCCGTGCGGCTCCACCAGCCCGCGGTCCTCCGAATAGAAGGCGACGTCGGGGGCGTGCTCTGCCAGGAATGCCTCGGCCCACGCCTCGGCCTCTTCGTCGATCGCGAACGTGACGTCGCCGCCGGCCCCCGCCTGGACGTGGGCGCGGCCGGCGTGCGAGCCCAGGAGCGGCTGAACGTGGGCCCGCAGGCCGAGCGCCAGCTCGACCAGCAGTTCCTTCACGGCAGTCCTCTAGTTGTTCGGAACCTGGTCGGGACGCTCACCGAGAGTCACACGCGCCGTGCGGCGTTCGTTGCCCCGGTAGAGCTCCAGCGAGACGGTGTCGCCGGGCGAGAAGCGGGTGATCTGCTCACTGAAGTCATTCTCGCGGGTCACCCGGCGGCCGTTCACCTTGGTGATCACGTCCCCGCCGAGCTTCACGAGCGACGCCTGGAAGCGGATCTCCTTACCGCCGCCCTTGATGCCCGCCTTGTCCGCGGGGCCGTCCTCGACCACCTCGGCGATCAGCGCACCGTCCTGGACGGGCACGTCGAGCCGCTCCGCGAGCTGCGGGTAGAGGTTCTGGGAGCTGATCCCGATGTACGCGTACTGCGCGCTGCCGCCCTTCCGGATCTGGTCGATCGACTGCCGGGCGATGTCCACGGAGATTGCGAAGCCGACCCCCACGCTCCCTCCACCGGCGGAGCGGATCTGCGCGTTGATCCCGATCACCCGGCCGCGTGCGTCGAGCAGCGGCCCCCCCGAGTTGCCCCTGTTGACGGCCGCGTCGGTCTGGATCGCGTCCGAGATGGAGAAGTCGGTGAGCGCCTCGATCGTGCGGTTCTTGGCCGACACGACGCCGATCGAGAGCGATCCCTGCTCGCCGAACGGGCTGCCGATCGCAGCGACCGGCTCCCCGACACGCACGTCGCGAGTATGCCCCAGGGCGAGTGGCACCAGCTTGAGTCCCTTCGGGTCCACCTTGAGGACGCCGACGTCGGCGTTGGCGTCGTAGCCGATCACCTTGGCGCTGACCTGATTGCCGTCCTCGAACTGCACGAACACGTCGCGCGCTTTCGTCAGCTTGCTCCCGGTGCCGTTCGTGATCACGTGCGCGTTGGTGGCGATGTAGCCCTCGTCGTCGAGGACGAATCCGCTGCCCTGGCCGGCCCCGCCGCCCTCGAGGATGTCCGAGAGGTTGTCCGATTTGGAGAACAGCGACGTGATCGTCACCACGCCGGGCGACAGGCGCTCGTAGATGGTGGTCGGATCGAATCCGTTCTCCCCGCCGAGGCCTTCGACCACCTGTACGCGGGTCCGTTCCACCGTCGAGGTGCCGCTCTCATCGTCGCCGTCCCCACCGCACGCGCCGATCAGCGCGGCACCGAGCGCGAGCGAGGCGAGCAGCGCGGCCGCCCGGCGCGTCACGCGCCCACCTCGGCGTGCGATGGTGGCGCGGCCGTGGCGCTAGGTTCAGGCAGGCGCTCCCGCTCACCCGCGAGCGGAAGCGTGAGGACGAAAACCGTGCTGCCGGGGACCGACGTCACCTCGAGCCCACCGCGCATTCGTTGCGCAAGCTCGCGGGCGATCGCGAGCCCGAGGCCCGAGCCCGATGCCGAGTCGCTCGTGTGGAAGCGCTCGAACACGGCGGCCTGGTCCCGCCGGCGGATGCCCGGTCCGTTGTCGCTCACCAGCAGCTGCGCGGTACCAGGTCCGCCGTCGTGGCTCCCGCGCCGCGCGGCGATCGTGATGTGGGTCCCGTCGGGGGTGTGCACGAGCGCGTTGTCGATCAGCACGCGGACGATCTGGGCCACGCGCTCCGGGTCGCAGACGGCCTCGATATCGAGGTGGGAATGGCGATCGACGACATCGATCACGGACTCCTTGCGCGCGGCTGCCGCAGCGAACTCGCCGGCCACCTGGTTCGCGAGCGTGCGCAGCGGCACGGGCTCCAGCTCGAGGTCGATCGAGCCGGCGTCGAGCCGCGACAGGTCGAGCAGGTCGGTGGTGAGCTTCTGCAGGCGATCCACCTGCTCGCGCATCGTGGTCAAGAACTCGTTGCGGGTCTCCTCGTCGAGATCCTCGTCCTGCAGCAGCTCGACGAACCCGCCCAGCGAGAAGATCGGCGTTCGCAGCTCGTGGGAAGCGTTCGCGATGAACTCCTTGCGGGCGGAGTCGAGCCGCGCGAGCCGGTGCTGCATCTCGTTGAACGCCTGCGCGAGCTGACCCAGCTCGTCGTCGGAGTCGATCGGGATCGGCTCGGAGAAGTTGCCGGCCGCCACCTCCCGGGCCCCGCGCTCGAGGCGCTTCACGCGCCGCGCGAGTGCGCTCGCGGCGAAGTACCCGATCGCGGTCGCGAGCAGCAGGGCGAGCAGCCCGGCGATCAGGATCTGCCGCTGGATCAACCCGACGTTCTCCTCCACCTCGTCCAGTGGCTCGGAGAAGACGACCACCCAGGAAGGCCGGCCTTGGTAGAGGAGTGGGCGTGCGACCTGCGCGAGCTGCCCTCCGCCCTCGGCTCGCGTCGTAGTCTGCGCCCGCCCCGTGCGCGCCGCCTCCAGCACGGCCGAGTTCGAAGGCTCCACGCCGGTGTCCGCACGGCGGGAGTCGGAGATCACGTAGGGGGGCGACTCCTCCGCTGCGGCGCCGATGCTCGGCTGCTCGTCGCGGGGAATGCCCAAGAGGGTCACCCGGGTACCCGTCTCCTCACCGATGGCGCGCGTGATGCGGTCGAGGTCGGCCGCGGTCACCTCCCGCGCGATCGCGCCCTGGAGGGAGCGGGAGTAAGCCGACGCGTCACGTTCGAGAGCGTCGGTCTTCTGCTGCGTGAGGGTCGATTCGAGCTGCGGAACGACGTAGAAGTAGAAGACCAGGATCGCGCCCGCCGTGATGCTGAAGAACAGGAACGTGAGCCTGTTCTTGATCGATTTGTGCCAGATCCGGTGCCACATGGTTCTTCCCTGAAATATCTAGGCGGCTTCGCCGCCACCCAAAGTGAAGTGCTTCGCGCCTGCGGCGCTCGCCGGAATCATTTAGTCGTCCTTGAAGCGATATCCGACGCCGCGCACAGTAAGAAGGTACTCGGGAACCTTCGGGTCGCGCTCGAGCTTTTCGCGCAGATGCCGGATGTGCACGTCGATCGTGCGCTGGTCGCGGAACGCCGAGTCTCCCCAGATCTTGTCCAGCAGCATGTCGCGTGTGTACACCCGCCCGGGGTGGGCCGCGAGCACGGCGAGGATCTCGAACTCCACATAGGTGAGCTGCACCGGCACGCCCTGTAACCCGACGACACGCTTGGCGAGGTCGATGCGCAGGTCCCCGCGCTCGAGGGGCTCCTCGTCCCCGTCGATCTGCTCCCGCATGTCGGCGCGCCTCAACGCCGCACGGACACGACTGCGGAACTCGCGCATGGAGAAGGGCTTGGTGATGTAGTCGTCCGCGCCCAGCTCGAGGCCGAGGACCTTGTCGATCTCCTCGGCCTTGGCCGTCAGCATGATGATCGGGACCGAGCTCTTGGCCCGCAGCTGCCTGCACACCTCGAGCCCGTCGACCTTGGGCAGCATGATGTCCAGCACGACGAGGTCGAACGACTGGCGATCGAACTCGTTCAGGGCCGCCTGGCCGTCGAGCGCCGGGACCACCTCGTAGCCGTCTTTCTCCAGCGGATAGCTGAGCAGCTTCTGTACGGGCTGCTCGTCGTCTACGAGCAGAATGCGTGCTGTCGTCGAGTTCATGGCTTGCTCTGATGGATTCTAGGCGGCGCGGGGCCGATGCCCTCCCGCTTCGACCGCTGCTATACACCAAACAACCTTGGTCGATCCGCGCATCTACAGGGCGTCGTTCGTGCTTGCCCTGCTGGCACTCGTGGTGGTGATGTTCTCCCTCGAGTCGCGTCCCCGTCCGCATGCATCCGATCTCGCGCCGGATGCGGTCAGCGGTGCGGAGGCCCATGCGGAGGCCGCGCGGCTCGCCGCACGCTACCCGGACAGGCGGGCCGGCAGTCCCGACGACGCCGCCCTCGGCGGGTTGGTGGAACGGCGATTCCGGGAGCTGGGCATGGAGATATCCACGCAGCGGTTCTTCACCGACGTGGACGGCAAGGATGTCGAGCTGTCCAACGTGATCGGCCGGCTGCGCGGCCGCTCGGACCGTCAGGTGGTGATCCTCGCCCACCGCGATGCCGCCGGTCGCCCCGGCGCGTCGGCCGCTTCGAGCACGGCCATGCTGCTCGAGCTCGCCCAGGCAATGGACGCGCTCGACCGGCGCAGGACGATGGTGTTCGTGTCGGCAGACGGCGGGTCCGAGGGGATGGTTGGAGCAAGGCGCTTCGCCGAGCGCTATGCAGATCGGCAGAAGGTCGAAGCCGCGCTGGTCCTCGACGACCTGGGCGCCGCCGATCCACAGCTGCCGTACATCGTTCCGTGGTCCTCCGGCTCGAGTCGTGCATCGCTGTCCGCGGTGCGGACCGTTGACGCGGCACTCGCGCGCGAGACCGGAGGCGGCGGGGGATCGGAGTCATGGCTCGGCCAGGTAGTGCACCTGGCCTGGCCGCTCACGCTGCGCGAGCAGGGCCCGCTGGTCCGCGAGGGGATCGACGCCGTGACGCTCACCGCCCGTGCGGAGCTTCCGCGCGGTTCGGGCCCGGACACGATCGCCGGGATCTCGGAGACCCGGCTGACGCGGTTCGGACGGGCGGCGTTCGCCAGCGTGCTCGCCTTCGACTCGCCCGGGTACCGGGGTAAGCCGCCGTCCCGGTACATCACCGCCGGGCGCAACGTCATTCCCGGCTGGTCGCTTGCCCTGTTCGCGCTCGGCCTCATCCTCCCGGCCGTGGTCACTGCGGTGGATGCGGTCGCGCGCGCAGGCCGGCGCGGCGCCCCGGTGGGCCCCTGGATGCGCTGGTCGCTGGCGACCGCCCTGCCGTTCGCGGTCACCGTCCTGGGTGCCCTGGTCTTCGAGTTGGTCGGATGGCTGCCCGGCACCGTCGCGGAAACCGTCGCGCCTGCGACACGACCCTCGTTCGGTGAAGCGGTCGGACCGCTGCTGGCACTCGGAGTTCTCTTCGCCGTCTCGTGGGTCGTTCTGCGTCGCATCGCGCTCGGGGACGTGCGGCCGCGGCGACTAGGGCGCGAGGGCGCGGCGGCGGCGCTCGCGCTGCTGCTGTCGGTCGAGGTCCTGGTCGTGTGCGCGATCAACCCCTTCACTGCCCTGCTGCTCGTCCCGGCGGCACACCTGTGCCTGCTCGCCGCGCTGTCAGAGACGCCGCGGCGCACGTTCCTGGCCGGCGCCCTGGTCGCGGGTGCGCTGGCGCTGCCGCTGCTCGCGATGCTCTACTACGGCGCGCGCTTCGACCTCGGCCTCTCCTTGCACAGCTATCTGATGATGGTCGTCTCGACCGCGGCGGGATCGGTCGGCAGCGCGTTCCTCGGTTCCCTCGTGGCCGGCAGCCTCACCTCGACCGCGCTGCTGGCCATCAGCGGCCGCGGCACCAGAGCGGCCCCCGAGATCACGGTGCGCGGCCCGCTGTCCTACGCTGGACCCGGGTCGCTCGGGGGCACCGAGTCGGCCATGAGACGCTAGCGGACGTGGACGCCAGTCGTATCCCGCGCTGAACCCCCGGGGCCGATAACTACGGCGATCCAGGCTATGAGTTCATCGCTGACAAGACCGCGGGACGTGAAGCACACGCTGGTCAAGCGCGCGGTCAAGTGCAACAGCTACACGGTCGACGCCAATCGCGTCGCATCGGCCCTGATCGTCAAGCTGGTCCAGGAGACTCTGGACTCGTATCCGCCCGCGACAAGTGGTCCCAACCACGCAAACGGCGCGGGCGGCCCCCTTCGTCAAGCAGCCTGACGGGCTCCTCGGCATCGTCACCGGGCAGGACGTGCCCGATCCAGCTCACCGGCGAGCCGGCACCCGCGGCATCGATGGCTTCGCGCGCACCGGCAGGCGCCGTGAACAGCAGCTCGTAGTCCTCCCCTGCGGTGGCAGCGAGCTCGACGGGATCGAGCCCGTGGTCCCGGGCCACCTCTGCGACACCATCCTCGATCGGCAGATCCGGCGAGCCGCACCTCGGCGCTGACGCCGCTGCGCTCGCAGATCCGGACCACGTCCGAGGCAACCCCGTCGCTGACGTCGATCATCGCGTGGACGCCCGCGGCCACGAGCGCCCGCCCGGTGCTCAGCAGTGGACGTGGGCGCAGATGGCGCTCGAGCAGTCGCTGGCCGGCTTCGAGATCGCCCCCGTGGTGCTTGCGCTCGAGCAGTAGCAGCCCGGCGCCGGAGCCTCCGAGCGTGCCGGTGACTCCCACGAGGTCCCCGGGCCTGGCGCTGTCGCGGCGCGCCAGTTGCTCCTCGGCGTCGACGTAGCCCACCACGGTCACCACGACGAAGAGCTCGTCCGCTCGCGTCACGTCGCCGCCGCAGATCGCGACGTCGCAGGATGCCGCGAGCGCCTCGGCGCCGTCGGCGAGCTCCAGCACCTCGCGCTCGCCGAGGTGGTGAGGTAGCCCGAGCACGATGTAGGCCTCGCCCGCGCTAGCGCCCATCGCGGCCAGGTCGGAGAGCGACGCCGCGACGCACTTGTGCCCGAGGTCGCGCAGTGAGGTGGTGACGAGCCGGAAATGCACGCCCTCCACGAACGAGTCGGTCGACGTGACGCTGATCGCGCCGCCGGATCGCACCGCGGCGGCGTCGTCACCGGACCACACGACCACGCGCTCGCCACGCGGTGCAAGTCGCTCGCGCATCTTCGCGATGAGATCGAACTCGTTCATCATACCAATAATCAATACGGAGAGAAGGGTTCCAGCGGAACCGCGATCACCATCATGTAAGCGCACAGGGCGATGCTTGCCACCAGCAGGCGCCGGTCGCCTCCGAGCGCGGCCAGCGGCAGGAGCCAGATCGCATACCAGGGCACGAGCCACGCGGTCGCGAGCAGCACGGCAAGGGTCGCCCACCCCGCTGGCGCGATCCATCCCCCCTCCAGCGCGCGCCGGCGCCAGGCGGCGCGCAGGAGCAGCGCCACGGCCGCGACGAGCGCCAGCCCGAGCACGGTGCGGGTGTAGTCGACGATGTCGCCCGGCGACCCTCCGGTGAGTGCTGCGAGACCGTCGGCGGTGCGCTGCGGGATGCTCCAGCGGCTCGTGCGCTCCTGGTTGTCGCCGAGCAGGGCGAACGCCTCCAGCGCGCTGTCACCGAACGCCACCAGCGCGACTGCGACCGCCAGCAGGGCGCCGATCGCCGCGCCGGCCACGAGCGCAACCCGGCGGTGCGCGCCGACCAGCATGAACGGGCCCAGCACGGCGGCGGACAACTTCACCGCGCCGGACATTGCCGTGAGCCCGCCCGCGAGCGCGTCGCGCCCGGCGAGCAGCGTGGCGACTCCCCCCATCCACAGCAGAACCGTGAGCGCGTCGTTGTGCGCGCCGCCGACGACGTGCACCAGCACGAGGGGGTTGAGGCCGACGACCAGAGCGGGCAGCCGCGGGTCCCGGCCGAGGCGCCGCGCGCACGACCAGACGAGCGCCACGATCCCGAGGCTCGCAAGCGCGGCGACGGCCTTCAGCGCCCAGAACGCGAACGGCACACCGGTCTTCGCGAGCGGGAACGTCGCAACCGTGAACAGCGGGCCGTAGATGCTCGTGAAGTCCTTGGACCCGGCGTAGGGGAAGACGGCATCGCCCGGCGCATCGGCGGGGCTGTGCGTGTAGGGGTCGAGGCCGTGGACCACGTCGAGGCGCGCGTACGCGATGTAGGTGAACACGTCCTGGGAGAGGAGCGGCGGCGCGAGCAGGAAGAGCACGTGCGCCGCCACGATCGCGGACACGACCGTGCGCGTCCCGAAGTTGCGCGCGTGCACCAGGACGATGCAGTAGGCGATCAGGGCGATCCAAAGGCCGCCGTAGAAGAGCGGGCCGCCGAGGCTTCCGTCGGCGAACGCCGCTCCCAGCGGCTCGAACGGTCCCAGCAGCCAGTCCGGCGACCCCCCGGCCGTGGCGAGTACGAGGTTGGAGCCGCGCGCCGCCCAAAGGACGGCCAGCGCTACATAAATGACGCCGAGCAGCCCGAGGGCCGCAAGCGCCGCGCTACTGCGCCCCGCCGGTGCCGCCGCCGGGCCCGGCTCCGCCGTTCCCGTCATCGGCGGGAGGGCTCCCGTTGGGCTCCCCATAGAGACGGGGATCGTAGCCCTGGTAGCCGCCGCCCGTGGAGTCCCCGTAGGTGTAGGGCTCTCCGCCGACGCTGTAGTCGGCACCGCCCTTGGAGTATTTACCGAAGAACGGCGACCAGCTGATCGTGCTCTTCGGCTGTGGGAAGTCGCTGCAGTTGCGGCCCTTGGCGACCTGCATGAACTTGTTCCAGATCATCGCCGGGAAGGTTCCGCCCGCGACGGAGATCCCGTGCACGCTGCGCATCTCCTTGAGCGCATCCGGATAGCCGACCCACACGGCAGTGGCGAGGTTCGGCGTGTAGCCGTCATACCAGGCATCGTTGAAGTTGTCGGTCGTCCCGGTCTTGCCCGCTGACGGGCAGTTGATGTTCGCGCGCGTCCCGGTGCCCTGCGTCACGTTCTGCTTCAGGATCTTCGTGACCTCGTAGGCCACTGCATCAGAGAAGACGCGCTCGCGCTTGGGCTTGCCCAGCTCCTCGGCGTCGCCGTCAGGGAACTTCACGCGCAGGATCGCAATCGGCTTGTTGCGCATGCCGCCGGAAGCCAGTGTCGCGTAGGCATTTGCCATCTCGAGCGGTGACACTCCGCGCTTCAACCCGCCGAGGCCCTCCGCCGGATAGCCGTCGAGCTTCGTCGTGATTCCCATCTCCTTGGCGGTGTCCGCGACGCTCTGCGGGCCGAGGTCGAGGTCGAGCTGGGCGAAGACGGTGTTGTCCGACTTCAATGTCGCGCGCGCCAGGTTCATCGAGCCGCTGTAGGACTCGTCGTACGTCTGCACCTTCCACGGCCCGTAGTCGCGGGTCTTGAGGTCGAGCGGCTTCGAGACGTAGCTGGTCGAGTAGGGGTTGACCCCGCGCTTGACGGCGGTCGTCAGGACGAAGGTCTTGAAGGCGGAGCCGGGCTGCCGGTGTCCCTGCGCGGCGAGGTTGTACTGATTGTGCTTGTACTTCGAGCTCGAAGCCATCGCCTTGATGTAGCCGGTGCGGGGATCGATCGCCACGACCGCCGAGCTCGGATCGCCCGCGTAGTTGAGCGTCGAGTCGATCGCGTTGCGGCCCGCCTCCTGCAGCTTGGGATCGATCGTCGTGTAGATCCGCAGGCCACCCTTGCGGACCGTGTTGACTCCGAACTTGTCGATCAGCTGCTGCTTGACGTAATCGAAGAAGAACGGCTCGCGGATCTTGATGTAGAGGTCGCCGCGGCGCACCCCGAGCTTCGACCGCCTCGCCTGCTGCGAGCGTTCCTCGGAGATGTAACCCAGCTCTGCCATCTTCCGCAGCACCTCGTTGCGGCGCTCGAGCGCATCGCGCTTGTTCTGGAACGGGTTCAGCCGGCTCGGAGCCTGGGGGAGCCCGGCGAGCAGTGCGGACTCCTCCAGCGAGAGGTCCTTCGCCGGTTTGTCGAAGAAGGTCTGTGCCGCTGCCTGCACGCCCACGGCTGTCTGCCCGTCCACGGTGCCGTACGGCACGGAGTTGAGGTAGCTCTGCAGGATCCAGCGTTTGGAGTGCTCGTCCTCCAGCTCCTCCGCGAGGCGCGCCTCCCTGATCTTGCGCTCGAGGGTGCGCTCGCGCCCGACGTACAGGTTGCGCACGAGCTGCATGGTGATGGTCGAGCCGCCCTCGACCGCCTTGCCTGCCTCGAGGTTCTTGAAGGCGGCCCGCGCGATGCCTTCGTAGTCGACGCCGCCGTGCTCGTAGTAGCGCTCGTCCTCGATCGCGATCGTCGCGGCCTGCATCGACTCGGGTATGCGCTGCAGCGGGATCGGCGTCCTGATCTCGTCGGACTGGATGTAGCCCAGGCGCGAGCCGTCCGCCGCATAGACGACAGAGCTGGTGCCCTGGTCGATCGGCTTCAGCGACTCGAGGGCCGGTGCCGAGGCGGCGACGGAAAGGACGTACCCGGCGCCCGACAGCGCTGCGATCGCGGCCCCGACGACCAACACGAGCACGGCCAGCAGTAGCTTGCTGGGCCGGTGGCTCCGTCGGTGGCGCTGTCGCGCGCGGTAGGTCAATTCAGGTTAGTGCGGCGCACGCTGGTGTTCGGATCAGTTGCGCAGGTCCCTGCCGGGGAATCCGAAACCGAGTATAGACCTGCAAAATCGGCTGTCCCCCGGGTGTTAGACTCGCCGGCGTGGCGGTGGACGAGAGGGTCACCTTCTGTCGCATCTGCGAGCCGTTGTGCGGCATGGTCGCCACGGTCGAGAACGGCAAGCTCACGCAGCTGCGCCCCGATCGCGACCATCCGCTCTCGAAGGGCTATGCGTGCCCCAAGGGGATCGCGATGGCGGACGTGCAGAACGACCCCGACCGGGTCGTTTATCCGCTGAAGCGAACCGGTGGCCCCGGCGAGTTCGTGCGGGTCACGTGGGAGGAGGCGATGAGCGACATCGCCGGCCGCATGCGCGCGATCGTCGCCGAGCACGGCCGCAAGTCCGTCGGCTGGTACATGGGCAACCCGGGTGCGTTCAGCTACAGCCACACGCTGTGGGCGAAGGGATTCCTCGACGGGCTCGGCAGTCCGCACTACTACTCGGCCGGATCGCAGGACGTCAACAACCGCTTCGCGGCATCTGCGCTGCTCTACGGGTCGCCGCTGCTCGTGCCGATCCCCGACCTCAACCGCACCGACTTCCTGTTCGTCGTCGGCGCCAACCCACTCGTCTCGCACGGCTCCGTGCTGTCGGCCCCGCGGGTCCGGGAGGGATTGAACGCCGTCGTGGACCGGGGCGGGCGCGTCGTGGTCGTCGATCCGCGCCGCTCCGAGACCGCGCGCCAGTACGAGCACGTGCCGATCCGTCCCGACACGGACGCGTGGCTCTTGCTCTCGATGCTGCACGTCGTGTTCGCCGAGGGCCTCGCCGACACAGCTGCGATCGCGCACCAGACGCGCGGCGCCGACGCGCTCGCCGAGCATGCGAGGCGCTTCGACCCCGAGCGCACGGAGCCGGTCACCGGCGTTCCGGCCGGGACGGTGCGCGAGCTGGCGCGTGCCTTCGCCGCGGCGCCGAGCGCGGCGGCGTACGGGCGCACCGGATCGTGCCTCGGTCGCTTCGGCACCCTTGTCGCCTATCTGCTCGATGCCCTGAACGCCGTGACGGGAAATCTCGACCGGCCGGGTGGAGCGGTCTTCGGTCGCCCTCCCATCGCACTTGACGAGATCGCCGAGAAGGCGGGCCTTGCCACCTACGGCCAGGAGCGCTCACGGATCGGCGACTTCCCGGACGTGATCGGCAACCTCCCCGCGACCCTGATCCCGGAGGAGATCACCACCCCCGGCGAGCGACAGATCCGCGCATTCTTCGTCTCCGCGGGCAACCCGGTGCTGTCGGTGCCGAACGGGTCCGCGCTCGAGGAGGCGTTCGAGGAGCTCGACCTGCTGGTCTCGCTCGACTTCTACGTGAGCGACACGAGCCGCCATGCGGACTACGTGCTTCCGGCGACGACGTTCCTCGAGCGCGAGGACATACCGGTCGCGTTCCTCGGTTTCTTCAGCACGCCGTTCATGCAGGTGACCGAGGCGGTGGTTCCGGCGCGCGGTGAGGCACGGCAGGAATGGCGCATCATCGACGACCTCTCTCGCCGGATCGGCATCGCGCCCTATTCGTTGAAGGCGCTGCGTGCGTTGGCGCGCGTGGGCTACCGCATCTCGCCGCGCCGCCTCATCGACGCGGTGTTGCGCACAGGCCCGGCGGGCGACTTGTTCGGGCTGCGCCGGTCCGGCCTCTCGCTGAAGAAGGTCGCACGTTCACCGCACGGCATCGTGCTCGGCGATCACATCCAGACGGGGGTGCTGGGTGATCGCGTGCGCCATTCCGACCGCCGCGTGCGAATCGGCGACCCGACGGCTCTCGGTGAGATCGACCGGCTCGAGCGCGCCAACGGGTCAGCCCCGCAGTTCCCACTCAGCCTGATCGGCCTGCGCGAGCTGCGCTCACACAACTCCTGGATGCACAATTCGCCGCTCCTGATGCGCGGTGGGCGCACGCACGCGCTGCGAATCCATCCCCATGACGCCGCTGCTGCCGACCTCGCGGAAGGCGCCCTCGCGCGCATCACGTCCGCGTCGGGAGTCGTCGAGGCGCCGGTCACGGTCACCGACGAGATGACGCCGGGCACCGTGGCGTTGCCGCACGGCTGGGGTCACAGGGGAGGCTGGAAGCTCGCCAACGATGCGGGCGGCGCCAACGTGAACCAGCTCGCGCCGTCCGGTCCCGAAAGCCTCGAGCACCTTGCCGGGATGGCGCATCTGAACGGCATCCCGGTGCGCGTGGAAGCGGTCGTCACAGCAGCGGTGGAGCATCCCGCCGAAGCCGAGCCGGCCCCCGCCACGGTCTGAGCGGCGGGCTCACCATGCCGGGCGCAGGCGGCGGGTACGAAGCCGTGCTGTTCGATGCGCTCGGCACCCTCGTCGAGCTCGAGCCGCCATGGCCGCTCCTGCGGACCGCCCTCGCCGCGCAGGGTGTCGAGACCTCGGAGCAACAGGCCAAGGAGGCGATGCTCGCGGAGATGACCTACTACAGGGCCCACCACATGGAGGGACGTGACGAAGCTTCCCTTGCCGACCTGCGCGAACGTTGCGCAGAGGTGCTCCGCGAGCACCTCCCTGCGAACTGCGAACCGCGAACTGCGAACTTGACCGAGGCCCTGATGCATGCGATCCGGTTCCGCCCCTACCCAGACGCCGCGCCGATGCTCGGCCGGTTACGCCTCCTGGGCATCCGTAGCGCGGTCGTGTCGAACTGGGACGTCTCCCTGCGGCGAATCCTGGGTGAGATCGGCCTCGGCGGGCTCGTCGACGACATCGTGGTGTCCGCGGAGGCAGGTGTGGCAAAGCCCGCGCCGGGCATCTTCGAGGTCGCGCTCCGAAGGCTAGGATGTCCCGCGCGCAAGGTGGTGTTCGTGGGCGACTCGCCCGAGACCGACATCGCCGGCGCGCACGGTGCGGGGCTTCGCGCGGTGCTGATCGACCGGGCCGCGAAGGTGCCGGATCAAGAGGGGGTCGAGCGCATCTTCACCCTCGAGAATCTCGACGAGCTGCTCGCCGCGCCCGCCTCTCCTCTTCTCTAGACGCCAGTGACCCACGACACCCAGCAGCAACCCTTTCCCGGAATGGGGCAGCCCGAGCTGCCTCCCGAGCGACGGTTGACATGGGCCAAGGGGTTGCTCGGTTTCTTCGTCGCAATCGCCGCGACGTTCATCCTGGCGGCGGTGATCGTTGGGGCGGGCGTCGACCCCGACGGTCGCAGCTTCACCTTCGTCGGGACGATCATCCAGGACGCAGCGCTGATCGGCGCCGCGTGGTTCATCACTGCCGACCTCGGGCGGCCGTCCGCGCGTACCTTCGGCCTGCGCTCCTTTCGGCGGTCCGCCTACGGATGGCTTGCAATCGCATTCGTCGCCTACTACGTGCTGGCGATCGTCTACGGCCTGGTCTTCAACCCTCCCCAAGAGGAGCTGCCCAAGGAGTTGGGCGCCGAGGAGGGCGTCGGCCTTGCGATCGCCACCGGCATCTTGCTGATCGTCGTCGCACCCGTCGCCGAGGAGATCTTCTTCCGCGGCTTCCTCTACCAGGCGTTTCGCAACAGCTTCGGCGTGTGGCCGGGCGCCATCCTCAGCGGTCTCGTGTTCGGCGTCATCCACTTCGAGTTCTTCAAGCTGGTGCAGCTGGCAATCCTCGGGGTGATCCTCGCCCTGCTGTTCGAACGCACGCAGTCACTATGGCCGCCGATCATGCTCCACGCAATAAACAACACGCTTGCGTTCATCTATTTGATGGTTGATAGCTAGGTGCGGAGTTACGGAGTTACGGAGTTACGGAGAAATTTGGTTTTCTCCGGACTCCGTAACTCCGGACTCCGTAACTACGTGGCAGTTACGGCCTGGGGCCCGCTGCGCTTACGTGCCCCGTTGGCCCTTCTGTACCGGTCGAGCACCGTTGTCGCGTGCTCGTAGCCCTGGAGGATCAGGCGCGGCCACTTGCGGCGGTCGATGAAGAGGTCGTAGAAGCGCCAGCCGTGCACCTCTGTGAAGTCGACCGGGTCGATCAGGATCAGCTTGCGACCCAGCCGGCGTGCGCTGCGGCGTGCCAGCTCCAAATGCCCGGCGTAGCTGATCTGGCGGCTGGCTGTCATGAAACCCATGGTGCGCTCGGTCCAGCCCGATATGTCTTCGCCCTCGAAGCCCCGCGGCAGGATCGTGTTCACGCCGATCACGACGTCGAGGCGTTCGTGCTCGAGCAGGGGCTCGGCGGGAAACACGTCCACGACACCGCCGTCCGCGTACAGGTGGCCGTCGACGCGCACCGACTCGACCAGGAGCGGCAGGGCGATCGCGATCCGCACGAGCTCCGCGATCGTGAGATCGGGCGTGAGCTTCGAACCGAACGTCTCGAGCCGGTTCAGGTCGATGTTGTAGACCTCGGAGTAGATCGGGATCGGGGACTCGCCGAGCGTCATGTGCCACAGCTGGCGGTCGAACAGCTTCTCGATCGCCTCGCCCTTGGCGAGGCCGGTGAATCCGCGCATCGCGGCCATCGCGAACCACGGCAGCCGTGTCCACTGGATGTCGAGGTAGTCCTCGGGCTGCCAGTTGAGGGATTGGTTCACCATCTCCTGGGCAGAGAGCCCGGAGGCCATCATCGATCCCCACAGCGCCGAGCCCGAGCAGACCGAGATCGCCTGCGGCTCGATTCCCGCCTCTTCCAGCGCACGCGCGACCCCGACGGCCGACACGCATGCGCCGCTGCCGCCGGACAGCAGCAAGCCGACCCGCTTGTTTCGCAGAGAGGGGATCGGGCGGGCCTTGAAGCGGGGAAAGATCTTGGTCTGGACCTTCTCCGGCCGGTCGACCAGAGGCAGGGGCAGCAGCGCGCGACGGGCGGTGCGGGCAGCGTCGACGTTCGAGACGAAGCGCTCGCCGAGCGCTCGCACGTCGTCGAGACGCGCGATCTGCTGCTTCAGGTTGAAGGGGTCCAGCGAGTTCAGCGGCGAGGGCAAGAGGACTCCCGTCCGGGGCCGGCGGCGGGCCATAGGATAGCGGCGCCTTGAGCCCACGCGAGCGCCTCCTCGACACGTTGCGTACCCACGGCCTCGTACTGGGCGAGGTGACGCTCGCCAGCGGGCGCACCGCCCAGTACTACGTGGACGCGCGCCGGGCGCTGCTGACCCGTCAGGGGTTCGTGGCCGCGGGGGAGCTCGTCGCGACCGAGGCCGAGCGGCTCGGCGCAGCTGCGGTCGGCGGGCCCACTCTGGGAGCGGACCCGATCGCGTGCTCGGTCCTGTGTGCCTCGGATCACCTGAAGGCGTTCTTCGTTCGCAAGGAACGCAAGGCGCACGGCCTGCAGCGCTGGGTCGAGGGGCCCCCGATCGAGCCCGGCGAGCGCGCCCTGGTCGTCGAAGATGTCGTCACGTCCGGTGGGTCGCTGGTGACCGCGATCGAGCGGCTGCGTGAGGAAGGGGTCGCGCTCGCCGGCGCCCTGACGGTGGTGGACCGGCTGGCGGGAGGCGCGAGCGCGATCGAGTCGGCGCTCGGCCCGGACGCGCCCTACGTCGCGCTGTTCACGATCGACGACGTATATCCGGCCCGGCCCGACCGCTGACACACGACTGCTGAGTCAACTCAATCTGCGGAGTAGTTCAGCGGCGGCCAGATGTCAGGACGCAACGCGGGCGCGCGCGGCGCGAGCACGTCGCCGGACTTGCGCTTTTTCCGGACGAGCGCCCGGGTGGGCTCGAAGGGCTGGTCGAACGGGACCCTGATCAGGCAACGCTCGGTGTGCACGTTCAGGAACAAGTCGGGCTGCTCGGCCTCGAGCAGCTCGAAGTCCATCGTGAACCTGTGGATGAACACGAAACGGCCGAAGGTCTCGGCCATGAACGGCGCCAGCCAGTAGCCCGACGAGTCGGTCTGCATCACGCAGGTGCCCGGAGCGTCGTCGCACGCGTACTCGATGACGCGCCCCCGGTTGTAGACGCGGTTGTCATCCACCAGCCGGGCTCGCGGCTCGCGCACGGACATGAAGTGGTGAATGTCCTCGAGCGGGGGGTCGACCTGGCGGCCGAGGTCGCCGATCACCGGGTGGCTCACGACATTCAGGTCCGCGGGGCGCAGGCGCCGCACGGACAGCTCCGGCGGCAGGCGGTCGAGCACCAGCTCGTAGGCGCGGAAGGCGGCCGCATCCGTCCAGTGCGACTCGTTGCGGAAGAACGGCGCGTGATGCGGCTCGAGATCCTTCAACGCCCTGATCTCGGCCTCCGGGTACAGGCGCGGCACGGTCAGGCCGCCCGCCTCCAGGTGGTCCAGCAGCTGGTGCACGGGGCGCCGGTCGGCGGGCTCGAAGCCGTCGGGCAGGAACTCGGGATAGATCGAGGCCGTGGACGGCGGCATCAAGAGGAAGTAGTGGATGCCCTTGCGTTCCAGCCAGGCCTGACGCGTCTCGAGCACCAGGCGCCATTGCATGAGCTGGTTGCGGTTGAACATCAAATCGCCGGTCTGCTGCGCCATCACGAAATTCGTGTCCCGGTGCACGAACAGCCAGTCGTCCTTTCCCTGCAGGACCTTTCCGAACGCGTGGCGCTTGGACGGATATGGCGAGACAGCCATGTGTGGACATTCTCCCTGCTATGCAAGGAAACCGCCACCCTTGCCGCCGCTACCCCAACCCGGTTATGCTCGCCCCCGGGAGGTAGAGCGGATTCTTTCTGTAGGGCTGATATTGCTGGGCTGCGCCCAGGTGCTGGCGTTCGTGTTCGCGCTGGCACTCTGTCGTGCCAGCCGTGCCGGGGACGACTCCGAGCCGCGCGAGCATGGCATCGAACGCCGAACGCCCCGAGCAGGATTCGAACCTGCGGCCTACTCCTTAGGAGGGAGTCGCTCTGTCCTGCTGAGCTATCGGGGCAGGCGCGCTGACGCGCGCGAGTGAACCTCTAGATTCTAGGCGTGGCCGGCCCCTCCCCTCAGGCCGTTGACGGAATCTCATACCGCGAAGAGCTGCTCGGGGACGCGGACCCGGCAACCCCGGCCGCGTTGTTCCTGCACGGATACCCGACCTCGTCCTTCCTGTGGAGGAACGTGCTCCCCGCGGCGGCCGCGGCCGGCTACCGGGCGATCGCCCCTGACCTGCCGGGGTTCGGCGACTCGCCCGCAGATCTACCGGGGACCTGGGAGCGCCAGGTCGAGCACGTAGAGCGCTTCCGCCGGGCGCTCGGCCTCGACGAGCTGGTGCTGGGCGTTCACGACTGGGGAGGCCTGATCGGCCTGCGCTGGGCTTGCGACCACCCGGACGCGGTTCGGGGGCTGGTTATCACCGACACCGGTTTCTTCCCCGACGGTCGCTGGCACGGCATGGCCAAGTCGCTGCGTACGGAGGGGGAGGGCGAGGAGCTGCTCGCCAACATCAACCGCGACATGTTCGGCGCTGCCATGCGGCATATCAGCCCGGGGCTGCCTGCGGCGGCGGTCAGCGAGTACTGGAAGGCCTACGGCGACGAGGAGCGGAGACGCAGCCAGCTCGACCTCTACCGCTCGGGGGACTTCGCGAAGCTCGAGCCCTACGACGGCAAGCTCGCGACGCTCGGCGTGCCGGCGGTGATCGTGTGGGGAGCGCAGGACGAATTTGCCCCGGTGGGCGGTGCCTACCGCTTCCAGAAGCTGCTGCCCGAAGCCGATCTCGTGGTGCTGGACGACGCCGGCCACTTCGTGATGGAGGACTATCCCGACCGCGTCGCGACCGAGGTCCGAGCCTTCTTGGAGTCTTTACACTCAGCCGTGTAAGCGTTCGCCCCAAAGGCGAACCGAGGAGAGGTTTGGTTCGCTCCTCCGCGAACCATCGCTAGCAAGACATGCCCGATCAGCAACCCCTTGCGCCTTGAGCACGGGCGCCATAGACCTGTCTCGCGGCGGGCCGGGTCCGGATCTGACCGAACCCGCAGAGAGCTCGATCGCCGCCCGCTCGCCGCTCGAGCTGTTCTGGCGGCGGCTGCGCCGCGATCGCGTTGCGCTGGCGGCGGGCGTGTTCATCCTCCTGTTGGTCCTGGCCGCGGTCTTCGCCCCGCTGATCGTGAAAATCGTCGGCGTCACCGGCCCGAACGAGCAGAACCCGGGTGCGCTCGATTCGTTCGGAACGCCGACCGGGCCTTCCGCGGACCACCCCTTCGGGGTCGACACCCTTGGCCGCGACGTCTTCGCGCGTGTGCTCTACGGCGCCCGCGTGTCGCTCCAGGTGGCCATCATCGCAACCGCCATCTCGGTCTTCATCGGCGTCTTGACCGGCATGATCGCGGGCTACTTCCGCGGTCTGACCGACACGCTGCTTTCTCGGTTCGTGGACGTCCTGCTGGCCTTCCCGATCCTGCTGCTCGGGATCGGGCTTGCCTCCGCGTGCTCGCTCGAGGGGTGTGTGGGTGGCCTGATCGAGCCCGGCCTGGGGGTCGTAATCTTCGTGATCGCGTTCGTCAACTGGACCTACATCTACCGCATCATCAGGGGTCAGGTTCTGTCGATGCGCGAGAAGGAGTTCGTGGACGCGGCGCGCTCGCTGGGCGCCTCGAACGGGCGCATCCTGTTCCGGGAGATCCTGCCCAACCTGGTCGCGCCGATCATCGTCTACAGCACGCTGATCATCCCCCAGAACATCCTTTTCGAGGCCGCGCTGTCGTTCCTCGGGGTGGGAATTCAGCCCCCCGACGCGAGCTGGGGCGACATGCTTGCCGACGCGACGGAGATCTTCGACACCGCCTGGTGGTTCATGTTCTTCCCCGGCGCGGCGCTGCTTTTGACCGTACTGGCCTTCAACCTCCTGGGTGACGGCCTTCATGACGCACTCAACCCGCGCGCAGGAAAGTCATGATCGCGGGTAAATACACGGTGGATCCCCACGACTGACTGGATTGGAGAGGGCATGACGACCAAGCTCATCAAAGCGATGCTGGTGTTCGCTGTTAGCGGACTCGCGCTGGTAGCGAGCTCCTGTGGCAGCGACGAGAGCGGTGCGCAAGCAGGTGGCACGCTGAATGTCCTCAACACGGCCGGAGGGGTCGACAGCCTCGACCCCGGCTATTGGTACTACCAGTCCGACTACACGGAGCTCGGGAACACGACGCAGCGGCAGCTGTACGGCTGGAAGCCGGACGAGACGAAGCCCACTCCCGACCTCGCCGAGGCCCTGCCGGAGGTCGCGAACGGCGGCAAGACCGTCACCGTGAAGATCAAGGAGGGCATCAAGTACAGCCCGCCTTTGCAGAACCAGACGGTCAAGGCCGCGGACGTGAAGTATGCGCTCGAGCGCTGCTTCCTTCCGCAGGTCGCAAACGGCTACATCAACGTCTACTTCGGCGACATTGAGGGCGTCAAGGCCTACACGGACAAGAAGGCCGACGACATCTCGGGAATCGAGACGCCCGATGACCAGACGCTCGTCATCAAGACGGCGAAGCCGTCCGGCATCCTCGCTGACGGGAGCGCGCTCGGCATGCCCTGCACCGTGCCCGTGCCGAAGTCATATGCCGAAAAGTACGACAAGGGCAAGCAGTCGACCTACGGCGACCACCAGGTCTTCACCGGCCCGTACATGATCGAGAACGACGGCAAGGGCAAGGTCACCGGCTATGAGCCCGGCAAGAGGCTGACCCTCGTACGGAACCCGAGCTGGGACAAGGACACCGACTTCAAACCCGCCTACTTCGACAAGATCTCCACGACGTGCTGCACTGACGCCACGGTCGCGGCGAGGAAGACCCTGACGGGTCAGGGCTACCTGAGCGGCGACTACGCCGCACCGCCGGTCGCGGTGCTGAAGCAGGCGCTCTCCTCACGCAAGGACCAGATCTCGGTCGAGCCGAGTGGAGGCAACCGCTACATCTCACTCAACACGACGGTGAAGCCGCTCGACAACGTGAACGTGCGGCGCGCGATCAGCGCCGTGATCGACCGGACCGCGTTGCGGCAGACCCGCGGCGGCCCGACGCTGGGCACGACGTCGACGCACTTCCTGCCACCGGGAATCGCCGGCCACGAAGAGGCGGGAGGCGTCGAGGGCCCAGGCTTCGACTTCGCGTCGAAGGCGACGGCGAACGTCGCGCTCGCGAAGCAGTACATGGAGAAGGCCGGCTACGAGAACGGCATGTACGACGGTCCGCCGATCCTGACGATCGCCGACAACGAGTCACCGGCGAAGGAGACTGCGGAGGCGTTCCAGCAGCAGGTGAGGGCGATCGGCCTGGACCTGCAGTTCCGCCAGGTCCCGCACGCAACGATGCTGCAGAAGTTCTGCCAGGTCCCGGACGCCAACGTCGGGATCTGTCCCAACCTCGGCTGGGGCGCGGACTTCTTCGCGGCGCAGAGCTTCATCGACCCGCTGTTCAACGGCAAGAACATCGTGCCGAGCGGCAATGTGAACACCGCCGAGGTGGATGACCCGAAACTCAACGCGCAGATCGAGAGGGCCAAGCAGGTCACCGACCCCAAAGCCGCGGCGCAAGCCTGGGCCGACCTCGACAAGGAGGTCACCAACCAGGTCTACTTCATCCCGTGGCTGTGGGACAACAACATCGGGCTCCAGTCAAGCAATATGAACGGAGTCAGCAGCGCCTTCAACTCGGGCGCGTACGACTTGGCGTTCAGCTCGTTTAAGTAGGCCGAGCGACGAGCCAGCGAAGGAAGGCGATGAGCACGAAGCCCCGGCGACTGCGCGCCGGGGCTTAGGGGAGAGCTAGATGGTGCAGTACATCATTCGGCGCCTGCTGTGGGTCGTAGTCCTGCTGTTCCTCGTCAGCTTCCTCACCTTCATCATCTTCTACACGCTGCCGGCGGCCGACCCGGCCCAGCTGCGTGCCGGCCGGCAGCCGAATCCTGAGCTGGTCCAGCAGATCCGGGAGAACCTGGGTCTCAGCGATCCGTGGTACGAGCAGTACTACAACTACATGAAGGACCTGGTGCTGCACGGCGACCTCGGCTACAGCTACCAGAACAACTACCCCGTCAAGGACCAGATCTTCGACCGACTGCCCGCCTCGATCTCGCTCGCCATCGGGGCAGCGGTCGTCTGGTTGCTGATCGGCATCACGATCGGGGTCATCTCGGCGGTCAGGAGCCGATCGGTGCTCGACCGGGCGCTGATGGGCGTGGCGCTGGTGGCGATCTCGGCGCCGGTCTACTGGCTCGGCCTCGTTTCGCTCTACCTCTTCTCCGACGACATCGGGCAGTTCCCGATCTTCATGGGGGCCGGCAGCTACGTGCCGTTCTCGGAGGACCCGTGGCTTTGGTTCGGGTCGTTGATCATGCCGTGGTTCGTGCTCGCGGCCGCGTTTGCCGCCTTCTACGCGCGTCTGGTGCGCGGCAGCATGATCGAGACGATGTCCGAGGACTACATCCGCACGGCGCGCGCCAAGGGTCTCAGCGAACGGCGCGTGATCTACCGCCACGGCCTTCGCAGCGCGATCACGCCGGTCGTGACGGCAGCCGGCCTCGACTTGGGGATCCTGCTCGGCGGCACGATCCTCGTCGAGACGGTCTTCAACATTCCCGGCGTCGGCAGACTTGCCTACGACTCGATCCAGAACGCGGACCTGCCAATGATCCAGGGCACCGTGCTGATCGGTGCGTTCTTCATCATCCTGGCCAACCTCGTCGTGGACGTGCTCTATGCCTACCTCGACCCGCGG
The DNA here is from genome assembly GCA_963762195.1 of uncultured Solirubrobacterales bacterium. Lineage (GTDB taxonomy): Bacteria > Actinomycetota > Thermoleophilia > Solirubrobacterales > JBBDJG01 > DASRIA01. Next base: position 133,176 of record CAVXJX010000003.1, on the reverse strand, counting down.
GTGCGTTACTGATGGCGCCGCTGCTCGACGTCAAGGACCTGCGCGCCCAGTTCTCGACCGAGGACGGGGTGGTGAAGGCAGTGGACGGCGTATCGCTTGCCGTCGAGGCCGGCAAGACGCTCGGCGTCGTCGGCGAGTCCGGATCCGGCAAGAGCGTCTCGATGCTCACCCTGATGGGTCTCACGCGGGCGAGCAACGCGACCATCTCCGGAGCTGCCACCTTCGAGGGCCGTGACCTCCTCGCGATGTCCGACCAGGAACTGCGGAGCGTGCGGGGTAACGACATTGCCATGGTCTTCCAGGATCCGCTGTCCTCCCTGCACCCGTTCTACCGGGTGGGCACGCAGCTCGTGGAGGCGATGCAGGCGCATCGCAGCATCTCCAGCTCCGCGGCCCGCACTCGCGCGGTGGAGCTGCTCGGGACCGTCGGCATTCCCGATCCGAAGCAGCGAGTCGACGCCTACCCGCACGAGCTGTCAGGGGGAATGCGGCAGCGCGCGATGATCGCGATGGCGCTGTCGAACGAGCCCAAGCTGCTGATCGCGGACGAGCCCACCACCGCTCTCGACGTGACCGTGCAGGCGCAGATTCTGCAGCTGCTGGCGCGGCTTCAGCGCGAGCTCGGCATGGCCGTCGTGATGATCACGCACGACCTGGGCGTGGTCGCCGAGGTAACCGACCATATCGCCGTGATGTACGCGGGCAGGGTCGTCGAGGCCGCCACGACGGAGAAGGTCTTCACGTCCCCCGAGCACCCCTACACCTGGGGGCTGCTGCGGTCGATCCCGCGCCTGGACAAACCGCGTGACGAGCCGCTGATCCCGATCCCGGGCCTGCCGCCGAGTCTGATCACTTTGCCTGGAGGCTGCTCGTTCCACCCGCGTTGTCCGTACGTGCGCGAGCGCCATCGCCGGGTCGAGCCGCAGCTCGAGCCGCTGCCCGACGATCCCTCGCATCGCGTCGCGTGCCTGCTCGACGGCGGGACGCGCAAGCGGATCTGGGGCGAACTGCGCGCGGGCAAGGATCCACAGGAAGTGCGCGCTGCCGTACGCCTCGAGGAGAAGCCGGCATGAGCGAGGCGCTCGTTGAAGTGCGCGAGCTCGTCAAGCACTTCCCGCTCACGCGCGGAATCGTGTTCAAGAAGCAGGTCGGCGCGGTGCAGGCGGTGGACGGTGTCTCGTTCGACGTGCTGCGCGGCGAGACGCTGGGCATAGTGGGTGAGACGGGGTGCGGCAAGACGACGACCGCGCGGCTGATCATGCGGCTGCTGGAACCGACAGCCGGGACGATCCGCTTCGAGGGCGAGGACATCACGCACATGGGCCGGCGGGCGCTGAAGCCGCTGCGCCGCGACGTGCAGATGATCTTCCAGGACCCCTACTCGTCACTGAACCCGCGCAAGACGGTCGGCGCCATCATCGGCGTTCCGTTTGCCATCCACGGGCTGGCGGAGGGCAAGGAGCAGCGCCGGCGCGCGGTGCAGGAGTTGATGGAGCAGGTGGGCCTGAACCCCGAGCACTACAACCGCTACCCGCACGAGTTCTCAGGAGGCCAGCGCCAGCGGATTGGTGTGGCCCGTGCACTGGCTCTGAAGCCGAAGCTGATCATCGCCGACGAACCGGTCTCGGCGCTCGACGTCTCGATCCAGGCACAGATCCTCAATCTCCTGCGCGGGCTCCAGAAGGATCTCGGCTTGACACTGCTGCTGATCGCGCACGACCTGTCGGTGGTCAGGCACATGTGCGACCGCGTCGCTGTGATGTACCTCGGCAAGATCGTCGAGTTCGCCGACAACCAGTCGCTCTACGCGCGGCCGCGCCATCCCTACACCGGCGCGCTGCTCTCGGCGGTGCCGGTGCCGGAGCCCCGGCTCGCAGGCAGCACGCGCACCGAGGTGCCGCCCGGCGACGTCCCGAGCCCCACCAACCCTCCGCAGGCTTGCCGGTTCCACCCTCGTTGCCCGAAGGCTCAGGAGATCTGCGCACAGGTCGAGCCAGCGCTGGAGCCGAAGGGCCAGGGAACCAGCGCGGCATGTCATTTTCCCCTTACACAGGAGGAAGCAGGAGAGCGAGTGGCGACGGCATCCTGAGCGCCGTCACGCGGGTGAGCATCGAATTACAAGCATTGAGGCGCGTCAATACGTAGCATGACGCCGTGTCAACAGATTCTCATACTCAGTTCATCCGTCCCGTCTGACGACAAGGAGATACATGGAAGCAGCGTCGAAGAGCCACCGGGATGAGCCACGCCGGCGTATCAGCGGCGACGAGCGCCGCGAGAGCATCCTGCAGCTGACCTCCCGCGCGTTCGCCCAGCGCGGGTATGACGGCGTGCGCACGGCGGAGCTGGCCGAGAGCGCAGGCGTCTCCGAGGCGCTGATCTATCAACACTTCCGCACCAAGGCCGAGCTCTACAGGGCCGCCGTGGAGCGCAGCGCGGACATCTTCGGGGAGCGCCTGCGTCCCGCCATCGCGCCGGGCCCGCCGGTGGAGGAGCGGCTGCAGCTAGGTTTCGACGCGTTCCTGTCGTTCGTGGCCGAACCCGGCAACGCGTGGACGGTGCTGACATTGAACGTCAGCGACCCCGAGCTCCGGGACTACCAGCGCGAGCTGCGCGCACGCGCGATCGGTGTACTGGCCGACCTGCTTGCACTCGACCCGCGCTCGGAAAGCTCGAGCCTCGAGCGCGCCGAGCTCGAGCAGCTCGCCGAGATCATCGCCGGCGGCGCGGAGGCGCTGGCTACGTGGTGGTCGCAGAACCCGAAGGCGGAACGGACTGAGCTCGTGTCCCTTCTGACTGGCTTCGTGTGGAGCGGATTCGACCGCCTGGTCGATTCGAACTCCCGGCCGCGTCCGTAGCCGTCTCAGCCTTGGTCGCGGACCGAGGCGACACAAGGCTGTCCTCCTCGATCGCCCAGCGGGCCGCCGACACCACGCGCGGGTCGAACTCCACACCGGCCTGTGGAACCAGCGCAGCGATCGCCTGTCGGGGAGAAAGGCTGTGCGCCCCGGACGCGGTCATCGATCCGAGCCGCTCGGCCACGGCCAGGACGCGGCTCTCCAGTGGGATCGCCTCACCGCTCAGTACGCCGGGAAACCCGCCCGCTCCGTCCCAGCGCTCGCGGCAGTAGAGCACCGTCTGCATCACCCGGTCGAAGTCCTCGATCCGGGTGAGGCGCTTGGCGTCGCCGAGATGCGTGGCGGCGTCGAGCAAGACCCGCTTCTGTGTGGCATCCAGGTCCAGACCCTGCGAGATCGCACGGGCGTAGAGGGCGATGGCGTCCGTGCGGTCGAGCCGCGCGGGGTCGCGCGACTGCGCGAGTCGCGGCACCACGATGCGGGGAACCAACAGGAGCAGCCCCAGCGGCACGAGCCCCACCAGCCCGAACTCCTCGTAGAGCAGCACCACGATCGTGCCTCCCACCAGCATCGGCATCGACGCGGGCGCCAGCTCGGCCACCTCCTGCTCGACGAGCGGCTTCAGGCTGTGGCCCTCCCAGACGACGCAGACGATCAGCGCGCTCACGAGGTAGCCGACGCCCAGCAGCACCGCGCCTGTGATTGCCACCGCAGGTAGGTCGGTCAGGACCGGGTCGAGTGGCACGCCGGAGGACAACGCCTCGAGGGTCCATGCCGCGGCCAATGCCCCCCAGAAGGCCGAAGCCGTGTTGCCCAGCAGCGATATCAGGCGGCCGCGCTCGAACCAGCCGTTGATCTCCGGAAGGGCGAAGATGAAGGCGGCGGGCAGCGGGCCGAGGAAGACGACCGCTACCAGGGATGCGATGAAGCTCGCGTCGAGGGTCGCGGCGCCGCGCACCTCGACGGCCGCGCCGTAGCTGACGACGGAGAGGACCAGGAGCGCCACCAGCAGCGACTCCGGCTCCCATACCGAAGGCGGCGCGAAGAACAGGTATGCGGGCACTGCAGCCACGAGGGCGGCGACTCCCACGACCACCCCAAGCCCGAACCGCTCCGTGCGCACCACTGGTAGTGGCTGTTCCCCCTCGGGCAGCAGCCATAGCGGAGCACGCCGTTCCTCCAGCTCCACCGTCCGACTATAACCTCGGATCGAGGCCCTGTGGTGTTCTCACGTCAGCGTCGGTGCATCGGCGACCGCGGTCGCCTCGGGCTCCATGTGCGGCTCGGCCTCGGGCCGCCAGTCGGCGCTGCGCAGGAGCGGCACCGCGACGGCGAGCACCGTCAGCGCTCCGATCCCGGCGGCCACGAAGCTCGCGCGCGGGTTCAGCAGCTGTGCGATCACTCCGCCGAGCAGAAAGCCCACGCCCGGCATGACCCTCCCGATCGACTCGAGCAGGCCCACGACCCGCGCCTGATACCGGCTCGCGGTCAGCTCCTGGACGGCGCTCATCAGGGCCACCCACTGGACACCGTTCCCGATGCCGCCGACAGCCGCTGCCGCACATGCGACGGGCAGCACTCCGGCGGCAGCCATGCCGAGGTAGGCGCTGCCGATCATCGCGGTGCTCACGAAGAGCTGGGCCTGGAGGGAGATGCGCCGCGATGCGGCCACGAACACCAGGCTGCCGAAGACCATGCCCGCGCCCCAGGACGAAAGCAGCGCGCCATAGCCGGAGTTGCCCGCGTCGAGAGTCTCCTTCGCGTACACGATCTCGATCGGGAGCACGAGCGTGAAGAAGACGAACGCGAGCGCCTGCATGGAAAGCAGCTTGAGCAACACTCCGCGGCCGCGCACATACGCGAGCCCCTCGCGCAGGCGGCTCACCCACGGCTCGGCTTCGCCACGCACCTGGGGCAGCGAGGTCGTCGCGGCGAGCATGGCGGCAACGATCACGAAGGAGGCCGCATCCAGAAGCAGCGCCGTCCGCACGCCGAGCAGCGCGACCACGACACCGGCGATCGCCGGGCCCGCCGCGCCGGCGATCGTGAAGCCCACGTTGATGATCGCGTTGCCTTCGCGCAGCTGGCCGGAGGGGGTCAGCACCGCTGCGGCGGATGCCCGCGTGAACGTGCGCGCAGCGATCGCGATCGTCCCGTCGACGACCGCGAGGGCGATCACCAGCGGCAGCGAGAACGTGTCGACCGTCGCGGCGAGCGCGACGAAGACGATGGCCTCGCCCAGGTAGAGGGCGGGCAGCACCCGGCGGGTGCCGAGCACCTCGAGTCGCGCGATCACGCCCTGCCCGATCAGAGACGGCGCGAACACCATGCCCATGAACAGGGCCGCTGTAGCCAGGGGACTGCCCGTCTCGTCGTAGACGAGCACGGCCAGCGCGATCTCGCCAATCCAGTTGCCGAGCTCGTTGACGGTGTATGCAGACGCCAGCTGCCGGAATCCAGGCAGGCGAAGTGGGCGAAGCGACTTCCTCATCGCGGCGACGCTAACCGCTGACCCCGATGGCTGCTCTTCGCGGACCCTCAAGCCGCGTGTCCGGCGGGCCGATATCACGCTTGGCAGGCTCTACCTGGAGGTTCCCCCTGCACGGACGCCGACGGCCCAGCCCAACCTTCATAGTCCTCGAGGTCGCCGCGCTGGCCGGTGCGGCTGTCGTCGCCGTGCTCACGGCTCCCGACGCGGACTGGGACATCGTCCTGTTCGCCTCGCTGCTGGTCTTCTCGATCGTCAGCGACCTCTCGGCGGCCACCACGTCCGCGGCAAAGATCTCGGGGAGCTTCCTGTCGCTGGTGCTGGCGATGGTCTTCCTCGGAGGCGCTCCCGCCTGCCTGATCGGAGTCGCGACGATCGGCGTGGGCTGGCTCAGGTGGCGCGACTCGCGGATCTCGCTGCTGAACAACCTCGTCGCGTATGCGTGGTTCCCGCTGGTCGGCGGCCTCGTCTTCACGGAGGTCTCCCAATGGCTGAGCCTGGGCGAGCGCGACGGGACCTTCTACCTGCTCACGTTCGTCGTGTTCGTGCTCGCGCTCGCGCTGAACTTCCTGATCATCGCGCTCCAGATCCGGTACGCGGAGGGCACTGGCATCGCCGAACTGGTGCGCAAGCTCGTGGTACCGGTGATGTCGTCGGAGGTGTTCGCCGCGCTGCTGGCCGTCGGCGTCACCTACCTCTACATCCACGTCGGCCTTGCTGCGATCGTCCTCTTCGGCGTCGTCCTGTTCACCTTCCAGCGCCTGCTGGGACAGTTGCTGCTGTCCGAACAGCGCGCCGAGGAGCTCGAGAAGCGCGGGCACCAGCTGACCGACCGCACAAAGCAGCTCGCCACTCTCCAGGTTGGCGTGCTGTCCGCACTCCTGCGCACCCTCGACCTGCGGGATCGCATGACCGCGCGCCACTCCGCCGCGGTCGCCCGTTACGCCCGTGAGATCGCAATCGCAGCCGGATTCTCGAAGGACGAGCAGGACCTGGTGCACACCGCCGGCCTGCTGCACGACATCGGCAAGTTCATCTTCCCCGACCCGATCCTGAAGGGCGGCACGAAGCTCACCGACGACGACTGGAAGATCATCAAGATGCACCCGTACCAGGGAGCGCGTGTCGTCGCGCAGATGGAGGGCTACGGCCCGGTCAGCGACATCATCCTCGCCCACCACGAGCGCATCGATGGCAAGGGCTATCCGCGCGGGCTGCGCGGCCCTGACATCCCCGCCCTGTCACGCATGATCTCGGTGGCCGACACCTACGACGTCATGACCGCGCGCGACTCGTACCGCACGCCGATCTCCTCCTTCGAGGCGATCCAGGAGCTGCGCCGTGTGTCCGGCACGCAGCTCGACGGGGAGTACGTGGAGATCTTCATCCGCATCCTCGCGGGTAAGGATGTCCGCTTCCGCCACGGTGAAGATGCCGATTTCGACGCCGAGCTCGGACTCGACAAGCGCGTCGAGGCGTACTCGCTCCCCCTCGACGAGGTGGAGGTCGACGGCAAGCCCTCCGAGGAGTCGGCCGAGCAGGCCGAGCGCGACGCAGCCGCGGCAGCAGGCTCCGCCGAATAGGCAGATCTAGACTGCGGCCAGCTCGCCGGCCGCCCGCTCGGGCGGCACGATGTTGACGTACTGGCCGGTGCCCAGCTCGAAGCCGGCGAGGCGTGTCAGCCGCGGCACCACGTCGACGTGCCAGTGGAAGTGATCCGCGCCACGCGGCGCCGTGCGCACCCAGAGGTTCAGCGGCGGCGGCGCGCCCAGCTTTGCGCTCAGCTTGCGCAGGCCTTCGCGGAGCAGGTCCAGTGCGGCAGGGTCAGAGGCCGCGAAGCTCGCGTCATGGCGACGGGGGACCAGCTGCAGCTCGTACGGCATGCGGGACGCAAACGGCGCAAGCAGTACCGCGTGATCGTCCACGGCCACGACGCGATCGCGACGGCGCACCTCCTCCTTCAACAGGTCGCACAGCAGGCAGCCGCCCATGGTCCGGGCATTGTGCGCCGTGAAGTGCTCGCGCTCTCGCGCCACCACGGCGGGCACGCTGTCGAGCGCGTAGAGCTGCGCGTGCGAGTGCTCGAGGGACGCGCCGGCGGCATGACCTTCGTTGACCATCAGGTGTACGTAGGCCGCGCCTGTGTGGGCCGCCGATCGTTGCCGCCAGCCCTCGATCGCGTGGCGGAACTGGTCCGGATCCAGCGCTGTCATCGAGGCGACGTGCTCGGGCGAGTGCACGATGACCTCATGTGATCCCGTCGCCCTGCTCACGACGAACAGGTCGGGGTCTCCACGCCCGGGATCCACCTCAACGTCGCTGTCACCAGGCTCGAGCAGCGGAAACTTGTTCGGCACGGCGCGCACGAGCCAGCCGGGAGAGTCCGGGGGGCCGCCGCCCGGCCGCAGCGCAAACGTCTCCGGTGGGGTCCAGCTCTCGTGGCCCTCGCACAGCGGGCATTCCTCGCGCGCCGCATCGTGGGCATCGGCGGACTCGAAGCTGAACGGCCTGTCGGCGCGTGCCGGTGCCAGCACGACGCGCAGCCCCGTGAGGGGGTCAATTCGAAGCTCGGGGGATGCCACTCAGGCCTGAGGTTTATCGGCGGCTGCGGTCGCATCGAGGAACGGCTTGAACAGCTCGATCGGGACCGGGAAGATCGTGGTCGAGTTGTTCTCGGCTCCCACCTCGATCAGCGTCTGGAGGAAGCGCAGCTGGATCGCGACGGGATGCTTGCCGATCGTCTCGGCCGCCTGGGAGAGCTTGTCCGCGGCCTGGAACTCACCCTCGGCGGCGATGATCTTCGCGCGCCGCTCGCGCTCGGCCTCCGCCTGCCGTGCCATCGCGCGCTGCATCGTTTGGGGAATCTCCACGTCCTTGATCTCGACGGTCGTGACCTTGATGCCCCACGGCTCCGTCTGGTCGTCGATGATGCGCTGGAGCTCGTCGTTGAGGCGGTCGCGCTCGGAGAGCAGCGTGTCCAGCTCGGCACGGCCGAGCACCGCGCGCAGCGTGGTCTGGGCGATCTGGGACGTCGCCATCAGGTAGTTCTCGACCTGGACGATGGAGTCGCTGGCGTTGACCACCTTGAAGTAGCAAACAGCGTTCACCGAGGCCGGGACGTTGTCCCGGGTGATGACTTCCTGCGGCGGGATGCTGAGCGTCACCGTGCGGAGGTCGACGCGCACCATCTTGTCGATGAACGGGATCAGGAGGATCAGCCCGGGCCCCTTCTGGGCGATCAGCCGGCCGAGACGGAAGATCACACCGCGCTCGTACTCCCGCAGGACCCGTACCGCGCTCGCCGCGAGGATCACGAGGAAGAAGACGAGGATGCCGACGATGATCAGGGCGACGGTCACGGGTGGCGCCTAATCTAGCGATGAATCGGGCTCGACGGTCAGCGTAAGGCCGTCGACAGCACGCACCACGACCTTCTGTCCGAGCTCCATGGGCTCGTCGCTGCGCGCCCGCCAGAGGGCGCCCTGGACGAAAACGTGGTCGGAGGAGCGGACCTCGCCGCGCGCGCCGATCAGCTCCTCCGCGCCAGTGTGGACCTTGCGGTGGCGCGTCGCGACGGCCTTGCTCGCCACCCAGACGAAGAAGCTCCCGAGTAACGCGGCCGTGAAGATCACGATCGGGACCGAGACGTCGAAGGCATCGCTGTCGGTGTCGACGAGCAGCAGCCCACCGAACGCCAGGGACACCACCCCGCCGACGGCCAGCGCTCCGTGGCTGATGATGAATGCCTCGGCTACGAACAGCCCGAACGCGAGCGCGATCAGCAGCAGGCCGGCGACGTTGATCGGCAGCTGCGCGAGCCCGAACAGGGCCAGGATCAGCGATACGCCACCGAGCGCACCGGGCAGGATCATTCCGGGGTTGAAGAGCTCGATCCCGATCAGGATCGCTCCCAGGGTCAGCAGCAGGAACACCGTCGTCGGGTTGACGAGCAGCTCGAGGGCCTCGAACTTGAGCGGCACGTCGCGGGATTCGACACGCGCTCCCGTCGTCTCCAGGCGCCCTGCCTTCGGGCCCTTCACGCGGTAACCGTCGAGCGCTCGTAGCAGTGCCTCCTGGTCGGGCGCGACGATGTCGATCAGGTTCTGCTTTTCGGCCTCGGTCGCAGTCACGTTGACCGCGTCGTGCACCATGCGCGCCGCAAGGTCGCCGTTGCGGTCATGTCCTTCGGCGAGCGCGCGCACGTATGCCGCGGCGTCGTTTCGCACCTTGCGCCCCAGTACCTCGTCCTGCTCGCCGCCGCCGAGCGAGATCGGCGTCGCGGAGCCGATGTTGGTCTCCGGGGCCATCGCAGCCACGTCCGCGGATTGCGTGATGAACAGCCCGGCGGAGGCGGCCCGCGCCCCGTTTGGGGATACGTAGACCACCACCGGCATCGGCGCAGCGAGAATGTCCTTGACGATGTCGCGGGTCGAGTCGTCGAGTCCCCCCGGCGTGTCGAGGCGGAAGATCACCAGATCGACCTCGTCGCGCTCGGCGTCGTCGAGGGCTTCGTCGACCCAGGCGGCAGATGCCGGGTTTATGGTCAGGTCGAGAGCGACCGAGTGCACCAGCGGGACACTCGGAGCCGGCTGATCCTGGGCTGCGGCCAGCCCCACGAACAGCAAGAACGATGACGCGGCGGCTGCGATCGCGCTCGTGCGCATGACAAGTGCATTATTCCTTCGCGCCCTCCCGGGCGGCTGCGATCGCATACTCCTGGATGTCGTCCTCCAGGGCGGCCTCGGAGGCGTAGCCGCCGGGCTTGGTGTAGATCTGCTCGCCGCGCCGGTCGTAGAAGGTCGTGATGGGGAAGTTGCGCTCCAGGCCGAGCAGTTTGGCGATCTCGCTTTCGGGGTCGAGGTAGCTCGGGTAGGGGAGCGGGATCTCCTCGAGGAACTTCTGCGCCGGCTCGCGCGCGTCCTCCGAGTTCACCGCGAGGAATGCGATCTGCTTGCCCCGCTTGGTGACCTGTCGCTGGAAGAAGGGGAACTCGTGGCGGCACGGCCCGCACCACGAGGCCCACTTGTTGACGACGACCGGATATCCGCGCAGGTCCGCGAGCTGACGGCGAAACGCTTTGGTGCCTCCACCGACGAGGACCCCGCGCCGCTCGTACAGCCGCGCCAGGGGAGCGGGAGCCCCGGCCAGGGCGCGTTCGAAGTCCGCCTGCGTGGCCGCGCTGCGGGGCTCGTCCGTGCCGCAGCCGGCGGCGAGCGCCGCCAATGCAACCGCACAGACGAGAATGCACGGTCGCGCCCAGCCCGCCATGGAGCCGAAAATAGCGCACGGCGACTGCCACGAGGCCGGTCGAGCGGACAACGGTCGCCCGCACTGCTTTAATACACCTGTACCGTGCCGCGGGTGGGGGACCCCGGATCGAGTTCGATCCACTTCCAGGCCGCGGAGACTGCCGTCGGGATGACTACTCGGCGACGGCAACAGGGACGAGCGTTGCAGCCGCCGACGTTTGGCGGCCTCCAGTAACCCAACAAGCCTCGATATGGCTGACACCACTGAAGTGGCCGTGAAGGTCGCGCCTATTCCATCGCGCGAGGAGCTCGAACGTGTGGAGAAATTCACCCGGGAGCCATTTGCGCCTGATAAGGACGCCCTGCGCCCGGGGACGGCGCGCCGCCGTGCCCTGGATGCAGCGCTCGCGGAGATCGCGAGCGGCCGCGAGGTCCCGAGCGTCGAATGGCGCCAGAAGTACTCCCTCCTGTTCGGGCTGGAACGCCTGCTGGCAGACGAGGAGCCGAAGCTGGTCGACGGCACAGTCCTCTCCGCGCACCAGGTGGACGCGCTGTCGGGGACCCTCACGGCGCTGATCGCCGAAGCCGAGCGCCAGAACGGCAACGGTGCGGCTCCACTCCCCGACCTCGAGGACCTCGACGAGGAGGAGGACGAGGATGAGGAGGGCGAGCCGGACGAGGACGAGGATGAGGACGCCGACGAGGAGGACGAGGAGCCCCAGGCCTGGGACGACACGGACGTGTCCGAGAACGGGACCGGCGACGTGGACGGGGAAGAGCAGCTGCCCGAGCAACCGGAGGACCCCGGTGCGGCGCGCCGCTTCTGGTTCGAGCACGCGACCGGCGCGGGCAAGACGGTAGCCGCCCTTGGTTTTGTCGAGGGCTCGCGGACCGGCGGCACGCTGATCCTCACCCACCGTCGCAACCTCGTCGACCAGTTCCTTGGCGAGCTGCGCGATCGCGGTTACGCGAACCGCATATCCCCGCCCCTGCTGGGCGACCAGGACCGCGCGGACGGGCCGGTGACGGTTGAGACATACCAGTGGTTCGTGCGCAACGCGGGCAACGTGTCGGACGCGTACACGATCGTGATCTGCGACGAGGCCCACACTGCCCTCGGCGAGAAGACCAGCGCGTCCATCCGCCGCTGGCTGGGCCCGGTCTTCGTCGGCATGACGGCGACCGGTGCGCTGATCGCCCGGCACGTCACCGACCTCTTCCCGACCCAGACCAGCCGCTTCGATCTCGCGCAGGCAGCGCGCCGAGGTGTGATCGCACCGCTGCGCTGCGTACGGATACCTCCGGCGAGCGACGTGCGCACCCTTGCCAACGTGCCACTGCGAAAGGGCGAGGTCGACCAGGACTTCGACCAGGAGGAACTCGCCGCGCTGCTCGACCAGGGGCCGTTCAACGCCGCTGTCGCCGACCTGTATCGCGTGCGCTTCAAGCACCTGCCCGGCATCGTGTACAGCGCAGGCGTAAAGCACGCGGTCAACGTCGCAAAGGCGTTCAAGGATGCCGGCATGAAGGCTGAAGCGGTCTCCGGCGAGACGCCAAAGCGAGAGCTGGCCCGCATCCTCGCCGCGTTCGAACGTGGCGAGATCGACGTGCTGGTGAACGCGATGCTGCTCGCCGAAGGCTGGAACTCACCGCGCGCGACCGTCTGTATGCATCTTGCGCCGACCGCTTCGAAGCGTGTCTACCAACAGCGCGTCGGCCGCGTCACACGCCGGCATCCGGGTAAGGAGGCGGGCATCGTAATCGACTTCGTGCACCCGGCCACCACCCACGACGAGCCGATCGTCACGCTGCACAAGCTGCTCGACCGCGACGTTTACCGCGGTGGCGCGATCGTGGTCGGCCCAGTGCGCCGCGGCCGTGGCCGCCGGCTGCGGGTGGAGCGCCGGATCGTCCCGGTGACGAGCGACCCGGATCGCCGCCTGCGCGTGTTCGAGCGCGAGCTCTGGCGGATCGCGGTGGAGTACCTGTTTCCCGACGAGCAGCATGCCTGGGCTGCGCTGGCCGGCGCACGCGTGGCGGCGAATGGCTGGCGCCGCGCGAAGACGACGATCCACCACGACGCCGGGGGCGAGCTCCGCCGCCGCTTCCTGCTCAGCTGCATCCAGCGAAACCGCAATGCCCAGCTGCGACAGCGAGCGCTCGCCGAGATCGCTGTACGCCGTGATCCCGAGGGCTTCGACCTCGCGGTGGACATCATTGGAACGTGGGCGCGGGAGGAGCGCCGCGAAGGGTCGCGCATCCTCTTGCAGGCACTCGCGGAGCGGCGCATCGGGCGGCGCGATCAGGCCCAGGCATGGCTGTGGCGCCTCGCCGAGTACTCGCGCGACGCACACGAGGAGTACGCGGTCCAGCGCTGGCCGGAGACGAAGCGTTTGCTCGGACTGCTGGTCAACTCGTCCGGGCCCGCCCATGGGCGTAACGCGCGCCGCCTGGTGCACGCGGCTCGCAAGCACGATCGCCGTCTGGCTGCGGCGCTGCTCGCATCGGCCGTGGCGCACACGCCCGAGGCCGAGGAGGTGCTGCGCGGCGCCCGCAACCGGATGGCGCGCAAACCCTCCGCGCTGGCGCGCGAGCTGGTGCGCAACTTCCCCAAGGGCAAGCGCCGCGGCAAGAAGCAGCGGGACGGCGGCCGCGTCGGCGCGTCCCGTCGCGCGACTGCGAAGGCCAAGGGCAAGGGCCAGGCCAAGGAGCTTCCCCCCGACGACGACCTCGCCGAGCTCGAGGATTCAGAGGCGGCTTAGGACGGTCTGGCGGGACGGGTGGCGAGAGTCGGCCGCAGCCGGTTCCATACTCGCCAGGTGGCCCAAACCAGCCCAGCGAGCAGCACGAGCATGCTTGCCGCTCCGAGCCAATCGATGCCAGCCTGGCACCGCGCATCGTCGCAGTTGCCTTGAACGATGGCGTTGCGCAGAGCCGATGCGACTCCCCAGTCTGCTGCAAACAGTGCGGCAAAGGCGATGATCAGCAGCAACCGCATGTCTCCAGAATAGGCGGCACCCCGCGACCTGTCGCGGTCAGCTATTGGGACGTCATGGCTCGAGGTGTACCTCGCCCGCGTCGAGACGGACCTCCTCCGAGCCGCCGGTGAAGACGACGAGGCTGCCCTCGTCGTCGATCCCGCGTGCCGCACCCGACATCCGTTGCGAGTCGTGGGTCCAGACGATCTCGCGCCCGTAGAGCGCGTCGCGTTGGCGGAAGGCGTTCGTCACGGCCTCCGGGTGGCCCAGAGCATCGGTCCACGCGGCGAGCCGGTCGAACAGCGCTTCGAGCGCAGCGTCGCGTTCGACCGGGTCGCCGGTTGCGATCCGCAGGGACGTCGCGGTCTCGCGCAACTCCGGCGCCAGCTCATCCACAGCGGTGTCGACGTTCAACCCGATGCCGAGCACCGCCCAGCTCTCCCGGGGGCGCGCCTCGATCAGGATGCCTGCCACCTTGCGCTCCTCGATCCAGACGTCGTTGGGCCACTTGATCGCGCAGCTCACCGGCGCGACCGCCTCGCATGCTTCGCAAACGGCAAGGGCGGCGGCGAGCGGCAGCAGCTCCATCCGCGAGCCCTGCGGGCGCACGATCACTGACAGCGTCAGCGCCCGCCCGCGCGGTGCGGACCACGCACGACCCTGGCGCCCGCGTCCGGCACTCTGGTGTTCCGCCACCACGACGGTTCCGTGCGGCGATCCCGCGAGCGCCAGCTCCCGTGCACGATCGTTGGTCGAGCCCGTTTCGTCGAGGTGTACCAACGCTCCACCCAGAGCGCCGGTCCCTGCACGCGGTTTCAGTGGTCGTCGCACGGCTGGAGCAGCAGCTCCGCGTCCGCGCCGACGCCCAGCGCGCCGGCCGCGCGGCCCTGGTTTACCGCGACCGCGATACGCCCGGAGGAGTCCTCGATCACAACCGCCTGCCGCTCGCCCACGTCTGTGAACGTGCGGGCGTAGACCGCCTCGCCGGTGCGCCGGCGCGACAGCACCTCGACGCAGTCGCCGAGCTCGAACCCCGCCGCGCGCATGTCCTCCGGGCGCACGCTGAGCTGCAGGTTGCCGAAGCGGTCGACGGCCACGACGTGGGTGCGGATCCGGCCCTCGGTCACCTCGGGTGGCGGCAGCTCCAAGCGCTCAAGCGTACCGGGGTCGAACGGACTCCCGGCGTCCTCGAGCGAGGCGCCGAGCGCCAGGTGCGCGGCGACCGGTGCGAACAGATCGCGGCCGTGGAAGGTCGCGGACACGGGATCCAGGCGATGCGGGCTGTCCGCGATGTCGACGGCCTGCGCCACTCCACCGCAGATCTGGGCGGCGGGCCACAGCAAACCGTTGTCGGGGCCGACGAAGAGGTTCCCGTCGCGTGCGCGCAGCGCCACCGGCCGCCGCCTGCTTCCCACGCCCGGGTCGACCACCGCGAGGTGCACGCCAAGCGGGAGGTAGGGGATCGCGTTCTGCAGGGACAGCGCGCCCAGGCGCACCGCGTGGCGCGGGATGCCGTGCGTGACATCGACCACGACGGCGCCCGGAGCGATTCGCTGGATGACGCCGTGACACACGCCGACGAACTCATCGTCGTGCCCGTAGTCGGAGAGGAACGAGAGCGGCAGCATTCAGCGAGTCGCCACGGGTGACGTCGCATCGGCCAGCAGGGCCTCGACGAGGCCCGCGACGTCGTGGCGCTCGGCTTCGACGTGCACCTCCAGGCCATGGTCGCGGGCCGTCTCGCTGGTCACCGGCCCGATGGACACCACCCGCGCGCTCCGCGGAAACCGTTCTGCGCCGCCGATGCTCTCCAGCAGGAACCTCACGGTCGACGAGCTGGTGAATGTCACGTAGTCGGCGTCCGCGAGGCGTTGAAGTGAACGCTGGTCGAGCTCATCCCGCACCGTCTCGTAGAGCGTCACTACGTTCACGTCGGCGCCCTGCCCGCGCGAGCTCGTCCGGCAGTACGTCCCGCGCCTCGGCCGCGCGTGCGATCAGCACGCGCTTGCCCTCGACCCCATGCGCAACGATCTCCTGCGCAAGCGACTCGGCGATCGAGCGGGGGGGAACGAGGTCGGCCGCGATGCCCCGCTCGAGCAGTGCAGTCGCAGTGCCCGGGCCGATGGCCGCCACGGTCACTCCCGCGAGCGCGCGATTGTCCAGGTCCGCGCCCGCGAACGCTTCCATCAGCAGCGCGGCGCCGTTCGGACTCGTCAGGCAAAGCACGTCGTAGTCGCCGCTTCCCAGGGCGTCCACCGCCTCGCGCACGGCCTCCGACTCGGTGCGTGGCACGATCCGGATCGCGGGCACCTCGACGACGTCGGCGCCCAGCTCCTGCAGTTGTGCAGCGAGCCCGCTCGCCTGCGCTCGCGCTCGAGTGACCGCCACGCTGCGTCCATGCAGAGGGGCGCGCCCGAACCATTCGAGCCGCCCGGCGAGCGCGGCCGCTGCTCCGACGACCGTCACCGCCGGCGGCCTGATGCCGGCCGCCTGAGCCAGCTCTGCGATGTCATCGAGCGTGCCGGTGACCGTGCGCTGCCCCGGCTGTGTTCCGCGCTCCACGACCGCCGCCGGCTCGTCAGCTGCACGGCCATGGCGTTGCAGCGCCTCGGCCACCTGCGGCAGGGCGCGCACGCCCATGTAGAAGACGAGGGTCCCGGGAAAGGCGGCCAGGGCCGCCCAGTCGAGTGCGCTCTCCTCCTTGGCGGGATCCTCGTGCGCCGTCACGAAGGCCACGGCCGAGGCTTGGTCACGGTGCGTGACCGGAATGCCTGCGTAGGCAGGCGCAGCCACGCCCGCGGTCACGCCGGGCACCACCTCGAAAGAGATGCCCGCATCGACGAGTGCCTCCGCCTCCTCCCCGCCACGGCCGAACACGAACGGATCGCCCCCCTTCAACCGCACCACTGTGCGGCCGTCCTTGGCGTGGGCGACGAGCATGCGGTTGATCTCGTCCTGGCTCATGGCGTGCCCGCCGGCCTCCTTGCCGACGTAGGCGAGCTCGGTGTCGGCGCGGGCGCCGTCGAGCAGCCGCGGCGACACGAGGCGGTCGTACAGGATCACGTCCGCGCGTGCGATCAACTCGGCCGCGCGCACCGTTGCCAGCCCTGGGTCGCCGGGCCCGGCGCCGACGAGGTACACAGTCCCTGGCTTTCGGCTCATGCGCCGAGCGTACCTTCCGCCCGGCGCAGCAGCTCGCCCGCGCCGGCGCTCAGCATCCGGCGCGCGACCTCGGATCCTGCGCCGTCAGGATCGGACGCCAAGCCGGCGTAGCTGTCGGTGATCCAGTCGGCGCCGTCCGGGAGCCCGACGTACGCACGCACCTCGATGCGTTCGCCCGCAATGCTCGCGTGTGCGCCGACCGGCGTATTGCAGCTCGCATCGAGCGCGTCCACGACGGCTCGCTCGGCGTCGAGGCGCGCGCGTGCGAGCGGGTCCGCGATCGCAATGAGCAGCTCGCCGGGCCCGCCGCCGGTCCGCGCCTCGAGTGCCAGCAAACCCTGGCCGGGGGCAGGCACGAACGTGTCTGCATCGAGTGCCGCCCCGGCCTCTTCGTCCCTGCCCAAGCGGCGCAGCCCCGCAAGTGCCAGCAGCGCTGCGTCGCATTCTCCTTCCGAAAGCTTGCGCAGGCGCGTGTCGACGTTGCCGCGCAGGGGCACGACCTCGAGGTCGGCGCGCTGGGCCAGCAACTGGGATCGGCGACGCAGGCTCGAGGTACCCACGCGCGCTCCCTGGGGCAACGCCTCGACGGACGCCGCGCCGACAAGTGCATCGCGGGGGTCCTCTCCGGTGGGCACTGCGGCGATCTCGAGTCCCTCGGGCAACCGGCCGGGCAGGTCCTTGGCGCTGTGGACGGCGACGTCGATCTCGCCGGCGAGCAGGGCCTCCTCGATCTCTTTCACGAACCTCGACTTGTCGTCCGCCGCCCCGGTTGGTCGATCGCCGCTGGTGATGATCGTGACCAGCTCCGGCTCGAGATCGCCGTGCGCGGCGCGCAGAAGATCGGCGACCTGCTGCGCCTGGACAAGGGCCAGCGCGCTGCCGCGCGTTCCGATGCGAAGGGTCTTCAGCGCCGCTGGCGGCGTCGCCTGGATCGGATCGCCGTGACCTCGGCACCCTTCGGCCGCCGCTCTGCATCCTCGGGCCGCGCGGTGTCGAATGCCGAGCGCTCGAGCACGTCCAAGCCGAACAGCTCGCGCAGCGCCTGCACGTAGGCGTAAGTGCGCTGGTCTTCGCCGCGTTCCTTCAGGTTGAGCGTCGGCTGGTGCAGCAGCCGCTTCACGATCGCCGCCGCCACGAGGTCGAGCCGCTCGCGGTCAGCCTCGCTCAGCGACTCCCAGCGGCCACTGTTTTCCTCCAGCACCTGGCGTGCGATCTCCTCGCCGCGCTCATACATCGCGGCGATCGTCGGCACGACGTCGAGCGTGCCAAGCCAGCGCTGGAAGCGTTCGAGCTCGTGCTCGAGCAGCGCCTCCGCGCGACGCGCCTCGGCATCGAGTCCTGAGAGCTTTCTTTCGACGATGCGCTGAAGGTCGTCGATGTCGCGCAGGTGGACCCCGCCGATCTCTCGCACGATGGGCTCGATGTCGCGCGGCACCGCGATGTCGATCAGAAGCAGCGGCCGGCCACCGCGGGCAGACATGACCGCTTCGAGCTCCGCGCGCTCGACGATGTGATGCGGCGAGCCCGTGGACGAGACCACGATGTCCGCGCGCTCGAGCTCCGCGGGCAGCGACTCGAAGCGCACGGCGTGCCCGCCGAAGCGATGGGCGAGGCCGATGGCGCGGTCGTAGTGGCGGTTCGCCACGAACACCGACGAGACGCCGCGCTCGGTCAGGGCGCGCGCAGTCAGCTCGCCTGTCTCACCGGCGCCGATGACGACCACCCGCCGGCCGCTCAGGTCGCCGAGGGTCTCCTGGGCGAGCTGGACCGCGACCGTGCTGACCGACACGGCGCCGCTGCCGATCGTGGTCTCGGTCCGCACGCGCTTGCCGGCCGCCAGTGCCTCGCGAAAGAGGCGGTTCATGAACGCGCTGGTCGTGTTCTCCACCAGCGCAAGCTCGTAGGCGCGCTTCACCTGGCCCTGGATCTCGGCCTCGCCCACGATCATGGCGTCGAGGCCCTGCGGTGACGCGGAACAGGTGCCGGGTCGCGTCGGCGTTGCGCAGGGAGTAGAGGTGCGAGACCAGCTCGGTCGGCCGGATGTCGGCCTGGCGCGCGAGGATCCCGAGCGCTGCCGTCTCGGCCTCCACGTCGTCCGCGACGACCATGTAGAGCTCGGTGCGATTGCAGGTGGAGAGCGCCACGGCTTCATGGATGTGCTCGGACGAGACCAGCTCGCGCAGCACGCCGACAGCGCGGCCCTCCGGCAGCGCAACGCGCTCGCGCAGCTCGACTGGCGCGGTCTTGTGCGAGACGCCTATGACGAGCAGGCCGTTCACGCCGGGCTGCCGTTACCGGCGTTCTCGATCACCAGCGGCTGGAAGCGCAGCTTGCACTCGGGGCGCGTCTCCTCCAGCATCGCGCGATGCTGCTCATGCGACGTGTAGTGCGGCCCCTCGTCGATACATGTCTGCACCCACGCCTCGATGCGTTCGGTGTCCCCGGCCCGGACCATGTCCATGAAGTCCGAGTAGACCATCCGCTCGAACACGATCTTGCGGTGATCGGGGCTCGGATACATCGCCTTCAGCTCCTCGCGCAGCGAGCCGAGCAGCTCGAGCGCCACCGCGTACTCGTCTCCATAGCACTGTGCCAGCGAAATGCGAATGCGCCGAGCCATGGCGGGACTCGCGCCCCCCGTCGAGACAGCGATCGCGAGGTCGCCGTGGCGCACGATCGACGGCAGGATGAAGTTGCACAGGTGCGTGACGTCGACGACGTTGCAGAGCAGCTGGCGCGCTTCCGCGTCCTGGAACACACGCACGTTCGTATCGTTGTTCTCGGTCGCGGCGATCACGAGGAAGATTCCGTCGAGGTCGGAGCTGTCGTAGGCGCGCTCATCGAGCTGGATCCGCTCCTGCCGTGCCCACTCGCGCACGCGATCGGTGACGGTCAGCGAGACGACCTTCACCTGGGCGTCGGCGTTCAGCAGTCCCTCGATCTTGCCCTCGCCGACCTTGCCCGCTCCCACGACCAGGGCATTGCGGCCGGCGAGGTCGAGGATCGCCGGATAGTAGGGCCGCGTCTTCCAGCGCCGCCCGCGGTTGGCCCAGCGGGCCACGAGCCCGCGGACTCGTTCGAGGGGACTGGTCGCCAGGGTCGTTCCCATTACGAACGCCCCTTCAGCCGCCGCTCGGCCAGTTCGGTCAGCTCCTGCAGCTCGCGCTCGATGCGCTGCAGCCGCGCTCCCATGATCGCCACGTAGACGAGGATCAGGGTCACGAAGACGCCGTATGCGCCGGCAACGTACTTTCCGGCCTCGTCGAGTGGAAGGGCGGGCACGCGAGTCCCTGTCTAGTCCGGCTTCGCAGGGACGGTCACGATCGGCGGCGGCGCAGCGCCGCCGGGAGTTCCCTCGGCCTCGAGCAGCCGCCGCAGGCGGCGCAGCTGTCCACGAGCGTGCTTGGACGTCAGCTCGAGCTTCACCAACGTCACGTACAGCAGCGCCATTCCGGTGAGCGCGACGAGGAAGGTCAGCCGCATCTCGCCGGGCATGTCACCGGCGGTTTGATTGAGCACGCGCGGGTGCACCAGGCTCTCCGCCAGCCTCACGGCGATGAAGTTGACCGGGACGAATGCTCCAGCCGTGATCGCGAAGACCGACGCGTAGCGCGCCCTGCGCTGCGGGTCCTCGATCGAGTAGCGCAGCGGGTAGTAGGTCACGTAGAGCAGGAAGACGATCAGGAAGCTGACCAGGGTCGGCTCGTCCCACACCCACCACTTGCCCCAGGCGGCCTTGGCCCAGATCGCTCCAGTGATCAGCACGCCGACTCCGAAGATCACGCCCATGTGGATCGCGACGTAGGAACGGTGGTCCCAGCGATCGTCGCGCGTGCGCAGGTGCATGGCACCGAGCACCCCGGCGACCACGAACCCGATCAGTGCAACGATCGCCAGCGGAACGTGCACATAGAAGATCTTCTGGACGAAGCCTTGGTCGGCGTCGTTCGGCGCGTAGAAGAAGACAAGCGCGAGCGCCGTGGCCAGCGCCGCCGTAGAGGCGAGCGCAAGACCCCGTAGGCCCCTGCCAAAAAGCGTTGATTCCAGGTCAATCCTCCATGAGGAAGTCGAATACCGCGTACGCCAGCAACCCGAAGATCAGATCATAGAGGGCGAGCACAGCCAGCCATTTCCCTACCTCCGACGTCTCCAGCGGGATCGAAAGGAGTGGCTTGGTGGCTGATGCCGCGCCGATCATGACGGGCACCGTCAGCGGAAGCAAGAGCAGTGGCAGCAGGAGGTCGCGTGCTCTCGTATGTACCGCGATCGATGCCAGCAGGGCGCCCATCGTGGCCAGTCCCAGGTCGGCGAGGATGGCTACCAGGAGAAGCCTCGGCAGCGCCTCCCAGAAGCCGTCGGTCAGGAAGAAGAGCGCGAAGACCGGGATCGCGATGAGCTCGAGCGCCAGGAGGTAGGTGAACAGGGCCGCCGCCTTCGCGATCAGCAGGGAGGTGCGCTCGATCGGCGCCATCAGGATCCCGTCGAACCCGCCCTGCTCGCGCTCCGCCACGAACAGGCGGTTGATTCCGAGAATCGCTGCGAACAGGAGGGTCACCCACAGCACTCCCGCGGCCAGCTCGCCCTCGAGGCGGTCACGGTCGAGGCCGAAGTGGAAGATGACGAAAGTGGTGACGGCGAAGATCGCCATCGCGGGCACGGACTCCTTCGTCCGTAGCTCGACGATCAGGTCCTTCCGCAGGATGGCGACGATCGGCCTCATGTCACCGCGCCTTCGTAGACACCGCGAAGATCGGCGGTCGTCACCTGACCGGCTGGTGCATCGGCCACGACGTGTCCATCGCGCAGTGCGAGGACCCGGTCGGCTTCGGAGAGCCCGTGCTCGAGGTCGTGTGTGACAAGGACGCGCGTCGCGTCGCTGCTGGGACCGATCAGCGTGTCGACCGCGGTCGTTGCCTGTGGATCCAGATGCGCGCGCGGCTCGTCGAGCAGCAGCAGCCGCGGCCGATGAAGGACGGCACGGCAGACGGCCAGGCGCTGCGCCATGCCGCGCGACAGGCTGCCGACCGGATCGTCGGCGCGCCGGCTCATGCCCGTCACCTCGAGCAGATGTGCGATGCGCGCACCCGGGTCCGAGACGTTGTAGAGCCGCGCGTAGAAGAGCAGGTTCTCGCGACCCGACAGGTCCCGGTACAGGAGCGGATCGTGCGACAGGAAACCGACGAGTGGCCGCACCCGATGCGCATCCCGCGGGAGGTCGGATCCGAATACTCGCACCGTCCCTTCGTGTGGAATCAGCAGCGTGGCCAGCATGCGCAGGAGGGTCGTCTTGCCGGCGCCGTTCGGGCCGAACACCGCAAGGGTGCGTCCCTCTTCCACACGGGTGCTGACGGTGCGCAGCGCGTCACGTTCGCCATACCGTCTCGTGACGTCGCGCAGGAGAATCGCCTCGCGCGGGTCAGCAGTGGCCGCGTCCTGCGCCGGCTCGGCCTGCTCAACCTCCATGCGAATGTCCTGTTGGATCGCGGTTCAAGAGCGCGATCGCGTGTGGAAGGGCAGGCCCGATCTCCTGGCCGATTTGACCGATGCTCTTCGGACTGCCCGGAAAGGTGATGATCAGGGTGCGCTTGCGGATCCCCGCGACCGCGCGCGACAGCATCCACTTGTCGGTGTGGGGGCGCGAGACGGCACGCATCGCCTCCGCGATCCCCGGTGCTTCGCGATCGATCACCGCGCGGGCTGCTTCAGGCGTGACGTCGTCGGGAGAGAAGCCGGTGCCGCCCGTCGTCAAGACCAGATCGCAGACATCGCTGTCCGCGTAGTGCCGCAGCGCCCACTCGATCTTCGGGCGTTCGTCGGGAACGACCTCGGTCGCCGCGATCTCGGCGCCAAGGCTGCGCGCGAAGTCGGCCAGTGCAGGACCGCTCTCGTCCGCTCCCTGCCCCCGGCTCAGAGAGCTGCTGATGGTGATGATCGCGGCGCGCATCCGCAGCCACAGGTTACGTACCCCGCGACCAGTCCTCCTTGCCGCCCGTCTTTTGCAACAGGGCGACCTCCTCGATCACGACTCCCCGCTCGAGGCCTTTGACCATGTCGTAGGCGGTCAGGGCGGCCAGCGTGCACGCGGTGAGTGCCTCCATCTCGACCCCCGTCTTGGCGGTCGTCCGCGCTTCGGCCGTGAAGGTGATGGTTCCCTCCTGAGGGTCGATCTCGGCCTCTACATCCACGAACGAGAGGGGCAGTGGGTGCGCCAGGGGGATCAACTCGTCGGTGCGCTTGGCGGCCTGGATGCCCGCGATTCGTGCGGTGCCGAGGACGTCGCCCTTCGGCGTATCGCCCTGCAGGACGAGGGCAGCCGTTTTCGGGGTCATTCGAACACGAGCCTGAGCCCGCGCAAAGCGATCGCTCTCTGGCTTCCCGCCGACGTCGACCATGCGCGCGCGACCGCTCGCATCAAGATGGCTCAGCCGAGCTTCGTCCGCCATCCGAGAAACGTAACGCGTCGACGCCGATGGTGGGGGCGGGACTAGCCCGGGAACTAGCCCGTTGGTAGGTCCTCTATCTGTCTACACCGACGCAGCGAAAGTTTCGGGGTCATGGCGACGCGACATGCTCAGACCTATGACTGTAAATCGAATCCTTCCCGTGGCGGTCGCCCTATCCCTAGGCACCGGACTCGTAGTCAGCATCGGTTCAACTGCGGCTCCTCGCGTTGCGAGTGTTGCAAGCGTCGAGGCCTGCTACAAGAAGAAGACTGGCACCGTTCGAGTTACGACAGGCCGCAAGGCATGTAGGCGGGAAGAGCGACGGATCATTCTGAACCGACGAGGCGCTCGCGGTCCCAGTGGCACACGGGGGCCGGCCGGGATCGCTGGATCGGGAGGAGCGTTTGGTCTAACGGGGATGGCCGGCTCTGAAGGCCCGGGGGGAACAGCTGGGTCGGCTGGCGCTACCGGAGCAACTGGTGCCACAGGCGCCACCGGACCGTCAAACTCAACAGAGGCCCGCAACGTGGGCACGGTCTCAATCAACGCTACAGATAGCGGCTCGGCTAACTCCGTAGCGACGATAGCGGGCGTAGCTGCAGGCGACTATCTACTGATTGCAAGGGTTCAGCTGACGTCGGTTTCCACCCTTGCGTCCGGGATCGTCTGCCAGGCTGCGCTAGGTGGTAAATCGGCACAGGGTCGGGCCGATATCGGGACGAGTGCGGGAAACGTCGCGCATGACGTGATTACACTGACGTTCAGCGTCACCGTCGCGGCACCGGGCAACGCCACCCTCACGTGTTACAGAGAGACATTGACTGGTACGGAGCCTGCTGCCAGTGGTGCCTACGTCGAACTGATTCGAGTGGGCTCGGCAACCTCGCAGATCGTCAGCGGCTAGTCCCGCAACGTACGACGCGTAATGCGCAGCAGCGGGAGCGCGCCCTCGCGCAGAGCGTCGGCCCGTTGGCCGTCGCGTCCGTAAAGAATCCGCGCCGATGCGCGAATTGCCTTGCCCAGCATTTCGTCGTATGGATGCCACCAGACGTTCCGTACGCGTGACGGCTCCCATGACAGAAGCTTGATGTTCACGCATTCGTAGAACCCGAACTTCGAATGGGATCGGCCGAGCCCGGACTCCTTTACGCCACCCCACGAGCACTGGCAGGCCCCGTGGGAGAAGGAATGGTCGTTGATCCACACCATCCCGGATTGGATCTGGCGTGCCATGCGCTCGCCCTTGTCGCGATCGAGCGTCCACACCGAGGCGCCCAGGCCGAACCGGGAATCGTTGGCCAGGTCGACGGCCTGCTGCTCGCTCTCCACCGTCACGATCGGGAGGACCGGGCCGAAGATCTCCTCGCGCATGATCCGCATGTCGTGCGTCACGCCAGTAAGCACGATCGGGGCGATGAAGTGACCCGACAGCCCGGCGACCTCCACCGGTCCCCCACACATCACCGTGGCTCCTGATCCGACGGCGTCGCCGACCAGCTCCATGACGAGGTCGAATTGCTCCTTCGACACCATGGGCCCGATCTCGGTGTTCCAGTCGAGTGGGTCGCCAACGTGCAGCCGGCCTGCTTCGCGGACGACACCCTCGATGAAGCGATCAGACACCTCCTCGACCACGTACGCGCGCTCGATTCCTGAGCACGTCTGCCCTGCGTTCGCGAATCCGCCCCACACCGCGCCCGCGATCGCATGCGAAAGGTTCGCATCGGAGCACACGATCTGGGGGTCCTTGCCTCCCAGCTCCAGCACGCAGCCCTTCATCCGGCGTGCACACTCCTCGCCCACGCCGCGGCCCACGTCGACAGATCCCGTGAAGAAGATCTTGCCGGCGGAGGACTCGACGAGCGCGTGCCCGACAGACCCGCCCCCGTGCACCGTCTGGAGCAGACCCTCCGGCAATCCGGCGCGCTCGAACACCTCCTGGATCCGCCGGCCGATCAGTGGCGTGAGCGAAGCCGGTTTCAGGACGACTCCGTTACCAGCCATCAGAGCGATGGCCACCTCTCCGAACGGAATCGACCATGGGTAGTTCCAGGGCGCGATCACGCCCACGACGCCGATCGGCTCGTACACGAACTTGCTCTTCTTTTGCTTGAGCATGAGCTGCGGGTGCGGGATCCTCTCGTCGGCCAGAATCCGAGGCCCGTTGTCGGCACACCAGTGCAGCGCATCGATCGTGGGCAGCAGCTCCATCGTGTATGCCTCGAGTCGAGGCTTCCCCTGCTCGCGCGAGATCAGCCCGGCGATTTCGTCGGAGTGATCGAGAAGAACATGCGCGGCACGCCTCAGGTATTGGGCGCGATCCGCGAGCGAGAGCTGCGCCCAGAACGGCTGAATGCCGGCGACGTCGTCCACGATCGCCTGGACCTGATCGGGCGTGATCGTCGGAACCGAGCCGACCAACTCACCGGTCGCCGGACTGAACGAGTCGAGCTGGCCTTGATTCGCATCTCTGCCGGCGACGCCCGATCGCGTCTCAGTGCCCGTGGTGACGGCCATGGAGCTGCCCTCCTCGTGAGCGGTCGCGGGCGATTCTACTCGGCGAGCTCAGCCTGTCAGAGCGCTCAGCGGGCGCGCATGATGAAGACGCGACTCGAGATCCGCTTGTTGCCGCGCTTGTCGACCTCGGTGATCACGACCTTCGCCTTGAACCGCTTCAGCCGCTTCGCGAGCCGGCGCTTGCTCTTAGAGAAGCGCACCTTCACGTTTTTCTTCTTGTTGGCTGCGATCGAGAACGTCGTCGATCCGAGCCGCTCCAGCTTCTTGCTCCTGCGCTTCACCGGTTCTGCGGTGGTAAGAGTCATACGCCCCTTGCAGGTGCTGGTGCCGGCACACTGAAGGCTGATCGACACCTCACCCTTCCGCGACATCTTCACGGCCCGCCCTGAGATCAGCACGAGCGACTCGATGATGATCTTGCTGGGTTTGACGGCCGGCGGCGCAGGGCCGCCACCGCCCGCCGCGGCAGCTGTGGGCGCGACCATGAACGGATACTCGGTCGTGCTCGAATTGCCGGCCGCATCCGTCCCGCGCACGAGCAGGAGGTAGGGGCCGTTTGGTAGCGCGGGCGGAGTGTACGGCGAGCTGCACGGGGCGAACTCACCCTGGTCGATGGCGCACTCGAAGGCGACCGCCTCGGTCGCGGACAGCGTGAAGCTTGGGTGCGTACCACTCACGTTCACCTGCGGGAACATCGTGTCGACGCTGAAGGCTTGGATGGTCCATGGCCCTGCGCCCGGGGCGGCGTCGAGGGCACGTACGCGGAAGACATAGGGACCGTCCGCAAGCTCCGGCTGCGGGACTCCTGGGCTGCAGCCGGCGACACCCTCGTCGATCCCGTCGACCAAGCACTCAAACCGGGTGACGTCGGCGTCAGGAGACATGAACGTGAAGGTCGGCGTCGTGTTGTTCGTGGGGCCAGTCGGACCGCCGGTGATCGTGGTCAGAGGCGCCACGTCGTTGTTTGTGCAGTCGGCCGGCACGACATCGCCCGGATCGGAGATCACGGCGTCCGCGGAGTCGCAATCCGCGGTGTCGACTCCGGGGCCGCGAACGTTGATCGTGTCGGCGTCGGGGCCTCCCCTGACGACGTCATTGCGATCACCTGCGACGGTGAGGTCGTCGATGCCGGCACGTCCAAGGATCTCCGAGGGGATGGAAGCTGTGACATCGGCGAGGTCGTCGAGGTCGCGCAGGTCGACCAGGATCGCCTGGATCAGACCCAAGGCGCTCGGATCGGCACACGTCGCGGTTCCTGCGGCGACGGTGCATCCAACTCCGCCTGTGACCGGCGCGGTCGTATCGCTCACAGTGAACGAGCCGGTGCCCTGGGTGATCGTGACGGTGTTCGTCTCACCTACGGCGGCCTCGTATTCGAGCGCGACCTTGCCGCCCGCGTTTACGACTACGCGGGCCTCCCCGGCCATTGCCGGCTTGGCCACGACCAACGCCAGCATGAGTGAGAAAACCAAGGCCAGACCCAGGCGTACTACCCCCACTCGGTCATGCAAAAGCGTGGCCGATCCCTGCCTACGACTACATCCCATCGGCTTAATGAGCGTAGTCGCTAATGACCCGTTTTGCGCTGTTTCCGCAAGAGGCTGACAAGCCTCTCCCGGAGCTCGGCCTCGAAGCCCCGCTCCGTGGGCTCGTAGTACCGCCGATCCTCCATGCCTGCTGGCATAAGAGTCTGGTCGGAGACGCCTCCCGGGAGATTGTGCGGATACTCATAACCGAGTCCCCGCCCGAGCTGCTTGGCACCGGGATAGTGAGAATCCTGGAGGTGCGGAGGAGGGTCTGCGGCACCATCGCGGCGCACGTCGCCGCGGGCCCGGGCGATCGCGGTCGTGCTGGCGTTGGACTTCGGCGCAAGTGCGAGATACGCAGCGGCCTGGCTGAGGTTGAGGGCCGCCTCAGGCATGCCCACGTGCTCGACAGCCTGGGCCGCGGCGACCGCGACAAGCAGCGCCTGCGGGTCGGCGTTGCCGACGTCCTCGGACGCAAGCACGATCATCCGGCGCGCGATGTAGCGGGCATCTTCGCCACCCTCGAGCATCACGGCGAGGTAGTACAGGGATGCGTCGACATCGGACCCGCGCGTCGACTTGATCCACGCCGAGATGTAGTCATAGTGCTTGTCGCCCCCCTTGTCATAGAGGACCGCCTTCTTCTGCATCGCATCCTCGGCAAGCTCGACCGTCACCGGCTGCTTCAACCGCCGTGCGGTGTCGCTGGCAAGCTCCAGGGCGTTGTAGGCGGCGCGCGCGTCGCCCCCGGAGCGGACAGCCAGGAACTCGATCGCCTCGTCGGCAACAGGCGGTGGGTCGGGCACCCCGCGTTCAGGATCTCGTAGCGCACGACGCAGCAGCTCCGCGACCTGCTCGGCGGTGAGCGGGCGCAACTCGTATATCTGGGAGCGGGAGAGCAGCGCGGAGTTGACCTCGAAGTAGGGGTTCTCGGTCGTGGCGCCGATCAGCGTCACCAGACCCTCCTCGACCGCCGGCAGCAGCGAGTCCTGTTGTGCCTTGTTGAAACGGTGTATCTCGTCGAG
Source organism: uncultured Solirubrobacterales bacterium (assembly GCA_963762195.1). GTDB lineage: Bacteria > Actinomycetota > Thermoleophilia > Solirubrobacterales > JBBDJG01 > DASRIA01. Next base: position 104,930 of record CAVXJX010000003.1, on the reverse strand, counting down.
GAAGAACAGCGAGCCTGTGCCGGATGAGCGCCGGCGCTCCTGGGCACGCTCGATCACGGCCCTCACCTCCGCACGCCCGGCGTTCACGGCGCTGGCCTCCTCGAAGGCGGCGCCGGCATGGGCCGCGGCGATCCGGGCAAGCGTCGTCTTCCCACTCCCGGGCGGGCCGTACAGGATCATCGAGTGGGGCTCGCCGGTCTCGATCGCGGTCCGCAGTGCGGATCCGGGGGCGAGCACGTGCTCCTGCCCGATAAAGTCGCTCAGCTCGCGGGGCCGCATGCGCGCCGCGAGGGGTTCGTCCTCGAGTGGGACCGGCGTGCGCCGCGGGGCGCTGTCGTCGGTGTCGAACAGCCTCTCCACGCTCTTCAGTATCCCCAATGGAATACGCGCTGCTTGCGATCTGGTGCTTTGCGGTGGCCCTCGCCGGAGGGTTGGTCGGCCTCGTGCTCGGCAACATCCGGCTGCCCGCCGTGCTCCTGCTTGCGAGCTCTCCAGGAGCAGGGACGGGGGCCAACATCGGAATCAGTGCCGTCGCGGCCGCGACCGCATCCATCGCGCACATACGCGCGGGGCGCGTCAACTGGCGCCTTTTCCGGTGGATGGCCCCACCCTCGATCGTGGGAGGGCTCGCCGGCGGCTACGTGTCCGGCGTGCTGCCGGGCGACCTGCTGCTGTTCGTGATCGCCGCGGTGCTCCTTTACAGCGGGATCGAGCTGCTGCGAAAGCCGCAGGCCAAGCCCCGGCGCGAGGGGGATGACGGCCTCGACATCCCAGCAGCGGTCGTCACCGGGTTGGTGATCGGCGTGCTCGGAGGCATCGTGGGCCTGATCCTGGGCTCGCTTCGCATGCCCGCCCTGGTCAAGATCGTCGGCGAGGTCCCGGCCCGCGCCGTCGGCACCAATGTCACGATCGGCTTTCTCGTGGGCGTCGCAGGCGTGATCGGCCACCTGCCCTCGGGTGAGCCGCCCGACTGGGACGTCCTTGCCGTGGGTGCAGCCGCCTCCATACCCGGGGCGCTGCTCGGGTCGCGGCTAACCGGCCGTCTCTCCGACAGGGCCCTGCTGCAAGCCGTGGGCGGCATCCTGCTCGTCGCCTCTGCCGCGATGGTGGCGGACGCGCTCACGTAGCATTGCCCGCATGACGCATCACGCCGACATGCCCAAGGTCCGGCTCGGCGGCATGGCATTGCGCAACGGCTTGCTCGTGCACGGCCCCGGGCACTGGGCCGTGGGCCTGCGCTCCGACGACGGTCGCCTGCGCATCGAGTCCGGCGATAAGCCCCGTTTCAGGGGAAAGCTCGCCGATCTGCCGGGGGTGCGCGGTATCGCGCGCCTGGGCGAGGCCTTCGCGCTGCTGCCCGTGATCAAGCGCCGCGTTCCGGAGGTGCAGCTTCCCTTCGAGGACGGCAGGGTGCTCGCCGCGATGGTCGCGTCGTCGGCGATCACCGCAGGCGCTCGGCGCCTCGGAGGTCGCGGGGCGGCGAGCGAGCTTGCCGTCGCCGGGCTCGGCATGGTGCCCACCCTCTTTGCCCTGCACGACTCCCAGCTCGCCGCCTACCACGGGGTTGAGCACAAGGCGATCGCGGGCTACGAGCAGGACACCGATGCCGCGCTGGTGGCCAAGGAGCACGACCGGTGCGGCTCCAACCTCGTCGCTCCGATGATCCTCTCGACCGTCGCGGGCAACCTGATCGTCCGGTCCCTGCTCGGTCTGCGCGGACCGCTCGCCGGAACCGTCGTCACGCTCGGGGGCGTCGCTGTATCCGTCGAGATGTTCGGCTGGGCCGAGCGCCACCGCGGGACCGCGCTGGCGAACGCGTTTCGCAGACCCGGCTACGAAATGCAGCGCTTGTTTGCCACTCGCGAGCCGACTCCGGAGCAGCTCGAGGTGGGCCGCGCAGCGATGATCGAAATACTGCGGCGCGAAACTTGAGCGCAGTGGACAGATTTACTAGCAATCGCCCGAAATCGCGTTTACGCTGAATCCCGAGCCGCACCTCCGTGGCTCACTTGGCTGATTAGCACCTCCTCCGGGTGCACGATGGATTGGAGCAAGGATGCTTCCGCTCGCAGCAGGCATGAGTCTTATGGACAAGGTGGAGTCGTGGGCTCTCACCTGGATGCCGATCCTCCTCATGGGCGCGCTGGTCTACCTGATCTGGCGCAGTCTCAAGATGATGCCCCGCACGAAGCCGCAGGAGGTCAAGCCGGAGTCCTCTGGTGGCATCGGCTGGGACGACGTGGCGGGTTGCGACGAGGCGAAGGACGAGCTCCGCGAGGTCGTCGAGTTCCTGCGCACGCCTGACCGCTTCAAGACCCTGGGCGCGAGCGTCCCGCGGGGAATCCTGCTGCACGGCCCGCCCGGCACCGGCAAGACGCTGCTGGCGAAGGCTGTCGCCAAGGAGTCCGGCGCGCACTTCTTCAGTCAGTCCGCAAGCTCGTTCGTCGAGATGTTCGCGGGCCTCGGCGCGGCCCGGATCAGGCGACTGTTCCAGATCGCGAAGGAGCACGCCCCGGCGATCATCTTCATCGACGAGATCGACGCGGTCGGCCTCAAGCGCGGCTTCGACATCTCGCGTGAGAAGGACCAGACGCTGAACCAGCTGCTCGTCGAGATGGACGGCTTCGCGGACAGGAGCGACGTGATCGTGATCGCGGCGTCGAACCGGATCGACGGTCTCGACCCTGCCCTGCTGCGGCCGGGCCGCTTCGACCGCCAGGTGCTGGTATCGCCGCCCGACCTCGAGGGCCGTGAGGCGATCCTGAAGGTTCACAGCCGCAAGATGCCCGTGGCTGCGGTGGACTTCGACAAGGTCGCACGTCGCACGTCGGGACTGACGGGCGCCGACCTCGCGAACCTCTGCAACGAGGCCGCGATCTTCGCCGGCCGGGAGGGACGCGACACGATCCAGCAGGTGGACTTCGACAACGCTCTCGAGCGCGTCGTCGCCGGGATGCAGACGCGGCGGGTCATCATGCCGAGCGAGAAGCGGATCATCGCGTACCACGAGGCCGGTCACGCGCTCGTGTCCGAGATGCTCCCCTCGGTGCCGAAGGTGCACAAGATCTCGATCGTCCCGCGGGGACAGGCGCTGGGCTACACGCTCAACCTGCCCGAGGAGGACCGTTACCTGATGTCGAAGGAAGACCTGCTCGACTACATGAAGATGCTGCTGGGTGGCTTCGTCGCCGAGCAGATCGTGTTCGAGCGCGTCACGACCGGAGCGTCCGGCGACCTGCAGCGCGTCGCCGAGATCAGCCGCTCGATGATCGCGCAGTACGGCATGGGCAGCAAGCTGCTCGCGCACCTCGAGGGGACCGGCGAGAACACTTCGGAGGCAACCCTGGAAGCGCGCGACACCGAACAGCAGCAGCTGATCGACGAGGCGCTGTTCGAGACACACATCCTCGTCAACGACAACCGCGAGCTTCTGGAAACCATTGCGGAGGCGCTGCTCGAGAAGGAGTCGATCGAGCGTGACGAGCTCACCGAGTTGGTGACCGGCGTAAACGTCCGCCCGCGGGAGGACAGCCAGTTCGACGTCGTGGTGTCGCTGCCGTCGATCGGCAGACGGCCCGAGCAGGTGTTCAACGAGGACTCCGTGCCCGACACAGCCGAGCCGATGGGAGCTCCGCGCGCGCATCGCGAAAGCGTTCCGCCGCCGAAGCTGCCCACGTCCCCGCAGACCACTCGGTAGCACCAGCGGCTGCAGTGATTGGCCCCGCGGGGCCAATCACTAGACTCCCGCCGATGTTCCAGTCGATCGACCATGTCGGCGTGGCCGTCGAGGATCTCGACGCGGCCGTCGCGCTCTATGCCGACACGTTCGGCATGCCGGTCCAGCACCGCGAGACCGTCACCGAGCAGGGTGTCGAGGCCGTTCTGCTGGGCGTCGGCGATTCGCATGTCGAGCTGCTGGCGCCGCTCGGCGGCGACACGCCGGTCGGCAAGTTCCTCGCCAAGAAGGGTCCCGGCATGCACCACACTGCGTACCGGTGCGCCGATGTTGCGAGCGCGATCGAGCAATGCCGCTCGCGCGGTCTGCGACTCATCGACGAGCAGCCGCGTCGCGGCATCCGCGACAGCCTCGTCGCCTTCCTGCACCCAGCCTCCACCGGCGGAGTGCTGACCGAGCTGGTGCAGCCGGCCGAGGGAGCTCACTGATCGTGGCTCGCGACGGAGGTGAGATGCGACGCGTCGAGGTCGGCTTCACGGGGGGTCAGGTGATCCTCATGCGGCTGCCCGACAAGGCCTACGACCAGATGCGCCGCGCGCTCCAGGACTCCAAGCGATGGACCGAGGTGGAGACGGCGGACGGCGTCGTGTCGCTCGATCTGGGCCAGGTCGCCTTCGTGAAACTCGAGTCCTCCGACCACAAGGTCGGCTTCTCGGGTCTGTAAGCCCGTGCGCCCGTTGCGGACAGGTCTCCTGCTGGGTGGGCTCGGAACCGTGGCTGCCGCGGTTTGGTGGCGCCGCAACCCCTCGGCCTGTCCCTACAACCAGCGTTTCTGGGTGCAGGCGCCTCACCCCGTCATCACGCGCAGCCGGCTGCTCGAGGCGCTTGCCCTCGCCCCCGACGAGCGGGTGCTCGAGGTCGGGCCCGGCACCGGCTATTACACCTTCGACATGGCGGCGGCCCTGCCCGTGGGGCAGGTCGACATCTTCGACATCCAGCAGGAGATGCTCCAGCACGTGATGCGCGAGGCCAACCGGCGCGGGATCACCAACGTCAGGCCCACGCTCGGCGACGCCCAGAACCTTCCCTTCGACGACGATACGTTCGATGCGGCCGTGCTCGTCACGGTGCTTGGGGAGATCCCGGATCAGGAGCAAGCGCTACGCGAGATCGCCCGGGTGCTGCGTCCAGGCGGTCGGCTGGTGGTCGGCGAGCTGTTCGGCGATCCCCACATGGTGACCTCGGGCAAGCTGAGAGATCGCGCGGGCGGCGCGGGCCTCGGCTTCGAGCGCCGGCTCGGCAACCCGCTCGCATTCTTCGAGCGCTTCGAGACGCCGCCGACCGAGTCGACGGTCTGAGCCTCTCCGCCCTCGACCGGCGCCTGCTGATACTGCTCCGCACGCGCCTCCGCACACCGGCGCTCGACCGGGCGGCGGTCGCATATACGCGCATGGGCGAATCTGGCGGTCTGTGGGTCTCGCTCGCGCTCGCAGGGGCGGTAACGGACCCGGCCCGCAGGAAGCGGTGGCTGTGGGCCGCAGGGACCGTGCCGCTCACGATGTGCGCCAACTACGTGGTCAAGCGAGCGGTCGCGCGCGAGCGTCCGGTGATCGTGGGCCTTGACCCGTTCGGGCGAGTGCCTCGCTCGCACTCCTTCCCGTCCGCCCACGCCGCCACGTCGTTTGCGGGCGCCGTGCGGATCGGCGCGCTCGTGCCACATATGCGCGGTCCCCTGCTGGTCGCGGCGGGGTTGATGGCGCTCACGCGGCCCTATCTCGGTGTGCACTATCCCTCCGACATCCTCGCCGGTGCCGCCGTGGGTGTCTTGGTCGGCGCCGCGCTCGAGGCGGCTTCGTGAAGGTCGGCATCGTGGGTCTCCCCAACGCGGGCAAGTCGACGCTCTTCAACGCGCTCGGGCGGGCCGGCGCCGAGGCCGCCGAGTACCCCTTCACGACGGTCGAGCCCAACGTCGGCGTCGTGCCCGTGCCCGATGCGCGGCTCCAGCAGTTGGGTGACTTGCTCGGTATCAAACGCCGCGTCCCGGAGCACCTCGAGCTGGTCGACATCGCGGGACTCGTGCGCGGGGCGCACCAGGGCGAGGGCCTCGGCAACAGGTTCCTCGGCCACATTCGCGACGTGGACGCGATCGTGCACGTCGTGCGCGCCTTCGAGCACCCGCAGGTCGCGCACCCGCACGGCAGTGTCGATCCACTCGACGACCTCGCGACGGTCGAGGCCGAGCTGATGCTCGCCGACCTCGAGAGCGCCGAACGGCGCCTCGAGTCCGCGACCAAGGCGGCGCGCAGCGCCGACAAGGAGGCAATCGCCGAGCGCGGCATGTGGGAGCGGGCGATCGCTGAGCTCTCGGCCGGCAGGCCGGCGCCGCCCGAGGCCGACCTGCTGAGCTCGAAGCCCGCGCTGATCGTTGCGAACGTCGGCGAAGGCGATGCGGTTCCAGAGGCGCTGGTGGCCCGCGGCGCACTGGCAGTCTGCGCTCGCGACGAGGCCGAGCTGGCGGAGCTGGATCCAGCCGAGGCGGCTGCCATGCGCGCGGAGCTGGGCATCGCCGAGGGAGCCCTGGAGCAAGTCGTGCGCGAGGCCTACCGGCTCCTGGGCCTGATTACTTTCTTCACCGCGGTGGGAGGCGATGAGATCCGCGCTCGCAGCCTGCACCAGGGCAGGACCGCGCTGGAGGCCGCGGGGCGGGTCCACACGGACATGCAGCGCGGGTTCGTGCGAGCGGAGGTGATCCCGTGGAAGGAGCTCATCGAAGCCGGGTCCTTCAACGCCGCCCGCGACGTGGGCCGCCTGCGCATCGAGGGCCGCGACTACGTCGTTGCGGACGGCGACGTCGTGACGATCAAGTTCACGCCCTGACGGCGCGAACGGTCAGTGCAGGAGCGTCAGAAAAGCGTCCTAGCCGATCAGCGGCGGCGCGACGCGCAGTTCGGGCCCGGCCGCCCAGCCTGCCTTCACGCGGTAGATGCCGGCAGTGCCGACGTGGATGCGGTACCCACCGTCCACCAACGGGAAGATGCCGACCTTCCGCCAGCTGTCGCCGTCGCGGCGCTCGAGCGTGACGGAGTCGAGCTTCGTCCCGTCGACGGTGCCGTGCAGGGCGACCAGCGGGCGCGCACCGCGCAGCGTGCGGGCCTCTGCGCCTGTGCTCCGCGACGTCTTGACACGTCGTACGTAGAACCAGGTGTCGCGCAGGCCGAGCCGCGTGCGGATCTGTGGGCCCGTCACCACCGTGCTGCCGCGCGTGCCGATGATGCGGGCCTTCACGACGCGTGGCGAGACACCACGCTTCAGGACCTTGAAGCTCTTCAGGCGCCCCTTCACCCAGCTACCCAGCTTCTTGGCCAGCACGGTGCGCGAGTAATTGAATGGACCCCAGCGGTGATACGGGGATGGGTTGTCATAGGGGTCCTTGACGCCCTTCAGCCACGGCTTCGGAGAGCCGCCGGTGAAGACGTTCTCCACGTTCTCGGTGTGGCCGCCGGAGGTTGAGAAGAAGAAGGTGGTGGCGATCTCGCCGTCGTAAGTCACGACCTCACCTGCGGTTGCGGCGACGGCTGCGTTCGTCGCGGGGGTCTCGGCGAGGTAACCGCGGTACACCTGGCTGCGCGTGTCGGCGTACTGGTCGAAACCCTTGCCGTTCACGTTCGACGCGAGCGCATACGAGCGGGCCGCAACGGCCTGGGCCTCGAGTGCCGGAGCCGGCCACGACGCTGGGCTCTCGCCCGGGACCACGCCCGTCAGGTAGTCCTCCAGGTCGACGGCGTTGATCGCGTTGAGTCCGGTGCCGGAGGCCGCACGGATCTCGATGTGGTCGCGGTAAAGCCCATCGCGCACGCCGTTGTCAGCACGTCCCATCAGGCGCACGTGCTTGCCGCCGACCACCCTCATCACACCCGGGAACGACCCGAGACGGCGACCCGACGAGCTGCGCAGCACGACGTTGCCGCCCTCGCGCGTTGCGCGGTATCCCGCCTCCTCGGTGAGCTCACGATCGCCGCCCTGGGTCGCGTGCCTGAAATAGATGACGGAGCGGTTCGGCTGCAGCAAGACCCGCACGGCCCCACCGGAGACCGAGCCGATCTTCGTGTCGCGGTAGTAGTGGTCGAGGATCTCGCGATGATTTGCGCCGTGCTTTGCGTAGCCGTACGCGCCCCACTGGCTCATGCCGATCCCGTGGCCCCAGCCGGCTCCCCGCACCGACCAGCGCTCGGCTGCACCGGCGCCGGCCGGGAAGGCGGCAGCCAGGGTCAGGACGGTCAGTGTTACGGCACGCTTGAACATTCGTGTTCGAGGCTTACTAACGCGGGCAGCGACCCGAAGTCGCGCTTGGGGCCGCAGGATAAAGCTCAGTATCCCGACCCTGCCGGGCCCCTGCGCTGATCCTCTAGATTGACATCGACATGCATCCTCAGCACTTGAGCCTCAGCCCCGTGGCCCACGCATGGCGGTAGCGGAGCAGTCACATGAGCGAGCGGTCGTGGAAAGCGTTCCCAAGCGGCTGTTCATAGGCGGCAACTGGATCGACGCCTCGGACGGGGGGACCTTCCCGGTCGAGGATCCCGCCACGCGCGAGACGATCGCGGAGGTCGCTGACGCGACGCCTGAGGACGCGATGGCGGCACTCGCCGCCGCGGACGAGCAGCAGGGGGCGTGGCGGGAGCATCCTCCCCGCGAGCGTGGGGAGATCCTGCGAAGAGCCTATGAGTCGATGATCGAGCGCGCTGACGATCTCGCCCTGCTGATGACGCTCGAGATGGGCAAGTCGGTGGCCGAGTCCAAGGCCGAGGTCACGTACGCAGCCGAGTTCTTCCGCTGGTTCGCCGAGCAGGCGGTGCGGATCGACGGCCGGTTCCAGGTCGCGCCGACGGGCCAGGGCCGTCTGCTTGTGATGAAGCAGCCGGTCGGTCCCTGCTACCTGATCACGCCCTGGAACTTTCCCGCTGCGATGGCGACCCGCAAGATCGGGCCGGCCGTCGCGGCCGGCTGCACCATGGTGCTGAAGCCGGCGAGCCTGACTCCTCTCAGCGCGCTCGCCGTCGCCGAGATCCTGGAGGAGGCAGGGCTGCCCGCAGGCGTACTGAACGTGATCACGAGCTCCAGCTCGGGTGATGTCTCGAAGCCGATCATCTCCGACTTTCGTTTGCGCAAGCTGAGCTTCACGGGCTCGACCGAGGTCGGGCGCAAGCTGATGGAGCAGGCTTCCGAGCAGATTCTGCGTGTCTCGATGGAGCTGGGCGGTAATGCCCCGTTCCTGGTCTTCGAGGACGCCGACCTCGACGCCGCGATCGACGGCGCCATGATCGCCAAGATGCGCAACATCGGCGAGGCGTGTACAGCGGCCAACCGGTTCTACGTGGCGGACTCGATCGCCCAGGACTTCGTCGAGGGGCTCGCCGAGCGGATGCGGGCCCTGAAGGTCGGACGGGGCACGGACGAGGAGGTGGAGGTCGGCCCGCTGATCAACGACGAGCAGGTGTCCAAGGTCGAAGAGCTCGTCCAGGACGCGATCGCCAAAGGTGCGAAGCCGGTCGTCGGCGCCGAGCCCGTCGACCTGGCCGGATACTTCTACGCCCCGACCGTGCTTGCCGACGTCTCCGACGATGCCCGCCTGCTGAAGGAGGAGATCTTTGGCCCGGTCGCTCCGGTCAAGGGATTTCAGGACGAGGCTCAGGCGATCAGCTGGGCGAACGACACCGAGTACGGCCTGGTGGCCTACCTCTACACGCGCGACGTCGGGCGCGCCTTGCGCGTGATGGAGCAGCTTCAGTACGGCATGGTCGGGCTGAACCAGGGCATGGTGTCCAACCCCGCGGCCCCGTTCGGGGGCATCAAGCACTCCGGAGTCGGCCGCGAAGGCGGCTACGAGGGCATCGAGGAATACCTCGAGACGAAGTACTGCGCCGTCTCGTACTGAGCGGCTTGACATCCGCGGCGAGATCGCACTAGCGTTGCAATGCACGGCCGCGACAGGTAGGACCAGGGCAGGCCCGCTGATGTAGGCCAGGGCGTCGGATGCAGTCAGCGACCGCAGGCAGGTCGGGCGTAGTTCGGCCCGTGACAGACGGATCAGGCTGCAGCCGTCACCAAACCACCTCTCCCCCAAGGAGGATCCACAAATGTCTGTCACGACCGAAAAGTCGGCAGGCGCCGAGATCCGGCCCTTCCACGTCGAGATTCCCGAGGAGCGAATCGACGACATGCGCCGGCGCATCGAGGCGACGCGCTGGCCCAGCAAGGAACTCGTCAGTGACCGGTCGCAGGGAGTCCAGCTCGACGCGTTGCAGGAGCTCGCCCGTTACTGGGTGACGGACTACGACCTCGGACGGGTCGAGCAGAGGCTGAACGCGCTTCCGCAGTTCACGACCGAGATCGACGGGGTGGAGATCCACTTCATCCACGTGCGCTCCAAGCACGAGGACGCCTTACCGCTGATCATGACGCACGGCTGGCCCGGCTCGGTCATCGAGCTGCTGGAGACAGTCGGCCCGCTGACCGACCCGGCCGCTCACGGCGGCACCCCCGAGGACGCGTTCCACCTGGTGCTGCCGTCTCTGCCCGGCTACGGGTTCTCCAGTGAGCCGGCCGAGCTCGGCTGGGATGCCGGCCGCACCGCACGCGCGTGGGCGGAACTGATGGGCCGCCTCGGCTACACCGGCTACGTCGCCCAGGGCGGCGACGTAGGTGCTCTCGTCACGGACACAATGGGTCGGCAGGCGGCCGAGGGTTTGGTCGGCATCCACGTGAACCTGCTCACGGCGGTGCTCGCAGTTGGCGATCAACTGCCCAAGGAATCCGAACAGGAACGCGCAGCGGCCGAGGCGTTCGCGACGTTCAGGGAAAGCGGCTTCGGCTACTTCCTCGAGATGGCAACGCGGCCGCAGACGATCAGCTACTCGCTGCTGGATTCACCCGTCGGGCTGGCTGCCTGGTTGCTCGACCACGACACGGACAGCTACTACAAGATCGCCCGCGCGTTCGTCGACGGCAAGCCCGTGGGCAATCTCACCCGGGACAACATCCTCGACAACATCACGCTGTACTGGCTGACGGGCACCGCAGCGTCGGCGGCCCGATCGTACTGGGAGGACGGACGAGCGCTGGCTGCAGCGCTTGCGAGCGGGCAGGCTCCTCCGCCGGTCCCCGTGCCGGTCGGCTTCACGACGTTCCCGGGCGAGATCTGGGCTTCCCCGCGCAGCTGGGTCGAGGCGGTCTATCCCAGTCTCACGTACTTCAACGAAGTAGACAGCGGCGGCCACTTCGCCGCCTGGGAGGAGCCGGAGCTGTTCACCACCGAGGTGCGGGCTGCATTCAGCTCACTGCGCTCGGCTCTCTACAGGAGGAGGTTCGCTGCCAACACAGACGACTGATCTCTTCCTCGAGGAGGGGCTGCGCCGCGAACGGCCCAATAGGCTGTAAGGGTGACCCCGCGACAGGAGGAAGGCATGACCGTGGCTGAAGAGCTCTGGGGCGCGGAGACGCGCAAGGCCGTCGACAACTTCCCGGTCTCGGGCGAGGCGGTTCCCACGCCGGTGATCCGGTGGCTGGGGCGCATCAAGGCCGCCGCCGCGCGGGTGAACGCCGAGCTCGGGCTGCTCGAGGCCGACCTCGCCGAGCGCGTCGCGGCCGCCGGCGACGAGGTGGCCGCCGGCGACCACGACGACCAGTTTCCGGTCGACGTCTTCCAGACCGGCTCCGGCACCTCGTCGAACATGAACGCGAACGAGGTCATCGCCAACCTCGCGGAGGGAGGCGTGCACCCGAACGACCACGTCAACAAGGGGCAGTCCTCCAACGACGTGTTCCCCTCGGCGGTCCACCTGGCCGCGCTCGGAGAGGTGCGCGCGCAACTGCTCCCCGCTCTGGAGGCGGCTCGAGGCGGCTCTGCAGCGCAAGGCCGACGAGTTCGCAGACGTCGTCAAGACGGGGCGCACCCACCTGATGGATGCTGTCCCGGTCACGCTCGGACAGGAGTTCGGTGGCTACGCGGCGCAGATCCGGCTCGGCCGCGCGCGCATCGAGGACGCGCTGCCGCGGGTGGCGCAGATTCCGCTTGGCGGCACTGCCACCGGCACGGGGCTCAACACCCATCCGGAGTTCGCCGCGCGCGTGCGCGAGCGGCTCGCGCGCGACACCGGCCTCGAGATCCGGCCGCCCGAGCACGCGTTCGAGGCACAGGGCAACCGCGATGCGCTGGTGGAGCTGTCGGCCATGCTCAAGGTGCTGGCCGTTTCGTTGACGAAGATCGCGAACGACATCGCGTGGATGGGGTCGGGCCCGCGCACCGGCCTGGCGGAGCTCTTCCTACCCGAGCTGCAGAAGGGCAGCTCGATCATGCCGGGAAAGGTGAACCCCGTCATTCCCGAGGTCGTGCTGCAGGTCTGCGCGCAGGTGATCGGCAACGACGCCGCCGTGACGGTCGCGGGCACGCAGGGCAACTTCGAGCTGAACGTGCGCGTGCCGCTGATCGCACGCAACCTGCTCGATCAGATCGGGCTGCTGACCAGCGCGTCCACGCTGTTCGCCGAGAAGTGCATCGACGGCATCGAGGTGAACCGCGAGATGACGCAGCGTCATGCGGAGGCAAGCCTCATCACGTCCACCGCGCTCGCTCCGCACATCGGGTACGACCGCACCGACGAGATCGTGAAGGAGGCGGCGGCGTCCGGCAGGACTTGGGCCGAGGTCGCGCGCGAGAAGGGCGTGGACGAGGCCATCCTCGACGAGGCGCTCGACCTCTCGAAGATGGCGAAGGGCAACCTCGGCTAGCCCGTTCCGTCAGGGAACGAAAACCCCGGGCTTCATGAAGAGGGTGTTGCCAGTCAACGTCTCGGCGTCGCCGTCTGGCCCACCGTCCTCGACCTGCACGAGTGGGAGGATCCAAATGGCGCGCTTGCCCTCGAGGATGACGCCCGGTAGGAGTGCATCGAAGGAAGTGGTCACGCTGCACGTCGCGCCCACGGTCGTGGCGGCGGTGGGAACGCATGGGACGGTACTGCGCAGCTGTTGGTCCATAACTGTCCCGGAGTTGTTCGCGCTCGGACCGTTCGACTTGTCGATGATTCGCACCGTGGTCCTTACCGACAGCTCACCGTTGTAGTCGGCCAACGTTCCCTGCCGGATGACGTCGTTCACGTGGACGGTGACCCTGAGGTCAGCAGTGTCGCCCGGGTTAGCGTCGCCTGGCAAACCTGTGTAGCGCACGAAGCTGTTGGAGGCCGGCGGCTTCCCATTGGTTTCCGGGCCGCCGATCGTGAGCTGGGTCGACGTCAGGCTCGGCGGATTGCACGAGGGGGATGCCAGCGGTGTTCCGTGCGTGCTGTTCCCAGAGACGCACTGGGCATAGGCCGGCACGAGCGAAAAGCGCATCGGTGATGCGCCCTGGGGTCGGGCATAGGTGGTGATCGGTATGGACTGCCAGTCGGGCGACGCGTCCCACTCTGGGTTGTTGGTGACTCGCGTCTGGCCTGTCCCGTCCGCGTTCATCACGTAGATCTCGTTGTTGCCGTCGCGGTCACTTTCGAAGAGGATCTTCTGCCCGTCCGGAGACCATCTCGGCGACTGGTCGAGAGCAAAGTTGTCGGTGAGCCGCGTCTGGCCTGTCCCGTCAGCGTTCATGACGTAGATCTCCCCGACCTCGTCGCGGTCGCTGACGAAAGCGATCTTGGCTCCGCTGGGAGACCAGCTGGGCTGCTCGTTGATTCCCGGTGATCCGGGAGCGAGGGGCGCCAACCCCGTTCCGTTCGGGTTGATCGTGTACAGCTGCGAATCCCTGGTGAACGCGATCAGCTGGCCGTTGGGCGACCAGTCGGGGTCGGACACGTACGAAAAGGGGGTGGTCAAGACCGTCGTGTAGGCACCGGTCGTGGAGTCGAGGCGCTCGATCCGCGATTCGCAGACCCCTTCGCCATCGCAGTCGAACACGCTGACCACGATCTGGCTGCCGTCGGGAGACCAGCCGAAGCCCGTGGTCCCAACTCCGGCGTCGAAGAAGAACTCGCGCAGGTTGCTGTTGTCCAAGGCATTGACGATGTCAAGTTGCCCGCCATAACCTTCGTAGGCGATCTCTATTCCGCTTGGAGACCACCGTGGCTTCGACTCGTTCTCGGCGTCGCACGGAGGAAGCAGCGCCACCTGCCCCGTGCCGCTGGCGTTGGCGGTGTAGACGCAACGCGGCTCAGAAACGTTCTCACCCCCGCGCGAGAACGCGATTTTGCCGTTCTGGCCGGGGAACGTAGCCCCCGCCTCGGCGGGTGCCAAGGTGCCCACAAGCATGGGCAGAGCCAAGGCCGCCAGCAGCAACCATCTCTTCCTCATGTCAGAAACCTACCTGGGGCGGGGACTTTTCGCCAACCTTGAACCTGATCTAGAGGCACCTCCCCGACAGATGACTTCGTCCGAGCCGCCGCTTAGCGTCGCCTTTACGTGAGCGATCTGTCGTCCCTGCTCCAGGACCCGCTGGCGCATCGCGCCCTCGACGCGCTGGTGCGCGCCGAGACCCGCGTCACGCGCAGGCTTGGCCACGAGCTGGAGCGCCGGGGCCTCTCACCGACCGCATTCGGCGATGCTGGTCGTGGTCGAATCGGCCGGCGGAATACTCGGCCTGCGGGTGCTTCGCCAGCGGCTCGGGCTCAGCAAGGCCAACGCCAGCGAGGTCACCTCGACGCTCGAGCAGCGGCGTCTGATCCGCCGCGAGACCGACCCGCGTGATCGGCGTGCGCTCACGATCAGCCTCACCGATCTCGGCCGCGCGCTGGTGGAGGATCTGTTTCCAGGACACGCTCGCCGGGTTCAGGACACGTTCACCGTTCTGGACGACGGTGAGAAGCGCGAGCTCGCCCGGCTGTGCCGGAAGCTCGAACGCGCGGCCTAGAATCACCCGCCATGCCTCGTTACCACCCGGTGGCCACGAACCAGAGCTTTCCCGAGCTCGAGGAGCAGACCCTCGAGCGCTGGAAGGCCGACGACGTCTTCCACGAGACCCTCCGCCGGCGCGAGGGCTCCCCGCTCTACGTCTTCTACGAGGGCCCGCCCACGGCGAACGGGCCACCCGGCTCGCACCACGTTCTGGCGCGTGTCTTCAAGGACATCTTTCCGCGCTACAAGACGATGCGCGGGTACTACGTGCCGCGCAAGGCCGGCTGGGACTGCCACGGCCTGCCGGTGGAGCTCGAGGTCGAGCGCCAGCTCGGCATCAGCTCCAAGCACGAGATCGAGGCGATGGGCATCGCCGAGTTCAACCGCAAGTGCCGGGAGTCGGTCTTCTCGTATGTGGAGGAGTGGAACCGTCTCACCGAGCGGATCGCGTTCTGGATCGACCTCGACGACGCCTACGTAACGCTTGCGAACGAGTACATCGAGTCCGTCTGGTGGGCCCTGCGCCAGATCTGGGACAACGACCTGCTCTACGAAGGCCACAAGGTCGTGCCCTACTGCCCCCGCTGCGGCACGGCGCTGTCCTCGCACGAGGTCGCGCAGGGGTACCACGACGTCGTCGATCCCTCCATATATGTGCGCTTCCCCGTTGCCCATCCCGAGGGGCCGCTGCGCGACGGCGACGCGCTGCTGGTATGGACGACAACGCCGTGGACGCTCGTCTCGAACGCCGCCGTCGCGATGGACTCCGACCTCACCTACGTCCGGGCGCGCCAGGACGGTCAGGTCTACGTACTGGCCGAAGCACGGGTGGAGCCGGTGCTGGGCGAGGGGGCCGAGGTGATCGAGCGGTTCGCGGGGCGCGAGATGGAGGGAACCGCGTACGAGCCCCCATTCCCTTTCATCGCCGGGCCCGAGTACGGCGGGCGCGGCCACACCGTCCTGGCCGGCGACTTCGTGTCGGCCGAGGACGGCACCGGGACTCGTCCACACGGCGATCGCGTTCGGTGAGGACGACTTTCGGCTCGGGGAGCAGTACGGCCTGAACGTCATCAACCCGGTGCGCGCCGACGGAACGTACGACGAGCGCATCGGCCCGTACGCGGGGCGCTTCGTCAAGGAAGCGGATCCGGACCTGATCGCCGACCTCGAGTCACGCGGACTGATCTATCGCTCCGAGCAGTACGAGCATTCGTATCCGCACTGCTGGCGCTGCGACACGCCGCTCCTCTACTACGCGAAACGCGAGTGGTACATCCGCACGACCGCGCGCCGGGAGGAGCTGCTCGCGGCCAACGAGTCGATCGACTGGTACCCGTTCCACATCAAGCACGGCCGCTTCGGCAAGTGGCTCGAGAACAACGTCGACTGGGCGCTGTCGCGCGAGCGCTACTGGGGTACGCCGCTGCCCGTGTGGCGCTGCGACGAGGGTCACGACCGCTGCATCGGGTCGATCGCCGAGCTGCGCGAGCTTGCCGGCGACGTGCCTGAGGACCTGCATCGCCCGTTCATCGACGAGGTCGCCTTTCCCTGTCCTGAGTGCGGGCAGGAGATGCGCCGCGTGCCGGAGGTGATCGACGCCTGGTTCGACTCGGGCGCGATGCCGTTCGCACAGTTCCACTACCCGTTCGAGAACGAGCAGCTGTTCAAGGAGCGGTTCCCGGCCGACTTCATCTGCGAGGCGCTCGACCAGACGCGCGGCTGGTTCTACTCCCTGCTGGCGGAGTCGACGCTCCTGTTCGACACCGCGAGCTACCGCAACGTCCTCTGCCTGGGCCTGATCCTCGACCCGGACGGGCAGAAGATGTCGAAGAGCCGCGGCAACGTGGTGGCGCCCTGGGACGTGATCGACCGCCACGGGGCGGACGCATTTCGCTGGTACTACTTCACCTCCCAGCAGCCGTGGTCGGGGTACCGGTTCTCGGTCGAGACCGTCGGCGAGAGCGTGCGCAAGTTCCTGCTGACGCTGTGGAACACGTACAGCTTCTACGTCCTCTACGCCAACGTCGAGGGATTCGACCACGGCGCGCACTCGCTCGAGCCCGCGCGCCGGCCCGCGCTCGATCGCTGGCTCCTGTCGCGGCTGCAGGGAACGATCGGCGAGGTGCGCCAGAAGCTCGACGCCTACGACACGACCTCGGCGGGGCGCTCGATCGCGACGTTCGTCGACGATCTCTCCAACTGGTACGTGCGGCGCAGCCGCCGGCGTTTCTGGCGCAGCGGCGGGGAGGGCGCCGAGGACACCACCGCGGCCTACCTCACGCTGCACCACGCGCTCGTGACGGTGTCCCAGCTGCTCGCTCCGTTCACACCGTTCATCGCGGACGAGGTCTACCGCAACCTCGACGGCGCCGAGACGTCCGTGCACCTGTGCGACTTCCCGGAGCCGGACGAGGCGCTGATCGACCGCGAGCTCGAGTTCGACATGGCGGTTGCACGCCGCACGGTGGAGCTGGGCCGCAAGGCGCGCAGCCAGGCCGACGTGAAGGTGCGCCAGCCGCTGCGCGAGGCGGTCGTGGTGGCCGACCCTCGCGAGCGCGCCGCGATCGAGCGGCTCGAGGACCAGGTGCTCGAGGAGCTGAACGTGAAGGGCGATCTCCTACGTGGAGGAGGCGGAGGAGCTGGCCTCATACGAGGTGAAGCCCAACTTCCGTCAGCTCGGTCCTCGCTTCGGCTCCCGCATGCCGGCGGTCGCGAGCGCGATCGCAGCAGCTCGACCCGGCTGCCGCCGCCGCTGCCTTCGATCGCGGCGACGAGGTCACGATCGAGGTCGACGGCACCGAGGAGCGCCTCGGCTCGGACGACCTCTCGCTCGTGATGCTCCCGCGCGAGGGCTACCAGCTCGAGCGCCAGGCCAACTACGCGGTCGCGCTGAACCTCGACCTCGACGACGAGCTGCGGCGCGAGGGTGCCGCGCGCGAGGTGGTGCACGCGATCCAGAACGCGCGCAAGGGCGCGGGCCTACAGGTCGAGGACCGCATCGACCTCACGCTGACCGGCGACGATGCCTTGATCGACGTCGTGCGTCAGCACGCCGACTACGTGGCAGGCGAGACGCTCGCCGCCAACCTCTCCTTCAACGGTGCGATGGCCGAGGGCGCGTACACCGAAACGGCCAGCATCGACGGGTCGGAGCTCGGCATCGCCCTGCGCCGCGTGGGTTAGAGCCGCCTAGGCACGCGAACTTTCCGCTACCCGTGTCCGCCGCCCTGGGTCCACCCGGTCCAGCGGCCCTGCTCAGACTTGCGTTTCTCGTCCATGGGGATTCGGGTACCCGTCGGATACTGGCGGCTCTGGTGGCGTAGAGCCCAAATGCCCCCGATGATGCCCGCGAGGATCACGACGAGCGCGAGGCTGCCGAATATTAGGTCCATCGCTGCCCCAACGATATCCGTTGCGATCCCGCCCGCGCAGTTTCGCTAGATGTAGTCCCAACCACGTCGTCCGGGCCCGCAAAACCAGGTGGAGTAAGGAAAGGGTCGACGGTGCGCTCCCTAACCAGCGGAGCGTCACGAGACTGCAAAGAAAGGTCGCGATCACGCGCGACAGCCTGCCGCGTTGCGCATTGGCCACTGAACTTTCCCCCTGGCCATGCGTGGAAGTGGACCCAACGGGGCAAAGTTCGTCGATCGCCGCCAGGCGCTCACCGCACCCCACACGGGTGTCGCGCAGACGGCTCATTTGCCACCTTCGCGTGCGCGTTGCGTTGCACACCACGTGTCGCTCGCGAATCCGAACCCTCTCCCTTACCCAGCCGGTTTTCCGGACCCGCCACTCGCGCAGGCTAGAGCCGCTCGCGTTCCAGCTCCGGCGGGGCTCTCTCCGGTATCTCCTCGCCCGTCGGGATCACGATGTCCTCCGTGGCGCGGTTCTCGTGCGCGGCCTCGATCTCACGCACCCAGATCTCCTCCGTGAGGATCACGGCCGCGGAGATGATCGGCACCGCGACGAACAGTCCCACGATCCCGAACAGGTTCCCGACCATCACGACGCCGATCGCGATCAGCGCGGGATGCAGGCGTGTGGCACGCGACATCACCAGCGGCACGATCAGGTTGCTCTCGATCTGCTGCACGAGCACGTACACGGCCAGAACCGCGAGCGCCTTGCCCGGCGAGTCCGTGAACGCGAACAGGATGGGCGGGATCGCGCCGATGATCGCGCCGAAGTACGGCACGACCACGAGCAGCGCGGTGAGGACGGCGAACAGGATCGCGAAGTCGAGGCCGATTAGCGACAGCCCCACGTACAACAGCGTGCCCGTCACCAGCATGTCGAACACGACACCCTTCATCCAGCCGATCCACGCCGTGCGAAGACGCTCCATGACGTGCAGCGCATGCCGCCGGCGGGAGGGCGGCACGAGCCGCACCAGCCCGTCCACGAGCGGCTGCGGGCGAATCGCCATGAAGTACGCGGTGATCAGAATCAGGATCAGGGCGCCGAAGACGCCGGCGACGCTGAAGCCGATCGACGTGATCGGACCGATCAGCCGCTCGGGCTCGTCCGTGTAGCGCTGTAGGAACTCCTGAATGCTGTCCCCGACCTCGCTGGGACGCTCGCCGGTGATGTCGGCGACGGTCGTCTCGAGGTCGTGGACGATCGCGGGTACGTCGTCCACGAACGCGTTCGCCTGATCGATGAACGTCGGGATGATCAGCGCGAGCAGTCCCGCGAGCACCGAGAGCCCGAACAACAGCGTCAGCAGCGCCCCCACCGGCCGCGGCACGCGATGGCGCTCCAGCCGCGTGGCCCCCGCCGAGATGCGGGATCGCGATGATCACCGTCATCAGGACGGCCAGCACCAGCGTGGCGAGCTGCCGGAACAGCAGCCCGAGCACCAGCAACACTGCGGCAAGTACGACTGCCTTGTAGGCAACCGGTGCTCGTTGCGTATCGGGCATGCCTACAGGATGCCCGCTCCTTGAGGAGTTACGCAGTTACGGAGTTACGCAGTTACGCAGAAAACCCCAGTACTGCGAACTGCGTAACTGCGCTACTGCGTAACTATGCAGCCGCTTCGAGCTCCAACTCCGCCTCGATTCGCGCTTTGGGCTGCGCCCCGATTAGCTTCTTCACGACATTTCCGTTCTTGAACAGGATCATCGTGGGGATCGACAGGACCTCGTACTTGACCGCGGTCTGCTGGTTCTCGTCGACGTTGAGCTTGACGACCCGCAGGTCCTCCCGCTCGTTCGTGGATCTCCTCGAGCACGGGGGAGACGGCACGGCACGGACCGCACCACGGGGCCCAGAAATCGACCAGCACGGCGGTCTCTGCTTCCAGCACCTCCACGTCAAAGGTACCGTCGGTCACGTCGGTGATCTGGCCAGCCACGTTGCTCCCTTCTGCTCGTTGTCAAGACAAGTCTAGTCACTCAATACTTCACTAAATATAGTCCCTGCGTCCCGCCCTCAGGATCGGGACCATCCACATCGCCTCGAGCACGATCCGGCGGGACATCTTGCTCTGTCCCACGGTCCGGTCGGTGAACACGATCGGGATCTCCATCACGCGAAACCCGCGCTGGATCGCGCGGTACGTCAGCTCCACCTGGAAGGCGTAACCCTGCGATCTGACGTGATCCAGGTCCAGCGCCTCCAGCACCTCCCGCCGGAAGCACTTGAAGCCGCCGGTCAGGTCGCGCACGCCCAGGCCCAGGACGATGCGCGCATACCAGCAGCCGCCGCGGCTGACGAGGCGCCGCATCGCGCCCCAGTTGCGGACCTGTCCGCCCGGGACGTAGCGCGAGCCCAGCACCAGGTCGGCATTACGCGCTGCATCGACCATCAACGGAAGGTGTGCCGGGTCGTGGGACATGTCGGCGTCCATCTCGATCACCAGCGCCGCTCCCCGGGCGAGGGCGACCTGGAAGCCGGCGATGTAGGCCTGGCCGAGCCCCTGCTTGCGCGGCCGGTGCAGGACGTCCACCGCGGGGTCGCGCGCGGCCAGCTCGTCGGCGAGCCGGCCCGTGCCGTCCGGGGAGGAGTCGTCGACGATCAGCACCGTGTGATCCGGCGCGACGGGAGCGAGCGCCGCCCGCACCCCGGCCACGACGGGCTCCAGGTTCTCGCGCTCGTTGTAGGTGGGCAGCACGACCCACACCGGGCCGGGAGGCCAGTCCTCGGGCATCGCGGGAGTATTGCCAGTCTCACGGCGCACTAACGTGTCTGCGATGAAGAACGCTGAGATCGCGGCGGCCATGGACGAGCTGGCCGACCTGTACGAGCTGGACGGGGCCGTGATCTATCGCGTCGTCGCCTACAGCGAGGCGGCCACGTCGATCCGCAACTCCCCGGTCTCCGTGGCCCAGCTGGCGCTGGAGGACCGCGCCACCGAGGTCCGCAACGTCGGCAAGACGCTCCAGGAGAAGATTCGTGCGCTGGTCGAGACTGGGCGACATCCCCGCGGCGGAGAAGCTGCGCGCGAAGTTCCCCGGAGAGCTCGTCCGCTTCACGCAGCTGCCGGGCCTCGGCGCCAAGACGGCCCGCAAGATCTACGACGAGCTCGGCATCTCCACGCTCGAGGAGCTGAAGGAGGCCGCCGAGAGCGAGCGTCTGCGCACGATCGCGGGGCTCGGCCCCAAGGCCGAGCAGAACATCGCCAAGGCGCTCGCGAAGCACGACGAGTCGGGTCCCGCCCAGCGCGTCCTGCTCTCAGCCGTCCTGACGATCGGCGACCAGATCGTCGAGCACCTGCGAAAGCATCCGGGCGCGGACCGGGTCGAGATCGCCGGCAGCGCACGCCGGATGACCGACACGTGCAAGGACCTCGACATCATCGCGACCGCGCACGACCCGGCGGCGCTGACGCGCGCGTTCACCGAGATGGAGCTGTTGAGCGAAGCCGGCTCGGGTGGCGAGGCGGGCGCGCGAGCGACGACGCACAACGGCCTGCAGATCGACTTCAGGGTCGTCGAGCCGGATCAGTTCGGCAATGTCCTCCAGCACCTGACGGGCTCCAAGCAGCACAACGTCGAGCTGCGCGAGTACGCAGTGCGCCGCGGCATGCACGTGAGCGAGTACGGCGTCGAGGAGGACGAATCAGGGACGGTGCACCGCTGTCCGACCGAGGAGCGGGTGTACGAGGTGCTCGGCCTTCCCTACATCGAGCCGGAGCTGCGCGAGGGCCGCGGCGAGTTGCAGGCCGCGATCGCGCGGAAGCTGCCGACGCTCGTCACCGAGGACGACCTCAGGGGCGACCTGCACGCCCACACCACCCTGTCGGATGGGCGCAGCTCCCTCGAGGACATGGCGAAGGCGGCGCAGCAGCGCGGCTATGAGTACCTCGCCGTCACAGACCACTCCGCCTCGCACGGTTTCGGCAACGACGTGCAGGCCGACGAGCTGTTGCGGCAGGTCGAGCGCGTGCGCGCGCTGAACGAGCAGCTGGACGGCTTCAGGGTGCTGGCGGGAACCGAGGTCAACATCAACACCGACGGGTCGCTGGACTATGCGGACGAGGTGCTCGAGGAGCTGGACTGGGTCGTTGCCTCCGTACACACGTCGTTTCGCATGGGCGACGAGCGGATGACCCAGCGCATGATGGCCGCGATGGATCACCCGCTGGTCGACGTGATCGGCCACCCGACGGGTCGCAAGATCCTGCGTCGCGAGCCGTACGCGGTGAACGTCGAGCAACTGGTCGGCCATGCCGCGAAGACCGGGACGTTTCTGGAGATCAACGCAAACCCTGACCGCCGCGACCTCGACGACGTGCACGCTCGCCTCGCCGCGGAGGCGGGAGTGCCGATCGTGATCAACTCCGACGCGCACAGCCGGCGCACGCTGAGCGTGATTCGCTACGGCGTGGCGACGGCGCGCCGCGCGTGGCTCACGAAGGAGCACGTCGCGAACACGCGCACCTGGCCGCAGCTCGACAAGCTGAGGAAGCGCGGCCGCAAGAAGCCGGCTACGAGCCGGCGCCGTTAGAGCTGCCGACTCGCCTCAGCCCCGGCGTGCGCGTCAGCTCGATTGCACCGAACGGCGATCCGGGGAGCACGTAGAAGCGCACGCCGTCGCGCTCTTCGATGGCGGTCACCGCCGGCTCCTGCTTGCGCCACGCGAGCGCGACCAGGAATGCACCGCCGGCCACCACTGCCGAGAACTGCGGGAACAGCCACGCCAGGCCGGCGGCCAGCACGGCTGACACGGCGAGCAGCCACAGCCGGCTCGAGGAGCACCGATCCCGGCTTGATCTCGGGGAGGGTGTTCGACGTGCGCGCGCCGGCCAGGAGCCGGCCGATGGCCCTCGTCGTCTCGGGGCGCCGGCCGAGCCATGCGCCGATCGCCAGCGCTACAACCCACCACGAGACCGCGAAGATGATCGTGGCGGTCTCGTCCTGGGAGGCGGCGACCGCGATCGACACGAACGCAAGCGCCGTTCCCTCCGCGGCCGCGAGCAGCACGGTCGATTTGAGGAAGTCGGTGTAGAGCAAGTCCCAGTGGCCCTCTAGGCGGCCAGGTTCTCGAGGATCTGCAGGAAGCCATCCGTACCCTCGACGACCAGATCGGCCTCGTCGACGACCGCCGCGGGGGTCTCGGCCGACGCGACACCTACGCAGACCGCACCGTCGAGCGTCCCTTCGCCGGCCAGCTCCCGCAGCCGCCGGAATGCGTCCACGTCGGTGGTGTCGTCGCCTCCGAAGAGAGCGAGCCTCGAGCCCGCTGCCCGTCGAGCACGCCGGCCACGGCGGTGCCCTTGTCCACGGATGCGGTGGGCCTGATCTCGAGCACCTTGCGGCCCCGGTGCGGGTCCAGCCCGGCAGCGTGCGCTCCCTGGGCCACAGCCTCCAGCGCCGCACGGGCCGCGTCCTCGTCGTCGGCGCCGCGGTAGTGGAAGGTCCAGATCGCGTCCTTGTCCTCGAGCGTGACTCCGAGCTGCTCCAACTCCGGCGTGAAACGCTCGGCCGCGAACTGCCGGACGCGCTCGGCGAGCGGCGCGATTGCCGGGTCGAGCACCGGCGCCTCGGCGCCGGGCTCGAGCCGCTCGAGCCCGTGGTTGCCGATGTAAAGGAGCCCGTCCACGCCCACCATCTGCCGCGCCTTGGCCGCGCGGCGGCCCGACACGCAGGCGACGAGCCCGTACCGGATCGAAAGCGCCTCCAGCAAACGTCGCGCGGGCGCGGGCACGGCCGCCTCCTCGGCGTGCTCGACGATCGGCGCCAGCGTGCCGTCGATGTCGCAGAGGATCGCGGAGCTCTGCGGGCGTTCGCGCAGGGGCGCGAGCAGGCGCTCGGCGCTGGCCGTTCCGGGAGGCGGCGTCATGCCGCTCTAGTATCCCGGACCATGTCCGGGCAATCCCCGAGCAAGTCCGGGCCGCGCCTGTTGAAGCTTGCAGTCATCGCCACACTGGCGGGGGCATTCAGCGGGCTGTTCGGGGTCGGCGGCGGAACGGTGATCGTGCCGCTGCTCGTGCTGTGGTTCGGGTACTCCGAGCATCGTCGCCACCGGCACCTCGCTCGCGGCGATCATCCTGATCGGGCTGTTTGCGGCGATCGCCCACGGCACGTACGGCAATGTCGACCTCGCCAAGGGGATGCTGGTCGGTGTGCCCGCGGTGGCCGGGGTTGTCGCGGGCACCGCGCTGCAGCAGCGCATCTCGGGCCGCGCGGTGTCGCTGCTGTTCGCGGCACTGCTCGTGGCCGTCGCGATCAAGCTCCTGATCGATTGAGCGAGCTCGCCGTCATCCTGCTCGGCTTTCTCGCCGGCGCGGTCGGCGGCCTCGTCGGTGTCGGCGGCGGCATCCTGTTCGTCCCCGCCCTCGTGATCTTCATGGGACAGTCGCAGCTCGAGGCCGAGGCGACCTCGCTGGTGGCGATCGTGCTCGTCGCGATCGCGGGCACCTGGCGCCAGCAGGGCTACGGCAACGTGCGACCGCGGGACGCGCTGATGATCGGCGTGCTCTCCCCGCTCGGCGTGGTCGGCGGCACCGTCCTCGCCAACAACGTCTCCGAGCGCGCGCTCGAGGTCGGCTTCGCCTGCCTCGTGCTGTTCTTCGCGGCGCAGCTCGTCCGGAAGTCGTTCAGCGAGCCAGCAGCTGACGAAACACCGTGAGGGCACGGTCGATGCCGGCGGCATCCACATCCAGGTGCGTCACCGCGCGCAGCCGCTGCGGTCCCAGCGGCGCCAGCTGCACCCCGCGCTCGTAGAGCGAGCCGCACAACGCGTAGGCGTCGGGTACACCGAACACCAGGATGTTCGTCTCGACGCGCGCCAGGTCGATGTCGACACCCGGTAGCTCGGCGAGACCTTCGGCGAGGCGCCGGGCATTGGCGTGGTCCTCCGCCAGGCGCTCGACGTGGTGGTCGAGCGCGTGCAGGCCGGCGGCGGCGAGGATGCCTGCCTGGCGCATGGCGCCGCCGATCATCTGCTTGTAGCGCCACGCCTCGTCGATCAGCTCCTGCGACGCGGCGAGCACGGCGCCGACGGGCGCGCCGAGTCCCTTCGTGAAGATCGATCCAGGCCGTGTCGAAGCCGCCGGCGAAGTCGGCACGCCGGGACGCCGCTGGCGACGACCGCGTTCATCAGCCGTGCCCCGTCCAGGTGCGTGCGCATCCCGTGCCTGCGCGCCACGTCGAGCACGGCCTTGATGTCTGCCAGCGGCCACACCCGGCCGCCGCCGATGTTGGTCGTCTGCTCGACCGACACGAGCCGTGAGCGAGGGCCGTAGCGGTCGCCGGCCGGGCGGACCGCACCCTCGACCTGAGTCAGCGGTGAAGATGCCGCCGTCACCGTCGAGGACGTTGAGCATCGCTCCCGACAGCGCCGCCGGGCCGCCCGCCTCGTATGAGACCGGATGCGACGTGCGGTCGAGGATCACCTCGTCGCCCCCGGGCCGCACGTGCAGCCGGAAGGCGATCGCGTTGCACATCGTGCCGGACGGCAGGAAGAGCGCGGCCTCCTGGCCGAGCAGCTCGGCGACGCGTTCCTGGAGCGCGTTGACCGTCGGGTCGGCGAGCCGCTGCTCGTCGCCGACCTCCGCGTAGGCCATCGCATGGCGCATCGCCTCGGTCGGCTGAGTCTGCGTATCGCTGAAGAGGTTGACGTTCGCGACGGTCACGATTCCCCGAGCGCCTCTCGCCACGACCTCGTGCAGGCCGCGCCTGCGGACGTCGAGCCCGAAGCAGTCGAGGACCCGTTCGCGCGCAGCCGCACGTGTGCTGTCGTCCATCGCCAGCGCCTGCTCGATCCCGTCCGCCAGCCGCTTTGGATCGGCGTCGTCCACCTGCACGCCGATCTCGTCCACCACTTCGGGGAGCGCGCCCGCCCGGGTCGTCACCGGGATGCAGCCGGCGAGCATCGCCTCGGCCACCGACATGCCGAACCCTTCGTGCGCGGACGCCTGGACGTACACCGACGAGTCCCTCATGTGCCGGTTCAGCACGTCCTGCTCGACCCATCCGGTGAGGGTCACGTTGGGAGGTGCGTGGTCGCGCAGCTCGTCGGCCGCGGCATCGTCCCAGCGCCCCGCGAGCACGAAGGCGACATCGGGAAGGTGCGCCGCGGCCTGGACGAAGGACCGCAGGCCCTTCCGCTCCAGGTTGGGGCGGTCGACGATCCCGACGGTCAGCGCGATCGGCTCACGCGGCACAGGCGGCAGCTCACCGAACGGATCCGGCACGCCGTGATAGACGACGGTGACCCGGGCCGGGTCGATGCCGACGTTGGCGGCAGCCTCCGCGCGGCTGTAGTGGGAGTTCGTCACGAGGCGTGTCGCCCGGCGCATGACCCACCGGCTCACCCGCCGCATCGCGCCCCGCTGCTGCAGCCCGTAGCCGATCTCCGGCATGCGGGCGGTGTCATAGCCGCCGATCACGATCACGGACGGCTTGCGCATGATCCACGCCAATGCCACCGGCAGGAATGTGTGCCAGGACGCGAACCACCCGAACACGAGGTCGCTGCGCGCCACCTCACGCACCAGCCGCGGAAGGTTGACCAACGGTCCCTGCTGGCGCCACGGTTGCACGCTCCAGCGCTCCTCGAGGACCGCCTGGTCGATGGTGACAAAGCTCGACTGACGGCTGAAGACGAACAGGATCCGCTTCAAGCGGGCGACCTTATACAGTTACGCACCGCATGAGAGCCAGGCGGACATGGGTCGGTTGCGCAGCAGTCGTAGCGGCGTTGTCGTTCGCCGGATGCGGCGGCGGCGACGGCGGCGACGACGGCATCTCAGTGCAGGAGAAGCTGACCGTGATTCGAGGCACGAGCCGATGTCGGCGCCTTCTGCGGGGTCTACAAACTCGAGCCCAGCGAGCTGTTCGACCGCGCTTTCGAGCTCGATGCTGACCGCCGTGCGTGACCTGTCCCGGATCTACCGCGAGAACCCGGACGCCGAGATCGAGATCCCGGTCGAGAAGAAGAAACTGACGCTGGAGCAGATCCTGCAGGCACAATCCCGCGCGCTGCGGAAGTGCGGCCGTGATGGTCGCCAGCAGGCCGGAGTGCTCGACGCCGCACTCCAGCAGCAGCAGAGCTAACCGCTAAGAGGGACCGGCTCAGCCGGCGGTCTGCTCACGCGCCTTGCGACGCAGAGCCTCACGTTGCGCCTTCCGGCGCCTGTCAGTGCGCTCCTGCTGAACTCGCTGGGCCTCCAGCGCTCCCTTCTTCGTGAGCGGAGCTGCGCTGCGCCTTCGTCCACTGCTTGGGCGGCCAGGCTCCGAAGAGGAACGACTCCGCGGTCGTTGTTGCCGCTCTCGTCGTGGGCGTCCAGGACACCTGGTAGTAGCCGGCACGCGAGAACGTCTTGGTGACCTCCGGCTTCGTGGCTCGATGTACCGTCGTCGAAACGCCACCGGTAGCTGACGTCGCCGTCCGCGTTCTTGGAGGTGGCCTTCAACGTCACGATGAGCGGAGTCGGACCGGCGAAGTGGTCGACATCAGCTTCCACGTCGAGCTTGCCCCCGCCCCCGCCGCCCTTGTCATCCCCGCCGCAGCCAAGTGCGGCGAACGTGCAAGCAACCAGCACCACGGTCAGCGCCAGCCGGAAGCATCGGGGCGAGTCAAGCGGCAGTTTCATCAATGGCTCCTACGAGAAGATCGCGCGTACGGATCAAGAAACGGGGTCCAAGATAGCGAAAGACCGGGAGTGGTGAACCCACTCCCGGTCTTTGCCAGTCGCGCTCAATGAGCGCTACAACCGCGAGCCTAGGGAATGAAGATTCCCTGACGCAGGAACACGGTGTTCGTTGCCGGTGTTGGCGGAGTGGTGGGGTTCGTGGCGATGTCGGCGTCGTCGCCACCATCGTTGACCACGAACTGACCGATCTCAACGATGCCACGCTTACCGGTCTTGACCGACCCCGGAACCACGGTGTTGGCACTGGTGGAGATGTTGCAGTCACCACCCACGGTCGTGTCTGCCGTAGCGGCGCAGTCGATCGACACCGGGAACGGAAGGTCAATGACCGTTCCTGGCGCTGTCCCACCGGGACCCGGGGTACCGTTGTCGTGGTCGGTGATCCGGATCTTCGCTGTGGCCTGGAGGTCATCGAGAAGAACGTCCGCATCCCCGTAGTCAGGTGGGGTACCCGCGGCGTTTGCCGATCCGCAGCTGGCCGCCAGCGTGCCTGCCTGACAGCGGACGTCGTTGATCGTGACGTCGATGTCCACGTCATTCGGCGTCCCCAACACTACGTTGAGCTTGCCGAACGCGTTCATCTTCGCCGGTGCGCCATTGGCGTCTGGCGTACCGGTCGTCAGGGATCCCGACTCCTGGGCCGGCACACAAGACGGAGCCGCCAAAGGCGTTCCGTGCGTCATGGTGGCCGAACCGACCGGGCAGTTCTTATACGCCGGCACGAACGAGATCCGCATCGGGCTAGCGCCGTTCGGACGCACGTGCGTGGCGCTGGCCAGCGAGGCCACCGCCATCATTACTAGCGCTGCCCCGGCGAGAGCCATGGGTAGCACTATCTTCTTCCTCCTGCTGGTCATATAACGCCTCCCTCCCCAAAACGGGGTGGTTCGAGCTTCCTTGCTCCTTAGTTTGCACTTGTCGGCTCGCTGTCAAACCAAAGGACGAACCGGGGGCGACTCTAGCACAGATACTTGGCTCTGGTTTGCCAACTTTGGTCCCTCCAAGTGACGAAATCCAGCCTAGCGGAGAGGGCTTTTGCGGGCCAAGAATGTGGCTCGCCGCGGGTGCTTCGCAACCGTTGCCGGCGGGACCTGACTCTTCGCCGAGAGCCCGGTGAGGGCCATCGAGATTTCACGTGCGAACAACTTGCGCACTTCCGCCCCAGAGCTTCTATAGTCGTGGCGCACTGAGTGGGAAGGAAAGTCGGAACTTTGGCATCACCTAAACGTTTCTCCTCCAATTAGGCTATGTTTTTGAGGAGGCGTCCCGTTAAGGGGCGTGGGAGAGGTTCTTGGGAGAGTGAGAAAGATTGAGGGACTCGTGGGCCTGAGCCGGCGGGCGAATGCGCTGCACGTCGTGGTGCTCTCGGCGCTGATGATGCTGATGGCGCTTCCGGCCGGTGCGCTCGCCGCGTCCACGGTGGCCGTGGAAGGCAGCGTCCTGCGCATCACCGGCGATGCCGCGAACAACGTGATCACGGTCAACCTCGCTGCCGGCTACACGGTGACCGACACGACCACCGCCACAGCCGGCGCCGGCTGTACCCAGGGCACAGCGAACGTCGTGACCTGTCCCGCGACCGGCATCACCCGCACGGACATCCACGGCGGTGACGGCACCGACCGCATCAACGGCGCCTCCGGCGACGATTTCATCAACGGCGGTCTTGGCAACGACTTCATCTTCGGCAACGACGGAAACGACACTCTCAACAGCGGCCAAAGGGGAGCCGGTGTTCCCGGAAACTTTGGCGGCACCCTGAACGGTGGGCTGGGATTCGACACGGCCACCTTCGAGGACCGCGTCGGCACGGTCACGGTGGACCTCCGCTCGGGGCGGAAGACTGCGATTGACGAGGACGGATCGAGGACTTCCTTCGATGCCATCGAGAAGACGGTCGGTGGCATGGGGAGCGACGAGATCATCGGAGGCAGCAGCTCCGAGCACTTCAACGGCGGTCCCGGCGATGCCCCGGACACGATCTGCGGAGCGCTCGGCAACGACACCGTCGACTACTCGGACAAGCCTGTTGGCGTGACGGTCTCGCTCGACGGCGTGCTGCCGTCCGACCCCGACATCATCGCCTCCGGTTCGAACCAGTCCAACGGCGCGCGCCAGGACTGCCGTCCGACGCAGAAGACCGGTGACAGGAACAACGGCCAGCCGTGCGTGGAGGTGGGCACGCCTGCGTCGTGCACGACCCTGGATCGTGACTGCACGCCCAACGACGGCGTGCCGGGCGAGAACGACTGCGTGGGCGAGGACATCGAGAACGTCATCGGCACACCGTACGGGGACCACCTGACCGGCAACGATCCGGGCGAGTTCTACGGCCTGGGACCGCGAGCCGAGCCGTCGGGCATAAACGTCCTCACCGGCGGCGGGGGCGACGACCTGCTTGACGGCAGCCTCGGCCCCGACGTCTTCGAGGGCGGCGCCGGAAACGACACGGCGTCCTACGAGCGCAGAGGCGCGGATGATCCGGTCGCAGCCACGATCGACGGCAGTGCAAACGACGGGTCGGCCCGCGACTTGAACTTGTTCAACAGCCACAGCGACCAGATCATGGGCGACGTCGAGGACCTGGTCGGCAGCGCCGGCAACGACGTGCTCAAGGGCGATGGCAATGCCAACGTCCTGCTCGGCGGCCCCGGCGACGACCTGATCCAGGGTCACGGCGGTGCGGACGAGCTCGGCGGCGACGCGGGCTTCGACACGCTCGAGGGTGACCAGGGCAGCGACGTGATGAACGGTGGTCCGGACGGCGACTACCTCTTCGGCTCGGTCGGCGCGGACAGCTATGACGGCGGCGATGGCAGCGACACAGCGGACTTTTCAGACGCGACGATTCCCGTCAGCGTCACCCTCAACGGTGCTGCTGACGACGGCACCGTGGGAGAGGGCGACAACGTCCAGGGTTCGATCGAGAGCCTGATCGGAGGCCTCGACGACGACCAGCTGAACGCGAACGACGGCAGCGGCACCCTGACCGGCGGTGGCGGCAACGATCTGTTGAACGGCGGCCTCGGCCCGGACACCCTGGTCGGCGGCGAGGGTAACGACACCGCCGCGTACGGCGCGCACCCGGGTCCGGTCGACGTGACGCTGGCAACGCTGGGCGGCGACGGGATGGCCGACGAGAACGACACGATCGCGGAAGACGTGGAGCGCATCGGCGGATCCGACTTCGACGACGTGCTGAGCGGCGACGCGAAGCTCAACCACATCAACGGCGGCCCGGGCAATGACCGGATCTCCGGAGCGGAGCACGACGACTTCCTCGCGGGCGACGTCGGCAACGACACCATCAATGGTGACGTGGGCGATGACACGCTCGACGGCGCCGAGGGCAACGACATCCTGAACGGGACCGCGGGCAACGACACGCTGCGGGGCTTCACGGGCACCGACATTCTTGACGGCGGGACCGGCGCCGACACCATGTCCGGCGGTGACGGCGTCGACGTGGTCTCCTATGTGTCGCGCAGCGCAGACGTGACCGTTGACACGCTTGGAACCCCGAACGACGGCCAGCAGGGCGAGAACGATCAGGTCCGCACCGACGTGGAGAGCGTGCGCACCGGATCGGGCGACGACAACATCAACATCTCCGACGGCGCGGTGGGCGCGGCGACATGCGGCGGCGGATCCGACGAGGTCACCGCAGATGCCGGCGACGAAATCGGGTCGGGCTGTGAGTCCGGCGGCGTGTCGCAGTCTGCCGCCTGCGGACCGAGCACCTCCGGCCGGTTGAGCATGACGAGCAGCGGTACCGTGTCCGTGCGTATGCGGTGCTCGTTCGCCGCGAAGGGCAGCGTGCAGCTGCGCAGCGTCGGCAACGTGAAGGTCGGCAAGGGCAAGGCGCGCCGGATCAACCTCGGCAAGAAGTCGTTCACCGGCAAGGCCAATCAGGTCGTGACGGTCAGGGTGAAGGTCGGAAAGAGCGCTCGCAGGGCGATCCAGCGCAGGAAGCGGTTGCGGGTGCAGGCCACCTTCGCGGTCCGCCGTAGCGGAGCGAACGCATCGATGCGCACGAAACGGACCAAGTTGACGCTCAGGGCGTCGGGGAAGTGAGGAACCGGGGATGAGACCGCGTCTGGCCGTCATGCTGCTGCTGAGCGCGATGTTCCTCGCCGCGATGTGGGGGGCGGTTGCGCGCGCCCAGGTAACGGACACCCAGCTCGACGTCACAGAGTTCCAGATGGAGCCGTTCGACCTCGAGCCCGGCACCAGCCTGGACGTCACTCCCCCGACCCAGGCGGGCGGGAATCCCGACGTCGCTCTCTTCATGAGGTTCTGCAATCAAGGCCTGGAGATCGCCAGCGTCGCGCCGTCAGCCGACCCACAACTGGGCGTTTACGACGTCACGACGGTCAGCCCCCACGGTGTCATCCCCGCGTACACAATGGTGAGGGTCCGCGGCGTTGAATCGATCCCAGCAGCCAACGGCATCTGGGTCGCCGTTCCGATCGAAATCACCCCGGGATCGAGCAACTACGACCCACTCAAGTTCAGGCTCGCCAGCCAGAGCGCAGTGGCCACCATCGACAACACTTTCGCGCCCGACGGTCAGCATGTCCAGATCGCCCCGAATTGGGGCTGCGTGGGCGGCCAGAATGAGTCGAAGCTGGCGGAGTTCAAGCTCTCGCTGCCGCCGGGCTTCCTCGGCAATCCGACCGCGGTCGAGGCGTGCCCGACGCACCTTTGGATCGCCACGTCGTGCCCGGACCGGACGATCGTGGGACATTCGGTCACGGATGCGGTTGTCGACAGCGCGCAATACACCGCGCCACCGTTTCGCACAATATCCCTGATCTACAACGTCGCGACCCTCGGTCTCGAGCCGGCTCGACTGGGCACCAGAGGCTTCCCGTCGGACCCGGCCGGACCCTTCCCGATCAAGATCGACCTGCGCACCGAGGGCGACTACGGCCTCGACTCTGCGCTGATCGACATTCCGAAGAACCTTGGGGGGGTCCCGGCGACGGTCATCCAGATCGAAACCGTGCTGTGTGCGCAAGTCCCGTGCAAGTCACGACGTCGATACGGACGTACTCAGCGTCGATCCCCTGCCGCCCACGCGCTCGTTCTTCCGCAACCCGACCTCGTGCAAGAACGCTCCGTCAACGGTCGAGGCGCGCTCGTGGGCCACGGGCGCGATCAGGGACAGCTTGACCGACGCCAGCTTCACGCCGACCGGCTGTGACTTGGTGCCGTTTGACCCGACCGTGTCGGTGACCCCCGAGACGGGCGAGGCCGGCGCCGCGGAAAGCCACCGTGTAACGCTCCGGTACCCGGACTACGTGGACGATCCGATCTGGCAGGCCAACCTCAAGGACGCCGACATCACGCTGCCCGAGGGCATGGTGCTGAACCCGGCCGGCGGCAACGGCCTCGAAGCCTGCTCGTTCGACGCAGTTCGGCGTCGCATCCACGGGCCTGCACAAGCAGCTCACCAGGCGTCCGGCCGACGTGTCCAGACGGCTCGCAGATCGGCACGCATCGAGGTGACGAGCCCGGTGCTGCCCGACTCACTTGGCGGCAAGGCGTTCTTCGGCCCGGTCGGCGGCCCCGGCCGCCCGACAGCGGACGAGCCCCTGGAAGCTGTTCCTGCTGATCGAGGGTGCGGGCTTGCGGATCAAGCTCGTCGGCGACGTCACCGTCTCCGAGGACGGCCAGGTGAGCAACGTCTTCAGGAGCCAGCCCGAGACGCCGTTCACGCAACTCGACGTGAACCTGAACGGCAACGGGCGCGCGATCCTCAGGAACCCGGACGACTGCGGGCCCGCCGGTTCGCCCGATGCTGCGACGCCGACGTACAGCGGCGCCGCGACCCTCGCCGGCTGGAACGGCGTCCCCGATCCCACTCCCGGCGACAACACCCCGCCACCGTACGCGGTGAGCGAGAGCACTCCGTCGATCACGACCGACGGATGCGTGCCCAGCCCGCGGCCGTTCAACCCCGTGGTCAACGTCGCGGAGGGCATTCCGAAGAAGGCCGGCGCCAACTCCCTGTCGCGGATCGTGTTCTCGCGTCCCGACGGTGACCAGAACCTCAAGAGCCTGAAGCTGTCGCTGCCCGCCGGCGCAACCGGCAGCCTCGCGGCATCGCCGCAGTGCCCGCTGGCCGACGCGCAGGCCGGGAACTGCCCCGAGTCCACGCGGATCGGCACGATCCGCAACACCGTGGGAGTCGACGGCAGTCTCCTGACGGTGCCGGGTGAGCTCTACCTCTCCGAGGCGATTCAACCGGGTGACGCGGCCTCGATCGCGGTGCGTGTCCCGGCGAAGGTCGGCCCGATCGACCTCGGCCAGGTCGTGCTGATGAACCGCATCTTCCTGCGCGAGTCCGACAACGGCCTCGAGGTGGTCTCGACCGAGATCCCGACGATGCTCGAGGGCGTGCCGCTGCCGATCAAGCAGGTCGAGATCCTCGTGGACCGTCCCGGGCTTCTTCCTCAACCCGACCGGATGCGAGCCGCGCACGCTGACCGCGACCTTCTTCGGCGACGAGGGCGGCGAGTCGTCATCGAGCATCCAGCTCGACGCCGACAAGTGCGACGAGCTGCCGTTCGGTCCCGACCTCCGCCTGATCGCGGGCGCCGCCGGCCAGACGGACCAGTTCGACCACCCGCCGTTCCAGGCGATCGTGACCCAGGAGGCCGGCGAGGCCGACATCTCGAACGCCCGCGTCGTGCTGCCGGCGATCCTGCGGCCGAACGTGCCCTTCTTCAACGAGCCGGGCGCGCTCTGCAACGACGTCCAGGCAGCGACCGACACCTGCCCGGCCAAGTCGAAGGTCGGTAACGCGCGCGCGTTCTCGCCGCTGCTGCCGTACCCGATCTCCGGGCCGGTCCACATCGTGCAGGAGGTCGGCAACGTGCTGCCCAAGGTGTACGTGTACCTGCGTGGCCCGACGGGCCTCGAGGTGCTGCTGAAGGCGCGCAACAGCTTCCTGGGAGGGCGCCGGATCATCAACACCTTCGAGCTGGTGCCCGACCTGCCGCAGTCCTACTTCGAGCTGAACCTCGACGGCGGCTCGGGCGGCATCCTCAACAACTTCGAGGACCTCTGCCAGGCAAGCAGCACCGACCGTGAGTTCGACGCGACGTTCACGTCGCACAGCGGCAAGAAGGTCACGACGAAGCCGCACCTCGAGATCCGCGGCTGCGAGGAGTCCGACCTGCGCGCCGCGTCATTGATCGGCGGCACGGTGCGGGTCTCCAAGAGCGGCGTGGCAAAGGTGAAGATCCGCTGCAAGCGCTCGAAGAGCTGCAAGGGACGCCTGACGCTCAAGGGCAAGGGCGCCACGGGCGCCGGAAGGTTCACGATCAAGGGCAAGAAGACGAAGGCCGTCAAGGTCAAGTTCTCGAGGTCCGAGGTCAGGAAGATCCGCAAGGCGCGGCGGCTCGGTGCGAACGCGGCCGTGAAGATCGGTGACGCCAACACCGCCCGCGGCCGGGTCACGCTGCTCCGTCCGAAGCGCTAAGTAGCAGCTAGCCGGCCGGCAGCACGCCGCGCTCGCGCAGCAGTGCCATGACCCGCTCGGCGCTCGCCTCGGGCCCCTCGCCGACCGTGTCGAGGACGAGGTCGGCGTCCTCGGGCTCCTCGTAGGGGTCGTTGACTCCCGTGAGGTTCGTGATCTCGCCGCGGCGCGCCTTCTCGTAGAGACCCTTGTAGTCGCGCGCTGCGCAGTCGTCGGCGGAGGCGTGGCACCAGACCTCGACGAACGACTGGATCTCCTCGCGCGCCAGCTCACGGTCCTCGCGGTAGGGCGAGATCGCGGCCACGATCACCGCAACACCGTTGCGCGTCAGCAGCTTGCTGACGAACGCGATGCGCCGGATGTTCTCGGTGCGATCCTCGCGGGAGAAGCCCAGGTCACGGCAAAGGCCGTCGCGCACGATGTCCCCGTCGAGCACCTCGAT
The DNA here is from genome assembly GCA_963762195.1 of uncultured Solirubrobacterales bacterium. Lineage (GTDB taxonomy): Bacteria > Actinomycetota > Thermoleophilia > Solirubrobacterales > JBBDJG01 > DASRIA01. The sequence continues at coordinate 69,349 of CAVXJX010000003.1, read as the reverse complement.
GTGCTCGACCCCGGCCGTTCGCAGGCGTCCCGCGACCAGTCCCGCGACCGTGCTCTTGCCCGATCGGGGCAGGCCCGTGAGCCATAGCGTGAATCCTTCGTGCTCCATCAGACGCGGAACCCTAGCGTGTTATGCAGCGTCTTCGGTTGCCAGGTCGGCGAACGAGCGCAGTGCGACGCCCTCGCGGTCGAGCGCTTCACGCACCGCCGGGTCGCACAGGACCTCGACCTCCTGTGTGCGCTCGCGGTCGTAGATCGAACCGCTGTCGTCACCGAGCCCGGGGTGGCAGGCAAGCTCCGTGACCCCGGCCGGCAGCCCTTCGAAGATCGCGATCAGTGCCTCGGCGGTGATCGCGCCGGGGATCGGCGTCCCGTCCGACGACTGGCCGTACAGGTCGCCGCAATAGGTCACGCCCTCGGTGAAATGGCGCAGCGGTACTTCGAGCGCCAGCGCCAGCGTCCGAAAGGACGCCACGACCGTGTCCCAGTTGTGGACGTGCTGGTGGGAGTCGATGTGACTCGGGTCGCGGCCGGTGAGGAGGCGGAAGGCCTCGACCTGTCTGCCCACCTCGTCGACCACGGCGTCCGGGTTGTCGAGCGACACGACTTCGTAGACCGTGTCCCACTCACCGTCGTTGTAGACCCACTCGCCCAGATCGACGTGCAGTCCGAGGCTGAGAGCGGGGGCTCCGCGGGCGTAATCGGCGGCTGCGCGGGCGGCCGGGAACCGCACCATCAGGCTTGCGCTCGTGAGGATCCCCTGCTCGTGTGCGCGGGTGACGCCTGCGTTGACACCGGGACTGAGCCCGAAGTCGTCAGCGTTCACGATCAGCACGCGCTCAGCCATCATGCGGTCCTGCACTTTAGAGGCGCAAGTCCCCGGCGATGCGCACCGACTCCGCAAGCCAGTCGTGGCGGTGCTCGGCCGGAGGCTGCCACTCGGGTGCCGACCCGAGGGCCTGGACGGCGAGGTGCAGGCGACAGCAGTCGAGTGCGACGCCGAAGTCGGCGGGGACCGTGCCGGGCGCGGCAGCATCGCGGTATGCGTGCGCCAGCGCGTCGCGCTCCGCGGGCGTCCATTTGCCGATCGTGAGTGCCGCCAGGTCCAGCAGTCCCGGGCCGACGCCGCTGATCTCCCAGTCGATCGGGGCGATCCGCACCACGTCCCCGGAATGCTGGACGAGCACGTTGGAGGGATAGAACTCTCCGTGGACGATGGTGGGCTCGAGCGCCGCCAGCCGCTCGACCACAGGCTCGTATCGCGTGGAGAGATCGATCACGGTCGCGCGCGTGTCGTCGCTCCACGGCGTCGACGGGCGTTCGGCGAAATGACGCGCCCGCTCGATCCACGCGCGGTATAGGTCCGGTCCATAGTGCAACAGCGAACGCGGAGGCGCCTGCGCCGCCGGCGCGAGCATCGCGTGCATGCGCGCGAGCCACCGGGCGCTCTGCTCCCAGACCTCGAACTCACCGACCTGCCACAGCACGGGACCGGTGACGTTCTCGATGAACAGCCAGTGCCGGTCGGCGGCCGGATCGACGGACGCACCGTGGTAGGCGGGGGTCCCGAGGTCGGCGGCGTCGAGCAGGTCGCGGTAGACCTCGATCTCGCGGAGCGGGGTCGTGCAGGAAGGCGGGCTTCACCAGCAGCGCGTCCGCGGCGAGGCAGGCGCGCGACAGGTCCTTGAACATCAGCCGCAGGGCGCGGCCGTCCGCGAGCACCACGTCGAGCTCCTCGAGCGCGAAGCTGGTGCGGTATTCGCACGGGCGGCGCTGCAGCTCGGTGACCGTGACGGGCGCTCCCTCGTGCGCCGTGAGCGCGTCCTGGAGCCGTGCGCGCAGCTCGTCCGGCGCCGGGCTCAAGCGGCGCTCCCGACCCGCTCGAGAAAACGTGCGAGGACCTTGCGCGAATCGAGGTGCTCGACGGCGATCTCCCGCGCAGCCCGCGCGTGGCGGGCGATGGGCGGAGCGAACCTCCTCGACGGCCGCGAGCGCGTCGTCCTCGGATGCGAAGGCCAGCAGGCCCGCGCCAGTCGGCAGGAACCGGCCGAAGCCGGTGTCCTGTGCGACCACCGGCTTGCCCGAGGCGAGATAACAGGCGCTGCGGTCGCTGAACCATCCACACCGCGAGAGGACGTAGCCGCTCTTGGCGATGCCCAGTTCGGCCTGCGATCCGGCGATGAACTCCCGATACGAATCAGGGTCCGACGCGACCGTCGCGGGGTCGACGATGTGCCAGCCGTTGCGATCGAGCGCCTCGAGGTCGGGCGTCTCGTCGGGGTGGATGTCGAGCGCAAGCAGGAAGGGCGCGTCGGTGCGCGCGGCGAGTGACATCAGATCGCGCATCGAGTGGGCCTTCTGACCGTACTTGACGCCCTCGTGCTCGACGGAGCCGTAGCCGCGCCAGTTGCCGATCGTCGTGATCTGCTCACCGCCGCCGGCCACCGGCCAGTGCTGCGAGCACGACGGGAGGAACGGTCGGGATCCAGTCGATGCCGGAGGTGGGGACCGTGCAGTAGGGCGTGCCGATCGCCTGCCCGACGGTCACGAAGCGGTCGTGGCCGCCGAAGTGCATGTCGATGCCCTGCGCGTGCCAGAGCTGGTTGAAGGCCGGGTCGAGGTCGAGGTAGACCTTCGTCCGCGCGGCGCCCATGAGGTCCTCGTCGGTCAGGATGCCCGAGATGTTGATCAGCACGTCGGCGTCGCGGGCGAGGCTCTCGCAGCGCGTCATATGTCAGGCCCGCGGTGCGCTTCGTGTCCTGCTCGAGCAGCGCCCAGCCGTCGCCCAGGTCGAAGCGCTCGGCGACGGAGCGCATGTAGTCGCGGTTGGCGGGCGCAGCGATCCGGGCTCGACCTGCTCGACGAAGATCACCTCGTGGCCGAGGTCCCGAAATCCGAGCAGGTACTGGAGCACCGCCCAGGTCGCGCCGCCGTGGTAGGGGACGGCGGCGATCATGCCGCTCACACGATGCGCAGCCGGTCGCCGCTCACTTCGAGAACCGGATCGGGACCCGCACGAGGTCGCGGTTGAGGCCCTGCTGGCAGTTGCTGTAGTGCATGCGCGTGAAGTAGAGATCGGGGTTTCGGCCGGATGTCTCGAAGTTGCGCGACGGGGACCGGGGGTCGAGCACGGACGGATAGCTCACCGGGTTCGAGTCGCCGCACTCGAAGGACCAGGTCATCTCGACCTCGCGGATCAGCTTGCGGTGCGACCAGCTCCTCAGGTCGTCGGAGAGGGAGTAGAAGAACCCGAAGACTTCGCGGCCGCGGATGGTGTCCTGCGATGACCCCACGAGCAGCCACTTGTCGAAATAGGTCGTTGTAGGTGAGACTCTCCGACATTCCGCCGATCTGGTTCGGCGACACCGGCGTGCAGACGTGGTTGCGCGGCTGCGAGGTTGCGGTCCGTGTAGGGGTCGGCGAATTGAACGTCGAAATCGGCACCACCCCAGGCGCGCCAGGAGCCGGGGTCCGCCAGGGTCTTGGTCCGCATCAGGCACGTGCCATAAGGCTGACTGCGAAACGTCCGCTGCGCGAAGCATCGCGTAGTGATAGCCGTCCTTGCGGTTGAGCACGATGTTGCTGGGAGCGAAATAGCCGTAGGGCCCGCTGTCGGGCTCGTACACATATGGCAGGCTCGCCACACGGTGCGCCGGCGGCGCCGCGACGTGCCTGTAGGTGCGACCGCCGTCGCGCGACACGGCCAGCGTGACCGCGTTGTACCAGCACTCGAGGTACTCGCCCGATGGACACTGGCCGGGGTACTTGTCTCCCTGGTATTCGTTGTGTACGAGCGAGTAGACCGTGCGCCCATCCTGCGTGTACGGGGCGGCCAGCCACTCGTGGTCCGCGAAGCGTGCCGGGTCGGATGCAAGCTCCGAGCCCATCACGACGCCGCACGGGTGCTGCAGCTGCTCCAGGTCCGCGACCGACGAAGCGGCGGTTCTCGAAGTGGGACGCGATCAGCTGGACCTCGCCGCGATCGTTCCTGAATGCTCGGGCCGGCAGGTCCGGAACGTCCTCGTCCGTGCATCTGTCGCGGTTCCAGCTGAAGACCGTCACCTCGTCACCGGCAAGCTCGACGGCAGCGAGGGGCGACGGCTTGTCCAGGTCGCCGTCCCCGCGCAGCAACTCGAAGGACACCACCAGGACGACCACGAACAGCGCGATCGCGACCACCAATCCCGCTGCCCCAAGGCCGATGCCGAGCCACGATGTGCGCGCCGGACCCGGAGGCCTCACGGGCTCAGCCCCGCTTCCGCCAGGAAACGGGGCAGCACTTTGTCGGAATCGAAGCGCTGCTCGGCGAGCGTGCGCGCAGCAGCGCGGTGCGCCTCGTAGTCGGCGGCGATGCGCCGCGCTCCGTCGGCGGCCTCGTCGAGCGTGCGAAACGCGACCAGGCCCTCGCCGACCGGGTAGTTGCGGCTGAAGCCGGTGTCCTGGAGGAGCGCGGGCCGGCCCGATGCGAGGTAACGCACGCTGCGGTCGCTGAACCACCCGCTGTTCGTATCGACATAGATGCCCTGTGCGACCGAGAACTCCGCTCCCGAGCGCTGGACGAAGCGCCTGAAGTCGAGCGGACCGCGGACCACCTCGGCCGGGGACACGAGCTGCCAGCCATGCGCTTCGAGGGACTCGCGGTCGCGGTGGTCGCCCGGATGGATGTCGAGCGCGATCTCGAAGTCGAACGGCACCATGGCGGGCAGCTCGATCACCTTGCGGAACTCGTGCACCTTGAGCCCATAGGTGCGCCCCTCGCGCTCGATCACGCCGAACGACCCGCGCCACGCTCCCACCGTCGTGAACGGTCCCAGCTTTCCGTCCTCACGCAGCGGCCAGTCGTCCAGCACCACCGGCGGCGCCACGGGGTGCCAGTCGATCCCGCCGGTCGGGATCTCGCATCCGGGGCTCCCGATGTTCTCCCCCACTGTGAAGTAGGAGTCGTGCCCGGCAAGGCCGGGCCAGCCGTCCGCGTGCCAGAACTGTGTGAACCCAGGGTCGAGGTCCACGTATGCCTTGCTGCGCAGTCGCTCCATCAGGGCGGGCATCTGCAAGTGCCCGCTGATGTTGACCAGCAGGTCCGCCTCGGCTGCCACGTCTTGCAGCTCGTCGAGCGCAGGACCCGGACGCCTCGTGGCCGTCCTCGTGCAGGAGCGACGCGCGTGCGGTCAGCCCGAACTCGGCCATCACGGCATCGAAGTAGCGGCGATTCTCCGACTCGTCGAACGGAGCCGGCGCTCCGTTCGCATCGACGCAGGTTGCGGAGTTGATCTGCTCGACGAACCAGACGTCGAGCCCCAGCTTCTGGAGTCCGCGGATCCAGCTCAGCCGCACCCACGCTTCCCCGCCGTTGTGCAGCTTGTTGGCAACCGCCCCGCCGACTAGGACGGTGGGCATGCAGACTGGACGTCGCGGCGGTGCATTCGTTCCATTATCGCAACCAGCGAGGCGCGGGCCGCATAAAGTACGAGGCACGGTGTCGGGACAGAGAACGATCGACGGCCTCGAGCCGGTGGAGCGTGAGCTGCGCTTCGCCCTTCCCTACTGGGCGCCCGTCGGGGTGCTCGTCAGCGACCCAGACGAGAAGCCTCGAGTTCGAGGGCAGGCCGACGCGCAGGGTGGTCCTCACGGGGTCGCAGGGCGAGCTGACAAGCGCCCATGTCGGTGCTCGTATCGAGCGGTTCCGGACGCAGGAAGTCCAGTACCTGGTGGTTCCCGCCGGCGTCTATCCGTGGCTCGACCGCCACCAGGAACTGCGCAGGTTCTTGCGTACCCAGTTCCGGCGCATCGATGTCGACGAGGCGGCATGCCACGTCTACGCGCTCGGCTCCGACGCGCGTACCGAGCCGGTGATCGCCGATGACGGGTTGCCTGCTCCACCCCCCGAGATGGTGGCGCTCGTGGCCGGCTGGATCCAGCCGGACGAGTTTTTCCGGTACGGGAAGTACGCGGCGACATGGATCGCCGAGATGCTTGTGCGCAACGGCGTGCAGCCCGAGGAGCTGGGCACGGTCCTCGACTTCGGCTGCGGATGTGGCCGGGTGATCCGGCACTGGCCGCCGCTTACCGAAGCAAAGCTTTTCGGGTCCGACTACAACCCGCAGCTGCTGGGATGGTGCAAGGAGAACCTGCCGTTCGGCGACTTTCGCCTGAACGATCTCGAACCTCCGCTCCCGTTCGACGACGACGCCTTCGATCTTCGTCTACGCGCTGTCCATATTCACGCACCTCGATGCCGAGCTACACATCGCGTGGATGGAGGAGCTGACGCGAGTCGTCAGGCCGGGAGGCCTTCTGCTGTCCACCTTTCACGGGCGCAGCCGCCTCGAGTACATGCGCATGGAAGGTCAGTACGAGCAGATCGCCCCGGGATTCGAGGCCGGCGAGCTCGTGGTGATCGCCTCCGAGCGTGCGGGCAGCAGCGAGTGCGCCGCGTATCACCCCGAGCGCTACATCCGCGAGGTGCTTGCGCGAGGGCTCGAGATCCTGGACTTCTCCCCCGGAGGCGCGCTCGACATCCAGCAGGACGCCGTGCTCTTCCGCAAGCCTCGATGAGCCTCATCCCGATCATGGGACAGAGACCGCCGAACGTGATCGAGACGATCGCCGAGGGCGATCACATGGTTGGGGACAACGAGTTCAACTACTTCCACAACGGGGTCACTGCGCTGGGCAACATCAGGGTCGCCCTGGCGATGGCGGGCGTGGAGCAGGTGGACGCCGTGCTCGACTTCCCATGTGGATTCGGCCGGGTGATGCGGATGCTGAAGGCCGAATATCCGGATGCGCAGATCGTCGCCGCCGATGTCGATCGCCGGGCTGTCGACTTCTGCCGCGCCACCTTCGATGTCGACGGTGTCTACACGACGGCCGATCCGCGCGAGACCGAGCTTCGAGGCGGCTTCGACCTGATCTGGTGCGGATCGCTCTTGACGCACATGCCGGCTACGAGGTGGGCGGTCTTCCTGGACTTCTTCGCCTCACAACTCGCCGCGGGGGGCGTGGCGGTCTTCACGACCCACGGTCGGAGGATTGCGGGATTTCTGCGCGATCTGATCGCCGATCAGGACGGTCCCCACGAGCGGCGCCCCGACTACAACCTGCTGCGGGACGAGATACTGGGATTGCTGGACGCCATGGAGCAGTCCGGCTTTGGCTATCAGAAGTATCCGAACCACGAGGAGTACGGCTTCTCACTTTCGAGACCGGACTGGGTGGTGGAGCGCATCCTGGAGCAGCCGTCGCTCGAGCTTGTGCTCCTCACCGAGCATGGCTGGGCCGGGCAACAGGACATCGTGGCCTGTGCGAAGGCGGCCTCGTGAGGCTCATTCAATCGCTCCCTCGGCCCACAGGTCATCGGCGCGGTCGAGTATGTCGAGGAAGGCGTCGCGCTCTGCACGCAGGTCATGGTCTTGCGCCGTGTGGCGAGCCGCCCGCAGCAGATCGGCCCTCGGCGTCGCCGGCGTCATCGCTCCGATCGCCGCATTGACGATCGCGTCTTGGTCGTACGCCGGGCGGAACGAGTTCTCGCCGTCCACACAGTAGGAGCGGTTCCCGACACAGTCGGGGCACACGACGAGCGTTCCGGCCGCCATCCCCTCGAGTGCCGGGAGATAGAAGCCCTCCTTGGGGTTCGGAATCAGCACGGTGACCAGCGCACGCCCCATCAAGGCGATCAACTGGTCGCGCGGGATGCGCGTGTCCTCGAGGTGCACGTCGTGGCCCGCGGCCTGCAGCCGCCGGGCGACCGACGCTCCCATGTCAGGTTGCTTGTTTGCGGCGACGAGGACGGCGATGTCGCGAGCCGCGGAGTCCGCGAGGCGCTCGACGTGCGAAACGTCGATTGCATCGGGGATCGTGAAGACCGGGCCGCGCACGCTGTCCGGTCGCCAGGATCGCACGCTCGACCTCAGGACTCACGCAGATGCGGATCGCGCTGTGGCGTAGCAGCATGCGACGCCCAAGGGGATCGCTCTCACACGCATGCCGGACATGCTGGATCAGGTTGATCACCGGCTTCGAGTAGCGAGGCCTCTGATCCTCCGGGATCACGCGCCGCCAGTCCGTGCCCGAAAGGAAGACGACGTCGGCGTCGACATCCTCGCCGGGGGCGAGCACCCATTCCTTTGCCGCGTTCCAGGGGTTGGTCGGGTCCCACGTGGACTCGGCGCTGAAGCGCACGTACGCCGAGTGGGACGGAGAGGAGCGTACGTGGTTGAAGTAGTCCCAGACCTTCAGGTCCGCGCCGGTGAAACGCTTGAAGTCCCGGTAAAACAGGACCCTGGCTATTTGACCGCCTCCACGAAGAGGCTTTCCCGTTCGCGGTTGTCGAGGTTGACGATCTCGGGATACATGCTGGCGGTGTGCTTGTAGCTGCAGTGGTCGACTCGGCTAAAGCCGGCCTTCTCGAGTTGCTCCTCTATGAACTCGTGAGTGAAGAGACTGCGTGAGTAGCCGTACCACACCATCTGCGTGACGAACTTCGCGCCCACGCTCTTTGCGTCCTTGTCGGGGACCTTGAAGTAGTTCGGGTCTTTGCGCTGATAGGCGTCGATGCCCTTGTCGAGATCCGGCAGCGCGAGTCGCAGCACCCCGTCGGGTTTCAGCAAGCGCCGCAACTCGGTCAACGCCGGCACGAGCTCGGAGAAGTGGAGCTCCGGCAAGGAGTGGATCGAGACTGCGTAATCGATGCTGTCCGATTCGAGCGGCAGTCCGTCACGGATATCCGCGACGATGTCGATGCCGACCGCTTCCTTGATGTCCGAGTTGATCCACCCGGGCTCGGTCCACTCGCCGCAACCCCAGTTCAGGCGCCGTGCGCCTCCCAGTTGGCGGTCCATCTCGGTCTGGGTCTGCTCATGGGACACGGCGGCTAGGGTATCCCAAGCTCATTCAGGAGCCGCCGCAGGACCTTGTCCGACTCGAAGTGCTCCTCGGCGATCTCACGGGCCGCGCGGCTGTGGCGGTCGTAGTCGCCCGCAACGTCCTCGACAGCGCCGACGGCGCCGTCGAGGTCGTCGAAGGCCAGTAGCCCTGCGCCGGTCGGATACACGTCGGAGAAGCCTGTCTCCTGGGCCACCACCGGCCGGCCCCCGGCCAGATAGCAGATGCTGCGATCGCTCACCCAGCCGCTGCGGCTTTTCACGTACATGCCCTTGGCGACCATCAGCTCTGCCTTCGAGCCCTGCACGTATTCGCGATAGGCAAACGGGTCGCCCGCTGCCACAGCGGGATCGGTCAGATGCCAGCCGTTCGCGGCCAGCAGCTCCAGGTCGGCGGTCTCGGCCTCGTGGATGTCGAGCGCAACCTCGAACTCCTGGCTCGAGCTACGCGGCAACTGCGCGAAGCGGCGGAACTCGTGCACGCGCAGTCCATACGTCACCCCCTCATACTCGATCGGGGCGAACGGACCGCGCCAGCTCGCTACCGACGTGAACCGTGCCGCGGCCGGTGTCCCGGTCACCGGCCAGTGCTCCAAGACCACAGGTTGGGGAGTCGTGATCCAGTCCAGGCCGCAGGTCGGGATCGTGCAGTCGGCTTGACCGATCCGCTCCCCGATCGTGACGTATGCGTCGTGGCCGGCGAACATGTCGTGCAAGTCCAGCGCCCGCCACATCTGTCCAAAGCCAGGGTCGATGTCAAGGTACGCACAAAGCCCGGCACCGGACCTCACCTGCGGGTCGTCGACGAAGCCGTTCACGTTCAGGAGGAGCTCGGCATCGTCCGCCGCGCGGTCGAGCTGGGGGCGGCTCATGCCCAGGGAGCGGGTGCCGCCATCGACGAGCACGGCCCAGCGATCGCCAAGCCCGAAGCGCTCCATGACCTCCGCGAGATACCTCACGTTTTCCGAGCGTTCCGGCTCGGGGCACATGTCCGGGTCCAGCCGATCGACGAGTGCGACGTCGTACCCGAGACGCCGAAAGCCGAGCAGGTACTGGAGGAAGACCCAGGTGTGCCCACCGGAGCCGGGGCGCTGGGCGACCGAGCCGCCGACCAGGATCGTGGCCAACTAACGGTCCGCGTAGCCGACTTCGGAATAGCCGAAGTCGGCGAGGATGTCGCCGAACGCCTCGTTGACGAGTGCCCGGAACTGCGGATCGCCTTCGTGCTGCCAGCGTCCGATGGACTCTGCCGCCGCCTTGATGGTGCGATGGTGGTGCAACTGGTCGGAGTCGGAGGAGCCGGCCGCCAGCAACCGCTCCACCTGCTCGTCCGAGGCGTCGAGCTCCAGGTACTCGAGGATTCCGCGCGCGGTGTCGAGGGGATTGAGGATCAGGTCCTCATAGCGCACGAGGTGGGCGCGATCTCTGCGGGTGATCCAGCTCCTGCGCAAGCTGCGCGCCATCTCACGCAGCTCGATGCGTACGTAGTCCTCGTCGCTGCGGCCTTCGGGGCGGCCGAACCCCGGGAAGCCACGCTTGCGGTCGAAGGCGAGCATCGAGAAGACCATGTCGCGGAAGTCGCGCACCAGGAAGATCTCCTTCGCCCGCGGGTAAAGCTCCCAAATGAGCACGGGGATGTAGTTGGGCCACAGGTGCTTCTCCGCGAAGTAAGTCGGCATGTGATCCTTCTCGGCGCCGGCGACCGCCGTGTACCAGCCGTCGATGCTCGACTGGCAAAAGCGTGCCAGCCGCTCGACGTACTCGCGGCCGTACCACTCGCGGGCCCAGGGCTCGTGGGTGATCTGGAGGTCATAGAAGGGGTTGTAGCCGAGCTGCCAGATCTCGTTGTGGAAGGACGCGGGCTGGTAGGAGTTGATCCAGTCAGCGGGCTGGGAGAGCACACGCAGCATGTGCATCCAGTACTTCGCATGCGCTTGCTCGTACGGGTGCTTGTCGTACACGACGACCTCGGGGTGGTGCCTCAGCAACTGCATCAGCCAAGTTGTGCCGCTGCGCCCCAAGCAGGTGACGACGAGGGGGCGGAAAAGCGGGCTGTAGCGCGTGCGCAGCGGCTCGTGGCGCGCGCGCAGATGGGCCATCGGCACACGCATCCCGTTCTCGAGCACGGCCTGGACGTCGATCTCGAACTCGGGACGGAGCCCGACCACGCCCAGCATCGTGTGGAAATGCGCGTCCAGCTCGGGGTCGAGGTCAGGGAACGCCGGTGCAAGGTCGGGGCGGGCTCCCCGGACCGACTCGCTGCGAATGACGTGGCCGTGATACACGAGCTCGACGGCGGTCGCGCGGGCGTGCCGGCCGATCACCCAGCCCTTGACGTCGATGGTGAAGAGGTCACCTTGCGAATGCATCTCTCCCGCCTCCGGGCCGCGCGGAATCTCGATGAACCAGCTGCGCAGGTGCTCCTCGGACTCCTGCGGCTCGACCAGCTCGAGGATCTCCCAGACGGGCATCAGGTGCCCGCCCGTGCATCCGCTGTGCTGCGCGGCTCGTAGAGACCGCCGTACTGCTCCTGCTCGAGCGTGGCCCAGGAGGGATTGTTCACGTACATGCGCCGGATCTGGTCGGGCGTGAACCAGCGTTCGAGCTCGTGATCGTAGGACGCGGAGTTGACCGGCCCCAGTGCCTCGACACGCGCACGATCCGCGTCGCTTACGTCCCGCAGGCTGGACACGAAGTCGAGGAAGTCGGCCGCCAGCGTCTCCATTCGCAGCCAGCGATCCGGCCAGAACCGGCCCTCGTCCGAGTGGATCATCAGACGGCTGTCCGGAAAGGAGCTGGTGGCCAGCTCGTCCGCGCTGGCCATCGGTATGGGCTCGTAGTCGGGATAGATGCCTCGGCGCGAAGCATGCTGCGCGCGGCTCAGAACCCACGCGGGCAGGCGGCGGATGTTCATCACGAACAGCTTGCCCCGGGTCTGGGTGGCGCGGTCGCGGAAGCTCGCGTGCTTGTCATTCGAGTCGCCGGGATCGGCGAACTCGACCAGGTCGGGAAACAGCTCGAACATCGCGAGCGTCGCGTCCCCCCCGGTCTTGGGCATGTGCGCCCAGGCAAAGCCGCCTCCGATCACCAAGTCAGACCGCCGCTTCCTCGAGCGAGTACCCGAACGCCCGAAGCTCGGTCGCCAGCGTCTGCTCGCACGTACGCCGTGCATCTTCGCCGAGGTCGTCGCGCCAGCGGCCGATCGAGGCGCGCGGGTCGGGAGTTGTCCGGTGCGACTCGGTCATGGGATCGCGGGCGAGCAGCGCCGTCGCCATCGCCTCGGCGTGCGGCCCCGCATCGAGGCCGAGATAGCGCAGCAGTGACGCAATCGTGGCCTCCGGGTCGAGCACCAGATCCTCGTACCTGATCAGGTGCGCCGTGCCGCGTCGAGTGTTCCATGCCTGCGCCAGCGCGGCGACGCTGTCCTTGACCTGCTTGACGACGTACTGCGCGTCGTCGTCGAACCGGTCCCGGCGGAATCCCTCCCGGCCCCGCTTGTCGTTGTAGGCGAACATCGAGGCGACCATGTCCCTGAAGTCGCGGACGAGGATCACCTCGCGCGCGCGCGCGTAGAGCTCCACCATCGTCGCCGGGATGCGGTCGGGGCGGTATTTCTCGGCGAAGAACCGCGGCGACGAGGATCCGGAGCCCGCCGCGACCTCCTGGTAGACGGCGTCGATCCGGCTCTGACAGAAGGCCGCAATCTGGCTGACGGCATCCCCGTCCAGCCATTGCGTGAGGCGCGCATCCCGCAGCCGGCGCGGCAGCGGGGGCTCGTTGCCCACCCACCACGCACCGTCGATGTTGCCGGTGGGGTTCAGCTGGCGGCGATAGCTGATCGGGTCGGTGAGCGTGGTCATCACACCGAGCCAGTACGTGGCCGCGCGGGGCTCGTACTCGAACGGCCGGAAGGCGGTGATCTCCGGATGGGTCGCGAGCACCTTCATGAGGATCGTCGAGCCCGTGCGTCCCAGTGTCGTGACGATCAGGGGGTCGATGGCCGGTGCGAAGCCGGTCTGCAGCGGTTCCCTGCTGCCTCGCAGCGTGGCGAGGTTGACGCGCGCAGTGTCCTCGAGTCGTGCCCGCACGAGGATCTCGAACTCCCGGTCGAGGTTGAGCGTGTTCACGATCGTGAAGAACCCGGCGGCTGCGGTCCCATCGGCCTGGGGGAACGTGTCGCGCAATTCGTCCCGCGCGATGTCCGTGGGAACGCGCCACAGCAGTCGCGGCCCGTCCTTCAACTCGACGGACGTCACCCTGGCCCGGCGGCCAAGGGTCCAGCCCCGGACGTCGAACGCATATGCGTCGTGAGACGCACCGGTCTCGGGCGCGTCGAGGTGGAAGCCCCACAGGTCCTCGCCCTCCGGGGTGTGCACCTCGACTTCCGAGATCTTGCTGAGGGTCATCGCACCCGTCCGCCCGCTGTCGCCGGCTCGTAACCGAACTCGGCGAGCGCTCCGGCGAACGCCTGGTCGCACACCTCTTGCAGTCGGGGTTCGAGCTCGCGCTGCCAGCGCCCGACCGACTCCTCTTGCCCGCCGCTGGAAGTCCTGTGCATCGTCATGCCGGGTATCGGCTGGGAGGCTCGTGCCAGCATGTCGTCGACACGTTCCTCGGACGAGTCGAGGCCGGCTTGCTCGAGCACGCTGCGCAGGGTCGGTGCGGGGTGCAAGATCAGGTCTTCGTACCTCACCAGTAGGGCTTTACCGGAGCGGTCGCGCCATTGATCGGCGAGATTCTCCACCGATGGCGCGAGCACGTCGACCACGTAGGACTCCTCCGCGCCGGGCCCGCTGAACCCGAACGCGGCATTGCCCCGCTTCTCGTTGAACGAACGAATCGAGCACAGCATGTCCCGGAAGTCCCGTACCAGGAAGATCTCCCGTCCCTCGGGGTAGAGCTCCTGCAGCAACTGGGACACATTGCCGTCCGGCAGGCATTTCTCGGCGAACCACCGCGGCTCGCCTGTGCCGAGCGCGGCCACCTGCAGGTACACGGCGTCGATGCGCTGCTGTGCAAATGCGGCCAGCTCGGCGACGTGGTCCGACCCGAGCCAGCGCGAGAGCTCCCCGTCCGGTAGGAGCTCCGAGGTCATCCGTGTCCCCGATCCGAGCCACCAGGGGCTCGGATAGTGCACCTCCCCTTCCACCTGCTGCGTATAGGACGCGGGTTCGGAGAGGCTCGTGAGGATGTCGATCCAGTAGGTGGCCGCCCGCGGCTCGAAGGAGAACGGCCGGTAGGCCGTCACCGCCGGGTGGCTGGCGAGTAGGTGGATCAGCCACGTCGAGCCGGTGCGGCCGAGGGTCGTCACGATCAGAGGTTGTAGCTGCGGGTCGTAGCTGGATCGCAACGGGGCGCGGTGACCGGTGACGGTCGCGAGGGCTGCTTCGGCACCATCCTCGAGCTGCGCGGTCAGGTCGAGCGCGAAACGCGGAGGTAGGCGCAGCGTGTTGACGGCGCCCGAGAATCCCGCGTGCCGCGCCCATTCGTGGCCGGGATGATCGGCGGCGACGTCGGCGCGGTGATCGTGCGCGGGCATTGCCCAGCACGCGCTGCCCTGAGCAACCCGCACGTGCGTTGCGCGCGAGTTACGTCCGACCACCCATCCTGCAACGGGCAACGTCCACGTTGACAGCCGGTCGCCGGCGGACGGTGCCTCGACTGTCGTGGAGGCGAAGTGGTCCACATCCAACCCGGCGGCTTGGACGCTGTCGATCTCGCAGAGGGGGACGGAGATGTCGTCGCGGCCGGGAAGCCTGCTCATCGCGAGGGCTCGTCGACGGACGTGTCCACGCCGGCCAGCTGATGCCGGCCATACTCCCTGGTCACCCGCTCGATGTGATCGTTCCACGTCTTGGTGTGCAGCCACACGTTGTAGGCCGCTGCCGGTTTCCTTCGCTCGGCCGTGAAGGACTGCGCTTCGAGGTGGTAGAGCTCGGCGCCCGGCATGTACCAGTTCTCGCGCCCCATCTCGATCAGGCGCAGGCAGAGGTCCGAGTCCTCGTAGCCGCCCTGGACGTAGGCGGCCGACAGTCCGCCTGCCTCGTCGTACAGATCGCGGTCGATCATCATGCACGCCGCGGTCACGGCCGGGACCGCACGCGCCGCATTCGCGGCGGCAAAGCTCCGATGCATTCCCTTGAAGTAATGATGGTTGGACCACACCCGTCCGCCGTTGTCGCGGTGGAAGTACATCCCGGCGTGCTGGAGGGAGTCGTCCTCGTAGAGCAGCTTGGGTCCGAGCGCCCCGATGCCCGGAGTCGCGTCGTAGAAGGCGGACATCTTTCCGAGCCATCCCGGCCTGTCCGGTATCACGTCGGAATTCAGCAGCACGATGCGCCCGCCCCGCGCCACCGAGACACCGGCATTGTTCGCGCCGGAGTAGCCGGCGTTGTGCGCCATCACCGCGATTCGCAGGGAGATTCCGTGTAGGAGGCTGAGTGCGTTTGCCGCGTCGAGCAGGTTGTCGGCAACCTCGGGCGAGTCGAGCACGTAGAGGATGTCGGCGTGCGCCAGCTCCGGGTCACGTGCGAAATGGGCCAGCTGGTGCTCGACGAAGTCAATCCTTTTGTAGAGCGGCACGATGACGGTCACCGCCGGCGCTTGCGGGATCCGGTCGCCGACCTCGATCACTCTCTCGACCCTGATCCCGGCCTCGAGGCGCGCCTGGACCCTCTGCAGCGCAGGGTGGACGTGCCCCGCCACCAGTTCGTCGTCCCCCGGCCGCTCCGCGGCCATGTCGTGAAGGAGGTGCGCCCGCACCCGTTCGATCCTGCGTTCGACGGCGGGTGCCGCCACCTCCAGGACCACCCCGCTCGACGTCCGCAGCTCGACGACCCAGCCGTTTGCAAGAAGGCTGGGGGCTTCGAGGGACAGCAAGGTCATGAACCCGTGCCGCTCTCCCGCTCCGTCGCCGAACGCGGAGTAGCGCTCCTGGATGTCGAGCCGCTGGTGACGGTAGGCGCCGCCCAGCAGATCTCCGCGCGCTCCTTCGGGAGAGACTGCCACCAGCGATTCCAGGGTGTGATCGGCGTCGTGTACCCAGCCACGGATCCAGAACGAGTCCGGGCCGAGGGCGTAGATGGCCTCGACGTCGACGGCGTACGGGTCGTCGTCGGCCGCGACCACGCGCGGCAGCTGTTCGCGTAGCCCCTCGCGCACCCGCCCGAGGCGCCCCGCGAGGGTCATGGCGCCAGGGCCGCGCAGGTCGCCCGCGACCGAGGAGATGATGAACTCGAGGACGAGCGTCCGCTGCTCGGCGTCGAGGCCGCTCAGCTCGTTGCGGATCAGAGCCTGCAGAGCCGGTTCGCCGAGCTCCAGCTCTGCGACCTCTGTCGACAGACTGCCCACTGTGACGGTCGCGGCTTTCCCCCCGCCACTCGCGCCCGGGGGCAGATGCCCGACAGCCACGCCGCGTCTCGTATCCGCATCGAGGGTCACGCCCCCGACCGTCATGTCGTCTCCTTCGCTTACAGAGCCCGCGACGAGGATGGCGACGTTGTTGAGCCAGGCGGCGTGCAGGCCCGGTGCCTTCACGTTGCCAGCTCTCGGGAGCGCGGGAGGCGGCGGTCCAGCTGCTGCCGGTAAAGGTCGCGCAGGCTCGCCACGTGAGTCTGCATGTCGTAGACGCCGGGAATGCCGGCTTGCAGCGACTTCCACAGTCCCGGCGTGGTGATTCCGCGCTCGAGCGCGCGGGCCAGGCTGCGCGGGTCGCCGGTACGGAAGTGAAGGCCGTCGATGCCGTCGGTCACCTTCTCCGCCATGCCCCCTATGTCGCTGCAGATCACCGGCCGATTGTGCAGGAACGCCTCTTGGATGACGAGGGGTGAGTTCTCCCACCAGCGGGACGGAACCACCACCCAGTCGACCTCCTCCATCAAGCGCGGCAGGTCGTCGTGCACGTACTTGCCGCCCAAGGTCACGTTGTTCGCCCCGTCGGTGTTCCTGTCCATCAGCTTCTCGAAGTCGTCGCGGAACTTCTGCGGCTGCAACTCGAGGTTGGCGCCGTGCAGCCACAGGTGTGCGTCGATGCCACGCTCGCCGAGGGCGGTCATCGCATCGAGCAGCACATCCACGCCCTTGAAGTAGTTCAGCTGGCCGAAGAACCCGATGCGGTTCGGCGCACGATCGGTGGCCGGCCGCGACGGTGAGACCATGACGTCACCGCGGATGCGCCCGTAGTCCTCGAACTGGATGCGGTCGCGCGGGATGCCCCAGTCGACATAGCGCTCCATCAGGAACCGGCTCGGAGCAAGGAACATGTCGACGTTGTCGAGGTGCAGCTTGATGAAGCGCTCTCGCAGGAAGAAGTCCTGCGGCGGTATGGCCGGAAAGCATTCGTTGCACCGTCGTGGGGAGGCATGCGTGCACAGCTCGCCGCTGGTCCGGACCATCTGGCCATCACGGTGGCAGATCGGGATGAACTCGTGCAGCGTGTAGATGATGGGCGCGTCCGGGAGCATGCGCCGGATCGCCGAGACGATGTCGTATCCGATGAACAGCGTGTGCTGGAAGTGCACGATGTCCGGCTTGTGTGCCCTGATGAACTCCGCGACGTACTGCGTATAGAGGTTCTTGTCGCGGGAGGTCATCGTGAAGAAGTCGAAGTCGTCGGTCTGGGTGTAGAGGAAGTACTGGTTCGGGTCCTCGCCAACGGCGCTGAACGGAGCACCCGGGTGCGAGGCCCGCGACGATGCGACGTTGGGGCCGATGCGTGACACCAGCAGCGGCTCGAACTCGGTCGAGGTTCGCAATGTCTCGTACAGCTCCAGCGCGTACGCCTCCGCGCCCCCGGGGAACAGAGCCGGGTGGTTGTGGAGCACGTAGAGAACCTTCGTCTTCTGCATGTCGGTCAGCCTCGCAGCCAGCGTCGCCACCAGGGTGTCTTCTGCGCACCGGCGGGCTTCTCCCGCCGCACCATGGGAGACTGGGTCAGGTCATACACGGAGCCGAGGTGCCTCTGGCGAGCGATGCACGTGTATGGGAGCTCGTCGGTCACAAGCGTTCCGTGTGGGACGACGAGGAACTCGACCCCCTCCTCATACAGGGCGTCGACATGGTCGGTGTGCACGACGGCGACGTTCGCGTTCTCGGGAAGCAGGTTGTCGAGGAACGACGTCAACTGCGCGCTGTGCTGTGCCGGAGCCCGCGCGGCGGCCGCGACCGGGGCGGTGTCATCCGCCGCATCTTCATCGGCGGCAGGAGCGCTGGTGAGGTCGTAGATCGCGCAGGTGTCCTCGTCTCTGACGAGGCATGTGTATCGGTTCCGAAGGTGACGGCCCAACTCCGGGTAGTGGTCCAGCCACCACAGCGAGGTCGCGGGGAACACCAGATAGCCCGCGCCGCGCTCGCGCAGCAGCTCCAGCTGGCGCACCGCGTCATCGCTGTCCGCCGGGTAGTGCCCCGCATAACGGCCGTCGTCGGCGCGCGGAAAATGCCACCCGGTGCGCGATCCCAGCCGCAACAAATTCTCGTCCCCCTTGCTCACCATCAGCACCGTCTTGGACGGAGGGACCACCGCCGTCACCATCGACGTGACCTCGTCCACCAGCCCGAAGTAATCGGGCGAGCCCGGGGTGATCTGGGAGCCGGTTGTCATCGGCTGTCCTCGAGTGCGAAGAGCACGCACTCCTCGCTCTCCGCCAGCGGCCGGCCGCGATCGTGCAGATGGCGGGCGAAACCCTCGTAGTGGTCGAGCCACCAGGCCGACGTGCTCGGCACCAGCAGGTACTGGGCGCCGCGCGCCCGCAGCTCCTCCAGGTGCGCCACGGCCTCGGCCGAGGTCTGCGGATAGCTGCCGGCGTACGTGCCGTCGGCTTGCTGCGGGAAGTGCCAGGCATGGCGGTTCCCTAGCGCCAGCGCCTCGTCATCTCCGCGGCTGATCACCAGCACGGTTGCATCCTCGGGCACAGTTCGTTCGATCACTTCATTGATATCGGAGAGCAGTTGGCGGTACCCAAGTGTGTCGCTCGGCTGAAAGCCGTTGCCCGCTGCTGCCAGTTGTTCTTGTAGCTTCAGGATTTCGGCCTCCAGCGTGGTGGCGGCGCGGGCGGAGACCCTCATCGGAGACCCTAAATTCGTTTTTAGTCTCCGCTGAGGGTCTCCGCCCGCGCCGCTTCCTGGCTCCAGCTCCAAGCTTGCGATGTGGGCGGTCAATCGCACTACCTCTCTTAAGAGGTCGGAGATGTGGCGTTGCTGGGCTTCGATTTGTTCTTGCTCTACCCCACCTGGTTTTGTCGTCGCCAGCTCCGTCGCGACTTGAAAAGTGAGGGGGTATGTGTCGCGGTAGTGGACGTTCAGGAGGCCGTCTTCTATGTAGTGGGCGATGTCGTCGCGCTGTATGCGGTGGGCCCAGCGTTCCTGGAAGAGGTTGAAGTTGTGTTGCACGTTCTGTGAGCCTCGCCCGCGCGATGCCGACTCGAGGTGGGTGACGACGCTGGCGGGGCAGTAGTGCACCTCGCCCCCCGCGTCACGCAGCCGCAGGCAGAGGTCCACGTCCTCGAGCGCATTGCGGAAGGCCGGGTCGAAGCCACCGGTTCGCTCGAACTCCGCACGGCGTACCAGCATGCACGCCGCGGTGACCGCCTGGAAAGGCCGGGCGCGCTGGACGGCTGGGTGATCCTCCGGGAAGCCGGCGTAGATGTGCCGCGGCCGGCCGTCCTGGCAGATCGCCACGCCGGCATGCTGCACCGAGCCATCCGGGAACAAGAGCTTGGCCCCGATCGCCACCGCCTCCGGGTGGGCGTCGGCGTGGTCCACCAGCGCGTCCAGCCATCCGGGGTGAGGCTCGGTGTCGTTGTTCAGGAAGACGAGCAACTCCCCTCGAGCCGCGGCCGCGCCCTCGTTGCACGCGACGGCGAACCCGCCGTTCTGGTCCCGGCGCAGTGAGCGCACCTGGTCGGGCTGCCGGGCGAGCAGCGCCGGGGTTTCGTCCTCGGAGGCGTCGTCCACGACCACGACCTCGAACGAGGTGCCCGGTGTGTCGGCATGGATCGCGTCGAGGCAGCGCTGTGTAAGCCCCGCCCGGTCGTGCACGGGGATCACGATGGTGCAGCGTGGAGCGCTCACGGGTTGCGCCCGTTGAGGGCGAAGATGACACAGACGTCCTCGTCGCGGACAACCGCGTCGTAGCTGCGCTCGAGATGCTCCTGCAGCCCTCCGTAGTACTGGAGCCACCACATGCCCGTGCGCGGAAAGACGATGAACTCGCCTCCGTCCGCACGCATCGCCTCGAGAGTCGCCACGGCTTCGGAGCTGTCGGCGGGATGATGGCCCGCCCAGGTGCCGTCCTCGGCCTCGGGGAAGTGGCGCGCGCGCCGCCCGCCGAGCTCGAGCAGCTCCACGTCTCCCTTGCTCACGACAAGCACGGTCGCTTCGGCCGGGATGGCATCGGCAACGAGCTCACGGATACGGTCGCGCAGGCCCTCGTAGTCGGGATCGGCGCGGCGCTGGTAAGGCTGCCATGGCTCCCCCCACTTCTCCTCGAAGCGGCGCTTGTTCTCTTCCAGGAGCTCGCCGTAGCGACCGGTCGGCACGAGCTTTCCGAACGACGTCTCGCCGAAGTGGTGCACGAAGGCGTCCTCTGCGCATACGAGCCGGTACCCGGCATCGCGCGCGCGCCGCGAATAGTCGTCGTCCTCGAGCATGCCCACCTCGAAGCGCTGGTCCAGCGGCCCGATTCGTTCGAACGCATCCCTGCGCACGGCCAGGCAGAACATCGTGACGGTGCCGATGTCGCTCGCCACCTCCGCGTGCGTGCGGGCGCGCTCGCGGGCGAACTCGAGCATCTCCCCCCACGTGCGATACGACGTGGGGATCTCGGCCTCGTTGCCGATGCGGTTGGTGACCGCGCCGCAAAGGCCGATCTGCGGGTCGCGCAACGGGGCGATCAGGCGCGGCAGCCAGCCGGGGTTGACGAGCGTGTCGTCGTTCAGAAGCACGAGCACGTCGCCCTCCGCGAGCGCGGCGCCCTGGTTGCACGCGCGCGCGAACCCGGCGTTGTGGCTGTTGAGCACCACCCTCACCTGGGGGTTCGCATTGGACAGCTCCCTGAGGTACTCGGGGGTGCCGTCGGAGGAGGCATTGTCCACGACGATCAGCTCATAGCCAGGGTACTCCGTGCATGCGAGCACGCTTTCGATGCACATCCGCGTGAAGAGAAGGTTTTCGTACGACGTCATGACGATGCTGACCGGCCGGCAACCGGGCCACCGCTGGATCGCGCGCGACGGAACCGGGCGCGCGGCCAGGTGTGCTTCGGTTTCGGCGGCGAGCCGGGTGGGCCGGCGCGAAGCAGGCTCTAGGTCCAGCCCGGGAGGAAACGGGCCGCTGCCGAGGCGGTTGGAGATGTGGCCGTGACCGCTGCACAGGTCGGCGCCGAGGTCGGCGAGCAGCCGGCCCAGCACGACGTCGTGGGCGAAGTACTCGCGCGCGATCTCCTCGGCCGCGCGGCTGTGGCGCCCGTAGTCCGAGTTGATCGCCTCGACAGCCGCCAGGATGTCGTCCATGGTGGAGAACCCGAACAGCCCTTCCCCCGTGGGGAAGATGTTGGAGAAACCGGTGTCCTGGCTGATCACCGGCCGCCCCGCCGCGAGGTAAGTGATGCTGCGATCGCTGAACCAGCCGGTGCGAAGTCGCACGTTCTGGTCTTTCGCGACGGTGAACTCGCCACGCGAGTTCGCGATGTACGCACGGTAGGCGTCGGTGTCCGTCGAGAAGTCGAGAGCGTGCCGGACCCCCCAGCCCTTGCCTTCTAGCATCGCCCTGTCCTCGGGCTCGTAGCTGGAGAGGGCAAGCTCGAAGGGCTGCGCGGTGTGGGACGGCAGGTCGATGAACTTCATGAACTCCTCGTGCTTGCTCCAGCTGTAGCGCACGCCGTCAAGCTCGATGTCACGCCATGGCTGGCGCCAGTTGCCGACCGTCGTCATCTGCTCGCCCGGGACCCCGTGCCCGCGCCAGAGATCCATGATCACCGGCTGGCGGGTGGGATGGAACGGAAACCTGTCGTTCGTCGGGAGGCCGCAGTCCGGATTGCCGTGGTTCTCGGCGTAGCTGAAGAACGCGCAGTGCGGCTCGAGAAAGTCGAACGAAGACTGGAGGCCGTAGTGCAGCTCCGTCTGCAGCTGCACCGGGTCGGTCTCGAGGTATACCAGCCTGTCTGTCTCGTAAAGCTCCGGGCGCGGCTCGGTGCCGCCGTGCAGGTTGATCACGCAAAGCGCGTCCCGGTACAGGCGACGCAGTTGCGTGGCGCTCATCCCGAAGCAGCGGTTGTCGTCATGCAGGGCGTAGAAGGCCCAGCGGTCGTGAAGGCCGAACCGGCGCATGACGCCGTCGACGAAGGCGGCTGCGCGGGCGGAGCTGTCGTCCGCTTCGTCCTCCATCAGCATCGCCGGCGTACGTGCGTGCGTTTCGACGTAGTAGGCCTCGTAGCCGAGGCGTTCCAGGCCGAGCAGATAGTGCGCGGTCTGCCAGACGACCCCGGAGACGGGAATCCTCGTCATCATGCCGAGCAGGACGACTTTTTTAGACGCCGGCGTCATTTCCCGCCGAAGGCGGCGAGGAGCCCGGGGGACCGGAACCGGGTCCGTCCTTGTCGCCCGTCGGGCTCGAGAGCGACTCGCGGACACGCTGGCGAACCGCCTCCGTGAGCGACTCGATCACCCGCTCGCTGACCTCTGTCTGGCCGTCCTGGGCGTCCTGCGCGTCTTGGCCGTCCGGACCGTCCGGCACGGCGGCCTGAGGCTCCGCCGCCGGCGGCGCGGCGGCACGGGGTTGCTGTTGCGGTACCACGGGCGCGTGCAGCGCCGGTGCGGGCGCGGGAGCGGGGGCGGCGGGCTCGGCGCCGTTCCCGTGGCGCTCTGCTTCCTCAGCCGGCGCGGCCGGCTCTTCGACACGCGGGTTCGCGTGCTCGTAGCGTGCAAGTGCCTCGGCGGTTGCGACCTCGGCGAGGATGTCCGAGACGCCCAACTGGGTGTCTCCGGCGGCCAATGCCTCCTGGGCATACTGGGCCTCGATTGCGGCCGCGCGGCCGGTCTGGGCCTCATAGAGCTGATAGTAGAGGCCGCCTTTGGCGAGGAGCTCGTCGTGACTACCCTGTTCGACCACCTCGCCGTGGTTCAGCACGAGGATCAGGTCGGCGTTGCGCACGGTGGACAACCGGTGGGCGATCATGAACGAGGTCCGGCCCTCCATCAGATTCTCGAGCGCGTCGAGGATCACGGCCTCTGTCTTGGAGTCGATTGCCGAGGTCGGCTCGTCCATGATGAGGATCGGCGCCGCCCGGATGAACGCGCGGGCCACCGCGATCCGCTGACGCTCCCCACCCGAAAGCTGCGCGCCACCTTCGCCCAGCTCGGTGTCGTACCCACTGGGCAGGCTGGTGATGAAGTCGTGGCAGTTTGCCTCCTTGGCAGCCGCCACGATGTCCTCCATCGTCGAGTCCAGCTTTCCATAGCGAATGTTCTCGGTGATCGTGCCGGAGAACAGGAGCGGTGTCTGCATCACCAGGCTCATCTGGTCGCGCAGATTGTCCAGCTTCAGGTCCCGGATGTCGTGGCCGTCCACCTTGACGCTGCCTTCGGCAGGGTCATAGAAGCGGACGAGGATGTTCATGAGCGTCGTCTTGCCGGCGCCCGTCGGGCCCACCACGGCAACACGCTGGCCGCCCTCGCATTTGAACGAGACGTTCCTGAGCGTGCCCTGCCGGCCCTTGTAGTCGAAGCTCACGTTGTCGAACTCGACCGCTCCCCTCGATCGGCCGATGTCGATCGCGTCCGGTTTCTCGACGACCTCGGGCTGCTCGGCGAGGATGGTGAACGAGGCGTTCAGGAACACGAAGCTCTGGTGCAGGTTTCCGATCGTTTGGCTGATCGCCTCGAGGGGCTGGTAGACGGCGGCGATGTAGGAGATCAGCACGATCATCTCGCCGAGGGAGATCTTGCCCTGCAGGACGTGGTACGCGCCGAACCCCAGGACGATCGCGGTGCCGAGCGCGATCGTCGTGGCAACACCGAGCGAGAACATCGTCTGATGGACCGTCAGCCTCACGCGCGCGTCGACCGCGGTCTTGCCCTGTGTGACGAAGCGGTAGTGCTCCAGCCGGCGGCGCCCGAAAGATGTGATCACGCGCAGCATCGTCATCGCCTCGAAGACGATCGACAGCGATCGCAGCTCCAGGCTCTGCACGCGCTGGATGCGGGGAACGATGCGCGTCCCGTACAGGCCGATCGCCCAGTAGATGAACGGCACGCAGACCAGCGACACGAGGGTCACCTGCCAGTCGATCAGGAGCGCGATCGCAAGCATCCCGATCAACATCAGAACGCTCTCGAAGATGGGCGGGAACGACATCACGATCGCGCCGAGCGACGCAGCCTGGCCGTTGATGAGCCCCATCAGCATTCCGGTGTGGCGCTCGTCGTGATACGTCAGTGAAAGCTGCGTGACGTGGTTGAACATGTCGCTGCGCAGGTCGAGGACGATGTTCTGCTCGATCTTGGCGTTCACGTAGTCGCCGATCACCCGCACGCCGTGGCTCGCCGTCGAGATCAGGAAGCCCAGCCCGACGATGAAGAGCAGCAGCCGGTAGGGGTCGGGGTTGTCGCCGAACAGCGGTTGCAGGAGACCGGGCGGGTCGCTTCCGCCGATCACGTCGTCGATCACGAGCGCCAGCGGCCATGGCTCGGCGAGACCGACCGCCGCGGCTGCGATCGTCAGGCCAAGAGAGACGATTACCAGCTTCCGGTAGGGGCGCAGATAGGGAAGTGCCTCCGGAAGGATCTTCCATTGGTCCCACGCCCCGACTTTGTTCTCCTCTGGCTCGCGTCGGCGAAACGGGACTCTCACTACCGCAGACTCACTCCCCTCGCTCCGTCATGCGGTATCCCACCGTTCTTGGACTGCGGGACCTCGACGGCCGGAGCGAACGTGTTGCCGGCGAGGCGCGGCTCGGGCCGGGCTGCGGGCTCGTCGATGCGCGGGGCGACGACTTCGCGTGCGGCGTGCTGGCTCTCCTCGGCCAGCGCGATGCGCAGCACACCCGCGGCCGTCGCACAGTCTTGGACCGTGGACACGAGGACCAGCAGCGCCACCGCCGCGAGGACCGCTGTCGCTGCCCACGCGCCGTCGAGCGCAGCGCCCGCGGCGAGTGCCGAGAACCCGAGCGCCACGCCCGCGCCGATGCGCGAGAACCTGGGCCACGAGCGGATGCGGACGAGCTGGCGCCCGGCACCGTGCTCCTCGACTGCCACGCGCAGCCGCATCGAACCAAGCATGCCGCCCCGCACGTATAGATCCCACCGCTCGTAGTCGCCGCCGGAGAAGACCACTCCGCCGATGCGGCGCAGTGCCTTCTCGAGGCGCCGGACACGCTCGTCGGGCGCGCGCCACTGCTCGCTCCAGATGCTGTGCGTGCGAGGCACCGGCAAACCCAGGTGAGGCGCCGATCGCCGGCGCCACGGTGAGAGGCCGTAGCGCAACCGCCCGGCCAGACGAGCTGCCGGCTGGAGCAGGTAGAGCAGGCCGGTGCGCAGGCGCATCCGGAACCGGCCGAGGCGGGACCCGGCGGCCGAGACGGTGCTGTGCATTCCGCCGACCGCCGCCTTGAAGACGAGTGCAGAGATCGCGGCGACCAGGAGGGGGAGCGCGAAGAGGAACGGGGACCACAGCACGCCGAGCGCTGACAGGCCCGCCAGGCCCGCGATTACCAGATACCACTCGGGCATCAACGGCAGCGAGCCGAGGATTCCCGGTGCCGCCTGGTAGACGGACTGGAAAAGACCGGTTCCCCAGGTGCCGTAGTAGATCTTCCAGCGGCCGCTGAGGAGCTTCGAAGGGGGAGCGCCGTAGACGCGGCCCGCCCAGGCGAGGTGGCCGGCGCGGTTGTAGCGCTCGGGCCACTTGCGCTCGAGGAGCGCCTCCGCCTTGCCGTACTCGTGCTGCTGCTTGAGGTACCCGCTGATCGAGTCCCTGCGGTTGTGCCACACGACCGCGCCGGGACTGAACCCGACCGTCCAGCCCTGCTGCTGCAGGCGCCAGCAGATGTCGACGTCGTCGCCCGCGACGCAGTACTGCGGGTCGAAGCCCCCGATTGCGAGCAGGCTCGACTTCCAGAACGCCATGTTGCAGCCCGGGATGTGCTCGGCGATCTCATCGGAGAGCAGCACGTGGATCGGGCCGCCCGGCGCGCTTGCCACGCACTCCGCCACCTCGCCGTCGCCTTGCGGCGGGATGTTGGGGCCGCCGATGCCGGCGTGGGAGCTCTTCAAGAATCCGGTCGCCAGGTGGGCGAGCCAGTGCGGGTCGGGACGGGCGTCTGCATCGATGTAGGCGACGATCTCGCCGGTGGACGCGTGCAGTCCTTCGTTACGGGCGTTGGCGAGCCCCTGGTTCTCGGTGCTGATCAGGCGGAACCCGTACTCCTCGGTGATCTCGTCCGTGCGGTCGGTCGATCCGTCGTTGACGACGATGACCTCGTAGTCGGGGTAGTGCAGCTCCCGCAGGCCGTCGAAGCAGTTGTGCAACGTGTGCTCGCTGTTGTACGCGCACACGACGACCGAGATGCTGGGCCAGGCCGGGTCGGCCCGGAACGGCGTCTCGGAGAACGCCTTGCCGACCGTGGCCAGCGCCTGCTTCGGCTCGCGGTCGCGGTCCACGAGGCCGAACGCCCAGTCCTCGATGTCGAAGCCGCCGCGATGCCACTCATCGGTCCACGAGAACACGAACATCCCAGCGCACCCGCCGGCAAACGCCGTGCGCACCTGCCAGTCGAGCGCCTGCGCCTGCGCGCTCTCGGAATTCCGCAGGGAATCGAGACCCGCCTCAGTGACCAGTAGTGGGCGGTCGCCGGCGATGTTCTGGAGGCGGGCGAGATACGACTCGAACTGCGGGCCCGACTCGAGGAACACGTTGAAGCAGACGAGATCGATGAACGGCAGCTGGAGGTATTCGGTGCTCGGGTAGTTGACGTAGGTGACGAGCGCGTCGGGATCCTCACGCTTGGCCGCGTCGTACAGCCGGCGCAGGAAGCGCTCGATCCGGCGACGTCCGTGCCAGCGCACGATCGAGGCCGGGATCTCGTTGCCGATCGCGTAGCAGAGGACCGCCGGGTGCCCGGCACAGGACCGGATCGACTCCCGCACGTTCTGGACGATCGCCGCGGCGCGGCCGCGGTCGTTCAGGAACGCGATGTGCTGTTCCCACGGAACTCCGACCATCACCCAGAGGCCGTGCTCGTGGGCGAGGTCGAGGAGCCAGCGCGGTGGAACTGTGTAAGTTCGTACCGAGTTGACCCCGTGGGAAGCCATCTCGGCGAAGTCCTCGGCGACCGCCTCTACCGGTGGAAAGTCGGTGCCCTCGTCGTCGGCGCGAAAGGTGCCGTAGGTGGCACCGCGCACGTGAACTTTCTCATTCCCCTGGAAAATGGCTTTCCCATGGGCTTTGAGGCGATCCGAAGCTGCTGAGGAAAGGATGCCTGAGTCCCTTCGGCTTGCATTAGTGACTCGATGCCTATCGAGGTGCAAAATCCCTGCGTCCCTCCCGCATCCCCACACAACCGAGTCCCCGGAATCTCACTCGGAGGGGGCCTGGCTAGGGTAGCAATTTATTACCCAATGTCCGGGCGCCTCCCGAGCTCTCCGGAAACGCGATCCCTGCTGTTCCGCCTGCTCCTTCACGGCCACAGACCGTGATTTGTTCATCGTACCGACGTTCGTGGTGTCACGCCACCCGCGCGGACCGCTTCCTGATGCGGCTCGGGGGGCAGCCGAGCCGCCCCATAAGGGGGATACTGACGGACTCTGGCGGCCATGTCACAGGAAGACGTCGACAGGATCCATGCCGGCCTCGACGCGCTCAACAGACGCGACCTCGACGGCATGCTCGCCGGGATCCAGCCCGATGCTGAGCTGGTGCCCGTCCGGGCGGTGCTCGAGGGCATCGTCTACCGCGGCCACGACGGCTTGCGCCGGTGGCTTGCCGACATGGCGGAGGACTGGGACGACCTTCGCATCGAGCCTCAGGAGGTGCGGGACCTCGATGGAGGCCGTGTCCTGGTGCTGGGCCGGTTTCACGCCCGCGGGAAGTCGAGCGGTGTGAACCTCGACCAGCCCGCGGCCTGGATCTGCGAGCTGACAGACAGCAAGATCGCGCGCATCAGGTTCTACGCCGATGGGGACGCCGCACTGGGCGCCGCCGGGCCCGCGGCGCCCGCGGACGGCTAGCTGTAGTCCCAACCACGTCGTTCATACCCGCACCGCGAGCGCCGGCTTGGCCCGCAAAACCAGGTGGGGTAGGAAAGGGTCGACGTGTGCGCTCCGCTAACCAGCGGAGCGTCACGAGACTTCAAAGAAAGGTCGCGATCACGCGCGACAGCCTGCCGCGTTGCGCATTGGCCACTGAACTTTCCCCCTGGCCATGCGTGGAAGTGGACCCAACGGGGGAAAGTTCGTCGATCGCCGCCAGGCGCTCACCGCACCCCACACGCCTAGCGCGCAGACGGCTCATTTGCCACCCACGCGTGCGGCTTGCGTTGCAGATCACGTGTCGCTCGCGAACCCGCGCAGGCGGCCGAACCCTCTCCCTTACCCACCCGGTTTTCCAGACCCGCCACCAGCGCGATCCGCCGCCGGACCCGCAAGACGAAACAACGTCTTTGGAAACTACGGCTAGGCCATCCCGGGCGCGCGTCTGTCTATTCGGCGACGCGCGCCAGCTCGGCCCGCAGCGCGGGAACGTGCCGGAGGATCGCGTCGTCGTCGACACCGAACCGGCGATCCTCGCGAATTCCCTGTCCGGCGCGAATGATCTCCGGGCGCAGCTCGCCGCCGCCGGCGCGCGGGCGATGCAGCTTCACCATGCGCTCCTCCTCCGAGCGGCTGAAGTAGTGGTTCACCCGCAGCACGTCGGACGTGTCAACGACGGAGTGCTGTGCCTCGAGCGGGTTCTCCGCCTCGTCGACCAGATGTCCCTCGAGATACTCGAAGTGATGCGGATCCAGCGCACGCGCGACGCGCCGCGGATCGACGATGCTCTTGATCGCCGGCCTGCGCACCTTGGGATGGACGACTCGGCGCGTGTAGTTCTCCAGCACGAGGCCGGGCTGACGGGTCTCGTGGCCCGATGTGCCGAAGGTGACGCGGTTGACTCCGACTCCGGCCCAGCGCTCGTACCGAGGTAGCACCTCCGGAATCGTCCGGCCCGTGGGCGAGAACAGGAATTCGTCGATGTCGACGAACGCGATCCAGCGCGAATCGTCGCGGTGGCGCTCGATGCAGTCCGTGTAGGCCTGCACCTGACCCGGGAACATCGGCCAATCCGTGAGCTCGACGGTCCCGTCCTTCAGATAAGGGCCCAGCGCCTCGCGGTGCTCGTCGTCGGAGAGGTTGTCGTAGAGGAAGAAGCGCTCGACACCCATGAGGCGATGGAACGCGACCCACTCGCGCAGATACGGGCCCTCCCACCGGTAGATGGCACAGATGGAGAGGTACGGGGTGGACATCGCATCAGGGACCGGGCGTCACGAACGGCGACACGTATGCAGCGAGACACTCGCTCCCGAGCCGCACACGATAGTCGCCGGCGCCGCGGTTCAGGAAGCACCGGATCGGCGATCACGTTGCTCATGGCGATGAACGTCCCGTCGGGCTGAATGCCGCCGTCCCGCCCATATCCGCCGGTCCGCGTGGTCCACACGCAGTTGCGCCGTGCGACGTTGACGGCGCCCGTCAGCTCATACTCCTCGACGTTCCAGCGCAGACGCGAGTTCGAGATGACGTTGTGCTCGACCAGGTTCCCGGCCGATTCGCGGGAGAAGATGATTCCCTGGCCGTTGCGGTCGATCACGTTGCGCGCGACGTACGTTCCCTGGGCGTCGGGGAACAGCTGCACGCCGCGGTCAGCGTTGTCATAGATCCAGTTGTCGACGATCCGCGCGCCATCGGAGGCCTCCACGTAGATGCCATGCTCGTGGTTGTTTGCCGGCAGCCGGCCGCAGTTGTGGATCCGGTTGGACTCGATCGACGTGCGGACAGCGCGGCCGTACTGGTCCGAGCCGAGCACGAAGCAGATCGTTGTGTGCCAGTTCGTGACGTCGTTGCGCTTGAAGGTCACGTCGTCGCCGTTGACGGTCGGGCTCGGCAGGTTCGTCGCGTTCGTTCCGTCCAGGTTGAGGTGCGAGAACGTCACGAAGTCGGCGTTGTCCGTGACGTGGAGTCGTCCCTTGACGGTCGCGCTCTCGCCTGGGTAGCTCGTGAGGGTCACCGGCGCTCCGGCGCGGCCGCCCAGGTTGACGCGCACGTCCTCGGCATAGGTCCCGCCCCGCAGGCAGCCCGTCTGTCCGGGCTTGAGCGAATTGGAGAGTCGCTGCATGGTGCGAAACGGGTTGGCCGTGGTACCCGCGGCGCCGTCCGAACCCGACGTGGAGGCGGTCCGCGTGCACGTGATCACCGGCTCCTCGCCGAAGATCGCGCGGCAAGGGCTCTTGGCGTGCTGGTTGAAGTCGTTCGCGCCGCGGTCGACGTACAAGGGGTCCTCGACGAGGTTGCTGTCCACCACCAGGCCGTCGCGCAAGTCCGAGATGCCGCCGTCCCCGTCGTCGCGCACGCCGCCGGCGATGCAGTTCTGGCGGACCACGTTGTCTGCGCCGACGGAGCCCCCCGGAGACCAGCTCGACTCGACGTTGTCGCGCAGGACCGAGTTCGTGATCAGGTTTCGCTCGATCAGGCTGTCGTCCGAGGTGGCGCTCCCTGTCGCCCGACACCATCACTCCCTGCCCGTTGCCGTCGATCACGTTGCCCGCGATGCGCGTGCCGTCTGCGTCGGGCCCGACCTGGATGCCGCGGTCCGCGTTGTCATAGATCCAGTTGGCGACGATCCGGGTCGCGGTGGCGTACGCGACGTTGACGCCGTTCTGCCGGTTGATCGCCGGGAGCACGCCGCAGTCGTGGATGCGGTTGGCGCGCACCAAGACCCGGCTCACCCGGCGGGTGCTGGTGCCGAGCATGAGGCAGTCCGCCGTGTGCCCGTTGGTGATCTCGTTGCCCTCGAACACCACGTCGCTGGCTGTCACGAGGGGGCTGGGTGCGCCCGCGGCGTTGGTGCCCACGAGCCTCAGCCCGACGACCTCGACGTTGGGGACCGAGACCGTGAGGCGCCCGACGATCGCGGCGCGCTCACCCGGAAAGCTCTGCAGACGCACCCGTGCGGCAGCGGTGCCGCCGCGGACGAGGTTGAGGTCACCCTTGTATGACCCTGCCCGCAGGCAGCCGCTCTGCCCGGGCTGGAGTGCGCCGGCCAGCCGCCCGGGAGTGCGAAACGGGCGCTGCACGGTGCCGGGGGCTGTGTCGAGCCCGTTGGGCGCGGCGAAACGGTCGCAGGCGGGGTCTGCGCCGTTGGCGCGGCTGGTCAGCGACGAGATCAGAAGCGTGGCGGCAAGCCCGAACGCGAGCGCGAACGCCAGGGCCAATGCGGTTTTCTTCACCTCGCGTGCTGTCCGCACACGCTGACGAGCTGCCATCGTGGTCTCCCCTTGCCTAAGGCCCCTGCCGCGCTGCGCCGCGGGCATCCTGCCGCGTGCGCGTCCTGCAATCGGCTATCCGTGGGCCAAGTAATTCAACTGTAGACGTTTTCCAGCGTCCGTATCCCGGTTTGAGACAAGGTTCCTCGGGAAACGGACTCGCAAACCGTGAATCTCTCCCCGGAAACGAGATCCCTCTGGCTGGACACGAGCGACGCCCCTGCCCGCCCGGCCCTGTCCGCGGACATCGCGGTGGACGTCGCCGTGGTCGGTGCCGGCATCACGGGCATCACCACCGCGCTTCTGCTCAAGCGCGGGGGAGCGACCGTCGCCGTGCTCGAAGCAGGTCGCGTGTGCGACGGAATCACCGGATACACGACCGCGAAGGTCTCTTCGCTGCACGGCCTCGTCTATCAAGACCTCGTATCGACCTTCGGCGAGGACGGCGCATGCATCTACGCGCAGGCGAACGAGGGTGGCCTGGACCTGATCGCGCAGCTGGTGCAGGAGCTCGGGATCGAGTGTGACTTCCGGCGTAAGCCGAACTACACGTACGCCGCCTCGCCCGACGAGCTCCGTGATGTCGAGCAGGAGGCTGAGGCTGCGCGTCGCGCCGGGCTCCCCGTGACGTTCACGGATCGCCTCGACCTGCCATATGCGATCATCGGGAGCGGTCGCCCTTGCCGAACAGGCCGAGTTCCACCCACGCAAGTACGTGCTGGCGCTCGCCGCGCAGATCCCCGGTGACGGGTCACACGTGTTCGAGCAGACGCGCGTGCAGGGAGTGGAACAGGGTCCCCCCGCACGGGTGCTGGCCGGCGGCCACGTCGTCACCGCTCAGACGGTGGTCGTCGCAACCGGCATGCCGATCCTCGATCGCGGCCTGTACTTCGCGCGCGAAACGCCGGTGCGCTCTTACGTGGTGGCGGGCCGCGCGGCGTGGAAGGCACACGGCATGTACATCAGCGCCGGGACGCCGACACGCTCCGTGCGGACCCATCCGGTGGAGGGCGAGGAGCTGGTCCTGGTCGGCGGCGAGAGCCACAAGCCCGGCACGGGCGACCCGGTGCAGAGCTATGCCCGGCTCGAGCGCTTCGCGCGGGAGCACTTCGCGGTCGACGAGGTTGCCTACCGCTGGTCGACCCAGGACTACGTGACCGCCGACGGCATGCCCTACGTGGGGCGGCTGTGGCCCTTCTCCGACCGCATCCTGACGGCCACCGGCTACCGGAAGTGGGGGCTGGCGAACGGCACTGCCGCGGCCATGATGCTCTCCGACCGGATCCTCGGCCGCGAGAACCGGTGGGCGCAGGCGTTCGACCCGATGCGGATCAAGCCGCTGGCAGCGGCGCCCGGAGTCCTCAAGGAGGGGATTCAGGACGGCTTCTATCTGGTCGCTGACCGGATTCGCAAGCGTGCGTCCGTGACAGGACTCGGTCCGGACGAGGGGCGGGTGGTTGGCTCGGGGCTGACCCAGGCCGCCGTCTATCGCGATGCGGACGGCGAGCTGCACGCAGTCTCCGCGCGCTGCACCCACCTCGGCTGCATCGTGTCCTGGAACGGTGCCGAGCGATCCTGGGACTGCCCCTGCCACGGCTCGCGGTTCGACCTCGACGGCCGCGTCCTGCAGGGCCCGGCGGTGAACCCCCTGCGGCCCGTGACGATGCCGCGTTAGCTGTAGTTCCCAACCACTGTTCAGGCCCGCAAAACCAGGTGGGGTAGGAAAGGGTCGACGTGTGCGCTCCGCTAACCAGCGGAGCGTCACGAGACTTCAAAGAAAGGTCGCGATCACGCGCGACAGCCTGCCGCGTTGCGCATTGGCCGCTGAACTTTCCCCCTGGCCATGCGTGGAAGTGGACCCAACGGGGGAAAGTTCGTCGATCGCCGCCAGGCGCTCACCGCACCCCACACGCCTAGCGCGCAGACGGCTCATTTGCCACCCACGCGTGCGCCTTGCGTCGCAGATCAGGTGTCGCTCGCGAACCCGCGCAGGCGGCCGCACCCTCTCCCTTACCCACCCGGTTTTCCGGACCCGCCACCAGCGCGATCCGCCGCCGGACCCGCAAGACGAAACAACGTCTTTGGAAACGACAGTTAGGCCGGAGACTCGGCCGACGACTCGAGCGCGACGTGCGCGCGGCTGTCGCTCGACCTGATCAGCACGAGCGCCATCACGATGCCCAGGAGCGCGAAACCCGCGCCGCCCAGGAACGCCGCCTGGAAGCCCTCGGTCAGCGCGCTCGGAACAGCCTCCGGTCCGCCGCCCTGCGAAAGCAGGTCGTCAGTGCGTGAGTTCGCGACCGTCGCCAGCACCGCGAGCCCGAGTGCCCCGCCCACCTGCTGCGAGGTGTTGATCAGCCCGCTGGCAAGCCCCGACTCGCGCTCCTCGACACCGGAGACCGCCGCGATCGTGGTCGTCACGAAAGAGAATCCCAGCCCGACGGCGGCGAGCAGCGACGGGCCGAGCACGTCCTCCACATAGCCGCCGTCCACGGATACCTGCGAGAACCACAGGAGTCCCGCGGCAACGAACGCCATGCCGGTGACCAGGACCGGCTTGAAGCCGATCCGGGTGACCAGCTGCGAAGCGATTCCCGCCGACATGATGATGGTCAGCGCCAGCGGCAGATATGAGAAGCCGCTCTTGATCGCGCTGTAGCCGAGCACCTGCTGCATGTAGAGCGAGATGAAGAAGAACATCGAGAAGAGCGACGCGCCCACCAGCAGCCCGACGACATTTGCGCCCGTCAGCGTGCGCAGCCGGAAGATCCGGAACGGCATCAGCGGGGCCTGCGAGCGGAGCTCGATCACGACGAAGGCCGCGATCAGCGCTGCCGACAGTGCGAGCAGGCCGATCGTCTGTGTCGAGCCCCAGCCGACGTCGGTCGCGTCCACGAGCGCGTAGACCAGGATCGACAGCCCAGCCGTCACGGTGATCGCTCCCCACGCGTCGAAGTGGCGGGTCAGCGAGGTGGAGCGGCTCTCGGGGATCAACGTCGGCGCGAGCGCCATCGCGGCGATCCCGATCGGGACGTTCACCCACAGCACCCATTCCCAGCCCAGCGTGTCCGTCAGCACACCACCCAGCAGCACGCCCGCGGCGCCCCCGCTGCCGGCGACCGCGCCCCACACGCCCAGGGCCTTGTTGCGCTCTTTGCCGTCGCGGAACATCGTCGTCACGATCGACAGCGCGGCCGGCGAGAGGATCGCGGCTCCGAGGCCCTGGACGGCACGGGCTGCGATCAGCTGCCCCTCGGTCTCGGCGAAGCCGCCGGCCAGCGACGCGAGTGCAAACAGCAGCAGACCACCCATGAAGACCCGCCGGCGACCCAACAGGTCGGCCATGCGGCCTCCGAGCAGCAGGAACCCGCCGAAGGTGAGGACGTAGGCGTTCACGACCCAGGCGAGGTTGTTCTGCGAGAAATCGAGTGCCCGGCCGATCGAGGGCAGGGCGACGTTCACGATGGAGGCATCGAGCACCACCACGAACTGTGCGACGGCGAGTAGTCCGAGCGCGAACCAGCGGCGCTGCTCGTAGGTGGCCTGATCGGTCATGAACCACGGAATTCTGGCTGACGGTCCGTCGAGTTTGCGCTGAATCGGTCACACAGCGGCGGTTTACCAAGCCTTAACCAAGGGCTGCCGGTCCCTTACGCAGGGGTGGGCGGCGCTTGGGGGCTCGCTTGGCACGCTGGTCTTGCGCTGCCACACCGGCGGGGCGAGCAGTCAACACGAGGAGGCTTGACATGAGGAAGTTCTGGATCATTGCGGCAACCGTGGCCCTGCTGGGCTTCGGCGCGGCGGTCGTGTCCGCCGGGGAGGGCGGCTCTTCGTCGTCTGACGACTCGGCCACGACCGGCGAGACCACGACCACCGGTACGACCGACCGCACCACCACCAACGACAGGACCACCCCGACGACGACGACCACAGGCACGACGCGCACAGGCACCACCACGACGCCGACCACGACCACCACACCGACGCGGACGACCACCACACCGACGCGGACGACCACGACCGGCGATGACATCAGTGGTCCCTGCGACGAAGCCGAGCACGCGAACGACCCGCGCTGCACCGGCGCCGGGGACGGCCGGGCGGAGGACCGCGGCGACGACGACCGTGGCGGCGATGACCGCGGCGACGATCATCGCGGACGCGACGACGATCGCGGCGACGACAGTTCCGGCCGGGGTCGTGGCGGCGACGACGACCGTGGCGGCGATGACAACTCCGGACACGGAGGCGGTCGCGACGACGACTGATCGCTTCGAGCCCGACGCCGCTGGAAACCGGGACGGTCTCGCGACCGTCCCGGTTACCTGCGAGAACAGCGCCGGCGCTGTCTACGATCTCTGCATGTCAGGAAGACGCAGGATCTTGATGGTCGAGGACGAGCCCTCGATCACGGAACCGCTGGCGGAGGCGCTTGCGCGAGAGGGATGGGACAGCGAGGTGGCCGCGACCGCGGCCGAGGGTCTCGAGCTTGCGGCGCGCATGCGTCCCGAGCTGGTGCTGCTCGACGTCATGCTCCCGGATGGCTCCGGCTACGACGTGTGTCGCGAGCTGCGCCGCCACTCGGACGTCCCGATCATCATGCTGACCGCGCGCGGAGAGGAGACCGACCGCATCGTGGGCCTCGAGGTCGGAGCAGACGACTACGTCGTGAAGCCGTTCAGCGCGCGCGAGCTGATCGCACGCGTGCGCGCCGTTCTGCGCCGCAGCCGTGCTTCCGACGACGACGGTGAAGCGATCGAGATCGGCGACCTGCGACTCGACTCCGCGCGCCACGAGGCAAGGTTGGCGGGTGACGTCCTCGATTTGACGCGCAAGGAGTTCGAGGTGCTGCAGCTGCTGATGCGCAATGCCGGCACGGTCGTGTCTCGCGACAAGCTGATCGAAGACGTGTGGGACATGAACTGGTTCGGTCCGACCAAGACGCTCGACGTTCACGTCAGCGGCCTGCGCAAGAAGCTTGGTGACGATCCCGGCGCGCCCCGGTACCTGCATACCGTGCGCGGTGTCGGCTTCAGGTTCGCAAGCGCGGACGAGCTCGAGGGCGCCCAACCGGCATGACCCTGCGCGTGCGGCTACTGGCCGCGTTCGCATACGTGCTCGTCCTCGTGATCGTGGCGCTCGAGGTGCCGCTCGCGCTCAACCTGTCGCGCCGCGTCGATGCCGAGGTCAAGAGCGAGGCCAGCTCGGGAGCGCAGATCGTGGCGGACAGCGCGGCCGGTCGCCTGACCCGCCCGCGTGAGCTGCAGAACCTCCTGCGCACCGCCGCGCGCGATCTCGGCGGGCGGGTGATCGTCACGGACCGCGACGGCCGCCTGGTGGCCGACTCTGCGGGCACGGGGTTGCGGGGAGCCGACTACGCGAGCCGGCCCGAGGTTTCCGCCGCGCTCGGCGGACGCACCTCGCAGGGCACCCGCCACAGCGATTCCCTGGACGAGGATCTGTTGTTCACCGCGGTGCCGCTCGTGCGCGAGGGCCGCTCCGTCGGCGCGGTGCGTCTCACCCAAAGCGTCGCGGAGGTGCAGTCCGAGGTCCGCAACGACATCGCCGCGCTGATCGCCATCGGCGCCGTCGTGCTGCTGCTGGGACTTGGGCTCGCCTGGGTCCTGGCCGGTTCGATTGCGCGGCCCATGCGCGGCTTGGCGGCGACCGCGCGCCGGATCGCGGCAGGCAACCTCGACGAGCGCGCGGAAGTGGAGGGCTCGCAGGAGCAAAAAGAGGTGGCCGCGGCGTTCAACGACATGACCGGGCGGCTTGCGCACGCCGTCGTTTCCCAGCGGGAGTTCGTGGCGAACGCCTCGCATCAGTTGCGCACACCGCTGACCGGGCTACGGCTGCGCCTGGAGGCGGCCGCGATCAAGTCCGAGGATCCGGGCGTGCGGCGCGAGCTCGAAGCAGCGGAGCATGAGACCGAGCGGCTGGCCGGCCTGCTGAATGGGCTCCTTGTGCTCGCCCGCGAGCGCACGCGCCCTGCCCCGGCCGCACCGCTTGCGCTGGCGCCGGAGCTCGACGCCGCGGCTGAGCGCTGGGCTGGACCCGCCGCTCGAAAGGACCAGCGGCTCGTCGTCGAACGCAACCCTGCCGTGGCTGCCCGGGTGGCACGCGAGGACCTTGCCATCGTGATCGACAACCTGATCGAGAACGCGGTCGAGTACTCGCCCGCCGGCACCGCAATCGAGGTGCAGACGCATCTCGACGGCGAGCTGGCGTGCATCACGGTCAGCGACCGCGGCCCAGGCCTCCCCGCCGGCGAGGAGCAGCGCGTGTTCGAGCGCTTCTACCGCGGCAGCGCGTCCGGGTCGCATGCTGCGGGTTCGGGGCTCGGCCTCGCGATCGTGCTCGCGCTCGCCGAGCGCTGGGGCGGCACGGCGACGCTTCGCAACCGGGACGACGGTGGAGCGCAAGCCGTGGTGCGCTTCCCTGCCGGCCCCGCTTTACCAACGCATGACCAGGAACTGGACGAGGCCTTACCCGGCCGCGGCTAGCATCGAATCCATGCTCGGCAAGGGGACAGCTCGCACAATCGCGCTCGCGATCGCAGGCCTGGCGCTGGCAGTCGGGGTCGGCCTGGCAGCCAACGCGGTCTCCGAGGACTCGATCGGCCTGTCCGCGAACCGGCTGGAGGCGGAGGAGGCACTTGCTCCCCCCGGTGCACGTGAGAGCGCCGACCGCCGCGCCGCGCAGCGACGCGCCGATCGGCGGCTCGCAGCGCGCCGCGCGCGCAGGGCACGGCAGCGGCGGCAGGCTGCGCGGACCACTCCGACCAACCCCCCAACCCCGACCACCACGACGCCGACGGTCACGAACGAGTCCGGCGGCGACCGGGGCCGTGAAGACAACAGCGGCAGCGGCAGTGACAGCAGCGGCAAGGGCCGCGGGCGCGGACGCGGACGCGGCGGCGACGACTAGCAAAACGCAGTCGGCCCGCTCAGGAGAACGGGCCGGCCGGTGCGTGAAGCGGTTGCGGGGGAAGGACTACCGCTTCTTACATTTCTGGCTGAACGGCACTGTCTTCGTCTCGCCGGTGGTGAAGTAAAAGGTCCCGGTGCCCTTCCACGTGCCGCCGCTGCAGACCTTGGGCGCCGTGATCAGGTAGTACTTCTTCTTGCGCTTGCCGGACCTCTTGGTGACCCGCTTGACCGGCGTCTTCGTCTTTACGGAGACAACCGACGCGTCAGGTGCGCTCGGGAGTGTCTTGATCGGGGGGATGTCGAAGTCGAGCGTGTAGCGTCCGCTCTTCTTGCTGATCTTGCCGACCGACACGAACGTCGGTCCGAGGTCGGGGAACACGTACACGTACACCGTGTCCTTGCCGCCGGTCCGGGAACCGTTGAACAGCGTCAGCTTGCCGTTCACCGGGTCTGTCACGACGGGCTTTGCCATGCCGATCCCGTTGCCGGTGCCGATCTTCGAGCCCGAAGGGCAGCCGTTGGGTCCGCGGGCCTGCAACTTGGCGAGCTGGCATCGCTTGAACCGCTTGGCGTCGAACTTCCCGCCCTTGTCGAACTGGATCACGATGCGGTTCATGATCGGCGGCTGTGCGGCCGCCGGATCGCTCGATTTGATGTCCACGTACAGGCCCGACGGCTTGTTCGCCGTGCTCGGCTTCATCGTGGCGCTGATGGTGACGGTGACCGCGGCGTACGCGGCACTCGTCACAGCCAGCACGCCGGCGGCGACCGCGACGAAGGTGATCAGCCTTTTGCGCAACACTCGAATCCTCCTCATTAGGGGCTCCTCCACCCACTGAAACGCTTTGAGCGTGCCCGGGTTGCGGAGAGTTCAGATGAAGTGACGGTTAAGGATTCATTACATTGCGCGGACCACGATGGAGGAGCGCTTGCCCGGGAAGGCACCCACGAACACCAGTCCTCAGAGCCTGAGTGACTACTTCGAGGTGCTGAGCAAGGCGGTTTTCAAGTCCGGGATCAGCTGGGGTGTGGTCGAGGCGCGGTGGGGCGGCCTGCGGGCGGCGTTCCACGGTTTCGACCCGGCACGTGTCGCATCGTTCACACCCGAGACGGTCGAGCGCTTGATGTCGGACGCGCGCATGATGCGCAGCCGCACCAAGATTGAGGCGACGATCGACAACGCTGCCGAGATCGTGACCATTGACCGCGAGCATGGCGGCTTTGGTAACTACCTGCGCTCGCACTCGGGCTTCGACGAGGCCGTGAGGGACCTCACGAGCCGCTTCCGCTGTCTCGGCGAATCCGGCGCGTACTCCTTTCTCCAGCTCGTGGGCGAACAGGTGCCGCCGCGCGCCGAGTGGGCCGCCACCCGCCGCTGACACACCCCGGCGCAGGTCGACGCATACGATGCCGCCATGATCGCTCTGGTGACCGGTGCATCCAGCGGTATCGGCGCGGCGACCGCGCGCCGCCTCGCGCGTGAGCCCGGTGCACGGCTGATCCTCGTCGCGCGACGCGAGGATCGCCTGCGCGCGCTGGCGGCGGAGCTCGGGGACGCGACCGTGATCGCGGCGGACCTGCTCGCCGACGAAGCCCCTGCGCGCGTCGCCGCGGTCGTCGAGGAGCGGCACGGCCGGCTCGACCTGCTGGTCAACAACGCCGGCGCCGCATGGCGCGGAGAGTTCGGCGACACGGGCTGGGAGAACGTGCGCCGGCACATGGCGCTGAACTTCGACGCCACGGTGCGGCTCACGGAGGCGTTGTTGCCGATCCTGCGACGTTCGGCCCCGAGCGCGATCGTCAACGTGGCGAGCACCGCGGGGCGTGTGGCGCGCGGTAATTCCGGCGGCTATTCGGCGAGCAAGTTCGCGCTCTGCGGCTGGAGCGACGCGCTGCACCTCGAAGAGGCCGCACATGGTGTGCACGTGGGGATCGTCCTGCCGGGCTTCGTCGCGACCGAGGGCTTCCCGCAGCGCGAGCTGGTGGAGAGCGCGCGCACCCGGTGGCTCGTTTCCTCTCCGGAGAAGGTTGCCGAGGCGATCCTGCAGGCCGGCCCGGGTGGCAAGGCCGAGCGCTTCGTCCCGCGGCCGTACGCACTGGCCGGCGCGCTGCGCGCGGTCGCACCTGGGGTCATCCGGCGGGCGCTGCGTGGCGGCGCGGCGATCACTCCCGCGACCCTGGGCGACGCGCAGCAGACCCCAAAATGAGGGTCGGGATCATCACCGGGACGGGCACGTACGTGCTGCCGGGACTCGACGCGGCGGCACCCGAGCCGGTCTCCACGCCCTTCGGCGAGACGCGCGTCGCGCAGGGACGAGTCGGCGAGACCGACGTGCTGCACGTCTCCCGCCATGGAGAAGGGCACAGGCTCCTGTCCAGCCAGGTGACCCACCGCGCCAACATCGCCGCGCTCAAGGAGATGGGCGCCGATTGCGTCATCGCCGTGACGGTCTGCGGGGCGGTCGACCCCACGCTGCCCCTCGGGTCGCTCGTCGTGTTCGACGACCTGCACTTCCTCGCCAACCGGCTCCCCGACGGGACGCTCTGCAGCTTCTACGACTCGCCCGGCGATCCGCTGCGCGGCCACTGGATCTTCGAGGGCCCGTTCTCTGAGCAGGTGCGCTCCGTGTTGCTCGAAGCATGTGGCGACGCGGGCGTGGCACATCGTGACGGCGGTTGCTACGGCCACGTGGACGGACCCCGTTTCAACACTCGCGCGGAGATCAGATCGCTGGCGCTCGCCGGTGTCACTGCGGTCAGTCAGACCGCAGGACCGGAGACCGTCCTGTGCGGCGAGGCCGAGCTTCCCTACGCGCTGATCGGATACGCGACGGACTACGCGAACGGCGTGCAGGACGAGGCGACGCCCCTTGCCGAGTTGCTGCGGCTGATCGAGGCGAGCTCGGAGGTGTTCGCTCAGCGTGCTGGGCGCGGCGGTGCCGAAGCTCGCCGGGCGCGCGCCGTCGCCGCCGGGCACCGTGTACCGCTTCGATTCATAGCGCGAGCCGATGGACCTGCGCGACTACATCCGCGACGTGCCCGACTTTCCGAAGCCCGGAATCGTCTTCAAGGACATCACTCCGCTGCTCGTCGAGCCGCGGGCCTTCGATGCGGCCGTGCGCCTGCTGGCCGAGCATGCCCGGCCGCTCGACGTGGGCCTGATCGTGGCCGCGGAGGCGCGCGGGTTCATCTTCGGCGGAGCTTTGGCGCGTGAGCTCGGTGTCGGGTTCGTGCCGGCGCGCAAGCCGGGCAAGCTGCCGGCCGAGACGATCAGCGTGCAGTACGGGCTCGAGTACGGCCTCGACGAGCTGCAATTGCACGCCGACGCATTTGCAGGGAGGCACGCGGGTGCTGATCCACGACGACGTGCTCGCGACCGGCGGCACGGCGAAGGCGAAGATCGATCTCGTCGAACAGCTCGGCGGCCAGGTCGTCGGCTGCTCGTTCGTGGTCGAGCTTGCGTTCCTGGCGCCCCGGGAGCTACTTGCCGGCTACGACGTCCACGCGCTGCTGAGCTACGAGCAGTAGCACCTGCTCGCCGTGGCGCTCGACGAAGGTCGGCCCGACTCCCTTGATCGCCGCCAGGTCGTCGACCGTGGCGGGTTTCAGCGCGGCGATCGACTCGAGCGTGCTGTTGTGAGCCACGGTGTAGGCAGGTTTGCCGTCGCTTGCCCGGGTACGCCACGTCTTCAACGCGGACAGCAACGCCTCGTCCGCCGGGCTCACCGTTGTCGCCGCCTGGGTCTTGGGGCGAGCCCGCGCCGGGTTCAGGGACTCCGGGTCGGGTAGGTCGAGCGTCCCCGGGTCGCACACGTCGCAGCACCGGCCGGTGGGCGTACCAGGCCGTGAGTCGCCGAAGTGGTCGAGGAGAGCCCGGCGCCGGCACGCCGCATCGGGCGAGACGAACGCCTCGACCGCGCGGTAGGCGCGCCAGCCCCGGTCACGTGCGACCTTGCAGACCGCCGGCACCCGTGCACCGTTCCCCGTATCGGAGAACGTGACCTGGACGCGGCCACCCGGAGCGGGCTCGAGCGTGCACATTCCCGCGCGCTCGGCGATGCCGAGCGAGATGCGCGCGCGGTCCTCGCGCGGGATGTCGATCACGACCGCGCCGCCGTCGGCCGTGTCGCGCAGACGCTGTGCGTAGCGCATCACCTCCTCAGGCTCCACGCGGTCGCGCTCGATGAAGTTGATCAGGCGGCCGAGGTCCGCCCGCATCGCCAGCAGGATCGCCCGGGCCGGCTTGCCGTCGCGCCCCCCACGCCCGGCCTCCTGGTAGTAGGCCTCGACGCTTTTGGGGATCGCCCAGTGGATGACGGAGCGGACGTCCGCCTTGTCGACTCCCATGCCGAAGGCGTTCGTGGCGACGACCACGTCCGCGTCGCCTTCCATGAAGCGGTGTTGCGCCGCGGCTCGCTCGTCGGCCGCCATGCCGGCGTGGTAACCGACGGCCTGCAGGTGCTCGGCTCGCAGGCGCTCGGTGACGTCCTCGACGTCCCTGCGGGTGCCGCAGTAGACGATCGACGGCCGGTGGGCGGGATCTGCGAGCGCAGCGGACAGCAGCATCTGCTTGCGTGCCTTGGATCCTTTGCCCTCCAGCGCGACCACGTCGAAGGACAGGTTTGGCCGGTCGAAGCCGGAGCGCACGACGAACGGCTCGCGCAGCCCGAGCCGCGTGCGGATCTCCTCCGCCACCTGTTCCGTCGCGGTTGCCGTGCACGCCATCACCGTCGGGGATCCGAGCCGGTCGATCGCGCCGCGCAGCCGCAGGTAGTCCGGGCGGAAGTCGTGCCCCCACTCCGACACGCAGTGTGCCTCGTCGACGACGAACAGGTCGACGGCGCGCGCCGACAGCGCGGCCAGGAACGACGAGGACGCGAAGCGCTCCGGGCGAGCAGAAGACGAGCCGGGCCTCTCCGCTGCGCACGGAGCGAAGCGCCGAGGCGACGGCGTCCTCCTCCATCCCCGACGCGATCATTGCGGCAGGATGCCCGCCGAGGATCAGCCGGCGGTACTGGTCTGCCATCAGCGCGATCAGCGGCGAGACGACGATCGTGAGGTTGGCGGTCGCTATACCCGGAAGCTGGTAGCAGAGGCTCTTGCCGCCGCCGGTCGGCATCACGACGAGGCTGTCACGGCCGGCAAGCGTGGCCTCCACGGCCTCGCGCTGCCCGGGGCGGAATTGCGCGTAGCCGAAGTGAGCGAGCAGCGAATCGGGGTCGCGCGCTCCCTCGTAGGGTCGCAGCGGCGCCTCGACGTCGATCCGGTCGAGGCCCTTGAGCGCGAGCTGCGCCTCGCGCTCTTCCCGGGCGGCCTGCGCGGCGGCCAGCGCCTGCGCGGCGTCGGCTGCGTCCGCGCGGGCCGGGCCGTCCAGCGCGCGCCACAGGTCGCGCAGCTCCTCGAGCTCGCCGTCGACCGACGCCGACGGATCGGTCTCGATGCGGGTGGCCAGCGCGAGTGCGCGGTCGCGGAAGGGATCCATCTCGCTCAGCCTACGCGCGCGGGAGGACCGGGTGGCCCGTGAACTCGCAAGAAGCTGGAAAGAATCAGCCAGACTGCGCGCGCAGGAACTCCGCGATCGCCGCGTGAGTCTGGCGGGGCCGCTCGATCTGCGGAATGTGACCGCAGTCGAGTTCCACGTGCTGGGCCGCCGGGAGCGCGCGCTCGACATGCTTCATGAACGCGGTCGAAACGAACCGGTCGCGCCGGCCCCAGATGAACAGGGACTCGGGCGCCAGCGTCTCGAGCTGAGTCCAGAATCCTTTGTCGCCGTGCGGTTCGTCGAGATAGATGTGGCGCAGTGCGGCGTAAAAGGCCGCGCGGCCGCGGGCCATGCTGAAGATGCGGACGAACTCGTCGATCGCCGACG
The DNA here is from genome assembly GCA_963762195.1 of uncultured Solirubrobacterales bacterium. Classification (GTDB taxonomy): domain Bacteria; phylum Actinomycetota; class Thermoleophilia; order Solirubrobacterales; family JBBDJG01; genus DASRIA01. The sequence continues at coordinate 25,160 of CAVXJX010000003.1, read as the reverse complement.
CGGCCCACGGCGTGTCGGCTGCCGGCAGCGCCCATTTCATGAACGCCTCGACCAGTCCCCGCGGTGCGATCTGGAAGAGGCCCAGCTCCGGCCGCACGAACCGCAGGTATGGCGCCCACTGCCGTCCACGCAGCCAGGCCATGGCGGGCGTCATCAAAACGAGGCCCTGCGTTCGATCCGGATGACGGAACCCCAGCTCCAGCGCACATCGACCGCCGTAGCTGTGCCCGACGACGTGGGCCCGGTCGAGCTCCAGCGCGTCGAGCAGCTTCGCGACAGCATCTGCCTGGAAGGCCGGGCCATATGACGCGCCGAGCGGCTTGCTCGAGTCACCGAAGCCGAGCATGTCGACCGCGATGATCCGGAAGGATCCCGCGAGCGCGGCGACGCTCGGCAGGAACGACGCCTTCGTCCCCCCGAGGCCGTGCAGCATGATCACCGGCTCACCCGTCCCAGCCTCGATCGTCGAGAACTCGCCGGCCTTGGTGCGCACCCGCGAGAACCGGAACCGGCCCGGACCCGTGTCGGGAGACGTTGCCGCGAGAAAGCCGACGCCCAGGTGCAGGTTGCGCCGCACCTGAAGCCGGCCGGCACGGAACGCGCGCATGCCGCTCGTCACGTCGCGGCCCAGGCGGTCCCAGGTCTCGTCGTCGGCGCTCAGCACGGCGTCGGCCTGGCCCTTTCCCGGCCCGGTGAGACGGGCGCCCGTCCGGTCGACGGCCACGTCCCAGCTCTGGCCGTCGGGGTCCGACAGGCGAATCACCGCGCTCGACCCGGGAAGGTCGAAGGCCGACAGGTCGAAGCGATCGACGAGGGTCCGAAGGCGTGCGGGCGGAGGACCGTTATGGACGCGGGGGGCGGGAGCCGTGGCCATAGGTGGTGCTCCTTGTACCACGGTTTGTCAGGATCCCGCCATGCCGGGTGTCAGCACCATCGGTGTGTACGGGTTCACATCGGAGGGGTTCCTCGCCGCCCTGCGCACGGGGAATGTGCGCCAGCTCATCGACGTGCGCCAGCGCCGCGGCGTGCGCGGGCCTCAATATGCCTGGGCAAACGCGGGGCGCGTGCAAGCCTCGCTGGCCGCGGCCGGGATCGAGTACCGCCACCACAAGGAGCTTGCCCCGACCACGGAGCTACGCCGGCTCCAATACCGCGAGGACGAGCGGCTCGGAGTCGGCAAACGCTCACGGGTCGAGCTGGCACCGGCATACATCGAGCGCTACACGAAGGAGATTCTCGATGGTGTCGACCTCGGGCCCATCGTCGCGAGCCTGCCCGCCGGCGGCTCAAGCGCGCTCTTCTGCGTCGAGGCCGATCCCGAGGCGTGCCACCGGTCACTGATCGCCGCGCGGCTGGCGGAGCGGTACGGCGTGTCTGTCACTCACCTACGACCGGGTGAGACTTAGAGGCTCTTAGCCCGGCGCGCCTGCCAGCAGCCGTCTGCGCAGGTCGTCGGCGTTCACCTCGGACGGTGACGTGTCCCGCATGAACTCGACCAGCCCTTCGACGAACCGCCGCGGTTGGTCGAGTTGTGGAAAGTGCCCGGCCTCCGGTATCGCGACGAAGCGGCTGCCCGGCATCTCTGCATGAGCCCGGCGGCCGTGCTCGATCGGGATGATGCGGTCGTGCTCGCCCCACATGAGCAGTGAGGGGACCTCGGCCGCGAGGTAGAGGCGGTCGCGCGCGCTGACCCGCTGACCCGCCGGGTCGATCACGCCGCGCAGCGTGTGGATGAAGGCCGAGCGCGCCTCCGAATCGGCCAGCGAGCCGTAGCCCCGTGCAAACTCCGTCAGGTCCGGCGTCGGCCGGACGCCCACGCGTGCGAGCAGCCGGCCGATCGCGCGACCGACGTCGCGTGCGCCGGGTCCGGCGATCACGGGCAAGACCCACTCGGAGCCCGGCAGCGCGGCCGCGCGGAGCAGCAGATGCACCTCCGGCCCGAGGCCGCCGCTGGAGACGAGCACCATGCGCTCGCACCGCTCCGGGAACTGGTAGGCCAGCTGCATCGCCACGCCGCCGCCCAGCGAATGCCCGAGGAATGTGCCGCGCTCGAACCCGAGGGCCACGATCAGGTCGCGGATGCCGCTTGCGTATGCGCCCAGGGAGTAGTCGCCGCGCGGCTTGGCCGATTCTCCGTGCCCAAGCAGGTCGGGGGCCAGGACGGTGAAGTCGTCGGCGAGCCACGGCATCACCTCGCGCCAGCACTCGGACGTCGACGTGATCCCGTGGACCAGGACGATCAGCGGCCCCTCGCCCGCGATCCGGTAGTTGACGCAGTGGCCGTGCAGCTCGATCTGCTGGCTTTCCATGGCGTTCATCGCGTTAAGTATGAGCGCTCTCCGCAAGATAGCGCTCGACCCACTGCTCGGAAAGCTCGTCCGCCTGGCGCTCGAGCGTCGGCTGGGCGGACTCGAGGCTCGTGGGAACCTCGATCCCGACGAACTCCAGCGCTTCGCGCAGTATGCGGGCGGGATCGGCGACGAGGTCCTCGTACACGATGCCATGGGGCTCGATCCCGTAACGCTCGAACACAGCCCGCCACTCGTCCTCCTCGCGGCCGATGCGGGCGAGCTTGCGAGTGATGTGCTCGGGGTCGAATTCGGGCGGCCTATCCGTCTGCTCGGGGTGAGTCGAATGCCAGCGCAGGGTCTGGAGCGCGCGCACCCAGGACACGGCCTGTCGGAGACGGTCGCGCCTGGTCATGAGGATCAGCCTCAGGTGCGGGAGCACCTCGCGCGGGTCCGTCTGCTCGAAGAGCGGTTGATACTGGCCCCAGTGGGCCTTCACGCCGAAAACGCCGTTCGGCCCCGTCTTGCGGGCGAGCAGCTGTTGCACGTAACCCTCTGTCGTGTCGGCTCCCCAGCGCCGCCTGAGCCTTCGCATGTAGTCGGGATGGAACAGCTCGGTCGGTGCGCCGGCGACACCCGTGCTGAACAGGAGGTCGCACAGGAGCGTGCTGCCCGTGCGCGGGACCGAGCAGATCAGGTAGGAGACCTGTGGCTGGCCGGGGTCGCCGAACTCGAAGTTGACAGCGTCTTCGGTTTTCATCTGGCTAACTTTGCAGCATGGCTGGAAACCGCGAGGCGCTGGCGACGGTTCTCGACTTCAAGCGCACCCAGCTGTTGCGGGCTGTCGAGCGTGTGGAGCCTATCTCCGAGGTCACCGGTGGACTCGCCGTGTTCTGCCCGTCGCTGCCCGATGTCTGGGACCTGAACCTGGTGTGGGCGCCGCAGGGTGCCGACCGCGAGACGGTCGCACGGCTCATGGAGGCATCCGAGCACTTGCAGGGTGCGGCGGGCCTGAGGCACCGAAAGCTGAGGATGGACGGCGCCGGGTCGGACGATGCGCTCGCGCCCCTCACGAGTGCGGCCGGGTGGGGTGTCGAACGCGACCTGGTGATGGTCCGGCGGCGAGCGCCGGACCGTAAGGCGGCTGTTCGCGCGGTCGTTCGAGAGCTCAGCTGGGACGAGCTCACGCCGGCCGAGGACCGGTTCCTCGCGTCGGAGCCGTACGGCCGCGATCCTGCGATCCGCCGGCAGCTGGTCGCTCAGAACGAGCGCTGGGAGGGGGCGGCCGCGACCGCGTCGCGGATCGGGATCGTCGAGGACGAGCGCGTGATCGGGTGGTGCCGGGTGTACGACGACCACGGGATCACCGAGATCGATGGCGTCGGCGTGCTGCCGGACAGGCGCGGGAGCGGACTGGGCCGTGCATTGCTCGAGGGAGTGCTCGACCGCGTGCCGTCTGACCGCCTGCTCTTCCTGTGCGCCGATGCCGATGACTGGCCGCAGGGACTCTACGGCCGGCTCGGTTTCGACACGGTCGGGGAGCGGGTCAGCGCGACCAAGGCTCCCGCCGACGGATGACGGTCATCCGGTCGGGCCGAAGCGCTCCGTCTTGACCTGCGCGGGGTCGAATCCGGCCTCCAGCAACAGGCCGGTGGCCGATTCCACGAAACCGTTGGAACCGCAGACGAAGGCGGTCGCGGCGCCGATGTCCGCCGCTCCCAGCAGGGCGGCGTCGATCCGTCCCGTGTGCCCGGTCCAGCCCGGCGGGGCCTCGCGCGTGTAGGTCAAGGTCGTGTCGTCGCCAAGTTCGTCCGCGTAGATCACGTCGCCGGCCGAACGCACCGAGTAGACCAGGTACATCGGCAGGTCGGGCATCGTGCGGCGACGGTGTCGCAGGATTGCCATCAGGGGCACCACGCCGGATCCGCCGCCGACCAGCAGCACGGGGTGCTCGCCGCGCCATACGAAGTACGACGCGAAGGGACCGCGAACCTCGACCTGATCGCCGGTCGCCACGACGTCGTGGAAGTAGGGCGACACCTCGCCCTCGTCGAGGCGATCGATCGTCAGCTCGATCTCGCCCGCGTCCAGCGGGGAGGAGGCGACGGAGTAGGACCGCTGGGCGCGATATCCGTCGGGTGCGGTGAGGCGGACGTCGTAGTGCTGGCCCGGCAGGTGCGGCATCCACATCGGCAGCGCCAGCCGGAACGACTTGACGTGCGGTGTCTCCTGCTTGATGCTCGCGACGGTGGCGAGCTGCCACCGGCCGGGAGCGCGTACCGCGACGGGCGTCAGTCCGTCCAATACCGCTCCTCCTTCCAGGGATCGCCGCGGTTGTGGTAGCCGTTGGTCTCCCAGAAACCGGGCTCGTCGTGATCCATGACTCGCAGGCCCGCGATCCACTTCGCGCTCTTCCAGAAGTAGAGGTGCGGTACCAGCAGCCGGGCGGGGCCGCCGTGCTCGCGTGGGAGGGGCTCGCCCTCGTGCTCGGTCACGACCCAGGCTTTCCCGTCGGTCAGGTCCTCGAGTGAGAGGTTGGTCGTGTACGAGCCGTACGAATACGCCATCACGTACTCGCCGAGCGGCTCGACCTCTTCGAACAGAGTGTCCACCGAGACGCCGCCGAAGCTGGTGCCGAGCTTCGACCACTTGGTGACGCAGTGGATGTCGCAGGGAACGGTCTCGAAGGGGAGCGCGCGGAACTCCTGCGCGGTCCACGCCTTCTCCTGCGCGACCATCCCGTCGATCCGCAGGCCCCAGTCGTCGCGCTCGATGTCGGGCGTCGGGCCCGCGGTCAGCACCGGAAAGCCCGGCTCCACGTACTGACCAGGCGGAACGCGGTCAGCAAGCTCTTCGGGAACGCGGCGGCGGCCGCCGAAGCCTCGGGAGATGAAACTCATCGCACGTTTGCCCTGAAGTTCGCCACTAGTGCACTCTGTAAACGGTGTGCGTGCCGGCGAGTCCGTCGAGCTCCAGTTCGCGCTCGTTCTCGAAGTGGAGGTCGCCGGCGCTCTCTGTCAACTCCTTGACGACAGAGGACGCAAGTATCTCGCCGCCACGGGCCCGGCCGGCGATGCGTGCAGCCAGGACGATGTTCTTGCCGTAGAAATCGGACTCCTCCCTGATCGCCTCTCCGGTGTGCAGCCCGATACGCAGTCGGATCGGCGTGTCGGCGTGGTCGCCGAGTTGAGAGTCGATTGCTTCCTGGATTGCGCAGGCACACTGAACAGCCCGACGTGCGCTGGGAAACGCGATCATGAACCCGTCGCCCTGGGCCTTCACCTCGAAGCCCCCATGCTGATGCACTAGCTCCCGCACGATCACGTGATGTGCGCGGAGTAGCTCCAACCACTGCACGTCGCCGAGGCGCTCGTTCAGCCGAGTCGAGCCTTCGATGTCGGTGAAGAGGATCGTGACGGTGCCGTCCGGCGCGGTGGCGGGGCGCAGGCTGGGGCGCTCCGATCCCACGCTCGATGCCATTGCGTGAACCGATGTGGGAGCGTCGCGGAGATGGGGCGCGGTCGCCTCGCTGCCGGGCGTTGCCTGCCGCTGCGAACTGCCCGCGAACAGCGGCGACGCGTGGGCCGCAAGGCCGATCCCCCAGCCGAGGATGACCCATACCGGCCAGAAATACCCGCCGCCGCTCGCCGCCCAGATGCCGATCATGAGGGCGTTGACAAGCAGGTAGAACGTCAGGTGGGTCTTGAAGCTCTGGCGTAACACGGGGGACCGATTGTGAACGTGATGGTCATCTGGGCAATGGAATCCAACCACCTTGACGATAGGAAGATATCTTCCTATTATTGCGATCATGCCGCGGCGCAAGCCTGGAACCCTGCTGCCTCTGGAGACCGAGATCCTCGAGGGCGCGCTCTTGTTGCTGCGCTCGGAGCAAGCCACCTTCCACGGATTCGGCCTCGCCCAGACCATGCGGGAGCAGACCGGGTCACGTTCCCTGACGGGCCACGGAACCTTGTACAAGGCCTTGGGCCGGCTCGAGGATTTCGGTCTGCTCACCTCTCGGTGGGAGGACGCAGCAGCGGCTGAGGGACGACCGCGCCGGCGACTGTACGAGCTCACCAAGGAGGGCGCCCGTGTTGCCGAGCAAACCCTTACCGACGACGCCGATCGGGCCACCGGACGTTTCGCGCGAGTCGCCTCGGAGCCTGTATGACACCGGCGCGCATGGCCGAACTGGTGGCACGGTGGGTGCGGTTCTACACCCGCGACCTGCCCGGTCCGATCGCCGACCGTCGGATCGACGAGATCGATGCCGACGTCCACGACCACATCGCCCACGAACGGGCCCGTGGGACCAGCGACCGGCGGATCGCCCTCAGCATCTTGTCCCGGATGGTCCGGGGTCTCGCCGCTGACGCTTCATGGATGACCAGGCGCAAGACCGTGTACCGATCCGCTGTCGGCATTGTGCTCGCGACAGCGTTCATATTGCTGCTGCCGCTGCTCGCGATGCTGATTACCGATGAAGTCGTTTGGGGACCGATCGATTTTGCTGCCGCCGGCGCGCTCTTGATGGGGACGGGGCTTGCGTATCAGGTGGCAGCGAGGAGAGCGGGCAGTACTTCCTACCGAGCCGCCGTCGGTGTTGCGCTCGCGGCAGCGCTCTCACTCGTCTGGTTGGTCCTCGCCGTCGGTGTCATCGGGGAGACGGGCGATCGCGCCGACCTGATGTATGCCGGCGTGCTCGCCGTCGGAATCATCGGCGCCGGCTTCGCGCGCTTCCAGCCAGATGGAATGGCACGCGCGTTGCTCGCTATGGCACTCGCCCAGGCGCTGGTCGCCGTGATCGCGCTCATCGCCGGAAAGCACGAGGCTCCGATCAGCTCCGTCTCCGAGATCCTCGGGCTGAACGGGCTCTTCGTCGCGCTCTTCATCGGATCGGCTTGGCTCTTCCGGCGAGCCGCGCGCAGGCAACCTGGTTAGTTCCGCGCCGAGGCGGGAACCATCACTACGTGTCCACCGCCGCCGTGATCTTGATCGTCGCCGCTGTCGTGGTGGCTCTGGGCTTGGTGTTCCTACTGCTTCGGCCCCGCATGGAGGCGCGGCGCCAAGTGCGTGAGCAGCATCGTGCCCGTCTCGGCCGCGAGGTGAGCGGCCACCGTGAAGAGGCCGAGTCGCGCTCGACCGCCGCAGAGGAGGCGGCGCAGCGGGCAGAGGCGGAGCGCCGAGAGGCGGAAAAGCACGCGGCCAGTGCCGCCGAGCTCGAAGGTAAGGCCGCGCAGGCCCAGCGCTCAGCTGCGTTCCACGAGCAGCGGGCCGAGGAAGGCCGGGAAGAGCTCGACAAGAGCTGACGAGCGTCGCCGGATAAGTTGCTGCGCCCGTGCCGTGATGGTAGGTGTAGTGGGTGGGCGATTGGCGCAGATTTCCAGGCGATTTTGCATTCTCCAAGCTGACCCGGAAGCGGCTCGTCGGCCGGCTTGTGGTCGTGTTTGGTGCGACGTTGCTCGCACTCTTGCCGGTGTCAGGGTCCAGCCATGCGGCGCGCCTGCCGGGCCCGGACCCCGTCATCGCGGCGGCCGGCGACATGTCTTGTCCCCAAGGGCCTGACGGCGCCACGAACTGCCGGGACAAGGCAACCTCGGACCTGCTGGTCGGCCAGGGGCTCTCGCGGGTGCTTACGCTCGGCGACGCGCAGTACGAGTTCGGAGAGCTCTCGGACTTCCAGACCTACTACGACCCGACCTGGGGGCGCGTCAAAGGGATCACATCGCCTGCACCCGGCAACCACGACCCCTTCTCATCGGGCTACTCGGCGTACTTCGGGTCTCGCGCGCCTGGTCGCTACTACTCCTACGACATCGGGTCGTGGCACCTGATTTCCCTCGACTCGAACAACGTGGACCCGGGCCAGGTGTCGTGGTTGCGGTCTGACCTGGCCGCGAATGCGGGCGGAAAGTGCGTTCTCGCCTACTGGCACCATGCGCGCTTCACGTCAGGAATGCAGCACGGCAACGACCCGACCGTCCAGCCGTTCTGGACCGAGCTCTACGCCGCCGGCGCCGATCTCGTGCTGAATGGCCACGAGCACAGCTATGAGCGCTTCGGTCCGCAGGATCCGAACGGCACCGCTGACGCGGCCCGCGGCATCCGGGAGTTCGTGGTCGGGACAGGCGGGAAGAACGTCCACCCGATGGGCCCGCCGCGAGCGAATAGCGAAGTTCGACAGGCCGGCACGTATGGTGTGCTCGAGCTCGCGCTGCGCCCCGGCAGGTACGAGTGGCTGTTCGTGCCAGAAGCCGGCAAGACCTTCAGCGATTCCGGCACGGGTGTCTGCCATGGCGCCTCGGGTGGTTACGCGCGTCCCAGCGGCGCCGCGCCGTTGCGCGTATCGCTCGTGCCCTCCTACGAGCGCTGCACCGCGCCCGACAGCACCCACGGCTCGCCGCTCGCCCACCCCGCCTGTGGCTCCCCGGCACAGACCTCACGCTTTATCACGGTTGGCACTGCCGACGCCAACGGCCGGCCGCCGCTGTCCGCCGGCAAGGTACGGCTCGACGTCATCGTGGGCAACCCTGCCACACCTGCAAACGAAGCCGACTTCCGGATCGCTCACACCCTTAAAGACGTGCGGACCCAGGGCGACCTCTCGGATTACACCGGCGAACTTCGGGCGGTGCTCGGTGCTCGCATCACCGACAAGTTCAACGGTCCCTCGGCGACCAAGGCCGCGACGGTCTCCGACTGGACGATTCCGATCACTGTTCCGTGTACCGCCACCCCCGGTGCGGACGGCAGCAATTGCAACCTCATCACCTCCGCCAACGCGGTCCTTCCGGGAGCCGTCAGGGAGTCCAAACGTGCGATCTGGGAGCTCGAACGGGTCGCTGTCTACGACGGCGGGCAGGACTCCGACGCGGACACGGTCGAGGACAACACGCTTTTCGCGACGCAGGGCATCTTCGTGCCTTAGCGCGATAGGTGGGTCCTTGATCGCCGCCCGGTGATAAAGCGATACTGCGTGGGCGATGTCGCAGGAGAACGTCGAGGCTTTCAAGCGCGGACTCGAGGCGGGCAACCGCGGAGACGTCGAAACGCTGCTGGAGCAGCTCGATCCCGAGGTGGAGTGGCACTCGGCGCTGCACGCGTTGCTCGGAGGGGAACAGACGGTGTTTCGGGGACACGACGGAGTCCGCGAGATGCTCCGTGACCTCAACGAGGCCTTCGGCGAGATCCACATCGAGATCTCGGAGATCAGGGATCTGGGGGACCGACTCGTCGCGATCGGCCGCAACCGCACACGTGGCAAGGCAAGCGGCGCCGAGACCGAGACGCCCTTTGCGCTCGTGACCGAGATCAGGAATGGCAAAACGATTTCGATTCGGGCCTACCTCGATCCCAAGCAGGCCCTCGAAGCCGTGGGGCTGTCGGAGCCAGACGCTCTCGCCGACTCCTGACTCCGCATGTAACGGAGCGGCGAAGGAATCGAACCTTCCCCCGATGGGGTCACCACCGGCTGCCGGTTTGAAAGTGACCATATCGCCGAGAACGAAGCCATGACATGGCATCAAGATGGCCTGCGGACGAAGCACGTCCCCGTGTTCATGGACGATCGACGCTTCCAAGCCGCCTATGCCCGCGCGGTGCGAGCTGGGACCTTCGACTACGGCGTTGCCTGGCGGGTGCACACGATTCTGTGGGCCGCCGAGTTAGCGAAGTCGGCAGAGGGTGTCTTCGTCGAGTGCGGCACCGCTCGCGGCTTCATGGCATCAGCCGTCTGTGAATTCCTCGGCTGGGAAGATCGGCCGTTCTACCTGTTCGACACCTTCGAAACAACGGATCGCCCAGAGGGCAAGTACTACGCGGACGGTCCAGAGCCCGTAGCAGCGAACTTTGCCGAATGGCCAGGAGTTGAGCTAGTTGTCGGCCGCATACCCGACACGTTGGACAACGTGGAGATCGACAAGGTCGCCTTCCTCCATATAGACCTCAACGCCGCAAAGCCCGAGGAGGCAGCAGTGCGGCGCTTCTGGCCGCTGCTGTCACCCGGCGGCGCCATGGTCTTCGACGACTACGCGTTCTCCTCATACGAGGACTCCCGGCATTCCGCGAATCGGCTAGCAAGCGAGTTCGGTTTTTCGATCTACACCGCCCCTACCGGCCAAGGGGTAGTCGTCAAGCCATGACCTGCATCTGGTGCGGTTCGGAGATGAGATAGCCGTCGGCTTGCGCATTGAACGCCCGCAATCCCGCACGGCGAACCGGATTCCGCTCCACGGAGCGGAGATGGAATCGAACCATCCAGCCGTGGGTTGCCACGACCTGCCGGTTTGAAGAAGGCGAGGTCGATACTCCATTCCGCTTTAACAAACGGGAACTCCGTCGCGGCGGGGGGCGTGGGAACACCTTTGGGAACACCTGCGCCTCCTCGATGATTTGGTCGACCATGCCGTTCTCGTGGGCCCGGGGCGTGTAGATCCACAGGAAGAACGCCTCCATCATCGCGCGCGCGCTGGGCGCGACGTCCGCCAGCCAGTCGAAGAACTTGCCCGCGGAGCGGAGGTAGGCGTCGGCCCGGCCGAAAGTGCTCATCAGGACGAGGCTGCGGACCAGCTCGGGATGGCGAAGTGCCAGCTCCTGCGCGATCAGACTGCCGCCGGAAAAGCCGGCGACGTGGGCGGGCCGTACGCCGAGCGCGCGCAGCACCGCGGCCGCATCGTCGGCCATCATCGGCACCGACAAGGGCGCCTCGGGCAGCGGCGTGCGACCGGCGCCGCGGTTGTCCGGGGCGATCAGTCGGTAACGGTCCGACACGCCGTCGAGCTGTGGCTGCCACGACTCGGCGGGGTCGCTAAGCCCGCCGAGGAGGAGCACGTCCGGCCCGTGTCCGACCTGTTCGACATAGATGTCGACGTCGCCCGCGCGCAGTTTCTCGCCCAACCCTCAGCCCTCCTTTGACGTGCCTTGCCAGCGGTCTACGGCACCGTACCCGTCCAGGTGGGGTGGTACCCGACTGGTGCTTGATCGCCGCCCGGTGATAGGGCGATACTGCGCGAACGATGTCGCAGGAGAACGTGGAGTTCCACTACCGAGCGATCGACGCGTTCAACCGGCGCGACCTCGACGCGTTTCTGGCACTGATGGACGATGACGTGGAGGTCGTCCCTCGCGCGGGTGCCATGGAGGGCGAGCGCAGCTATCGCCGCCACGATGGAGTCCGCCGCTGGTGGAACAACTTGCTTGATGTCTTTCCCGACTGGAATGTCGAGGTCCGTCGCGGTTCGCGACCTTGGGGACCTGACGGTCGCGACCTGTTCGTGTTCGCGGCCACGGCGCAGGTAGTGGCGCTCCGTCGAACCAGGCGACCTGGCAGGTAGGTGAGTGGCGCAACGGGAAGCTTGTCCGGTTTCGCAGCCACGGCAGCGAAGCCGAAGCCCTCGAAGCCGTTGGACTGTCGGAGCAAGACGCTCACTCCGACGCCTGAGTCCGGATGTACGGAGCGGCGATGGAATCGAACCATCCAGGAGTGGGGCTGCCACCCCCTGCCGGTTTTGAAGACGAGCCAGTCGGCGCAGCATTCCGCTTGCACTCAAGTGCGAAGATGCGCGGCATGGACGAGACCACCTGGGCTTTTTATGTGCAGTACGGCGAGAGTCGGGTCTGGGACGAGCGCACCGGCTGGCTCGGAACGCCCGTTAGAAAGTGTCCGCTCGACCTCTGGGTCTACCAGGAGATCTTGTTCCGTACGCAGCCGGACGTGATCGTCGAAACCGGCACTCTCTTCGGAGGAAGTGCGCTCTTCCTCGGCTCCATGTGCGATCTCCTGGGCAACGGGCGGGTGGTCAGCATCGATATCGATCAAAAGGAAGGCCGGCCCACGCATCCACGTGTCGTCTATCTAACGGGATCCTCGGTTGCGTCCGAGGTCGTCGACCGGGTGAGGGAAGAGATCTCCGACACCGACAGGGTGATGGTCATCCTCGACTCCGACCATCACAACGACCACGTCCTCGCTGAGCTAAAAGCCTATGGACCCTTGGTGACCGAGGATTGCTACCTGATCGTTGAAGACACGCTGGCGGGGTTTGCTCCGGAGCGCTGGGGAACCGGTCCCAGCGGGGCCATCCAGGAATTCATGGCCTCCAACCAACCCTTTGTCATCGACTCGAGCTGCGAGAAGTTCCTCATGACTTTCAACGAGGGCGGCTATCTCAAACGGGTGCGCAACATTCGCTCTCAGGCGAGCGCTTGAGATTGCCGGATTCCGCTCCACGGAGCGGCGATGGAATCGAACCATCCAGCCGTGGGGTTGCCACGACCTGCCGGTTTTGAAGACCGGCCGGATTGCGGCACTTCGCGCTCTGGCAAGCCGCGCGCACGGCTCGTGGGAAACGGCGCGGGAAAATCATGCGGCGACCTGCGCACTCCGAGCGGCGGTGTTCTCGCGTTCTACGTAGGCATCCGCGAGGGCCACAGCCTCGTCCTCGTTGCCGGGGAACAGGTGGCCGAAGGCACACCGCTCCGCGCAGATTGACTCCGTGGTGGCGCTGGCGATGGCTCTAGAGCGGGCCGAGCAGCCCGTACCGAAGGTCGAACTGCTCGGCTGGCTCTAGAGCGTTATTTACATCTGACGTTCACGCACTGCGCCGGATTGCCGTTCCCCCGGGCCTTGTTGCCGCCTCCGTCCGTAACGCCTGCCACAGCCTCGATCCCGAGATCGCCGTTGTTGTTGGCGGTGTTCATTCTCAAAGTGGTCGCGGGGTGGTCCACGTCGATGCCGTCATCCGAGTTGTTCTCTGAACGGTTTCCGTCGATCACTGTCCCGCTTTGGCCGGGATCAACCAGTATGCCGTCCCCTCTGTTTTGTCCCAGCGTGTTGGTCGAAACCAAGGTGCGGGTGGAACCATCCCCCTGGTCGTTGGACACCAGGTGAATCCCGCCTTCCGCGCCATCGCCGTTGCGCAAGATCGAGTTCTCGTTGATCCGGTTGTCGTCCCCACCGACGACGACGACGCCGACGAAGAAGTTGTCGTGCAAGGAGTTCTTCTTCACCTCGTTGTGGCTGGAGCTCTCGATCACCACGCCCGCACCGCCGTTGGTGGCCGAGTTCTTTTCCACTACGTTGTTGTCGGAGGACCCGAAGCCAGGGAACCCGAGGAGGACGATCCCATCGCCGTTGGCGGAGACGGTGTTACTCGCGATGCTGTTACCGTCGGCGTCGAAGCCGATTATCGCCTCCCCCGCGTTGCCGGACACCGTGTTCCTGGCGATCAGAGTGTTGTTGGAGCCGTCGAAGGTTATCCCTCCCCCGGCTTGGGTGTCCGCCACCAGATTGAGCTCGATCCTACCGTTGTCCCCGCCGAAGATCCCTATGCCTCCGCAGCCGTTGCCGGTGACGCGGTTGCGCTCGATCTTGTTCGCGTCCTTGCTGTCCGCGACGGAGGAGCTGCCGATGCTTATCCCGTAAGTGCGGTTGCTGCGGATGGTGAGGTCACGCATGAGACTGCGGCCGTAGCCCCCCTGGATGCCGGTGCCGAACTCCTGGACCGTGCCATTCCTGATCGTGATGCCGTCGTGACCGCCAGGGTTCTCGACTCCGTTGTCCTCCACGAACGGGGGCTCACACACGGGTCCGCCTGTGTCATCGCCGTCAATCGTGTGGCCCTTCAGGTTGAGGGTGATGTTCGGGGCGCCGATCACGACCCCGTCGCCGGGACAGTTCAAGAGATCGCTGTCCAGGGTCGTGCTCTGCGTGATCGTGCCGCCGCAGGCGACGTGCGTGGCGTTTGCCGGAGCGGCGAAAGCCAACGCCGCGATACCCACGGCCACAGTGAAGCTGATCCTCCCCCGCATGAATCCCTCCCTTGCTTTGCCAGCGTGGAAGGCGAACCTATGCGTCTCATCTGAGGGAAGTCAAGGGGACACTCACAAACAGGACGTGTCTCCCGGCGTTTTTGCGCGGCGCGAGGGTGGTCACCCTTCATCACGCGCTCCTAAAAGGTGGGCGGCTACTACTCCGACAGCCCCACGGCTTCGAGGGCCTCATCGACGTCGAGGTAATGGCGTCGATCGACGATCTGTCCGTCCCTGAGCGTGTTGACGCTGACGAACCGAAGCTCGACCGGTGCACCGCTCCCCCTGCCCCTCGCGGACTGACGAATGATTACCACGACACGGTCATCGCCCGCGTCGATGATCTTCTCAGGCCAGATCTTCAAGTCGACGAACTCGCCTGTCCAGGCTCGCAGGAACTCGCTAAATCCCTCTCGACCAACGTACATCTCCGCGCCCGGTACTTCCGAGGCGGGCGTGAAGGTTGACGTGGGAGCAAGGAGGCCTTGGTCGAAGGCGGAGTTGTAGGCGGCGGCCGGATTGCGCTGGTCATAGCCTTCCACGACGAGGTCCCATAGCCGCCGCACAATCTCCACGTTCTCCTGCGACATCGCCCGCCCAGTATCTCGCAGGCTCAGGAGCCGGCGTGAGCGTTTGCTCCGACAGTCCGAGGGCGTGGGAAACCCGTGGGAAAAAGTTCTTCCCACGGGAGCGGTCGAGAGCGGTCGTTAGCGGTTCGTGCGACTGTCGCCGGACTCCGCGCCGACAGCCGTGATCCCGCAAGACAAGCCAGATTCCGCCCTACGGAGCGGCGATGGAATCGAACCATCCAGCCGTGGGGTTGCCACGACCTGCCGGTTTTGAAGACCGGATGGGCCACCAGACCCCTGCCGCTCCGTCACGGAGCCTAGTTATGGACGCGCCCTACTAGCGTGCGCTGACTGCGGCTCTTGCGTCCGCGTACGACGAGTACGCCTCGAGTGCCGCGACCTTGCCATCGTGGATCGTGTACACGAGCCCAAGGGCGGTGTCGTGATCTTCGCGCGTCTTGCGGTCCACGGTCCGGATCGTGCCAAGCGCCAGCACGCGATCCCCGTGCTCCCGGAGCTCCTCGGCGTAGATGAACCAGACGAAGTAATCGCCCAGGATCCTCTCGAAGTAGGAGCGGATCGTCTCCTCAGCGCTGCCGTCGTACCTGCCCGCCGATTCGCGCAGTGGCGTGATCTCCGCATCCTCGTGGTACATCGCCAGCAAGTCCGTCATCGCCGTCGCGTCCCCGATTGCGCAGCGGTTGGACAGGCTGAACAGCCGATCGACCAAGTCGATGTTGCTGTGCGAAAGGCTCTTCAGCTCCACCGGGCTACCTTCCCCGGTACCCGGAGTGGTGTCAAGGAACGTCAGCCGGAAAGAGAGGCGCGGACCAGCTCGGGAAAGAGATAGACCTCGATCGAGACCGACACGATCAGCGCCGGGACGGCGACCGCGACCGTCACGAAAGTGGCCGCCAGCAGCTGGTCCCAGTCACCGCGCCGGCTCGCCACGAGCCAGGCTGCGAGCGGGAGGAACAGGGCGGTCAGCTCGATCATCGCGTGTGGCAGCAGGAGGACCAGCAGGCGTGCGTTCGAGAGCTCGAACTGGGCGGCGGCTGTCGAGAGGATGCCGCCGATGAAGTAGGCCTGGGTCGACAGCGAGAAGATCGTGGCCCCGGCGACGAACGTCATTGCATATGGGCCGGCTTTCTCGTGCACGATCCTGGACAGCCCGCTGCGGCTGGCCGCGGAGTAAGGCAGCGAGTTCAGCGCGATGAAGCCCGCTACGCAAGCGAAGGCATGCAGTGCAAGGACGAGCGAGTTGCGAAACAGGATCAGGCCGATGTCCTCGGGGTGCGGTCCCCGCCTCAATCCCGGGATGTAGATGCCCGTGGGGTCCGGGGTCGAGAACGTGGCCACCGCGTACACAGATGCAAGCAGCGCCACAGAGACCGCCGCACTCCAGGCAACCCAGGGTCGTATGACCTTCCAGGGACTCTCGTTCCAGCGGCGCAGAGTCTGCTTGGTGGCGCCGACGCCCTGCAGGAATACGAGGTCGTCGACAACTGCCATCCCTCACCTATCGGCGGGGGAGGCCTCCCCCTCGATCCCGGCAAGACCCCAACGGAACGTGGGGTGCAGAGCCCTACTGGCCGTTACCCGTGTAGCCGTTCGCGTAGCAAGGGGCCGTGCCACACACGTTCACGACCCTACCGGCGATCTTCAGGAACTCGGACTTCTGCAGCCTTGCGGCTGCCGAGTTCCGCGGGTGGCTGTGCGGATCGGTGCCGGTGCGCGGCGGCACGTTGCCCGTCGGCGGGGTAGGTGAGCCGCTGTCCCAGTAGACGAGCGCAGAGCCGGTATACGGATAGGTCGAGAACTTGGCGATCCGGTAGAACGGGTTCACATCGCTGTGACGGCCTGGATCCAACGCAGGCATCCGGACTCCGGCCCCGATCGTGCGCGCCTCCACTTCGGCCGCAACATTCGCCACCTGATGGTCGCCGAAGGCCACATGCAGCACCACCGTGTGAGGAACGGTGTTCGCATACGGCGCTCGTGTCATGTGATGTGCGTATCCGTTCGCCTCGCCTCGGTCCCACAAGTTCTGGATCAACGAGAGCAGTAGCGGACGCTCGAGCTCGCTCGTGTAGTTCGCGTAGAGCACCTGGGCGTACATGTCGAAGTCCACGCTGCGTCGCAGCAGCGTCGAGTAGTTCATTCCGGGCACCCCGAGCACGGCGCGGTTGAAGTCGGGTGCCAGCGCGGTGAGGGCGCCGCCCATGATCCCGCCTTGGCTGTTGCCGTCGTAGAACAGGCGCCGGGTGTCCAGCACCGACGTCGTGCCGCTGGGCTTTGTGAACTGGAACGCCGGGTGACTGCTGAATCCCTGCTGATGAATCATCGCGCGTCCCAGATACATGAAGTTCACGAAGCCCTGCTGGGCACGGTCGGGAAGCGCCGCGAAAGTCGAGAGATCGACAAGCATTCCGGCAATGGCCGGGACGTCCGAGGTTGACATGCCGGACCAGTCGGTGGCGCAGAACACGAAGTTGTGCTCGTTGGCCATCGACTTGATGTTGCCGGCGGTGATCTCACTGGCCGTCCCGAGCAATCCGTGCCCGTACAGCGAAGCCCTCGACTTGATCACCTGCGGTCCGTCCACCGCGACGCGCGGGATCAGGCATATGAAATTCGCGGCCTGGGTGTTCCCGGGAGTGCGCAGTGGCACGTTGGATCCGGGCGCGTAGGTGAACCGGGAACCGGGCGGGCAGCCAGGTGCGTTCAAATAACAGGGAACCGGAATCGTGCCCTCGACCCTGCGTGCGATCTTGTCGTCCTGTGCGACCGTGTAGTCGGTAATGGAGTTGACGGCGAAAGTGGGCGCGGTGCCCTCCACTTTCAAGTTGCCGAGGTTCGTGTCGTTCAGCTGCGCGAACGCGTCGTTCCTGATGGAGAGAGCTCGTTCGCTCAGGTTGCGCTTGCTGGCAACGGTGAAGTCCCACGCGAGGTAGAGGTCGTTACGGGCGATCCCGGCCTCGCCCAGGGTGGTGAAAAGGGATTCCATGTGCGGCCGGCGAGCCTCGACCTCGGGATCCAGGCTCGGCAGGTTGTCCCTGTACGTCTTGAATGGGGCCTGTGCCTGGATGAGGGCTCCCGTTGAATCGCGCAGGTTCCGGAGCGCGACGATGTAGCGACCCCCCTCCAGGAAGTTCGCCCCGGGACGGATGATGAGGTTGCGGTTGCTCGCGGCGGCCGGGTTCGAGTCGATCTCTGACCAGATCAGGTGACGCTTCTTGGTGGCGGCATTGATCACGACCACCGGTTGATCCGGGCGCAGGTACTGAGCCATGTCCGTGATCGGCACCGCGTTCGTGTTCTGGAATGCGGCCGGGGTGTCCAGTCCGGGCACCCTGGTGACGATCTTCTGTCCCGGGCTGAAACCGTCGTTGCGGTTCCACTCCTCCGGGGTGATCGGCTTGTTGGCGATGTTGCGCGGCATCGCCAGGATGTTCAAGTTGAGGCGACGACCGGTGTCAGTGTTCGCGTCCGGGACGGTGAAGTAGTCATTCGGCCAAGGCTGCAGGCAGACGGCAGGGTCCAAGGGGTCGCATCCCAGGGCAGGCGTTTGTGCCTGGGCGGGCGCGGTCATGAGCATGGCCGCGATCACCGTCAGAAATGCGAGCAGCGCACGAGTCCTGTGTGCAGCCAAGGTCTCTCCCCCTCCATCGCTTGGTCCGGACCAGCAACTTGTATAGGGCTCGGGCTGGAAAAGCAAGCTGCAGGTCAGGGGGATGCCCGCTTCGATCGGCTAGGTTTCGTGCATGGAGGCGATGCATTGGGACAGCCGGCCGAAACTACGCAAGCCGGCCCTGGTCTGCTCGTTCAAGGGCTGGAACGACGCCGCCGAGTCGGCGACCACGGCGCTCGGATTCGTGGCATCGCTTTGGGGTGCTGAACGCTTCGGGGCGATCGATCCGGAGGAGTTCTTCGACTTCCAGGTCACGCGGCCGACCGTGAGGCTTGCCGAGGGAGTCACGCGCGTGATCGAGTGGCCTGAGCTCGAGCTGTCGAGCGCCCGCCCACCTGAGGGCCGCCGCGATGTCGTGTTCCTCACGGGCGCGGAGCCGAACCTGCGCTGGAAGACCTTCTCGGCGACCGTGGTCGACGTTGCCCGCGAGCTGGGTGTGGACATGGTCGTATCGCTCGGGGCGCTGCTCGCCGACGTTCCGCACACACGCCCGGTTCAGATCACGGGGATCGCCGCCGATGCCGAGCTGTCGGAGCGTCTCGGCTTCACCGCGACGCGCTACGAGGGACCGACCGGAATCGTCGGGGTGGTCCAGGACGCGGCGACGAAGGCCGGCATGCTGGCCGCCAGCCTGTGGGCACCTGTGCCCCACTATGTCGCGACCGTGCCGAGCCCAAAGGCAACGCTTGCGCTGCTCGGTCGTCTGCAGGACCTGCTCGACGTCACGATCGACATGACAGAGCTCGAGGAGGCAGCCGTGGACTACGAGCGGCGCCTCGACGAGGCGGTTGCGAGCGAGCCCGAGGTCCGCAGCCTGGTCGAGCGGCTCGAGCGCCAGATGGACGACGAGGAGATCTCTTTTAGGAACCTGCCGTCGGGGGATTCCATTGCTCGGGAGTTCGAGCGGTTCCTGAAGGAGCAGGGGGAAGACAAGTAAGTCTCGGCCGCTTGCCGGCGGCCGGCGTGCCCGGTCGGGGACGCTAAAACCGTTCTTAGTCCCCGCCCGGGCACACCGCCCACCGGCTCCGTACTACCTCCCCCTCCCACCCCCTTTTTTATGAGTAGGTGTGGGAGGTCGTTGTAGTACGAGCGGGAAGGCAGCTCTGGCCGCCCGCACGCGCATGGAGAGAAGGATTTAGCGCTCAGCAGCAGGGCAGATCAACTGGAAGTCGCAGATCGAGCAGGCGCCGAACGACGGCTTGGGTTCGAACTCCTGGTTGAGGATTCCGCTTGCTACTTCCGTTGCCGTGTCCGTGATTCGGATCACGTCCTCCTGCGACGGCTCCAGCGGGACCCGCTCGTCGTCCAGCAGGTAGTAGTAGCTCTGCCTGGCCGAGTCGAGCTTCCATGATTCGCGCGCGCCGATCTGGTACAGCGACAGCTGGACGTCGTCCTTGAGCTGCGATTTCGTGCGTGGGCGGCCGGTCTTGTAGTCGATCAGCTCGTAGGAGCCGTCCGGATGGCGGTCGACGCGGTCCACACGCCCGCGCAGCAGGTGCGGGCCGATGCGAAACGAGAAGCTGCGTTCGAACCACACGGGCGAGCCCTGGTCCTGGGCAAAGCGCTCGTGGTAGCGCTCGAGCGCGGTGACAGCCTTCTCGTGGAGCTGGCGCTCCTCGTTGGAGTCGCTGAAGCCGGCCCGCCGCCAACCCGTTTCGAAAAGCATCATCAGCTTGTCGGGCGTCGGCTCGCGGATCGCATCAACCCCCGCCGTCAGCTCTTCGTTGACGAGCTGTGAGTGGTAGCGCTCGAGCACCTGGTGGAACAGAATTCCGAAGCGCTGCGGCAGCGTCTGCTCCTTGGGGATGTTGTAGACGCGGGCGAACTTGTATCTGAGCGGGCAGGTCCTGTAGACGTCGATGTCGGTCGCCGACAGCATCAGCCCGCCGCCGCGGATCGGCAGGTAGGCCTCCAGCGACACATCCGACTGCTCGCCCACGATCCTTCGCTTCCTGAGGTTCTCGCGCTCGGTCTCGAGCAGGAGCTCATCGAGGTTCGACTCCTGGTAGATCTGGCGCTGCTCCGGGCTCGCGGTCTGGGTGATCAGCGAGTTGATCTCCGCGATCGCCGCGGGCAGCTCTTCCGGGCGCGGGTGGCGCTCGATCAGTGATGCGAGCTTCAGCATCTCCATGTAGCGCGCGATCGCGACCGGCGCGTCGAGGTGCGCGTCGAGGCGCATCTCACCCATGCGCGCGCCGACCTGGGCGACGCCGTTCATCACTTCGTCGCGCAGCATGCGGAAGGCCGCGTAGAGGTCCTCGTGGATGCCGAGCAGCTCCTCGTTGCGCTCCTCCTCGGCGGCGCCGAGCGCGTCCCGTGCCTCCTCGTAGAAGGGCGAGGGCTTCTGCTCGGTCCGGTCATCGGCGCCCCCGACCTTCGGCCAGGAGAGCACAAGGCGCTTGCGGGCGCGGGTCATCGCGACGTAGAGCAGGCGCCGCTGCTCCGCGACGTGCGCTTCGCTGGTGGTTCCCGGAAGGTCTTCCTTCAGCAGCGCGTCGGGGACCAGCTCGCTGGAGCGGCGGCGTCCCGGCATCCGGCTCTGCTGGACGCCCAGCACATACACGCAGTCGAACTCGAGTCCCTTGGCGCCGTGCATCGTCATCACCTTCACGGCGTGCGGGCGGCCGTGGACGACGGCGTCCTCCTCGCGCAGCCCGGCGGCGGACACGGCGGACACGTACTCGGCGAAGTCGCGGGAGGTGCGTCCCGGGCGGCGGCGCACCCAAGCGGCGGCCAGGTCCGCGAACTTGGCGATGTTCACGAGGCGTTCGAGCGACTCGGAGCTCGTGTTGAACAGGTGCTGCTTGCGCAGGCCGATCCGCTCGATCAGGCGGTGCACGAACAGGTCCGGGCGCATCTCGTCGAAGGCGCGGCAGGCGCTGCGGTGAAGCTTCAGGAAGTTCTCGATACGCGCGCGTCCCTCGGGCGGGACGTCGGGGGACTCGAGCGCGGCGCGCAGCCCGGTGATCATGTCCGACTTGCGCCGCCGCGCGATGGTCGTGCAGCGCGCGAGGTCGACCGGTCCCAGCTCGACCGGTGGTCGCATCAGCGCGCGCACCACGGCGCGCGAGTCCTGCGGGTTCGCCAGCAGCCGCAGCCAGGCAAGCAGGTCGCGGACCTCGGATCGCTCGAAGAATCCCGCTCCGCCGACCAACCGGTACGGGATTCCGCGTTCCTCCAGGGCCGTCGCCATCAGCTGTCCCTCGTTGCGCACCGAGCGCACCAGCACGGCCGTCTCGGCCGGGTCGAGGCCGTCGGCGACCAGCCGCTCGATCTCGGCGGCCACGGCCTGGGCCTGCGCACGCTCGTTCTCGCAGCGCCAGAACGACACCGGGTCCAGGTCGAGTGCGCGGCGGCTGCGGCCGGAGCGGAGCTTCTTCGGTAGCCGGTGCTCGTTGGGTTCCACCACGGCATGCGCGGCGTCGAGGATCGCTTGGTTGGAGCGGTAGTTGGTCTCCAGACGAATGACCTTGGAGTCCGGGAACGTCTCCTGGAAGTCGACGATGTTCTTGCGGGAGGCGCCCCGGAACCGGTAGATCGACTGGTCGTCGTCGCCGACCACGACCACGTTGCCGTGATCTGCGACCAGCAGGCGCAGCAGCCGCTGCTGCGCGTAGTTGGTGTCCTGGTACTCGTCGACCAGGATGGCGCGGTAGCGCTCGGACACGCGGCGCCGGGCAGCGGGCCGCTCCTCGAGCAAACCGATCGCGCGCACGATCATCTCGCCGAAGTCCATCGTCCCGGACTCGTCGAGCAGGCGGTCATGGTCTGCGTAAAGACGCGCGAACTCCGCCTCGCGTGCGCTGCAATCGCGTTCGGCCTCGTCCGCGCTGGTCGCGAGCGACTCCGCCCATGCGAGGTATTCGGCGGCGGGCACCATCTCGTCCTTGAGCCGGTCGATCCGCTCGATCAGCTTGGCCAGGAACGGCGCAGGGTTGCCCCGCATGTCGTGGTGGCGCACGTCGAGGCGGTCGAGATGCTCCATCATCAGCGCGAGGCGGTCCGCCGGCGTCGCCGGGTGGAAGAACGGATCGAACCCGGCCTCCAGCGCCTCCTCCTGCAGCAGGCGCACGCAGAAGGAGTGGAACGTCGTGCAGACGAGCTCCTCGTACGGATTCTCGAGCAGCTCCTCGGTGCGCGACCGCATCTCCTCGGCCGCCTTCGTGGAGAAGGTCAGAGCGAGGACGTTCTCGGGCGGGATGCCCTGCCCGGCCAGCCACGCGATGCGCCGCGTGATAACCCGTGTCTTGCCGCTGCCCGCTCCGGCGAGGACGAGAAGCGGTCCACCCGGGTGGGTGACTGCCTCATGCTGTGCTTCATTCAGGCCCTCGAGCAATGGATCCGCCATCGCAGTGATGGTAACCCCGCGGCATGCCGGGTCTATAGTCGTGCGCCGTGCCCCCGGGCAAGGAAAACGCGCTCGCTGCGGACTGGTTCGCGCTCTGCCGCCGTGCCACGGAGGGCCTGCGCGAGATGTTCGGCTCCCATCCGGCCACCGTGGACCGCGCGGGCGGGACCACGCGGGGCGCCGGTGGGGACCGCACCCTGGTGATCGACAGCGCGGCTGAGGACATCGTGTTCGCGGAGCTCGAGGCGCTGCACCGGCAGGGCCACGAATTCACCGCAATCTCGGAGGAGCGCGGCGTGGTCGCATTCGGGGACGGGTCGAGCAACGTGCGGGTCGTGATCGACCCGATCGACGGGTCGCTCAACGCGAAACGGCTGATCCCGTCCTTTGCGCTCAGCATCGCCGTGGCGGACGGCAACACGATGGAGGACGTGGAGCTCGCATACATCTACGACTTCGCAACGGGCGAGGAGTTCGTCGCGATGCGTGACCAGGGCGCCGCGCTGAACGGCGTAATGCTCGACACCGAGGTGGGCGGTGAGACGCTCGAGGTCGTCGGGTTCGAGTCGGCGCGGCCGGAGTGGATCGCTCCGGTCGCGGCACAGCTCGCGGGCAAGGTCTACCGGGTGCGCGTGATCGGGACGATCGCGATATCGCTCTGCTACGTGGCGGCGGCCCGCTTCGACGGCATGCTGACCACCGACGTGTGCCGCTCCGTGGACGCGGCCGCAGGCCAGCTGATCGCCCGCGAGGCCGGCGCCTACGTGGACTTCTTGAAGCACGGCGGGATCGAGGCGCCGCTGGACCTCGACGCCCGCTACCGCATGGTTGCGGCGAGGTCGCCGGAGCATCTCGAGACGCTGGTGCGGGGGCTTACGGTGGGGAGGCCGTTGGAGTAAAGCGCAGTTACGCAGTTACGCAGTTACGCAGTTACGCAGGAACAACAGAACTGCGAACTGCGAACTGCGTAACTCATTCCGCCAGCAGCTCTCCGAACTGTGCAGCGTTTCTCACTCCGTAATCTGCGTAGCAGTTGTTCATCAGGACGTGGAGCTGCTTTGACTCGCCGGCCAGCTCTTTCGCCGGGGCGACCCACTTGCGTAGCTCGTCCTCGTCGTACAGGTACTTGAACCGTTCGGCCGCGCTGATGCCGCGCTTCTCCCAGTTGTCGGCGTTGTGGCCGTGGAAGCGGATCATCGCCAGGTCCGGTGAGGTGGCGGCCACCACCGGCGGCACCGACGTCTTGAAGCCCTGCGGCTCGTCGACCACCACGTAGGTCGCGCCGATGTCGCGCAGCGTGTCGAGTGTGCGCTCCTGCTTGCCCTCCTTCATCCAGCCCGCGCCGCGGAACTCGATCGCAGGCTGCGCCGGGGAGCGTTCGGCGAGCTCGCGCAGGTAGGCGACGTTGGCGCGGCTCGCGGCGAACCACTGCGGGAACTGGTAGAGAATCGCGCCCAGCTTGCCGGCGTCGGCAAGTGGCCGCAGTGCGCTCGAGAACATGTCCCACACAGCTTCGAGCGCATCCGCGGGCAGGTCGCGCGGATACACGCGCGCCTTCGAAGCCACGTCGGGGGCCAGCATGTCCCGGATCGCTTCGGGCAGTGACTTCGTCGTGACCGCGTGATGCGTCATCAGCCCGAACGCCTTGACGTTGAAGACAAAATGGTCGGGAGTGCGGTCGGCCCAGAGCACCGCGTTGCGCTCGGACGGCAGCGCATAGAACGTCGCGTCCACCTCCACGAGGGGGAAGTGCTCGGCATAGAAGCGCAACCGCTTCTCCGGGTTGCCGGCATCCGCCGGATAGAACGCCTTCGACTTCAGCAGTGTCGGGTCGGTCCAGCTGGAGGTGCCGTAGTAGACGTTCCCGACCGGTTCGCCGGTCACGCCGTGAGGGTCACGCGGCGCGGGCCGGAGCGAAAGCCGCGCTCCACGAGCAGCTCCTCGACGGCCGAGCCCAGCACCGGCTCGCCGTCCCAGCGCTCGATCCCGATGCGCCGCAGCGGCCCGCCGGAGCGCACGAACTCGGCCAGCGCATCGAGCGCCGCGGGCAGCCACTCCTCCGGATGGTCCGCGAGCGACACGAGGCCGCGGCCTCCCGCCTCGACATAGAGGACGGCGCGCCCGTCCAGCAACACCACGTAGGCGCCAGGCACCCTAGCCGGGCGCCGCGCCTGGTCTTCACGCCGTGGCCAGGGCAACACCGCGCCGTAGAGGTTGGCCGGGTCCTGGGCGGCCAGCACGACGCCGCCGCCTTGCGACTCACGATGCGTGCGCAGGCGCTCGACGGCGGCCGAGAGCGCGAACTGCGCACCGCCGAGCCCCTCGACGAAGTACCCGCGGCGCGCCGAGCCGAGCGTCTCGAGCGCTGACAGCTCCGCGTACACGCTGGCGAACCCGCCGGGGACGCGCTCCCCCACTACGGTCTCGCGCGCCACCAGCCCGTGGCGCTCGAG
>CAVXJX010000002.1:0-373352 GCA_963762195.1 uncultured Solirubrobacterales bacterium | reverse complement strand
GTGTGCCCCGTTTTGATGGGTGAGGGTGGCGCCGGTGCCTCCCTCGGCGCCGAGACCGGTCTCGCTGCGCACCCAGAGCTCGTCGAACTTCACCATCGGGCGCTCCTCCCGGCTCAGCATCGTGCCGAGGAAGCAGCCGAGGAAGCCCAGCGGGATCGAGATGATGCCCGGGTTCGCGAGGTCGTACCAGTCGAGCGCCCCGCCCTGGGAGTCGGGACCGGCCCACACGGTCGGGCTGATGATCACGAGCGCGACCGAGCTGATCACCCCGAACAGGACTCCCGTGATCGCGCCCGTCGTGTTGAAGCGGCGCCACGTCAGCGCAAGCAGGAGCGCCGGGAAGTTCGCGCTGGCCGCCACGGCGAACGCGAGCCCGACCATGAACGAGACGTTCAGGCCGGCGCCGCCGATCATCGCCACGGCGATCGCGATTACGCCGATGCCGAGCGCGGCGATCCGCGCCACCCAGACCTCCTCGTGCTCGGAGTCCCTGCCCTTGCGGACAACGTTCGACCACACGTCGTGCGCGACCGCCCCCGAGGCGGAGATCACAAGTCCGGCCACGACGGCCAGGATCGTCGCGAACGCGACCGCGGCGATGATCGCCAGGAACAGGTCCCCGCCGACAGTGCCGGCGCCGCCGCCGAGTTCCTCGGCCAGCAGCGGAGCGGCGAGGTTGCCGCCCTTGCCGACAGCCTCCTCGGCGCCGCCGCCGAGGATCGCGCGCGCTCCGAAGCCGAGCGCGGTGGTCATCAGGTAGAAGGCTCCGATCAGACCCACGGCCCACACGACCGAGGTCCGCGCCGCCTTGGCGTCCGGCACCGTGAAGAACCGCATCAGGATGTGCGGCAGGCCCGCCGTGCCGAGTACGAGCGCGAGCCCCAGCGAGATCGTGTCGATCGGGCTCGACAGGAACAGGCCGGGCTCGAGGTACTTCTGGCCTTCGGGATGCTCGGCCCGCGCGTCACGGAACAGATCGATCGGGTTCCAGCCGGTCTTCGACAAGACCATGATCGTCAGCACCGTCGTGGCTGTCATCAGCATCACGGCCTTGATGATCTGCACCCACGTCGTGGCGAGCATGCCGCCCGCGACGACGTAGATCAGCATGAACGTCCCCGTGAGGATCACCGACAGCTCGAAGCTGATCCCGACGAGGGCTTCGATCAGCACTCCCGCGCCGACCATCTGCGCGATCAGGTAGAAGGCGACGACGCTCAGCGTGCCGAGCGCGGCCGCGGTGCGCGCCGGGCGCTCGTTCATCCGGAACGACAAGCACGTCGGCGATCGTGTACTTGCCCGAGTTGCGCATGCGCTCGGCGAGCAGGAACAGCACGGTCAGAAATGCCACGAGGAAGCCGACGGAGTACAGGAAGCCGTCGAACCCGAACAGGAAGATCAGGCCGGCGATGCCGAGGAACGACGCGGCCGACATGTAGTCACCCGCGATCGCGAATCCGTTCTGCGCGCCCGTGATCCCACGGCCGGCCGCCCAGAAGTCGGTCGCGGTCGACACGCGCTTCGATGCCCAGTAGGTAACGAGCAGCGTGATCGCGACGACCACGCCGAAGATCGAGAGCGCGAGCTCGTTGAGGTCCGCTGCGAAGTACGTCATCGCGCGCCCACCTCCGCGTCATTTCCGCGGGAAACGACTTCGAGCGCCTTTGCGGATGCACGCCGGGCAAGAGGATCGAACTCGCGGTCGGCCTTGCGCAGGTACGCCCAGGCGAGTCCCCACGTCATCACGAACTGGGACAGCGCCAGCATGTAGCCGACCGTCAGACCGTCCGTCAGGAACTCCCCGCCCATGAAGTCAGGCGCGTATCCGGCCAGCACGATGAAGCCGAAGTACCACGCGAGAAAGAAGATCGTTGCGGGCAGGACGAATCTCTTGCGCCGTCGCACCAGCTCCTGGAACTCGGGCGTTCGTGTCGCCGCCGCCCAGTCGAGATCAGTCCGTCTGAGCTGACCCATGAGCCCCCATCGCGCGGTTCGCGGCAGCAGGGTCAGTCGTCGAAGCCGAATCGCTCATCGAATCCTCCCTCTTCTGAGCAATCGAAAAGGTCTGTCGCTAGAGCCTTACCACCTGCGCTGCGGCGTCAAACGGAATTTCGGCTGGGAGGGACGAGCGGGGCGATGGGGAGCAAGTCCGCACCGCCCCGGAAGCTCTAGCTCAGCTGCCCGTCTCGTACTTGAAGGAGAGGTCCAGGCGGACCCGGTAGCTGGCGATCTTTCCATTCTCGATCGTGACGTCCTGGCGGACCACCTCCGCGACGCGGAGGTCGCGAACCGACTGGGCTGCCGTCTCGACTGCCTGGCGAGCCGCCGCCTCCCACGATTCGCTGCTCGATCCGATCACCTCGGTAACGCGATAGACGCTGTCGGCCATCTACTTCACTCCTCATGTCGCGGTGAACGTATGCGGCGCAACTCTCGCATACTGCGCCGTTCGCCGTCAGAGAAGACCCGTGCCGCCTACCGCCCGACCTTCAGCACGACCATGTTCGACACCCCCACGCCCTTGACCGAGGCGCGTAGCCGCAGCGTGCGCCGGCCGCTCCAGATTCGGGCATTCCCGAAGCGCCGCCATGCCTTTCGTCTCTCGAGGAGGACGTTCGCCTCGTAGGTGGTCTTGCCCAGGCGCATCACCGCCACGCGGCGCCACAGCCCGTCGCGGCGCAGCTTCAGCAAGGCCCGTTTTGGAGAGGCGTGTCCGCTGTCGGCGGGTATCTGAGCCCGCAGCCGGACGCGACCGCCCGGTCGGACCGCGGAGCGAGCCGTCCACAGTCGCACGGGGCGCTTGAGCTTCTTGCGCGCCGTGACGGGAGCTGTGGCTGGGATCAGGGGGAAGTTGATGCACGGACTGCCGGGAACGAGGCGGAAGTCCTTCGCCGCGCGATCGACGAACCCGGGATCGATGAAGATGTTCTCGACTGCCGGCACGGCCAGCTCCGGGGGCAGGCCTCCCGGATTGCCGATGTGGCGTGTGCTCCACAGGCAGTTGCGCCGCGCGACGTTGCCGGTGCCCGTGAGCTCGTAGTCCTCGACCGTGTAGCGAACCACGGGGTTGGAGATGATGTTGTTCTCCACGACGTTGTTCGCCGACTTGCGCGAGAAGACGATGCCCTCGCCGTTTCCGTCGATCACGTTGCGTGCGACATACGTGCGCTGCGCATCGGGGAACAGCTGCACCCCGCGGTCTGCGTTGTCGTAGATCCAGTTGTTGAGGATGCGGGCGTTGTCCGTCGCCTCGACATAGATCCCGTGATGATGGTTGGTCGGAGGCATCTGGCCGCAGTTGTGAATGCGGTTGCGCTCGATCAACGTGTTGCGGGCGCGACCCCATTCGCTCGAGCCAAGCAGGAAGCAGATCGAGCTGTGGCGATTCGTGACGTCGTTGTCGCGGAACACGACGTTGTCCCCGTTGATCGTCGGGCTCGGCAACCTCGGGCGGTTGTACCCGTCGAGGTCCAGTTGCTCGAAGACCACGTTGTTCGCATGATCATTCACGTAGACGCGCCCGAGGATCGTGGCGCGCTCCCCCGGATAGCTCGTGATCGTGATGGGTGCGCTGTTGCTGCCGCCCTTGGTGAGCTCCACGTCACGCTGGTAGACGCCCGCGCGCAGGCACCCGGTCTGCCCCGCCTTCAGCGCGCTCGCAAGCTTGTCGACGGTCAGATACGGCTTGGCCAGCGTGCCGCTATGACCGTTGGAGCCCAGCGGCGACGCAACTTTGTGGCACAGGATCTTCGGCCGGGCGGCCTCGATGGCGCCGGTCGAATGTGCAGCCTCCATGCAGAGCAATGCCACGACCATGGCCGTAGCGGCCAAGAACTTGAACGACAACGCGTGGGACTCCCTTCCAGTACCCCTACCAGAGCATTAATCGTAGTCACTATGACCCGATTCGTCCACGATTCCGGCCGCGAAGCCGGATTAGGGATCGCGCTGCCCTGCTGGCGGGGGCTCCGGGGCCGGTTAGTGCCCGGGGAGCACCAATGCAAGCACGAGCATCAGTGTGAAGTAGCCAAATGCGATGCGGGAAAGGACCATCGGCGTGGCTTTCTGCGGCGCTCCGGCGCATCCTGCGCCGGAGCGCGTGGTGGATTCCGCCGTGAAAGTAGCCACCCGGGCGGACGGACCCGCCGCGCAGGGCGTCCCTCAGGCGGCCGGGAGCGACGAGCCGGCCAGGAATAGGAACCAGACGACAGCCGCGGCGATGCCGAGCACGGCCGTCGACACGATCACCACGTCGAGCACAGTGACCTCGGGGCGCGAATCCTCCTCGCCGCGGACGCTGCGCATCCAGGGCAGCCGCACCCGCACCATGGGAACGCTGCCGCTCACCTCCTGGTAGCGGCGATGGATCCGCGCCAGGCCGAACGAGACACCGATCGTCGAGCCCAGGATGCCCAGCGCCACGACGAAGTAGGGACCCATGCTCGCGCGCTGCGTCTCCGTCAGCTGAGAGCCGATCCAGAGCCAGATCACCGGGTTGCCGAACCACAGCATCAGCCCACCCAGCACCATCAGGATGACGAGACCGGTCTGCTTGGCCCTGCGTGACATCCCTGCCCGATGATAGTCCGGCCACGGCACCGTCGATCGGGGACGGTGGCAGAATCGTGCGCGGAGGAGAGCCGGATGCCATGAGGAAAACCTGTCCCCGCTGCGGCCAGACGGCGCGCGATCGGCGTGCGCGCTGTCGCCGCTGCGGCTATCGCTATCCGGAGCAGTCCAGCCCCAAGCCCGCCGGCCTTGCGATGGGCGCCGGGTTCCCGCTGTTCGTGACGGGAACCCTGATCCTGCTGGTCGGCGATCTCCCCACTGCCATGAACGCGGTCGCCGCCACGATGGTCGTGGTCGGCGCGATCCTGTTCTTCGACCCGCGCTAGCCGGGCGCCGGCTCGGGGCGGTCGTGCGTGCGGCCGGTGAGCGCGCCGGCCACGAGTCGCGCGCCGAGCGCCAGCAGGTCCGCGCAGGCCGCGACACCACCGCAGACGAGCAGGGGCACGACGGGGATCAGGTAGCGCAGCACGAACTCGGAGGTCGCCGCGCTGCCGAGCAGCATCGCGAGGGCCGCTCCGCTCAGCAGGAACACGTCCTTGCGACGCGGCAGCGGCGGCCCGCGGCGCAGCAGCGCCGCGCACGCCGAGACCAGCAGTGCGGCCACCGCCGCGAGCGCAAGCGCCCCCATCAGCGGCCGTGGGGTGTGGACGACCTCGTGGTAGTCGCGTACCCGTCTTGCCGGAGGTCGCACGTGCGGAACGAAGCCGGGGAACCAGCGGTCGCGCGCCTGCTCGTTCAACCCCACGAGGCGGCCGAACTGGGGCAGCTGCACGGCAAGGTCGGAGTTGCCGCGCGAGACCGCATCCGCGTCGAAGTACCGGGTGAAGTCGTCCCAGACCAGCTCGAGGTACTGGCCGGGCCGGTCGCGGATGATCGCGAACGCGAAGTCGCGCAGCAGCTCGTTGGATCGCTCCTGTGTCTGCGTGTCGCGGCTCATGCCGCCGAACACGCGCCGCGCCGGGCCGTCGGCATTCCAGATGTGGTACGCCGCGCCCTCCCGCCGGTCACGCGCGTTGCGCGCGCACAGCGGTCGAGCATCGCGCGGAATGTCGGCGTTCCCGCAATCGGCGATCTCCCCCACCCTGCCGTACAGGAACCAGCCGTCGGCATGCGTGAGGCCGAAGCGGCCGGTCTCGGCGGAGTGCCACATCGAATACGCGAGCAGCGGCACGGCCAGCCCGATCGCGGCCGGCGCCACGAGCCGCAGCGACCGGTGGGACCACACCACATATAGGAGCCACACGGGCATCGCGAACAGCGCCGCGGTGCGCATCGTCGCGGCAAGCGCCAGCAACAGACCCCCGGCGGCCAGCGAGACCGGCGTCCGTTCCCGCCGACGATCAGGTAGAAGGACGCGACGAGCGCGAGCGTGAAGAACGCCTCCGCCAGCACCTGCTGCTCGAGCGCGATCGCGTAGGCGTCGAGCACGACCAGCGCCGCCCCCGCCGTCGCGACCCAGCGCGGCAGCCGCAGGCGCAGGATCAGCGCGTAGACGAGCACGCCGGTGACGAGGCCGGCGAGGTGCTGGGCGATCGTGATCACGGCGAGGCTGCGCCCGAACACCGACAGCACGTCGATCGCCAGGGGATAGCCGCTCGGCCGGTCGGGCGCAAAGGCCACCGGGTCCCCTTCGAAGGCCAGGTTCAGGTAGGACCACGAGTCGCCGAAGAAGACCGCCGGCCAGTACGCGACGGACACGGCGATCCGCACGGCGGTGGCGACGGCGAGCACGAGGACCAGCGGCCAGTGCGCGCGCAGCAGCGTGCGGCCGCGCTGGGAGAGGCGGCGGGCGGCAAGCCGCGGTGCGGGGCGGGATCCCGGCATCGGCCCCGAGAAGGTTAGACCCGAGCGCAGCGCTTAAGGCACGAACACGCCCGGCCGCAGCAGGACGCGGTTACCGCTGGTGGCGGCGTCGCCGTCGGCGCCACCGTCGCGCACGTGCACGCGGTCCAGCTCCCAGATCGAGCGCCGGCCCTCGACAATCGCTCCAGGCAGGAGGGCTTCCACGGTCGTCGAGGTCGAGCAGATGCCCCCCTGGCCTGTCCCCGATGTGCCGACGCAGGGCACGGTGAAGTGCAGATCCATGTCCTCGACCGTTGCAGCCCGGCCGGGGTTGGTAGCGAAGGTCGAGTTCTTGTCGGTGATCCTCAAGAAGAAGACAGCGTCGAGCTCTCCCGTGTAGTCGTTCAGCGGCGGGTATCCATCTAGGGCGTTGTTCGCCGCCCCACAGGTCGCAGGCGGATTCGTTGCGCTGCAACGTAGGTCAGAGCCTGAGACCTCGATACTCACATCGGCTTCGTCGGTGGGCGATTCCCGATCACCAATGATGGGCCTCACCCTCAGGTGCCCTTGAAATCCGAATGAAATCGTGCCGCCGTTTGCATCTGGTGTGGGCAGCGTCACGTGCTCGGAGATGCGCACCGGCGGGTTGCACGAGGGCTCGGCCAACGCGCCACCGTGGGTGGCGTTGGGGGTATCGCACGGTGCATAGGCCGGAACAAGGGCAAACCGCGCCGGTCCCGCGCCCTGGGGGCGGGGGTAGGAGTTGGGAGGGAGCGGCTGCCAGTCGGGGGAGTGTCCTTCGGCGAGGTCGACGAAGTTCGTCCCATTGGCGTTGATGGTCTTTACCCGTTGGAGGCTCCCTTGCGTGGCGCGGTGGGCAAAGACGAACTTGCTCCCGTCCGGCGACCATGCGGGTTTGCTCGCCGGGAATCCACTCGCGAAGGTTGTGACCGTCTGACGATCCGTGCGGTCGGGCCTGATCGTCTGCAGCGACTGGGCGGTACTGTCCCAGAGGTCGAAGACGTAGACGATCCTTTGGCCGTCCGGAGACCAGTTCGGATAATAGTGGCGCGAATGCTCAAACCCCTCGCATGGCGTGACTTCGAAACCGGCGGGTTGATCCCCCAGGGGTGGGTCCGCCGGGCCCGTGTAGATACTGGACCCCGAACCGCCGCAGCGTTGACCTTCGTGGTAGGCGACCTTGGTGCCGTCCGGTGACCATTCGGGGTCCCCGTCCTCGGCATCGGCGATGATCGTTTCATCCGTGCCGTCGACATTGATCGTCGAGATGAAACCTCTCGACTCGGAGAAGGCGAGCCGGTTGCCGTCCGGTGACCACGAGGGATCGGCTCCCCCCGGGGACGAGGTGGTGACCGGAGTGACCCCGGTACCGTCGGCGGACATCACGAAGACCTGGGTCGTGAAGCCCGGCCCGGTCTGCTTGGCGAACGCGATGCGGCTGCCGTCGGGCGACCAGGCCGGATCAGCCTCCGCCTGCGGAGTGTTCGTGAGGTTGACCTGCCCCGTGCCGTCGGGGTTCATCGTCCAGATGTCGCCGGCGCGCACGAAGGCGATCTTGC
Source organism: uncultured Solirubrobacterales bacterium (assembly GCA_963762195.1). GTDB lineage: Bacteria > Actinomycetota > Thermoleophilia > Solirubrobacterales > JBBDJG01 > DASRIA01. The sequence goes on along the minus strand of CAVXJX010000002.1, from coordinate 365,421 downwards.
CGTTGGCGCCGGGGAAGGCGGCCTCGCTGGCCGCCGGCAGAAGCAAAGCCACGACCAGAACAGCGAACAGCGCGCGCTTCGTCACCGGTTCCCCTCGTCGAACCCCCTGGAAGTGCGATCGTACTCAGCGCCCGGGCGGAGTCAAGTCACCTAGCTAACTTCACTTACTGAAGTACCCTTTCGTTCGGTGAGGAGCTTTGGTCGCATGCTCGGGTTCCTGCGCCCCCACCTGCGGGGGTCGCTGTGGTCGCTCGTGCTCAGCTGCCTCGCGATCGCCGGCACCGTCGCGATCCCCCTGCTCCTGGGCGAGGTCGTCGACGCGATCCGGCGAGGGTGACCGCGACGCGGTGCTCCCGCTGTCACTGGCGATCGTCGGCGCCGGCGTGCTGAGGTTCGCGCTCGCCGTGCCGCGCAGGTTGATCTCCGGCAAGGTCTCGCTGGGCGTCGAGTACGACCTGCGAAACCGCGTCTACCGCCACCTCCAGTCGCTGGAGCTGGGGTTCTTCGACCGCCAGCAGACCGGCCAGCTGATGTCGCGCGCGACTGTCGACCTCCAGTCCGTGCGCTTCTTCCTCGGCTACGGGCTGATCTTCATCCTCCAGAACCTGCTCACGATCCTGGGCGCGGCGGCCGTGATGTTCGTGCTCCAGCCGTCGCTGGCCGCGATCACGCTCGCGCCCGTGCCGCTGGTCATCCTCGCCGCCGCGCGCTACGGCCGTCATTCGCGGCCGGCGCTGCAGGAGGTGCAGCAGCGCATCGGGGAGCTGACCGCCGAGGCCGAGGAGAGCATCTCCGGGATCCGTGTCGTGAAGGCGTTCGCCCGCGAGGAGGAGCGCCAGCGCAGCTTCACGCACAGGGTCACGCGCGTGTTCGACCAGAGCATGTTCTCCACCCGGCTGCGCGCGTTCTACAACCCGATGATCTCGTTCCTGCCGAACCTGGGCCTGGCCGCGGTGCTGCTCGTCGGCGGCCGCCAGGTCGTGAACGGCACCGATCACGCTGGGCGAGTTCGTCACCTTCAACACCTATCTGCTGATGCTGATGTTCCCGATGCGGATGCTCGGCATCGCGCTCGGCATGGCGCAGCGCGCCGTTGCGTCGGCGAACCGCGTCTTCGAGCTGCTCGACCGCGCGCCGCGCATCGAGCCGCCGCACGAGCCGCAGCGGCTCCCCGCCGGCGGCGGCCGGATCAGCTTCGACCACGTGACGCTGTCCTATGGAGACGAGCGGCCTGCGCTCGTGGACGTGACGCTCGAGGTCGCACCGGGCGAGACAGTCGCGATCGTGGGACCCACCGGGTCGGGCAAGACGACGCTGGTCGCGGCGGTCGGGCGGCTCTATGACGTCAGCGAGGGTGCGGTGCGCGTCGACGGCGTCGACGTGCGCGACCTCGACCCGTCCGAGCTGCGCCATGCGATCTCGCTCGTGCCGGACGACGGCTTCCTCTTCTCGGCCACCGTGCGCGACAACATCGCCTACGCGCGCCCCGAGGCCTCCTTCGAGGAGGTCGTGACCGCCGCGCAGCGGGCGCAGATCCACGAGTTCATCCAGGGCCTGCCCGACGGGTACGACACGCTCGTCGGCGAGCGGGGCCTGACGCTGTCCGGCGGGCAGCGCCAGCGCATCGCGATCGCGCGCGCGATCGTCACCGACCCGCGCGTCCTGATCCTCGACGACGCGACCGCGAGCGTCGACGCCGCGACCGAGCGTGAGATCAAGTTCGCACTGCGCGAGGTGATGGCAGGGTCGCACGACCCTCGTGATCGCGCATCGCCTTTCGACGATCGCGCTCGCAGACCGCGTGATCGTGATGGAGTCCGGGCGGGTCACAGCGCAGGGCTCGCACGAGGAGCTGCTGGACGACAGCGCGCTGTACGCCGAGATCGTGGACAAGGGGATGCCGCGGCTGGGCGCCGCGCTCAGCGGCCTCGACAACGAGGAGCCGGACGAGGACGAGCTCGAAGCGGTGCGGACCGCGCGCTCATGAAGTTGATTCCGCGACCGACCGCCGGATCGAGCGGCCGTGAAAGGAGGCGGCGCCTGCGCGGCGTGGCCGAGCTGCTGCGCCCGTACCGCTTCCGCGTGATCGTGGCGTTCGTGTCGCTGGTGCTGGCCACGGCGGCCAGCCTTGCTCCCCCTACCTCGCGAAGCTCGCGATCGACGAGGGCATCACGCCGGGCGACCTCGGTGCGCTGAACCTGATCGTGGCCGCGTTCATCGGCGCGGCGCTCCTGTATTGGGGAGCGACCTATCTGCAGACCTACCTCGTCGGGTGGGTCGGCCAGCGCGCGCTGCAGGACCTGCGGCTGCGCATCTTCGCGCACCTCCAGCGCCAGTCGATCGGCTTCTTCAGCCGCCGCAAGACCGGCGTTCTGATCTCGCGCCTGACGAACGACGTGCAGGCGCTCGACCAGCTCGTCACCGACGGGATCGTGACGCTGTTCTCCGCGAGCCTGACACTGGTCGGCACGGTCATCATCCTGTTGTTGCTGGACGTCGAGCTGGCGCTGGTCGTGTTCGTCGCGACGTTTCCGCTGCTCGCTGCGAGCAGCATCGCGTTCCGCTACTTCTCCGCCGGCGCGTACCAGGCGGTGCGCGAGAAGATCGCGAACGTCACGGCCTACCTGCAGGAGACGCTGTCCGGCGTGCGGATCGTGCGCGCCTTCGGCCAGGAGCCGCGGCACATGCAGCGCTTCGCGGCAGCTGAACGAGGAGCACCGGCAGGTCAACTACCGCACGGTGCAGCTCAACGCGACGTACTTCCCCGGCGTCGAGTTCCTGTCGTCCATCGGGACCGCGGTGATCCTGCTGTACGGCGGCTACCAGGCCATCGACGGGAACATCACCATCGGCGTACTCGTCGCGTTCGTCGGCTACCTGCAGAGCTTCTTCGACCCGATCCAGCAGCTCTCCAACCTGTATGTCACCTACCAGCAGGGGATGGCGGCGATCGACAAGATCTTCGACCTGCTCGACACCGAGCCGGACATGGTCGATGCACCGGGGGCGCGCGACCTCGACACGATCCGGGGCGACGTCGACTTCGACCACGTCTGCTTCAGCTATGCGGGACCAGACTGCGACATGGAGGCGGAGACGCTCGCACTGCGCGACGTGTCACTGCACGTGACGGCGGGAGAGACGCTTGCGCTGGTCGGCGAGACCGGCGCCGGCAAGTCGACCTTGGCCAAGCTGGTGGCGCGCTTCTACGATCCGCAGCGGGGCGTCGTGCGGGTGGACGGCACCGACCTGCGCGAGGTCACTCAGGCGAGCCTGCGGCGCCAGCTGGGGATCGTTCCACAGGAGGGTTTCCTGTTCGCGGGCACCGTGCGGGAGAACATCGAGTTCGGCCGCCCCGGAGCAAGCGAGCTGGAGCTGGTGGGCGCCGCGAAGGCCGTCGGGGCGCACGAGTTCATCAAGGCGCTGCCCGAGGGCTACGAGACGGAGGTCGGCGAGCGCGGCAGCCGCCTGTCGGCGGGGCAGCGCCAGCTCGTGGCGCTCGCACGGGCGCTGATCGCGGACCCGCGCATCCTGGTGCTGGACGAGGCGACCGCGAACGTCGACGTGCACGCGGAGGTCGCCATCGAGGCGGGGCTGCGGAAGCTGCTCGCCGGGCGCACCGCGATCGTGATCGCACACCGGCTGTCAACGGTCATGCGCGCCGACCGGATCGCGGTGATCCACGACGGCGAGGTGGTCGAGATCGGCTCACACGACGAGCTGATCGAGGCGGGCGGCGCATACGCGCGTCTGTACCGCAGCTGGGCTGAGCAGGCCGCGGCGTAGCGTGGTCTCGCTTCGTCCGATCAACGAATCGAACCGTCAAGCGGTCGAGGCTCTGCGCGTGGCGCCGAGCCAAGAGCAATACGTCGACAGCGTCACCGACTCATTGCGCCTAGCCGCCGAAAACCCCGACGCTCGCGCCTTGTACTGGGCGGTTCATGCCGAAGACACGCCGGTCGGGTTCGTGATGATCGCCGACGAGGTCAGAAGCCCCGCCTACATACCGCACTACCTGTGGAAGCTCATCATCGACCAGCGATACCAGCGGCAAGGCTTCGGCACCGCGACGCTCGACCTGATCGTCGAGTACTTCCGTGGCCGACCGGGAGTCGAGGTGTTGAACACGAGCGCCGGTCAGGGCGACGGCAGCCCGATCCCCTTCTACGAGCGCTACGGCTTTGAGCGAACGGGCGAAGTGTCGTCCAACGACGAGGTGTTTCTTCGGCTCAAGCTCCGCTAGCTCGCGGCGTAGCTCCTCCGAGGTGCGCGGCTTTTCTGCGGTTGTACGCCCAAGATGTGTCGCACCGCGGGCGTGGTCTCGTGAGAGCTGCGGGGCAAGGACTCGAACCTTGATAACGGGCTCCAGAGGCCCGCGTCTTGCCATTAGACGACCCCGCAAATGGCGTCAAAGAGGATAGCCGCCGCGCTAGATCACACGTCACCCGGATCGCGCGGGCGTGCGCGGTACACGGGCATCGTCATCCACACCTCTTCGTCGCCCGCGATCTCCGGGCGGATCGGGCCGTGCCGCCAGCGGTCGAGCAACGGGTAGATCTGCGCCACGGCCTCCTGTCGGATGAGGATGTGCAGGACGTCTCCGCTCATCAGCTTCGTCGAGCCCCGGGGCGGGATCGCTCTGCCTCCGCGCACGATCACGTTGACGATGGCCTCACGTGGAAGACCGAGGTCGCGAACGTGCAGCCCGACGACGGCGTCCTGGGACGCCACCGGGTACTCGACCACCTGTGCCCCGAGTCCCTGTGCCGACCCCGTGTCAGCCAGCGGCCGCGGCAGCGCGGGCTCCGACGTCGTGAGGCCGAGCGCTCTGGCGAGCCACTCGAGCGTCGCCCCCTGCATGACGGTTGACAGCAGCACGGCGAAGAACACGATGTTGAAGAACTCCTGGCTGCGTGGAACTCCCTCGATCACCGGAAACGTGGCGAGCACCATGGGGACCGCTCCCCGCAGCCCCGCCCAGCCGAGCACCACTCGTTCTCGTGCCGAAAAGTGTTCGAATGCGGTGACGACGAACGTCGCGAGTGGCCGCGCGATGGCGACTGAGACGAACGCCACGATGATCGCCTCCAGTGCCACGTCGCCCAGCTGGCTGGGAAACACCAACAGCCCGAGCGTGAAGAACATCGCAACCTGGGCCACCCACGCCAGGCCCTCGTGAAACGCGAACACCGTGCGCCGTGCCGGGATCTCGCGGCTGCCCAGCACCAACCCGGCGAGGTAGACCGCCAGAAAGCCTGACCCGTGCATCACGTCGGCAAGGCCGAAGGCGATCGCCGCGATCGAGAGCGTCGCGACGGGGTAGAGCCCGCCGGCCGCAAGCCGGGAGCGCTTCAGCAGTTCGGCGCCGGCGAAGCCGGCCGCGAGGCCGACGCCGAGGCCGATCGACAGCTGCTGCGCGAACAGGCCGGCCATGTCGACGACGCCGTAGCCGGGATTCTCGATCCAGTCGATGAACCCGAGCACCAGCAGCACTGCGACAGGATCGTTGAGGGCAGACTCGCCCTCCAGGGTCCGGGCCAGCCTGCGGCGCAACGTCGACGTCCGCAGCACAGAGAAGACCGCGGCCGCATCCGTGGCGGCGATGATGGACCCGATCAGCAATCCCTCGAGCGTCGACAGGTCAAACAGCCAGGCGGCGACGAACCCGGTCAGCAGCGCCGTGAGGACCGTCCCCAGGAACGCGAGGCTGACGGCTGACCGCAGGACGGGGCGGATCTCGCCCCAGCCCGACGCCAGGCCACCCTCGAACAGGATCAGGGCCAGCGCGACGATCCCGATCCTGCGGGCGACCTCGTAGTCGTCGAACTCGATCCAGCCCGTACCGTCCGATCCGATCAGCATTCCCGCCCCCAGCACCAGCACGAGGGCCGGCACGCGAAAGCGCGCTGCGAACAGCGAGGCGGCGAGACCGGCGGCCAGCAGCGCTCCGCCGACGAGGATCAGTTGCCCGTCCGTCATAGGGGAACGATGTCACGCGGGCACTATTGCTGGAGCGTCGAACTCCAACCGGCCCCGGCGGGGGCGCTTGGCGAGTAGGCGGGTGGCTCGCGACCCACGTAGTACATCGTGGTTCCCCCTCCCTGCCAGCCTGCGACGTAGTTCGGCGCCCGCCCGGCCGATGGAGACGCGCTCATCGAGACGAGCATCACCGGCCCGCCGCTACCTCCGACGACCTGCACGATCCCGGTATCCGTGGGCATCGCGGTGGTGTAGCGGTTGGTCGGGTCCTTCGCCTGCAGTGCGGCGGCCATCGCCGGCGCCGCTCCCCCCGGCGACGTCCGCCTCGACCAGCGCGAGCGTCACGAGGCCGGTCTGAAGCGCCGCCAGCGAGGCCGCGTTGCGCGCCTTGTCGACGTTGCTCGCGAGGCCCTCGGCGGGGTCCTCACCGCCGCAGCCCGCAAGCACCAGCACCAGGCCGGCGGCTGCGAGACACACGGTTGCGCGAGCGCTTCGCATCTCCCGAGATGGCTTCGGCACCCCGCCGGAGGCGCTTTAGGAAGGCTTGTTGCCGTTGCCGCGGTACGCGCCGAACAGCTCGCATACGGCCGGCTCGTCGCCCGGGTTGAGCACGGCGAGGACTTCGTCGCCGACCTCGATCAGGGTGTCGGCCTTGGGCACGAACCCGGTCCCGTTGCGCAGTACGGATACGACGAGGCATCCGTCGGGGAGCTCGAGCTCTCCGATCGTCGACCCGGCGGCTGGCGCGCCGTCTGCCACCTCGAGCTCGATGATCTCGAGCTGCTCCTGGCGCAGGTCGAGCAGATGCACCAACCCGTGGTGCGGAACCTCGTGCTCGATCAGGCGCAGGATCAGGTCGGTCGCGGACACCACTGGGCGCACCCCGAGCAGCTCGAAGTGCTCCAGGTTGCGGGGATTGTTGACGCGCGCGATCGTGTGCTCGACCAGGTACTTCTCCTTCGCGACCTGGCAGATCAGCATGTTGTCCTCGTCGTCTCCCGTGACGGCGACGACCATGTCGGCGCGCACGATTCCCGCGCGCTCGAGCACCCACAGCTCCGACGCGTCACCGTGCTGGACGCTGTGCTCGAGCTCCTCCTCGACGACGAGATAGCGGTTGCGATCGGACTCGATCAGCGTGACTTCGTGGCCCTCGCCGATCAGCTCACGGGCGAGGTTCCAGCCGACCTTCCCTGCTCCGGCGATGATGATGTACATCAGCCAGAAGCCTCCGGAATGCCATCGCCGATCACGGCCTCGCTCAGCATGTCGATTGCAACCTGGGTCGGGCAGACGGTGTGCAGGCCCTGCTGGTGGTACCAGTCGGCGCGGTACGGGTCGAGCACACGGACGACGACCTTGGGCACCTGGAACCGCTTCTTCGCAAGCTGCGCGACGATGATGTTCGTGTTGTCGCCGTCGGTCGAGCACACGACCACGTCAGCGCGCTCGATGCCGGTCTCGTTGAGGGCGTCCACCTCCAGCGCCGTGCCGACCGTGAAGCGCCCACCCGCGTCCTCCCAGCTCTGGTCCATGTCGTGGTCGAGCAGGGCGTGCGCCTCCTGGTTCTCGTCGAGCACGCTCACCTCGTGTCCCTGGCGCAGGGTGCGCTTCGCGATAGCCGACCCGACTCGGCCGCAGCCGACGATCACAACGAACATTGCGACCTTTCAGGTCGAAAGACGGGAGACATCTTGGACATTCCCCTGCTCATTCGGAAGGATTTCCACCGGTCATTAAATCTAAGTCTCCATCTTGCACGTCCGGAGCCGCGCGCGCGCCATCCGGCGGAGCCGTGACGAGCACCCGACACGGACTCTTCTCCAAAACATAGGCCGTCACCTCCCCGAGCTCGTTCTGGCGGGCGCCGGCGATCCCGCCGAGCAGCCCGCCGCCCTTGATCCGGGAGGGCGGCTCGGCACCGATCACGATCGCCTCGGCGTGGCGGTCGCGTGCTGCCGAGACGATCGCCGCGCCCTCCGTGCGGCCGCGTACCTGGTCCACGACCACCCGTACGCCCTCGTACTCCTCCCCGACCTGTTCCGCCCGCTGCAGCGCCGCCTCGGCCCGCGCGACCCTCTCCTCGGGAAGCTGGGCATCGAGCGGCAGCGACATTGGGATCACGTGGACGTACACGGCGTCGATCGTCGCGCCGCCGCTGCCGGGATCGCTGGCGAGCTGCCCGGCGGTGCTCATGATGTCGTCATCGAGATGCTCGCCGAAGATCGGCACGAGGATGCGCGCGTACTCGATCTCGGGCTCGACCGACATCCGCTCGGCCGGCACCTCGACCATACGGGTCAGCGACAGTCCCTCGCGAGAGCGATAGCCCACGTACAGCAGCAGCCCGAATGCCATCCACGCCGAACCGAACACACGGGCCTGGTCGTGGTAGAGGAACGTCCCGAACCAGGCCGCGATCGACAGCACGGCACCGACGACTGCGGGCACCGGCAGCTCGCCCCCCTTCAACTTGATGTTCAGCGGGACCTTGTACGCGCGCCGCCGCTTGGGCTCCTTGAAGCGCAGCACGCAGACCGACAGGTGCGCGAGCGAGAACGCGATCAGCGCGCCGTAGGCGAACATCCCGGCCAGCAGTTCGATGTCGAGCGGGATCACCAGCCCGAACGCCAGCGCGGCGAAGATCGAGATCAGGATCCACGGCGTCCCGTAGCGCGGATGCAGACGGGCAACGCCACGCGGGATCTGCCGATGCGTCGCAAGGGTGTAGGCGGTCCGCGCAATTCCGACCATTCCCGCGTTGGCAGCCTGGCTCAACACCATCATCGCGACCAGCGCAACCGCATACGCGAGCAGATCGCCCGCCACGCCGCCCGTGAGCGCCTCGACCACCCCCAGTACGGGAGCCTCGATGTACTGGCCGCCGAGCGGGGTGCCGTAGCCGGTGGTCTGGCTGTCGACCGACATCGGCACGCCGGGCGCCACGGGCAGGGCCATCAATGCGACCACCGACATCCCCACGAACACGAGCAGGACCACGGCTGCGCCGGCCCCGACCGTGCGGCGCAACGCCTCCCTGCCGACGCGTACCTCGGGAGCGAGGTTGGCGGCCGCCTCGATCCCTGTGAACGCGATCACGGCAACCGTCATCCCGAAGATGAGGTCGGACCAGGTCGGGACCTCCCCGAGCGTCAGGTTGTCGGTGATCGCGCCCGGGTCGAAGGCGGTGACGAGGCCCAGGCCGACGATCATGAGGACCAGCGCCATGTCGACGATCGTCAGTGCGATCGTGCGCTGACCGCGTGGCGCCTTGCCGAGGTAGTTGTAGCGGGCGACGAGGAACAGGACCACCAGCGCGATCGCGAGGTCCGCGCCGTCGTCGCCGAAACCGTCCCAGAACGCCATCAGGTAGTGGCCGATCGAAAGCGTGCTGATCGCGATCAGGATCAGGAAGTCGAGCAGGATCGCCCAGCCTGCGACGAAGCTGAGCAGCTCGTTGAACGCGTACCGCGCCATCACCGCCGAGCCGCCGCGCTCGGGATGGAGCGTCATGCCCTCGAAGTAGGTGAGCGTCGTCACGACGAACAGGAGGCCGGCGAGCAGGAACACCACCGGCGTGAGGCCGAGCGCGAACGCAGCGACGACCCCGAGCGCGAAGTAGATCGACGAGCCGACCGTGCTGTATGCCGTTGCGAAGAGCCGGGGGGTGCCGACGCCGCGCTCGACCGCGACGAAGGCTTCCCTCCTGCGCCGAGCCGCGGCGTCGCCCCCTGGCAACGAAGGACGGTCCATTCCCCCGCGATTAAAGCAGCAGGCCTAGATCACTAGACCGGGGCCCGATCCCGCTTGGGACGCCGCTCGCGCAGGGGCACCGCCGGAACCGAGTCCACGATCACCCGGCACGGTCGCTTGGCCAGGACGACCTCGAGGGTCTTGCTCAGCACCTTGCCCGACGGACGGCGGGCAGACATCGGCATCACGATCGCCTGGGAGCGCGCATCGATCGCCTCACGCACGATCCGGTGACCGGCCTCGTCGGGGCGGACCTTCACGACCCGGCCTCTCACCCGCTGGCCCCGGCCCGCCCATTGCCGCGCCGCTTCGATCACCGCTTGCGCGGTCGCCTCCGCCTCCGGCAGCGGTGCGTTGATGTCGAGGTGCTGCGGAACGGTGACGGTTGTAACGACGCGCACGTCTCCGGACTTGTGGGACGCCAGCTTGAGCGCGGTCGCCATTGCATCCTCGGAATACGTCCCCTCCTCGAAGGCGACGAGCACGGCGGCGTAGCGGACTGGCTCCGCGCCGACGATGGGAGGCATCTTGACCCTGCTCGTCTCGGTCAACGACAAGCCCTTGCGCTTCCGGTAGAGGTAGTAGCTCACGACCCCGACCGCCATCCAGCCCATGCCGACGTACAGGGTCGTGGTGTACAGGCTCATCACCGCGATCCAGGCGGCGAGCGTTCCCAGCCCGCCGATCACAGCGAAGATGGGAACATCGACCCCGTGCAGGCGTACGTTGAGCGGCGCCCTGTACCAGGCCTCCTCGTGCTCCACCTCCACGTCGCCGGGCAGCTTGCGCATGCGGCTGCGCGCCAGGCGCCAACGCAGTACCACCAGCGAAACGTGCGCAATCGTGAACGACAGCATCGCGCCGAACGCGTACAGCGTGGCGAGGAAGTCGGCCTGTCCCGGGATCATCACCAGACAGGCGATCGCGCCGAACATGCCGATCGCGATGGCCGGTGTGCGGAACCGGGGGCTGATCCGGCGCAGCCGGTCGGGCAGCTGCTGGTACTGGCCCATCGAATAGGTCAGGCGGCTCACGCCGAAGATTCCGGCGTTGGACGCGATGACCAGGATCGTCGCGGCCAGGATCCCGACGTAGTACTCCGAAACAGTCTGGAAGACGCCGAGGTTCATGTTCTCCACGATCCCGAGGATCGGATCGCCCGCGTAGGTCGTGGCAAGCTCCGTCGTGTAGCCGCCGCCGGCGGTCTCCGTTACCGGCAGCGCCGACAGCGCGACGGCGGGCAAGCCCGTGTAGATCACCATCACGGCCAGCACCACCAATCCCATCGAGCGCGGTATCAGCTTCCGTGGCTCGCGCGCCTCCTCCGCCAGGTTCGAGATCGTCTCGATGCCCGTGTAGGAGATCATCGCGATCGTGATCGAGAGCACGAAATCGCTGACGGTGGGCGCCGTCCAAAGGTGGATGTTGTCGATCAGCGTGCCGAAGTTGAGGACCAGGAATATGCCCAGCAGCAGGAGCAGCAGCTGCGTCGCGAAGTCGACCACGGCAAGCAGGAAGTTCAGCCGCGCGGATTCGGTGACTCCGAAGATGTTGACCGCCGACAGGAGCACCACGATCACGATTCCGCCGATGACGTCGCCCGGACTCTCGCCCAGAGGCTCCCAGAACACCGCCAGGTAGTGCGGCACGAAAAACGCCGAGATGGCGACGGTGATGATGTAGTTGAGCATCTGTCCCCAGGCGGCGAAGAAGCTCACGGACTCGTTGAAGGCGCGCCGCGCGAAGCTGGACGACCCCCCCGCCTCGGGGAAGTTCGTCGACGCCTCCGCGTACGTCATCGCGGTCATCACGAACAATCCGCCTGCGATCAGGTAGACGACCGGCGTCATGCCCAGTGCGAAGGCGGCGACCAGCCCCAGCGCGTAGTAGATCGACGACCCGACGTTTCCGTAGGCGGTCGAGAACAGGGCACCGGTCCCGAGCACACGCTCGAGTCCCAGTCCCTTGGGTCGGAATCGGGCCATCTAGATGAAGAGGGACGTCAGGCGGACCTAGAGACCGTACCGCCGCAGGAAGCGGGAAAGGCGCTTGCGGAAGGTCTTGGCACTGCGCTCCAGGGGGAGCCCGTGACCGGTGTTCCTCAGGATCAGGGTGCTGCCCTTCGAGAAGCGGTCGCCCTGCGCCTCGCACCCGAACGGCGCGTACAGCACGTCCCTGCTGCCGCAGACCACGAGCACGGGGGCCTTCACCTTCCCGACGTTGGCCGCCTGGCGCTGGATCGTGTCGATCAGCGAGTAGTTGTCCCCACACGGATCCGGATAGTGCAGCGGGATCGCCGCGTCCTGGACCGCCTTCGGCGCGCTGTGGAACATCGTGCTGCGGAACCCCGCGGGGGTCCGTCCGAAGAAGGCGTAGTCGGTCAGCCCGGCGACGGGATCGCCACCCTTGTCGCAGGCGATCCGCTCGAACCCGAACTCGTCGTTCCCGCGCGGAAGGTTGGAGTACGAGAAGCCGACCACCACCAGCGCCCGCACGTCCCGGTACGAGTACGCCTCGGTGATCGAGATCTGTCCTGCGGCCGAGTGGCCGGCGATCGCCACCCGCTTGTACTTACGTGCGCTCGCGCCCGTAACGGTGTAGGTGCCGGCCTTGAGGTGGGCGACGATCTGGTGGGCGATATCGGCCTGGGAGCCAATGCAGATGGCCTTCCCCGACGCCGGCTTGTCGCTCGCGCCGTAGCCGAGTCGGTCCACCGATACCGACACGTGACCCGCGCGCGCCATCCCGCGCACGAAGTTGTAGCTCTTCACCGGCTGGAAGTTCCACAGCCACTCCCCCAGCCCCAAACCGTGCAGGTAGAGGGTGACGCCGGGGCGCTTGAACGACCTCGGCCCCGTGATGTGACCCCGGACGGTGTAGGTGGCGCCGTCGGGAGTGCACGGCGCGATCGCCGTATTCGTGTTCTTGACCTGAAACGACACCGCAGCCGACCCGACCTTCACCGCGCGGGCCTCGGCCGTGCCGGACAGCGCGAGCACGAGCAGCGCCACCAAGAATGCTGCGCTGGCCCGGTGTCGAAGCGTTGCGGCCTCCTAGATGATGAACGGCACGATCAACAGCGCGACGATGTTCGCGACCTTGATCATAGGGTTGATCGCGGGGCCGGCGGTGTCCTTGTACGGGTCGCCGACCGTGTCTCCGGTGACCGCGGCGGCATGGGCCTCCGAGCCCTTCCCGCCGAAGGCGCCGTCCTCGATCAGCTTCTTCGCGTTGTCCCACGCACCACCGCCCGAGGTCATCGACACCGCCACGAACAGGCCGGTGATGATCACCCCGATCAGCAGGCCTCCGAGCGCTTGGTACGACAGCACGCCGACCACCACCGTCACCACGATTGGGATCAGCGAGGGCACGACCATCTCCCGCTGTGCTCGCGCGGTCACGATCGCGACGCACGTTGCATAGTCCGGCATCTCCGTGCCGTCCATGATCCCGGGCTTCTCCCGGAACTGCCGGCGGACCTCCTCGACCACCTGGCCTCCGGCGCGCCCGACCGCCTCGATCGCGAACGCCGCGAACAGGTAGACCATCATGCCGCCGAGCAGCAGCCCGATCAGCACCTCCGGAGTCGCAAGGTCGAAGGACTTCACCGCCTTGTCGCCGGCCTCCTCGATGAGCTCTTCCCGCCAGCTCACGAACAGCACCAGGGCAGCAAGCGCTGCCGAGCCGATCGCATAGCCCTTGGTGACTGCTTTGGTGGTGTTCCCGACCGCGTCGAGCGGGTCGGTGACGTTGCGTACGTCCTCAGGCAGGTCGGCCATCTCGGCGATGCCACCCGCGTTGTCGGTGATCGGCCCGAACGCGTCGAGCGCCACGATCAGTCCCGTCATGGACAGCTGCGCCATCACCGCGACGCCGATCCCGTAGATGCCCGCCAGCTCGTTTGCGCCCAGGATGCCGAGCGCGATCAGCAGCGCCGGGGCGGCAGTCGACTGCAGTCCCTGGGCGAGTCCCTGGATGATGTTCGTCGCGTGGCCGGTGACCGATGCCTGCGCGATCGCCTTCACCGGCCGGAAGCGCGTCGACGTGTAGAAGTCTGTGATCACGAAGATCAACCCGGTGATGCCGAGGCCGATCAGCGTGCAGAGCCACAGGTCGGTGGTCGACGGTGCGGCGACGTCGACGTCCTTTGTCGTGAGGTTGTCCATCAGCCAATCCGTGATCGGCAGGAATGCGGCGGCCGCGATCACGGCGCTGACGAAGACGCCCTGGTAGAGGGCACGCTCCACGCTGCCGCTGCTGCTCGTACGGGTGGCGAGCGCGCCGACCACCGAGGCCAGGATCGAGACGGCACCGAGCACGAGCGGGTAGATCGCGACCTCGCGCTGCTCGTTGAAGGTCAGGACGCCGAGCAGCATCACGGCAACCGCGGTGACGGCGTAAGTCTCGAACAGGTCGGCCGCCATGCCGGCGCAGTCACCGACGTTGTCACCGACGTTGTCGGCGATCACGGCCGGGTTGCGCGGGTCGTCCTCGGGGATGCCCGCCTCGACCTTCCCGACGAGGTCGGCGCCCACGTCGGCGGCCTTGGTGAAGATGCCGCCGCCGAGTCGCGCGAAGACCGAGATCAAGCTGCCGCCGAAGCCAAGGCCGATCAGCGCGTCGATCGCCTCCTTGTCGCTCTCGTCGGCCAGGATCAGCACCCCGTAGAACCCGGCGACACCGAGTAGCGCAAGTCCCACGACGAGCATGCCCGTCACCGAGCCGCCCTTGAAAGCGACGTCGAACGCTCGCGAGACGCCGCTCCGTGCTGCCTCGGCGACCCGCGTGTTCGCGCGTACGGACACGTTCATCCCGATGTAGCCGGCGGCGGCGGAGAACGTCCCGCCGATCACGAAGCCGATCGCCGTCTTGATGTCGAGCGCTACCGCGAGCGCGATCGCGATCACGACGGCGACGATGCCGATGATCGTGTACTGCCTGTTGAGGTATGCAGCCGCGCCTTCCTGCACCGCCCGGGAGATGGCCTGCATCTGCTCGTTGCCGGGGGACTGCGAGAGCAGCCAGCGGGTCGTCATCGCCCCGTAAAGAACGGCGACGCCCGCGCAAGCGAGCGCCACGACGACGCCCCAATCGGTCAAGAAGTCGGTCACGTGTGGAAGCCCTCCAGGTGTCGGATCATGCGGCCACCGGGCACCGGGGCCGTCGCGGGGGAAAAGCGCGGCCGACGGGGTCCGCTACCCCCGGCTGCCTAAAAAGCGGGGGCAGTGTATCGGTCGGCGCCGGACAACCCGCCCTGGGTCACGTCTTGGTGCCAGGGGGGACCCACAACCCTCCTGTGTCGCCGGGTCCGGCCGGGCCACGCGTAGGCTGCGGACGGGGGGCCTCTCCCCCCTCCGGCCCTGCGGGCCCTTCCGCCGCGCGCCTTTCCCCGCCTTCGTCCCGCGCAAGCTGCGCGTATGCCATCTGGAGCTGCGAAAGCGCATCTCGCACGGGGCGCATCTGCTCCGCGTCGAGCTCTTCGAGGACGGGCAGCAGCGCCCGCACGCCCTCGATCGCGAGCCGCGCCTGCTCGAGGTCGCGCATGTCCTCGGTGTCCGGAGTCATCCCCAGACGCTGCCCGCCGAGGTTCACAAGGCTGACGATGGTTTGGAGCAGCACGTCGGGCACCGTGATGCGACGCAGCTCTTCCTCGAGGCGCGCGCGCATCTCCTCGTCGCTCATGTGCTCGTGGTCTTCGTGCCCGTGTCCTGCATGTTCATGGTCGTGACCTTCGTGGCTCATGCTCTTGCCTCTCCGCACGGCACCGCAAGTGCCGTGCCCGATTCCGCGTAGGTAGCCTGGGTTTCCGCGACGATCGCGGCGTAGGTCTCTCCTATCTGCTCGCCCGCGTCCCGGCGCCGTCCCTGTCTTTGCGCGCCGTTGCCGCTGGAAAGCAGGCGCTCCAGATCTCCCATGTGAGTGTCGAGGTCGAGCGCATCGCGCGCATCTGCCGACCAGTCCACGAGCCGCTCGACGGCGGCCACCGCCGGCATCTCCACTCCGGCCTCCAGGTCCAGGAGGTTGCCGTCGAGGCCGTAGCGCGTTGCCCGCCAGAGGTTCTCCTCGATCAGCCTGCGGGGAATGGCGCTGGGAGCGCGCCCGGCGTCATGGTCGAGTGCCGCCTGCGCAACGCATGCCGCGGCGAGCGCCAGCAGCGCGGTGGACTCGCCCGCACACGACTGCGCGTCCATGATGCGGACCTCGACCGTGCCGTAGGTCAGGTGTGGACGCACGCTCCACCAGATCTGGGTGCTCTCCACGATCGAGCGGGTGCGGTAGAGGAAGTCGACGTAGGACGCGTAGGCCTCCCAGCTGCCGTAGTGGTCCGGAATGCCGCAGCGAGGGAACATGCGCGTGAAGATCTCCGTGCGGGCGGAATGCAGCCCCGTGAAGACGTTCTCGGCCCACGGCGAGTTCGCCGAAGCAGCGAGCAGCACCGGCAGCACAGGGCGCAGAGCGTCACAGACCGCCACTGCGCGATCTGCTCCCCCGATGCCCACGTGGACGTGGTTGCTGAACGTGTTGTTGCGCCAGGCCACGTACTGCAGCTCCCCCTCGACAAGCCGGTAGTGCGGCGTGTCGATGATGCGCTGCTCTCGCCACGGGCTCCACGGATGCGTTCCGGTCGCGCCCAGCATCAGGCCCTGCGAAGCCACCAGCGCAAACAGGCGCCGCCGGCGCTCGTGCTGGCGGTCGAGCGCGTCCGCGAAGTCAGCACCTTTCCCCGAACGGATCTCGACCTCGGAGGCAATCAGCTCCCCGGCAACAGCGTCGCTCAGCACGTCGTCGCGCGCGGCCTCCCGCTGAACGTCCTCGAACCTGTCGATCAGCGAGAGCGTGCCGGGATCGAGCAGCGCGAACTCCTCCTCCAGGCCGACCGTGAAGTCGGTGGAGGACTCGAAGATCTCCCTCGAGCGATCAGCATCAAACGCCATCGGCCCCTGGAACCCTAGCCAACCGCGATTCCGGTCTACGTCAAATAGAAGTACAGGGCGTAGAGCAGGTCGACCGCCGGGCTCGACGTGTGGACCGTCACGTCAGGCGGGACCTGGAGCAGGGCGTCGGAGTAGTTGAAGATGATCTTGACGCCGGCTTCCACGAGGTCGTCCGCGATGCGCTGGGCCGAAGATGCCGGTGCCGCCAGCACCCCGACCACGATGTCCTCGTCCTCGACGACGTCGCGCATGGTGTCGTAGGCGCGCACCTCGAGGGTTCCCACCTTCTTGCCGATCCGGCGGGGATCGACGTCGAAGATCGAAACGACTCGGAACCCGTGGTCGGCAAAGATGTCGGAGCTGGCGATCGCCTGGCCGAGGTTGCCGGCGCCGAACAGGGCGATGTTGTGCTGGCCTGACGTGCGCAGGATCTTGCGGATCTGCGAGACGAGCGAGTCGACGTTGTAGCCCACGCCGCGCTTCCCGAACTTGCCGAAGCCCGACAGGTCGCGCCTGATCTGAGTCGAGTTGATGTGTGTGTAGTCCGACAGCTCCTGGGACGAGATCGTGTCCTTGCCCATCTTCCGCGCCTGCGTCAGGACCTGCAGGTAGCGCGAGAGGCGCGCCGCCACGCCGAGCGATAGCCGCTCGCCGAAGGGCTTGCCGTCGTTTTCGGAGTCCGTGCCGGCGAGCAGCTCGTCGCGGAGCCCGATGTCCGCGGCGTCGGGCTTCATCGCGCGGCTCCCGTGCCCGCGGCCAGACGGCTCTCGAGCGCGCGCTCGTCCACCACGAACTCGGCGACCTGCTCCCCGTCGACGAGCACGACCGGGATCCGCTCTCCGAAGCGTGCTGCCAGTTGGGCGTCGGCGCTGATGTCGATCACATCGAGCTCGAACGGCATGCGTGCGCGCACGTGCTCCAAGGCGGCGCGGGCCTCGTCACACAGGGTGCAGTCCGGCTTCGTGTAAAGGGTCAGCCTCGGCATGATCGGTGGGTCGGGCGTGCGAGCGTATTCGTGAGCGTCAGGCAGCGCTGCGCGCGAAGGCGTCGAACGCGAGAAACCCAGGATAAGGGACCGGCTCGAGAAAACGCGCCGCGGACGCGATCATCGCGGCGTTGTCTGTGCACAGGGCTGGGGGCGGGATCTTCAGCTCCATACCTTTGCGCTCGCACAGTTGCACCATCTCGCGGCGCAGGAGGGAGTTTGCCGCGACGCCACCTCCGATCGCAAGGCGGCGCGCGCCGGTCGAGTCGATTGCCTGCTCGGTCTTGAACAGCAGGGACCGGACGACCGCCGTCTCGAAGGACGCCGCGAGGTCGGCGCGACGGGCAAGGGTTTGCTCCGGGCCGAGCTCGCGCACCTTGTAGACGAGCGCGGTCTTCAGGCCGCTGAAAGAGAAGTCGAGCGAGTCGCCGCGGCGCATGCCGACCGGGAAGTCGAACACCGCCGGATCACCTTCGCGCGCGAGGCGATCGATCTCGGCGCCGCCCGGATAGCCAAGCCCCATCATCCGTGCCGCCTTGTCCAGCGCTTCGCCGGCCGCATCGTCGCGCGTGGACCCCAGCACCGTGTAACCGTCGTGGTGCTCGACCGACGCGAGCAACGTATGGCCGCCGCTCGCGATCAGGCACACGAACGGCGGGTCCATCGGCTCCGGGGCGAGGAAGTTCGCGGCAACGTGGCCATGCAAATGGTCCACCGCCGTGAAGGGCAGCCGCGCAGCAGCAGCCAGCGCCTTGGCAGTCGACAGCCCCACCAGCAACGCCCCGATCAACCCCGGCCGACAGGTCGCGGCGACGAGACCCGCGTCCCGCAGCTCGATGCCTGCCTGCGCGAAGTGCATCGTCGACCACCGCGTTCACCAGTTCCAGGTGGTGACGCGAAGCGACCTCGGGCACGACGCCGCCGTAGCGCTCGTGAAACCGATCCTGGGAGGAGATGACGTTGCTGAGAATCCGCCCATCCGGCGTAACGACCGCCGCACACGTGTCGTCGCAAGAAGTCTCGATCGCGAGAATCGGAGCTGCGGAACTGCGAACTGCGTAGCTCCGTAACTCCGTAACTCCGTAACTCCGAACTACCCCGTTCTCCACATAATGAGCGCATCCTCATTGTTGTCGTGGTAGTAGCGGCGCCGTATCCCTGCGGTGCGGAAGCCGAAGGACTCGTACATGCGGATCGCCTCGGCGTTCGAGACGCGCACCTCGAGCGTGTAGCGATCGTGGTTCCCGGCCTCCTTGAGCAGGTGCTCCATCAAAGTGGTCGCGACACCCATGCGGCGCTGCGCCTCGTGCACCGCGAGGTTCATCAGGTGCCAGACCGTGTGATACCGCGAGCAGACCAGGTAACCGATCAGCTGCTCGTCGTGAAACGCGCCGACGCAGATGCTGGAGGGCTTCGACAGCTCGAGCACGAACATCGCCAGCGACCACGGGGCGGGAAACGACCGCCGCTCGATCGAGATCACATCGGGCAGGTCTGCGTAGCCGAGTGGGCGGATCTTGAGCGTTGCATGCTCAGCGACCGCTGGTCGGATCGGGATCGTCGATTCGAGCGCTTCTGGTGATCTCGGCATCCGGCACCCTCACATAGACCGGGTTGACTTGCTCCGGGGCAACCGGATCGCCCGCCATCCCGATCCGGCAGATCTGCAGAGCGCTGACCGCGTGCAGGCCGGAGTCGGGAGCGGGGACCTCGATCCCGGCCGCCTCCAAGTGTGAGCGCGATTCTAGCGCCCAGTCTCCCGCCGCCAGCGGGGGTTGGGTCCCCGCGCGCACCCGCGTCATCAGCTCCTCCCTGTTCAGTGCCAGAGGGCCCCATTCGCGTTCGAGTGACTCCCCGGCCCGGTACAGGGCCGCGAAGACCTGGGCACGTTTGGCGTCGATGAGCGGCAACAGTGGACGCCCCGGCGCCGCATCCGCCGCAAGCGCCGCGGCCAGCGCCTCCAGCGACGACACCGGATGCAGGGGCACGCCCAGGCCCTGGGCGAGCCCGCGCGCGGTCGCCACCCCGATCCGCAGCCCGGTGAAAGTGCCCGGTCCCACCCCCACGGCGAGGGCGCGCACCTCCTCCCACTCCGTGCCGGCCCGCTCCAGCAACTCGGCGAGGAGCGGCAACAGCTCCGCGGAATGGTCTGGCGGGGCGGCGAGCCGTGCAGCATCCGGAACCGGGCTGCACACCGGCTCACCACCGCTTGCGATCACACACGCGGTCGTGGCCGGCATCGAGGTGTCGAACCCGACCACGGTCATCCGCCCACGAGCGCCTCGATCAGGACGGCTGTGCCGGTGCCGTGGAGCCGGCGGCGGTCGCCGCCGCGATGGGTCAGCTCGAGCTCCAGCACCACGTGGTCGCGCTCGATCCACGGCAGGGCGACACCGGGCCACTCGACGAAGGAGACGCGCTCGGGTGTGAGGTAGTCGGCCAGCAACGCCGGGTCCTCGCTGCCCAGGTCCTCCAGCCGGTAGAGGTCGACGTGGGCGACCGGAACGCGCCCGGCATAGGTCTGGCCGATCGTGAACGACGGACTCGTGACGCGGTCCGTCACGCCCAGCGCCCGGCAGGCGCCCCGCACGAACGTCGTCTTGCCGGTACCGACATCGCCGGCGATCAGCACCACGTCGCCCGGGGCGAGCGCACGGCCGACCGCCTCGGCGACCGCTTCTGTGCTCTCGGCGGAGGTGGTCTCGAGGTCAGCCCGCTCCATCGCGGGCAGAGTAGTCAGGTCGCTCTAGAACAAGCCGAGCTGATCGAGCGGGGGCAGCTCCTGCGCCGCGCCGACCGTGGCCAGCTCGGGTTCGGGCTCGGGCTCATGCGTCTGCTCGCCGGGGAGCTGCTGCGTGAGCAGGTCGGGGAGGGCGGCGAAGTCGACGCGCAACTGCTCCAGCATCGCCGGCGTGTAAAGCGCGGCTGCGGGATGGAAGATCGGATAGAGGAAGACGTTGCGCATGCCGATCTCGCGCAGCTGCGGCACGCCCCGGACCTTCGTGATGCCCTGCTGGCTGCCCGACAGCAGCTTGGTCGCGAAGTTGCCGAGCGAGCAGATCACCCGCGGCTCGATCAGCTGGATCTGGCGGAACAGGTGGCCCTCGCACGCCTCGATCTCCATGGGCTGCGGGTCCCGGTTGCCCGGCGGCCGGCACTTGAGCACGTTGGCGATGAACACCTGCTTGCGCGCCATGCCGATCTCTTCGAGCAGCTGGTCGAGGAGCTTCCCGGCGCGTCCCACGAACGGCTTGCCCTGCTTGTCCTCGTTGAAGCCCGGCGCCTCGCCGACGAACATCAGGTCCGCGTCGGGGTCGCCGCTGCCGAACACGACGTTGGTGCGGCCTTCGGCCAGCGGGCACTTCGGGCAGTCCGCCAGCTTGTGGTAGAAGGCGACGAGCTCGTCGCGGCGGCTCGGCGCGTCAGTGGCAGCCACACGAACCACCGCAGCATCCTCCGCTCGCGCCGCCGGCTTTCGACATCGCTTGCGCGAGGTCACTGCCGCCGCTGGACACGGAGCGTACGCTGAACGCCGACATCAGCCTGTCGGCACGACGCGACCCGCACTCGGGGCAGACGGCGGAGGGATCCGCCGCCCGCACGAGCTCCTCGAACCGGTGGTCGCAGTCTCGACAGGAGAACTCGTAGATGGGCACGGCGTCAGCGATGCTAGGGGTGGTCGAAGACGGAAATCTACCCCACGGCGGCAGAGTTCCCGGTGCTTGCGGGAACGCTCGATATGATGCTGGTCCTTGCTTTCCGGCGGCCGTCACCTGCGGGGACGGACCAAAGGGCTTGACCGCATGGACCATCATCAGAATCCGTCTGGTATCTCAGGTGAGGGAACTGGAACGGTGAATCGGAACAGCCACATGAGAACCGTGCGAACGGTCGCGGAGCTGCGTCGCGCAGTTGCACAGGCGCGCACCTCCGGCAACTCGATCGGGCTCGTTCCGACGATGGGCTCCCTGCACGAGGGCCATCTGAGCCTCGTCCGCCGCGCGGTGCGCGACTGCGGGTTCGTGGTCGTGAGCCTGTTCGTCAACCCCGGGCAGTTCGGTCCCGGCGAGGACTACGAGCGCTATCCCCGCGACGAGCAGCGCGACGCGGACCTGGCTGCCGGCGCCGGCGCCGATCTCCTCTTCGCCCCCACGACCCGCGAGGTCTACCCCGACGGGTTCGCCACGACGGTCTCGGTTGCAGGGCTGGCGACCGTGCTGTGCGGGGCGCCGGGCAGTCGCGGCGCGGCGCATTTCGACGGGGTCGCGACGGTCGTCGCCAAGCTGCTCGGCATGTGCGCTCCGGACGTCGCGTACTTCGGCCAGAAGGACTACCAGCAGTCGCTCGTGATCCGCCAGGTCGCGCGCGACCTCGACCTGCCGGTGCAGGTCGAGGTCTGCCCGACCGTGCGTGACGCCGACGGCCTCGCGCTCAGCTCGCGCAATGCCTACCTCTCCCCATCCGAGCGGGAGCGTGCCCTTGCCCTCAACCGTGCCCTGCGTGCTGCCGAGCGCGCGGCGCAGAGCGGCAGCGGCCCCGACGCCGTCCTGGATGCGGCACGCGCCGAGCTGGACGCCGCGCACGTCGAGCCGGAGTACCTGGAGGTCCTCGCCGCGGACGACCTCTCCCTGCCCTCGTGGCAGCCCGGCGAGCAGGTGGTCCTTGCGATCGCGGCCCAGATCGGCCCGGCGCGGCTGATCGACAACACCTTGATCGAGCTTCCCGTCCGCAATCCCGAGCCGGCCGTCGCCGGTTAGACAAAAGGAACGCGCATGCA
Organism: uncultured Solirubrobacterales bacterium; assembly: GCA_963762195.1. GTDB lineage: Bacteria > Actinomycetota > Thermoleophilia > Solirubrobacterales > JBBDJG01 > DASRIA01. Next base: position 342,989 of record CAVXJX010000002.1, on the reverse strand, counting down.
AAGACACATGCTCAAGTCGAAGATCCACCGCGCGACCGTGACCGCCTGCGAGCTGCACTACGCGGGCAGCGTCACGATCGACTCCGGCCTGATGGAAGCCGCCGACCTGCTGCCCGGCGAGCAGGTGCACGTGCTCGACGTGGACAACGGCGCCCGCTTCGAGACCTACGTGATCGAGGGCGAGCGGGGCGCGGGCGACATGTGCCTGAACGGTGCCGCCGCGCGGCTCGTGCAACCCGGTGACCGCGTGATCGTCGTGTCCTACGGGACCTACTCGGAGGACGAGCTCGACGGGCACGCCCCGCGGGTGGTCCATGTGGACGAGCGCAATTCGATCGTGCGTGTCGACGGCGACCCGTCGGCCCTGCCGTTTGCGGAGCTGCCGCGATGAGCACTGAACCGCGCGTCCCGGACGCACCGCCTGCCGACCGGCGGCCGATGACGATCCCGCAGCTCGCCGAGATGAAGCAACGCGGCCAGCCGATCGTGATGATGACCGCCTACGACTTCCCGAGTGCGCAGGTCGCGGAGGAGTCCGGCGTCGATCTCGTGCTGGTCGGCGACACCGCCGCGATGGTGGTGCTCGGCTACGACTCCACGGTTCCGGTCTCGATGGACGAGATGGTGATGCTCGCCAGCGCCGTGCGGCGCGGCGCGCACACGCCGCTGGTGATCGGCGACCTGCCGTTCGGCTCCTACCAGGGCTCCAACGAGCAGGCGGTGCAGTCGGCGATCCGGTACCTGAAGGAGGCTCGCTGCGACGCGGTCAAGATGGAGATGGCCGGCGTCTCGGGAGCGGTTGCCGACAAGAGCGAGTCCGTCGCGCGCGCCCGCGCGATCGTGGCCGCGGGCATCCCGGTGATGGGACACGTCGGCCTGACGCCGCAGAGCGTGTCGGCCCTGGGCGGCTACCGCACGCAGGGCCGGACCATGCACCAGGCAGTCCAGGTCGCAGACGACGCGCTCGCGATGCAGGACGCGGGGTGCTTCGCGGTCGTGTTCGAGGCAGTCCCGGCCGCGGTCACCGAGGTGATCATGGAGCGGATGCGCATTCCGGTGATCGGCATCGGCGCGGGCGCCTCCACCGACGGCCAGGTGCTCGTCTTCCACGATCTGCTGGGCATGTACGAAGGGCACACCCCACGCTTCGTGAAGCGGTTTGCCGAGGTGAGGCGCGAGATGGTCGAGGGCGTGCAGGCCTATGCCGACGAGGTGCGCGAACGGCGGTTCCCGGCCGCCGAGCACAGCTACACGATCGCCGAGGAAGAGCTCGAGCGCTTCCGCGAGGTGATCGCCCCGGGCAAGCCCTGGGACGCCGCCGACTTCATGAGCTGAGCGCGCAGCCTTCTGTACCCTTCGCCGCCGTGCCTGTCCACAGCGCCCAGGTCCGCGTCTCCACGGAGGGCGACGGGGACATCATCGACATCACCCGGGGGATCGAGGAGGTCGTCGAGACCTCCGGCATCACCGACGGGATCGTCAACGTGTTCGTGTCGCACTCGACTGCCGCGATCGCGCTGATCGAATACGAGGCGGGCGGCGTCAAGGACCTCAAGGAGCTGATGGACCTGCTCGTCCCGCCGAACGCGACCTACCACCACAACGAGGTGCAGGGCGACACCAACGCCCACGCGCACCTGCAGGCGGCCATCATCGGAGCATCCGAGACGGTGCCGGTCAAGAACGGCCGCGTGCTGACCGGCACGTGGCAGCAGTTTGTGCTTTGCGACTTCGACGACCATCCGAGGGAGCGGACTGTGATGGTGCAGGTGCTGAGCTAGCTGCGCGGTATCGCAGTTACGCAGTTCGCAGTTACGCAGGTCGCTGGAAATCTATTTCCTTGATTACCTTTGGCGGGGGCGCCGGCCGCTATTACTCCTGGTGGTAGGTCGTGTGTTACTACTGAATTTGCTCCTACTACCGTGCGGTTGCCGATCGTTACTCCGCCGGTTACTACGCAGTTCGTTCCGAACCAGCAGTTGTCGCCGATCTTCACCGGGCCCTTGGATGTCATGCCCTGCCATGTGATGGGCATGTCCGGGTTGTCGAAACGGTGGTCGGCGTCGGTCAGGAAGCAGTAGTTGGCGAACATGCAGTGCTCCCCGACGTCGATGCGGTCCGTCGCGGCGATCATGCATCCGAGGTTGACGATCGTGCCGTGCCCGAGCCGCATCGTCGCGGTGTCGGGATAGAGCGAGAACCAGCAACCGCGCTCGATCAGCACCCACGGCCCGATGTCGGCGCGACCGTCGTCGAGCGCCTCCAGCAGGTTGCCGTTCACCGGGAAGCGCAGATAGGAGTCGCGGCGCAGGAAATGCCACTGCATGCGGAGCTTGCGCAAGCGGCGCTCGTTGCGCTCGTACTCCCGCCGCTTCTGCCGGTAGAGGCGGACCTGCTTGTGCAGCGGGAAGCTCACGGCGCGCGCCGTGCAATCGCCGTCAGGGCGAGAAACTCGTAGGCGACGGCGGCCGCGACGAGCGCGGTCGTCTCCCCCGGCCCGTCGTAGGGCGGCGACACCTCGACGACGTCGAACCCGGTGAAGCTCATGCCCGCGAGCGCGCGCACGAACGCCAGCGCCTCGCGCGGCTCGAGACCGGCGACCTCGGGCGTGCCCGTCCCGGGCGCGAACGCGGGGTCGATCACGTCGATGTCGAAGCTGAAGAACGCGGGCGCGTCGCCGACCCGCTCACGCACGCGGCGCGCGTACTCCGCCGTGTCCATCGCATGCAGCTCGGCGTCCTCCACCACCTCGAAGCCGAGTCCCCGCGCGTCGGAGAGGTCGGATGCCGAGTAGAGCGGGCCGCGCATGCCTGCCAGCAGGGAGCGCTCGGGGCGCAGCAATCCTTCCTCGACCGCGCGCCGGAACGGCGTGCCGTGGAAGTACCGCTCCCCGTAGTACTGGTCCCACGTGTCGGCGTGCGCGTCGAGCAGCACCAGCGCCACGGGGCCGTGCACGGCGGCCTGCGCGCGGAGCTCTCCGAGCACGATCGAGTGGTCGCCGCCGAGTGTCAGTGGCACCACCCCGGCCTGCACGACCGGCTCGAGCGCCGCCGCGATCTGGCCGGCCGTGCGCTCGGCGTTGCCGGGCGTCACCGCCACATCGCCCCGGTCGACCACCGACAGCCGCGCGAACACGTCCACGTCCAGCGGCGGGTGATAGGGGCGCAGCCCGATCGAGGCGCCGCGAATCGCCTCCGGCCCGAACCGCGCGCCCGGCCGCCGGCTGGTGGCCGTGTCGAACGGAACGCCGACCACCGCGACGTCGACATCGTCCAGCTCCGTGACATGTGGACAGCGCGCAAAGGTGCGCACGCCGGTGTAGCGCGGCGCATCAGCAGCGTCGGGCGGCCCGTACGCAGGAGTCATCGCGGCTCCGTTCCTTCCTGCGCGCCCGCCGCGCGCAGGGCCGCCTGGCGCTCCCAGAACATCTCCAGCCGCACGATCCGCCCATCCACGACGTTCACGACGTTCGCCACCTCGGCGTCGATGTCGACCCCGCTGCCCTTGCCGCGAGCCAGAAGGCGGATCAACAGCGCGTATGCGCCTGCTTTTCCGGTGACGACGCGTTCGGTCTCGATCCGGAAGTCGTCCCACGCCGAGAGGAAGTCGCGCCACGCGGCGGTCAGCCCGTCGATCCCGTGGTACACGGCGCCGTCCGGCCCGGACACGACGAACACGACATCGTCGGCATACGGCGCAGCGTTCCAAAACTCGCCCCGGCCCCATTCGCCGAGCACCCGTTCGAGCATCGCGAGGTCCTCGCTCACCGGGCCTCGACCGCCACGCGTGCCGTTCGCAGGGTGCGGTCGCTTGCGCCGCGCAAACTGCCGCCGTGAGCGAGGATCGCCTGCACGTACTGCCAGGTCTCGGCGGTGACCCGCTCGCCCGGCAGGACGTTGGGGATCCCGGGTGGGTACACGGCCAGTGACTCTGCCGCGATGCGTCCCACGGCTTGCTCGACGGGCACCACCTCCTGCGCACCGAGGAACGCCTCGCGCGGAGTCATCTCGAGCGGGCCCCACGGCGGCGACAGTGCGAACTCACGCTCGGCGCCGTCCTCCCCGCCGGGCAGCTCGGCGACGGCCTGTTCGAGCGCGGCCACGAGGCGCGCCGCATTGTCGCCCGCCGTCTCCCCCATGCCGAACACGGCGACGACCACGTTCTCGCCCGCCAGCTCGGCGAGGATGTCGCGCTCGCGCAGCAAGCGTGCGACCTGATAGCCGGTGGCGCCCGTGCCGCGCACGTCGACGACGAGGCGCAGCGGATCGTAGGCGTGAACGCCAGGGCGGGTCGCGAGCCGCTCGTCCAGCACGTCGAGCCCCGGGATCCCCCGGATCGCCTGCCGCGCGTTGCGAAGACTGCGAACGGTCTCGGCAAGCAGCTCGCCGCCATGTACCGCCGCATAGCTGCGTGCCGCGTCGAGCGATCCAAGCAGGAGCGAGTTCGGACTGGTCGACTCGAGCAGGCTGATCGCGCGGTCCACCACGTGCTCGTCGAGCATCCCGCCGGCGCCGAGGTGCAGCATCGCCGACTGCGTGAAGCTGCCGATGATCTTGTGCGTGCTCGACACGACCAGGTCCGCACCGCACGCGAGTGCGTGGTCGGGCAGCTCCGGGCTGAAGGCTAGGTGCGCGCCCCACGCCTCATCGACAATCAGCGGAACGCCCCGGGAATGGGCGACGTCGGCGAGCCCGCGCACGTCGGCCACGGCGCCGAAGTAGGTGGGCGACACCACCATCGCCCCTTTTGCGTCAGGTGTGGCAGCGAGCGCGGCATCGAGTGCCGCGGGCGCGAGGCAGTGCGCGATGCCGAGGTCGGGATCGACCTCCGGGGCGACGAATGCGGGCCGCAACCCCGACACGATCAGGCCGTCGATGGTGCTGGAGTGGACGTTGCGCTGGACGACCACGTCGACCCCGTACTGCGCGAGCGCGAGGCACGCAGCATGGTTGCCCTGTGAGGCTCCGTTGATCAGGAACCAGCTGCGGGCGGCCCCCCATGCCTGCGCAGCCAGCTCCTGTGCCTGCTGGAAGGGAGTCGGCTCCGGCCCCGCGTCGATGCCTTCCGTGAGCGCCGGAATGTCGAGGCTCAAGGCGCGCTCGCCGAATGCGTCGAGCAGCACCGGATCGGCGGCGGCGCCGCCCTTGTGACCGGGCACGTGGAACCTGCCGGGCTCGCGCGCCGCGTAGTGACGGAGCGCATCGAGGTACGGCGTGGCAGACTGGAGACCCTCTTGCCCCATCGGTTGATCTTTCCAGCAAAGGAGTTTCGGTGAATTTCAGACTTCGGTCACGCCCCATGGCCGGCCTCGTCGCCCTGCTCGCCACCGCACTCGTGGCGACGGGGTGCGGTGACGACGACAGCAGCAGCCCGTCCGCCGGCGATCTCGGCACGATCGCGGAAGGCAAGCTGCAGGTCGGCTCCGACATCCCCTACGCCCCGTTCGAGTTCGGGCGCGAGCCGGACTACCAGGGCTTCGACGTGGACGTCGTGAACGAGATCGCGAAGCGCCTCGATGTCGAGGCGGAGTTCATCAAGACGCCGTTCGACCCGATCTTCCGAAACCTCGCCCAGGGGCGGTTCGACATGGTCGCCTCGGCTGCCACGATCACTCCCGAGCGCGAGAAGACCGTTGCCTTCTCGGTGCCGTACTTCCCGGCCGACCAGTCGCTGATGGTGAAGCGCGGGAGCGACATCAAGAGCGTCGGCGATCTCGCCGGCAAGCGCATCGGCGCCCAGCTCGGGACCACGGGCGCGGACTACGCGAAGGACGAGGTCAAGGGAGCCGAGACGGTCCGCACCTACGACCTCATCGACGACGCCTTCAAGGCGCTGCAGACCGGCCAGGTCGACGCGGTCATCAACGACTTCCCCGTCTCCAAGTACGCCGAGCGCAGCAAGAAGGACCTGCAGGTGGTCGCAGCGGATCGCCACCGGCGAGGAGTACGGGATCGGAATCAACAAGGAAGACACGAGGTTGAAGGAAGAGATCGACAAGGCCCTGAACGAGATCAAGGACGACGGGACCTACACGAACATCTACAAGAAGTGGTTCGAGGAGGACCCGCCGGACAGCATCCTCCAAACCGGCTCGGAGAACGCCGAGCGGTGGCAGCAGTGGTGGCAGCGCCTACTAGCTGCCGTCCCACATCCGGTCTCGAGAAGGGCGCCCGCGGGCGCCCTTCTCACGTCAGAAGGTAAAACCCCGGTGCATCGCCCGCTCCCGCGGGTGACCATCGCTACAGGAGGCCTCCGAGATGGACATCTTCTTCGAGCAGTACTTCGATCTCGACATCATGCGCGACAACTTCGGCTACGTCCTGGACGGGTTCTGGCTGACCGTGCAGCTCGCGCTCGTCTCCGGCGCCCTGGCGATGGTGTGGGGGCTCGTGCTGGCACTGGTGCGTGCGGCACCCGGGCGCGCGATGCTGCCGCTGCGCGGGCTCGCGATCACGTACATAGACGTCCTGCGCGGCATTCCGCTGCTGCTCGTGATCCTGCTGATCGACGGCAGCCTGCCGGTGCTCGACTTCCTGCCGATGTGGCTGCGGGCACCGGACTTCCTCGGCAAGCCGGAGATCTTCTGGTACGGCGTCCTTGCGCTCTCGCTCACCTACGGCGCCTACTACGCGGAGGTCTACCGCGCGGGCCTCGACGCCGTGCCCTACGGCCAGATGGAGGCGGCCCGCTCGCTCGGCATGAGCTATCCCAAGGCGATGCGCTACGTGATCGTTCCGCAGGCGATCCGCAAGGTGATCCCGCCGATGCTGAACGACTTCATCGCGCTGATGAAGGACACGTCGCTGGTGGGAGTGATCGCGCTGGTCGAGGTCGTCAAGGCGGGCCGCGAGATCCAGGCCGAGAACTTCAACAGCTCCGCGCTCACCCTCGGGGCGCTGATGTTCATCGTCGTGACGATCCCGCTGGCGAGGATCGTGGACCGGCTGATCGCACGCCAGCAACTCTCCATGCGGCGGGTCGCGCCACAATAGGCCCGATGGAGTCCGGAGCCGAGTCCACGCTGCGCCTGGAGGGCGTGCACAAGCGCTTCGGCGACCTGCACGTGCTGCGCGGCATCGACATGAGCGTCGACCGGGGCAGCGTCGTATGCGTGATCGGGCCGAGCGGTTCGGGCAAGAGCACGCTCCTGCGTTGCATCAACATGCTGGAGCCACCCGACGCGGGACGGATCTTCCTGGAGGGAAAGGACATCACCGGCGCATGGCCGCGAGGAGGTCGACTACGTTCGCCGCCGCGTCGGCATGGTGTTCCAGCAGTTCAACCTCTTTCCGCACATGAGCGCCGGCCGCAACGTGTCGATCGCGCAGCGCAAGGTGCTCGGCCGCCCCAAGGACGAGGCGGACGCCAAGAGCCGTGCCCTGCTCGAACGAGTCGGACTGCACGACAAGCTCTTCGAGTATCCAGACCGGCTGTCAGGAGGTCAGCAGCAGCGCGTCGCGATCGCGCGCGCGCTTGCGATGGACCCGCACGTGATGCTGTTCGACGAGGTCACGAGCGCGCTCGACCCGGAGCTCGTCAAGGAGGTGCTCGACGTGATGCGCGAGCTCGCCTCAGAAGGGATGACGATGGTGGTGGTGACGCACGAGATGGGCTTCGCCGAGGAAGTGGCGGATTGCGTCGTGTTCATGGACGAGGGCATCGTGGTGGAGCAGGGCGACGCAACCCTGATCGCCAAACCCCGCGAGGAGCGCACGAAGCGGTTCCTGGGGCTGGTGCTCGAGCACTGAGGGTCAGCCGGCGGCGGCCTCGCGCGCTGCCGCGAGCTCGCGGCGCACGGTGCCGCGCTGGTTGTTGAAGCGCGAGGCGTCGCTCCAGAACCGGGATCGCCTCGTCCGGGCGGCCGGCGAGCCGCAGCGAGCGCCCGAGGTTGTAGAGCGCGTAGGCGAGCGTCAGATCGGTGCTGCCCTCCGGGAAGGCGTCGACGGCCCGCTGCAGGACCGGGATCGCCTCGTCGTAGCGGCCCGCGTTCATGAGCCGGAACCCGCGGTCGTTGAGCGCAGACGCCGACTCCCCGGTCTGCGGCGCCGGGGCCGCGGGCGGTTTCTCACGGGTCGGCCGCGGCCGCTCTTCCTGCTTCGCGACACGGTCGGGCTTGGCACGCGTCGGGTTCTCTCCCACCTTCATCGCCCGCCAGCAAACTCAAGCTCACGATCACAGCAATCGCCATGGCGGCGACGCCGAGCAGGATCGCCGCCACCGGAGGACGCCGGCGCTCGACACGCTCCATGGCGATGCGCGGCAGCCCGAGCGCCTCGGATGAGATTGTGGGCGCAGGTTCCGGCGGAGGAGATTGCGCCGCAGTGCCTCCCGCCGCTCTCAACGCCTGCACGAACCCGGATGCACTGTCCCACCGCTCGGCCGGGTCACGGGCAAGCCCGCGCATCAGCACGTCATCGACCGCGGGCGGCAGCTCCGGCGAGCGATCGCTCGCGCGCGGCGGGTCCATCTGGGTGCGCCGCGTCGCGATCTCCATCAGCGTGCCCTTCCCGAACGGCAGCCCACCGCTGAACGCCTCGAACGCGACCACGGCGAACGCATAGCGATCGCTGGCAGGAGTGGCGCTCTCTCCGAGCGTCTGCTCCGGGGATATGTAGGCGGCGGTGCCGAGCAGCTCGCCGCTGGCGGTCAGCTGCTCCTCGAACGCCGCGCGCGCGATCCCGAAGTCTGCGACCACCAGCCGGTCGAGCCCGTCGAACAGGAGATTGCGCGGCTTCACGTCCCGGTGCACGACCCCCTTCGAGTGAGCGTAGTCGAGTGCCGCCGCAGCCTGGTCGAGCCAGCGCAGCAGGTCGTCACGCGCCGGCTGCAGGAGAGGTCATGCGGTCGGCGAACGTACCGCCGGAGAGCAGCTCCATGACGATGAAGGGCCGGCCCGCGTGCTCTCCGACGTCGTAGATCGTGACGACGTGCGGATGGCCGGACAGCGACGCGGCGGTACGCGCCTCCCGCTTGAAGCGCTGCACGAACTGCGGCTCTTCGGCGTACTGCTCCGCCAGCACCTTGATCGCGACGGATCGCCCCAGCAGGCGATCCTCGGCAGCCCAGATCGCCGCCATGCCCCCGATGCCGAGCACCCGGGTGATCTCATAACGGTCCGGCAGGGCGACGCCGCCGGCCGTTCCAGGGGCATTCCTGCCCAGCACAGACTGCTCCATGGCGGTGGGGTTACCCCGCATGGGGCCGGCGCGAACCGGAAGTGCGTCAGCCCTCGGGCAGCGGCCGCGGTGGCCGCAGGCGCGGGACGGCGTCGACGGCGACGATCGCGGCCAGGATCAGCGCGGCCCCCAGCCAGCCCGCAGCGGACAGCCGGTCGTCCTGGAGCAGATATCCGAAGAGACCCGCGAAGGCCGGCTCTGCAGCCAGGATCAACGCGGTGCGGGCCGACGAGATCGTGCGCTGGGCGAAGCTCTGGACGATGAACCCGAGCGCGCTCGCGACCAGCGACGTGACGAGCAGCGCGCTCCACACGGTGGCGCCCCTGGGCGTCTCGAGGTCACCTGCGATCGCGGCCGCCGCCAGGCACACCACCCCGCAGAAGCCGAGCTGCACGGCGACCAGCGCTCCCACGTCGTGGCGCCGGACCGCCCGCTCCGTCACCAGGATGTGGATGGCGAAGGCGCAGGCGCACCCGAAGACGAGCAGGTCGCCGCGCAGCGACGTGTCGCTGCCGGCGCCGGACAGCAGGAACAGGCCGAGCGCGGACACGCCCGCGGCAGCCCACGCGACCGGGGCCACGGGGATGCGGAAGACGACCAGGCCGAACAGCGGCGTCAGCACGACGAACAGGCCGGTGATGAAACCCGCGTTCGAGGCGCTCGTGTGCTCGAGCCCCAGCGTCTGGAAGATGTAGCCCGCCGTCAGGAAGATGCCCATCACGAGACCCGCGCGCCAGCCGTCCGGAGCCCAGCGCCCGCAGGGCACGCCACGCGAAGAACCCGACGAGCAACCCGGCGGGCACGAAGCGATAGGCGAGAAACGCCAGCGGCGGCAGCTCCTCGATCGCGTCCTGGACCATCACGAACGTCAGCCCCCAGACGGCCGCGATGCCGATCAGGGCGGCTTCGGTGAGGCGCCTCAAGGAATCGAGGCGAAGTTAGGCCGCGCGCTTGCGTGCCGCAGGAGCGGGTGATGCGCCCACGATCTTGCGCAGGTACTGCCCGGTGTAGGAGTCACCGACGCTCGCGACGTCCTCGGGCGTGCCGGCCGCAACCAGCCGCCCGCCGCCGTCGCCGCCCTCGGGCCCGAGGTCGATGATCCAGTCGGCGGTCTTGATCACGTCGAGGTTGTGCTCGATCACGACCACGGTGTTGCCGGCGTCGACCAGCCGGCCGAGCACCTCCAGCAGCCGCTGCACGTCCGCGAAGTGCAGGCCGGTGGTGGGCTCGTCCAGGATGTACAGCGTCGAGCCGGTCGCGACCTTCGACAGCTCCGAGGAGAGCTTGATGCGCTGCGCCTCGCCGCCCGACAGCTGCGTCGCCGGCTGGCCCAGCCGGATGTAGTCGAGTCCCACGTCGTGCAGCGTCTGCAGGCGGCGCTTGATCTTCGGGATGTTCTTGAAGAACTCGAGCGCCTCCTCGACCGACATCTCGAGCACGTCCGCGATCGTCTTGCCCTTGAACCTGATGTCGAGCGTCTCGCGGTTGTAGCGCTTGCCGTGGCACTGCTCGCACGGCACGTACACGTCCGGCAGGAAGTGCATCTCGATCTTGATCTGCCCGTCGCCGGCGCAGACCTCGCAGCGCCCGCCCTTCACGTTGAACGAGAACCGGCCGCGCTTGTAGCCGCGGGCGCGGGACTCCTGCGTGCGCGTGTACAGCTCGCGGATGTGGTCGAACACGCCCGGTGTAGGTGGCCGGGTTCGAGCGCGGCGTGCGCCCGATCGGCGACTGGTCGATGTTGATGATCTTGTCGATCTTGTCCGTTCCCTTCACCTTGCGGTGCTTGCCGGGGCGCAGCTTCGCGCGGTGCAGCCGGTTGGCGACCGCGCGGTACAGGATCTCGTTGACGAGCGTGGACTTGCCCGAGCCCGACACGCCCGTCACGCAGGCGAACACCCCGAGCGGAAACTCGACGTCGATGCCCTTCAGGTTGTGCTGCGCCGCGCCCAGGATCTGGATCGATCCCCGGGGCTTGCGCCGCTCGGCGGGAACGGCGATCTGCCGCTTGCCGGCCAGGTACTGGCCGGTGAGCGACTGCGTAACCCGCTTCACCTTCGCGGGCGTTCCCTCTGCGATCACGTGGCCGCCGTGCTCCCCGGCGCCGGGGCCGAGGTCGACGATGTGGTCCGCGGCCCGCATCGTGCCCTCGTCGTGCTCCACGACGATCACGGTGTTGCCGAGGTCGCGCAGCCGCTTCAGCATGCCGAGCAGCTTGTGGTTGTCGCGCTGGTGCAGCCCGATCGAGGGCTCGTCGAGGATGTAGAGCACGCCCGACGAGGCTCGAGCCGATCTGCGTCGCCAGGCGGATCCGCTGCGCCTCGCCGCCGGACAGCGTGGCGGCCGCCCGCTCGAGCGTCAGGTACCCGACCCCGACGGCGTCGAGGAACTGCAGCCGCTCGACGATCTCCTTCATGATCCGCGAGGCGATCTGCTGCTCCGCGCCGCCGAGCTTCAGGTCGTCGAGCCACTCGATCGCCTCGCGCGCCGACTTGCGCGTGAACTCGTGGATGCCGAGGCCGCCGACCTTGACGGCGAGTGTCTCGGGCCGCAGCCGCGCGCCGTCGCATTCGGGGCACGGCCGCACCGACATGTACTCCTCGATGCGCTCGCGCGAGTACTCCGAGTCCGTCTCGAGGTAGCGGCGCTCGAGGCTCGTCACGACGCCCTCGAGCGGCGCCATGTACGAGCGCTTGCGGCCCATCCGGTTGCGATACGAGACGTAGACACGCTCGCCCTCCTCTCCGAACAGGAACAGCTCCTGGTCCTCCTCCGCCAGGTCCTCCCACGGCACGTCGAGGTCGATCCCGTACTTCTCGCCGATCGCCTGCGCGAGCTGCTCGTAGTAGTCCGCGCCCGAGCTCCAGGGCAGGATCGCGCCCTCGTTGATCGACAGGCTCGGATCCACGACCAGGTCGGGATCGATCTCCATCTTCGAGCCGAGCCCGGTGCAGCGCGGGCACGCGCCGTGCGGGGAGTTGAAGGAGAAGATGCGCGGCTCCAGCTCGGGCATCGACGTGCCGCAGTTGAGGCACGAGAACTTCTCGGAGAAGACGAGCGTGCCGGCCGACTCGCGCACGCCCTTGGCGCCCGTCGCGGTGCGGCTTGGACTCCTTGCGACTCGTCCGTCGGCTTCGTCGACGACAGCTTCCACCTCGACGATTCCCTCCGCCAGCGCCACCGCGGTCTCGACCGAGTCGGCCAGCCGCTTGCGCACGTCGGGCTTCATCTGCAGGCGGTCCACGACCACCGCGATGTCGTGCTTGTACTTCTTGTCGAGGTCGATCTCGTCCTCGAGCCGGCGCAGCTCCCCGTCGATCTTCGCGCGGGTGTAGCCCTCGGAGCGCAGCTCCTCGAGCAGGTCCTTGTACTCGCCCTTGCGGCCGCGGATCACCGGCGCCAGCACCATGAACCGCGTCCCCTCGTCGAGGGTCATCACGTGGTCGACGATCTGCTCGACCGACTGGCCCGCGATCGGAGCGCCGCAGCTGTGGCAGTGCGGATGCCCGATCCGCGCCCACAGCAGGCGCAGGTAGTCGTAGATCTCGGTGACGGTCCCGACCGTGGACCGCGGGTTCCGCGAGGTCGTCTTCTGGTCGATCGAGATCGCCGGCGAAAGACCCTCGATCGAGTCGACGTCGGGCTTGTCCATCTGGCCCAGGAACTGGCGTGCATAGGCCGACAGCGACTCGACATAGCGGCGCTGGCCCTCGGCGTAGATCGTGTCGAAGGCAAGGCTCGACTTACCGGAGCCCGGAGAGCCCGGTGATGACGATCAGGGCATCGCGCGGCAACTCCAGGGAGATGTCCTTGAGGTTGTGCTCGCGCGCACCCGAGATGCGGATGCGGTCGTCGGCGGCCAAACGGATTCAATTGTATGAGGGGCGTCCAGAGTCCTGAAAATCGGCTCGGCAGGGGCTAAGGGAAGCTCCTCCGCCTGCCGAGCTAGGGCCCGATGACTGCGGCACCGCCATCCCTCCGCGACCTCGAGGCAATCGGCGCGCTGCGCGGCATGGTGATCGGCTGCATCGGCGTGCTGTGCGGAGGTGTGTTCGTGCTCTGCGCCGCCTTCGAGCTGGGCGGCCCCGTCTCCCCCGAAACCGGCCTTCAACGCCACGTCGCGCTGGTGCTCGGCGGCGCGATCTTCGTGCTCGCGGGGTTCTCATTCGTGCGTGGCCTGGTCGCCCGCGAAGAGCTTCGCCGAGGCCCGGACGCCCTGTCCATCATCCTGGTGGCGCTGGTCACCGTGCCGCTCGCCGCGCTCGGGATCGGCGGCTACGTCCACACGCACCCGCCGGACAAGCGGCTCGCAGACGCGGGGCTCCCTTACTCCTTCAAGTATCCGGGCGCTTGGGAGCGTGACTCGCAGGAGGACCTCCCGGCCGGGTCCCACTACGGCGCCGCTGTCAGCCGGCAGGTGGAGGGCACCGTCACCGAGGGCGCGCTCGTGTATGTGTTCCGGTATCGCCGGCCAGAGCGACTCCCCGGCTTCGTCCGCAGGGTTGTCGAGCGGCAGGGCGGCACAGCATCTCGACCGCAGAGGCTGGAGCTCGATGGTCACAGCGCCTTCAGGGTCGACGTCGAGATCCCCAGGGGCGTCCCCTTCGGTGCGCACATCGTGAGCGTCGACGGGCAAGACGTGTACTGGGTCTCGTGCGTTTACCGGGAGGACCCTGACCGCGGACGGACCGGATGCAGCAAGGTCCTCGATACGTTCGAAATCAGGGGTCTAGATCAACGGGACGCCGCACCCGGTACAGCGGCACGCGGCGCTTGAGGCCCTTCAGCTCTCGCGCGCCCGCCGCCGACCAGGCGTAGCCGTCCTCGGCCGCGTCGTGAACGTCCTCCGTGGCCAGCACGCTCCCCGGCCGCGCCACCCCGGTCACCCTGCTTGCGAGATTCACCGGCGGTCCGTACCAGTCACCCTCGCGACTGACCGCCAGGCCGGCCGCTGCGCCTGCGCGTAGCTGAGGGAACTCCTCCCCCTCCTCCTCGACCCGCTCCACCAGGTCGAGCAGCGTGTCCAGCAGGGAGTCCGCGGCGGGCGAGACGAACATCACCGCGTCGCCGATCGTCTTGACCAGCCGCGTCGGTGGCCGCGTGTGCTGCAGCGCCAGCTCCGTCAAGCGCGCCCCGAGCGCTCCCAGCTCACCCAGCTCGACGCGCTCCCCGATCCTCGTGAAGCCCACGATGTCGGCAAATCCGACGAACACATGGCTCGCGTTGCGGGCGGCGCCGGAGGCCAGCTCCTCCTGACTGATCGCCTGGTTGCGGATCAGATCGCGCAGGTGGAGGCGCAGGATGTTCTGGAGCAGCGGCCCCAGCGTCGGCAGGTACCTGCTGGCCGCCTCGGCGTTGCGCCGCGCAAGCTCGTACTCGGTCATGCCACTCTCCAGGAACGCCGCGCCTGCGACCGAGCGGATCACCTCCGCGCCCTGGGCCAGGTTGCGCCCCAGCACGCGCGTGATCTCGAGCAGTCCCTCGTCCGGGATGCCGGAGGAGCGCAGGTCGGCGGTGATCCTGGTGAGCTCCAGGTCCTCCTGGCTGTAGGCCTTCTCGTCCGGGTCGGGCAGCGCAAGGCCCGCGGCCTGGCGCACCGCAAGCAGGTACTCGACCGGGAGTCCCACCTCGGCGGCCACCTCGCGCGCCGTGTACCTGGGTTCGCCCGACAGCTCCCGGTCCATCAGGAGGAAGACGAGCCGGTCCTCCTCGATGGCGCGCCGCATCTCGTCGAGCGTGACGCCGCGGGCTGCCAGCTCTCGCAGCAGCTCCAGGCGTGCCTCGCGCGCGGGCCCTTCCGGAACGCCTTCGAGCAGCCCCGCGTCGACGAGCTCCCGGTCGAGATCTGTTTCGTTCGTCGGGGGCGGGATAATTGGATCCTATGACTCCCTCGAACGTCGATGTCGTGCGCGCCGTCGTGGCCGCGTGGAACCGCGGCGACTTCACGGCCGCAATGGATATGTGCACGGACGACGTCGAGTTCGACTGGTCGCGGCGCATGCTCGATGGAGAGGTCCTACACGGTCGCGAGGAGCTGCGGCGCTTCATGCAGCAGACGATGGAGATCTTCGACGAGATCCACATTCCCGATGACGAACTGACCGACCTCGGCGACGATGTTGTCCTGCTGGTCGGCACAGCCCGGTTCAAAGGCCATGCGAGTGGCCTCGACGTAGAGGCGAGCGCCGCCAACCTGTGGACTGTGCGCGACGGGATGGTCTCGCGCTTCCGCTTCTACCAGACGAAGGAGGACGCGCTGGCGGACGCTTAGGTGGGGGTCTTGGTTGCCCCGGCCGCGAGGTCGAGCTCGTGGCGCAGGTCCCTGACCTCGTCGCGTAGCCGCGCCGCGTACTCGAAGCGCAGCTCCTCGGCCGCCGCGATCATCTCCTCCTCGAGCTCCACGATCAGCTTCTCGATCTCCTCCGGCGAGCGGATCTCCTCGTCCTTGCCGGCGCGGCGCCGTTTCGAGCGCGGCACCTGCGACTCGAGCGCGAGGAAGTCGCTCATGTCCGAGATCCCCTTCACCACGGTCTCCGCAGTGATGCCGTGCTCCTTGTTGTAGGCGACCTGGATCGCGCGCCGGCGGTTCGTCTCGCTGATCGCGGTTCGCATCGCGGCGGTCTCCCGGTCGGCGTACATGAGGACCCTGCCCTTCACGTTGCGCGCGGCGCGCCCGATCGTCTGGATCAGGCTGGTCTCACCGCGCAGGAATCCTTCCTTGTCCGCATCGAGGATGCCGACCAGCGAGACCTCCGGCAGGTCGAGCCCTTCGCGCAGCAGGTTCACTCCGACGAGCACGTCGTACTCGCCGAGGCGCAGGTCGCGGATGATCTGGATGCGCTCGATCGTGTCGATCTCCGAGTGCAGGTAGCGCACGCGGAAGCCGTACTCGAGCAGGTAGCCGGTCAGGTCCTCGGCCATCTTCTTGGTGAGCGTCGTGACCAGCACGCGCTCGTTGAGCTCGGCGCGGATCTTGATCTCGTTCATCAGGTCGTCGATCTGGTGCTTGGTCTCGCGCACCTCGACCTCGGGATCCACGATGCCGGTCGGGCGCACGATCTGCTCGACGATCCTGCTGGAGTGCTGGCGCTCGTACGGTCCGGGTGTCGCCGACACGAAGACCATCTGCGGCACGCGCTGGAGGAACTCGTCGAAGCGCAGCGGCCGGTTGTCCATCGCAGACGGGAGGCGAAAGCCGAAGTCGACGAGCGTCTGCTTGCGCGAGCGGTCGCCCTCGTACATGCCGCCGAGCTGCGGCACGGTCTGATGCGACTCGTCCAGGAACATGACGAAGTCGTCGGGGAAGTAGTCGATCAGCGTGTGCGGCGGGGAGCCGGGCGGACGGCCGTCGAGGATCCGCGAGTAGTTCTCGATGCCCGGAGCAGAAGCCCATCTCCTTGAGCATCTCCATGTCGTACTCGGTGCGCTGGCGCAGGCGGTGCGCCTCGAGCTCCTTGCCGTTGGCCTGCAGCCACTTGACGCGCTCCTCCAGCTCCGAGCGCATCTCCCAGAGCGACCGCTCGATGATGTCCTCCGACGTCACGTAGTGGGTTGCGGGCCAGACCGAGACGTGGCTCAGCTCGTGGTGGATCTCGCCGGTGAGCGGGTCGAAGTGCTGGATCTGCTCGATCTCGTCGCCGAACAGCTGGATCCGGTAGGCGCTCTCGGCATATGACGGGTGCACCTCCAGCACCTCGCCGCGCACCCGGAAGTTCCCGCGCGCGAGGTTGGCGTCGTTGCGCACGTACTGCATCGAGACGAGCTTGCGCAGCGTGTCGTCGCGGTTGATCCACTCGCCCTGCTTGAACAGCAGCATCTTCTTCTTGTAGAGCTCGGGCGAGCCGATCCCGTAGATGCACGAGACCGAGGCGACGATGATCACGTCCTCGCGCGCGAACAGCGAGGCCGTCGCGGCGTGGCGCAGGCGGTCGATCTCGTCGTTGATCGAGGAGTCCTTCTCGATGTAGAGGTCCTGGTGCGGGACGTAGGCCTCGGGCTGGTAGTAGTCGTAGTACGAGACGAAGTACTCGACCGCGTTGTCGGGGAAGAACTCCCGGAACTCGCTGCACAGCTGGGCGGCCAGCGTCTTGTTGTGCGCGAGCACGAGGGTCGGCCGCTGGATCTTCTCGATCGCGAAGCCCATCGTGGCCGTCTTGCCCGAGCCGGTGACGCCGAGCAGCGTCTGAAAACGCTCCCCGGCCTCGATCCCCTCGGCGAGCGCGGTGGTCGCGGCGGGCTGGTCGGCGACGGGCTTGTAGGCAGGGTTGAACCTGAATGGCGGCATGTCCTAGATGGTAGTGGCGTGCCATATTGCCCCGGATGGAGCCGAGCGACCTCGAGTTTGTGCAGTCTGTCTATGCCTCCCTGAGCAGCGACGTGACCCCCGACCCCGCGCTGTTCGACCCCGATGTCGAGTGGCACAACGCCCCCGAGCTGCCGGGTGCGACCGTCCACCACGGCATCGAGGCGATGATGGCCGACATCCGGTCGCAGGCCGAGGCCTGGGAGAGAGGCGCTTCGTCCCGGTCGATCTGATCCGCAGCAGACAACGTGGTGGTGTTCCTGGAGGTCACGGCGCGGGACGGTCAAGCGGGTCCCGGCCCGCATGGAGGTGATCCACGTGATGACTCTGAAGACGGAAAGGTGGTGCGCGTGCGGGCCTTCATCGACCGCGAACAGGCGCTCCAAGCTGCAGGCGTCGAGAGTGACGCTACGGGACGAATATCCCCTGCGTGGCGAACAGCTGTTGCCCCGCCGTGTCGCCGTCCCGTCCGCACCGCCGTCGAAGACCCGCATGCGGCCGAGCTGCCAGGTTGTCCGGTTGCCCTCGCTGATGAGGCCGGGAAGGATCGCCTCGATCGTGGTGCTCGCCGAACAGGACGAGCCCACCTGCGGGTCCGCGACTGGAGTGCAGCCGAAGCTGGCACCGAGCGGCAGGTCGACAAGCGTGCCGGGCTCAGCGGCTCCCCCACCGGATGGGACATTGTCGCGGTCGATGATGCGTACGGAGAATGCGGCCCGCAGCTCACCCCGTAGTCGGCCAGCGCGTTCGTGAAGACATCGTCGAGGGACATGACCAAGCCCACGTCCGCCTCGTCGGCCGGAGTGGCCGGGTTGCCGATGATTGCAGTGAGCGTGACATAGCCTTGGCTACGTGTGGGCAGGCCGTTGGCGTCGGCCGTTCCGATCGTCAGGTTGCCGGACACCCTCTGGGGCGCGGCGCAGGAGCCGTACGCCAGAGCCCGCGCCATGGATCTCGTTGGGCTCGGTGCACTGCTCGTAGGTGGGGACCAGCGAGAAGCGGGCGGGCGAGGCACCTTTGGCCCGCGCGTAGCCCGATGCCCGGGGTGTGACGAGCTTGGTTACGAAACGCTTCCCCCGCTTGATACACGCTGTCGGCCGCCCCCGGCGTGATCGGGAAATTCGAAGAGCTGGTCGTCCCGGCGACAATGCGCGTTCCCCTGGGAGTCCACGGCAATGCCCGCGCCCGAATCGCCCGCGCTCCCTCCTAGATACGTCGCATACTCCAGCGCGGAGCCGGTCTGGTTCAGCTCCATCACATAGGCGTCCTGGATCCCGTTGAACGTCTGGTCGTGGCGCAAGTAGCGTGGCCTCGAAGCTCTGGGAGGTCGCCTCACCGGTGACGTATGCCTTTCCGTTCTGGTCTACGGCGATGCCGCGGTTGAAGCTGGAGAATTGGTTGGCCGAGATGAACGTCGAATAGACCAGGCCTGGAGCCCGCGTTGTTCAGTTTGGTCACGAACCCATTCCCGAACGGAGCGCCCTGCGTATTCGGGAAGTCCACCGAACTCGAAAATCCCGTCACGTAGGCGTTGCCCGCCGAGTCCACGGCCACGTCGGAGCCCTCGTCATAGCCGCTTCCCCCGAGGAAGGTCGAGTACACGAGCGTCGCGCCGGTCGGAGCGACCTTCGTGACGAAGGCGTCGGTGTCGTTGCGAACCGTGTCGTAGCTACCCGGGGTGGTTGGATAGCTTGACGAATCCACGAGTCCAGTCACGTATGCATCCCCAGTCGAGTCGACCTCGAGCCCCGCGCCACGTCCCGGCCCGAGGAAGGTCGAGTACACCAGGGCACTGCCCGTGGCGTTCAGCTTCGTGACGTATACGTCACGCCCGGAGCCGGTATGGGTCGGGTCGAAGGACGCCTGGCGTCGTCGGGTAGCTCGGGCTGAACGTGTCGCCGGCTACGTAGGCGTTGCCGGCTCCGTCGACCTCGATCGAGGTGTGGAAGTCGGTCGTACTCCCGATGAACGTCGAATAGACGAGGCCGGTCCCCGTTGGATTGAGCTTCGCCACGAATGTGTTGCTCGAGCCGGGTGCCACCGAGATCCGGTAGGCACCGGGCGTCGTCGGAAAGGCGGCGCTGTCGGTGCGGCCGGCGACGTACGCGCTGCCGCTCGAGTCGACTGCGACGTCATACCCGCTGTCACTCCCAGAGGAGACCTCGCTCCCATCGGCGGGACCGCCGATGAAAGTCGAGTACACGAGCGCCCCGGAGGGACTCAGCTTCGTCACGAAGGCGTCGCCGCCCTCCACCTCAGCGTCGTACGCTCCTGGCGTCAAGGGAAAGTTGGACGACGAACGTGAACCCCGTGACATATGCGTTGTCGGCCGAGTCCAACGCGACCTCGTACGCTGCTTCGCCGGCAGATCCCCCCAAGAACGTGGAATAGACCAGCCCCGGGTCGATGATCAGCGGCCGGGTGCGATCGTAGGACCCGAGCGCGAATCCGTACGTCGACCCCGAAACGGCGTACCGGCTGTCTACCGTGGACCTCCCCTGGAAGCTCTTGGGCGGCGTGTCGCGCAAGGCTCCCAGCGGCGTCGCCGAGACCAGGCTGCCGCCAGCGCTCGATCGCCAGGCCGTCCGCGCCCGCGTACGCGAGCCGGATGTCACGTGGGTCCGCACCGGGTCGCACCAGGAACTCGTACTTGAGCACCCCGCCTTCGCCCCTGAAGACCATGTCGATGCCGGGCCACAGACTCCCGGTATCGCAGCTTGCCCGTAGGTGGCGAGGCTCGTGTGACGCTCGCCGAGCCGCTGATGTAGTTGACGCGGCCCTGTGCGCGGCGCTCGGGCGACGATCGCCGGACTCGGATTGCGCCGCGGAAGCGCAGCTCGAGCGCAACGCCGCGCTCGCCGCGCTGGAAGTCGAGCACCGCCTTGTCGGGCGTGAAGTAGAAGGCGTGGCCCGCGCCCCGGACCAGGTACTCGACCGACGCGTCGGTCTGCCCGGCGTTCGGCGACGAACGCGAGCGGCGGACTCTGCCGGAGGTGCGCTCGATCGGGAGTCCACGGGCACCGGCCCGCAGGAGCACGAATGCCAGCAGGACACCGAACAGCGCCAGCGTGCGTGCGGCGCCTCCATAGCCTGATTGCCGTCGTCCCACGTGCCCCCTTCAACTGACGCTGAAGCGCTAGCCTAGCTCAGCGCCCCCCGAACGTCAGGGGTCGCGTCAGAGCCCCGACGCCCATCGGTGCTCCTGCGCGTACGTGCCAGGATATGGCGTGCATATTGCCGCGGAACCGACCGACCTCGAGCGGGTGAACGTCGGGCTATGCGTCGATCAGCAGCGACGTGAGTCCCCGACCCCGCGCTGTTCGACCCCGACGTCGAGTGGCACAACGCGCCCGAGCTGCCGGGCGCCACCGTCCATCACGGCATCGACGCGATGATGAGCCGACATCCGCGCGCAGGCCGAGGCCTGGGAGGAGCGGCACTTCGACCCGGTCGATGTGATCGAGCACGCCCGACGGCGACGTCATGGTGTTCCTGGCGCATCACCGCCCGAGGCCGGTCGAGCGGAGCGCCGGTCCGCACGAAGTGGCTCCACGTGCTGACCCTGCAGGACGACAAGATCGTGCGCGTACGCGCCTTCCTCGACCGGAGCAGGCGCTGCGGGCTGCAGGCGTCGAGGGCTACTCAGAGCCCGAGCTCGGCCCGGTACTCCCTCGCGTACTCGCCGCGCTTGTCGATCACGTCGCCGGTGTAGTCGACCGTTTCGGGAAAGCGGATGTCGTCGACCGTCAGCTCCTTCCCGCCCCACTCGTCGACCCGCCCGTGGCCGGCGTTGTACGCCGCGACCGCGGCGACCGTGTTGCCGTCGTAGCGGTCGAGCAGGTAGCGCAGGTACCACGCCCCGTAGGAGATGTTGATCTGCGGGTTCGCGAGGTCGCCCTGCTCGAACTCGGTGCCGCCCGACGTGCGCGCGATGAAGTGCGCGGTGCTCGGCAGGATCTGCATCAGTCCCTTCGCGCCGGCCTTGGAGGTCACGTCGCGGAACTTCGACTCGCGGTAGATCACGGCCGCGATCAGCGCCGGGTCGAGATTCTTGTCGCGCGCCTGCTGGCGGATCACGTCCTCGTGGCGCAGCGGCAGCGTGATCTCCTTGATCGCGTCGTCGACCATCGGCCGCAACGCGATCACAGCCGGCCGCCAGGACACCGACGATGCCGAGCACGATCACGGCGGTGCGGCGACGGCCGGTCGCGGCGGGCCGCAGGGACGCTGCCGCGCGTGCGCAGTCTGGCCGGTCAGGTCTGCCCGGCTTCTCATCCGCTCACCCTAGCTCGCAGCTGATCGAGCACCGCGCCAACCGTACCCTCGAGATCGGCCAGGGAGCCGTCGTTGTGGACCACGTAGTCCGCACGTGCGGCCTTTTCCTCCTGGGTCAGCTGGCGGCCCTCGCGCCCCGCCACGCCCTCGTGCCCGCGGGCGGAGGCGCGCTGCTCGCGCAGCGCCTCGTCGGCGACGACCGCGATCGTGGCGTCGAAGAACTCCTCCCTGCCCGCCTCGAACAGCAGCGGGACCTCGACGACGGCGATCTCGGGCGGCGGGTCGCGCTGCTCGAGCTCCGCCCGCCAGGCCGCGGTCCGCATCCCGACGCGCGGGAACAGCTCGCCCTCGAGCCACGCCAGCTCCTCCGGGCGCTCGAAGACGATCGACGCAACGGCCGCGCGATCGACCTCGTCGCCTTCGACGACATCGTCACCCCAGCGCTCGCGCAGCAGATCGCGCACCTCGTCGGTGCCGAGCAGCTCGTGCACGACGGCGTCGCTGGAGAGCGTCGGCGCTCCCAGCCGCTCGCAGGCGGCCAGCGCTTCGGACTTGCCGGAGCCAAGGCCTCCGGTCAAGCCGACGAACAGCAAGTGCTAGGTCTGTTCCTCGGCTGCCGGCTCGGGCTCGGGCGCCGGGCGGCGGCTCTTCTTCCGCGGGCGGCGCTTCCGCTTCGGCGACTGGTTCAGCTTCGGCGGCTGGCGCTCGGCCTCCGCGACGGGCTCCGCTTCGGCGCACGGGCTCCTCGGCGGCGACCGGCTCGGTCGCGTCGGCAGTCTCGACCGCCGCGGCGGCCTCGCCCTCCGGTGCGAAGACCTCCTCGGACAGGCCGAGGTCCGGCACGTCGCCGGTCTCCGCGTCGTCTCGACGGGGGCAGCTCCTTGGGCTCGAGGACCTGGCCCTCGACCCGCTTCAGGCTCAGCGAGAGGCGGCGGCGCTCCTCGTCGATCTCGAGGATCTTGACCTTCACCTCGTCGCCGGGCTCGACGACCTCGCGCGGGTTCTCGACGTGGTGCTGGGCGAGCTCGGAGATGTGGACGAGGCCTTCGACCCCCTCCATGATCTCGACGAACGCGCCGAAGCTGACGACCTTCGTGACCTTGCCCTCGAGCACGTCGCCGACGTTGTAGGTGCGCACGACCCGCTCCCACGGGTCCTCCTGCGTCTGCTTGAGGCCCAGCGAGATGCGCTGGCGGTCGCGGTCGATGTCGAGCACCTTGACCTTCACCGTCTCGCCGATGTTGAGGACCTCGGAAGGATGGTTGACGTGTCCCCAGGAAAGCTCGGAGATGTGGATCAGGCCGTCGATGCCGTCGAGGTCCACGAACGCGCCGAAGTCGACGATGTTGGAGATCGTGCCCTCGACCACCTGGCCGCGCTCGAGCCGGTCGAGGATCTGCTGGCGGGCCTCCTTGCGCTCCTCCTCGAGCACCGCGCGGCGCGACAGCACGACGTTGTTGCGGCTGCGGTTGAGCTCGATCACCTTGCACTCGATCTTCTCGCCGAGGAAGTCGTCGAGGTTCTGGACGCGCCGGATGTCGACCAGCGACGCCGGCAGGAAGCCGCGCACGCCGAGGTCGATGATCAGGCCGCCCTTGACGACCTCGATCACGGTGCCCTCGACGGGCTCGCCGGATTCGGCCGCGGCCTCGATCCTGCGCCAGGCACGCTCGAAGCGGGCGCGCTTCTTGGACAGGATCAGGCGGCCGTCCTGGTCCTCCTTGGTGAGCACCAGCGCGTCGACCTCCTCGCCGAGCGAGACCTCCTCGGCCGGGTCGATGGAGCGCCGGATCGACAGCTCGTTCTGCGGGATGACGCCCTCGGACTTGTAGCCGATGTCGACCAGGACCTCGTCCTTGTCGATGCGGACGACCTTGCCGGTCACACGTCGCCCTCCTCGAAGGAGACCATCGTGGCGTCGTAGTTCGGGATCAGCTGGCCGTCGACTTCGATCATGAAGTCGGTGAGGTCCGGCGGCTTCGAGGATTCCGGGGCAGCCTGAGGAGGCGCGTCTACCTGCGGCACGCGCAGAACTATAGCGGCCGACCTCGGCCATCTGGGCCCGAAGCCGCTGGTAGCCTCATCCCGCGATGCCGAGGCGGAGCACCAAGAGGGGCGCCGAGCGCACCGCGCTGAGCGGGGACTACGACGCGATCGTCTGCGGGGCCAGCTTCGCGGGGCTCGCGACCGCGCGCGAGCTGACAGGGCGCCCGGGTGCTGCTGCTGGACCGCTACGACGTCGGAGAGCGCCAGACCTCGGCCTGCGCGGCGCCCACGGAGTGGCTGGAAGTGCTCGGCCTGGAGCGCTCGATCCGCCAGACGTTCGACCGGCTGGTGCTGCACACCCCGCACGGGACGGTGCGGTTCCCGCTGCCCTGGACCTTCTCGACGTTCGACTACCCGGCGCTGTGCGAGCTGCTCGACGACCAGAACGACGCGCGAGTTCGAGACCGCCAAGGTCGAGGGACGCGCGGACGCCGGTCCCGGGCTCGTGGCGGTCGCCGACCGACCGCGGCGAGGTGACCGCCCCGCTGGTCGTGGACGCGCTCGGCTGGCGGCGGGTGCTCGGCGCGGACGGCTACCAGCCTCCCGACGCGCCGCTCTCACGCGGCCTCGAGGTCCACCCCGGCGGATCGAGCGGGGAGCTCGAGATCTGGATCGACCGCTCGATCGTGCCGGCCGGGTACGGCTGGAGCTTCCCGGCCGCGGGCGAGGTCCGCGTCGGCGTGGGGTCCTTCGACCCGCGATTCCACGTCAAGGAGCCGACGGTCGACCTCGCCGAGCGGCTGCAGCGCGACGCCGTCCGCTACCAGGGCAACTGGATCCCGCACCGGCTGCGGCCGCGCCGCCGAGGGCGACATCTTCTTCACGGGCGACTCCGCGGGCCACTGCCTGCCGCTGACCGCCGAGGGCATCCGCACCGCGTTCTACTTCGGCATCGCGCTGGGCCGCGAGCTGCGCCAGGTGATCGACGGCCGCGCGCCGCGCGACGACGGCGCTGCGCCGCTACGCGGCGTTCTCGGCGCGAGCACGAGTGGAAGTTCGAGTGGATGCTGCGCGCCCAGCGGTTCGTGCCCCGGGTGCCGCCGCGGGCCCTTGTCGCTCGCGACACGCGGGATGGCGAGCCGCCGCTTCACGCACTGGGCGTTCGACCACTACCTGCGGATCGCGCATCCCGACTTCGCGTGCCGCACCCGCGACGGAGCCGCGACGTTGCTGCCGCCTGACGTTCACCGCCTCGGTGGGCACCCTCCCTGCGAACCAACGATGGAGGTCACATGAGCATTCTCGACAAGATCACAGGCCGTGCGAAGAAGGCCGCAGGCGACCTCGCCGGCGACCAGCGCTGCGCCGCGAGGGCGCCCGCGAGGAGCGCAAGGGCGAGGCCAAGGACCAGCTCGACAACGCGCAGGACGAAGGTCGAGGACAAGGCCAACGAGGTCGCGGACCTCGAACGAAAGACCTAATCCGCGTAGCCGCGAATTACGGCAGCTCCAGGGATTCGCTAGGTCCGGATCACCAGCACCGTTCCGGCGAACAGCAGTAGGACGCCGATCACGCGTGTGAGCGTGATCGGCGTTTCGTCGAGGCCGAGGAATCCGACCCGGTCGATGACGACCGACATCGTGAGCTGGCCGGCGACCGTCGCGGCCGTCACGCCGCCGGCGCCGAGCGTGCGAACCGTGAGCAGCACCGTCGTCACGTACGCGGCGCCGAGCACTCCGCCGATCAGGTAGTACCAGCGCACGTCGCCGGCGTCGCCGAGGCTGCCGAGCTCGCCGCTCACGGTCACGATCGCGAGCAGCAGCAGCGTGCCCGACGATGAAGGAGATCGCCGCGGCCGGCAGCGTGCCCGTCACCTTGCCGAGCCCGGAGTTGATCGGTGCCTGCAGCGCGATCAGCGCGCCGACGACCACCGTCGCGCCGGCGGCTACGAGGGTGCGGTCCACTACTTCGCGTCCATCCAGTTCTCGCCCACGCCGACGTCGACGACGAGCGGCGGGTCGAGCTCGAACGCGCCCTCCATCTCCCGCTTGACGAGCGCGGACGCCGCGTCGACCTCGCCCGCCGGGCCCTCGAACAGCAGCTCGTCGTGGATCGTCAGCACGAGCCGGGTCGTCAGCCCGGCCTCGCGCAGCGCGGCGTCGCAGCGCACCATCGCGATCTTGATGATGTCCGCGGCGGTGCCCTGGATGATCGTGTTGACGGCCAGCCGCTCGCCCAGCGACCGCGTCTGGTACTTGCGTCGAGCGCAGCTCGGGGATGTCGCGGCGGCGCCCGAAGAGCGTCGTCACGTAGCCGCGGTCGGCGGCCTCGACGATCGTGCGGTCGATGAACTTGCGCACGGCGGGGAAGCGCCCCAGGTAGCGCTCGATGTACTCGGCTGCCTCCTCGTGCGGGATGTCGAGCTGCTCCGACAGGCCGTGCGCGCTGAGTCCGTAGACGATGCCGAAGTTGACCGCCTTCGCGCGCGAGCGCTCGCCGGGGCCGATCTCGCCGGGTGCGAGCTTCAGCACCTCGGCCGCGGTCGCCGTGTGCACGTCCTCGCCCGCGCTCGAAGATCTCCTTCAGCACCTGCTCGTCGGCGACGTGGGCGAGGATCCGCAGCTCGACCTGCGAGTAGTCGGCGGAGATCAGGCGGCAGCCCTCCTCGGCGATGAAGCAGCGTGCGGATCTGGCGACCGAGCTCCGTCCGGATCGGGATGTTCTGGAGGTTCGGGTCGGTGCTCGACAGCCGGCCCGTGGTGGTCGCCGTCTGGTTGAAGGTCGTGTGCAGGCGCCCGGTGTCCTCGGAGATCAGGGCCGGGCAGCGAGTCGAGGTAGGTGCTCTTGAGCTTCGACAGCTCGCGCCACTTCTCGATCAGCGGGATGATCTCGTGCTCGTCGCGGATCGCGCGCAGCACGCGCGCGTCCGTCGAGAACCCGGTCTTGCCGCGGCGCTTGCGGCTCAGCTCGAGCTTCTCGAACAGGACCTGCGAGAGCTGCTGCGGCGAGCCGATCGTGAACTCCTCGCCCGCCAGCTCCCAGATCCGGTGCTCGAGCTCCTCGATCTCGTCCGCGACGCGCGCCGCGGTCTCGCCCAGCAGGTAGGTGTCGAGCTTCACGCCCTGGCGCTCGAGCCGGTACAGCACCTCGACCAGCGGCAGCTCGATCTCGTCCAGCAGGCCGCGCAGCTCGAGCCGGTCGACCTCGGTGCTGCTGGTCCTCCCACAGCGCGCGCACCTGCGAGCGCCTCGCGCGGCAGCGTCCCCTTCGACCACGGCCTCGATGCTCGCCTCCTCGCACCAGCTCGTCGAGCGGATACCGGCGCCGCGCCGGATCGATCAGGTACGCGGCCACCGCCGTGTCCCATCCGAGCGGCGTCGTGCCGAGCTGCCGTCGGGCTCGCCCGGCGCCGGGCCGGCATCGCGGGCGATCGTCTTCCAGTCGTGCGCGACGAGCGGCCGCTCGCCCCATGCGCCCACGACGTCGGCCGAGCGACGCGGCGTCCCGGTCACCACCTCGCCGTCGCCGGCCGCCGCCCAGTGGACACGCGTCGTCCTCGCGCCGCGCGATCAGCGGTCGCCGCGGCCGGCAAGCTCGGAGATCGCGCCCTTCGCGCACGCTCGCCTCGACGCGCCGCTCGCCCTTGCGCGCGCGGCGCCGCCTCCTGCTCGCCGAGCGCCTCCTCGAGGCGGCGCAGCGGATCGCGCAGCTCGAAGCGGTTGAACACCTCGCGCAGCTGTGAGCGGTCGGGCGCGCGGTCCGACGATCTCCGTCACGTCCACGCCCGCGTCGATGTCGCGCTGGAGGGTGGCGAGCTTCTTCGACAGGCGCGCCAGGTCGGCGTTCTCGCGCAGGTTCTCCTTGCGCTTCGCGCCCGAGATGTCGTCGATGTGCGCGAGCACCTCCTCGAGCGACCCGTACTGCTGCAACAGCTGCGCGGCGGTCTTGTCGCCGATGCCGGGCACGCCCGGGATGTTGTCCGAGGTGTCGCCCTTCAGCCCGATGAAGTCGGTCACCAGCTCGGGCGGGATGCCGTAGCGCTCGACGACGCCCTCGCGGTCGTAGACGCGCGTGTCGGTGATCCCCCGCGAGGTCGTCATCACCCGCACCGAGCCGTTCTCGGCCAGCTGGTAGGCGTCGCGGTCGCCGGTCACGATCATCACCGGGATGCCCGCGTCCTTGGCCCGCTCGGCGAGGCTCGCGATCACGTCGTCGGCCTCGTAGCCCTCGACCTTCACGTTCTCGTAGCCGAAGGCCTCGACCAGCGGCTCCAGGTGGGGCCACTGCTCCCGCAGCAGGTCGGGCCGGGACTTGCGCTCGGCCTTGTAGGGCTCGTACTCCTGCTCGCGGCCCGACATGCCCGCGTCCCAGACCACGATCGTCGCCTTCGGCCCGAACTCGGTGAGGATCTTCACGAGCATGCTGGCGAACCCGAAGATCGCGTTCGTCGGCTCGCCGCGCGAGGTGGCGATCGTGTCCGGCAGGGCGAAGAAAGCCCGGTACGCCAGGCTGTTGCCGTCGATCAGGTAGAGCTCTCTATCGGCCATCGCGGCCAATCATAGGAAGCAATCCGCAACCGTTCTGCGCCCCCGCCGGGAATCCGAGCGCGGGACGTCGAACTGTCGAAAGTATGATTAGCCCTGCAACTACGAGGGGCGCGCGAAAGCGCCGCAGGCGGGGATCAATGTCGGTAACACCCAGCGCTTCATACAGTCTGACGCTGCGCGTCGAGCTCGACAACGAGCCGGGGATGCTCGGCGAGGTCACTTCCGCCATCGGCGAGGCCGGCGGATCGGTCGGCGCGATCGACATCGTCAAGGCCACGCGCGGCAAGCTTCGTGCGCGACATCACGGTCGACGCGGCAAGCCAGGAGCACTGGGGCCCGATCGTCGAGGGCGTGCGCCAGATCGAGGGCGTCGAGCTGCTGGACGTCACCGACCGCACCTTCAACATGCACAAGGGCGGCAAGATCGCGCAGGAGAACAAGCACCCGCTCAACAACCGCGACGACCTCTCGATGGCCTACACGCCCGGGGTGGCGCGCGTCTGCCGCGCGATCCACGACGAGCCCGACCTCGCCTTCCGCTACACGATCAAGCGCAACTACGTGGCGGTGGTCTCGGACGGCTCGGCCGTGCTCGGCCTCGGCGACATCGGCCCGCGCGCCGCGATGCCGGTGATGGAGGGCAAGGCGATGCTGCTGAAGGAGTTCGGCGGCGTCGACGCGTTCCCGATCTGCCTCGACACCAAGGACGTCGACGAGATCGTCGCGACGGTGAAGGCGATCGCACCCGGCTTCGGCGGCATCAACCTCGAGGACATCTCCTCGCCCCGCTGCTTCGAGGTCGAGGACCGGCTCAAGGCGGAGCTCGACATCCCCGTCTTCCACGACGACCAGCACGGCACCGCAGTCGTCGTGATGGCGGCGCTGTTCAACGCGCTCAAGATCACGGGCAAGCGCCTCGAGGACATGCAGGTCGCGATGGTCGGCCTCGGCGCGGCCGGGATCGCGGTCACGCGCATGCTGCTGCAGGTCGGCATCGGCGAGATCATCGGCTGCGACACGCACGGCGCGATCTACGTCGGGCGCGACGACTGGGAAGACATGCACCCGCTTGAAGCGCTGGTACGCCGAGAGCACGAACAGCGAGCGCCGCCGCGGCGGCCCCGCGGACGTGCTCGAGGGCGCGGACCTGTTCATCGGCCTGTCGGGACCCGGCGTGGTCGAGGCCGCGGACCTCGACCGCATGAACGACGACGCGATGGTGTTCGCGATGGCGAACCCCGAGCCCGAGGTCATGCCCGAGGAGGCCGCCGAGCACGTGCGGATCGTCGCCACCGGCCGCTCCGACTACCCGAACCAGATCAACAACGTGCTGTGCTTCCCGGGCTCTTCCGCGGCGCGCTCGACGCGCGCGCGACGGCGATCACCGAGGAGATGAAGCTGGCGGCCGCGTACGGGATCGCCGAGGTGATCTCACCCTCCGAGCTGTCCGAGGAGTACATCATCCCGAGCGTGTTCGACCGCCGCGTCGCCGAGGCGGTCGCCAAGGCCGTCGCCGACGAGGCGCGCCGCGCCGGCATCGCACGCGAGACCCCGACCACCGAGGTCGCCCTGCCCGAAGACGTCCAGGCCGCCCGCGGCCTAGACCGCTGTAACTACTTCGCCGGTTCGGCGCCGGCTCGCCGCGCAGCGACGCCGCGAACACCAGGCGGTCGCCCCGGACGCGGTAGCCGGCGATGCGGTCGAGCGACGTGTCGCCGTTGTCGTCGATCGAGAAGTTGCCGACCGCGCTGTCGAAGTCCGTCGTGGCGAGCGTCTCCTCCACCACGCGGTCGCGCTCCGGCGCGTCGTCGCCGGCGCGGCCGATCGCGTCGAGCAGCATCGTCATCGCGGCGTGCCCGTATGCGGCGAACCGGTCGGGCGACTCGCCGAACTCCCGCCGGTAGTCGCGCACGAAGCGCTGCCCGCGCGGCGGGAGCTGGCTCGACGTCCTGCGCCACCGAGGTCAGGTACGTGCGTGCGCCGGCGGCGCCGAGCACGTCCGTAGAACTCGGGCACGAGCAGGTTGTGGGAGCCGACCTTCAGCACGTCCGGAGCGGCCGCGTGGAGGTCGCGCCACAGCTGCACCGAGTTGCTGTCCGCGCCGCCGCCGAAGTAGACGGCGTCGGGCCGGGCGCGCGCGATCTCGCGCGCGAGGTCCCGGTATTCCTCGTCGCGCGGGATCCATCCGTTCCTGGCCCACGACCCGCAGGCCTGCGTCCTTCGCCGCCATCAGGTAGAGCTCGGCGAGGCCGTCGCCCTCGAGCGACCTGTCGCCCAGCACGAACACGGTGCGGGCGCCGAGCCGCCGGGTCCAGCGCGCCGCCGCCGAAGCCTGCACGTCGTCCGCGGGCACGACGCGCGCGAAGCTGCGGTTCCCGCCGGGATAGAACTTGTCGGGCTCGCCGGCCTCGACCGCACCCGGGACGAACTTGGTGAGCCCGATCGCCGTCGACGCGGGGCTCACCTGCGCGAACCCGGCCTCGTTGGTGATCGGCAGCGAGATCGCCGTCGCCCCGGAGTCGAAGTCGCCGATGTACGCGATCGTGCGCGTGTTCTCGACGGACTTGCGGGCGTTCTCGGCCGTCTTGTCCGGATCCCAGCCGACGCGGTCCCCGCCCGCCGTCGCGTCGTCGGCGGAGGCGAAGTTGATCTTGAAGTCGCCGACCTTGCCGCCCGCCTCCCGCAGCGCGAGCTTCTGGGCGTTGACGATGCTCTGCGCCTGGTCGGCGTGCGGGCCCTGGAGGGGCAGGCTGGAGAAGATCGTGAGCGTGTCCCCCGGCACGCGGCCGGAGCGGCTCTGCTCGTCGCCGCAGCCGGCGACGCAGCCACGACCGCGACGGCGCATGCGACGGCCAGGAGGGCTTTGGAGAACGTTCGGATCAAGAGGAGGGAGCGACCGGGAGGGCGCGATTCTAGCCGCCGCCATCCGATCCCACTGCCGACTGCCGACCGACCTATATTCCGCGCCATGAAGATCGGAGTCCTGACCGCGGGCGGCGACTGCCCCGGGCTGAACGCCGTGATCCGGGCGGTGACCCGCAAGTCGCTCGCCGCGGGCCACGAGGTGGTCGGCCTGTGGCGCGGCTACGCCGGCCTCGCGGAGCGCAGCTACGTGCCGCTCGACATGCGCGTCGTGTCGGGGATCCTGCCGCTCGGCGGGACGATCCTGTCGACCTCCAGCTACGACCCCTACCGGCACGAAGACGGTGTCGAGAAGGTGCGCGAGGCCGTCGAGCAGCGACGGGTTCGACGCCGTCGTCGCGATCGGCG
Organism: uncultured Solirubrobacterales bacterium; assembly: GCA_963762195.1. Classification (GTDB taxonomy): domain Bacteria; phylum Actinomycetota; class Thermoleophilia; order Solirubrobacterales; family JBBDJG01; genus DASRIA01. The sequence continues at coordinate 311,433 of CAVXJX010000002.1, read as the reverse complement.
GCGAGCACACGATGAGCATCACGCGCAGGCTGCACGAGGACGGGCTCCCGATGATCGGCGTGCCGAAGACGATCGACAACGACGTTCCCTGCACCGACCTCACGTTCGGATTCGACACCGCGGTCCAGGTCGCGACCGACGCGATCGACCGCCTCCACACGACGGCCGCGTCCCACGACCGCGTGATGGTGATCGAGGTGATGGGCCGCAACACGGGCTGGATCGCGGTCTTCAGCGGCATCGCCGGCGGCGCCGACGCGATCGTGATCCCCGAGCTCGAGCTGACCGTCGAGGAGATCGGCGACTCGATCAACGCGCGCCACAAGCGCGGCAAGAGCTTCTCGATCGTGGTCGTCGCGGAGGGCGCCGAGCTGGCCTTCGCGTCCGGGGAGAAGCGCCAGATACGCGCTTCGACGGAGACCGACAGCTACGGCTATCCGCGGCTCGGCGGCATCGGCCAGGCGCTCGCCCGCGGAGATCGAGGAGCGCACCGGCTTCGAGACGCGCGTCACGACGCTCGGGCACGTCCAGCGCGGCGGTACGCCGACGGCCACGGACCGCGTGCTCGCCACCCGCTACGGGGTGAAGGCGGCGGAGCTGGCGATCGCCGGCGAGTTCGGCCGGATGGCCGCGCTGCACGGATCCGAGATGACGAGCGTCCCGCTCGCCGACGTGCAGGGGGTCAAGCAGATCGACCTCGGCTACCTGCGGCTTGCAAGCACCTTCTTCGGGTAGCGGTTCAAACTTCCCGCAAAGAGGCATACTCCCGGCTGACCCTTGGAAGCGCAATCGATCTCAGGCGCAGTAGATCTGCCGCTCCGCGAGCGGTTGAGGGAATCGGCACCCGCCCGGCTGGCCGCGCGCCACCCCCAGTACACGGCGGTCGCCGTGATCGCCGTCGGCATCCTGATCCTGATCGCACGGCACGGCCTGCACGACGTCGCCCAGGTGTCCCTCAACGGCCTCGTGCTCGGCTCGGTGTATGCGCTCGGCGCAGTGGGGCTGACGCTGGTCTACGGGATCCTCAAGCTGACGAACTTCGCCCACGGCGACTTCCTCACGTTCGGCGCCTACATGGCGTTCCTCGTGAACGTCACCTGGGGCGGCCCGCTCGTGCTCGCCATCGTGTTCGGCATGCTCGCAACCGCCCTGATGGCGGTCTTCCTCGAGAAGATCATGTGGGGTCCGATGCGAGCGCGCCGCGCCGGGTTGCTGCAGCTCCTGCTGATGTCGATCGGGCTCGCGTTCCTGCTCCGCTACACGATCCAGTTCATCTGGGGGACCAAGGTGCGCGCCCTCGACGTGAACGTGACCGACTCGGTGGAGTTCCTCGGCCTGCGCATCGGGCAAACCGAGCTGATCGTGGTCGTGATCGGCGTCATCACTCTCACGGCCGTTGGGTTGATGCTCAAGTACACGCTCCTCGGCAAGCGCATGCGCGCGCTGTCGGACAACTTCGACCTCGCCGAGACATCGGGCATCGACACGTCGCAGGTCGTCCTGTTCACATGGATCTTCGCGGGCGCCCTGGCAGGGCTCGCAGGCGTGCTGGCTTCAGAGGTCACCAACCTCCGCCCGGAGTTCGGCTTCGCATTGCTGTTGCCCATCTTCGCCGCGGTGATCCTGGGTGGCATCGGGGACGCATTCGGAGCGCTCGCGGGCGGGATCGTCCTGGGGCTCGTAACCGAGCTGTCGACTCTGGAGATCGAACCGCGCTGGAAGGTCGCGGTCGGGTTTTCCGTCCTGATCATCGTGCTCTTCGTGCGCCCGCAGGGCATATTCGGCAAGGCGACGGCGATATGACGCTTCCGCTCGGCGTCACGTTCGACGCCTTCACGGACTTCGGCTTCTGGACGAGCGTCGGGATCCTGGCGGGCACCTACGTGCTGTTCACGCTGGGGCTCCAGCTCAACGTGGGCTACACCGGCATCGTCAACTTCGGCCAGGCCGGTTTCATGGCCATCGGCGCGTACGCAATGGGTGTCCTGGTCGTCAAGGCGAACTGGTCCTTCTGGCTGGCGCTACCGACGGCGGTGTTCATCGCGATCGGGTTTGGCCTGCTGGTCGGGCTGCCGTCGTTGCGGCTGCGCGCCGACTACTTCGCCATCGCAACGATCGCCGCCGCCGAGATCGTGCGCATCACCGCGCTGAACCTGCGGGACGTGACCGGCGGCAACAAGGGCCTCTTCGGATTCGACGAATCATGGAACAACCTCGCGGATCAGATCGACAGCTGGCTGCGGTCACTGGGATGGAGCAACCCGGAAAGCCTGTTCCCGTTATTCATCGTCGTATGGGTGACGGCGCTGATCGCGACCGTGCTCCTTCATTTCGCCACGAAATCGCCGTGGGGCCGGGTGCTGCGCGCGGTCCGCGAGGACGAGGATGCCGCGCGCGCGCTCGGCAAGAACACGCTGGCCTACAAGCTCCAGTCACTGGCCATCGCGGCCACGCTCGGCGCTCTTGCCGGCTTCTTCGTCGCGATCAACCTGAACTTCCTCACACCGGAGGCCTTCTTGCCGGCGTTCACGTTCATCGGCTACGCAGTGCTCGTGCTCGGAGGTCTGGCGAGCTACTGGGGCGTCGCGGCCGGAGCGATCATCATGTGGACGATCCTGGAGGGCACACGCTTCATCGACCTGCCCATCAGTGCGGAGCGCGAGGCCGCCGTGCGCTTCATGATCGTCGGGCTCATCCTGATTCTGCTGATGGCCTTCCGCCCGCAGGGGATGTTCGGGAAGAAGGAAGAGATGGTGCTGGGTGATTAGCGCTGCGGTTCAGGTAGACGAGTCCGCAGTCCGCAGTTCGCAGTCCGCAGAAAGCCCCGATCCTGCAGGTCGATGGGCTGGTCAAGCACTTCGGAGGCATTGCGGCCGTGAACGGGGCGAGCTTCGACGTCGAGCCGAAGTCCGTGACCGCCCTGATCGGTCCGAACGGAGCCGGCAAGACCACGCTGTTCAACGTGATCACCGGCTTTTACCGCGCCGAGCGGGGGTCGGTCCTGTTTCAGGGCCAGCAGATCGTGCGCCGGCCGCCGCACGTGATCGCGCGGCTCGGCATGGTGCGCACCTTTCAGATCACAAAGGCGCTCGCGAAGATGCCCGTGATCGACAACATGATGCTGGCTGCTCCGGCACAGCCCGGTGAGCACCTCTACAACCTCGTCCTGCGCCCGGCGGCTGCGCGGGCGCGTGAGCGTGAGGTACGCGCGCGCGCCGAGGAGCTGCTGGAGGTGTTCCAGCTCGGAAAGCTGGCCCACGAGTACGCGGGAGTGCTCTCGGGCGGGCAGCGCAAGCTGCTCGAGTTCGCACGCGCTCTGATGACCGAGCCCACGATGCTGCTGCTCGACGAGCCGATGGCGGGAATCAACCCCACCCTCGGCGCGCGACTCTTGGAGCACATGCACCAGCTGCGCTCGGAGCGCGGCGTGACGTTCCTGTTCATCGAGCACGACATGGAGGTCGTGATGGGCCAGTCGGACAAAGTGGTCGTGATGGCGGAGGGCCGCGTGATCGCACAGGGCCCGCCGGAAACGGTGCGCAGTGACCCGCGCGTGATCGATGCATACCTCGGCGGTGCCGCGCAATGAATGACAACGGTGCGATCCTGGTCACCCAGGACGTGGTGGCCGGCTACGTCGCCGAGGTCGACATCCTGAACGGCGTGACGATCGAGGTCGCGAAGGGCGAGATCGTGACCGTGGTCGGCCCGAACGGCGCCGGCAAGTCGACTTTGATCAAGACGATCTTCGGGCTGCTGAAGCCCCGGAAGGGATCGATCCGCCTGCGCGGCGAGGAGATCGCCGGTGACAAGCCCCACACGATCACCCGACGTGGCATGAACTACGTGCCGCAGCTCGACAACGTCTTCCCCAGCCTGACGGTCGAGGAGAACCTCGAGGTCGGCTCGCTCGACACCTCCCGTACGAGCGCGCAGATCGACTACATGTACGGCCTGTTCCCGCGGCTCGGGGAGCGCCGCCGCCAGGCGGCCGGCACCATGAGCGGCGGGGAGCGCCAGATGGTGGCGATGGCGCGGGCGCTGATGACCGACCCGCAGGTGCTCCTGCTCGACGAGCCCTCTGCGGGGCTCGCGCCCGCGTTCGTCGAGGCGATCTTCGAGAAGATCGAGGACGTGAACAAGGCGGGCGTCACGATCGTGATGGTCGAGCAGAATGCCCGCCGCGCGCTGGCGATGTCGGATCGAGGCTACGTGCTCGACGTGGGCAAGAACGCGTTCCAGGGCCGCGGCAAGGAGCTCCTCTCCGACGAGAAGGTCGCCGAGCTCTACCTCGGCGGGTCGGCCCGGATGCGCCAGGCCGAGCCAGAGGCAACAGCGTAGGCCCTGGAACTGAAACGGCCGGGGCGCGTGGCCCCGGCCGTTTCGAACTTCACCTATTGCTGGTGCTCAGGTCCCTACGTCCTCGACCGGCAGTTCGTCGAACACCTCGATCTTGCCGTCCTTGAACCGGTAGATGTCGTACACACCCGACGTCGGGTCACCCTGCTCGTTGAGGTCGAGGGGCCCGGAAGCGCCCTCGTAGTCGATGTCGTCGCCGTTCTGCAGTGCCTCGATCGCTTCAGGCAGCTGCTCGAACGTGAACTTGTCGCCACCCGGGCCGGAGACGTTCTGCACCTCCGCCGCCATTTCCTTCCCATCCGTGCTGCCCGCGGCCACGGCCGTCAGGTAACACATGATCACGGCGTCGAAGTTCTGCGCGTCGAACGTCTGGCGGTCCGGACCGCCAGCGGCCTCGTATGCCTTGTCGAACGCCTCTGCAGCCTGGCCGCTGTCTGGCGAGCCCGGGGCGGTGCCCCGCATGCCCTCGGTTGCGTCACGGCCGACGTCCTTCGGCAGCGCGGACGACGCAAGGCCGTCGGTGAAGAACGACTTCTTCGGGTCCCAGTCGCCCGTGCGCGCCAGCGCAGGGCCCATCTTCGCGTAGGTCTCCGGGAAGTCGATGATCAACCAGGCGTCCGGGTTGCCGGACGCGATCTGCTGTGCCTCGGAGTTGTAGCTCGGCTGCTCGGGGTCATAGACCACGCGCTTGCCGATCTGACCACCCTTCTCCTCCCACGGCTTGGTGAACGTGTCAGCCAATCCGGTGCCGTAGGCGTCGTTGCGAGCGGCGATGTTGACCGTCTTGCCCTGAGCGCCGCCCAGGCTCTCCTCGATCAAGCCGGCCAGGGTCGGCCCCTGGAACCGGTCGGCCGTAGCCGTGCGGTTGATCAGGCCGTCGTCCTTCAGATCGGAGATCTCATCAGCTGTCGATGCCGGCGAGAACTCCAGCACGCCTTCGCGGATCGAGACCGAGTTCGCGATCGGGATCGTGCTTGACGTCGACGAGTACCCGCCCGCGATGCAGGACGCGTTGTCCGCGTCCACGACCTTGCGGGCCGCCTGCACGGCTGCCTGCGGGTCGGTCTGGTCGTCCTCGTGAACGATCTTGACGGTATGGTCGGCGCCGGCTTCCTTCGCCGCTGCGGTGATCTGCTCGCCGGCCAGCTCCGCCGCTTTGCGGCCCGAAGGACCGTAGTCCGACAGGTCGCCGGTCAGCGGCACGATGTCGCCGATCGTCAGATTTAGTGTCTTCTCGCCGCCGCCGCCGCTGTCGTCGCCACAGGCGGCCAAGCCGAGTGTGGCGGCGAGCACGAGACTTGCGACCACGAGAGGCACGATTCTTATTCGCCTCAAAGTCCCTCCTCTTTGACAAGTGTCACCTGCGACGCCCGATCGCGGCCGGCGGGGGCCGAGCGCCTACCGGGCACCGGAAGGCATAAACGATTCCGGCATCTGTATCACACGAGGACGTGCTCTACGGGGAGGCCTTGCCCTTGCGGCTGTCGACCATCTGGGCCAGGACGCCGACGCCGAGTATCCCGAGCGCGGCGATGCCGGCCGCATCCTGCGCCAGGCCGGTCGCCCAGAGCACGATGAACAGGCACATTCCGGCCGTGAATCCGAGGAACACGAACATCAGAGGGCGCGCACACTATCGCTTAGAAAGGCGCGAACGTCGGCGAGGCCGTCGGCGGCGGTCGCAGCGTCCATCACCCCGCGGACGAGGCGGCTGCCGACGATCACCCCATCCGCGATCTCGCCCACGGCAGCGACCTGCTCCGGAGTGCCGACCCCGAACCCGACGGCAACGGGGACGTCGGCCGCCTCGCGCACCCGCTCCACCACGTCGCCCAGCTCGGGCGGCAGGGCTGCGCGCTCGCCGGTGACTCCCGTGACGGACACGACGTACACGAAGCCCCGCGCCGACTCGGCGATCCGCCGCACCTCTGCGGCGGGCGTGGTCGGGGCAACGAGTGGGATCAGCGCGATGCCCGCCTCGTCGCACACTGCGCGCAGCTCGCCCGCCTCGGCGGCGGGCATATCCGGAACGATCAGACCCGAGACGCCCCGCTCGGCCATCGAGCCGACAGCGCGCAGGGGTCCGCGCGCCAGCAGCGGGTTCGTGTAACACATGAGCACCACCGGAACATCCTGCGCAAGCGGGCCCGCGACGTCGTCGAGCACCCGCTCGAACGTCGCACCTCCCGCCAGCGCGCGCTGACCCGCGGCCTGGATCGCGGGCCCGTCGGCGAGCGGGTCGGAGAACGGCACGCCGATCTCTATGAGGTCGGCGTACTCGGCGTAGGCCCGCCCCACTGCGAGCGACTCGCCGAGAGACGGGAAGCCGCCCATCAGGTACGGCATCAGCGCGGCGCGGGGGCCGCGGAAGGCAGCCGCGATTCGCTCGGAACCGCTCGCCACGCCTGCTTCAGCCATCGCGCGAAAGGACCTCGGCGAGATCCTTGTCGCCGCGGCCGCTGAGCGTCACGAGCGTCACAGCTTCGGCTGGGGCCGGATTGGCCAGCACCCACGCGATCGCGTGCGAGGGCTCGAGCGCCGGGATGATGCCCTCGAGCCGCGACAGCTCCTTGAAGGCCGCCACCGCTTCGTCGTCGGTCACAGATACATACTTCACCCTGCCGGTGTCGCGCAGATGGGCGTGCTCGGGGCCGACGCCGGGGTAGTCGAGCCCGGCCGAGATGGAATGTGCCTCGAGGATCTGCCCGTCCTCGTCCTGGAGGACCGAGGACAGCGCGCCGTGCAGCACGCCCTCGCGGCCGGCGGCGAGCGACGCACCGTGGCGGCCGTCGAGCCCCTCCCCGGCCGCCTCGACACCGACGAGGCCCACCGCGTCGTCCACGACGAAGGCGGCAAAGGTGCCGATCGCGTTGCTGCCGCCGCCGACGCACGCCACGACACGAGCCGGCAGTTGCCCGACCACTTCCAGGATCTGGCGGCGCGCCTCGTCCCCGATGACACGCTGCAGGTCTCGCACCAGCGCCGGGTAGGGCGCTGGGCCCACGGCCGAGCCGATGATGTAGTGCGTCGTCGCGACGTTTGTGACCCAGTCGCGGATCGCGGCGCTGACCGCCTCCTTCAGCGTGCGCGCGCCGGCCTCGACCGGTTCGACCGTGGCCCCGAGCAGGCCCATCCGCTCCACGTTGGGGCGCTGGCGGCGCATGTCCTCGGTGCCCATGTAGACGACGCACTCCAAGCCCAGGAGCGCACACGCCGTGGCGGTCGCGACACCATGCTGCCCTGCGCCGGTCTCAGCGATCACCCGCGGCTTGCCCATCCGCTTGGCAAGCAGCGCCTGGCCCGAGCGCATTGTTGATCTTGTGCGCGCCGGTGTGCAGCAGGTCCTCGCGCTTCAGGTACACGGGCGATCCGACGCGTTCCGAGAGCCGCTCTGCGTGGTAGAGCGGCGTCGGGCGCCCGACGTAGGTGGCGAGCAGCCCCTCGAGGCGTGCGCAGAAGTCGGGATCGTCGCGCGCGGCAACCCACTCGCGCTCGAGCTCCGCGAGCGCCGGCATCAGCGTCTCGGGGACGTAGCGGCCGCCGTAGGGGCCGAAGCGCTGCTCCAGCTCGGTGGCCATCAGGCGGGCGCCGCTGCCTGCTCGACGGCCTCGAAGAAACGGCGCATCTTGTCCGGGTCCTTCACTCCGGGCGAGGCCTCGACGCCGCTCGCGACGTCGACGGAGAATGGCCGTGCGACCGACAAGGCCTCTGCCACGTTGTCGGGCGTCAGGCCCCCGGAGAGCACCAGCGGCGGCCGGCCCGGGTGGCCCGCGGCCAGCTCCCAGTCGAAGCGCTCGCCGGTGCCGCCGTATGCCCCGGGAACGTAGGCGTCGAGCATGTGCAGGTCGGTCGTGTACGTCGACAGCTCCCTCACGGTGCTTGCGTTCTTCACCCGCAGCGCCTTCATCACCTTCAGGCCGGTGCGCCGGGCGGCCTCCGCGCAGTACGAGGGTCCCTCGTCGCCGTGGAACTGGAGCATGGTCAGCGGCACGCTCCCGAGCGTCGCCAGCACCTCGTCGAGCGGCGCGTTCACGAACACGCCCGCGACCTCGCAGCGGCGCCGGTTGGCCGTCGCGATCTCCGCCGCCGTCTCGATGTCGACCCGGCGCCGGCTGCCGTCGAAGAAAATCATCCCAATCGCCCACGCACCGCTGGAAACGGCCAAATCAGCATCCTCGGCGCGGGTCAAACCGCAAATTTTCACTTTGGCGGGCATCTAACAGATCGTAGAGAGTTACGCAGTCCGCGGTTACGCAGTTACGCAGGATTCGAGACAAGCCGCATTTCCTGCGACCTGCGTAACTGCGAACTGCGTAACTCGTTACGGGACGTTCTGCGGACTGGGCTGCGTAAAGCCCGACCGCGCGTTTGACGGCCTGCTGCCCAGCGTCACCTTTTCTGTGCGCTGCTCCTTGCCGCGCAACAACGTGAGGGTGACCTGGTCGCCCGGCTCCTTGGAGTCGACGACCCGGATTACGTCTTCCATCGACTTGACCTGCTCGGCCGTCGATCTTCGTCAGCACGTCGCCGCCGAGGAGGATGTTCGCGCCGCCGATCGACACCTGCGTGTCGCCGCCGCGCACACCTGCCTTCTTCGCCGGCCCGCTGGTCTGCTGGACGAGCACTCCGGAGTCGGTAGGCAGGTTGAGGTTGTCGGACATCGACTTCGAGATGGAGATGCCGGTGATGCCGAGAAACGCGTGGTCGACCTTGCCCTTGTCCTTGAGCTGCGCAGAGACCTTCTTCACGGTGTTGATGGGAACCGCGAAGCCGATGCCGACCGACCCGCCTCCGGCGCCTCCCGTCGCGATCTGCGAGTTGATCCCGATCACCCGCCCGAGGCTGTCGAGCAGGGGGCCGCCCGAGTTGCCTGGATTGATGGCCGCGTCCGTCTGGATCACGTTGCGGATGCTGAAGCCGTTGGGCGCCTCGATCGCGCGCTGCAGCGCGCTGATGATGCCGGTCGTGACCGTGCGGTCGAGGCCGAACGGGTTGCCGATCGCGACTACCGCGTTGCCGACCTCGAGCTTGGAGCTGTCGCCGAGGTCGAGCGGCTCCAAGTCGGTCTTCTTCGGATCGACCTTCAACATCGCCACGTCGGTGCTCGAGTCGCTGCCGAGCAGCCGCGCGTCCACGGTCTTGTCGTCGCCGAAGCTGACCTCCACCTTGCTGGAGTCCTCGACGACGTGGGCATTCGTGAGGATGTGACCCTGCTTGTCGATCACGAAGCCCGATCCGGTGGCGGTGCCACGCTGGTCCTGGGGCAAGCCGAACGGCGATTCGGCCTGCTGGGGCACCTCGGCGCGGATGAACACCACGCCGGGACCGTCACGCTTGTAGATCTCGTTGACCGTCAGGCCCTCCCCCTCGTCCGAGGAGGCGGCCGCACCGGGAACCGGGCTCTGGACGATGGTGGTCTTCTCCTCCTTGCCGACCACACCGGTGGCGACCAGCACGGCCCCGATCACCAGCACCACGAGACCGCCGACGATTCCCGCGAGCACAGGATTGCGCGCCGCCTGGGTGGCGTGCTCGGTGACGGGCGGACGTGGAGGGATGGTGGACATCGCGATCTCGATAGGACTCGGTAGGCCGGGGCCCGTCCTTTAGGCCGTCGTCGGCTCCTCGGCCCCAGCCAGCTCCCGGCAGGCTGCCTCGGGGTCGTCGGCAGACATCAGTGTCTCTCCCACCAGCACGGCATCGACCCCCACCTGCTCCAGGTCCTCGATCTGCTGCCGCGAGCGGATGCCACTCTCGGAGACCACGGTCTTGCCCGCCGGCACGTCGGACAGCAGCTCGAACGTCGTGGCGACGTCGACCGTGAGGTCGGACAGGTTGCGATTGTTGATCCCGATCACGTCGGCGTCGATCTCGAGCGCCGCTTCGAGCTCCTCCCGATCGTGCACCTCGACCAGGCAGTCGAGGTCCAGGTCGCCGGCCTCGGCGTGCAGGTCCTCGAGCTGGTCACGCTCCAGTACGGCGACGATCAGGAGCACTGCGTCGGCCTGCACAGCCGCGGCCTCGTACAGCTGGTAGCGGTCGAGGGTGAAGTCCTTGCGCAGGATGGGCAGGTCCGTCGTCGCGCGCGCCGCGCGCAGGTCGGCGATCGAGCCGCCGAAGTAGTCGCCCTCCGTGAGGATCGACAGCGCCGCCGCGCCGCCGCGCTCGTAGGCGCGCACCATGTCCTCCACGGGGTCGGACCCACGCGGCAGGTCACCGGCGGCGGGGGAGCGGCGCTTGAACTCCGCGATCAACGACATCCCCGGTGCGGCCAGGGCCTCGTTGAAGGGCCGGCCCTCGCGCCGCCCGGACATGGCGCGCTCCAGGTCGGCCAGCGAGACCTGCTCCTTGCGGTGCTCGACCTGCGCGCGCACAGCGCGCGTGATGTCATCCAGCGCGCCCAAGGGCCTCCTCGGGAGCCAGCTCACGGGTCTTCGTCACGAACCTCTCCATCGCATCGAGGGCCGCGCCCGAGTCTAGGGCCTGCTCGGCCAGCCGTACCCCCTCCTCGTAACTCGAGACCCGTTCCGCCACGAACAGGGCCGCGCCGGCGTTCAGCACCACGAGGGAGCGACGCGGGCCGGGCTCGCCTCCAAGGACGGCACGCGCGATCTCGGCATTCTGCTCCGGGGTGCCGCCCGCCACCGCCTCGTGGGGCGCGCGCTCGAGCCCCACCCGCTCCGGCGACACCGTGTGCACCGTGACGCCCTCGGGCATGACCTCGAGCAGCCGGGTCTCGCCGGAGACGCTGATCTCGTCCATGCCGTCCTCGCTCGAGACGACCGCCGCCCGCGTCGTGCCCAGCCGCACGAGCGCGCCCGCGATCACCTCCAGATAGGCCGGATCGGACACGCCGATCAGCTGCCGGCTTGCGCCCGCCGGGTTGGTCAGCGGTCCGAGGAAGTTGAAGATCGTGCGCACTCCCAGATCCTTGCGCACAGGGACGACGTGCTTCATCGCCTGATGGTGCGCCGGTGCGAACATGAAGCCGAATCCGACCTCCTCGATGCACTGGGCGACCGCCGCCGCGTCGAGGTCGATTCGCGCGCCGAGCGCCTCGAGCATGTCGGCCGAGCCGCACAGGCTCGTTGCGGAGCGGTTGCCGTGCTTGGCCACGCGGCAGCCCGCTCCGGTCGCCACGAACGCCGCCGTCGTGGAGACGTTGAAGGTCCGCACCCCGCCGCCGGTGCCCGCCGTGTCGAGCAGGTCGCCGCCCTCGACCGCCACCGGCACGGCCAGCCTGCGCATCGCCCGCGCGAGGCCTGTCAGCTCGTCGACGGTCTCCCCTTTGGTGCGCAGCGCGATCAAGAACGCGGCCGTCTGCGCTGCGCCGACGGAGCCGGCCATGATCTCGGCCAGGACCTGTTCCGCGTCCTCTGCCGGAAGGTCGCGGCCCGAGGCGAGCGCATCGATCGCGCCGGTCAGGGTGTCGTTTGGTCCCGTCACTCCGGCGCGCCGTCGATGAAGTTGCGCAGGATGCGCTTGCCGCTGCCGGTCAGCACCGATTCGGGGTGGAACTGGACGCCCTCGGCCGGAAGAGTGCGATGGCGGATGCCCATCACGGTGCCGTGGGACTCCGCCGACTGCTCCAGCACGTCGGGCAGGTCCGGTGTGACCACGAGCGAGTGATAGCGCCCTGCGGTCAGCGGGTTCTCCACCCCGCGGAAGATCGAACGGCCGTCGTGGCGCACCTCGGCGGTCTTCCCGTGCACGGGCTCGCCCACCTCCACGGTGCCCCCAAACGCCTCAGCCATCGCCTGATGCCCCAGGCACACGCCAAGCACCGGCACCCCCTCCTCGGGAAAACGCCGCGCCGCTTCGATCGACACCCCTGCGTCCACGGGCCGGCAAGGCCCCGGCGAGATCACCACCCGATCCGCCCCCCGCGAAAGCAGTTCGTCCACCGTATAGACGTCATTGCGCACGACGTCAGGCTCCGCCCCCAGCTCGCCCAAGTACTGGACGAGGTTGTAGGTAAACGAGTCGTAGTTGTCGATTACGAGAACACGCATAACTCAAGTTCCTGCGAACCTGCGTAACCGCGTAACTGCGTAACTGCGTACTCCTTCATTCCCAGTCTCCCTGCGAACACGCAAGCTCCAACGCCTCGAACATCGCCCCCACCTTCGCCACCGTCTCACGGTACTCGTAGGCGGGATCGGAGTCGGCGACTACGCCTGCTCCCGCCTGCAGGTATGCGATTCCGTCCTTGACGACGGCTGTGCGGATGTGGATGCACGTGTCGAGGTCGCCCGTGTAACTCAGATAGCCGATCGCCCCGCCGTAGAAGCCGCGCTTCACCTGCTCGACCTCGTCGATGATCTCCATCGCCCGGATCTTCGGCGCGCCCGAGAGGGTTCCGGCGGGCAGGCACGCGCGCAATGCGTCCATCGCACCGAACTCCGGACGCAGCCTGCCCGACACCGAGGAGACGATGTGCATCACGTGCGAGTAGGTCTCGATCTCCATCAGGTCGCCGACCTCCACCGTGCCGAACTCGCACACGCGGCCCAGGTCGTTGCGGCCCAGGTCGACGAGCATCACGTGTTCCGCCCGCTCCTTCTCGTCCTCGAGGAGGTCACGGGCAAGGCGCAAGTCCTCCTCGGGATTCGAGCCGCGTGGGCGCGTGCCGGCGATCGGGCGAACCTCGGCGCGGTCGCCGGTGACCTTCAACATCGGCTCCGGGGACGCTCCCGCGATCGCGAAGTCGTCGAACTCGAGGAAGTACATATAGGGCGAGGGATTCACGACACGCAGGCCTCGGTACAGAGAAAACGGGTGCACCGGGCATGGTCCGGCCCACCGGTGAGAAGGGACGACTTGAAATGCGTCGCCCGCGTGGATGTACTCCGTCGCCTTCCCGACCGCCGCCTCGTATTCGGCCTGCGTCATGTTCGACTGGAATGCCGATCTGGGATCGGCGGGTCGCGGCGTCGTCGCCTCCCGCCGGGGGACCGGTCGGGCCAGCAGGTCGCGGGCGCGCTCGATCAGGCCGACCGCCTGCTCGTAGCCCGTGTCGACGTCGCCCGGCTCGTCCACGAAGGCATTGACCAGGATCGTGACGCTGTGGCTGAGATGGTCGAACACGATCAGCGCATCCGAGACCATCAAAGCCATGTCGGGAGTGCCGACGTCGTCGGGGTTCGGCTCGGGCAGCCGCTCGACCGTGCGCACGAGGTCGTAGCCGAACATGCCGACCGCCCCGCCGGCGAACGGCGGCAAGCCCTCGAGCGGCGCGACCTGGTAGCTCGAGAGGTATTGGGCGACGGCGCCGAACGGATCGCCTCCGGTGTCGAGGTCGCGCGTCTCGCCCTGCTCGGTCACGCGCAGCCGCCCGGACTCGTAACGCAGCAGCGCGCGAGGACGGAAGCCGAGGAAGGAGTAGCGCCCGAAGCGCTGCCCCTGCTCGGCGGACTCGAGCAGGAACGCGGGTCCCCGCCCGCGCAGCTTGAGGAACGCAGACACCGGGGTCTCGATGTCGTCGATGAAGGTGTGGCGCAGCGGGATCACGTTGTGGTCGCCGGCAAGCGCGTGCGCCTCGTCCAGCGAGGGCGTGACGGGGAGGCTGGAGGTCGCGACGGCCATCAGGGCCCCATGCGCGCGATCAGCCGGTCGAACGCGTCGGCGTAGGTCAGGCCGCGCGTCTCGAGCAAGACACCGAGGTGATAGAGCAGGTCAGCGGCCTCGTCGGCGACGCGCTCGTCACTCTCCTCACGGCCCGCGCGGGCGACTTCCTCCGCCTCTTCCTCGACTTTCGCACCAATCCTCTCCGGACCGGCGCGGAACAGCTCGACCGTATAGCTCCCATCCGGCATGTCGCGGCGGCGCGCGGCGAGCGTGCGTGCGAGCGCGGGCAGCGCCTCGTGCGCGGCGACGGCCGGGGTGCCGATCGACCTGTGAAAGCAGGTGCGCTCCCCGGTGTGGCAGGCAGGGCCCGCCGGGTCGACCAGCGCAAGCAGCGCGTCGGCGTCGCAGTCGTAGCGCAGAGAGCGCAGCCGCATCACGTTTCCGGACGTCTCGCCCTTGTGCCAGAGCTCGTGGCGGGAGCGGCTCCAGAAGTGCATCTGACCGCTGTCCAGCGTGCGATCGAGCGCCTCGCGGTTCATATAGGCCAGGGTCAGGACCTCCCCTGTCGCCCAGTCCTGCATGACGCATGGGACGAGTCCGTCGCCGTCCCAGGCGACCTGCGGCGGGTCCGGTTGGCCTTGAGCCTGCATGCAGGCTGATTCTACGGACGCGCCGAGCGCCCTTTTTGCGCAAAGAAAAGCGGCCCCTTGTCGGGGCCGCTCACCGGTGATCTTTTCCGGTCAGAAGACCGGCGCTACCTAGGCCTGAAGAAAGCCTGCGCCAGGTCCGAGGATCGGGTCGGGAACATATGGCTCGTTCACGACTTCCCGAACCTCCTCGCCGCAGTCGTCGCAGACCAGTACGTACCGGATCTGCTTGGACTCCTTCGAGTAGAAACCCATTCCGGAGTGAAAACCTCCGTGCGAACAATCTCTGTGTGCCATCCGTGTTTACCTCCGTTGGGGCGCGAAGTCAGTCTTAACCTTGTAGCCGAAACGGGGGGTCCGCGCCATGAAATTTCGACTGGACGCTCAGGCCTCGATGCCGAGGCGGTCCAGTAATCCGTCGTCGCGGCGCCACCCTTTGCGGACCTTGACGGTGAGATCGAGATGCGCGCGGCCACCGACCTCGCGCTCGATCTCCTTGCGCGCCGACGTGCCGATCGATCGCACCATGCTTCCCGCGCGCCCGATCAGGATGGCCTTCTGCGAGCCGCTCTCCACCCACAGCACGGCACGCACGACCGTCAGGTCGTCGTCACGCTTCATCACGTCCTCGACGTGCACCTCGATCGAGTGCGGGATCTCCTCGTGGGTGCGTTTCAGCGCCGCTTCGCGAATCAGCTCGGCGAGCCGCACGTTCAGCGGCTGGTCGCTGACGTCTTCGGGCGGGAAGTAGAACGGGCCTTCGGGAAGCTGCGTCGTGAGCGCCGTCTGCAGGATCTGCATGCCCGCGCCCTTGAGCGCCGAGACGGGCACGATCTCGCGCACGTCCACCCCCTCCTGCTCCAGATCCGCGGCTCCGGCGAGTGCGGCAGCCGTCTTGGCATGATCGGCCAGGTCCACCTTGTTGACCGCGACCACGACGGGCAGCTTCGCCGCGGCGAGCGCCTGCGCGA
Source organism: uncultured Solirubrobacterales bacterium (assembly GCA_963762195.1). Classification (GTDB taxonomy): domain Bacteria; phylum Actinomycetota; class Thermoleophilia; order Solirubrobacterales; family JBBDJG01; genus DASRIA01. Next base: position 295,889 of record CAVXJX010000002.1, on the reverse strand, counting down.
TGAACCGGTCGCCGCCGGCGCTGCGCTCGGCTGCGTTGATCACGAACAGAGCCGCGTCGCAGTCGGCGAGCTCACGCTCGACCCGGCGCTGCATGCGCTCGGTCAGCTCGTCGCGCGGGGTCTGGACACCGGGCAGGTCCACCAGCACGAGCTGGTAGGGCCCGTCGTCGCCGACGCCGTTCACGATGCCCCGGATCGCGCGGCGCGTCGTCTGCGGCTTGTCGGAGGTGACCGCGACCTTCGCGCCGACGAGGCTGTTCACGAGGGTGGACTTGCCGACGTTGGGCCGGCCCGCGACGGCGATGAACCCGGAGCGGGTCACGCGCGCAGCCGCGCCATCACGTCGTCCTGCAGCGCGAGCATCTGCCCGCCGTCGGCCTCGTGGTCGTGACCGGCCAGATGCAGCACGCCGTGCACGACGGCCTCCTCGACGTCCTCCGTGTGGTCCGGGCAGATCACGACGTCGCCGAGCTCCCGCGGGCCGGTCGTGGGCCCGGTGCCGTCCACGGGAAACGACAGCACGTCCGTCGGGCGATCGAGGCCGCGGTGGTCGCGGTTCAGCTCCTGGATCCGGCGCTCGTCCACGAGCTCCACGCTCAGGTGGCCGTCGCCCACGCCACATGCGTCGAGCGCGGCCATCGCCGCGGAGCGCAGCTCGGCCGGGCAGTCGAGCTTCCAGCATCAGGACGCGGCCGGTGGGCGGCGCGCCGGGCGCAGCTCGGGGGCGGCGGCCTGCGCGTGCTCGGCGTAGGCGTTCACGATCCGCTGCACGAGCTTGTGGCGCACGACGTCCTCGCCGGTGAAGTTCACGAAGTCGATGTCGGTGACGGTGCCCAGGATGTCGCGCACGACGACCAGCCCGGATCGCTGGTCGTCGGGCAGGTCGATCTGCGTGATGTCCCCTGTGACGACCATTTTCGAGTTGAAGCCCAACCGCGTGAGGAACATCTTCATCTGCTCCGGCGTGGTGTTCTGCGCCTCGTCGAGGATGATGAACGAGTCGTTAAGGCTCCTACCCCGCATGAATGCGAGCGGTGCCACCTCGATCACGCCCTTCTCGAGGTAGCTGTTGACACGGTCCAGCTCGAGCATGTCGTAGAGCGCGTCGAACAGCGGACGCAGGTAGGGATCGACCTTCTCCATCAGATTGCCGGGCAGGAACCCGAGGCGCTCACCGGCTTCGACGGCGGGCCGCGTGAGGATGACGCGGTTCACGTCGCGTCGCGACAGCGCGGCGGTCGCCATCGCCATCGCCAGATACGTCTTGCCCGTGCCCGCCGGGCCGATCCCGAACGTGATCGTGTTGCGGCGGATCGAGTCCACGTAGCGCTTCTGGTTGACGGTCTTCGGCGCCACCCGCGTGGAGCGGTGCGTCCAGACCACGTCGCCGAGGATCGACGACGGGCTCTGCTTCTGGTCGAGCGCCGAGGTGACGGCGCCGATGGTGCCGGGCGAGATCTCGTGCCCCTGTGCGATCAACTCCGACAGCTCGGCGACGACCTCGCGGCCGACCTTCACCGCGTCGTCACCGCCGTCGAGCGTGAGGAGGTTCCCGCGCAGGAACACGTCGCAGTCGAGGTGACCCTCGAGCGCCTTCAGCACGGTGTCCTCCGAGCCGGCCAGCTCCGTCGCGACGACGGGGTCGAGTGTGATCTGCTCGCGCAAGCTGGTGCCGACCGGCGTCAGCCGGCCAGTCGCTCCTTGACCAGCTCGCTCACCCGCCGCCCGTCGGCGCGGCCTGCGGCCTTCTCCATCACCGCGGACATCACCTTGCCCATGTCGCGCTGGGAGTCTGCGCCGGTCTCCGCGAGCGCGTCTGCGACCAGCTTCTGAAGCTCGTCCTCGGAGATCTGCTCGGGGAGGTAGCCGTCGATGATCGCGACCTCCGACTCCTCGGCGGCAGCCGCGTCGGCGCGCCCGCCCTTGCGATACGCCTCGGCCGCCTCCGCGCATTGCTTGCGCTGGCGCTTGAGCACCGCGACCTCGCGCTGCTCGTCGAGATCGCCGCGGGCCTGCTTGGCCTCCTTCTGCAGACCGTCCATCAGCAGGCGCAGCGCGGCCACGCGCGGGCGGTCCTGAGCCTTGGTGGCGGCCGTCAAGTCGGCTTGAATTCGCTCGGTGATGCTCACCGCGTCAAGGGTAGCGGGGTAGGAGCCGTTGCCCGCACTACCGGCACTGCGCCGTTCGCTCGCGCGACTGCGCCGCCCGCTGCCGCTGGCCGAGCTGGAGGGAGACTCGTTCTATGACGCGTACTGGGGCAGGCGGTTGGACCTTGAGCCGGAGATCGTCACGACCGCACCGGCGCGCGCCCGCATCGTCTCCGAGTTCGTCGAGCCGGGATGGTCCGTGCTCGATCTAGGCTGCGGCGACGGCAGCTTCTTGCAGTGTCTGGCAGAAGCGGTGCCTGGGATTCGGGCGCGGGGGGCCGACGTGTCGGAGACCGCACTCGAGCGTGCCCGTTCGCGCGGCATCGACACGGTCAGGCTGGACCTCGGCGACCCGGCGAGCGAAGTCCCCGGCAGCGCCGACGTGGTGACAGCGCTGGAGGTCGTCGAGCACTTGCCCGATGCGGAGCAGGCCGTGCTGAAGGCCGCCGCGGCGGCGCACGTGTATTTGATCGTGAGCGTCCCGAACCTGGGCTTCGTGGAGAGCCGCTTGCGGCTGCTGATGGGGCGCGGACCACTCACGAACGTCGTACATCACGTGCGCGAGCACCTGCGGCAGTGGACCGTGCGCGACTTCAGGGAGTGGACGACGCACCTGGGCCTGGAGATCGTCGCCGAACGCCCGACCCGTCCGGTCGCCTTCATGGGCCTCGGCAAACGCTGGCCCGCATTGTTCTCCTCAGGGATGCTGTACGTCCTGGACGCGCGACGCCATCATTTGGGGCATGACGGCTGATCGAGACCAAGCCGGACAGCGCAAGGTGCGCCTCATGACCGCCTGGGTCGGGGTGGGAATCGTGCTGATGATCCTCGGCCTCTACACCACGCTGTGGGTGAGTTTCCTGGGCGCGGCCGTGGTCGGGTCCACGCCCGTCTTCTTCACGCTGCGCTCGGCGCTTGCGCCGAAGCGGACGCCAAAGGCCCCCTCCGATCCCTTCGGCGACCTGCCCCGTGCAACCGGCGGCGGCCCGGGGTCACGCCGCCGGACGCCGCCGCGACGGCGTGGACACGACTGGTGAACGACCACGCCTTACAGGCCGAGCGTCCGCAGGACTTCGGCGCCATCCACGACCTCCACCTGGAGGCGTTCGGGGCCGGATCCCCGGAGGCAGACCTCGTCGAAGCCCTTCGGGACGCGGGCGCGCACGTCCCGGAGCTTTGCCTGGTGGCGCGCCAGGCGGGAAGAGTGGCCGGCCACATCGTGTTCAGCAGGGCCGCGCTCGAGTCCGGCCACGCCGTGCTTGCGCTGGCGCCGATGGCGGTGCTGCCCGAGTTCCAGCGCACCGGCATCGGCTCGGCGCTCGTGCGCGAGGGGCTGCGCCGCGCCGGCGAGACCGACTTCGCGCTCGTCGTCGTCGTCGGCCACCCCACCTACTACCCGCGCTTCGGCTTCGAGCCGGCAGACGACTACGGCGTGCGCGCGCCGTGGGAGATCCCGCCGGAGGCGTGGATGGTGCATAAATTGCCGGGATACCGGCCGGACGCGCGGGCCTCGTCAGATACGCGGCGCCGTTCGACCTCGTGACTTAGGCGGGTCCGGCGAACCTCTCCTGTGCTCTCGCCGAGCGAGAGCCGTACCCGCGCTATGCCCTTGCCGTTGTGTAGTTCGCTAGCCTCCTCGAGCTTCACGCTGACCTGACGATGTTGGCTAAGCTCGCTTGTGCACTTGCAACAGAGCGAGCCGCACCCGTCGTGGCCTAAACGGTCACGGATTCCACCGCTCATCGGCATCCTTGTTGGATTGGGCGAGTTCGCCTTGGGCGTGTACCTGTGGGCGATTTCCTACCCGGCCGATTTTCCGCTAGATGTGACCCTATTCGTGATTGGGTTCGCGCTATTTCCAGTCGGGGCTATCCAATTGGGGCGGTCCGTGCGACAGAGACGACGAGATGCCGAGTTTCGCTAGTCGTTTCGCTGGACCCTCCTAGGCGAGCACCGCAGCGCAGCCGTCGGAGTACAGCTCCATGGCGCGCGCCGTGACCGTCTCTCCCGCCTGCGCGGCCCCCGCCGGCAGGTAGTACCGCGTGTAGTCGCGGCTGTAGCCCGACACGCGCTCGGCGGCGACCTTGTCGACCAGCACCTCTGCCGTCGCGCCGAGCCTCGCCGCGCGGTGCCGGCGGCCGAGCACCTCGGACAGTCCCCGCAGCTCGCGGCTGCGGCGCTTCTTCTCCGCGGGTGGCACCGGGTCACCGAACCGGTCGGCGTCGGTTCCGGGACGCGCGGAGAAGCTGAACGTGTGCACCTTCGTGATGCCGGTCTCGCGCACCAGCTCCAGCGTGCGCGCGAACGCGGCCTCGTCCTCGGTCGGATAGCCGACGATCACGTCGGTCGTGACGTTCACGTGCGGCACCCGGCGCGCGCAGGCGCTCGATCGCTCCGGCGTACCCCGCGGCGTCGTAGTTGCGCCCCATCGAGGCGAGCACCTCGTCGTCGCCCGACTGGAGCGGAACGTGCAGGTGCGGGCAGATGCGGGGCTCGGCGCGCGAGCGCGTCGAGCAGCGAGTCGCGCACGTGGATCACCTCGACCGACGACAGGCGCACCCGCTCGACTCCGGGCACCGCCGCGACCTCCCGCATCAGGTCGCCCAGCTCGAGCCCGCGCTGCGGATCGCGATAGTCGCCGACGGAGATCCCGGTCATCACCATCTCCGGCTGGCCCTGCGCGACGCGGCGGCGCACCTCCTCGAGCACCGCGCTCGCGGCGCGCGAGCGAGCCGCTCCGCGGACCTTGGGAATGATGCAGTACGAGCAGTGGCAGTCGCAGCCGTCCTGCACCTTCACGAAGCCGCGCGTGCGGGTGGCCGACAGCGGCCGGCGCGCGAGCACATCGGTCTCGACGTCGATGCAACCCGGTCCGGCAAGGCCCGCAACCTCGGCGGCGACGTCGTCTGCGGTGCCGACGAGCGCCGTCACCTCCGGCGCGATCTCGTCGAACTGCGTGGCGTTGAGGTTGGCCGCGCAACCGGTGACGACCACGCGCCGTCCGGCACGCCCGCTCGCCGAGCGGCGCACCGACTGGCGCGACTTCGCCTCCGCCTCACGCGTGATGCAGCACGTGTTCACGACGTGCAGGTCGGCCTCGTCCTCCGCCGCCTCGACGTGCCCGGCCTCGAGCAGGCGAGCGCGCGCCAGCATCGCGTCGGCCTGGGAGACCTTGCAGCCGAGGAACTTGGTGTGGAAGGTGGTCAAGCCGGGGCCTCTTCCCCCACCGCCCCGAGGTGAACGATGCTCACGATCCTCCCGTCCTGGAACGACATCACGCCGAAGAAGCGGCCGGCGAGCCCGACGTCGCTGCGCTTGCCGCGTCCGGCCCAGTGCAGGACGAACGTGACGTTGGGCCCGTTCTCGGACAGTTCGATCAGGTCCCAGTGCTGACCCGACCACTGGGCGAAGTTGTTCGCGTACCAGCGGTTGACGGCATCGGCGCCTCGAAAGATCCCGCTGTCGACGCTCACCCAGGCTGGAACGAAGAGCTCGATCTCCGGGTCGTACAGGTCGAGGAACGCGTTGGGATCGCCCCGGTTGAGGGCGTCGTAGCAGCGCGCGACCTCGTCCCGCAGGCTCATGGGCGCAGTATGGCTGCTACCCGGCAAGGATCGCGGCCCAGTCGCCGGAAACGACGCGGCGGCGCTCGTCCAGGCCGCGCCGGCGCAGCGCGTCCGCGATGCGATCCGCCTCCTCGCGCAGGAAGCCGGAGGCGATCAGCGCTGCCCGGGCGCTCGCCGCGCGCGGCCCATCCCTGCGCGACCGCCTCGCAGAGCCGGGTCGTGAGGTTCGCGGCCATCACGTCCGCCACCGGGACCGGCTCGCTGCGCAGGTCGAGCCGCCGCACGTCGACCTGCACGTAGTTCGCGCGGGCGTTGCGATCGGTCTCCTCGACCGCGGCGCGGTCCGCGTCGACGCCGAGCACCGGATCGAACCCGAGCTTTGCCGCCGCGATCGACAGCACGCCCGAGCCGCAGCCGAGGTCGGTGAATGACCCGCGCGCCGGCGCCTCGAGCATCAGCTCCAGGCACATCCGGGTGGTCGGATGCGTGCCCGTGCCGAACGCGCCGCCCGGGGTCGATCACGACCTCCTCGACACCGCCGCGCTGCGCCGGCCGCTCCCACGGCGGGCGCACGTACAGCCGCCCGGCCACCAGCACGGGGAAGTAGAAGCGCTTCCAGCGCTCGTCCCAGTCGTCGGGGACCTCGCGGCTGTCCACCTCGACGATGCCCGCGCCTCCGGCGACTGCCTCGACCGCGCCGAGGTCCGGCAGCTCGCCCTCCGCGCCGTAGATCGCGTACTCCACGACGTCCTTCAGCCCGTCGGGCGCGTCCACCTGCTCGAAGCCGCCGGGTGCGAGCTCCAGCAGCTCGGCCAGTACCACCTCGGCCTCCTGCGCGCGGCAGCGGACCGCGAGCCGGATCAACCGCGAAACGCCTGGCGGATGCGGTCGAACAGGCCGTCGCCGTGCTTGGAGGAGTAGGTGTCGCCGTTGGCGGACTCCTCGAAGCGCCGCAACAGCTCTCGCTGCTCGTCGTTCAGATGACTCGGGATCATCACGTTCAGGACCACGTGCAGGTCCCCGCGACCCCGACCGCGCAGCGCGGGCAGACCGCGTCCCCGCAGGCGCACCACCTTCGCCGGCTGCGAACCGGGCTCGAGCTCGACGTCCTCGTCGCCTTCGAGTGTCGAGACGGGAACGGTGCCGCCGAGCGCGGCCTGCGTGAACGGGACGTCGAGCCGCGTCACCAGGTCCTCCCCGTGGCGCTCGAAGCGCGGGTCCGGCTCGACCTCCACGAGCACGTACAGGTCACCCGGCGGGCCGCCCGGCCCGCCCGCGTGCCCCTTACCGCTGAGCCGGATGCGCTGCCCGTCGTCGATGCCGGCGGGAATGTCGACCGACAAGGTGCGGTCCTCGACATCACGGCCGGTGCCGCGACACACCTCACACGGGCGTCTTCGCGATGCGGCCGTCGCCGCCACAGCGGTCGCAGGCCTGGGTGCGAACCACCTGCCCGAACACGGTCCGGGCCATGGACTGCAGCTGGCCCGTGCCCTCGCAGCGGGGACACGTCTCGATCGGAGTGCCGGGCTCGGCGCCGTTCCCGTTGCAGTGCGAGCATGGCGTGACGGCCTCGAACTCGACGTCCTTGGCCACCCCGGTGAGCACCTCCGCGAGCGTCATGGAGACCTGCACCGCGACGTCGCGGCCACGTTCGGGACCCGCGCGCCCGCGACCGCCGAACGCACCGCCGAACGGGTCTCCGCCGCCGCCGAAGAACGCCTCGAAGATGTCGGAGATGTTGCTGAAGCCACCCGAGGTCGGCTGCCAGCCGCCCGATCGCAGCCCGTCGTGCCCGTAGCGGTCGTAGACGGAGCGCCGCTCGGGATCGCTCAGCACCTCGTATGCCTCGGCGACCTCCTTGAACTTGTTCTCCGCCTCGGGGTCGTGGCGGTTGATGTCCGGGTGCAGCTCGCGCGCGAGCCGGCGGAAGGCCTTCTTGATCTCGTCGTCGCCCGCCTCACGGGAGACCGTGAGGACCTCGTAGTAGTCGCGTGGCACGACTAAATCGTGGAGGGTCGGTCGGCGGTCACTCGTAGACCTCCTCGACGAAGCCGCTCAGCGCCTTCGCGGCTGCGCGCACCGACAGGATCGCGTTGCGGTAGTCCATACGCACCGGGCCGACCACGCTGACGGCGCCGAGCGTGCGGTGACCGAGACCGTAGTTTGCGGCGACGACGCTGGCCGAGCGCAGCTCCGGCTCCTGGTTCTCGGCGCCGATCCGCAGGTACACGGTCGACTCACCGAGCGCCGAGCGCAGCACCGCCAGAAGCGTCACGCGACGCTCCAGCATCCGGATCAGGTCGTTCATCTCGAGACACGTCGCTGGTGCCCGACAGAAGGCGGGAGGTCCCGTCGATGTAGAGGGTGTCCTCGACCGTGTCGGGCAGGTCCGAGAACACCGGCGCGATCGCCTCCAGAAAGCCGCGCTCGATCTTCGAGAGCTCGGGCAGGAGCAGCTTGCTCTGCAGGGTCAGCGCGCCGAGGTCCGTCCCCGCGAGCCGCTCGTTGAGGTAGCTCGCGGCCCAGTCCGCAAGGCCGGCGTCCACCGGCTGCTCGAAGGTGAAGGCCCGTTTCGTGACCGTGCCGCTGGATGTGATCACGACCACCAGCGCGATCTGCGGCTGGAGCAGCAGCACCTCGACGTGCTTGATCGTCGCGGTGTGCAGCGGCGGCGCGGACACCGCCGCGAGCAGATCCGTCATCTGCGAAAGAGTCGTCGTCGTGTAGCGCATCGCCGCATCCACCTCGCGGCGCATGTGGGACAGCTCGACGTCGAACTGGACTCCGGCGGGGGCCGGCAACGGTCCCTCGTGCAGGATCGTGTCGGCGTAATAGCGGTAGCCCGCGTCGGTGGGCACCCGTCCCGCGGAGGTGTGCGGGTGGTTGAGATAGCCGGCCTCCTCGAGCGCGGCGAGCTCGTAGCGGACAGTCGAAGAGCTCCACTTCACGTCGGAGCGCTCGGCCAGCCATTTGGAGCCGACGGGCTGCCCCAGCTCGACGTGCGCCTCCACGAGGGTGCGCAGCAGCATCTCCTGTCGGTCGGTCAGCATGGAGTGAATTGTAGGAGGGGCCCATCGGAGCCCGACGCCTAGCGCGGTTCGAGCTCCGCTTCTGCGTTACGGACGATCTGGTTACCGCCCTGCTCGGCGACGGTGTCGACCACGACGCGGCCGTCGTTCACCTCGCGCACGGTGCCCGTCACCTTGATCTCCTGCTCGGGAACGCCCATGCCCCTGAACTGCACGGACAGCCGCTTGAGCGAACGCGGGTCGCCGCCGCCGGCCTGTGTCGCGGCCCGGGCGACCTGCGCCATCGAGTAGAGGCCGTGCAGGATGTTCTGGGGAAGGCCGACCGCCTTGGCGAACTCCAGGTCGATGTGGATCGGGTTGAAGTCCCCCGAGGCGCCGGCGTACCGGTGCGGGACGTACTTGTCGGGAGTGACGCTCAGCGCGGGAACCTCGGCGCCGGGCTCGAGCTTGGTGTCTGCCATCAGCCTGCCCTCACGATGTTGGTCCAGGTGCCCTTCACGGTCGTCTGGCCATCCTGGTTGGTGGACTCGGACTCGAACACGTAGAACGTCATGCCCTTCTTCTCGAACACGTCCTTGATCTTGGCGGAGGTCGTGATCGTGTCGCCGGCGCAAACGGGCTCGCCCCACTCGAACACCTGCTCCCCGTGCACCATCAGCATCAGGTTGATGCCCATCTCCGGGTCGAGGATCGCCGGCCCCATCGCCCCGGCCGAGTAGACGACGCAGAACATCGGGGGCGCGACCACTCCGCGGAATCCCGCCGCCTTCGCCGCCTCGGGATCGTGATGGACAGGGCTCGACTCCCCGACCGCGTTCGCGTACTCGCGGATCTTCTCCCGGCCGACCTCGTACTCGAAGGCCGGGTACTGCTTGCCGATCGGTGCGTCAGCCACGCGGGCGATTCTATCCGCGCGCCGCGAAGATCGGCGCGGGGTCGGTTGCCAGGTAGAGGCCCCGCCCGTTCGTGTAATAGAAGCGCTCGCGCGTGATCGCGATCGAGGTCACGCGGCGGGGGAACGTCCGCTGCGTGAACTCGAGCGGCGCATTCGCGTGAGCCGGCGAGGGCGCGTCCCGCAAAGAACTCGTTTCGCGTGCGATCCTCCTGGAGCCAGTGGATGTAGCGGCTCGTCAGCACCGGGCTGCTGACGGCGTAGCTCTCCCCTTCGGACGCAAAGCCCGTCACCACGACACGCGAGCGCTTCTGTCGCAGTGTGCGCAGGCGGATCTGGCTGCGGAATCTGTCCCCCGGCGGGATGACGAGGTACGCGACGCGCCCGCCGCGCAGATCGGTGTCCGCCGGCACGCGGCTGTCGACCTTGCGCAGCTTGCCCCGGCGCACCACATACAGGCCGTTGCACCGTCCGGGGCCCGTGCGGGCGAACGCAACCGAGCCGAGCCACACCGACGGCGCGAACTCCGAGCACGTCGCGGTCGCAGCGCCCTGCACCTTGCGCTCCTTGAAGTCGAATCCGTCGTACTGCCAGATGTCGCAGCCCTGACCGGAGAGGCCGGCGCAGCGCGAGTAGACGACCGTGAAGTTGCCGCGCGGCGTGGTGCCGACATCGGGGTCGAACAAACCCGCCTTCGGCTTCACGGGCAGGTCGCGGTTGCGGCCGCGTACACGCTGGACCAGCCGGGCCTGACCGTCGCGCGCCACGCGTGACCACACCGGCTGGCCGCTGTGGGTGCTCACGTTGGCCGCCGTCGGGTCGCGCGTCAGCGCCTCGTCGGCAGCTGCCGCGGGAGCGGCACCGCCCAACGCGGCGGCGAAAAAGGCGATGGCGAGTGCAAAACCCCTGCTCACGAGGGGTGGAACTCTAGTTACTTCTTCCCGTCAAGCTCCAGTACGGCGAGGAACGCTTCCTGCGGCACCTCGATCTGGCCGACCTGCTTCATGCGCTTCTTGCCCGCCTTCTGCTTCTCCAGCAGCTTGCGCTTGCGCGAGATGTCGCCGCCGTAGCACTTGGCGATCACGTCCTTGCGCACCGGCTTGACCGTCTCCCGCGCGATGATGCGCGATCCGATCGCCGCCTGGATCGCAACCTGAAAGTTCTGGCGCGGGATCTTCTCCCGCAGGCGCTCCACGAGCGCCTTGCCCGAGGGGAACGCCTTGTCGCGGTGCACGACGAGCGACAGCGCGTCCACGAGCTCCCCGGCAAGCATGATGTCGAGCTTCACGAGGTCCGACTCGCGGTATCCGATGATCTCGTAGTCGAGTGAGCCGTAGCCGCGGCTGCGTGACTTCAGCTGGTCGTAGAAGTCGAGCACGATCTCGGCAAGCGGGAGGTCGTAGCGCATCTGCACCCGCTGCTCGGACAGGTAGTGCATGTCGATGTGCGTTCCACGCCGCCCCTGGCACAGCTCCATGATCGGCCCGACGAAGTCCGGCGGCGTGATGATGCTGGCGCGGATGTAGGGCTCCTCGACCGCCTCGATGTAGTTGGGGTCGGGCATGTCGGCCGGGCTGTGGACCTCGACCATCTCGCCGCTCGACATGCGCACGCGGTACTCGACGTTCGGCGTTGTGGCGAGCAGGTTGAGGTCGTACTCGCGCTCGAGCCGCTCGCGCACGATGTCCATGTGCAGCAGGCCGAGGAATCCGCAGCGAAAGCCAAACCCGAGCGCCTGCGACGTCTCCGGGTCATAGGAGAGCGAGGCGTCGTTCAGCGACAGCTTCTCCAGCGCGTCGCGCAGTTCCGGGTACTGGTCGGTCTCGACGGTATACAGGCCGCAGAACACGACCGGACGAGCTTCCTTGTAGCCGGGCAGCGGCTCGGCTGCCGGCCGGCTCTCGGTCGTAAGCGTGTCGCCGACGCGCAGCTTTGCGACGTCCTTGATGCCGGTGATGATGAATCCGACCTCGCCGGCATCGAGCGACTTGGTCTTGACCATGTCGGGAGAGAGGAATCCAATGTCGTCGATGTCCGCCTGCGTGCCGGACTGCATCGCGCGGATCGCCTCCCCGCGCTTGAAGCGGCCGTCAACCACGCGCACGTAGGCGATCGCGCCGCGGTACTGGTCGAACACGGAGTCGAAGATCAGCGCGCGCGGCGGAGCCTCCGGGTCGCCCTGTGGCGGTGGGATGCGCCGCACGATCGCCTCCAGCACGTCCTCCACCCCCTCGCCCGTCTTGGCCGAGATCCGCAGGATGTCCTCGGTCGACTCGCCGATCAGCTCGCCGATCTCGTGCTCGACGCGCTCCGGCTCCGCGCTCGGCAAGTCGATCTTGTTCATCACCGGGACCAGCTCGAGGCCCGCGTCGACGGCGAGGTAGGTGTTGGCCACCGTCTGCGCCTCCACCCCCTGGGCGGCATCGATCACCAGCAACCCGCCCTCGCAGGCCGCCAGCGACCGCGAGACCTCGTAGTTGAAGTCGACGTGCCCCGGGGTGTCGATCAGGTGGAGCTTGTAGGTCTTGCCGTCACGCGCCTCGTAGAGCACGCGGACGGCCTGCGCCTTGATCGTGATCCCGCGCTCGCGCTCGAGATCCATGGAGTCGAGCACCTGGGCGCGCATCTTCAACGGGTCCACGGTGTGCGTGAGCTCGAGGATGCGGTCGGCCAGCGTCGACTTGCCGTGGTCGATGTGGGCGATGATCGAGAAGTTGCGGATGTCTTCCATATGTCCGGTTCCGCCAAGGATAGGCGGGGACTCGGGGTCTTATCGGAGGCGGGCGAGCTGCCCGCGAATCAGGGCCGAGATCTGGCGCGCCTCCTCGACCCGGGCGGCCATGACAATCGTGACGTAGACAGCCAGGCCGGCGACCGACGCGGCGGCCACCAGGGCGGTCTGCTGCGCCAGTGTGTCGTCGAGACCGTCGAGGCCCTCGCGCACACCCAGGGCGACCACCGCGCACAGCGCCCCGGCGGCCAGGATCCTGACGCCCGCATGCACAGTGCGCGCCATGTCCACTCCTCCCAGCTGCCGCCGCAACGCAATCGCCAGCGCGATGGTCGTGACCAGCGAGACGATCGCGGTCGCGAGCGTGATCCCGCCGACGCCCATCGGCTTGTAGAGGAGTGCGTCGAGCACGGCGTTCACCCCCAGGTTGGCGAGCGCGATCTGCGTCGGGCGCCACGGCAGCTGCAGGCTGAAGAACGTCCTGATCATGATCAGGTTCACGCCTGCGAACGGCAGCGACAGTGAGAAGAAGAACAGCGCTTCGGCGACGATGTCCGTCTGCCCCGCGTCGAACTCGCCGCGCTGATACACGATGCGCGTGATCGGCTCGCTCAGCACCAGCATCAGCGCCGTGCACGGAACCAGGAGCAGCAGCATCTGGCGCGTGCCGCTCCCCTGCACCGCGCGCAGGCCGTCCATGTCGCGGCGCGCGGCGAGTCGCGAGAAGGTCGGGAACAACACCGTCGCGAGCGCGACCGCGAAGACTCCCTGCGGCAGCATGTAGATGCGAAACGCCTTGTCGATCGCGGCCGGTGCTTCCTCGGAGATCAGCGTCGCGAAGATGCTGTTCACCGACAGGTTGAAGTTGATCAGGCCGATGCCGAGCGTCACGGGGAACATCAGCTTCAGCACCTTCATCACCCGCTCGTCGCGCCAGTTGAAGTTGCGCGTCAGGCGGAAGCCGGTCTTCCGCAGCCAGGGCAGCGGAAGCAGCAGCTGCACGATCGTGCCGAGCACGATCCCGATCGCGTAGGCGTAGATGCGGTCGTCCCCTTCGAACAGAGGTGTCAGCCCGACGAGGCAGGCGATGATCACCAGGTTCCACAACAGCGGCGCGATCGCGGGCACGGCGAAGTGCTCGAAGCTGTTCAGCATCCCGACGACCAGCCCGGAGAGGCCGAGCAGCAGCACGATCGGGAACATCAGCTGCGCGAGGTTCACCGTGAGGTCGGTGAGCTCGTCGCTGAAGCCGGGCGCGAACAGCGGCATCACCCACGGCGCGAGCAGCACGAACAGCGCGGTGATCAGGCCCAGCGAGATCGAGATCACGAACACGAGCGCGGACGCCACCCGGAAGGCCTCGTGGCGGCTGCGTTTCTCGAGCTGCTCGGTGAAGACGGGGACGAACGCCGCCTGCAGAGCGGCATCGGCGAACAGGCTGCGGATCAGATTCGGAACCTGGAACGCGATCGTGAACGCGCTCATCGGGCCCTTCACGCCGAAGTAGCTCGCCGCGACGATCTCCCGCACGAGCCCCGCGATCCGCGAGAGCCCCGTCGCGAGCGAGAAAAAAGCGGTCGACAGCGCGAGGCGACCGGCGCGCGGCTGCGGCGCGGGCGCCGAGTCTTCAGTCACGAGCCGGAAAACGGGTCGCCGCTATACTTCGCCGCCGCCGTGGCCAACATCAAGTCACAAGAAAAACGCATTCACCGGTCAGAGCGCGAGCGGGTCGAGAACCGCCGCCGCACATCGACCGTGAAGACGTACTTCCGCCGCCTCGAGCAGGCTGTCGCGGGCGGTGACGGCGATGCGATCGAGGCCGAGCACCGCGCGCTCGTCTCGAAGATCGACAAGGCCGCCGAGAACGGGGCGCTGCACCACAACAACGCGGCCCGCAAGAAGGCACGGGCGGCGCGCATCCGCGCACGCGCGGGCCAGGCCTAGCCGCCCCTTCCCAAGCGCTCAAGCCGCAGCGAGCGTCAGCGTAAGGGCGGTGTTGGTGTCCACCTTGCCGCCACCGCGAATCGCGAAGTCCAGGTCGGCGAGGCCGGCCGCGATGCGCTCGAGCCGCTCGCCGTCCGCTCCGCGGGCCTGGGCGAAGACTCTCTTGGCCATCCATGCCTGGCGATATCCCAGGGCCGCGGCCACATCGTCGGTTGTGCCGCCCGTCTCGATCACCGCCCACGCACGTCGCACCTCGTTGGTGCGTCGCAGCATCGCGTAGAGGATGTACATGATGTCCTGGTCGTAGTCCTGGAGGTTCTCGGCAAGCCTCACCGCAGCGCCGCGGTCGCCTTCGATGACCGCGTCCGCCAGCTCGTACCCCTGGGACTCGACGTCGGTGACGGTCAGTGCCTCGACGAGCTCGACGTCGACACGACCGCCTTCGGGCCCGTAGCGGACGATCATCTCGAGCGTGCGCATCAGCCGGCGCTGCCGCGTGCCGATGCGCTCGACCAGCGCCTGGGCGGCGTCGCGGTCCACGGTCAGGCCCAAGGCCTTGCCCTGCTTCACGATCCAAGCCGGCAGACCTGACGCTTTGGGCGACTTGAGCTCGTGCACCTCGCCCTTGGCCTTCTCGACTGCTTTGACGAGCTTCGCCGGCACGGACCACGGCTTCTTCTGGGACTCCCTCCGCACGGTCCCGATCAGGACCACGACCGTCTCGGGAGGCGGGCTCGCGAGCGCCTCGACGACGGCGACCACGTCCTTGTCCTTCCACCGCTCGATGCCGTCGACCAGCACGTAGCGCGTCCCCATCGACAGCGTCATGGATGACAGTGCGATGGCCACCTCCTCGCCCGGATCGCGCGAGGCGTCCATCAGCTCGAGCGACGCGCCCTCCCCCGCCGCGCGAGTCCGGATGCGGACACGCCACGCATCGAGCTGGACCTCGTCGTCGCCGTGCAGCAGGTAAACCGGCTTCAGCTCCGCCATGCGAGCGAGGATACTTCAGCCGATGCGTCTCCCCGTGCTGGTCATCCTCGCGCTGCTGGCCCTCGCGCTGCCGTCCTCGGCAATCGCGGCCGGCGTCCCTGATTCGGATGCGCCGCCGGACTCCCCGCCCCACTGGCTGCCGGGCGAGGCGTGGGTGTCGAACCACTGGCTCCCCTACGACGAGACGCGCCTCTACCGCCTGCTGGGAGTGAAGCGCAGCGCCGTCTGGCAGCAGCTGCGCGACGACCGGCACAATCTCGCCCAGCTTGCCCGCCGCCGTGGCTGGAGCCCGCAGCGCCTCGCGGCGGCGCTGGTCGCTCCCTGGAGGGGCCGGGTCCCAGCTGCGCGCCTGCGCCTGCTGCGCAGCCGCGCGCTGCGCACCCTGACCCAGGGCCACATGGCCCAGCACATGTTCTTCCACTCGCTGCACCAGTTCGCGGTGCCTGCGCGGGCGCGGCGGATCTTCGGCCTCGCCAGGACGCGCTACCTCGCGCTGCGCCGCTCCGAGCTCAGCCCGATCCAGATCGGGATGCTCTACGGGCGGTCACCGGGGCAGGTGCAGTCAGCGGTGATCGCCACGCTGCGCGAGCGCTCGCGGGCCGGCGTGCGCACGCGTTCGACGCCGGCCAAGCAGGCGCGTCTGTTGCTGAGCAGGCAGGTCAGCCAGGTCCCCCGCTGGTTGCAGCAGTCGCGCTACAACGGCCCCCCGCCTACCCACCACGACGGTCCGCATCGCGGGACGCTCGTGGAGAAGCCGCGCAACTACGCGACCAACCCGGCGATCTCGACGGACGGCAGCCGGGTTGCGTTCGAGTCCTACGAGCAGCGGCTGCCGCTGGCGGTGAGCACCGGGGAGATCGGAGTGTTCTCGGCCCCGGCCGGCGGCGGCGCGGGGACGCTCGTTTCGAGCGCCGCGGCGGGGAACCCGCGCTCGGCCTACAACGCCGCCGTGTCCGCGAGCGGGCGCTTCGTCGCGTTCGAGATCGCGGCGGGCAACCTGAACTTCGCCAAGCGCTACGGCCAGATCCACGTGAACGTGCACGATGGGACGACCGGCAAGACGGAAGAGATCGACGGACCCGATCACGAAGCCGGGCTACTCGCGCTCAGCTTTCAACCCCTCGCTGTCGGATGACGGGCAGGAGCTTGGCGTTCTCGGCGGTGGGCGTCAACGGCAACACCGTGATCTGGGTGCGACACGCGGCGACGGGGGCGACGGACATCGCCACACCGCGCCCGGCCGGGTGCGCCGCCTGGCGACGCGTACGGCGGCCGGCTGTCGGGTGACGGCAAGTGGCTCGTCTTCGCGTGGGTACCGCGCGACGGGTCCGCATCGCACGTGTACCTGACCAACCTCGCGACGGGAGCAACGACGCTGGTGGATCGCGCGACGTGGATCCTCTTCCCAGCCGGCGGTGTCGAGCGACGGACGCTTCGTGGCGTTCAGCTCGCGGAGTGCGCGTGTACGTGCGGGACATGCAGACCGGGACCACCACGGCGATCAGCAACGCCGCCGGCGGATCCGGATTCGAGCCCGCGATCTCGGCGGACGGCGCGCGCGTCGCCTACACCTCCACCCGCGGCGGGCGCTCACGGGTCTTGCTCCACGATCGCGCGACCGGGAAGACGACCGCCGTCACGAACGGCCGGCGGGATCTCGTTCGACCCAGCGCTGTCGGGCGACGGCACGCGCGTCGCGTTCGCATCGAACCGGCGCGACCTCGCGCTCGACGCGCAGCGCCGGAGCACGCTCCGTGTACGTCCATGACCTTCGCACCAGCCGTACGGTGCTGGTCAGCGGCGGACCTGTGGCCGAGTAGTCAACGCTCGCTCTTCACGCGAACCTCGCCGTGCTCGAGCGTGACTCGCACCGCACCGTCGCGGTCCGTGCGATGGACGGCCGAGCGCGGCAGCGCGCAACGCCGCGAGCGTGCCGGGACGCGGGTGGCCGAAGCGATTGTGCGCGCCGACCTCGATCACCGAGACCTCGGGCCGGAGGTGTTCGAGCAGCGCGGGCAGGCCGGGGTCCTCGCTGCCGTGGTGTGCGACCTTCATGACCTCGACGTCGCGGCAGCGCAAGCGCCGCCGGTCACCTCGCTCTCGGCGTCGGCCGGGAGGAACACGTCGAGGCTCCCGTAGGTGGCGGTCATGACGGTGGCGCGCAGGTTGGGGTCGACCTCGGCCGAGGAATCGGCTCCGGCCGCAGACATCACCCGCAGGCGCAGCTCCCGGCCGACCCGCAGGCGCTGACCTGCGCGCGCCGCTCTGACCTCCACGCGCCGCGCCCTCGCGAGCGACACGATGCGCCGGTGGTCGGCACCGTCGCCGGGCAGGCCGCCGTCCAGCAGCAGGCCGACCTCGAACGACTCGAGGACGTCGGCGAGCCCGCCCTGATGGTCCTCCTGTGCGTGCGTGAGCACCACGACGTCCAGCGATCGCACTCCGCGGTCGCGCAGCTTGCCCGCCAGGCCCGTGCCCGGCGGGCCGCCGTCCACGAGCACGGCTCCGCCATCGGGCGTCTGCAGCAGCGTGGCATCGCCCTGTCCCACGTCCAGGAAGGTCACGGTGAACTGCCGCGGTGCGGCCGGGGTGCCGCCCGACACGAACACCGCACCGGCCGCGCACACCAGCGCCAGCGCGCCGGCCACGGACAGGCGCCCGGGATGCTTCCTGCCCAAGCCGCACCGCTCCCCAGATCGCGGCGCCGCCCGCGGCGTAGATCGACGCGAGCGCGCGCGGCGAGCCGATGCGCACGTCGATCGCCGAGCCGGGCAGCCCCGCGCCCCAGCGCGCGATCGCGGCCACGTGTGCGAGGCAGAACCCGTTGACCGCGTTGAGCAGGATCGGCCGGTTCGATCGCGAGCTGGGCGGCGGCCGCGCTCAGCATGCCGAGCCACATCACGGGAGCGACAGCGGGCAGGGCGGCGAGGTTCGCCGGGAGCGCCGCGAGCGAGGCACGCTCGAAGTGGAAGGCCATCAGCGGCGCCGTCGCGAGGGTCGCGGCCACGGTCAGCGCGGTCCCGCTTCGCAGCGGCTCGGGCAGCGGGCGCAGCGCCTGTCCCAACGGCCGCACGAGCGCGAAGATGCCCACGACCGCCGCGAAGCTGAGCTGCCACCCGACGTCCTGCCACGCTCGCGGATCGAGGGCGAGGGTCACCGCGCACGCGATCAGCAACCCGTACCAGCGCGACGCGGGCCGCCCGGCGAGCGCAGCCAGCGTTCCGGCGATGCCCATCGCCCCCGCCCGCACGATCGACGGGCCTGCTCCGGTGAGCGGGACGTAGAGCGCGACCAACACGACCACGACCCACAGGCGCGACCGGCGCGGGACGCCGGCGGCGCCCAGCAGCGTCCATGCGAGGACTGCCAGCAGTGTCACGTTCTGACCCGAGACGGCGAGTAGGTGCGCCAGGCCGGAGCGCTTGAAGTCGTCCGCCATCCGCTCCGGTATGTCCTCGTCCGCGCCGAGGACCATCCCGCGGGCAAGCGCGGCCCGATCGACGCCCAGGCCCGCGCCGACTCCCACCTCGGCGCGGCGCCGGACCGCGTCGATCGCGCCGTCAAGGCCGCCGCGACGGCGTCCGGTGCGCCGCAGGCGGTCCGCGTGCAGCACGACCCGGACGCCGGCGCGCCGCAGGAATGCCGCGTATCCGGAATCCTCCGCCGCCCGGCTCGGCATGGTCAGCCGGCCCGCGGCCTCGACCTCGTCGCCGATCGAGGGTGCGGAGCGCTCACGAGCGCCCCGCACCCGGACCTGCACGAGCCCGGCCGCCGCCTGCCACCGCCCGCCCACGCGCACGGCGGTGGAGCGCACCCGGGCCCGTGCCGTGCCGAACGACTCCCGCTCGCGCTTCACGACATGGCCCCGCAGCGCCACCGCCGATCCGGCGTGCGCCACGAGGTCCGAGTGGTCGATCGCCGCAAGGCGCGCGGACCCGGCGAGCGCTCCAGCGGGCAGCAGCACGACCAGCGCCGCCACCAGCGCGGTCGGAGCCGGCCGCAGCCATGTGACCACGGCAGCGGCGGCGCACAGTCCGCCGGCGCCGGCCGCGACGGGGTGGCCGGCGAGCAGCAAACCCCCGCACAGCGCAGCAAGCGCGAGGTGGCGAGGGTGCCGGCGCAGCGTGTCGCGACGGCTCACATGCGGACCTTCTCCTTGAGCGCGTCGAAGCGCTTCGGGCCGATGCCGCTCACCTGCTTGAGGTCCTCGACGGACCCGAAGCCGCCGTGCTCCTTGCGGTAGTCGAGGATCTTCTGCGCAGTGGCGGGGCCGACGCCGTCGAGCTCGTCGAGCTGATCCGACCGTCGCGTTGTTGAGGCTCACTGGCTGCCCGGGCGCCGCCGTGGCTGAGGATGCGGCGACCCCCGCGGCGGCGCCCGCGGCGCGCGCCGGAACGACCACCTGCTGCCCGTCGGACACCTTCGCCGCCAGGTTCACGCCCTGGAGATCGGCGCCCGCGGTGGCGCCGCCGGCGCGGCGCAGCGCCGCCGCCAGGCGCGACCACGACGGCAGCCGGTACACACCGGGCCGCCGCACCGCACCGACCACGTGGACGACTGCATCGGCGCCGCCCGTGCGCTCGACCTTGACCGCCGCGGGTCGCGCCTGTGACGGTGGATCGCGCTCCGACTTCAGGTAACGCGCGCCGATCAGTGCGACGGCCAGCAGCGCCGCTGCATAGACCACCAACTGCTGCCTCGAGATCTCCAACATGCCGCGAGGCACGCTACGGAGCACAGACGCACCGCTCCAGACGCTGGAGTCAGGAGTTCGTGACTAGATGACTACTCGTCCTCGACGTAGCCGGCGACCTCGGAGGCCAGCTCCTCGCGGTACAGCTCCTCCATCGAGACCGGCGGCGAAGCCGCCGATGATGTAGACGAGCGTCTCGGAGCCGTCGTTCACGATGCCGTGCTGCGTTGCCGGCGGGATGAACACGAGGTCGCCCTCCGTGACCTGCTCCACATCGCCGGCGACGGACATGCGCCCGTGACCGCGCACGATCACGTAGACCTGCTCGGCATCGGGATGCGAGTGGGCGCGCTGCTCGGCTCCCGGTGGCACGTCCACCCAGGTCACCGTCATGTTGCGCGACCCGAGGTCGCCCGCATCCATCAGGAAGTGAGAGCGAAGCCGGCCGCGTTCCTCGACGGCCGCTTCTGAAAGGCGACGAAGTCGCACGCCACGGGAGTCTAGTGGCCGTTATCGCACGACGAAGTTCACCAGTTTGCCCGGCACCACGATCTCGCGCACGATCTCCTGACCGTCGAGGTGCTTCTGCACCTTCGCCAGCCCGCGCGCAGCTGTCTTCAGCTCTTCTTCACCGGCCCCGGCATCGACCTCGACGCTGTCGCGCACCTTCCCGTTGACCTGCACGACGACCTTGACCGTGTCGCTTGCGAGCAGCGCCGGATCGGCATCCGGCCAGGGCGCATCTGTCACTCGCGCGCCTGTCGCGCGCTCGTAGACCTCTGCCGCCAGATGGGGGGCAAACGGGAACAGCAGCGACGCCACGCTCGCATTCGCGAACGCGAGCGCCTGCTCTCCGACGTCGTCGTCGCGCAGCTCCGAATCGACGCGGTAGATCTCGTTGACCAGCTCCATCAGCGCGGCGATCGCCGTGTTGAACTGGAATCGCTCGATGTCGCCGGTCACCTTCTGGATCGCCCAGTGCACCTTGCGCGTGAGCTGGAGCGCCGCACCGTCCAGCGCATCCACAGCGGGCGACACGAGCGGGTCACCCGCTGCCGGCTTCAGGCGCCAGACCCGGCCGAGAAAGCGATGCACGCCTCCCACGCCGTCGTCGGACCAGTCGGCGTCATGCTCGGGTGGACCCAGGAAGAGGATGTAGCACCGCGCGGTGTCCGCGCCGTACTGCTCCACGATCGTCGACGGGCTGATCGTGTTGCCCCTCGACTTGGACATCTTCGCCCCCTGGTAGGTGATCATCCCCTGGGTGAAGAGGTTTGCGAACGGCTCCTGGATCCCGATCATCCCCGTGTCGGCGAGCGCCTTCATGACGAAGCGCGCGTACATCAGGTGCAGGATCGCGTGCTCGACCCCGCCGATGTACTGGTCGACCGGCATCCAGTAGTCGGCGATCTCGCGGTTCCAGGGCGCCTGGTCGTTGTCGGGGTCGCAGTAGCGCACGAAGTACCAGGAGGAGTCGACGAACGTGTCCATCGTGTCCGTCTCACGGTGCGCCGGGCCGCCGCACGACGGGCACGACGTGTGCACGAAGTCCTCGGCCGCCGCCAGCGGCGGCTTGCCCTTCGGCGCGTAGTCTTCGACCTCCGGCAGCACCACGGGAAGCTCGGCCTCCGGGACCGGGACCATGCCGCACTTGCCGCAATAGACGATCGGGATCGGCGCGCCCCAGTAGCGCTGCCGTGAAATGAGCCAGTCGCGCAGGCGGTAGCTGACGGCTCTGTGGCCCTTGCCCTCCCCCTCCAGCCAGCGGATGATCGCCTCGGTCGCCTCCGTCACCGTCATGCCCGTGAACTGCGCGGAGTTGATCAGCCGCTCGTTGTCGGTGTGGCCGACGAACGCCTGATCCACAGGCGCCTCGTCGCCGGCGGGCTCGACCACGGGCCGGACCTGCAGGCCGAACCTCTGTGCGAACTCGAAGTCGCGTTCGTCATGCGCCGGCACGCCCATGATCGCCCCGGTTCCGTAGTCCATCAGCACGTAGTCGGAGACGTACACAGGGATGCGCTCGTCGTTCACGGGGTTGATCACGTCCCTGCCCGTGAAGACGCCGGTCTTCTCGCGTTCGGTGTTGGTGCGCTCCTCGATCGATTCCTTCAGCGCCCCCTGGACGTACTCGCGCACCCGCTCCTCGAGAGCCGTGCCCTCGATGAGGCGGTCGAGGTCGGGATGCTCCGGAGCGAGCACGAAGAACGTCGCTCCGAACAGCGTGTCGGGGCGTGTCGTGAACACCGGGAAGTCGATCGGAGGATCGGGGCACTGGAACACGACCTCGGCGCCCTCGGAGCGGCCGATCCAGTTGCGCTGCATGGTGATCACCCGCTGCGGCCAGGACTCGAGCAGCTTGAAGTCGTCCAGCAGGCGGTCGGCGTATTCGGTGATCTTGAAGAACCACTGCTCGAGCATCTTCACGATCACTGGCGTGCCGCACCGCTCGCAGGCGCCGTCGATCACCTGCTCGTTGGCGAGCACCGTCTGGTCGTGAGGACACCACTTCACCGGGGCGCGCTTGCGGTACGCGAGCCCGCGCTCGTAGAGCTTCAGGAAGATCCACTGCGTCCAGCGGTAGTACCGCGGCTCGTGGGTGCCGAACGCGCGGCGCCAGTCGATCGACACTCCCCACGAGCGGAACTGGCGCAGGAACTCCTCGATCGACGTCTCGGTCGAGACGGCCGGGTGCTCACCGGTTTTGATCGCGTGGTTCTCGGCGGGCAGGCCGAAGGAGTCGAATCCCATCGGGTGCAGCACGCGCATCCCGCGGCGCCGGCGGTAGTGGGCAAGCGCATCACCCATTGAGTAGTTCTTGAGATGGCCGATGTGGGGCTCGCCCGAGGGATAGGGCAGCATCTCGAGCACGTAGCTCTCGGGCATGTCCGGATCGAAGCCGGGTTCGCCGGGATTGGGGACCTCCCAGGTCCCTTCCCGCTCCCAGAGCTCCTGCCACCGGCGCTCGATGGCGCGGGCGTCGTAGCGGTCCCGAGGGCTGTCCGAGGGCTTGGACATCTGTCTCATTAAAACGACCGCGACGGCGTGGCACTTCGCCCACCGCAACGGGATTCCGCCAAAGGGGCTAGAACAAGCGTCGAGGACGGCGGTAAACAGGAGAAATCCCGGTGCCGATAACCCCGTCTAAGGACAGAGGGCTATGGGTCTGGAGGGACCGCCGTGTCGCAGGGAAGCAACCGGGACGAGCAGATGGAAGCGCTGGCCGCACGGAGGCGGAAGCGCAAGCGTCGTCGCCGCCCGCGCCGCTCCGCCGGCCCGGGAGTGTCGGTCTACACGGGCCGCTTCGGGCCCGCGCAGGCGGAGCGCCTGCTGTGGCGAGCCGGCTTCGGCCCGCGCCCGGGCGAGGCGGAGAAGCTTGCGAAGAAGGGACTGCGAAGCGCGGTCCAGTCGCTCACCCGGCCGCCGAAGGAGAACCTGGCCGGACCGCCGCCCAAGGACGGCGAGGGCCGTCCGCTGGCGCCCTCCGACGCATATGGCCACGATCACCTCTGGTGGCTCGACCGGATGGTGCGCTCCAACCGCCCGCTCGTCGAGCGCATGGCGCTGGTGTGGCACGACTGGTTTGCGACCTCGAACGACGGGGTTGGCGAGCAGCGCCTGATGATCCACCAGAACGAGCTCTTCCGTAAGCACGGCCTCGGCACCTTCAGCGAGCTCCTGAACCGCGTCACGCGTGATCCGGCGATGCTGCTCTGGCTCTCCGGCTCGGAGAACACGAAGGAATCGCCGAACGAGAACTATGCGCGCGAGCTGATGGAGCTGTTCACGCTCGGCGCAGACCGCGGCTACACCGAGGACGACGTGCGCGAGCAGGCAAGGGCCCTGACGGGATTCCAGCACGACTACTCGGACGGGATCGGACCGCACAACTTCCGCTTCGACCCCGAGCAGCACGATACGGGCCGCAAGAAGATGCTCGGGAACAAGGGCAACTTCGACTGGCGCGACTCGTGCAGGCTGTGCCTGGAGCACGACAGCCACCCGTCGTTCTTCGTCGAGAAGCTGTGGTCGTACTTCATTCCGGTCCCGCCCGGAAAGAAGACGCGGCTTGCACTGCAGCGCCTGTACATACGCGAGAAGTACAAGGTGCGCCCCGTGCTCGAGGCGATCCTGAAGCACCCGAGCCTCTACCGCGGTCCGCGCATGGTGAAGCCTCCGGTCGTGTACGTCGCGGGCATGCTGCGCGGCATGGGGCGAGGCGTCGACACCGACGCCTGGGTGTGGCTGTCCGAGATGATGAACCAGCGCCTGTTCTACCCCCCGAACGTCGCCGGCTGGGAAGACGACCGCTGGCTCGACACCGGTTCCTGGCGCGCACGATGGCTGACGGCGGTCGAAGCCGTCCGGGAGCACGAGCTGAAGACGGACCAGCCGTACGAGCCCGACGCGCCCGCGGATGCGGTGCAGCGCGCGATCAACTTCTGGGGAGCCCCGACGATCTCCACCGCCACCCGGTTGCGGCTCGTCGCCTTTGCCGAGCGTGTCGAAAGAGGTGCGAACTCGGAGTCGAGGCGCCGCGTGTACCCGATCCTGCGCCAGAACGCGCTGCGCGTTCTGGTCGCCACCTCCCCCGACTTCCAGGCGGCCTGATGTCCCACAACTGCTGCAACGACTTCACACGCTCACAGGCATTGCGCCGTGCCGGCGCCGGCGCCGGGCAAGCGATCGCACCGCCCGACCCGCGCGCGCCGATCGCGGCCGGCAAGGGCCTCGACCGGCGTCAGTTCCTGCTGCGCGGCACCGGTGTCGTGCTGTCCCTGTACGGGGCATCGAAGCTGGACATCGCCGCGCTCCAGGAGGGCATCGCCTCGGCGGCGCCGGCGGACCGCGTGCTCGTGTCGATCTTCATGCCGGGCGGGATCGACTCCCTGTCTGTCCTGGCCCCGGTGGGCGACCCCGCCTACCGCCGCCTGCGGCCGAAGCTCGCGCTGGGCGACTCCGAGGGGACGCCGTTCACGGAGGACGGCCGCCTGCGGTGGCACCCGTCGGCCGCCGGACTGGCGACGCTGCACGCCGAGGGCAAGGCCTCGGTGATGCCGGCGATCGGCTACGAGCATCCCGACCAGTCGCACTTCAACTCGCGCCACTTCTACGAGGTGGGCGCGCTGCAGCCGAAGCTCAACACGGGCTGGCTCGGGCGCTACCTGGACAGCGTCGGACGTGCCGACAACCCGCTCCAGGGGCTGGCGCTGAGCAGCGACCTGGCCCCGGCGCTGGCGACGGCGAAGATGCCGGTGGCAGCGATCGTCGAGCCGGGCAACTACAACTTCTACGCACCCGGCGTGGGGGGCGAAGTGAGGGACTGGATGATCGACGCCTTCCAGTCCATCGGCAACACGCATGCAGGCAGCCGCGACACGGCGATGGCCGCCGCCGGCGGGGTCGCCGTGCAGTCCGCCCGCCTGCGCCAGCAGCTCCTGCCGTTCGGCGGCAAGCAGATTCAGAGTCCCGTCGCGTATCCCGTGGGCAACTCGGCGTTTTCGCGGCGCCTCGCGGCGCTGGCCGCGATGCTCGCGGGCGGCCTCCCCATGAAGTGCGTCGCCCTGAACGCGCCCGGGGACTACGACACTCACGACAGCCAGCCCGCCGACCTTGCGGAGAGCCTGAAGGAGACCGCTGACGGCCTGCTGGCCTTCCAGCGCGATCTCGAGGCGCGCGGCCTCGCGGATCGGGTGCTCGTCCAGGTGTGGTCCGAGTTCGGCCGCCGCGGCGAGGAGAACGGCTCCGACGGCACCGACCACGGCGCCGGAGGCCTCGGAATGCTGATCGGCACGCACGCGCGCGGGCAGATGGTCGGCGAGTACCCGGGAATGGAGCAGCTCGACGAGGACGGCAACCTGCGCGTGACATCCGACTACCGAGCCGTGTACTGCGGCCTGCTGGAGCAATGGCTCGGGCACGACGCGGCCGCCGTCATCCCGGAGGCGGCGCGGTTCGGCCGTCCGGCGCTGGTCAAGTGACCCGTCCGGCACTGCTTGCGATCACGGCGCTCGCGGCGGGCACGGCAGTTGTGGGCGCCGCCGAGGTCGCCGGCGCGCGTAGCGAACGGTCGCCGGCACGCCTGCTCGTCTCCGCCGACGAGCACAGCTTGAGGCTGTCGCGTCAGACCATCACGGCGGGGCCGGCGCTGATCCAGTATCTGAACCGTGGCGAGGACCCGCACGACCTGCGCATGCGCCGGATCGCACGCCCCGGCGTGTCGGCACGCCGCACCTTCTCCGTCCCCGAGACGCGCTCGGGTGACCTCGGGGAGCTGGAAGCGCGGCTCGCGTCAGGCCGGTACCGCATGTGGTGCTCGCTCCCCGGCCACGAGCAGGCCGGCATGCGCGCGAAGCTGCGCGTCAAGCGCTCGCGTTAGCGCCGCAAGTTCCATCTGCGCGCGGCTCGTACGTGCGTCCAGGAAGCGTCGGAGCGCGCAGGTTACGGGAATGCTCTTCGTTGAATCCAGCAATGGATGCCCCCCGACACGGTCACCACTGCAACTCGATGGCCGAGTCCGTGCCAGCTTCCCAAGAGTGCGCGGCGACGCCGAGGGTACATCCGACCGAGGAGCAACACGCCGGCTAGCCCGGCCAAAAAAATCACATATCCGCTCGCGCGGACATCCGCGCTTCCCATGGCCCAAGGGCCCGCCGCAAGGCGGGCCCTTCCCATTGGGTGGCGGGCGCGCAGGATTCGGAGGCGCGCAGTCGTAGGAAGACGACGTGGACGAGCTGATTCCCCGCCTCCAGGGACCGCGCCGCATCCTGGCCGACTCGATCGCCCGCGTGATGGACATCGCGCACCGGATCGACGCGCGCGACGGAGGCACGAAGCGCCACTCCCAGGTTGTCGCCCGTTACGCGGAGCTGACGGCCCGCGAGCTCGGCCTTCCCCAGGACGTCGTCGACGACATCCGGCTCGCCGGACTGCTGCACGACGTCGGGAAGTCCGCGATCCCCGAGCGCATCCTGGCCAAGCCCGGCCCGCTGAGCAACATCGAGTGGCTCGAGATGCGCCGCCATCCATGGATCGCGGTCGAGCTGCTGGAGGACTCCGGCCTCGACCAGATCCGTGAATGGATCTACTGCCATCACGAGCGACCCGACGGCAGCGGCTATCCGCGCGGCCTGGCCGGCGACGAGATTCCCTTCGAGGCGCGGATCCTCGCGGTCGCGGATGCCTACGAGGCGATGACGAACGACCGCGTCTACCGGCAGTCGATCGGGAAGTTCCGCGCGTGCGAGGAGCTGCGCGCATGCGCCGGCGGCCAGTTCGACGAGGTCGTCGTCGACGCGTTCCTGCGCGTCGTCGAAAGAGAAGAGCCCGGCGAGGAGTAGCGCGGGTGGCCGGCTACCTGCTTGGCGCCGGTGAAGGAGAGCGCCTTGTGTTCGGAGAGGTGACCATTCTGGTCCGGGCCTCTGCGGAGACGACGGGCGACGCGTTCACTGTCTTCGAAGAAGTTCCGCCGATGGTGGACACACCGCTGCACGTCCACGAGCACGAGGACGAGGTGTTCTACGTGCTCGAGGGAGAGCACGTGTACCAGGTGGGCGACGACGAGTTTCGCGCGGGTCCCGGCGGGATGGTCTTCGCACCCCGCGGAGTTCCCCACGCGCAGCGACGGGTGGTCGCCGGCGAAGGACGGCAGCTCGTGCTCACCACGCCGCCGGGGTTCGAGGGCTTCTTCCGCGAGCTCGCGGCCGCGCACGAGGCGGGAACGCTCGGGCCCGACGTCTACGCGAGCGTCTCAGAGAAGTACGGAATCACCTGGCTCTGAAGAGCCGCATCCCAACAGTGGAGCTAGCCGGGCTCGAACCGGCGACCTCCTGCCTGCCAGGCAGGCGCTCTCCCAACTGAGCTATAGCCCCGTGCAACTCGTACTGCTCGGCCAAGTGTAGCTTTCTGCGCTGATTGTTCCGTGCCGGAGACAGACGCAGATTGATCTGTTTTCGTCCGGCCACGAGGTCGATCGGCAGCAGGTAGCTGCGGTCGATGGGTGCGCAGTAAACGGCGATCGCGTCGACCTCTTCCTGGGTGTACGAACGACGGACATGGCCTCCCCCCGTCACGCGGCACGACGTGTGCACCTGGGCGCTGACAACGTCGCCGATTCGGATCCCCCACTTGCATTGCACCCGCAGGAACGAGGAGCCAATCACGAATACGAGGTCATAGCGCTCGCCTTCGGTGACCGGGCGTAGGACCTGGGCACCGGCCCGGATCGCCGCGACCGTGATCGCCGCCTCCGCGATCGCGCCCTTCTGATTCGACGACAGTCCTGACCAGCGGTCACCCTCCATGGCGACACGAACACTAGTTCGCCCGACGGACAGAGAGCTAGCTCGCTTACGCCTCCTCCACCTCGAGCGCCGGCACCTCGCCCCACAGCGTCTCCAGGCGGTAGTAGTCGCGTGCGGCGGGTGTGAAGATGTGCACCACCGCGTCGAGGTAGTCCATCAGGATCCAGCGGCCCTCCGAGCGGCCCTCGATGCGCCGCGGAGTGCGTCCCCCCTCCTCCGTGTGCTTCAGCTCCTGGTGGACCGCGTCGCT
This sequence comes from uncultured Solirubrobacterales bacterium, assembly GCA_963762195.1. Classification (GTDB taxonomy): domain Bacteria; phylum Actinomycetota; class Thermoleophilia; order Solirubrobacterales; family JBBDJG01; genus DASRIA01. Next base: position 267,338 of record CAVXJX010000002.1, on the reverse strand, counting down.
GATCGCGTGCGTCTGGCGCTCGGTGTTACCCGTCGCGATCACGAGGAAGTCCGTGTACGACACGACGTCGCGCATGTCGAGCACGACCACGTCGCGCGCCTTCTTGTCGAGCGCCACCGACGCGATGCGCCGCGCAAGTGCCTCCGAGGAGGGCGCGCTCTTCACCTCCGCGCTCATCGGTAGAGCCCCTCGCTCTCGATCCGCTCGCCGACCGGGCCGGGCACGAGAAACCGGTACGGCCGCCCCGCGGCAACCCGCTCGCGCACCTCGGTCGAGGACACGTCCACACGCGGCATCGAAAACGTCGTCACGCGACCCTCACCGCCGAGCCGGCCGACGGCTTCCCGCACGTCCTCCAGGGAAACGCCGGCGCGCTCGGCGACGGCAAGCCGCGCCAGTTGAAGCACACGCTCGGGCTCGCGCCAGCTCTCCAGGCGCAGCGCCTGGTCGGCGCCCAGCACGAACAGGTACTCGGTGCCGGGATCGGCGGCACTGAGTTGCTCGAGCGTGTCCACCGTGAAGGTCTCGCCCGGGCGCTCGACCTCGACGGACGACACGGTCAGCCACTCGGCCCCCGCCGCCGCCAACTCGCACAGACGCAGGCGCTCCTGCGGGCCAGGGTCGGACTCGATCGTGCGATGCGGCGCGCGCCCCAGCGGCATCAGCACGACGCCGTCCAGGTCGAGCTGCCAGTACGCCTCCTGCGCGCACACCATGTGACCGATGTGCGGCGGGTTGAAGACGCCTCCAAGGATTCCAAGTCTCAGCTAGTGGCCCTCAGCGTGCTACTCGCGAACCTGGCCCGTACCGTGCACGACGTACTTCGACGTGGTCAGCTCGCGCAGCGCGATCGGGCCCCGCGCGTGCAGCTTCTGCGTCGAGTTGCCCATCTCGGCGCCCATTCCGAACTCGCCGCCGTCGGTGAAGCGCGTCGAAGCGTTCACGTACACGCAGGCGGCGTCGACACCGTTGGTGAAGGCCTCGCGCGGCGGACTCGTCGGCCGTCACGATCGCCTCCGAGTGCCCGGTCCCGTGGTGGTTGATGTGGTCGATTGCCTCGTCGAGGCTGTCCACCACCTTCGATCGCCATGGTCATACCGAGGTACTCGGTGTCCCAGTCCTCCTCGGTGGCAGCCACGAGGCCGTCACCGTCGGTCCCCGCGAGCGCGCGCGCACGCGCATCCACACGCAGCTCGACACCGGCCTCGCGCAGCTTGTCCATCAGCCCGGGCAGCACCTGGGGAGCGATGTCGGAGTGGACCAGCAGCGTCTCGGCCGAGTTGCACACGCCCGGCCGCTGCACCTTCGCGTTGTAGGCGATCAGCTGCGCCATCGCGACGTCGGCGGCGGCGTCCACGTACACGTGGCAGTTGCCCGCCGCGGCGTAGATCACCGGCACGGTGGCGACGTCCTTCAAAGCGTCCTTCAGCCCGCCGCCCCCGCGCGGGATGATCAGGTCGACGTAGCGGTCCTGGCGCGCGAGCTCGGTCAGCTCGGCGCGATCGCCGCCACCGATCAGAGCCACGGAGCCCTCGGGCAGGCCGGCGCCCTCGGCCGCCTCGGCCACGATCGCGGCCAGCGCGGCGTTGGAGCGCTCCGCCGTCGAGGACCCGCGCAGCACGACCGCGTTCCCGGACTTGATCGCAAGCGCGGCCGCGTCAACGGTCACGTTGGGGCGCGCTTCGTAGACGATCGCGACGACACCGAGCGGCACGCGGACCTTGCGCAGCTCGAGCCCGTTGTAAAGCGTGCGTGCGTCGAGCTCCTCACCGACAGGATCATCCAGCTCGACGATCGTGCGCACGCCGTCCGCCATTGCCTGCACCCGCTCGGCGTCGAGCGTGAGGCGGTCGATCAGGGCGTCGCGTCAGCCCGGCAGCGCGGCCGGCCTCGAGGTCGCCGGCGTTGGCCTCGATGATCTCGTCGACGCGCGCCTCGAGCTCGTGGGCGATCGCGCGCAGCGCCGCGTCCTTGGTCGCCGCATCGAGCGTCGCCAGGCGGCGCGAAGCCTCCTTGGCCTGGGCGCAGAGCTCCTCGACGGTTCTCAGCTGGGTCGCCATGCAGAAAGGGTACCGGCAATACTTCTCCCGGCCATGGAATCCGCGAACGTCCAGTTGCTGAAACGGCTCGAGGAGCGCTTCAACGGCCGCGACTTCGATGCGTACATGGAGCTACTGGATCCGGGGATCGAGTGGCACGTGGCGCGCGAGGATCCGGACACGACCGTTCATCACGGAGCCGATGAGGTGCGTGGTTATCTGGAGCAGTGGGTCGACACCTTTGCCGACCTCCGCCTGGACATGGAGGAGCCTTGCGACCTCGGCGACCGCGTTCTGGTCGTGATCAGGATGCACGGACACGGCACCGGAAGCGGCGTCCCGCTCGACGAACGGGTGAGCTTCCTCTTCTCGCTGCGTCACGGCCGAGTCACGCGAGTAGAGGAGTTCTTCGACCGCAACGAGGCCCAACGCGCAGCCGGATTGGGTCAGGCCAGCACGAAGTAATCGCGGTGCACCGCTTCCTCGCTCGCGCGCGGCAGCAGCTCGCGGACCCGGTCCGACTTCAGCCCCTTGACGCGCCGCAGCTCGGCGGCCGACAGGTTGCTGATGCCCTTGCCGATCGCGCGGTCCCCGTCGCTTGCCGGGATCACGTCGACTGCGTCCCCCGCTTCGAACTCGCCCTCGACGTCCACCACGCCGACCGGCAGCAGGCTGGTGCCCTGCTCGCGCAGGGCGCGCTCCGCGCCGGCGTCCACGATCACGCTCCCGCGTGAGCTCTTCGCGTAGCGCAGCCACAGCTTGAAGCTCGACTGCCGCCGCGCCTGGGGGTGGAAGCGCGTGCCGACCTGCTCGCCGGCAGCAGCGCGCAGCAGGGTCCCGGGCTCGGTGCCGTTGCAGATCACCACGGGGATCCCGGCCGACGTGGCCATCTCCGCGCACAGCACCTTGCTGCGCATGCCGCCGGAGCCGACGTGCGAGCTCGACATGCCGATGTCGTATTCGTGCAGCTCGGCGAGATCGCTGACCTCCGCCACCAGCGAGACGTCTGGATCCTTCGCGGGATCGCCGGTGAACAGGCCGTCCACGTCGGAAAGCACGACCAGCAGGTCGGCCGACATCAGGATCGCGACCTGCGCGGCGAGGATGTCGTTGTCGCCGAAGGTGATCTCGTCCGTCGCGGTCGTGTCGTTCTCGTTGATGACGGGGACGACCTTCCAGTCGAGCAGCTTGGCCAGCGTGCGGCGCGCGTTCACGTACTGCTCGCGTCCCGAGATGTCGAGGAACGTCAGCAGCACCTGCGCCGCCTCGACGCCATGCTCGGCCAGCAACCCGGCGTACACGTCGTACAGCGGGCCCTGGCCGACCGCCGAGGCCGCCTGCAGCTCCTCGATCGCGGTCGGGCGGACCGGCCTGCCCAGCTTGCGCATCCCGAGCGCGATCGCACCCGAGGTGACGAGCGTCGCCGAACGTCCCTCGTCCTGGATCGCGCCGACCTGGCGGCACACCTCGCGCAGCACGGAAACGCGCACGTCGCCCGCCTCGTCTGCGACGAGCGTCGAACCGAGCTTTACGACGGTCAGGGACATCTATTCCTGAGGTACCCCGGGATACAGCGCGAACGCCACATCCCCGATCTCGATCTCGTCGCCGGGCTCGAACCCTGCGGCCTCGAGCCTCTTGACGACGCCCATCTTCTTCAGCCGGTCCTCGATGTAGGCGAGCGCCTCGGCGTTGTCGAGGTCGTGCCTTCCGACCAGGCGCTCGATGGCCGCGCCGCTCACGCGGAACGAGCTGTCCGAGGTCCGCTCGACGCTCCAGCCGTCGTCTGCGGGCCGGTACACCCTGTGCTCGGCGAGCTCGGAGGGCCCATCGCCGTCGGCCTCGGCCGGCGCTGCGGCCGGCACCCACCGGAAGACGGCATGCCGTAGCGCGTCCAGCCCGGCACCGGTCGCCGCCGAGACGGGAAGCACGACCGGGTCGGGCTCGCGGCAGACCCGCGCATCGCCCGACAGGCTGCTCGCGCCAATCCGACACGAGCTGCTCCACCTGATCGGGCGGCAGCAGGTCGACCTTGTTCAGGGCGACGAAGAAGGCGCGCTCCTCGAGCGCGGCGCCGTAGCGCTCGAGCTCGGCCCGCACGGTCACGAACGCGTCCCACGGCGCCACGCCGTCGACCGGCGCGACGTCGACGACGTGCACGAGCAAGCTTGTTCGCTCGACGTGCGCGAGGAACTCGTGGCCGAGCCCCGCGCCGTCGGCGGCTCCCTCGATCAGTCCCGGGATGTCGGCGATCACGAGCTGGCGCGTCTCGTCGTCCTCGATCGTGCCGATCGCCGGCTCGAGCGTCGTGAAGGGATAGTCGGCGACCTTGGGCTGCGCGCGCGTGAGCCGGCGCAGCAGCGACGACTTGCCCGCGTTGGGCAGGCCCACGAGGCCGACGTCGGCGAGCAGCTTGAGCCGCAACTCGATCGTCGCCTCCTCGCCCGGCAGCCCGCGCTCGGCGAAGCGCGGTGCCTGGCGCGTGGCGGTCGCGAACCGCTTGTTGCCCGACCCGCCTGCGCCGCCGCGAGCCAGCACGGCCCGCCGGCCGGGAGCCGACAGGTCGTGGCGCATGCCGGCGGCAAGATCCTCCACCACGGTCCCGACCGGGACGTGCAGCGACAAGATCGTCGCCGCTGGCCCCGTGGCGCTGCTTGCCCTCGCCGTGCCCGCCGCGCGGCGCGCTGAAGCGGCGCTGGTGCCGGTAGCTGCGCGAGGTCGCGCAGGCTCGGGTCGGCGATCACGATCACGTCGCCCCCGCGGCCTCCGTCACCGCCGTCGGGTCCGCCCTTCGGGACGTGCGCCTCCCGGCGGAAGCTCATGCAGCCGTTGCCGCCGCCGCCCGCCTCGACGTGGATGGTCGCCCTGTCGTACAGCACAGGTCGAGCCTACTGCGGCGTTGCTTCGTTCCGCGGGTTACTCAGCCGGAACGACGGAGATCTCGCGGCCGCGGCGGCCGTTCTTGAACTGCACGATGCCGGCCGCCGTGGCGAAGATCGTGTCGTCGCGGCCGATGCCCACGCCGGGTCCCGGCCGGAACCGCGTGCCGCGCTGGCGCACGATGATCTCGCCGCCGGTCACGCGCTGGCCGCCGAACACCTTGACCCCCAGGCGCTTCGCCTCGGAGTCGCGGCCGTTGCGGCTCGATCCAAGTCCCTTTTTATGTGCCATCAGACTCTTCCTTTGCTTCCGTTTGCTTCGCCGCGCGCTTGGCCGGACCCGTGATTTTCTTGATCTCGACGCGCGACAGGTATGACCGGTGGCCCATCTGGCGCTTCTGGCGCTTCTTGGCCTTGTATGTCGCGACCCTGATCTTCGGTCCCTTCAGATGCTCGGTCACGATCGCCTCGACCTTGACCTTGCCGAGGTCGGCGCCGTCCATCACCGCGTTCTTGCCGTCGGCGAACAACAGCGTCCGCGGGGTCACCTTCGCGCCCTCGTCCTCGCCCACTCGGTCGACGAGGATCGAGTCGCCCTCCGCGACGCGGTACTGCTTGCCGCCCATTTCGATGATCGCGTAGGTCATTTCTCGGTAGAGCTGCCCTTTGCGCCAGAACGCCGCCGTCCGCCCCTGCGGCCCCGGCGGCGTCTGCTCGTAGAGCCGTTCGATTGTAGCTTGCCGCCGTCGTCCTCAGGAGCGTCGTCGGCGTCCGTAGCGGCCGCTGCGGGCGCTTCCGCAACCACGGCCGCCTTGCGCGCCCGAGTCCGTGTGGGCTGCCGTGGAGGCGTCTCGGGCACACCGTTGCCCGTCACGATGCTCGCATAGGCCGCCGTGCGCTTCACCTCGTCGATCTTGATCAGCTTGCTCTCGCCCACGAACGGGCCCCCGCCGGCGACCGAGATCACGTATCCGTCGATCTTGGCGATCGCGTCGTCGATGTTGTACATGTGGGGCTCCTCGATCCGGATCAGGACCTCCTCGCCCTGCTTGAACGGCAGAGCGCGCTCCTCGATCTCGTCGCGGGTGCCCTCGGCCGTGATCCTGTAGGTGTCGAGGGGAATGCCCTCCGAGCCCTGGAAATGGAAGACCTTGCCGGTCTCGTGCTCCAGCTCGCGCAACGGCTTGCCCCCGCCGCCGATCAGGATCGCCGCCACACGCGGGTGGACCTGCACCAGGTACGCGTCGGAGCGCGACGTCTTGGCGAGCTTTCGCAGCCCACGCTCCACGTCGATCGCGATCGTCTCCTCGGAGCGCACGACACCTTCGCCATCGCAGGTGGGGCAGGTCTTGTTCATGATCTCGCGCACGCCCTCGGACACGTTCTGTCGCGTCATCTCGACAAGTCCGAGGGGCGAGATCTCGACCACGTGCGTGCGCGTCCGGTCGCCTTCCAGCGCCTTGCGCAGCACCTCGAGCACGCGGTCGCGGTTACGCGTGTAGGCCATGTCGATGAAGTCGATGACGATGATCCCGCCGATGTCGCGCAACCGTAGCTGGCGCACGACCTCTTCCGCGGCCTGGAGATTGGTCTTCGTGATCGTGTCCTCGAGGGAGCCCTTGCCGCGACCGGTGTAGCTGCCCGTGTTGACGTCGATGACGGTCAGCGCCTCGGCGTGGTCGATCATCAGATAGCCGCCCTGGGGCAGATCCACCCGCCGCGAGAGCGTCTGGTTGAACACGTCGTCCACACCCGACCCCTCGAACAACGGGGCCTCGTCCTTGTAGAGCTCGACGCGTTCCACCAGCTCCGGGGCCGTCCGGGTGAAGAAGCTCGTCATACGGTGGTGCTGCTTCTCGTCGTCGATCACGGCGCGCTCGAACTCACGCGAGTAGACGTCGCGCACGACGCGGATCGGCAGGTCCGCCTCCTGGAACACCATCGTCGGCCCGCGCGACTCGTCGACGCGGTTCTGGAGCACCTCGTGGAGACGGAACAGGTACTGCAGCTCACGCTCCATGTCGCTCTTGCGCGCACCGACCGCGGCGGTGCGGATGATCAGCCCCGCATCCTTGAGCTTGAGCCCGGAGGCGAGCTTGCGCAGCCGCTCCCGCTCCTTGTCCGGAAGGCGGCGCGAAACGCCGACGCCGTCGCCGTCCGGCACGTACACGAGGTACCGCCCGGGGATCGACACCTCCATGGACAGGCGCGCGCCCTTCGTACCGATCGGGTCCTTGGTGACCTGCACGACAATCTCCTGGCCGGCCTTCAGCAGGTCGGCGATCCTGGGGCCTCCGCCCCGTCCGCGCCCGCGACCGCGCCGCTGGCTCTCCCCGTCGGCGGTGACGATCTCGTCGACGTGCAGAAAGCCGTTCTTCTCGAGACCGATGTCGACGAAGGCGGCTTCCATCCCGCCGAGCACGTTGTCGACCCGGCCCTTGTAGACGTTTCCGACGATCGAGCGGCGGCCCCGACGCTCGATGTAGAGCTCGCCGACGCGCCATTCGTCGTCGACCTTCGGCGCGCCCTTCAGCGGCTTGGGGGGCTGGGTGCCGCGAGTGGCGGCCTTCTTGCTTTCGAGTATCGCGACCCGGGTCTCGCCCCGGTCGACCGATACCAATACCTGCTTACGCATAAATCTCCTTAAGAAAATGGATTGCGCGTGTCAAGCGTGCGAGGGGAGTCATGCGAGCACCTCTGATTTGGATGCCGCGGCCTCCTTCGCCTGCACGTACACGCTTTGCAAGATCCCCAGAGCGATCAACGTCACGATCACGGACGAGCCGCCATAGCTCATCAGTGGAAGTGGGATTCCCGTGATGGGCATGATCCCGACGTTGCCGCCTACATTCACGAACACCTGCGTCATCAGCATCGCGCCGACTCCGGCTGCGAGCAGTGCCCCATACAGGTTCTTGGCGATCGTGAGGATCCGAAGCGATCGCCATATCAAGAGGGCATACAGGGACAAGACGATGCCGGCCCCTACGAAGCCGTACAGCTCTCCCACGGCCGCGAACACGAAGTCCGTGCGGCTCTCGGGCAGGAAGTCCAAGCGTGTCTGGGTCGCGCGTTCGGTGCCCCGGCCGGTCTTGCGGCCGGATCCGATCGCCGTCTCTGCCTGATTGAGCTGATATCCCTGGCTACTGGGGTCTGCATTGTCCTTTTCGAGGAACGCCGTGAGGCGATCCTGCTGGTAGTCCTTCAACAACGGTACTCCCGCCGCGGGCGTGATCACGAGGACCAGGACCGCCGCGGCAGCCGCCACGGCGCCCAGCGCCGCGAAATGCGTCCACTTCGTACCTGCCACGAAAAGCAGCGCTAGCGCGATCGTCACGTACACGATGCTGGTACCGAGATCTGGCTGGGCCATCACCAACAGTGTCGGCACCAGGGCCAGCAGCATGATCCGTGAGGTCGTCTCCCGCTCGCCGAGGCGCCGTACCCGGTCGATGATGAAAGCCGACAGGGCCAGGATCAGCAGCACCTTGCCGAGCTCGGACGGCTGGAACCGGAAGAACGACACCTCGATCCAGCGCCGGGACCCGCGCGTGGCGCCCGCAACGGCGAGCACCAGCAAGATCAGGCCGAACATCGACCCGTAAAGGCCCATGCGCAGCTCCCTGAAGCGGGAGTAGTCGATCGAGGCGAGCACCAGCATCAGCGCCAGTCCGATGACGGCGTACAAGCGCCTGGCGCATCACGAAGTAGTCGGGGGAGCCGGGTACGTCGGTCGCGGTCGCAGTGTCGAGCGTCACGAGGCTGAATGCGATCAGCCCGAGTGTCGCGAGCAGGACGAGCAGGTCCAGGCGCAGCAGCCGCCTGCGCGGCTCGCTGAAGCGCTGCACGCCGGTCCCGAAAGGTGTCGGAGGCTGCGTCATCAGTCGGGGGCGCTCCCGGCTTCGCCGATCGCCTTCTTGCCCTTGATGCCGAAGTACGCGGCGAGGATGCGCCGCGTTGCCGGAGCCGCAGCCTCCGCGCCGAACCCACCGCGCTCGATCGTGGTCGCGACCACGATCCGCGGATCGTTGGCCGGCGCCGCGGCGACGTACCAGGACTGGTCACCCTGCGCGCCGCGCTCGGCGGTGCCCGTCTTGCCGGCCACGGTGATCGGAAAGCCCTCGAACACTCCCGTCGAGGTCCCGCCCGGGGCGTTGGCCGCCGCCGTCAGGCCCTGCATGATCGCCGCGCGCGTCGACGACGAGATGTCGATGCGGCGCCTTGCGCCCGGCTCGATCTGCTGCAGGATGCGGCCGTCGTTGTCCTCGACGCGCATCCCGATGTGCGGCGTCACGATCCGCCCGCCGTTCGCCACGGCGCTGTAGGCGACGGCCATCTGCAGCGGATTGGCCTGCAGGTCGCCCTGGCCCACGGACAGGTTGATGTTGTCGCCCGGAGTCCACGGCCGGTCCGTGAGGTCGCGGCGGAAGAGACGGTTGCGCCAATCGGGCGTCGGCACGAGCCCGGTGCCCTCGCCGGGCAGGTCGATACCCGTCGCGTGGCCGAGCCCGAGCCGGCGAGCCCACTTCTGGATCACCTCACCGCCGCGCTGCTCGGCCATCAGCCCGACGCGATAGAAGAAGACGTCCGAGGACACCTGCAGCGCGCGCGGCAGCGCGACGGCGCCGTGCGACACCTCGCCGGCGTTCTTGAACGTCACGCCGCCGACCGTCAGCGAACCGCCGTCGAACAACACCGTGGAGGGAGTGATCAGCCCCGTCTCGAGCCCGCGGTCGCGGTGATCAACTTGAAGGTCGACCCGGTCGGGTACAGGCCCTGCGTCGCGCGGTTGGCGAGCGGGGCCCCGTTGTCGGGATCCTGCAGGCGCTTGTACACCGATGCGCGCACGCCCTTGGCGAACACGTTGGGGTCGTATCCGGGGTTGCTTCCCAGCCCGAGCACCTCGCCGCTGCGCGGGTCCATCGCCACGAAGCCGCCCGGCAGCCCGTAGCGCTCGAGCGCCGCCTGGCCGGTCTTCTGCACGTCGAAGTCGATCGACAGGCGCAGTCGCTTGCCCGGCTCGGGATCGCGCACCGACAGCTCGCCCTTGGGACGGCCCATCGCGTCCACCTGCACGCGGCTGGCGCCGTTGCGGCCCCGCAGGTAGCGGTCGTACTGCAGCTCGATGCCGGACTGCCCGACGCGGTCCCCCAGCGCCACGCCGGAGTACCGCGGTTGTTCGAGCTGCTTCTCCGTCACCTCGCCGATCGTGCCGAACAGGTGGGCGCCGATCTCACGGTGGGGGTACTTGCGCAGGAACACGCGCTCGACCTCCACGCCGGGGAAGCGGGTCTGGTTCTCCTGCAGGAACAGGATCGTGTTCAGGCTGACGTCGGTCTTGAGCGTCACGGGGCTGAACGGCAGCTCCTTGACCTCGCGGCGGATCTTGCGCCGGATCGCGCCTGGCGACCTGTGGAGAGCACGGCCGAGGCGGCGGTAGACGCGGCCGCGCCGCTCGACGTCGCGCGGCAGCCGCTCGGGCAGCACCTGGACGACCAGCGCCGTGCGGTTGTCGACGAGCAGCGTTCCGCTGCGATCGAGGATCCGCCCGCGCGGCGCCTCGACCTTCACCTCGCGCACGCGGTTGTCGTTGGCCTCCGCGAGGTACTTGTCGCCCGAAAGCACCTGCAGGTACCAGAGCCGGAAGAAGATCACCGCAAACAGCACGAGCGCGATCCCGCCGAGGATCGCCACGCGCAGCGCGAGCTGCGGCGTGATCACCATGCGCTTGTCGCCCTGCGGCAAGTACATCTAGCTCTGTGAGAGCACTCGTGTGCGGGTCACCGGGCGCCGGCGTTGCCGCAGGTCGTCGATCAGGTCGGAGCGCAGCACTGCGCGCACCGCTGCGAACACCGGAATCACCAGGAGGCCGTTGATGACCGCGCTGACGAGCGCCTCCCTGATGACGAGGGGACTGACGGAGGAGTCGACGCCCAGCAGGAACTGCACGAGCGCGAACCCCGCATCGAACCCGAGGGTCGCCAGGAAGCCGCCGATCGGGGGCACGAGCTTGTGGGTGGCGTCGCGCATCTCACGGAAGCGTCCGGCCCCATAACCCACCCCGATCAGGAGCAGCGAGCTCACGCCGAGGGTCTGTAGCAGCGCCATGTCGGCGACCAGCCCGAGCATGAAGCCGACGCTGGCACCGGCCACCGGGCCGGCCAGCAGCCCGATGGAGAGCGCCACGAGCGGCAGCAGGTCCGCGCTTGCGTCGAAGACCACGATCTGCGCCACGACGGCGATCTGGAGCACGACCACCGCTACGACCAGGACGGTCAGGCGCACGAGGGTTCCCCAGGTGACGTTCACGGCGTCGCCTGGGCGTTCTGCGCCGCGCCCGAGTCGCGGGTCAGGACCTCGACGAAATCCAGCTCACGCAGGTCGGCGAACGGCCGCAGATGCACACGCTGGTACAGCTCGCGCTCGTCGGAGTCCACACGCGAGACCCGTCCGATCGGAATGCCGCGGGGAAACAGCGACTCGAGCCGGGACGAGCGCCACCCCGACGTGACGATCGTGGCGCCTCTGCGCACGGCACGCCCCTTCTGCACGAAGTCGAGGATCAGATCGTTCGGGTTTCCGACGGTTGCCTTGACGAGACCGTTGGCGCCGTCCGGTACGAGCTGCGCGGAGACCCCGCTCGTGTGATCCGTGATCAGGGTGACCCGCGCGGCGTCCGGCGCGACGTCGGACACGCGACCGACGAGGCCGGCTCCGCTCACCACGGGCTGGTCGTCGCGCACACCCTGGTCGGAGCCCTTGTCGATCGTGATCGCCGAATACCAGACGGTCGGCGATCGACCGATCACGCGCGCCGGCACCGGGTCGTGGCCGTCGGGAAAGCGCGCCGATTCGTTGAAGCCGACCAGCCCGCGCAACTGCCGCGCATCGCGCTCGGCCGTCTGTGCCGCTGCCAGCTGTGCGCGCAGCTCCTCGTTCTGCTTCTTCAGGTCCTCGTTCTCGGACTTGGCGTCGAAGACGTCGCCCGTCCACCCCACGAGGTCGCTGACCGGCTTCAGCGCGCGGCTGGCACCCTCCTGGAGCGGCGCCATCACCTCGAGGAAGCCACGCTGGACGTTGTGCAGCCCGCCCGAGGCGGACTCGCCGAAATAGACCGTCAGTAGGGCTATGGAGAGGCTGACGAGCAGCGCCAAGACCGCTCGTCGCCTGCGAACCGACTTCTTGTACAAGAAAAAGTCCTCTTCAAGTCTCTAGGTCCAGCAATGCCGCGGGGGCTGCGCATGCAAATCATGTTGACCCCTCCGGACCTCACTGGTAACGCTTTCGATTGCGGGAGTTCTTGTTCGCCCGGTGGATCACGTCGAACTCCTCCAGCGAGCGGCCCGACCCCACGGCGACACAGGTGAGCGGCGACTCGGCCAGGTGGCAGGGCATCTGGGTCTCGTCTCGCAGGCGCTCGTCGAGCCCCTGCAGCAGCGCACCCCCGCCGGCCAGCATGATGCCCCGGTCCATGATGTCCGAGGCCAGCTCGGGCGGGGTACGGTCGAGTGTCTCCTTCACCGCTCCGATGATCTGCGAGAGCGGCTCCTCGAGCGCGCCGCGGACCTCCTCGGAGGTCAGCACGACGGTCTTCGGGAGCCCGGTGACGAGATCTCGCCCGCGCACCTCCGCCTGCACCTCCTCGGGCAGCTTGAAGGCGGAGCCGATCTCGAGCTTGATCTCCTCCGCGGTCTGCTGGCCGATCATGAGCTTGTACTCGCGCTTCACGTGGTTGACGATGCCGTCGTCCATCTCGTCGCCGCCGACACGGATCGACTCCGACACAACGATGCCGCCGAGCGAGATGACTGCGACTTCGCTCGTGCCGCCCCCGATGTCGACGACGATGTTCCCCGTCGGCTCGCCGACCGGAAGGCCGGCTCCGATGGCGGCCGCCATCGGCTCCTCGATCAGGTAGGCCTGTCGGGCGCCCGCCGACAGGCACGCCTCCTCGACGGCGCGCTTCTCGACGCCGGTCACCCCGGACGGCACGCACACGACCACGCGCGGATGCGCCCAGCGGTTCTGGTGCACCTTCTGGATGAAGTGGCGGAGCATCTGCTCGGTCACGTCGAAGTCGGCGATCACCCCGTCCTTGAGGGGTCGGATCGCCTGGATGGTCCCCGGCGTTCGGCCCAGCATCCGCTTCGCCTCGAGGCCGACAGCGTGCACCTCCCCGGACCGCGCGTCGATCGCGACCACCGACGGCTCCGAGAGCACAATGCCGCGGCCACGCACGTAAACGAGCGTATTGGCGGTGCCGAGGTCCACGGCCATGTCGCGGCCACCGAGACCGGTGAGTGCGCTGAAAAAACCCACGTGAAGGAAGAACTGGTGCTGCGTGATGTTGCGTGTGTCGCCAACCGGCGGACCGAAGGACCCGCCCGACGACCGATTACCCCTGGTCGCAGGGAGACCTAGGTCTCCGCCAGCGGGGCGCGTCCGCAGCGGCGAATAGTACCGGAGACAGCATGAGAGCCCCGGCCTTGGCGGCTGTCTTGCACCAGAATCACATACCTAGGCGGCTTCGAGCAGCCACGGCGCAAGGTTGAGCAAGAGGGCCACGGGCAGCCCGACCACGTTCCAGTAGTCCCCCTCGATGGACGCCACCAGCGCGGCTCCGCGGCCCTGGACGGCGTAGCCGCCCGCCCGATCCCGCCACTCCCCGCCCTCGAGGTACCACTCGACCAGCGGCGGCGCGAGGTCGCGAAATGTGACCTCCGTGCGCGCCGTACCGCTGTGCTCGACGCCGTCGTGGATCAGCACGAGTCCGCTGAAGACCTCATGCGTGCGCCCGGACAGGCGCTCGAGGTAGCGGCGCGCCTGGTCCTCATCCCGCGGCTTGCCGAACAGGCGCCCGTCCAGGTAGACCTCGGTGTCGACCCCGAGCACCGTGCCACCCTCCACCGCCTGTGCCTTGCGGCGCGCGTTGCGCAGGACGACCTCCGCAGGCTCGCCCTCCGTGTCTTCGTCGATTCCCGAGGGAACGACTTCGAAGGGGATGCCCAACTGCTCGAGAATTGCGCTCCGCTGCGGAGAGCGCGACGCGAGTACTAGTGGTCGGCGAGCTCCGGGAACCAAAGGCCGATCTCGCGCTCCGCGGTGTTGTCGGAGTCGGATCCGTGCACCAGGTTGTACGTCACCTCGAGCGCGAAGTCGCCGCGGATCGATCCGGGCACGGCCTCGACGGGATTCGTCGCGCCGATCACCGAGCGCGCGGCGGGCACGGCATCCTCGCCGACCAGGACGAGCGCGACCAGCGGACCGCGCGTGATGAACTCGATCAGGTCGGGAAAGAACGGCTTGCTCGCGTGCTCGTTGTAGTGCTTCTCGGCGAGCTCGCGATCGACCTGCATCAACTTCAGCGCCGCGATGCGCAGGCCCTTGCGCTCGAAGCGCGCGATCACCTCACCGGTGAGGTTGCGTTCGAAGGCGTCGGGCTTTACGAGGATGAGGGTACGGCTCATGTGCGGCGCGGGACCTTACCGGTTGGGCGGCGGCTGTGACGTCGTGCGATCGCGGACCTCGACGCGGGCGCCGTCACGCTCAGGGCGATCGCGTTCGTGCTGCGGGCGGTCGCGTTCGGTGCGATCCGCTGTGCGCGCCTCCGAGCGCTTGCCCGCCTCGGTCCGCGCGCCCTGCCGGCGTGCCCGGCGCGACTCGCCGCCCTGCCGTATCGCAGCGGCCACCTCGGCCTCGCAATAGGGGCACACACGCCAGCGCGGGTCCAGCGGCTTTCCGCAGCTCGCGCACGGCTCCTTCAGCTTGCGGGTGCAGCTGGGGCATCGGAGGTAGCTGGGATCGGCCTCTGCGCCGCAGTTGCGGCAGGTGCGATTTTCGAGCAGGGCGAGCCGCTTCTCGGCGGCCTTGATCTCGAGCTCGCGCTCGCGCCGGTCCTCGAGGTACTCGGGCGGGCGGACGATCGTGTAGACGATCGTGCCGATGAAGGGAAACAGCGACGCTGCGGTAGCGGATCCAACGAGCATCGGGTCGTCAAGGCGCCGGCTCGCATCCGAGTACGTCCAGTAGACCAGCGCGACCCAGATCACGACCAGGAAGAAGACCAGCAGGTTGACGGCCAGATTGAGGCCGTCGTTCTCGATGCCGAAGAGGGCGAGCGTCATTGCGTGCGGTCCACCAAGCGAAAAACTCCCTGCACGAGCACAGGGTACCCGAGCCGGTGGAGGCCAATCCGATCCCTACAGCAGCAGGCGCCCCAGGCCGTATCCCAGCGCGAAGAAGACGAGTATCACCACGGCGACCACGAGTGCCACGAATCCGAGCATGCGCATGTGCTGCGTCAAGCCTGGTCCCCCAGCGCTCCGTCGCGCGCAAGATCGGACAGCAGGTATATGGAGCCCGCGACCACGACGGCGCCGCCGGCGCCCGCGAGCTGGCGTGCACGCGCCAGTGCCGCCTGCGGCGAAGGCTCGACGTGTGCGACCGGACCCCCGAGCTGGCGCGCCAGGCTCTCGAGCGTTGCGGGCGGAAGTGCACCGCGATGCGACGAGCGCGTGAACACGACCTGGGCGAACAGGGGCAGCAAGGTCCCGAGCATGTTGGAGGCATCCTTGTCGTCCAGCACCGACATCACGCCCACGACGGGGCGGTCCTCGACGATCTCGCCCAGCGCAGCCGCCAACGCACTCACGCCCGCGGGGTTGTGCGCACCGTCGAGGATCGTGAGCGGGTCGCCGGCCACGGTCTCCAGGCGACCAGGGGTTCGCACCGCCTGCGCGGCGTCCCGCACGTGTGACGGGTCGAGCGGGCCGTGGAAGGCTTCCGCGGCGGCCACGGCGACCGCGAAGTTCTCGCGCTGGAACGCACCGCGGGGATGCAGCGGCACGCCGGGGTCGTCGAAGTCGCGGCCCGCGCAGCAGCAGCCGCGCGCCGCGCTCGGCGGTGACACGCTCCGCGACGGCCAGCGCCTCGGCGCCAAGGCGCCCCGCGACGACGGTGCCGCCCTCGGGTACGACGGCGAGCTTCTCCTCGGCGATGTGGCTCTCGGTCGGCCCGAGCCAGCGCGTGTGCTCGAGGCTCACGTTGGTCAGCACCAACACCGAGGAGCGGATCACGCTGGTCGCGTCGTAGCGCCCGCCGAGACCGGCTTCGACTGCAGCCACCTCGACCCCGGCGCGGGCCAGCTCCCAGTAGGCCGCCGCGGTCAGCACCTCGAACTGCGTCACACGATCACCCGGGCCAAGCGTGCGGTCCACGAGCGCCGCGGCCTCGGCCACGCGGGCGATCGCCGCCGCGAAGCGCTCGTCCGGCGACCGGCCGCGTGCTCACCTCGACGCGCTCCGCCCATGATGCGAGGTGTGGCGACAGGTACGCGCCGGAACGCAGGCCGTGGCGCTCGAGGAGCGCTGCGATCATCCTCACCGTCGACGACTTGCCGTTCGAGCCCAGCACGTGGATCGAGCGGAATCGCTCGTGCGGCGAGTCGAGCGCCGTCATCAGCCTCCGCATGCGCTCGAGCCCGAAGCGCATGCCGAACATCTCGAGCGAATCGAGGTAGCGCTCCGCCTCCCGCAAAGCTCGCGAAGCGGCAGCGGGCATCTCGGTCATCTACTCCTCCAGCTCGGCCAGCTCGGTTTCGAAGCGCTCGAGCTTCTCCCGCTCCGTCTGGACGAGTGCGGCCGGCGCCTTGTCCGTGAACCCCTTGTTCGCGAGCTTCCCGCGCGCCCGGTCGATCTCGGCGCGCAGGCGGCCCCGCTCGGCCTCGATCCGGGCTCGCGCCTCGGCCGGGTCGACGGTGTCGCTCGGCAGCACCTCGACGGTCGCGCCATCGAGCCCGATCGAGCTGACGACCTCTGCGTCGCTGCCGTCCGTGGTGATGTCGAACCGCGCAAGGCGGCCGATCACCTCCACAAAACTTTCGTGCGCTTCGCCCACTAGCCGTGCCGGGATGCGCGCTGCTGGAGCCGCACCCACCGAGTCACGGTAGTTGCGCAACCTCCGCACGGCATCGATCACGGCCTCCACCTCGCGCTCCGCCGCCTCGTCCAGCAACCCTGCGTCCGCCTCGGGAAACGGGCTCACCGCGAGATCGCGATCCGTGCCCGGCATGAAGGAGTGGATCTCCTCCGTCACGAACGGCAGCATCGGATGGGCGAGCGCCAGCGTCTGCCCGAGCACGTGCAGCGCCGTCGCGGAGACTTCCTCCTCGTGCTCGTACAGGCGCGGCTTGACCAGCTCGAGGTACCAGTCGCAGAAGTCCCCGTAGAAGAACGAGTACAGGTCGAGGGCCGCGTGCGACAGGTCATAGGCCGCCACCTGCTCGCGCCAGCGCCCGATCGCGCGTTGCAGCCGCGACAGGATCCAGCGGTCCTCGACGGTGCGCGGCCGCGGCGCGGGGTCGACGTCGGCCGCGTTCAACAGCACGAGCCGCGAGGCGTTCCACATCTTGTTCGCGAACTGCTGGCCCTGCTGGATCTTCTCCGCCGAGTAACGCACGTCCTGGGAAGAGGACATCGCGAGCAGGCCGAAGCGAACCGCGTCGGCGCCGTGCGCGTCGATCTCGTCGAGCGGATCGATGCCCGTGCCGAGCGACTTCGACATGCGCCGGCCGTCGGGCGCCTGGATGATCGAGGTGATGTCGACGTCCGTGAATGGGACATCGTGCATGAACTCCATTCCCATCATCACCATCCGCGCGACCCACAGGAAGATGATGTCGCGGGCGGTGACGAGCACGTCCGTGGGATAGAACGCGCGCAGCTCCGGCGTGTCGGCCGGCCAGCCGAGCGTCGCGAACGGCCACAACGCGGAGGAGAACCACGTGTCGAGCACGTCCTCCTCTCGTCGCAGCTCGCCGTCGCAGATGCCGCAGCGCTCGGGCGGCTGCGCGGCGACGAACGTCTCGTTGCACGCGTCGCAGTACCAAACCGGCAGCCGGTGCCCCCACCACAGCTGGCGCGAGATGCACCACGGCCTGATGTTCTCGAGCCAGTCGAGGTACACGCGTCCCCAGCGCTCGGGATGGAAGCGGACCTGGCCGGTGCGTACGACCTCCATCGCGGGCTCCGCCAGTTCGTGCATACGCATGAACCACTGGAGGGAGATCAGGGGCTCGATGCGCTCCCCGGAGCGGTGTGAGAATGGCACCGTGTGCGTGTAGGGCTCCTGCTTGCGGATCAGGCCCTCCTGCTCGAGCGCCGCGACCACGGCCGTGCGCGCCTCCTCGACGGTGAGGCCCGCGAAGCGGCCGGCGGCCTCGGTCATGCGCCCGTCCTCGCCGATCACGCTGATCTCCTCGAGGCCGTGGCGGCGCCCGATCTCGAAGTCGTTGGGGTCGTGCCCGGGCGTGATCTTCAGCGCGCCGGTGCCGAACTCCGGCTTCACGTAGTCGTCGGCGATGATCGGCAGGCGGCGGCCGACCAGCGGAAGCGTTGCGTGCTTGCCGACGAGGTCCTTGTAGCGCTCGTCGTCGGGGTTCACCGCGACGGCGGTGTCGGCGAGCATCGTCTCCGGGCGGACGGTCGCGACCGTCACTGCGCCGCTGCCGTCCTCGAACGGATACTCGATGTAACAAAGGGTGTCGGTCACCTCGCGGTCCTCGACCTCGAGGTCGGAGATCGCGGAGCGCGTGCCCGGATCCCAGTTGACCATGTAGTTGTCGCGGTAGATGAGGCCCTTGTCGTAGAGGTCCACGAAGACCTTCACGACCGCGGCGACGTAGCGTTCGTCGAGCGTGAAACGCTCGTCGGCGTAGTCGCACGAGGCGCCCAGGCGCTGGAACTGCTCGACGATCGTGCTGCCGTACTCCTCGCGCCACTGCCAGACGCGGCGGTCGAAGTCCACGCGCCCGATCTCCTCCCGGCTCGTGCCCTCGGAGAGCAGCAGCTTCTCGACCTGGGCCTGCGTCGCGATCCCCGCGTGGTCGGTACCGAAGATCCACTTGGTGCGCCGCCCGCTCATGCGATTGAAACGGATCAGGGTGTCCTGGACGCTGGCGTTGAGCGCGTGGCCCATGTGCAGCACGCCCGTGACGTTGGGCGGCGGGATCGCGATCGAGTAGTTCTCGTCGGGGGTGTCGCCGGGCTCTGCGTGGAAGTGGCCCGCCTCCAGCCACTTCCGCAGCACGCGCGGCTCGACCTCCAGAGGGTCGTAGCGCGTGCGGCTCTTCGAGCGCATTCAGTCCTTCGCGGGGCACGCTCAGAGTCTATTCAGCGTCTGGTTCGCAGTTACGCAGTTACGAGCGAGGAAACCGTCTAGTCGCTAGATGGTGGCCGGTGAGATGGGCTGGCCCGGCACGTCGGAGCGGCCGTGCAGCAAGGCACCGATTGTGGTGACGTACACGTCGCGCATGTCGTTCGCCGCCGAAGCACAGGCTCGACACGAAGTCCGCTGGAACGTCGATCGTGCGATCGAGCGACCCGTCGGGCTCGAAGCGCGCAATCGCGCCCGCATCCCCCATCGCAACCCATACCCCACCGGTTTCGTCGACCGCGAGCCCGTCGACAGATCCCGCGGGCGATCGCGCGAAGACACCGTTGGCCGTGAGCACGGTCCCATGCGCGTAGTCGCACGCGTACATCGTCGCTCCGTCGGGCGAGAAGCCGATGCCGTTCGGCCAATCGATTCCGTCGAGTACCGGCGACGCGCCGCTGTCGTCCACCCTCCATACCTGCCCGGGTTTTGGCGACTCACCCGCGAACGGGCTGAACCGCAACGCGCCCACGTACACGCGCCCGCTGGAGTCCGTGCCGAGGTCGTTGAATCCCGTCACGCCGTCGAGGTCGCCGAGCAACGTGCGCTGCTCCTCGCCGCGCACGTGCAGCACGTCGCGCCCGCTGACAACCAGGCCGCCGTCTGCGTGCAGGCACATCCCGCCGATGCCACGGCGCTTGGGCAGGACATCCGCGACCCCGGCGTCCGACCAGCGACGTACCCCGCCCTGGAGCACGTCGCTGAAGTAGATCCCGCCCTCGCCGTCCCAGCAGGGCGCTTCGAGCAGGCCGTAGCCGCCCTCCGCCAGGGTCTCGAACTCCACTTCTACAGCTGCATGGACTTCACCAGGAGGTATTCCTCCATGGCGTACCGCCCCAGCTCCCGGCCGTGGCCCGACTGCTTGTAGCCGCCAAAGGGCGCGAGCGGGTTGAAGACCCCGCCGTTGATCTCGACCTGTCCGGTCCGCATTCGCCGCGCGACGCGCTTGGCGTGCTCCTCGTCGGAGGACCACACGCCGCCCGCGAGACCGTACGCCGAGTCGTTGGCGATCCTGATCGCGTCCTCCTCGTCGTCGTAGGGGATGATCGAGAGCACCGGCCCGAAGATCTCCTCCTGCGCGATGGTCATGTCGTTGCGCACGTCGGAGAACACCGTCGGCTGCACGAAGTACCCGTGGTCGAGGCCGTCCGGCGCCTCCGCACCACCCGCGACGAGCTTTGCGCCCTCCTCGACGCCCTTGCGGATGTAGCCGCGCACGCGCTCGCGCTGCACGTCCGACACCAGCGGTCCGAGCTTCGTCTCATCCCCGAACGGATCGCCGACCGTAAAGGCACCGGCAACGGCGGCTGCGATCTGCTCGGCCTCGGCGAGCCGCTCGCGCGGCACGAGCATGCGCGTCAGCGCGCTGCACGTCTGCCCGGAGTTGAAGTAGCACTTCGAGACACCATCGGTCACGGCGGTCTCGAGATCCGCGTCGTCGAGGATCACGTTCGCCGACTTGCCGCCGAGCTCGAGTGCGACCGGCTTCACGTTCTGTGCGGCAAGCTCGCTGACCCGCCGGCCCGCGCGGGTGGAGCCCGTGAAGGACACCATGTCGACGTCCGGGTGCGAGGCGATCGCCTCGCCGACCACCGGGCCCGTCCCCGTCACGAGGTTGAACACGCCCGCGGGCACGCCCACCTCGTCGATGATCTCCGCGAGGATGAACGCGTTCAACGGCGCCACCTCGCTGGGCTTCAGCACGACCGTGCAGCCGACCGCCAGCGCCGGAGCGACCTTCGCCGCGATCTGGTGCAGCGGGAAGTTCCACGGCGTGATCGCCCCGACCACACCGATCGGCTCGCGCACCACCAGCGAGTTGCCGATCTGTTCCTGCCAGACGATGTCCTCGACCAGGTCGGGGACGGAGGTGAACGTCATGGTCGGCAGACCTGCCTGGATCGCTGTCGCCAGCCCGATCGGCATGCCCACCTCCTGCGCGATCGTCGCGGCGATCTCCTCGCTGCGTGCGGCCAGCGCAGCTGCGATCGCGCGGATCACGTTCGCGCGCTCCTCCAGCGGCGTCTGCGACCACGACTCGAACGCGGCGCGCGCCGCTTCGACCGCGCGGTCCACGTCCGCGGGAGTGCCCTGCGGGATGCGGCCCATGACCTCCTCGGTCGAGGAGTTGACGACGTCGAGCGTCTCGGAGCCGGCCGGATCGACCCACTCGCCTCCGATGTAGAGCTTGTCCCGTACCTGAATTTCTGCGGCTACTGCCATGTGGAGCTCCTTATCGGTTCGAGGTAACGGGCTCGCGTGCTGCCTGCCCGGTGGAGGGTGAGTGCTCGGCCGCAATTGCGCCGGCGGTGCGGCGCGCGAGCGCCATGATCGAGATCATCGGGTTGGTGCCCGAGGACGTCGGGAACGCGCTGCCGTCGCCGATCCACACGCCCTTCGTGTCGTGGAGCTGTCCCCACGGGTCGGCCACGCTCGTCTGCGCGTCCTTCCCCATTCGGCAGGTCCCCATCTGGTGTGCGCAGAAGAGCCGGAACCCGCCGGCCCGCAGCGGCACGCGCTGCCAGCGCGCGATGCACTCGTCGAGGTCGTCGCCCTCGCGCCAGCCCTGCGTAGTGCCGGACGCGAGCGGTTGGATCTCACGCGCGCCGGCCGCGGCGTGCAGGCGGGCCTGCGCGTCGATCGCCCGCCGCGTGTTGCGAACGTCCAACTCGTCGGTGAGGTCGTAGTACGGGACCGCCTGGCCGTTTGCGTCGACGTCGACGTGGCCGTGGCCGTGGTCGCGCAGCAGGCCGATGAACGTCCCGCCGTAGCGCACCCTCTCCATCATCTCCTTGTGCCGCTGGGCGGTCGTGAAAGGAAGCGCCGAGCCAACCAAGGCAGGCGCGTACTGCGTGGTCTCGACAAGGAAGCCGTAGCCGTCCTCGACGTCGGCATACTCGTCCACGAGACCTGCCTGCGGGGGACCCCACCAAGCGTCCTGGTCCTCGCCGTAGATGCCGAACAGCGCCGTGCAGGGATGGATGCGCAGGTAGTTCCCGACCGCGGGCCCGCCGATGCGCGAGCGCCGCAGCAGCGCCGGCGACTCGAGCGATCCGGCCGCGACCACCACCTGCGGCGCGCGCACGGTAACGCGTGCGGAGCGTCCGGTCTCCGGATCTATCCAGGTTCCCTCGACTCCTGTTGCCCGGCCATTTTCTGTGAGCACGCGGTCTACCGTGCAGCGCACGACGATGTCGGCTCCCGCATCGAAGGCGTCCTGGAGGTAGGTGCGCTGGGTGCTGAGCTTCGAGCCCGACTGGTCGCCGAACCCGATGTAGGCCGCCGACGCGGGGTCGTAACAGCTCTCGTCGGTGTTGCGCGTGATCGTCGCCCACGACCAGCCCAGCGCGTCGGCGCCCTCCTTCATGCGCTGGTGCGGGCCGTTCAGGTCCGAGCAGCGGTCGTTGACCGAGAGCTTGTCGAAGATCGCGTCGAGGTGGCCGTCGTAGTCGGGCCCATCGACGCCCTCGAGGCCATGCTCGACCGCCCACTCCTCCCTCACCCAGGGACGGGTGCGCAGACAGTTGGTCCAATTGATGACCGTCCCGCCGCCCAGCCCCGCGCCCGCGTAGACGGTCACGTTGAAGTCCGCCGTCGGCTGGGGGCCGCCGCGCCAGTACATGTTCTCGTAGGCCGACAGCTCGAGCTGGTTGAAGTCGGACTCGTTGAAGTAGCCCGCCGCCTCGACGACGCACACCTTCAGGCCTGCCTTCGCGAGCTCGCCGGCGATCACGCCGCCGCCCGCGCCGGATCCGACGATGCAGACGTCGGCCTCCAGCGTCAGGTCCTCCCCGTCGGGTTCGATCGGCTGGATCGTCTTCGGCCGGGAGGGCGGCGTGCCCTTGGGGCCCGGGTAGCCGAACACCTGCCAGTTGGGGTTCTGCCCTGTCGCGGGGTCGGGCGCCCCGTACGTGATGAAGAGGGTCAGGCCGACGAGCGTCGAGATGCCGGCCGCCGCCTCCGGTCCCAGCATCGCGACGTTGCGCAGGACCTGCTCGCGCGAGCGCTGCGACAGGTTGGCGAAGCCCTGCTGGCCGAGGCCGTCGAGCAGCTCCATCATCCCGTCGAACTGCTCCTCGGGGAGCATGCCGAAGACCTGCTCGATGCCCTGGTCGGCGCCCATGTCGAGCGCTGTGCGGCTCCACAGGCCGGTCGGATCGGGCTCGTGGGGAATGCTCGGGACAACCGTGTTGCACACGGCCTGCAGCACGGCACGCCGGGACTCGTTCAGCTCGCTCATTCGCCTCTCCTCAATTACTTAGGTGCTCCATCGCCTCGACCGGATCCGAGAACAGCATCAGTGCGTCGTCGGTTACGACCAGGCGCCCATAGTGCGTGGACATCTCGTGCTGCATTGCGTAGGGATCGACGTCGAAGCCGAGCTCCTCGCTGACCTCGTCGAAGTCGATCACGAGGCGATCCTTGGCGCGGACGTCCCAGAACGACGCGTTCTCGACGATCTCGATTCCCTCGTGGCCGGACAGCACGTTTGCAACGGCGTCGCCCTCAGCACTCTTGGCCATCACGATGCCGACGTAGTCGTAGGTCTCCTCGCTCACCTCGCACCTCCAGCGGTCGCAGCCGCGTCGGTCACGCCGCACGCGTCGCAGAGCACGTCGAAGTCGATCCGTGTGTTGGTGCGCGCGTCCTCGAATTCGATGCCGGCCGGCAGTTCGTCGAACACCGGCTCGAGCGCCTGTGCCGCCTCGCCCGCGAGCGGCAGCCAGTCGGTGAGCCACTCGGTCACCACCTCGCGGTTCGCCGCACCATGGTCCGGATCGTCGAGCAGGAACTTCATCAGTGCGGCGGTCCAGCCGTGCACCCACTCCCATTCGAGCTGGGCGACATGGCTGACGGCTTGGGTGATGATGTCGCCGTTGAAGCGCACGGAGCGCATCAGCAGCTCGCGCCGGATCAGCAGCCCGACGGTGGGCTCGAAGCACAGGTTGGCGGCGACCACCCGCTCTCCCCAGTCAGGCGTCGCGCGCAGGCGCTCGACATAGCTGCGCGCCGGCTGCCACACGTCGTCGCCCAGGAAGCTCTCCTTGGCCCGCTCGACGGGGAAGTCGCCGAACTCTTGCTCCAGATCCATGCCGTAGAGCAGGAGGGCCTGCGCCTGGCGTTGCTTCATCGCCGCCTCGAGCGCGACGCAGTGCGTGACCGTGTCGGACAGCGTGTCGCGCGCGGCGCTCGCGAGCGCAAGCCAGATGCCGTGGTCGATGAACGCCGGTACCTGCAGGTGCTTGCGCAGGAAGTCGACCCACTCCGGGTCGAAGTCGCCGAAGACGCGCTCACGCCGGGCGGTGCGTACCGCGCCCTCGATCAGCTGCTCGTGCGATGTGCCGGCCTGGTAGTAGCTGCGCTCCCACATCTGCCCGGGATCGCGGAAGTCGTACCAATCCGTGGAGCGCAGCCGCGTCGAGTCCTCCGACCAAAGGCCGCGACCGTCCTCGAAGTGAACGGGCCAGCCGCGATCGAGGTGGCGGTGGATCGATGGCTGCGTGTCCATCGTGACGTCCTCGTAGATCGTGGCCCTGCGTTTGCTCGGCGTATACCACTGGAACGAGCGCTCGGGGTCCTCGCTGCGGCGTGCCTTTGGCTCCGGCCTCCATCTCTCTTACCTCCTCATTCGGCAACGACCGCGTCAGCCGACGTCGTGAACTTGTCGTGGAAGATCCTGGTGCTCTCGTCTACGCCGTGCGCCTCCGTTGCCAGCTCGATCATCGCGTCGATCATCGGCGGCGGCCCGCACATGTAGATCTCGGGATCACTGAGCTGCCCCGCCTCGATGCACGCGCACGCGGGCTCGTGCACGAACCCGATCACCGGCACGAACTCGAAGTCGGGCAGGGCCGCACCAAGCTCCGCGATCAGGTCGGTGTAGAACAGGTCCTGCTCGGTGCGCGCGCCGTAGAAGAAGCGGATCGGGCGGGTGCTGCGGTCGGCTGCCAGCGTGCGCAGCAGCGACAGGATCGGCGCCATGCCGGAGCCGCCGGCCACCATCAAGATGGGGCGATCGCTGTCCCGCAGGTGGAACGCGCCGTAGGGGCCGGTGAACCGCAGCTCGTCACCGGGCGTGATGTGCGCCGTCGAGCAGGCTCGAGAACCGGCCGCCGGGATAGTGCTTGACGATCAGCTCGATGCGCCCGTCGCCGGGCATGTTCGCCATCGAGAACGAGCGGCGTGCATCCTCGGAGCCCGGGATCCACACGTCCACGTACTGGCCCGGGAGGAAGTCGAAGTCGGCGGGCTCGTCCACCTGCAGCTCGAGCCGCCGGATGTCGTGCGTGAGCGCCTCGACCGCGACGACCGTGGCGCGCCCGTCGCGGATCTCGTGCTCGAGCTTGTAGTTGTCCGGGTCGAAGTGCAGCAGCTCGACGACCAGGTCCTCCTCGGGCATCGCACGGCACAGCAGCGTGTAGCCGTTCGACTCCTCGGACTCCGACAGCGCGAAGGTCGAGTAGGACTTCAGCACCACCTCGCCCTCGAGCAGGTAGGCCTTGCAGGCAGAGCACTGGCCCTCACGGCAGCCGTACACCAGGTTGTAGCCATGCCGGAATGCCGCGTCGAGGACCGACTCCTCCTCGTCGCAGTCGATCTCCTCGCCGATCGGCTCGAAGACGACGCGCGGACTCACGTCAGTGAGCCACGGCCTTGCCGTTGCCGGCGCCGTTGGACCAGGGCGCCGCGGCCTTCAGCCCACCGTCGATGTGACCATTCGGCGACACCAGCCCGACCGAGGAACCGTTCGGCAGCCCCAGCTTCTCGGCGAACGTGATGTTCGGGCTTTGGACGTGGAAGTCCATGCTCTTGACGTCGTCGAGCGTCCACATGTTTTCGTTCTCGAGGTGGGGCTGGGCGATCAGCGTCTCACCGTCGGTACGGACGAAGCCGAGGTCGCGCACGATCTCCGACAGCTCCCACCCGTGGTAGCGGTCGAAGAAGTTGCGGTCGCCGACATAGCGGCCGGGGTTCGACTCGTCGAGCCACATGCACTCCTTCGAGCAGTAGAAGCGCGTGCGATCGCCGACCGCGCGGTGGCACATGTCCTCGGGGAACACGCAGCCCATCAGGCACACCCAGCACGACGGCGTGCCCTGCTCCTGCGCGATGTTCAGCAGCTGCTTGAACTGCTGCGGGTCGTGCCGCGTCGCGCGAAACATCTCCCAGGCAGGGCCGTACTCCGCGTACCAGCCCGGGTACTTCGACTCGAGCCACTCGTAGTCGCGCTCGTCGAGCCCGTCCGTGCGCCAGAAGTGGAGCATCCAGAACGCGCCCGCGCCGAGCATGTTCTTGTGGACCATGCCGCGACCTAGCCGTGACTTCGCGCGGTCGAACATCTCGGGCGGGAAGTTGAGGCCGAGCTTGCCGAGCTTCAGCACGTAGGAGCGGTACCAGTCGTTCTCGATCCAGCGCTCCCACTTGTCGAGATAGCTCTCCGGGTCGGAGCGGTCATCGGAGCTGTACTCCATGATCGCCGAGCCGAAGCCGTCGAGGTACGCGTGGTTGATCCACCAGGCCTGCGCAAGGTCACGCTCGATCAGCGGTGCGTTTTCGTCCTCCTGGAGGACGGTGAGGAGAGTCGCGTAGCCGTTCGAGATGTGGCGGGCCTCGTCGGACTGCACGGAGAGGTACGTCGTCGGCAGCGTGAAGTCGCCGTTGCGCGCGCCGACGTCGGGCAGCGCCACGAACGCGATGTTCGTGAACGCCGTCTCGGCGACCACCATCAGCGTGAACGCGCATTGGACCGGGTCGCCGACGATGAAGTGCGAGAGCATGTTGAGCGCCTGCCGCGTGCCCGGGTCCTTGGAGAGCGTCGCCGGGCCGAGGTGCCAGCCGGACGGGTCGGGCACGTGCTTGGCGTACCAGCGCGCGAGGGCCATCTGCAGGCCGGTGTGCCGGATCTCGTCGACGAACTGGACGTGGTAGCCGTTGCGCAGCTCGTTGTTGGGGATCGCGTCGATCAGCATCGACATCGTGCGCCCCGCGCCCACCTCCGCATATGCGGTCGTGACGATGTACGGCTTGATGATCTCCATCCACCGGCGGCCGGTCTTGCTCGTCATCTCGGCGCGGACGGCCGCGTCCTGGCCGCCGTACACGCGCTCGTCCTTCTCGAGCTCCATCGGGAGGTACTCCCGCATGATGTGCTTCATCGGGTCCTTGGCCTTGACCGGGAACTGGTAGCGGGTCGGGTACTTCTCCGCGGGCTGGAAGTAGTCCGGCTCCCAACCGAGTTGCGAGATGCGCTCGTGCGTCTTGGTGATGCTGCGGCGGCGGGTGGTCGTGGCGCTCATTGGGCTCTCCTCGCGGCAGTTGGCGCGCCGACCATATAGGCTTACTGACGTCGTGTCAATAACTCGGTCAGCGACTTCTTCTCCCCGGCGACGGCGATCGCCCGAGTCGGCCGAACGCGAGATCCTCGACGCTGCGGAGTCCTTCCTGCGCGAGCGGCCGTTCCGGGACCTCACCGTCGATGAGGTGATGGCGCGCACGACCCTCTCACGTCCCTCCTTCTATGTCTACTTCCGGGATCGCCACCACCTGGCGGTGCGGCTCGTCGAGGGAATCGGCGAGGCGCTCTTCGAGATGGCGAACCGCTGGCTGGAGGGCACCGGCGACCCGCGCGAGGACATCCGCGAGTCTCTGCGAGGCGTCGCCGAGGTCTACGACGAGCATGGCCTCGTGCTGCACGCGATCGCGGACGCGGCCGGCCACGACCCGGAGGTCGAGCGCGTCTACTACGGCCTGATCGAGCGGTTCGTGACGACCACCACGACGAGGATCGAACGCGACCTGCAGGCCGGCAGGGTGGCGGCCCTGGACGCGGCGCCGACGGCCGGTGCGCTCGTGTGGATGAGCGAGCGCTACCTGCTGATGACGCTCGGCCGCCTCCCGAAAGCACCGGTCGACACCGTCGTCGACACGCTCGTGACGATCTGGGTGCGCACGCTCTACACCGCCGCGACGTAGTTCACCCACACGTGACGGGCGACGCGCCACGCTTCGCAGGTGCGACACATTGCCGACGTTATATGTGGGTCAGACCGCGCACCGACGAGAGACGCCATCGCCGGCGACCATGCGGCCCGGCAACACGGAGTCGTGAGCAGACAGCAACTGCTTGTCGCCGGCCTTACTGAACGCGCGATCGATCACCGCCTAGCGATCCGAAGGCTGCACACGATCCATCGAGGGGTCTACGTCGTCGGGCATGACGTGTTGCTCCCCGGGGCTCCCTACATGGCGGCTGTGCTGGCGGTCGGCGATGGTGCGGTCCTCAGCCACCGGGCGGCCGCTGCGCGACTCGGGCTGCGCTCGCCTCCGTCCGGCCCCATCGATGTAACCGTCGCACGCGGCGGCGGCCGGCACCGCAAGGGCATCGCCCTACACGTCACCCGCTCCCTCCCTGCCTCGGAGATCACGGAGGTGGAGAGAATCCCGTGCACGACGTGGGCGCGGACGTTGGTCGACCTGGCCGGCATCGTGAGCGAGCGCCAGTTGGGATACGCGCTGGAACGGACGCTCGAGCTCAGGATCTTCGATGGCAAGACCATGGACGCGGCGCTTGAGACATCGAAGGGGCGCCGCGGCACGGGACTGCTACGACAGCTCCTTACCGACCTCGGCGAAGAAGCACCCCCGACGCGGCGAGAGCTCGAGCGGCGCTTCCTGAAGTTGGTCAAAGGCGCGCGCCTTCCCCTCCCCATCGTCAACGGTTATGTCGGCGAGCTGGAGGTCGACTTCCACTGGCCCGACCACCACGTCGTCGTCGAGACCGACGGGCGCGCGACGCACGCACACGAGATCGCGTTCCATCGTGACCGGGATCGAGATCTCACGCTTGCGCTGAGCGATTGGCACGTGATTCGTCTGACGTGGCAGCAGGTTGTCCACCAACCGGAGCGCGTCGTGGCGGCGCTCCGCACGCATCTTCACCGTAGGTGAGACACATTGACCACGCTATACGTGGGTCAAACCGCGCACCGCCATGGGCGCGGGACTACGCCGACTTTTCGCCGAGCTCGGCTTCGGCCGCGCGGGCCTGGGCCGCCGCGCGCTTGCGTGACTGCGCGGCCTTGGCGCCCTCGGTGACGAGGGTCGGCTTGAGGTTCTTCTCGACCGTCTCCTTGGTCACGACGCACTTCGTGACGTCGCCGCGGGACGGAAGCTCGAACTGCACCTCGAGCAGGATCTCCTCGAGGATCGAGCGCAGGCCGCGGGCGCCGGTGTCGCGCTCGAGTGCCTTGTCGGCGATCGAGCCGAGTGCGTCGTCGGCGAAGTGCAGCTCGATGCCGTCGAAGCTGAAAAAGCGCTGGAACTGCTTGACGAGCGCGTTGCGCGGCTCCTGGAGGATGCAGATCAGGTCATCGCGCGTGAGCTGGTGGATCGCCGAGATCACCGGCAGGCGGCCGACGAACTCGGGGATCAGCCCGTAGTGCATGAGGTCCTCGGGCAGCACCCGCTCGAACACACGGCCGGTGTCCTTGTTCTTCGCGGAGTCCATCGCGGCGGCAAAGCCCACCCCGCGGCTGCCGATGCGCCGCTCGATCACCTTGTCGAGGTCGGCGAACGCACCACCGCAGATGAAGAGGATGTTGGTCGTGTCGATCGTGAGGAACTCCTGGTGCGGATGCTTGCGTCCACCCTGCGGAGGCACCGACGCGAGCGTTCCCTCGAGGATCTTCAGCAGCGCCTGCTGCACGCCCTCGCCTGACACGTCGCGCGTGATCGACGGGTTGTCGGCCTTGCGCGCGATCTTGTCGACCTCGTCGATGTAGATGATCCCGGTCTCGGCCTTCTTGACGTCGTAGTCCGCGGCCTGGATCAGCTTCAGCAAGATGTTCTCGACGTCCTCGCCGACGTAGCCGGCCTCGGTCAGCGCAGTCGCGTCCGCGATCGCGAACGGTACGTTCAGGATGCGCGCGAGCGTCTGGGCCAGCAGCGTCTTGCCGCAGCCCGTGGGACCGAGCAGCAGGATGTTCGACTTCTGCAGCTCGACCTCCGGGTCCTCTTCGGAGCGCGCGATCTGGATGCGCTTGTAGTGGTTGTAGACCGCGACCGACAGCGTGCGCTTCGCCTTCTCCTGGCCGACGACGTACTCGTTCAGGACCGCGTCGATCTCCTTCGGCTTGGGCAGGCTGTCGACGTCGAACGTCGGAGCGGTGGCGAGCTCCTCGTCGATGATCTCGTTACAGAGATCGATGCACTCGTCGCAGATGTAGACGCCCGGCCCGGCGATCAGCTTCTTGACCTGCCGCTGCGACTTCCCGCAGAAGCTGCAGAGAAGTTGTTCGTTCGAATCGGTAGGTCTGGTCACGCTGCTCTCTCCGGTCGCCCTGCGTAGTACAAGCGTAAGGGCTGCGGGCCGATAAGTCGCGCCCTAGTGCTCGCTGATCACCCTGTCGATGATGTTGTACTCCCGGGCCTCCTCGGCGCTCATGAAGTAGTCCCGGTCGGTGTCGTGGGAGACCTTCTCGAGGGGCTGCTTCGTGTGCTTGGCGATGATCTCGTCGAGCTTGCGCCGGATGTCGATGATCTCGCGGGCGTGGATCTCGATATCGGCTGCCTGGCCGGAGAACCCACCGGACACCTGATGGATCAGGATCTTCGCGTTGGGCAGCGCCATGCGCTTGCCCTCGGCGCCGCCCGCCAGCAGCAGCGCACCCATGCTCATCGCGACGCCCACGCAGATGGTCTGGACGTCCGGCTTGATGAACTGCATCGTGTCGTAGATCGCGAGACCCGCGTACACGCTGCCGCCCGGAGAGTTGACGTAGATGCTGATGTCCTTGTCCGGGTCCTCGGACTCCAGATGGAGCAGCTGGGCCACGATCAGGTTCGCGATGTCCTCCGTGACAGGAGTGCCGAGAAAGACGATCCGCTCGTTCAGTAGGCGGGAGTAGATGTCGAACGCGCGCTCCCCGCGGGAAGTCTGCTCGACGACCATTGGAACTAGTGGGCTCATGTGGCCTTTCCGGCGCTGTGCGCCTGGACGTTGGATGCTTTGTCTCGAAGTACGTCCCGATCCCGCCGCCGCGCGGCGATTCTAGCAACGGGATTTCGCGCCCTGGAGGGGTCTATTCCGCGAGGGCGCGCGCGATCCTGCCTGCGCAATGCGGGCTTCAGCCGCCCGGGCGGCGGGGCTCACCGGAGCCGGGAGTCCACAACTGCGCGGACCCCTCCCCTTCCGCCTGCTTCTCGGGAGTCCAGAGCGCTTCCCGCGCCTTTGCCTTGGCGGGCTCGATCGGCTGCGCGCTGTCGGCGATCGCGTCCACCGCCCGCCGCAGTCGCAGCTCGCGCCGGATGGGTGCGTCTCGCCCGCTTTCCTTCAGGCGCGCGAGCAGCTTGTCGGGCTTGATGTCCTCGCGCTCGGCCGTCGGCTCGAGTGCCTCGAGCAGGTCCTCGTCGGACACCTCGACGCCCTCCGCATCCGCCACGGCCTCCAGCACGCTCTCGCGCGACGAGCGTGCGACGCGCGTCCTCCTTGGCCTCCTCGATCATCTGCTCGCGCGTGCGGTCGGACGCCGTCAGGTACGTCTCCGGCTCGACACCCTGTGCGCGTAGCACGCGCTCGGTGCGCTCCCACATCTCCTGCGCGCGAGCCGTCACGAGATCCTCGGGCATGTCGATGTCGGCCTCCGCCACGGCGGCGTCGACCGCCTCCTGGCGGAACTCGTCCTCGATCGTGTGCTCCTGCGCGTGCTCGAGCTTGTGGTGGATGTCGGCGCGCAGCTCGTCGAGCGTGTCGAACTCGCTGGCCTCGCCGGCGAAGTCGTCGTCGAGCTCGGGCAGGCGCTTCTGCTTCACGTCCTTGACCTGCACCTCGAACTCTGCGTGGCGGCCCTTCAGCTCCTCGGCCGGGTACTCGTCGGGAAAGTCGACCTGAACCGAGCGCGCCTCGCCGCGCGCGGACGCCGACGAGCTGCTCCTCGAATCCGTCGATCAACCGCCCGCCGCCGATCTCGAGCATGTAGTCGCGGGCCTCGCCGCCCTTGAAGAGCCTCCCCGTCCACGCGGCCGACGAAGTCCATCACGAGGTGGTCGCCGTCCTGCGCTTCCCGGTCGACGCTGTCGAGCCGCGCGAACGAGTCGCGCAGACGGTCGAGCTCCGTCTGGACCGCCTCCTCGGGCACCTCGGGCGAACGCTTGCCGACCTCGAGGTCGTGGTACTTGCCGAGGGTCGCCTTCGGCGTAACGCCCACCTCGATCGAGAAGCTCAGCGGCTCACCCGACGAGGGCATGTCGTCCATGTCGAGCTTCGGGTCGCCCACCGTCGACAGTCCGGAGCGCACGATCGCCTCCTCGTACCACTCCGGGAGCGAGTCGCGGACCGCCTGCTCGAGCACCGCCTCGCGGCCGACCCGCTGGATCACCATCGGGCCGGGCACCTTGCCCTTGCGAAAGCCCGGGATGCGCAGATCGCGCCCGAGCTGGGCGGCGGTGCGCTGCACGCGCGACTCGAGCTCCTCGCTCGGCACCTCGGCATCGAGGCGCACGCGGGAGTCCGGGAGCTCAGTGATCGTGGTCTTGAGTGCCATCGGGAAAAGGTGCGGCTAGCCTGCCAGCGATGAAGGATAGTCAGGCTTACCTTTCGATCTGCGCCATCTACCGCAACGAGGCGCGCTACATGCCCGAGTGGATCGAGTTCCACCGCCTGCTCGGCGTGGAGCGCTTCTTCCTGTTCAACAACCGCAGCACCGACGACCACCTCGAGGTGCTCGCCCCTACATGGACGACGGCACCGTCGTCTGGCACGACTGGCCGATGTTCCCCGGTCAGCGAAGGCGTTCGAGCACCTGCCTCGAGGAGCACCGCGCACGACTCGCGCTGGATCGCGTTCATCGACCTGGACGAGTTCCTCTTCTCCCCGACGGGCCGCCTCCTGCCCGACGTGCTGAGCGACTTCGAAGCCTATCCGGGCGTCGTCGTGAACATGATCAATTACGGGACCTCGGGCCACGAGACGCCGCCGGCCGGCCTTGCCATCGAGAACTACACGCGCCGGCTCGGCTCGACGGCCCGCGCAACCGATGGTCAAGAGCATCGTCGAACCCGGAACGCACCCGCCGCATCGGCAGGACCGCCCACTACTTCATCTACGCCGACGGCCAGAAGGCCGTCGACGAGAACTTCCAGACTGGCACGGCGACACGCGACCGAAGAGGTGTCGGTCGACCTGCTGCGCATCAACCACTACTTCACCCGGTCCCAGGAGGAGCGGAACGAGAAGATCGCAGCGCCCCGGCATCCTCCACGGCAAGCTGGTCCCGAACCCCGAGAGAGTGGAGGAGCGCGATCGCCGGCTGAACGAGGAAGCGGACCCGATACTCGTCCCGTACGGTCGCGCCGTGCGCGCGGCGCTCGCCGCGCGTGAGGCACGGGCGCCCGCTCCCCGTCGGGCGCGCTCGAGAGCGGCGCTCGCCGGCCGAGATAGGCTGCAGCCGATGGAGGGTGTGCACGCAGCGCATCCTGCGCCGCATCGCGACCGGTTTCCTGACCGGACCGGCCGGACGGCTGACCGCGTTCACGCTCGACGTCGGCGTCGCGGCCACGCGCTACTGGAGCCGCAGGCTCGCCGGCAAGGAGACGCCCTGGTGAACGACGGCGAGCGCAGCCGCCTTCGTGACGGGCGGTTCCGGCTTCATCGGCGGGCGCCTGATCCGGCGCCTGGTCGGCGACGGCTGGCGGGTGCGCGCGCTGGCGCGCTCCGACGGCGCGGCGGCGACAGGTGGCGGAAGCCGGCGCGGAGCCCGCGCGCGGCGACCTCGGCGACGCCGAGTCGATGCGGGCCGGCGCCGAGGGCGCGGACGTCACCTTCCACGCCGCGGCGCACCTCGGCGAGTGGGGGACGCGGGAGGAGTTCGAGCGCGCCAACGTGCAGGGCACGCGCAACGCGGTCGAAGCGAGTCGCGCCGCCGGCGTGCGCCGCTTCGTGCACGTGGGGACCGAAGCCGCCCTGATGGCCGGCGAGCCGCTCGTGAACATCGAACGAGGACGCTCCCCTGCGCCCCGACTCGAAGGCGCTGTACTCGGCGACCAAGGCACAGGCCGAGCAGGTCGTCCGCGACGCCAACGGCGACGGGCTCGAGACCGTCGTCGTCCGGCCCCGGCTCGTGTGGGGCGTGGGCGACACCACGATCCTGCCGAGCCTCGTGCAGGCGGTCGAGAAGGGCCGCTTCGCGTGGATCGGTGGCGGGCGCCATCGCACGTCGACGACACACGTCGACAACGTCATCCACGGCCTGATGCTCGGCGCCGAGCGCGGCACGACCCGGCGGCGTGTACTTCGTCACCGACGGCGAGCCCGTCGTCTTCCGCGACTTCGTCACCGAGCTGCTCGGCACGCAGGGAGTGACGCCCGGCGACCGCAACATGCCGGCGCCCGTTGCGCGAGCCATGGCGGCGGGCTCCGAGGGTGTCTGGCGTACGTTTCGGCTTGGCGGCAGCCCGCCCATCACCCGCCTCGCCTACTGGCTGTCCGCGCAGGAATGCACGCTCGACATCTCGCGGGCGCGGGACGAGCTCGGCTACGAGCCGGTGCGCTCCATGCCGGAAGGCATGCAGGAACTGCGGAGCGCGAGCTGACTCCGGAGGAGCTGACCGCCGAGGTGATCCGCCTCGGCCCATGGCACATCGACGTCGAGATCACACCCGAGGTCAGCACGGCGGCATCGCTCGACGCACCGCCCGGAAGCTATTCCGAGTCAGCGGGGAAGATCAGCTTCTCGAATCGCTACCAGGGCATCATGGAGCGGTTGCAAAGGATGTTCCCGCGTGGGCTCGAGGGCCGCTCGGTCCTGGACTGCGCGTGTAACTGCGGCGCTTATCTGTTCTGGAGCAAGGAGCACGGCGCCGGCGAGTGCTTCGGTTTCGACGCACGCGAGCACTGGATCGAGCAGGCGCGCTTCCTTGCGGCGAACAGGGTCAAGCCCAGCGACGGCATGCGCTTCGAGGTCTGCGACCTCCGCGATCTGCCGGCGGTCGCACAGCGCCACTTCGACGTGACGTGGTTCAACGGGATCTTCTACCACCTGCCCGACCCGATCGCCGGCCTCAAGGTCGCGGCCGACCTCACCGACGAGCTGCTGATCCTCAACACGGCCACGAAGGCGGAGCAGCCGGACGGCGCGATCGTCGTGGGCCGGGAGAATCCCGATCGCCTGCTGGCGGGAATGGACGCCCTGAACTGGTTCCCGACCGGGCCCGCCGTGTTGACGCGCATCCTCAACTGGCTCGGGTTTCCCGGAGGTGCGCTGCACGGTCTGGCGCTCGCCTCCCAACCAGAAGGCCGACCTCGACCGCATCGAGATGATCGCGGCGCGCGAACCCGGCTACCTGTCCGACTACGACGCCGCCAGGGCGCAGGAGGACCCGGTCGCCCGCCTGATCGCGACCGCCGTCGCGCCCCGGTCCACCGTCGCCGTCATCGGGCGTGCCGACGCACCCAAGGTGCCCGGTCGCGAGACCGTCCCGGTGGAGCTTCCGGTGGACGTCGCGGCCGTGGAGCGGCTACGCGACGCGGGCGCCGGTTATCTGGCA
Organism: uncultured Solirubrobacterales bacterium; assembly: GCA_963762195.1. Taxonomy (GTDB): domain Bacteria; phylum Actinomycetota; class Thermoleophilia; order Solirubrobacterales; family JBBDJG01; genus DASRIA01. The sequence goes on along the minus strand of CAVXJX010000002.1, from coordinate 231,667 downwards.
CTGACCGCCGAGGCGCTCGAGTGGCTCGAGTCCAACGCGGAGGTCGCCGACATGGATTCGCGCCCACGAGACCGTCGCATCGGTGCCCGGAGCCTGCGAGGTCCACTCGCTCGCCCACCCGACCAGGCCGTCCGCGCGAAAGCCCTCGCGCCAGCTCGCGTAGCTCGGCTGCCAGCCGAGCTCGCGCCGCGCCTTCGTCGTTCGAGGCGCCGCGCAGCTGCGTTGCCATCGACGCCACATAGCTGCCCGCGAGCAGGCGCGCGAGCCACACCGGCACGCGGCGCGGCGGCTTCGCACCCATGGCCTCGGCGTAGACCGGGACCCAATCGCGCATGCGCGCGGGATCGTCGTCGACCACGTTGTAGATGCCGGGGCTGCCGTGCTCCATCGCCGCGATCGTGGCGCTCGCCGCGTCGTCCACGTGTATGAACGAGAAGACGCCGTCGCCCTTGCCGACCACGGGCAGCCTGCGCTTTCGCACCTCGCCGGCGAAGTGGCCGTCGGCGGCATATGCCGAGCCCGGCCCGTAGAACCACCCATAGCGCAGCGCGATGCCCTCGATCCCCTGTGTCTGCGTGACCGTGTCCTCCAACTCGTGCAGCGCCTGCACGCTGCGCGACCACGACCACGGCGCGTCATCCCACAACGGGTCGTCCTCGTGCTTCAGGCCCGTGCCGGTCGGCGCGTACGCGAACGCGATGCTCTGCGCCACCATTCGCCGGGCGCCGGCGGCCACTGCGGCGTCGACGAGGTTGCGCGTCCCCTCGATGCGGATACGGTCGTTCCCCGCAGTCTGCTCCTCCATCTTGCGGGGGTCGAGTCTGGACGGCAGGTCCGTCAGCTCGTGGACGACCACCTCGGGCTGGGCGGCCGCCATCGCAGCGTGCACTCCCTCCGCGTCGAACACGTCGCACACGACGGGCGTGGCGCCCGCTTCGAGGAGCGCGGCTGCGCGTACGTCGCTGCGCGTCATCGCCGTCACCGTATGCCCGGCCGCGATCAGCAACGGGAGCAGACGGCGGCCGATCACGCCCGTCGCACCGGCCACGAACACGTTCATTCGGGCCTCCGCTCCCTCGCCGCCTCCTGCATCAGGTACGCGTAGGCCCCGGTCAGCAGCAGCAGGCTCGCGAAGTTGACCGGGCCGTACCACCCCGGGTCGGTCCCGCCGATGTCGAACAGGTGGTTGACCGTGTGCAGAGCGCTCTGCGCCAGCGCCGCGAAGAGGATGGGAACGCGCCACGCCGGGCGACCCACCGCGGCCAGCAAGGCGATGCCGAGTCCGGCCTGGAATGTCGCGAGGTCGCGCAGGAAGTGGTGGTCGGCCGGGCCGAACGGCGCGATGTTGTCGACGAAGGAGTCCGGCCCGATCGCCAGCCACAGGCCGATCGCGAGCTGCGTCAGACCGAGGATCCCGAGAGCCGTGCGCATGTTGCTCTCGGTCAGGCGCGGTCCAGGCAACATGGGTGGATTCTCCCCGATCGGGGATCGCGAACTGTGACCGCTGCCATACTTGGGCGGCATGTCGCGGTCGCGCGCAGGCCTCTGTGACACATGCCGCCACCAGCGGCTCGTACCGAACACGCGCGGCTCGACCTTCTCGCTGTGCGAGCGGTCCCGCACCGACCCGGCGTTCCCCCGCTATCCGCGGCTGCCGGTCGTCGAATGCCCCGGTTACGAGCAGCGTGCCGGTGAACCGTCCGAGGAGTCGTGAGCCGGCGCACGCTCGTGATCGCCGTGGTCGCGCTGGTCGCTTTCGCCGGCGCGGCCGCACTGGTGGTTGCAGACGGCGGTGACGAAGACAACAGCGCGCGCCGTGCCGCCAGCGATCGGTGGACCGCGCTGCGACCGGCATTGCTGAGCCGCACCGAGGTCGCCGCCGCACGCGTGGGCCGGTATGTCTACGTCGTCGGCGGCTTCGAGCGCAAGTCGGGTGCCACGACCGCGGCGGTCGAGCGCTACGACATCCGCCGCAACCGATGGCGGCGCGTCCGGTCGATGCCCGTCGGCCTCAACCATCCGGCCGCGACCTCGTATCGGGGAAAGGTGTACGTGGTCGGCGGCTACACCGGTCGCGGCAACCTGCGCGGGGAGGTCTCCTCGCTCTACCGCTACGACCCGGCGCCGGGACCGCTGGTCACGGCTGCCGGATGCGCCGACGAAGCGCGCCGCGCTCGCTGTCGGAGCGATCGGGGGCAGGCTCTACGCAGCAGGTGGCGCCAACACGGCAGACGGGGCACTCGCCACGCTCGAGATCTATGACATCGCGCGCCGGCGGTGGTCGCGCGGGCCGAGCATGGCCAAGGCGCGCGAGCATCTCGCGGGCGCGGCTGCCGGCGGCGCGTTCTACGTGCTCGCCGGGCGCGCCACGGGCCAGGGCAACTTCAAGGTCGCCGAGCGCTACCTTCCGCGCTCCCGCCGGTGGGAGGCGCTCCCCGACATGCGAAAGCCGCGCGGCGGCATCGGTGCCGCGGCTGTGGGCCGGCGTGTCGTCGTCGCGGGCGGCGAGGAGGCGACGGGAACGATCGGCGAGGTCGAGGTCTATGACCCGGCCACGCGGCGCTGGAGCCGGCTGCCCAGCATGACCACCCCGCGTCACGGCCTGGGAGTCGTCTCGCGCGGGCGCCGCATCTACACGATCGAGGGCGGCCCGACGCCAGGCTTCGACTTTTCCAACCCGATCGAGTTCCTCGATCTGGTTGGAGAGTAGCCGCCCGTCCGTAAGCGGACGGTCGGGTTTGCGGCAGGACGGCCTCGCCGTTACCCGAGCTCGGCGATGTCTGCGTCGACGTCCTCGATTCGGGCGCGCAGGTCCCCGACGTCGGTCTTCTCCTTCAGCAGCCGCCCCGCCACGGCGAGGTCGTCGGAGCGTCCAACCGTCAGCGCGCCCGCGACTCGCGCGTCCTTGACGTAGAAGGCAGTGAACGCACCGGCGCCAATGCTGCCGCGGATCCAGATGTCGTCCCAGTCGGCGGCCGGCCCCACATACTCCATGCCCGTCCAGTCGGCGAGGTCGGACCAGAAGTAGGGCACCACGTCGTACTCCTGCCGCTTACCCAGCATGTTCAGCGCCGCGTACTTGCCGTGGTTGAAGGCGACGTCCCAATGCTCGATGCGCAGGCGCCGGCCGTGCACCACGCTGTCGTACTCGGCGATGTCACCCGCCGCGAACACGCCGGGGACGCTCGTCTCGAGGTAACGGTCCACGATCACGCCGCTGTCGGTATCGAGGCCGGCGCGCTGCGCCAGCGCGATGTCCGGCGTGACGCCCGCGCCGATCACGACGAAGTCGCAGTCGATCTCGAGTCCCGATTTCGTGACCACTCGTTCCACCCGGTCTCCCGCGCCCTCGAAGCGCTCCAGCTCCTGCGACCCATGGACCCGGACGCCGTGCTGCCGTGAGCGTGTCCTGGAAGAACCGGCCGACCTCCCGCCCGTAGAAGCGCTCGTGGGTCACCTCCTCGAGCATGATCAGCTCGCACTGCTTGCCGAGCTTGGTGAAAGAGGCAGAGAGCTCCGTGCCGATGTAGCTGCCGCCGATCAGGGCGACGCGCTCGGACCGGGCCAGCTCCTCGCGCAGCGCATCCGAGTTGCCTGTCGTGCGCAGGTAGTGGATGCCGTCCAGCTGCGCACCCTCGACCCGCAGGATCCTCACGTTCGAGCCCGTCGCCAGCAGCGCCTTGTCGAAGCGGACCTCGTCCTTGTTGGAGAGCTTCGCGGTGCGGCCTTCGAGGTCGAGCGACGTCACGCTCGTGCGCGTGAGCACCTCGACGTCGCTGCTCCGCGTACCACTCGGGCGGCCGGAACATGATGTCCTCGCGGGACTCCTCGCCGCGCACGTAGGACTTCGACAGCGGCGGCCGGTTGTAGGGCGGGTCCGGCTCGCGTCCCACCATCAGGATGTCTCCAACGGCTCCCTGCTCACGCAGGTGGCGGGCACAGTTACCGGCCGCGATGCCGCCCCCGACGAGGAGGAACTCGACCTGTCGCTCAGCCACCGGCGAGGAATCCGTTGATCTCGGCCGCGATCGCTTCCCCCTTGTCTTCCTGGAGGAAGTGCGCCGCACCCTCGATCACACGCAGCTCGCCCGCACCCGGGATCAGGTCGACGAACCGCTGGCCGGCCTTCGGAGGAAAGATCGGGTCGGAGTCCGAGAAGCACACGAGCGCGGGCTTCTCCCAGGAGCCGAGCTGCTCCTGAACGCTGCGCATCTCGGCCGCGCCCGGCGCGTCAGGAGTGGTCGGCACCAGGAGGGGAAACATCGCAACGCCGGCCTTCGACTCGGCGTTCGGCCAGGGAGCCTCGTATGCGCTCACGACCTCCTCGGGAACATCGGTCGCGGTCGCGCTGTTGATGATGAAGCCGACGGGCAGGTCGGGGTTGCGCTCGGCGAAGTTGCGCCATGCCATGAACGCCTCGTTGACCTGGCCGGCGAACAGGCCTGTGTTCATGATCACGAGGCGGTCGACCCGCTCAGAGTGCTCGACGGCCCAACGCAGTCCGATTGGCCCGCCCCAGTCCTGGACGACCACGGTGGCCTCGCGCACGTCGAGCCGCCCGAGCAGCTCCGACATGAAGTGGACGTGCCGGTCGTAGCTGTACCAGCCGGTGTCCGTCGGCTTGTCCGAGCGCCCGAAGCCGGGATAGTCGGGGCAGATCACGCGATGTCCCGCGTCCACCAGAGGTCCCACCATCTTGCGATAGAGGTACGACCAGGTCGGCTCGCCGTGAAAGCAGACGATCGGCCGCCCATCGCCTTCGTCCACGCAGTGGAGACGCAGGCCGTCGACCTCGTGGTACTGGGGCTCGAAGCCGAAGCCGGGGAGGTCGTCGAAACGCTCGTCTGGGGTGCGGCAGACGTCCAAGAGGAGCGCTAGCCTACCCGAGCCCTTTTGCGCAGGCGCCCGCGGCAGTTAGGGTGATCGCTGGCGGGGTAGAAGCTGCCCCGAACGCGATGTCTCTTATTCACACGCCAGCATGACGACTCCTTCGACCCCCGCAAGCCCAGGCGCCGGACCGGCATTGACGGTCTCGGTCACCGAGCAGGATGCGATCGTGACCGTCATCGTGGCCGGGGAGCTCGACGTCTCCACGGTGCCGGCCTTCAACAAGGAGCTGTCCGAGCTGAGGCAGAACTCGGCGACCACCTTGATCCTGGATCTCAGCGCCACGACATTCATGGATTCGACCGGCCTGTCAGCCGTGCTCGTGGCTGAGATGCACGCCCGCATGAGGGGGCAGCGATTCAAGGTCGTCGCAGGCCCGCCACACGTCCACGAGCTCTTCAAGCTCACCGGGGTCGACAACTTCCTCGACGTGGTCGGCCCTGACGACGGCAAGGCCTAGAGCCGAGCCTCCTCGAAGGCCGGAGGCAGCATGGGCTCGATCACTGCCCAGTCGTGGTCGACGCGGGCAAGCCGCTCCGGCTTGGCCTCTTCGACCCAGTCGTAGTCGAGCGCCATATAACGGGCCTCGATCTCGTCGTGTGAGCCCGACAGGACCGACGAGTCAGGATCCAGCCCGGTGATGATGGCCATGCCCTCCGGGCCCACGTCGACGACCGCCAGCTTCAGGTCCGGTCGCTGCTCCCGCAGACAGGGGACGAGCTTCCAGACATCGCCGCACCACCTCAGCGTCTTGCGCTCACGCTCCGCGAAATCGCGCTCGGTCGGGTAGCAGTCATGCACCAGGATCACGGACTGGGGAGTGCAGTAACGCTCCAGGTTGATGAAGTCGCGCAGCGCGAACTCGAACAGGTGCATCCCGTCGATGAACGCCAAGTCGACCGGCAACCCTCCCAGCTCGGACCGCAGGTCATGGTCGCGGAAGAAAGCGTCGCTTGTAAGCCGGAAGATGCTGGACACCTCTTCCAGCGCGGGGTCGGAGATGGCCGGATCTGGATCGATCCCGATGCACTTCGTCCCTGCCCGCGCCCGTCCCAGCGAGCGACCACGACGGACGCCGATTTCGACATACGTGCGCGGTCGCAACCGCTCGTGTAGACGGTCCAGCAGCGCCACGTACCCGATCGCCGAGCTCAACGCGGTGTCGCGCGCGCCGTACACCTCGAGTCGCTCTGCTCCCGAGGCGCCCATATGCCAGTAGTGAGCCCACTCGCGGGCCGGGCGGACCTCCTCGGCCACGTCTGGATGCCACTCTCCGGTCACCACGACGACGCAGTCACCGAACTCGAGGTACTCATGCGGCTCGACGCGCTGCCGGCTCCAACCCCGCTCTTCCATCCGTGCCCACACGTCCTCTCGTGCCAGCCGGCGGTGACGGACGAGCCGCGGCCCTTCCAGGAACTCGACCTGGGGCGCAAGGACATCCTCGAATGCGCGCACCCCAACTCGATCGAGAGACTCGTACGCACCCTTCAGCAGCGCCACGTTCGGGCTGTCGCCGTTCACAGCTCGTACGCCATTCCGGAGAAACCGTACTAGACCAACACGGCCAGAATGCGACCCTGGAGGCGCGGGCGCGGTAGCGTTCAGCCAAGCGGCGTTGCCGCGTCCCCCAAGGTCTGCGAGATAAGGGAGTGTTCATGAAGCGTTTCCCGCTGCTGATCGTCATCTGTGCCCTCGCCGTCTTCGGTCTGGCCGCATGCGGCGGCGACGACAACACGGACACGACCACCGAGCCGGCCGCCACCGAGCCGGCGACGACCGAGACCACCACCACGGGCGAAGGCGGTGCCGGGGGAACCGTCGACGTCGCGGCAGACCCGGGCGGGGCGCTCGAGTTCGAGCAAAAGAGCCTTTCCGCGCCCGTCGGCGCTGTGACCTTCGACTTCACCAACGAGTCCTCCACCCCGCACGACTTCGTCCTGGAGCAGGACGGCAACGAGATTGCCAAGACAGAAGTGATCAGCGAGGGGACCGACACGGCCAGGGGGACCCTCGAAGCCGGCGAGTACACGTTCTACTGCTCGGTGCCGGGCCACCGCCAGGCGGGCATGGAGGGGACGCTCACCGCCAAGTAGCCGCACGAACTATGTGACGGTACGCACGCTGAGGCGCGTGGCTGAGGGGTAGCTTTGCGCAGAGAGGAAGAGGAGTGCCAGCACGAGCAACGCTACCGCCGGGCCCGCGCCAGCCGAGCGCGCTGCAGACGATCGCCTGGTGGGCACGGCCGGTCTCGTTCCTCGAGCGGTGTCGCGCCGAGTACGGCAACCGCTTCACGATCCGCCTCCTGGCGACGCCCCCTTTCGTGATGATCGCCGACCCCGCGCAGGTGAAGGAGGTCTTCACGGCCGATCCCGCCGTGCTGCATCCCGGCGAGGGCGCGCGCATCCTCGAGCCGCTCGTCGGCAAGAACTCGGTGATCCTCCTCGACCAGGGCGAGCACCTGAGCCAGCGCAAGCTGATGCTGCCCGCCTTCCACGGCGAGAAGATGCAGCGCCTGGCCAGCACGATGCAGGAGGTCGCCGAGCAGGAAGCTGCTTCGTGGCCGACGGGGCAGCCGATCGAGCTGCACCCGCGCTTCCAGGCGTTGACGCTCGAGGTGATCCTGCGGGCGGTGTTCGGTCTTGACGCCGGACCGCAACTCGATGGGCTGGCGCGGCGCCTGAACGAGATGCTCTCGGTGACCTCCAAGCCCGCAACGCTGATCCCGTTCCTGCAGCGCGGCAAGGAGTGGCGGCAATTCGAGCGCACCCGTGCCGAGGCCGACGCCACGATCTTCGAGCTGATCGACAGGCGCCGCGCCGAAGACGAGGAGCGCGACGACATCCTGTCGATGCTCGTCGCGGCACGTCACGAGGACGGGTCGCCCATGTCCAACCAGGAACTGCGCGACGAGCTCATGACCCTGCTCGTGGCAGGACACGAGACGACCGCCTCCGAGCTTGCCTGGGCATTCGAGCGCCTCGCCCGTTCGCCCGAGGTGGTGGGACGGCTGCACGAGGAGATCGATGCGGATGACGGTGAGGCCTACGTGACCGCCACGGTCCAGGAGACCTTGCGCCGCCGCCCTGTGCTTCCCAACTCCGCCCCCCGCCTGGTCAAGGAGCCGGTCGAGATCGGCGGTTGGACCTACCCACCGGGCGTGTGTCTGGTCGCCAACGCCTACCTGATCCACCACGACCCGCAGATCTACCCCGACCCCTATGCCTTCCGGCCCGAGCGCTTCCTCGACGAGTCGCCCGGTACCTACAGCTGGATCCCCTTCGGCGGAGGCCGGCGCCGCTGCCTCGGGGCGAGCTTCGCGCTGCTCGAGATGAAGATCGTGCTGAAGGCGGTGCTGGCGCGCTATGACGTCACGCCCGGCCGCGACGCGCTGGAGCTGAACCGCCGCCGCGCCATCACGATCAGCCCCGGGCGTGGGGCCCAGACGGTGCTTCGCGCGCGGACTCGTGTGCGCAGCCGGCCCCGGTCGCCGCCGCGGCCTAGCGGCCCCTGGCCAAATTTCCCGACTAGATGCGGGCCGGGCGGGGAACGCCTACTGAAGCTCTGCTCATTTCCAGGACCGCCGCAGGGGAGCGGCGATCGGAAGGAGATCCATGAGACGACCATTCCCACTGGTCGGCACAGTCCTGATCGCGCTCGCGATCATGGTGCTGGCGCCGGCCGCCGCCTCAGCGTGGGCGCCTGCAGGACAGGCGACCGTCCATCCCGGCGTGCAGACCTACACCGCAGGGGCCCAATGCACCTCGAACTTCGTGTTCACCCAGGGATCCGAGGTCTACCTCGGACAGGCGGCCCACTGCTCCGGGACGGGCGGCGCGACCGAGACCAACGGCTGCGACAGCGGCTCGCTGCCGATCGGCACGCCCGTCGAGATCGACGGCGCCAGCCGGCCCGGCACGCTCGTCTACAACTCGTGGCTCACGATGCAAGGCCGGGGTGAGAGCAATCCCGACGCCTGCGCCTACAACGACTTCGCGCTGGTCCGCGTCGACGCGGCCGACGTCGCGAAGGTGAACCCGTCCGTACCCGGCTTCGGCGGCCCCACCGGGGTCGGCGAGGCAGCCGACGGGTCCACGGTCTACTCGTACGGCAACTCGTCCCTGCGCGGCGGCGTCACGAAGCTGAGCCCCAAGCAGGGCGCGGTCGTCGCCACCGAGGGCAATGGGTGGAGCCGCACCGTCTACACCGTCACACCGGGCGTCCCGGGCGACTCGGGAAGCGGCTTCCTGAGCAGCACCGGACAGGCATTCGGGACGCTGAGCACGCTGCAGGTACTGCCCACCCCAGGCTCGAACGGGGTCGGCGACCTCAGCAACGAGCTGGGTTATGCGCGAGCGAACAGCTCGCTGTCAGGCGTGCAGCTCGAGCCGGGCACACAGCCGTTCAGGCCGGACCTGGTCGGTGCGATCCTCGGTAGCTGATCGCAATGCTGCTGCGGCGGCGCGCTCTGTGCGCGCCGCCGCACGCGCTCGACTGGCAGCCGAGCGAGGGTCGCTCAGCGGCCGACGGCCTGCTTGAGCTTCGCGCCGGCGCTGAAGCGCGGGACGCGGGATGCCTTGATCTGGATGGGCTGCCCCGTCTGCGGGTTGCGGCCCTGGCGGGCGGCGCGATCAGCCACGTGGAACTTGCCGAACCCCGTGATGTTGATCTCCGTACCGCCTGCCAGCTGCTCCTCGATCGTCCTGAGCGCTGCGTCCACTGCGAGCTCCGCGTCTTTGCGGCTGAGCTCGGACTTCTGGGCTACCTGCTCGACCAACTCGGCCTTGTTCATGGGAATTTCCTCCTGGATGGAAGTTGGCGAGGCGAAGCTAGACGGGCCGTCGGACGGCAACCTACGCCGGGAATCCCGCGCTGCCTGGGGCTAACGCCCGAAGGTGCGCACGAATTCCCGCGCCCGGAGGCGGACGGCACCCACTGCTTCGCGCACTTCGGCAAGGCCGGCTCGCAGCTCGGCGTCCCCCACCTCGACCGGCATCATCGAGTCCTGGATCTCCGCGATCGCGCCGTCCGACTTACCGACTGCGTCCACCGCTTTCTCGAGAAAGCCCTTGACGCCCTGAGACGGAAGGCCCGCGGATGCCGTCTCGAACGTCCGGCTCTGCAGGCCGTGGCGGGCGGCAAACCCGTCGAGCGTGCGCCGCGCCCGGCCGAACGCGACCTGGACGGGGCGAAACAGCTCCTCTTCGAGCCGGTCGGCATTTTGCTCGTCGAGCTGCTCATAGGCGGCGCCCAGCGCCGCGAGCGCCACGCTCAGCTCGTCGATCGCCCTGCCGAGGTCGTCGACCAGTTGCTGTCTCGCTTCCGCGGCGACGTAAGCCATCGGGCCGCACGGTACCGAAACGGCTCTGAAAAACGCCCTCGGGGGTAGGCTTTCGTGTGAGGGTTTGGCAGTCGAATTTGCCGCGTTACGCGCGGCTCGACCGAGGAGGATGAGGCACGTGGCAACCGAGGTGAAAGTCAGCCCATCGGCGCTGGATTTCTGCGCGCACGAGCGGCAGATGCTGATCGGCGGAGACTGGGTCGAGGCAGCATCCGGCAAGACGTTCGAAGTGTTCAACCCCGCTACCGGCGAGGTGCTGGCAAACGTCGCCGAGGGTGACTCCGAAGACATCGACCGCGCCGTGAAAACCGCCCGCGCCGCATTCGAGAGCGGGCCGTGGTCGACGATGACGCCGTCCGAGCGGGGGCGGGTGATCCACCGGATCGGCGATCTGATCCTCGAGCACGGCGACGAGCTGGCGGCGCTCGAGACGCTCGACAACGGCAAGCCGATGGCCATCGCCCGCGCGGCGGACATTCCGCTGGCGGCCGACAACTTCCACTACTACTCGGGCTGGACCACGAAGCTCGGCGGCGAGACCATCCAGCCCTCGGTCGCGTACATGCCGGGAGCCGAGTGGCACGCGTACACGTTGCGCGAGCCCGTGGGTGTGGTGGGGCAGATCATTCCGTGGAACTTCCCGTTGCTGATGGCGGCGTGGAAGCTTGGCCCGGCGCTCGCGTGCGGCTGCACGATCGTGCTGAAGCCTGCCGAGCAGACCCCGCTGTCGGCGCTGCGGCTCGGCGAGCTGATCCTCGAGGCCGGAGTTCCCGAGGGGGTGCTGAACATCGTCACCGGCTACGGCGAGACCGCCGGGGCAGCACTCGCCGCCCACGACGACGTCGACAAGGTGGCGTTCACGGGATCGACCGAGGTCGGCAAGCTGATCGTGCAGGCGGCGGCGGGCAACCTGAAGAAGGTGACGCTCGAGCTCGGCGGCAAGTCGCCGAACGTCGTCTACGCGGACGCGGACATGGAGACGGCGATCCCGGGCGCGGCCAACGCGATCTTCTTCAACCACGGACAGTGCTGTGCCGCGGGCTCGCGGTTGTTCGTGGAGAAGAAGTCCTATGACGCGGTGCTGGAAGGCGTCGCCGAACACGCAAAGAAGATCAAGGTCGGCGCCGGCACCGATCCCCAGACCGAGATGGGGCCGCTCGTCTCGCAGGAGCAGTTCGACCGCGTCTGCGGCTACCTCGACTCGGGCCGCGAGGAGGGCGCCAAGGCCGTCGCCGGCGGCAAGGCGATCGACGGCAAGGGCTACTTCGTCGAGCCCACGGTCCTCAGCGAGACCGATCCGAGCATGCGGGTCCAGGCCGAGGAGATCTTCGGCCCCGTCGTGACCGTCACGCCGTTCGACGACGTCGCGGACGTGCCGACGGCGGGCAACAAGACGAAGTTCGGACTCGCCGCCGGGATCTGGACGAGCGACCTGTCGAAGGCCCACCGGACGGCCCGCCAGCTGCGCGCCGGGACGGTGTGGATCAATTGCTACAACGTGTTCGACGCGGCGCTGCCGTTCGGCGGCTACAAGGAATCCGGCTGGGGCCGCGAGATGGGCGCCGAGGCGCTCGAGAACTACACCGAGACCAAGGCGGTGTGCGCGCTGCTCTGACGGTCACGTGCTGAGGCGGGCGGCGGCTGGTGGCGTCGCCCGCTCCAGCCCATCTGGTCACCGGTTCAGCCGACGGAAGGCGCAGTCCATGTACGTGACGTCGCCGGTGGAGTCCTTGACGACGTTCAGCACGTCGCACAGCTCGAACTCACGCGCGGCCATCAGCGCGACGAACTCGGCGAAGGTGTAGCTCCCCTCGAAGCGTCGCCCGACGGACACCTCGGCGATCACGAGCTGAGTCTGCTCCAGCAAGACCGTGGCGCCCTCGATCACGCGGTGCTCGAGCCCCTCGGTGTCGATCTTGATCACCAACGGCGCCGCCCAGCCGTGCTCAGACATCAGCGCGTCGAGCGTAGTGATCGGCACGTCGCGTTCCACGACCGACATCCCGGGCACGGTGTTGATCGAGCTCTCGAGCAGGCAGGCCGGATTCACTTTGAGCGTCGCGGTCCCGGGCTCGCTGCCGATCGCGGTCGCGACCAGCTCTCCCTTGCGCCGTTCGAGGATGTGCCGCAACTCGGGCTCGAACTCCGCCAACGGCTCGATCATCACGTGATGGGCTCGCGGAAACGCCCTGTACAGCAGGGGGGTGCCACGCCCCGCGCCCACGTCGATGACCGTCTTGGGGGCAAAGCCACGCCGGTTCAGCTCGTCGGGGCTCCACCCGCCGGACGCGCCGCGCTTGGGCTGCCACTGGGCCAGCAGTGAGAGCAGCCGGCGCAGGGCCAGGCCGTCGTTCGCGTTGGCCTCGATGTCGTCCTCGACGGCGACGAGGTCTACCCCGGACTCGTGCAGGCGATCGATCACCTGGTGCAAGCGATCCGGCCCGACCCCCAGCCGGTGGACCTGCGCGACCAGCAGCTTGTCGACGCCGTCGAGATGGTCGAGCAGCCGCTTGAGGCTGCGGCGCTCCCCCGCGCCGGCGCCCGCGTCCTCGACGATCTCCGTGACCAGCCAACCCCGTGTCGCCGCATGCTCCTCGATCCGCGCGCGCTGCTCGCCGACGGAGGCACCGGGGCGCCCCTGGTCAGCGCTGGTCACGTACACGTATCCGGCGACTCGGGGATCTCGTTCAAGCTAGGGGTGAGCGACGGGACTTGAACCCGCGACCACCTGGACCACAACCAGGAGCTCTACCAACTGAGCTACGCCCACCACGAAGGGTTCTTGACCCTCACAGGAATCTAGCGCCTCGGCTCCTCAACCGGCTTCGCGCAGCGCGTCATCGCGCTCCAGGTACATCCGCACCGCGACCACCTTGCCGTTTTCGAGCGTCCAAACCACGGCCGGGTCGTGCTCGATGACGACACCGCCCCGCGCCGTGGTCGCCCTGACCTTGATCAGCACCACGACCTTGTCACCAGCGTCGACGTACTCCTCGGCACTGATCCGATAGGTCCCGTAGGCCTCGAGCCAGTCACGCCATCCGTCCACGAACCCGTCCACTCCCCGGCGGGTGATCGGAGGCACTCCCGGGACGTTTGAGATGAACTCCACCAGGAAGTCGTCCGCGAACGGTAGCGGGCCCTCCGTGGTCGGCCCGAACGGCGTGGCTTCGCCGCTGAACAGCTCGACGAGATCGACGTCGGTCGGCTGAACGGACCGTATGAGCTCGACGTTGTCGCTCGGTTGATTCAGCGGCTAGGCGCGCATCTCGTATGCGCCCGCGTATCCCTCGACCTCGCTCCACACCCGGTCGAAGCGCTCGGGATCGCCGGCCGGCTTGCGCACGTGCTCGAGCGCCCATGCCTGCTGGGACTCGGTCGACGACGGATGGCCGTGCAAGGTGACGGCGTAGCCGGAGAAGTCGCGCACCAGCACGTCGAAGATCGAGTCGACCAGGTCAGGGTCGATGCCCGTCAGCGCCGCCTGTTCGAGGATCAGCTGCCCGTAAGGGATGAGGGTGAACAGCTCGCCCAGGGTCAGCAGGAAGCCGAGCTCGGTCTGCTGCTCCTCCGATGGCGGCGCGGTGCTCAGCAGCGTGCCGAGGCCCTCGGCCTGCTCCATGAAGCGCGCGACGTTCGGGACGTCGGCGAACGCGGCATAGGCGGTCCTCCAGTCCTGGAACTGGACCTTCCCGAGGCCCCTGGCCGGTCCCTGGCGAAAGAGGAAGTCGTCATCCGCTGCGTCGCGCCGCTGCTTCACCGCCGGATACTCGGCCGGGTTGAACAGGTAGTTGGCCATGAACTTCAGGACGAGCGCCATGTTCACGTGCACGGTTCCCTCGAGCTTCGGCAGCCCGCGGATGTCACGCGCGGCCATCTCGAAGAACGTGTCCTTCTCGAACCCCTTGGCCGCGATCACGTCCCACATGTCGTCGATGACCTTCTCGCCCTCCGTCGTCACCTTCATCTTCGTGATCGGGTTGAACAGCAGGTAGCGGCGGTCGTCCGGCCCCGCGCTGCGGAAGTAGTCGATTGCGCGGTCGGCGAAGAGCTTCATCGCCGCCAGGCGCGTGTAGGCGTCGGTCATCAGCTGGCGCACGTGCGGGAACTCCGTCACCTTGTGCCCGTAGAGGATGCGTCCGTCCGCGTGTGTGATCGCCTCGTAGAACGCGTGCTCGCAGATGCCGATCGAGGCAAAGCCGAGGTTGAACTTCCCGACGTTGACGGTGTTCAGCGCCGCGTGGAAGGCGTCCTTGCCGGTATGGAGGATGTCCCGCTGCTCCACCGGATAGTTCTCCAGGCGGAACTCGCTGACGAAGTTCTGCGAGTTGACGACGTTCTTTACGAGCCGGTATTGCGGATGTCCGCTGTCCGCCGCGAAGAAGACATAGCCGTCCGGGCCCTCGACGTCGGCGCGGCGCCCGAACACCGACACCATGCCGGCGAGGTTCCCGTTGCCGATGTAGTACTTGCTCCCGGTGGCGGTGAAGCTGTCGTCGCCCGCCGGCGTCAGCACCATGTCGGTCGAGTAGATGTCCGCCCCGTGCTCTTTCTCCGACAGGCCGAACGCGAAGATCGCGCCGTCCTCGAGCAGCTCGGCCGCGCGCTGGCGGGCGTCCGCGTTCTCGCTCTGCCAGATCGGCCCGAGCCCGAGGATCGTGACCTGCCACGTGTACCAGTAGGCCAGGCCGTAGAACCCGGTGATCTCGCTGAACGCCGAGATGCGCGCGGTGTCCCAGCGCTTGTCCGGATCACCGCTGCCCTCGGACGCGGGAGTGAGCAGCGTCGCGAAGATGCGCTCGCGCTTGACGAACTCCAGGAAGTCGGCGTACCAGGCGCGCTCGTGGTCCTGCTCCTTGAGCGCCACCTTGCCGCGCGACTCGAAAAACTCGATCGTCGCCAGCAACGCTCGCCTGGTCGCGTCGTCGAACTCCTCGGCGCCGTAGGTGCGCGGATTGAAGAGCGCACGAGACGCGACGGCGGACGGGCGCTGCTCGACACTTGCCATTCCGGGGAGGTTAACCGCTTGCCTAGGCACTAGGGTGCGCCGCGACGTGAACGCGTTTGACGCCTGGCAGATCGAGCTGCATGGCCACCGGGTCATCTACCGGATGGCCGGGAGCGGCCCGCCCGTGGTCCTGATCCACGGGATGGTGAACTCCTCGCGCCATTGGGAATCGGTGGCGCTGCAGCTCGCCGACTCCTACACGGTGATCGCGCCCGACCTGATCGGGCACGGGGACTCCGCCACCCCCCGCGGCGACTACTCGCTTGGAGCGCATGCGGCCAGCATCCGCGACCTGCTCGCAGCCATCGGCGTGAACCGGGCCACGATCGTCGGCCACTCGCTCGGCGGCGGGGTGGCGATGCAGTTCTTCTACCAGTTCCCCCAGCGCGTCGAGCGACTCGCGCTGGTGTCGAGCGGGGGCCTCGGCCACGGCGTGAGCCCGCTGCTGCGCAGCGCGGCGTTGCCCGGTGCGTCCGCCCTGCTATCGCTCGCGGCTCACCGGCGCGTGCTGTCGGCGCTGATGAACGCCGGCGAGCGGTTGCGCCGCCGCGGCTCCGGCAAAGGCGTCTACCTGCAGGCCATCGCGCGGGCGCTGCGGCCGCTCGGTGAGCCCAGTGCCCGCCGGGCGTTCCTCGAAACGCTTCGCTCGGTGATCGACGTACGCGGCCAGCGGGTCAGCGCGACGGATCGTCTCTATCTGCTGAACTCGATGCCCACGCTCATCGTCTGGGGAGAGCGCGACAACACGATCCCGCTCGCCCACGGGCGCGACACGCACCGAGCGGTCCCCGGCAGCCGCTTCGAGACCCTCCCCCGTGCCGCCCACTTCCCCAACCTGGAGGATCCCGACGGGCTCGCGGCGATCCTGCGCGACTTCATCGAGACGACCGAGCCCGCCGACATCGACGACTCGGATTGGGGCGGGCTCGTCGCCCGCCCCTCGCCAAGCCGGATGCGTCAGGCCGCGGGACCGCGACGCGGCTAGCGATCAGCCTTCGCCGGCGGGCGGTTCGAAGTAGGGGTCCCGATGTGGCGGGATCTCCTGTGAGACCCGCAGTGAGGAAGGGTCCTTGGACGGCGGAAGCACCGCGCCCTGCTTGATCCGCTGCCGGACCAGGTGTGACAGCGGGAGGTAAGGCATGTCCTCGGGGACCCTGATCATGAACCGCTCGGTTGCGACGCTCACGACCGCGTCCGGCCGCTCCGCGAGGATCGTGTCGTAGTCGAACGTCGGCCGGTGCACGTAGAGGAGGCGCCCGAACGACTCGGCCATGAAGTGGAGCATGGTGTACGCGAAGGAGTCGCCGTGCACGAAGCAGCGGCCGGGGGCTTCGTCGCAATCGTAGGCGATGGTCCTGCCGCTATTGAATACGCGGTTGTCCTCGACCATGCGTGCCGAGGGGACGCGCGGCTCGACCATCACGTGCGGCGAAGTGAGGCGCGGCGTGACCTTGATCCCCAGATCGCCGAAGTGCACCTCCTCTGTGATCTGCAGGTCTTCGCGCGGGACCCGCCGGGCGTCCACCCCGCAGCGCTCCATCTCGTCCAGCAGCGCCTCGTAGGCCACGTAGGCACCGAACTCGCTCCAATGGGTGTCTGTCGGGATGTACGTCAGGCGTTCGCGCTTGGCGTCGAGCAACTCCCGCAGAGGCATGAGCACGCGTGCGAACGAACCGCTTTGCTCCAGATGCTCGACCAATTGGTGAATCGGCCTGTCCTCGACGATGTCGTAGTCCGGGGGCTTTTTTTCGGGATACACCGAGAGCGCATTCGGCGCGATCAGCATGAAGTACGGGATGCCGAGACGTTCGAGCCACGCGGTGCGCAGCTCCAGGACGACGCGCCACCGGCGCAGCTGAAGCGGCGTGAGGCGGAGGATGCCGGCCATCTGGTCCCGCGACCGGTTGGTGTCCCTGTCGAGGAACAGCCAGCCGTCCTGCCCGGGGACGACGACCTCGCTGTAGAGCTTCCGCAGCTGCTCCAGCTGCGCGGGATCCCTGGGCGGCAGCTCGTGCATGGCGCGATCGTATCCGCGCCGACAGCGCCTCCGGCTAGCGCACCCTGGCGACGCTCGACACGAGCAGCTTCTTCTTCGCCGAGTGGACGACCAGCAGAACCCGCGTGCCCTTTTTCAGCTTCGAGGTGCGCGCGCTGAGGGACAGCTGCTTGGTCTTCACGGACTTGCTCTTCACCACAGTTGTCTTCTTGGCCTTGTAGAGCTTCGAGTTGCCAGCCCCGAGGTTGTAGAGCGAGGCCTTGCACCTGCTCGTGCGGCTGCACTTCACCTTTGCGGTGACGGTCGTCTTCCCGCGCTTGGCCTTCGCCTTCACCTTGACCGGCTTCAGCTTGCCGGCCACCTTGTAGGCGGGCGCGCTGAACGTGATGTCCTCGACGGTGACGAACAGCCCGTCGGAGCCCTCGCCGGCCGCAGTCCACCGGTCGTAGGCGGGCGCGGCGTTCGCCCCGGCGTCGCCGGTCCGGGTGGTCGAGAACGCGCTCGTCGCATCGGCGGGGAGGACCCCGTAGAGGTTGAGCAGCGCGGCCGCCGGGATCAGCGCCTTGAGCGTGCCCAGCTGCGGGGACCCGTCGGACTTCGTGTGGGAAGAAGAGACCTGCAGTTCGAGCGCCGGCGACGCGGCGGAGCGGCCTGGCTCGAGGAAGCCGGCGATCGCGTTCTGGGTTGCGAACACCGCTCCGGTCAAAGCCGAGTCGAGCGTCTCGTCGAGGCTGAACACGAGTGACGCGGTCAACAGCTCGGCGTCAGCCCTTTGAATCGTGCAGTCCCGGATCGGGGTGGCGGTGCATCCGTTGTTGCTCTGGAAGCTGGCGATGTGTGGAGAGGGCGCCGGCTTGAACTTGACCCGCACCGTTGCGTTGTCCTGGCCGAGGTTGCTCGTCTTCCAATACAGAAGATCACCGTTGGCCCACGTCCAGCGCACGCTCTTGCCAAGCGTGTTCAGCGCAACGGTCATGTCGATGACGGTGTTTGCGTTGACGGGTGGGGTCACCGGGACCTGCGGCTCGGCGAAGTTGTAACCGGCCTGGCCATTCATGGCGTATGCCACCGTGAGCCCGACCCGGTTCGGAGTCGCGTAACAGCTGCCCTGTGCGGGAGGCTGGCCCGGTTTGCAGAGATTGAACGGCGCGACCACTGTCGTCACGGTACCGTCGGGCACCGCAGCCGGGGTCGTCGTGCCGTTGGTTACCACCGGCGTGGGCACTCCCCCGTTGATCACGGTAAGCGACTGAACGTACGGCCGTCCTGCCGTGCCGCCCGCCATGTCGGCCCAGCCTGCCTGGCCGGAGCTGGCCGGATCGTTTGCGGAGCGGTCGGTCTGCTCCTGGTTTGGCATCCCGTCCGTGATCGCCGCGCCCGCCTGGCCGGCGGGCAGCATCAGGAGTGTGCACAACCCGAGGGCCAGTACGGCGGGGCGTCGAATCCGTGAAGCCACGGAGGGAGCATCGACAGAAAGGGCCGATCCCTTCAGTCGCCCGGGATTTTGGCTTCCAGCGCCTGCTTCAGCTGCGGCAGGTAGACGAGGATGTCGTGGTCCACGACGTCGTTCCAGCCCCTCAGGCGGCGCTGAATTTCCTGCTCGTCCCACAACTCGCGCTTGGGGATGCTGCTGTCCGCGGGCCCACGCGCCAGCTTGCGGCGGAACTCCTCCTCGGACTTGACCGAGTAGTGGTTGAGGCGCAACCGGGAGAACGAAACCTGCTCCGTGAAGGTGAGCGGGCCCTTCGTGAGCGGTCGGTGGTTTTCGTCGACCGCCCACCCGTCGCGGTACATGAAGAAGTGCGGCACGCAGAAGGCGCGCACCTCCAGCGGGTTCACGATGCTCTTCATCTGGCGGTTGACGCCGGGCTTGTCGGTGCGCCGGAGGTAGTTCTCGATCACCGGCCCCGGTGGCCTGGTGCGATGCCCCGAGGAGCCGAACACGGCCCAGTTGACGCCGACGCCAGGCCAGCGCTCGAACTCGGCGAGCAACTCGGGCAGCGGCTGTCCGGTCGGTGAGAACAGGAACTCGTCAACGTCGATGAAGGCGATCCAGCGCGACTCTTCCCCGTGCGCCTTGAGGCAGTGGTCGTAGGCCTGGATCTGCGCCGGCCAGACCGGCCAGTCGTGCAACACGACGAGGCCGTCGTCGACGAACGGCGCAAGCACGTCGCGGCTGTTGTCGCTGGAGCGGTTGTCGTACAGGAAGAGCCGCTCGACCCCGACCAGCCGGTGCAGCTCGACCCATTCGCGCAGGTACGGAGCCTCGTCGCGGAAGACTGCGCAGATGGACAGGTACACGGGCGGGGTCATGGACCGCCGCTGATTATGGAGAGGCGCCGGGCAAGTGTCAGTCCGGCGGATGCAGGAACCGCTACGCGGCGACGCGCTCTTGCGCTTGCACCCTGGAGCCGTTGCGCGAGAACTCCATCGCCTCGTCCTCGATCGCGCCGTGGCGCAGCAGCAGCACGTCGCGCGCGTAGTTCTGGTGCAGCCGCCACGGCGCCCTGTCGCCCTGCTTCGGGAAGGTCGTCGATCGAGCGCAGCACGTAGCCGGACTTGAGGTCGATGAACGGCTCGCTCGGCAACCGAGGGGCCGGGGCGCGCGGCGTGCACTGCGCTGTAGCCGTGCTCGTCCATGTGGTTGAGCAGCCGGCAGACGTACTCGCGCGACGAGGTCGCACTTCAGCGTCCACGACGCGTTCGTGTAGCCGAGCGCGAATGCCAGGTTCGGCACGCCGCTGAACATCATGCCCTTGTAGGCGACGGTCTTCGGGCAGATCGAGCTCCGCGCCGTCGACGGCGATCTGCATGCCGCCGAGCATCAGCAGGTTCAGGCCGGTCGCGGTGACGATGATGTCGGCCTCGAGCTCGTCGCCCGGACTCGAGCTGCAGCCCCTTCTCGGTGAACGTCTCGATGCGGTCGGTGACGATCGAGGCGCTGCCGTTGCGGATCGCCTCGAAGAGGTCGCCGTCGGGCACCAGGCAGACGCGCTGGTCCCACGGGTTGTAGCGCGGCTTGAAGTGCGTGTCGACGTCGTAGCCCGGCGGGCAGCCGGCGCTCGACGCCCTTGCGGATCAGCGCCTTCATGAACTTCGGCCGGCCGCCGGCTGAGCGCGGAAGAAGAGCGTGGCGAGCAGCACGTTCTTCCAGCGCACGATCGGGTAGGCGACCTTCGCCGGCAGCAGCCGGCGCAGGAAGTCGGCGATCGGGTCGCGCGCCGGGCAGCGAGACGACGTAGCTCGGCGAGCGCTGGAGCATCGTCACGTGCGCGGCCCGCTCGGCCATCGCCGGGACGAGCGTCACCGCGGTCGCGCCGCTGCCGATCACGACGACGCGCTTGCCGGCGTAGTCGAGGTCCTCGGGCCAGTGCTGCGGGTGGACGATCTCGCCCTCGAAGCGCTCGATGCCCTCGAACTCGCGGCGTGAAGCCCTCGTCGTAGCGGTAGTAGCCGGTGCAGCCGAAGAGGAAGCCGCAGGTCAGGCGAACCGTCTCGCCCGTGTCGGTGCGCTCGGCCTCGACCGTCCAGCGCGCGTCGTCGCGTCGACCACTCGGCGCGCGACGACGCGGTGGTGGAAGCGGATGTGCTGGTCGACGCCGTACTCGCGCGCGGTCTCGCGGACGTAGCTGCAGGATCGACGGGCCGTCGGCGATCGCCTTCGCCTCCTTCCAGGGCCGGAAGCGAGTAGCCGAGCGTGAACATGTCGGAGTCCGAGCGGATGCCCGGGTAGCGGAAGAGGTCCCAGGTGCCGCCGATCGCGTCGCGCGCCTCGAGGATCGCGAAGCTCTTGCCGGGCAGCTCGTGCCTGCAGGTGGCAGGCGGCGCCGATGCCGGAGAGGCCGGCGCCGACGATCAGGACGTCGACGTGCTCGACGGCTCGGGCAGCGCAGCTCGGCGGCGTTGCGGTCTCGGTTGCCAGTGCGGTCGCGGGTTCCATGGGTTGCGGAGATTATCAACACACTGTCGATAAGGTCAACGTGACGTTGGTCACGCTCGACGTCCTGTAAGATCGGCGCCATGGCCACGTCCATCCGCCCACCCGACGCTCCCAGCCGCGGCCGGCGCGCCCGCCGCGCCAGCGGCGACGACCGCGAGCGCGCGATCCTCGAGACCGCCGAGCGGCTGCTCGAGGAGCGGCCGCTGCACGAGATCTCGGTCGACGACCTCGCCCGCGGCGCCGGCATCTCGCGCCCGACGTTCTACTTCTACTTCCCCTCCAAGGACGCCGTCCTGCTGACGCTGCTCGACCGCATGGTCGAGGAGGCGCGCTCGAACCGCGGCGAGGCGCTCGAGCGCTTCGCCGAGGACCCGCCGCGCTGGCTGCGCCACGGGATCACGGCCATCTTCGAGACGTTCCGGTCGCACCGCGCCGTGATCGCTCGCCGCCGCCGATGCGCGCGCGACCAGCGCCGAGGTCCGCGAGCTCTGGGCGCGCGTCATGGAGGGGTTCGTCCAGGAGACGACCGCCGCGATCGAGGCCGAGCGCGCGCGCGGCGCGGCGCCCGCCGGCGTCCCGGCGCGCGACCTCGCGATCGCGCTGAACTCGATGAACGAGCGGGTGCTGCACGCGACCTTCGCCGGGCACGAGCCCGCGATCGCCGAGGACCGAGGTCCTCGACGTCCTCCTGTCGGTCTGGCTCGGCGCGATCTACGGTCCGAGCCAACCCCGCGGTTAGGCCGCTTTCCGGGAGTGCCCCCGGCAGGATTCGAACCTGCGACCCGCTGCTTAGAAGGCAGCCGCTCTGTCCACTGAGCTACGGGGGCGTCCGGAGGCGAAGGCTACCGCCAGGCTCCGGTCTCAAAAACCGCCCCGGACGGTTGACATCGGCCGTGCCAACCGTCAGGTTGCGCGGTAGGAGGCTTATGGCAGTCCAGGGGTATCGGCCAGGGATTTCTGTCGCTCTCGCGGTGATCGCGACTGTGATTGGGCTGACGCTGCCCAACGCGGCCGGCGCACAGGCACCGACCCTCGCCATATCCACTTCGCCCGCGCTGTATCCGGCATTCGACCCGGGCGTCCCCGACTACGTGCTGCGCTGCTCGAACAGCACGCCGGTGACGGTCGACGTGTCGTCCCCGTCGGGAACGCTCGTCGACGTCGACGGCCAGGGGCCGCGCGGAGGAACCTTCTCCGCAAAAGTGTTGCTGCAGGCGGGACAGTCATTCGGGATCACCGCGACTTCGGGCGCCACGTCTGCGTCCTACAACGTGCGCTGTCTGCCCTCTGATGTTCCCCGGTGGACGTTTCGCCGCTTCGGCCAGTCGCAGTCCGAGTGGTTCACCGCAGCCCCGCTGGCCAGGACGAACTTCGCCCCCCCACCTCCCGGCATTTCCGTCAACTACATGTTCATCTTCGACGGCAACGGTGTGCCTGTGTGGTGGCGGAAGGCGACTCAACAGCAAACGGACTTCCTGGTCTTCCCGAACGGCAATCCAGCTTCACTACGCGGAGGGGACGCAGGTGGCGAGGAGCGCCGGCTCGACGGCTCGCTCATCCGCACCATCAAGCCCACGGGTGTGGACATCGATCCGCACGAGTTCCTGCTCCAGGCAAACGGGAACTACCTGATCACCACATACAGGACAGTCCCCGGCCAGAGCTACTGCGGCCACTCGAACGTGCCCATCCTGGACAACGGCGTTCAGGAGGTGACCCCCAGCGGCACGGTCGTGTGGACGTGGTGGGCGCTGGAACACATCTCGCTGAACGAAGTTCCCTCCATGTGGTGCTCCGCGGCGGAACCGAGCGGCCTGCTCGACCCGTACCACATCAATTCTGCAGAGCCGGAAGGCGACGACGTGTTGATGTCGTTCCGCCACCTCAACGCCGTCTACAGCGTGCGCAAGAGCAACGGGTCCGTCGAGTGGAAGATCGGTGGGACGACTGCTCCGGGGAGCCTCACCGTCATCAACGACCCGATCTTCACGGCCGGCGGCAGCATCCTCGGGCAGCACGACGTCCGTGACGTGGCTGACGGAAGCATCACGCTGCACGACAACGGCTTCGGCGGGGACGGGACCACCCGACAGGCACGGGCCGTCCGGTACGTCCTCGACCTGAACGCCCGCACGGCCACGCTGGTGGAGCAGAAGAACGACCCGGCCACGATTCCCATCGCGCTCTGTTGCGGCAGCTCGCGCAAGCTGCCCGGGGGCAACTGGCTGATGGCATGGGGCAGCGCCGGCATCATCACCGAGCTCAATCCGGCCGGCAGCAGGATCTTCGACCTCACCTGGGACGACGGCTTGTTCTCCTACCGGTCTCACCCCGTGCCCTACGGGGTGGTCAGTCGCACGGCCCTACGAGCCGGCATGGACGCGCAGTTTCCGCGGGGCCATGTCCGCCCTCTGGGCGCCAGCCCGGGGCGGTTCTCCCTCGTCCCCGCCTACAGGCAGTGCGTGTCACCGGACCGCACTCATGGTGCGCCCCTCGCCTCGCCCTCGTGCAGCGCACCGGCCGGAACGTCGAACTTCCTGACCGTCGGTACCGGGTCGGTCGGCTCCGTCATCTACAGAGCAGTTCCCGGAGACTTGAATACGCCCCCGAATGACGCTGATGTGAGCCTCTCGATGTCGCTCACCGACGTGCGGTTGAAGAGCAACTCGACGGACTATGGCGGCCAGCTGCAGTTGCGGGGACCGGTCCGCATCACAGATCGGCAGAACGGGTCGCTGCAGAACGAGGCCGCGACGTCACTCGACACGGAGTTCCCTGTGACCGTCCAGTGCACCACGACCGCCAGCCCCTCGGTCGGCGGGTCGTGCGAGCTAACAACGACCTTCAACGCCATCGTGCCGGGAACCGTCGTCGAGGGCAAGCGAGCCACGTGGCAGCTCGGACAGGTCCAGGTCTACGACGGCGGTGGAACCGGCGTCGCCGGAGCCTCGGGCGCGACGCTCTTCGAGACGCAGGGCATATTCGTACCCTGACGCGTAGGTCGCTCAGCCCTGGCGGTCAGGTCCGGCATGCTCGATCGAGATGCGGATGAGCACGCGCTTCTCGCGCTCCATGCGCGCGCGGTAGTCGTCCCAGTCCGGATTCTCGCCCGGAAAGCGCTTGTAGTAATCGATCAGCAGGTCCATCGCCTCCGGGAGCGACACGACCTCGGCCGTGCCCTCGACATAGATCCACGGTCCGAAGAACTTGTCCGTGAACGCGCAGAGCTGCGCCCACGGGTCGCGCCGCAGGTTCTTGGTCTTGAACGCCGTCTCGCGGCTGCTGATCACCACACGGCCCTCGGCGTCGACGGTGGCGATCACGGGGCTCTGCTGGATGCCTCCGGCGGAGCGTCGCGTTGCCAGCACGCCACGGTGGTTCTCACGAAGGAAGTCACGCGCCGCATCGGGATCCATGGGTCAGGGTATCCCCGGCTTACACTGGAGGAGACGGGGCGTGGCGCAGCCTGGTAGCGCGCATGCTTTGGGAGCATGAGGTCGCCGGTTCGATTCCGGCCGCCCCGATGGGCCGACTCGGACTCGAGTGACGACGGGATAGCATCCCGCGCCGTGCGCGCCCTTCAGCTCACCGAGCTCTCCGGTCCCGACGGCATCGAGGCTCGCCGAGGTCCCGGAGCCCGAGGCGAGTCACATGCTGACGCCCGGCGAGGGCGTCGTGATCGACGTGCAGCGCCGCCGCGGTGTCGTTCCCGGACGTGCTGCAGACCCGGGGCCTCTACCAGTACAAGCCCGACCTGCCGTTCGTGCCCGGCGCCGAGGTCGCGGGCACGGTGCGCTCGGCGCCCGACGGCTCGGGTTTCAGCGAGGGCGACCGCGTCGCCGCCTTCACCGCGCTCGGCGGCCTCGCCGAGGTCGCGGTCGCGCCAACGTTCATGACCTTCGCGCTGCCGGAGCCGCTCGACTTCGCGCAGGGCGCCGCGCTGATCCTCAACTACCACACCGCCTACTTCGCGCTGAAGCTGCGCGGCCGGCTGGCGGAGGGCGAGCGCGTGCTCGTCCACGGCGCCGCGGGCGGCGTGGGCACCGCCGCGCTGCAGGTCGCAAAGGGCCTCGGCGCGACCACGGTCGCCGTCGTCTCGAGCGACGAGAAGGAGCAGGTCGCGCGCGACGCCGGCGCCGACGAGGTCGTGCGCTCCGACGGCCCCTGGCGCGAGCAGGCGGTCGAGTTGACCGGCGGCGGCGTCGACGTCGTGCTCGACCCGGTCGGCGGCGATCGCTTCACCGACAGCCTGCGCTCGCTGCGCGAGGACGGCCGCGTCGTGGTGGTCGGCTTCACCGGCGGCTCGATCCCGGAGGTGAAGGTGAACCGCCTGCTGCTGCGCAACACCGAGGTGGTTGGCGCGGGCTGGGGCGGCTACGTGATGTCGAAGCCGGAGCTCAACGGCGAGATCGGCGCGGCACTCGATCGCATGATCGACGACGGCACCGTGCGACCGCTGATCGGCGAGCGTTTCCCGCTCGCCGAGGGAGCCGACGCGATGCGCGTGATCGACGAGCGGCGCGCGACCGGCAAGGTCGTGGTCGACGTTCCCGGCGACCTACGGCGAGCGTCGCGACGAGCCGAGGCAGGTGCTCGCGCTCTGCGAGCACGGCCCGAAATGCGTCGACGACCGCGGGGTCGAACTGCGTGCCCGCGCAACCGCAGAGCTCCGAGAGCGCGGCCTCGATGCTCATCGTGGCGCGGTAGGGCCGGTCCGAGGTCATCGCGTCGTACGCGTCGCAGACGGCGATGATCCGCGCACCGAGGGGTATCTCGTCCCCGCGGAGCCCGTCCGGATAGCCGCCGCCGTCGAACCGCTCGTGACTCGAGCGCACCAGCTTGGCCGCGTTCGCCAACGCGGGAGCGCCTCCGAGTATGCGCTCCCCGATCACCGTGTGACGGCGCATGAACTCGAACTCCTCGTCGTTCGAGCGGGCCCGGCTTGTTCAGGATCTCGTCCGGGATCGCCGACTTGCCCACGTCGTGCAGTGACGCGGCCTGGAGCAGCGGCGCCAGCTGATCCTCGGGCAGCTCGACCTTCGTGGCCACGGCGTGGGCGAGCGCCGTCACCTCGCTCAGGTGGATCCCCAGGTCCGGGCTTCGCTCCGAGAGCACGCGCAGCAGCACGTCGGTGCTCTGCCGACCCGCCGAGGCGCGACTGTCCAGGTTCTTGCGGGCGTACATGCGCTGATCCGCCATGCGCAGCGCCTCGGCCGCGTCCGTGCGCCTCCGTGGGCAGCGACACCGACCCGCACGACGCCGTGATCGAGAAGCCCTCGCCGTGCTCCGAGAGCGCGGCCGTGGCCGTCAGCGCGAGAGCCTCGGCGCCGTGCCTGCCGATGCGGCCAGCACGCAGAACTCGTCGCCGCCCATGCGATACGCCGAGCCGTAGGGCTCCACCGCGGCGGCGAGATTGTGCCCGAGCCGGATCGAGGAGAGCGTCGCCGGCCGGGTGACCGAACGTGTCGTTGTAGGCCTTGAAGCCGTCGAGGTCGGAGAGCAGGAGGACCAACGGCCGCTCGGCCGTCGCGTCAGCGAATCCCTGCTCCAGGTCCGCGATCGAGGCTGCGGCGGTTCGGAAGACCGGTCAGCGGATCGTGGAAGGCCAGGTGGGTGAGCTGCTCCTGCAGCACCGCGCGTTCCTGAACCTCGGTCGCCAGCGCCGCATAGGCGCGCTGAAAGCTGCGCCGGATGCTGCGGCGCAGGAAGACGGCGAGCACCACCGCCAGCAACAGCGCGAACGTGGCAAGCCCCGCGATCAGCCGCTGACTGCGCTCGCCGCCGCGAAGGGTGTCGCCCAGCGCTGCATACTGCGCGTGCTCCTGTTCGTCGTACAGGTTCTTCACCCGCCGCTCGACGCTCGGTGAGCGAGGCGGTCAGCCGCGAGCGCGCCTGAGGCAGCGGTTGGTGGCGGGCGGCTCGCAGGCGTTTCGAGAAGGCAGCGATGAGACCGATGAATGCGCCGCAGCGCAGTCGCGATCGAGCGGTTCGCCCTCGCTGGCTCGCTCCGAGGACGGCGAGCTGGCGTTCGAGGAACATCCGAGCGCAGTTCGATCGCACGGAAGTCGCTGCGCCGCTCGAGCTTGAGCACCGTGGCTGCTCAGAAGAAGCGTCTCACGCTGGACGTTCGACAGAGCCGCTGTCGCGTTCGTCGTGTCCGAGAACTCACGCGTCGTGCGCTCGCTCGCGGTGTAGGACCGAAACAGCAGGACCTCGAGCGCCAAGAGCAGCACCACGAGTGCGACGACGACAGAGCCCGTAGACGACTCGGCTGCGACGGCCGACGAAGTGCTTCGGAGCGACCGCCGTCGACCTCGTCGCGCGGCCGCTCGTGACTCAGCGTGACGCGCTCATGCGGTCAACGCTCCAGATCCAGTTGTCGGTGTTGTCAGCCACCTTGCCGGAGCGTGGAAGGACGATGCGGATCGGCCCGCCGTCCTTGATCGCGATCTTCGCGCCATTGGCGCGCGTTGCCAGGACGGCGCCGGACGAGGCCAGCTGGTCCCGGGTGAATGTGACGTGGTAGTCGTCGAGCGCGTGCATGTAGATCCTGCCGGCAGAGGGCGACACGCCCATGATCGCCAGCAGATCCGACATCCGAACGCCGCTGAAGCTCACATCGCGCTTGAGGAACGGCTCACGGATCCGCAGCTTCACCTGCGGCATCTGCTCCAGCGTGCGAAGGTCGACCTCGGTCGCGTGCGCGCCGGCATTGCCGGACTCCACACCGGTGAAGCGCAGCACGGTCTTGCCGGTCGGCTTCGGGATCGGATCGCCGACCGCGATCGATCCGCTTTCCACCGACCCAGCGGTCGCCGCTGCCTTGTTCGAGTCGTTTGCCTTGCCGGCGACCAGCACAGTGGCCAGTCCTGTCAACACGAGGACGCACGACGCCGCCCACTGTCATTAAGAGGCGGGGAGTCATAGGCGTCCCTTCCGTTGAGTTGTCCTCCACTGACCTTTCCCCGTCCTATCGGCACGGGCCCGACCAAAGCCCGAACCTGCCTCGCACATTCGTCGAGTTGACGCCGTGTGCGCTAAGTTGCGCGGCCGATGGCAGACGTCCAGCCCCTGCGCGCAATCCACTACGCCGACGGCGCCGGTCCGCTCGATCGCCTCGCCGCTCCGCCGTACGACGTGATCGACGCCGACCTGCGCCGCGACCTGGCGTCGCGCAACCCGCACAACGTCGTCGAGATCGACCTCCCGGAGGGCGACGACCCGTACGCGCACGCCGCCGAGCTGTTCGAGCAGTGGCAGATGGACGGCGTGCTGACGCGCGACCGCGAGCCCGCGCTGTGGGCCCTGACGCAGACCTACCGCGCGCCGGACGGGACCGAGCGCGTGCGCCACGGATTCTTCTGCCGCGTGCGGATCACCGACTACGGCCCCGGCACGATCCGCCCGCACGAGCGCACTCACCCCGCCGCCAAGGAGGACCGGCTGCAGCTGATGCGCGCCACCCGCGCCAACCTGTCGCCGATCTTCTCGCTGTACGACGATCCCGTCGGGCCAGGCATGGTCGGCGCTCGAGCCGGCCACCGAGTCGGCCCCGTGGGGCGAGGTGACCGACGACGACGGCACCGTGCACCGCCTGTGGCGGGTCGCAGACCCGGAGGCGATCGAACGCGTGCAGGCGGCGCTCGCCGACTCCGAGCTGCTGATCGCAGACGGCCACCACCGCTACGAGACCGCGCGCACGTACGCGCAGGAGATCGGCGGCGAGGGCGACCACAACTACGTGCTGATGTGCCTCGTGTCGATGTCGGACCCGGGCCTGACCGTCTTCCCCACCCACCGTCTCGTCGGCAAGCTGGAGGACGATCGCCGCGCCCGGCTCGAGGAGGAGCTGCAGCGCGACTTCGAGGTCGACGAGGTCGACCCGGCGCATGTCGTGCCCGAGGGCGGCAACGGCGGCGCCCACGTACGGCTATCTGGACGAGAGCGGGCGCTCGCTGCGCCTGCGGCTCGGATCGCCAGACCCCGTCGACCGTGCGCTTGCCGATCGCTCGCCGAGCTACCGGAGCCTCGACACGGCCGTGCTGGAGAAGCTCGTGCTGGAGGACACGCTCGGCCTCACCGAGGAGGACATCTCACACCAGCACGGCCTGGCATACGCGCGCGACCTCGACCAGGCGCGCGAGCTGCTCGCCTCCGGCGAGTACGACGTCGCGTTCCTGCTGCGCCCGACGCCGATCGAGCAGGTGCAGGCGGTCGCGCAGGCCGGCGAGACCATGCCGCCGAAGTCGACGTACTTCTATCCGAAGCTGCTCAGCGGCCTGCTCTTCAACCCGCTCTAGACGAGGGAGTCCTGGCCGAACATCTCGGCGAGGCGCCCGGCGACCTCGAAGTCGCCGTGTATCTCGAGGTCTCCCTCCATCATCGCCTTCGCGGGATGCACCTCCTGTGAGGCGATGCGCGCGAACATCGGCACGGACGTACGGAACGTGACGACCGGGTTCTGCGCAGTGCCCGGCTCGGTCACCGCCCGCTGCCCGTCCTCGATCCGCAGCACCCATCGCTTGGGCCCGTTGCTGCCGGTCAGCTCGTACTGGACCTCGCCCGGAGAAGCCGTTCGCCTTCTCGGGCACGAAGGCGCGCTCCATCCCCTTGAAGATCATGCGCAGCCCGCGGTCGGAGCCGACCGTGCGCTCGAGCTGCTCGTCGGTGCGGCCGCGCACGAACGCGGCGAACAGCGACTCGCCTGCGTGCTGGAGCCGAGCGCCGATCAGGTCCTTCGCCGTTCGCCGCGCGCCGTTGGCGTCCCGATTGGCGCGCCGCCGCGATCGCCTGCGCGGACGTCGGCTCGCCGCGCGGCGTGATCACGTAGTCCGGGTTCGCCGGGCGGGCGGGGTCGCGCCGCGCCAGCGCCCGCTCGCAGGCCTCCGCCAGCCGCTCGCGCTTCGCCGCCTCGCGCTCCTCGCGCCCCTTCGTGAAATGCGGCAGCACCTTCTTGCCGAACAGCTCGAGCGACTCGCAGATGTGCTCGTGCTGGTTGGGTCCGGCCTGCTGAACGAAGATCACCTGGTCGACGCCCGCCTGCCGGTAGCGCTCGACCAGCTCGACGACCTGCTCGGGCGTCCCGATCGCCCCGCGCAGCGAGCCGAGGCCCTGCTGGAGGATCTTGACTCCCAAGCGGGCCGTCGTCCGCGTTGATGATCTCGCGCGCGAAGCCGTACTCGGCACGGTGCTCCTGGAACTCGTCCCACACGTTCGTGATGCCGGGCCGGTGGTCGCCGAACACGTAGTAGTGCGCGAGCGAGTAGCCGAAGAAGTGCGCGCCGTCGATGCCGCGCTCGATCGCCGTCGCCTCGTCCTTGTGCAGCATCATCGGCAGCACGACGGCGAAGTTCGGGTTGACCGCGAAGCCGGCCGGGATGCACTCGTCGGACTGGATCAGCCCGTAGTAGGAGTCGACCCACTCCTTCGCCTCCTCCGGCTCGATGAACGCGAACGTGAGCGCCCCGATGCCGCGCCGGGCGGCCAGCAGGATCGTCTCGCGCCGGCTGCACGCGACCCACAGCGGCGGGTGCGGCTTCTGCTTGGGCTTCGGCACCACCGAGCGCGGCGGCATCGAGATGAAGCGCCCGTCGTAGCCGCCGAACGGCTCCTCCACGAACATGCGGGTGATCGCGTCGACGCCCTCCTCCCACTGCGCCCGCTTGTCGTCGCGGTCGACGCCGAAGGCGCCGAGCTCCGTCTGCGAGCTCGACTCCCCGGTGCCGAACTCGACGCGCCCGCCGGAGATCAGGTCGAGCGTCGCCGATGCGCTCCGCGACGCGCGCCGGATGGTTGAAGCCCGGCGGGATCTGCACGATGCCGTGGCCGAGGCGGATGTTCTTGGTCCGCTGGCTCGCGGCGGCGAGGAACACCTCGGGCGCGCTCGAGTGCGAGTACTCCTCGAGGAAGTGGTGCTCGACCTCCCACACGTAGTCGATGCCGACCTTGTCGGCGAGCTCGACCTGGTCGAGCGCGTCGGTCAGGAGCTTCTCCTCGGCGTTCTCGGCCCACGGCCGCGGCATCTGGTGCTCGTAGAAGATCCCGAATCTCATCGCGAGGCTCCTTTGGGAAGTGCGTTCAAGTACTTTGCCGACCAGTGAAGATCTACACGCGCAAGGGTGACGATGGCACGACCTCCCTCTGGTACGGAGGCCGCGTGGACAAGCATGACGCCCGCACGGAGGCGTACGGATCCCTCGACGAGACCACGTCCGTGCTGGGGCTCGCGCGGGCGCTGGCGGCCGACCAGCCCCAGCTCGCAAACGACCTGCTCCACCTGCAGAACGACCTCTTCGTGGCGGGCGCCGAGCTGGCGACCGCGCCCGAGGCACGCGGGCGCCTCGAGGGCGGAGTCAGCCGGCTCGAGGCGGGCATGGTCGCGTGGCTCGAGCAGGCGATCGACCGCTACATGGACCAGGTGGACCTGCCGCCGAAGTTCGTCATCCCCGGCGGCACGCAGCTCTCGGCCCAGCTCGACGTCGCGCGCGCGGTGCTGCGCCGGGCCGAGCGCCGCATCGTGGGCTTGGCGCGAACGGAGGAGCTCGGCGACTCCGTCGTCCTGGAGTTCGTGAACCGCGCATCGGACCTGCTGTTCGCGATGGCGCGCTTCGCCGACGTGCCGGACCCGCACCTGTTCGAGGGACGCGGGCAAGTGAGGGTCAGCGCTCGCCGCCGCAAGGGCTACGCGCACAGCCTCACGGCCGGGAAGCACACGCTGATCGCGGACGAGCCGCCCGAGCAGGGCGGCACGGACGCGGGCCCGGAGCCGACGCAGCTGCTCGCGCTGAGCCTCGCCTCGTGCACGGCGATCACGGTCGAGATGTACGCCGAGCGCAAGGAGTGGGACGTCGGCGACGTGGCGGTCGACGTCGACTACAAGCTCGACCCGAAGGGAACGTCTCGCTTCGACGTCCTCGTCGAGGTTCCGGGCGACGTGTCGGAGGAGCAGCTCGAGAAGCTGCAGCGCGATCGCAGGCAAGTGCCCGGTGCACCGCGTGCTCACCGGCGACGTCGAGATCAACGACGAGGTGCGGCGTGCCTAGCTTCGAGACGCGTCTGCTGATCGGCGGCGAGCAGGTCCCCGGCGAGGGGACCCCACTCGCAGTCGAGAACCCCTACACCGAGGAGACGATCGCCACGGTGGGCGCGGCCTCGCCGGCCCAGACCGACGCCGCGATCGCGGCGGCCCGCGAGGCCGCGCGCGCCTGGGCGGCGACGCCCGCGCTCGAGCGCGGCGAGATGCTCCACGAGGTTGCCGCCCGCATGCGTGCCCGCACGGAAGACCTCGCGCAGACGATGACGCGCGAGGGCGGCAAGCCGCTCGTCGAGAACTCCGACGAGGTCGGCTGGACCGCTGCCGTGTTCGACTACTACGCGGAGATCGGCCGCAACCACGCCGGCCGCGTGATCCCGCCGATCGAGTCCACGCAGCTGGCCCTCGTCGTCAAGGAGCCGATGGGCGTCGTCGGGTGCATCGTGCCCTGGAACTACCCGCTGCTGCTGCTCGCGTGGAAGCTCGCGCCGGCGCTCGCGGCCGGCAACACGACGGTCTGCAAGCCATCCGAGCTGACTCCGCTGTCCACCCTCATGCTCGCGCCCTGTCTTCGAGCACCTGCCCGCCGGCGTCGTGAACCTCGTGGCCGGCGCGGGTGACGTGGGTGAAGCGATCGTGCGAGACGAGCGTGTCGACTGCATCGCATTCACGGGGTCCGTGGAGACCGGCAAGCGGGTGGCGGTCGCGTGCGCGGAGCGCGTCGCGCGCGTGAACCTCGAGATGGGCGGCAAGGACCCCTTCATCGTGTGCTCCGACGTGGCCGACGAGATCGCGGTGGCCGCGAAGGGCGGCGCCTGGGCGGCGTACCTGAACGCCGGGCAGGTCTGCACGTCGGCCGAGCGCTTCTACGTGATGCGCGACGTGTACGACGACTACGTGCGCGAGTTCGTCGACTACACGCAGACGCCTGGTCATGGGCGATCCGATGGACCCCAGCACCGACATCGGCCCGATGGTGTCCGCACAGCAGCGCGACAAGGTCGCGGCGCAGGTGGAGCGTGCGGTCGGCGCGGGGGCGTCGCTGCTCACCGGCGGGCCGGACACGGGGCGCGACCGGGGACACTTCTTCGGCCCCGCGGTCATCACGGGGGCGCCGCTCGAGACCGACCTGCTGCGCGAGGAGACGTTCGGGCCCGTCGCGCCGATCGTCCCGGTGTCGAGCCTCGACGAGGCGATCGAGCTTGCGAACTCGACGCGCTACGGGCTGGGCGCCAACGTCTACACGCGAGACATCGGGAACGTCGTGCGCTGCATGCGGGAGCTGAAGGCCGGCACCGTGTGGTTCAACGATCCGCTCACCGACAACGACGCCGGGCCGTTCGGCGGGATGAAGCAGTCCGGGCATCGGGCGCGAGCTGGGCGTGGAGGGACTCGAGGCCTTCCAGGAGACCAAGCACGTCCACATCGAGACCGAGGTCGCGGCGAAGGACTGGTGGTACCCGTACGCGGGCGGAGAAGACGTCCCGCCGCACGGCGCCTAGGTCACGCGGGCAAGCAGCTCGTGGGACGTCACGAATCCGGCGCCCGCGCCGCGCATCTGCTCCCTCGCCCGCTCGATGTCGCCAGGCTTGACCTCGATGCCGCGCACGGCGTCCTCGACGACCGTCACGCCGAAGCCGAGCTTCACGGCGTCGAGCACCGTGTTCTTCACGCAGTAGTCGGTCGCGAGGCCGGCGACGTAGAGGTGATCCACGCCGCGCTCGCGCAGCACCGCCGCGAGGTTGCCCGCCGTGGAAGGCCGAGTAGCCCTGCGTGTTCGGGTCCTGGGCCTTGTCGATCACCAGGTCCACCTG
The DNA here is from genome assembly GCA_963762195.1 of uncultured Solirubrobacterales bacterium. Classification (GTDB taxonomy): domain Bacteria; phylum Actinomycetota; class Thermoleophilia; order Solirubrobacterales; family JBBDJG01; genus DASRIA01. The sequence goes on along the minus strand of CAVXJX010000002.1, from coordinate 197,649 downwards.
TGACCGGTCGAGTGCCGCGTGCAGCTCCGCCCCAGGCGTGTCCTGGACGCAGTGGACCGGCCAGATGCCGGGCGGGTCGATGCCCTCCCACTTCTCCAGGGTCCACCTCCACCCCCGCGAAGGACCCGTGATCGGGCGGATGCCAGTCGCGGGTTGCGACGACGAGTTCGAAGCGCTCGGCGAGCGCGTTGATCGGCGCCGCGATCTCGTCCCCGCGCTCGACCGGCAATGCCCCACCGGGTGTGAAGTCGTTCTGGAAGTCCACGATCAGCAGCGCGTCCATGCCACGTATATTCGCACCGCGATGACTGCGTCCACCGATTACGCGACCCGGCTGGGGGAGCTGCTGCTCGATCCAGCCGAGACGGTCAAGATGAGCGCTGCGGGCAACACGGAGGCCGCGGTCCTCGTTCCCCTCTACGTCCAGGACGGCGACCTGACGGCTGTCTTCACCAAGCGCCCCGCCGACATGCGCCGGCACGCCGGCGAGATCTCGTTTCCCGGCGGCCGCCGGGATCCCGACGAAGAGCTGCGGGAGACGGCCCTCCGCGAGGCCGAGGAGGAGATCGGGCTGATGCGCGACGTCGTCGACGTCGTCGGCGCGCTGCCTCCAACCGGCACCTTCGTGACCAACTACGTGATCTACCCCTTCGTCGGCCTGACCGTCCCCGGCGGCGCCTTCCGCCCAAACCCGGTCGAAGTCGACGAGATCGTCGAGGTGTCGCTGTCCGACCTGCTCGCCGGTTACGAGAAGAAGCGCCTGATCCGCCGCGGAGTGCCGATCCGGACCGACACGTACACGGTCGGCGGCCACCTGATCTGGGGCGCAACCGCCCGGATCCTCACCGGGATGCTCGAGCGGCTGCGACCGATGCTGTAGCTCGACGAAAACCAGGTAGCGACGGGGCGCTCCGCCCGCGCCGTGGTCACTTTTACTCGTCATGGGAGCAAAATCGACCACGGTGGCGGGACCGCTCGCGCCGTGCTGACTTTGCTACCGCACGGGTAGTAAATCCAGCGCGGCTAGCTACACGTCCTTCTCTACAGGCACCGCGACCATGTTGCCCCACTCGGTCCAGGAGCCGTCGTAGTTCCTGACGGCGTCGATGCCCAGCAGCTCGTGCAGCACGAACCACGTGTGGGCCGAGCGCTCGCCGATCCGGCAGTAGGTCACGATGTCCGCGCCGTCTAGCACGCCCTTGCCGCCGTACAGGTCCTTGAGGTCGCCCTCGGACTTGAACGTGCCGTCCTCGTTGACCGCCTGTGCCCACGGCACGCTGGCCGCGCCCGGGATGTGTCCGGAGCGCTGCGCGCCCTCCTGCTCGTAGCCGGCCATCGCGATCAGCTCGCCCGAGAACTCCTGCGGCGAGCGCACGTCGACGAGCTTGGTGTCGCCGCCGACCAGCTCGAGCACCTCGCCGCGGAGGGCGCGGATCGAGTTGTCTGGAGCCTGTGCCTTGAAGGTGACCGCGCCGTGCGAAGGCTTGTCGCTGCTCGTCGGGCGCCCTTCGTTGATCCACTTCTCGCGCGGGCCGTTCATCAGCTTCACGTTGTCGTGCCCGTAGTACTTCAGGTACCAGTAGGTGTACGCGGCGAACCAGTTGTTGCGGTCCCCGTAGAGCACGACCGTGTGGTCGTTCGAGACGCCCCGCGAGCCGAACAGCTTGCCGAACTCGTCCGGTCCCAAGAAATCTCTTTTTACCTGGTCCTGCAGATCCTTCTGCCAGTCGAAGCCGATCGCTCCGGGTATGTGCGACTCCGCGTACAGCGCGGGGTTCTCGTCCACCTCGACGATCCGGATGGAGTCGTCGTCGAGGTGGTCCTCGACCCACTGGGTCTCGACGAGTACGTCCTTGGCGTAATCGGCCATCTGGGTACCTCCTGCCTGGGCGGTCCGGGAAAGGGAAGGAAACGTCAGATTAGCCCAAATTCCTACCGCTTTTAGGAGGTTTGCCGCTCAGCGGTAGTTCTCAGGCACGAACTCCGAGCGCGGAGCCGCGTACTCGCACTCGGTGCAGCGCATCACGGGCTCGTCCGGAGGCGGACCGCCCTCCGGGTCGTCCGGCAGGGGCTCTATGTAAGGAGACATGCAGTTTGGACAAAGCATGCGCCCCGAGGTTAGCCGCCGCGCTCATGTGCCGGCCTGACGCATCGTCTATACATGTTGGGGACGAGGATCGGTCAGGGCGGGGGAGCTAGATGAACGTGCCAACGACGGCAGTCTGCTGACGCCATAGGGGTGTCGAGAGCCGTGAGACATCCAGGCTTGTTCGATGCCAGCGGCGTGCAGCTTGCCGGCAGGCTTCTCGACGTGGCCGGCTGCGAGACGTATGTTGTCGACGCGCCCGCGCAGATCCCCCTCCCCGCTTCCGCCGATCGTCCTCCTGCACGGCTACGGCGACACGGCTGACGCATGGCGCCGGGTGGTGCCGCCGCTCGCGCGCCAGCGGCGCGTGATCGCGATCGACGTGCCGCCCTTCGGGCGCTCCGGCGACCCGCCCGAGTGCTTCGAGGACGACCTGATCGGCTGCTACCGGGAGTTCTTCCCCGCGCTCTTCGACGAGCTCGAGATCGACAGCGCAGCCTTCGTCGGCCATTCGCTCGGCGGTGCGATGGCGCTGACCGTCGCCCTCGAGGCCCCCTCGCTCGTGGAGCGGCTGGTGCTCGTCGCGCCTGCCGGCCTGGGCGACAACGCGCCCTGGTGGTGGCACGCCATCTCGGGTCGGTGGGTCAACTGGCCCGCTCTGCTGCGCCTGCCCAACCCGGTGGCGCGGCCCGCGGTGAAGGCCGCCCTGCGCAACTTCCTCGAGGAGCGGCTCGTTCACGACACGCGTGCGATGGGCGAGGTGATCGACCACTTCGTGCATCTGCACGGCGGCCCACGCGAGCTCAGGCACCTGATCGAAACCGGTCGCTCGCTGATGGCCGGCTACACCGGCGAGCTGCTGGCGCGCAGCGCAACGCTCGAGATGCCGGTGCTCGTGCTGTGGGGCAGCGAGGACCGGCTCACGCCGGCGGACCACGCACAGGCGTTTGCCGAGGTGGTGCCGCACGCGGAAGTCCAGGTACTGGAGCACTGCGGGCACTATCCACAGCTCGAGCTGCCCACCCGGGTCACCCGCCTCCTGGACGAGTTCCTCTCCGAGCGATCCAAGCCTGTACGTGCAGCGCGCAACGGCAGCGCGCGGCGCAAAGCCGCCCCGTAGCGACCTCTCAGTCGGGGTTCTCGGTCGCCCTGCGAACCTCGTCGCGCACGACGTCGAGGCGAAACTCGTCCTCGCTGATCTCCTTCTCCCCCCGCTTGCGCCGGTACTCGTTCTGAGCCGCGAGCATCTGCTCGACGTCCTGCATCTCCAGCTCGACCTCGGTCTCGTAGGAACGAGTCGGCTGCCAGTCGAGCAGGTCCGCGCCGGTGCCTGGATAGAACCGCGCGAGCAGCACGAGCAGCCCAACGATCACCAGGATCCCGACGAGCACGATGAGGGGAAAAGCGTCCATGATGCGACGCGGCCGAGTGTAACCGGTCCATTACAGTTTCCGGCGTGCCCGAGGCGTACGTCATCGACGCGCTGCGCACCCCGATCGGCCGCTACGGCGGGGCGCTCGCGAACGCTCGCCCGGACGACCTCGCGGCTCACGTGATCCGCGCCGCGGTGGGCCGGTCCAGCCTGCCCGTCGAGCAGATCGACGAGGTCTACATGGGTTGCACCAACCAGGCGGGCGAGGACAACCGCAACGTCGCGCGCATGGGCCTGCTCCTCGCCGGCCTGCCCGTCGAAGTGCCCGGGGTGACGGTGAACCGCCTCTGCGCGTCGGGCCTCGAAGCGGTCAACCAGGCCGCCCGCCAGATCAAGCTAGGCGAGGCCGATCTGGTACTGGCCGGCGGCGTGGAGTCGATGACCCGCGCGCCGCTGGCGATGCCGAAGGCGGATCGCTCGTTCCCGCGCGGGGGCCCGACCGTCTACGACACGACCATCGGGTGGCGGTTCGTGAACCCGCGCATGGACGAGCTGCACGGCACCGACTCGATGGGCGAAACGGCGGAGAACGTGGCGGAGCGCTTCGATGTGTCTCGTGCAGACCAGGACGACTTTGCGCTGGAGAGCCATCGCCGCGCGCTGGCCGCGCAGGAAGCGGGCCGCTTCGACGAAGAGATCGTCCCGGTCGCCGTGCCGCAGCCCAAGGGCGAGCCGGTGACCGTGCACTCCGACGAGGGCCCGCGTGCTGACACCACGCTGGAGAAGCTAGGTCGTTTGCGGACCGTCTTCCGTGAGGGAGGCACGGTCACCGCGGGCAACTCCTCCCAGATCAACGACGGCGCCGCGTGTCTCGTGCTGGCGAGTCCTGAGCGCGCGCGAGAGCTGGGCCGCGAGCCGCTGGCGCGCATCGTCTCCACAGGTGCCGCCGGCGTCGAGCCGAGCTTCATGGGCATCGGCCCGATCCCGGCGGCGCGCAAGGCGCTCGCCGCCGCGGATCTGAGCGTCCGCGACATCGACCTCGTCGAGCTGAACGAGGCTTTTGCATCCCAGGTGCTGGCGTGCGCGCGCGAGCTCGAGCTCGACACCGACCGCCTGAACGTGAACGGCGGGGCGATCGCGCTCGGTCACCCGCTCGGCGCATCCGGCGCCCGCCTGCTCGGCACGCTGATCTACGAAATGCGCCGCCGCGGGGCCCAGCGCGGACTCGCCACGATGTGCATCGGGGTCGGCCAGGGCCTGGCGACGGTCGTCGAAGCGGTCTGAGCGCTACTTCACGACGCCGATCACGCGACCTTCGGGGTCCGTGAACAGGCCGATTTCGATGCCCGCTTCAGGAACCTTGTCCGGACCCATCATGCGCGTCCCGCCGAGGCTCTCCGCCTTCGCCAGGGCGGCTTCGACGTCGGGAACCTCGACGTAGAACGTGACGTGGCCGTCATAGCCCTCGGGCGCGGTTCCGACGCCGCCTCCGATGCCGACACCGTCGGCGTTCGTGTTCCCCTCGCGCATCACGACCGCGTAGTTCGTCGGTCCGAGGGTGTTTCCGAACTCCCAACCGAACAGCTCGGAGTAGTAGCTGCGCAGCTTGTCGCCGTCCTTGCCGATGACCTCGAAGTGGACAACTGGCTGTCCCATTTGCTGCTCCTTTCTCGTGGTTGCAACTCCTAAGACTGCGGCGCGCCATCGAACTCATCGTCAGGGGATGCGGGCGATCCTCAGGTCGACGCGTGCCTTCGATCCTGGCCGGAAGGGCACCCCCTCGGCTTCCAGCCGCTCGCGCTGTTCCTCGCCGACGGCCAGGGAGCCGTCAGCGCGCACGACGCGCCACCAGGGTAGGTCGGGTGCATGGGTCCCCGCGAGGATCCGACCGGCCCGCCGCGGCGCTCCGGGTGACACGTCGCCGTAGGTTCGTACGAACCCCTCAGGGATCGCGCGGATCGCATCGAGGATGCGGGTTTCCACCGATTCGCTGTTCATCCAGCCGCCCGGTAGCGAAGGTAGACGACGCGAGACGCAAACGTCCGTGTCTCGACCAGCTCCAGGTCGATCCTCTCGTCCAGGGCAGGAAAGTACGGCGTGCCGGCGCCCAGGACGACTGGGCTGACGAACAGCCGGTACTCGTCGACGAGGCCGAGCTCGATGAAGGTGGAGGCCAGGCCGGCGCCGCCCACGGCCAGATCCTTTCCCGGTTGCTGCTTCAGTTTCGCCAACTCCTCGGCAGCGTTGTCCCTGACCAGCGTGGCAGTGCCCTCCACGTTCTCGAGGCTCCTCGAGAAAACGATCTTCGGCATCGCCTGCCAGATGTGCGCAACTCGAGCTCGTGCTCTGGAAGCGACGGGTCTTGGTCGGCCGTCTCCCAGTAGACCATCACCTCGTACAGCCGCCGTCCGCACAGGTGCGCGCCCAAATCCCGAGCCTGCTGGTTGTGAAATCGATGCAGTTCCTCGTCGGGTGCCGACCAATCGATCTCGCCGCCGGCCCAGCGATGAAGCCGTCGAGAGACACCCCCATCGAATAGATCAGCTTCCTCATCACGGTCCTCCTCGATTCGTGCCGGGTCTGCCAGTCCTGGTATTTGTAGGCGAGATAAGCTAGCCCGCTGATGGCGAAGACCTCCACAGACGGCATGCCCCTGCCCTGTTCGGTCGACGGGCAAATCGCGCCCGTGGCCGAGGCGACGGTGTCGATCACCGACGACGGGTTCCTGAGGGGCGACGGCGCTTTCGAGATGTTGAAGCTGTACGGCGGCCGGCCCTTCGGGATGACGGATCACCTCGACCGGCTCGACCGCTCCGCGGCGGGGATCTTCCTCGAGTACGACCGCGCCGCGTTCGAGCGCGAGATCGACGCGCTGATCGACGCGCACGGCCCGCACGACGCTGCGCTGCGGCTCGTTCTGACGCGCGGCGGACGGCGCATCGCGATCATCGAGCCGCTGCCCGAGTTCCGGCACGGCCTGAGCCTCTCCGGCGTGCGCTACCAGACGACGATCGTGCTCAACCACCTGAAGACGCTGTCGTACGGAGGCAACATGCGCGCGACCCGTCTGGCGCAGCGCGACGGCGCCGACGAGGCCCTGCTGATCGAGCCCGACGGCACCGTGCTCGAAGCGCCGACCTCCACCCTCTTCTGGGTCGACACGCAGGGCAACCTGCACACTCCCGAGCTCGACACCGGCGTGCTCGCATCGATCACACGTGAGCGGATCATGCGGCTCGTACCCGTGACCGAGGACGCGAACTGCAGCGTCAGTGACGTGCTCGGCGGCCGAGCGAGCTGTTCCTCGCGTCGTCGCTGCGCGAGGTGCAGGGCGTCTCGTCGCTCGACGGCCTCGAGTTCGACTGCCCGGGCCCGGTGACGCAGAAGGTCTCGGACCTGCTGGCCGAGCACATCCAGGCCGAGATCACGGGCGCAATCCTCCTCGAGGGCGGATGAACCTCGACCTCACCGACGAGCAGCGCCTGATCCAGGAGACGGCGCGGGAGTTCTCCGATCGCGAGATCATCCCCCGCGCGCGGGAGAACGACAGGGCCGAGCGCTTCGACCTCGACCTCGTCAAGCGCATCGCCGACATGGGCTACCTGGGGGCGCCGGTCGCCGAGGAGTACGGCGGCCGCAGCCTCGACTACATCTCCTACGGCCTGATCGTCGAAGAGATCGGGCGCGGTGACTCCTCCGCGCGCACGGTGGTGTCCGTGCAGACCTCGCTCGTCGCCGGATCGATCGAGCAGTGGGGCACCGAGGAGCAGAAGCGCGCAGATCCTGCCCAAGCTCTGCTCGGGCGAGTGGCTCGGGTGCTTCGGGCTGACCGAGCCGGGCACAGGCTCGGACGCCGCCTCGGTCGCCACCCGCGCGACCAAGCAGAACGGCGGCTGGTCGATCTCGGGCTCGAAGATGTTCATCTCGCTCGGCAACAACGCGAAGGTGGCGATGATCTTCGCCCAGACCGACCCCGAGAAAAAGCACCGCGGCGTCGCGTGCTTCCTCGTCCCGACCGACCGCCCGGGGTTCTCGTCGCAGGAGATCCACGGCAAGCTCGGCCTGCGCGCATCCGATACCGCGGAGCTTGCGCTCGACGGTGTCGAGGTGTCCGACGACGAGATGCTCGGCGGGATCGGCGACGGCTTCAAGATCGCGATGTCGGCGCTCGACCGCGGCCGCTACAGCGTGGCCGCCGGCTGCGTCGGGATCTGCCAGGGCTGCGTCAACGAGTCGGTCAAGTACTCGAAGGAGCGACAGCAGTTCAACCGCCCGATCGCGAGCTTCCAGCTCGTGCAGGAGCTGATCGCGGAGATGGTCGTGGACGCCGACGCCGCGCGGATGCTGGTCTGGCGGGCCGGGCACCTGAAGGACCAGAAGCGGCCCAACACGCTCGAGACGTCGATCGCGAAGTTCTACGCGACCGAGGCAGCGGTGCGCTGCGCGAACAACGCGATCCAGGTGCACGGTGGCTACGGCTACATCGACGAGTACCCGGTCGAGCGCTACATGCGCGACGCGCGCGTCACCACCCTGTACGAAGGCACGTCGCAGATCCAGAAGCTGATCATCGGGCGCCATGCGACGGGCATCAATGCGCTCATTCCCGAGTAGCTGATGGCCGACGTCGCCGTCGAGCGCTACGAAGCGGTGGGCGTCGTGCGGATGAACCGGCCCGAGCGGCGCAACGCGCTTTCTCCGGCCGTGATGGAGCAGCTCGCCGCCGACCTCGGTGAGCTCGATGCCGACGAGACCGTGCGCTGCATCGTGATCGCCGGGACCGACGAGGTGTTCGCGGCGGGCGCCGACATCAAGGCGATGATCGAGCGCACCTTCCAGGAGGTGCTGGAGGCGTCCACGATGCCGTTCTGGCAGCGCGTCGCCGACTGCCGCACGCCGCTGATCGCGGCGGTGTCCGGCTTCGCGCTCGGCGGCGGCTGCGAGCTGGCGCTGCTGTGCGACATGATCGTCGCGTCCGAGACGGCGGAGTTCGGACAGCCCGAGATCACGCTCGGGATCATCCCGGGCGGCGGCGGCACGCAGCGCCTCGCGCGTGTGATCGGCAAGCAGCGCACGATGGAGATGGTTCTCTCGGGAGGCGCATCGACGCGATGGAGGGTGTCGCCTGGGGTTCGTGAACAAGGTCACACCGAAGAAGACCTGGTTCAGCGATGCGCTCGAACTTGCCGGGGTCGTCGCGCGGCGCCCCCGCTCGCGGTCAAGCTCGCCAAGCAGGCGGTGCTCGCGGCCGACGAGATGCCGCTGACCGCGGGCCTCGCGCACGAACGCCGTCTCTACGAACTTGCGATGGCCACGGAGGATCGCGTGGAGGGAATGCAGGCATTCCTGGAGAAGCGCCGGCCGGAGTTCCGCGGGAGGTGAGCCGGATGCCAAACGTATTCAGCTCGGACCTCGAAGCGTGGAGCGAGCAGGAGGGATTCCGCTGCCGGGGCACGGCCGTCGCAAAGGCGGCGGGAAGCGAGCGTCTCGGCGCAAGCGTTTACGAGATCCCCCCGGAGAGGCGACCTCTCCCTACCACTACCACTTTGCGAACGAGGAGCTTCTGATCGTGCTGCGCGGCCGTCCCCACCTTCGCACGCCGGACGGCTGGCGTCAGTTGGACGAGGGTGAGGTGGTGGCCTTCCCGCTCGGCGAGCGCGGCGCCCACCAGCTCGCCAACCGCACCGATGAGGACGTCCGCCTGGTGATTGTCAGCGAGATGCGCAGCCCCGAGATCCCTGTGTACCCGGACTCGGGGAAGGTCGGCGTGCGTGAGCACGCCTCGGGCAGTGGCCGCGAGGGGATGCGGCTGAACTTCCGCATGGACGAGCATCTCGACTACTGGGATGGCGAGCGCCCGCCGGAGGTGCCGGGCTGAGCGAGATTCGCGCGGTCGGAGTCGTCGGTGCGGGCACGATGGGCGCGGGAATCGCCCAGGTCGCGGCGCTGGCGGGCTACGACACGCATCTGCACGATCCGTTTGCCGAGGCGCTCGAGCGCGGGCTGGAGGCGATTCGCACCGGGCTCGAGAAGGGTGTGCAGCGCGGGCGCTGGACCGGCGGTGACGCCGAGCTTGCCCTGCAGCGCGTGCACGGCGCGAAGGAAATCACCGAGCTCGCAGAGCTGCGATCTGGTGATCGAGGCGGCGCCGGAGTCGATGGAGCTGAAGCACGCCCTGTTCGCGCAGCTGTCCGAGGTGTGCGGGCCGGAAGTGGTGCTCGCGACCAACACCTCCTCCCTGCCGGTGACCGGGCTCGCGGCCGGCGCAGCCGATCCCAGCCGCGTCGTGGGCATGCACTTCTTCAATCCTCCCGCCCTGATGGAGCTGCTCGAGGTCGTGGCCGGCACCGAGTCCGCGCCCGAGGCCGTGGAACTCGCCCGCAAGGTCGGCGAGCGGATGGGCAAGCGCGTGATCGTGGCGCGCGACGGCCCGGGCTTCCTGGCCAACCGGTGCGCGCGCCCGTTCGGCATGGAGGCGGCGAAGCTGCTGGCCGAGAACGTGGCCGATCACGCGACCATCGACCGCGTCGTGCGCATGGGCGGCGGGTTTCGCATGGGGCCGTTCGAGCTGGCGGACCTCGTCGGGATCGACGTCGGCTTCGAGGTGACCAAGTCGTTCTGGGAGCAGAGCTTTCACGAGCCCCGGTGGCGGCCGAGCATGATCCAGGCCCGGATGGTCCAGGCCGGCCGGTTCGGCCGCAAGGCCGGCCGCGGCTACTACGCTACGACCAGGACCCGTACCGCCCGGACGACCCCGAACCGCCGCAGGCGGGCGGTGCGACCGGCGTCGTCGTCGTCGCGGGCGAAGGACGGCTCGCCGACGACCTGCGCGACGCCGCGGCGGACGCGGGCTACGAGGTGCTCGACATCGAGCAGATCAACGGCGACGCGCCGGACATCCTGATCGACGCCGTGACGGGCCGCTCGCCGCTCGAGGCCGAGCCCACGATCGACGACCCCGAGACGCTCGTCCTCGCGCTGTGCGTCGACGGCAGCCTGGCCGAGCTCGACACACGCGGCGGTGCCGTGGGCTTTCACGCGCTGCCGCCGCTGGCGGAGTCACGGCTCGTCGAGATGACACGTTCGTCGGAAACGCGTGAGCGTGACGCGGGCCGGGCCGAGGAGTTCTTCCGCTCTCTGGGCAAGCACGTCGAGTGGGTCGGCGACGCTCCGGGCCTCGTGCTGGGACGCATCGTCTGCCAGCTGGTGAACGAGGCCGCCTTCGCGGTGTCCGAAGGTGTCGGCTCGCCGAAGGACGTCGACGTCGCCATGCGCGCGGGCTACAACTATCCGCGCGGGCCGCTCGAGTGGGCCGACGAGATCGAGATCGACCATGTCCTCTCGACTCTGGACTCGCTCTACGAGGAGCTGAAGGAAGAGCGCTACCGCGCAGCGCCGCTGCTGCGCCGGATGGTCGCCGAGGGTGCGATCGGCGAGGCCACCGGGAGAGGGTTCTTCAAGTACGACGACTGAGGTCGTCGCAGGCGTGCCGCCTAGTGCCGCCAGCCCATCAGTAGCACTCCACGCCGACGCACTGGGTGACGTTGCCGTTGGTCACGGCCTTGTTGGCGCCGCCGTCGGTGACGCCCGCCGCGGCCTCGATGCCGAGGTCGGCGTTGTGCTCTGCGATGTTGTTCTCGATCGTGAGCGGCCCGCTGTCGGCGTCGATCCCGTCGTCGCCGTTGTGGTTCGTCGTGTTGCTCCGGACGACGGACCCGTCGGTGTCCTGCTTGTCGACGAAGATGCCGTCGCCGCCGTTGTCGTACACGGTGTTGTCCTCGACGCGCAGCGCGGCGCTGTCGATCACCCGGATTCCCTCCTCGGCGTTGAGCGTCACGAGGTTGCGGAGCACGACATTGCCCGAGCCGGTCTCGGCGAGCCGGATTGCGGCCCCCTTGCTCGCCGAGACCGTGTTGTGCTCGATGCGGTTGCCCGTCCCACCGAAGGTCAATGCGATGCCCGTCACGTTCAGGGTCGCGGAGTTACGCGTCACGACGTTGGTGTTGGAGCGGTCGAACAGCGAGATGCCGACCTCGTTGTCCGAGACCATGTTGCGCGCCACCGTCGAATCGCCGGTGCGCGCCAGCATGATGCCCGCCCGCCGGCTTGCTGCGATCCGGTTGTCCTCGACCGTGACGTCCGTGGAACGGGACGCGATGATGCCCGCCCCGAGGTGATTCGTGATGCGGTTCGCGTCGATCCGGCACCCGTTTGCCGAGGTCACCGAGATGCCGTGACCGTAGCCGTTGTCGGTGATCGTGCTGCGTACGACCGCGCACCGCGATCCGCGCAGGACCACGCCGCCGGTGGCATTCCTGATCACCGTCACGCGCCGCAGCTCGAATGCGCGGCCCCCGCTGCGCACGCCGACCTTGAAGCCGCTCACGGTCCCGTTGCGGACCAGCACGTCACGGTTGCCGCTGCCCCCGTAGCCGTTCACGATCCCGGTCCCGCGCCCGGTTCCGTCGATCGTGTGGCCGGCCAGGTCGACGGTCACCCCGTCGGCGGCGATCACGAGGCCGACACCCGCGCAGTCGCGCAGGTCAGAGTCGAGCCGCACGTCCTCGGTGACGCGCTCGCCGCACTCCAGGGTGCGTGCGGAGGCATCTCCGGAAAGGAGCGCGAAAGTCAGCAGAAAGGCGACGAAGGATGCCGCCAGCACCGACAGGGGCTGTCGCTTTGCGAGGTACATAAGGGGGGTACGAATCCACTGCGGGAGAAGCAGTGGACCCATCGTACGAATGTCCAGACGAACGTGCGCGGAAACTTGTGATCGACCGGCCGTCTAGCGGCCGATCACCGACCGCAGCGCGGCGCGGCCGATGGTGAACGGGTGGTTCACGAGCGTCGCCACGCGGCCCTTGAGCGTCAGTGGGTCGTGTGCGATGCCGAGCTGGCGCAGGATCGTGGCGGAGTCGAAGTACACGCGCTCCGCCACGAGCCGGTCGTCGTCGAACAGGAACAGCGCGACCACGCGGCAAGTGAATTCCCGGCCCGTGGGCGGCAGCCCGCGCAGCGATCCCAGGTGCGTGCCCTTGAGGTCGAACTCGACCACCACCGCGTCGTCGGAGTGGCGCAGCGCGATCAGCTCGTTGCGCTGGTCGGGGAACGCCGCGCGTGACTCCTGGAAGTAGCGCGCCACCTCCCCCTCACCGTCGTATACGTCCCCGGTGGGGATGATCTCGTAGCGGGGGTGGTGAAACGTGCCCATCGTGGTGTCGAAGTCATGGTCGTTCTCGGACTCCATGTGCACGCGTACGGTGGCCTCGCGCTTGCGTCGCAGGGCGGCGGCCGGGTCCGCGGTGGTGGAGCGTTTTGGTGCGGTCACTTCCCCTCCTTCGATGCGTTGGACATGCTCTGCTGGCGCTCGGTTCGACTGTCCTCGCGCGGGAGCAGGAATTGAGTGCAGCGAAAGAGGGCGATCACGCGCTCGTCCTCCTCGCGCCTAACCGTGGCGTCCCATACCTGGGTGCGCCCGCCGCCGTGCACGAGCTGCGCCGCGCACCGTAGCGCTCCCTCACGGGCGGTCGCGAGGAAGTTGGTCTTCAGCTCGATGGTCGTGAAGCCCACGGCGCCCTCGGGCAGAGAGGCCAGGCATCCCATGCCACAGCTCGTGTCCGCGAGGGTGATGACCGTGCCCGCGTGAAGGAAGTCGTTCGGGGCCAGATGCACCTCCTTGAGGGCGAGGCGCGTCTCTGTCTCCCCGTGCCGGATGCTCAGGATCTCTACGCCGAACATGCCGGGCAGGCGTCCCTCCATCGCTGCCGACATGCGCTCGCGCAGGGGATCCACGGCGGGGACCTTATCTTGGGACCGTACTTCCGGTCGTAAGTCCGGTCGAGTCTCTGGCGTGCGAGCGGCGCGGGTGGCAAGGACGCAGGGAGGCCCAATAGTCGTGACTATTGGGCCGACTGAGGACGCCGGCAGCCGCAGACGCGCAGCCGCCAGAGGCCGACAGGACTTGCGAGCGGGAGTACTAGCCTTTGGTCCGTGGGGTCACTCACAGACGAACAGGTTCGCGCGGCGGTGCAGGACGCGCTTGACGCGCTGCCCGAGGAGTTCGCCTCGCAGCTCGGAGAGTTGGCGGTGGTCGTCGAGGACCGGCACCCCGACGGCCTGATGGGGATCTACGACCCGGTCGGCGGGATGCAGCGCATCGTGATCTTCCGGGACGCGAATCCCACGGTCGACGAGGTCCGCCGCACGGTGCTGCACGAGGTGGGCCACTTCTTCGGCATGGACGAGGAACGGCTGGAGAGGCTCGGATACGGCTAGCTGAGCGCGGCTACGACCCAGCCGACTCGGGCAGCCGGTAGACGTCCTTGCGCCACGGCGGCGATACGTCGAAGCCGTAGTGGTCGGCGTCCTCGAGCGGTTCGAGCGGCACGAGCGCCATCTTCGAGGCGGGGGTGCTGCGCTCGCCTGTGCCGCGCTCCACCAGGTGACCGGCGTGGCTGCCTCCCGAGACGCGCATCCACCCGGTCGATGGGCCCCAGCCGGTGCCATAGCCGCCATGCGCCGTCGCCCGCGCGGAAACGCGCCCTGCCGCCGAGACCCGTACCTGATAGCCCTCCCAATCGTCGGGGTGGTAGCCGGGCCAGGAGTCGCCGAACAGCCGGCCGATCGCGCCGGTGAAGCTCTCCGGGTAGTAGAACCAGTACTGCAGGTAGAGCGCCCCACCATTGCCGCGGCGGTCGACAACGCGCGTGAAGGCAGTGACCGGCAGGCCGGCACGCGAGCGGTCGATCTCGCGCGCCTCGTCCGAGCCGTCCGAGCACACGGTCTTGCGACAGCGCCGGAAGTCGATCGGCAGCGCGGCGCTGCTGCGCTCGTACGCGACGTTGGGGGTGTAGCGTCGCACCAGCGCGGCCACGTCGTCGCCGTACGCGAGGTCGAGAGAGTCGCGGTCCTCGCAGCCGCCCTCGACGGCACACACGATCGTGTGCACGATCCCATCCCCGAAGCGCCACCCGTCGGCGCGCGCCAACGCAAACGCGGCCGTCGCGAACAGCAGCGCGAGCAAGAGCCCGAGCGCGCTCCACTCGACCGTCGCCTGTCCGTCTTCCCGGCCCCGCACTCCTACGAGTGTAGGCAAGGACGGAGCACGCCATTACACCCGCGCGTCACGAATGCGGGTGCGGCTCCAGCAGGAAAGTGTGACGTTGCCCGCTGCGGGACCTGTAGGTCTCGTGCGCCGGCCAGACCTCGACCAGGCGCGGCCAGTAGCGGTCCGCCTCCTCGTCGTCGAGCAGGCGCGCGCGGCAGGCCACGGTCTCGGCGCCGATCTGCACTGTCACGCGCGGATCCGCGAGCAGGTTCAGCGGCCACGCGGCGGCACGTTCCTGGCCGAAGTTCTCGCTGCTGACCACGAAGCGGTCACCGTCGCGGACGTACATGACCGGCGTCGTGCGGGCAGTCCCTGTGCGGCGCCCTGTCGTGGTCAGCAGGATCAATGGAGCGACGCCGGCGGTCGACGAAACCCGCCCGCGCGTGACGCGGTACAGGGCGCGGTCGAGTGGTGCGCCGAAGCGCCTCCCGGCCGCAGCGAACCAGCGCCGGTGCCCGAGCCACCTCGTGACCCTGGCGCGCAGCGTCACGCCAGGGCCTCAGAATGCTCGCTGCGGCGAAGCTCGGCATCGAGTGTCAGCGTGTCCTCGAAGACGAGGTCCTCGACGACCCGTCCCCAGCTCAGGCGCAGGAGTTGCATGCCCTCGTTGCGGTACTCGCGGCCACCCGGGCGCGGAGCGCTGATCATCAGGTGGGTGGCGATCACCGTGTTCCACGGCCATCCGTTGACGACCACCTGCCGGGGCACGATCTGAATCCCCGGGAACCGCCGCAGCATTTCCCGGAACCACTCCCGTACGTCCTCCTGGCCGCGCCGCTCGCCCCCCAGTGCGTGATCGCCGGCGAACATGAAGCGCGACTCGGGGCGGAACTGCTTCACGATCGGCTCGTATTCGCCCTTGCTGAGCCCGGCGAAAGTACGGCGCACGATGCGTTTGACGATCAGCTTGTACATCGTTACCTCCTTTTCTTCGAAGTCTGTTTGCGCAGGCGCTCTTCTGCCTGGGCGCACCAGTCCGCGAGGAACTCCTGGTAGGCGATCCCGAACTCGAGGGTCAGCAGCGGGGCGGGCGGCTTGTCCTTCGATTCGGCCGGTTCGATCGCACGCAGTTGTTCCGCGACGCCGGCGTGTGTGTCGCGAACGCGCCGCACCAGCTCGAGCTGTTCCTCCGCGGACAGCGAGTCGGAGAAGAAGAACTTCAGCGCGCCTTCGTGGCGCAGCTCGATGTGCAGCGGCTCGTCGGACGTGAGCCAGTCGTGCAGCGCCCGCCGGCCGGCGGGTGTCAGCTCAAACGCTCTGCGGCGGCGGCCGTTGGAGGAGTCCGCCTCCCCCGTCACCAGCCCGAGCTCCTCGAGTCGCGCCAGCTCCGGATAGATCTGCCCGTAACTCGCCGCCCAGAAGAAACGCGTGGAAACGTCGACCAGCGACTTGATCTCGTAGCCGGTGCGGCGCCCCAGCTCGAGCATCCCGAGGATGACGTAAGAGGTCTTGGTCAGCTCCATCTATCGGGATGATATATCCGCAAGATACGTTCGGCAAACCCCTCACCCGACGCAACCCGAGGTGGGGCGCATTTTCGGGATAGAGGGCCGAGAAGGCGCCCCACCCGGGTCGGTGGAGGTCCCTGCCTGCATGGAAGGACTCAGGAAGCGCCGTTGCGACCCGCGCCGTTGGCTCCCGTGGGACGCTTGATCGTCCCGTAGTTCATCCCGCCGTAGGTGAAGGTCGGCATCACGGGCCACTGGCGGCGCCAGCTCGGCATCTCGGACGAGGGGAAGACGTTCAGCCAGCGTGGATCGCGGCTGTTCGGGTCGGCGATCGCCTTCTCCTTGACCATCGAGTCGTACTGATCGACCGAGTCTTCGAGCGTGTTCGCATTCATCACGACCTCGCGGTTGTAGAACTCGGCGTACTTGCGGATCCCGGGGATGCGGGACTGGTGCGGGTGCCAGGAATCGGCGCTGACGCCGTTCTCGGAGGTGACCCAGACTCCCTCCTCGGTGTTGATGGCGAGGCTGTGGTTGCCGTCCGTGTGACCCGGCGTCCAAACGATCGCGATGCCCTTGCCGAGCTCCACGTCGCCGTCGAGCAACACGAGGTTGTCCTCGATGATGTCGTCCATCCCGCCCGGCACGTACCAAGCCCACTGCGTCGGATGGGGCGCGCGGAAGGTGTCGACCTCCTTGCGCTGGAACAGGAACTTCGCATTCGGGAAGAACGGCTTGCGCGGCTCCGACTCGCCCAGCACGGGACGCGTCGTGCCCATCGTCAGGCGCAGGTCCTGCACGTGCAGGTGGTCGAAGCTGACGTAGTCGACGTCGGCCGGCGTGATGCCGCACTTCGCGATCGCCTCTTCGACCGTGTTGTAGAAGGTCGCGAAGATCTTGTAGGAGAGGAATTCGCCGTAGCGCTTCAGCAACTGGTCGTAGAACGGTGCCTCGGCGGCGCCCTCCGCGATCGTCGGCTCCCACGCAAGCGTCTTCAGGTTCCCCTCGAAGTCCTCGAACTGCACGATCACTAGGCGGTTCAGGATGTTGATGTAGGGATTCAGCGTCCGGGCCGCTCCGTGGAACGCGAATGACACCGGATACGCGGCCGACGCCAGGTCCACGGTCTTGACGGCGCGCACCCGGTTCTCGTCGGTCGCGAACCGCGCACGGAACCGGCGTGCGGCATCGCGGATCGCGTCGGGGCGCTCGCCCCGCGGCCAGACGTCGTAGACGCCGTCGAACTCGTCGAAGGGGCGGATCCCGAGGGTTGAGGGGGCTTCAACCGTCGCCATCAGACGACCTCCTCGCTAGATGTTTTGCCAGACGCAGCGCACGAACGCCCAGGCCCAGTGCGAGCTCCCGTACTTGGCCTTGAAGGCCGCGTCGCCCACAAAGTCACGCTCATCCTTGCAGAACTCGAACGGGTTCCGGTAGTCCTCGCGCACGCGGCGACTGGGGCTCCCGCACGGGGATGCGGAGCTTCACACGGTCGATGGTGATCGTGGACGCGACCTCCGATGGCTTCAGGAAGGGGCCGTCGTCCTGCGCCAACTCGAGTCGCAGCTTGTGGCCGGGTTCGAAACGCCAGCCGTTGCCGTGCAGCTCGTAGGTCGCAGGCCCGCTTGCCCGCTCGACGCGGTACGGCCCGCGGTCGACCAGCACCTGCGTGCCGTTCGGGAAAAGGTCGTACAGCCGCGCGTTCAGCTGCACCCCGGTGGCGGTCGAGGCCTCGTAGTCGACCGTCAGCTTGGTGGCGCCGATCATCGTCGCCCGCTCGGTCAGCGCCGGGGTGTCGTACACCGCGACACCCGGTCCGGCCGGGGTCGTCGTGAACGGGCAGCGCCCGCCGTTCAGGAAAAGGTTCCCGGCCGGATCGGCGTTGGCTGCGTGCGGGTTCGGCTCCGCGTTGTTGACCGTCGTCTGCGTGCCGGTCAGGTCGAACCGGAGGCGGTACGGCGCGAGCTGGTGGAACGTGGCTGCCGTGAAGGTCGGTCCCGGCTCGTCGGCGGGGAACTCGGCGGTCGCGTTCTGCGGGCAGATCTGCAGCGCCGCGGTCACGTCGGACTTCGGCTTTGGCTCGCTCGCATTGCCGGGTGGCTTGGCGTAGTGGTCGACGAAGTCGTTCAGACGGCTGGTGACCCCGGTGCGGTACAGGTTGGCCGGCGTCGCGTTCACGTTGCCACCCGGGTAGTCCGCGATCGTGCACACATGGTGGTCGGCGCCACACAGGTCGCCCCACTCCTTGGCCTTGTTCTGAACGAAGTGCTGGTAGTCGCCGTAGTACTGCTGGACGGGGTACTTCGGGATCTGGCGCTGGATGCGATTCGTCATCCGCAGGGTCTCGACTGAGGTGAACAGCGGGTCGGTCAGCGTTCCCGCGTTGAAGATCGGGATGCGGTAGTCCGAGCGCGACCTGTGTCCGAACCAGTCCCACCAATGACCCGAGTCGCGCCCGATCCGCGAGAACCACTGGTTCTGGTAGTAGGCGGAGCGATCGTTGATGAACTCCTGCAGGGTGTCGGCAACCGGGCCCTGGCAGGCAGGCTGCGTCTCGAAGGGCTCGGGTGACGTAAGGCATGCGAACGCGGCCGTCACCTCGGCGGTGAAGGTCGTTCCCACCTGGCCCGTGAGGTACAGGAGGTTGTTGATGCTCTGCTTCGGGATCCCGAACGGCGTCGTGCTGTCCGATCCGTCGAACGCAGGGAGCCGGTCCGGGTACTGCGAGTGGTGGCCGGTCGGCACCAGCGAGTAGACGAGATCGGTCCAGCCGTAACGCGGTGCGGTGGCGGCCAGGCGCATGCGCTCGCCGCCGGGGCTCCGCCACTTCGGGTCGGTCAGCGCAAGCCACGCAAACCCGCCGCCGTAGGAGCCGCCCGTCGGCACGATCTTCTCCGGGTTCACGTTGAAGAACGAGTCGTCCGCAACGAGCCCGGCGAGGTACTGGAAGTCGTTGATCTCGTAGCGCCGCGAATCGAGCTGAGTCTCGCCGGTCGATCCGCCGCCGCCCGTCCCGTTGCGGAACCCGCGCGCCGTGTAGTTCACCACCACGTAACCCCGAGCCGCGAACCAGGCGTTGTTGTAGTGCCAGCGCTCGCCCGTGCCGAAGTCGGTCGCCTGCCAGGAGAACTTGTCGCCCGCGCAACAGCCGTGCATGAACACGACCATCGGGTAGCCCCCCGGCGGGGCGGGAATCGTCGGCTTCGAGATGTCGACGTCGAGCGCGATCTTGCCGTCGGCGTCTGCGCCCGGGACCGTTGCCGCGTCCGACGCCTGCCCGGGCAGCGCATCGAAGCCGTTGTACTTCGCCGGCACGCGAACACCGCTTACGCCGCCGACGTTGGCCGTGCGCCCGAACACGGTCGTGTTGCCGTCAGTGCAGAGCTCGAAGGAGTAACCCGGTGCAGGCGTGCGCGGCTGGCAACCGGCCTTCAGGCTGTCGGGTATCTGCGCGGAAGCCGGAACCGCGCATGCAAGCATGCACACTGCGACCCCTGCTGCTGCAAACCATCCCCTCACCTGCGACCGACCCTAGCGCACGCCTCGACGCCGGGTCAACCTAGGGTCAGGCGAAGAACAGGGGGCCGGGTACGCTGACCGGCATGGCCGCACCGCCCCCGGCGCACGACCTGGCAGGAGTGATCCACTGTCACTCCACCTACTCGGACGGTACGGGCACGGTGCCGGAGATCGCCGCGGCCGCTCAATCGGCCGGCCTCGACTACCTGCTGCTCACAGACCACGACACGCTCGCGGCAGCCGATCACGGCGAAGAGGGCTGGTACGGGTCCACGCTGCTGCTGGCGGGCTTCGAGGTTTCGCCGCGCCGCCAGAATCACTATCTCGCGTTCGGACTCGACCAGACGATCGACCACCGCGACCTGACCCCGGCGCAGATCGTCGCGCGTGTCGAAGCAGGCGGCGGCTTCGGCTTTCTCGCCCATCCGTTCTCGAAGGGGTCCGAACGGTTCAAGCGCGGCGGATCGGGGATGCCGTGGGGCGACCTCGAGGCCGAGGGTTACACGGGCATCGAGCTGTGGAGCTTCGTGACCGACTCCGCCGAGCGGGTCAACAGCATCCGGGAGCTGCTGTCGTTCATCGCCCGGCCCGGCCGGTTCCTCGACCACCCGCCCCGGCACAACCTCGACGAATGGGACCGCCTCTGCGCGCGGCGCCAATGTGTCGCGCTCGGTGGCGTGGACGCCCATCAGGTCGGCATTCGCATTCGCGGCCGCGTGCCACTGCGATTGATGGCGTACAAGCGGTCGTTCCGGCACCTGCGCACCCACCTGCTGGTGCACGAGCCGCTCACGCGCGACGTGGACGCGGATCGCGCGGCCGTGTTCGAGGCCCTCCGCGCGGGCCACGCATACATCGCGGTCGACTCGCTCGCGCCGGCCCGAGGCTTTCGCTTCTGGGCCGAGGGTGACGGTGGGCTCGAGATGGGTGACGAGGCAGCGGGCGGGTCCTGGACGCTGAACGTGCGCACGCCGCTGCCGGCGCGCCTGCGTCTGATGCGCGATGGCGCCGAGGTCGCCACAGCGCATGGCGAATCCCTCGAGCATCGTGCCGAGGCGCCGGGTGTCTATCGCGTCGAGGCCTATCGCGACGCCCACGGGCGCGAGCGCACGTGGATCCTTTCGAACCCGATCTACCTGCGGGGATAGAAAACTCTAGGCGGTCTGCTTCGAGCGCTCGTGCTTCAGGTGCTCGACGTACTGATGTGCAGCGAGTGCCGCGGTGGTGGCGTCGCCCACCGCGTTGGTGATCTGACGGACGAACTGCGAGCGGACGTCACCGGCGGCGAGGATGCCGGGGACCGCGGTGCGCATCGCCTGGTCGGTGACGATGTGGCCCGACTCGTCGAGCTCGATCCGGACGGCCAGGTCGGGGTCGAAGATGTCGGAGTGCGGCGTGAAGCCGACGAAGGGAAACACGGCGCTCACTGGAAGCTCCGATTGCTCGTCGGTTTCCACGTTGCGCAAGGTCACGTGTGACACGCGCCCGTCCGTACCGTGGATCTCGTCGACGACCGTGTTCATCACCTCGTCCACCTTGCCCGTGGCACGCATCTGCTCGACCATGATCGGCTGCGCGCGATAGGCGTCGCGCCGGTGGATGACTGAGACCTTCTTGCCGTAACGCGTGAGGAAGGTGCCCTCCTCCACGGCGGAGTCGCCGCCGCCCACGACCGCGATGTCGGCGCCCTCGAAGAATGCGCCGTCACAGACCGCGCAGTAGGACACGCCCTTCCCCGCAAGCTCCTCCTCGCCGGGGACACCGAGCTTGCGGGCGTCGCCGCCGGCCGTGATGATCACCGCCGGGGCACGGAACTCACGACCGTCGGCCGTCCGCACCACGCGGTCGTCGCCCTCGGCGGACACGGACACGACCTCGGCACCGGTCTCGAACACCGCGCCAAACTTCTCCGCGTGCTTCTGCAGCCGGTCGGCGAGGTCCGGGCCCATGATGTGCTCGAAGCCGGGATAGTCCTCGACCTCTGCGGTGTTCCAGAGCTGGCCGCCCGGGATGCCGCGCTCGAGCACGAGCGTCGGGATCCGGGATCGCCCGGCGTAGAGAGCGGCGGTCTGCCCGGCCGGGCCGGCACCGACGATGATGATCTCGTACGCCTGCTGCTTGCCGTTCTCGTTTGCCAAAGCTCCTCCGAGGGCCTATCGTCACTTCACTTTATGAAGCTTAGCGTCGCTCTCCCCGCATCGGCGACCCGGCTAGCTTAGCTCCCAACGGGGGCGGCCTTTCGGGGCTGGTCCTCCTCCCGCCATCGGGCCACCGTGCGCCGCAACTGGAGGTAGGCGAGGATTCCTGGCGGTATCGGCAGCCAGAAGGCAATCACCCGGTAGGCGAGCACGGACACGAACACAGTGGAGCTCGGCTCGCCGAACGCCAGGAAAGCGGCGATCATCCCCGCATCCACCGAGCCGACGCCGCCCGGGAAGAACGGCAGCAGGTTGGCCGTCATCCCGACGAAGAAGCCCTGCACGAGCACAGCATTCGGAACGTCCTCCCCGAAGGCGTGGAAGCAGGCCCACAGGACGGCGATGTTCGTGGCCCAGAACCCGACGGCGCCAATCAGGGCAAGCAGGCCGCTGCTGGGGTGGCGCAGCACGGACAGCGCCTCGCGCGTGCCCGCCGCGACCGTGGCCGGGACGCTCGCGACGCGCCGGGCCATCCGCACGCGCCGGTGCCCCTGCGCCCAGCGCGCCACGATCCGATCGAGATCGAGCGGGATCAGCGACAGGAGGAACAAGATGATCAGCGCAGCGCCGGCGAGCGCAGCGGGGACGATCGTCATCCCCACCGGGCTCGGTCCGGGGAACAGGCCGATCCGCAGGAAGATCCCGCAGATCACGAGCGCGAGCAGGTACACGGTGTAGAGCAGCACGAGGAAGGCCACCATCCGGCTCGCCGTCTGTCGGGCCTCCATCCCGGCGCGGCGCAGCGCCCAGTACGTGAGGGCGATCCCGCCCGCCCCGCCGGCCGAGAACAGCCGCGTGGCCGCCAGTCCCGCGAGGGTGATCTGGTACGAGGTCCGCCAGTCGATTCGCTCGCGCAGCCGCGGCGACACCGACCGGCCTCCGAGGATGCCGCGGAAGATCGCGATGTAGGAGGCAAACGAAAGCAGGTTGAGGCCGAGCGCCACGGCGATCCACTTTGGATCGGCGTCCTCGATCCTGCGCAGCGAATCCTCCAGGCCGGTGAGCTCCGGCAGGACGAAGTAGAGCGCCACCAGGATGATGAGCACCACCAGCGCATACGTGATCAGGCGGGTCCGGTCGAAGCGCATGTGCGACTCGACCTCCTCGGTGACCGGCTCGTCGTACCCGTTCCCGTTCGGGATCCGCTCAGCATCCGGATCGGGCGGGCGTGGCCCGTTGCCGGCACGCGGATCATCCGGCCGGAACGCCCTCACGCCACTGCCCTGCGTTCCAGCGCACTCACGGTCCGCGCGACGGCGGACAGCGCGGGACTCGCGTGCGGACCAGCCGCGCGGATACCCTCGGCCAGCGCGGCGCCGGCGACCAGATCCACGACGTAGTGCTCACCGAGGTAGACCAGGGCGAAGCCGAGCGTGCCCGCATAGGCCCATCCGGCCGCCCCAGCAACGGGATCGGCGTCTGCAAGCACATGGGCCGCCATCAGGGACGTCGCGAAATGGAGGGACGGCATGGCCGCTAGCGGATTTCCTCCCAGAAATCCGTACAGCGGCGACCACCAGCGGCCCCAGACCTGTTGGCCAACGTCAACCATGATCCTTCGCAAGCCCTGGATGCGTCCACGCTCCGCGGCCCACCACGGAGGGGCGGTCGGCACCAGGAAGTACCCGACGAGCCCGAGGTCGAACACCGCGCACATCAGCACCGCCGACCGGGGGAAACGCTCGGGGTGCTTCCAGAGTATGTATGCCGACGCGGCGTGCGGCTGGATGAACCAGGCCCAGTGCGCGTAGACCAGCGCATGGTCGAGGGCGGTCGGGCCATTGCCGCGAGCCAGCGCCCGCTGCAGGACGGGAGTCGGCGAACGGCCGAAAAGCACACGGTCGAACGCGATCGGGTAGTCGACGCGGACGCGTCGCTCGAGGCGCGCCGCGTCGTCATACGGCAACTCGTGGAGCAGGATGTAGGCCCACATCTGTAATGCATAGACCGCCGCGTCGCGCTTTCTTGATCGCGGGACCGCGATCGCCATCCCGAACGGCGCCGCGACGGCGGCAAGCGCGGTGACCGGTGTGGGCACCGGCAAGCGGCGGCGCACCAGCGGCAGCACGACGCCCGCGCAGACTGCCGTCCAGGCCGCCGGCCGCAACGCGCGGTCGCGCCGGGACGGACCGCGTGCGCGCCGCCTGAAGCAGGGAGCCCTCACCGAGTGCGAGTATAGATTTGGCCTCGGCCCGGATCCGGGCCGCTAGACCATCTAGCAGCCCCTCAACCGACCGCCTCGAGTATGCGGGCCTCGACCGGCGCGGCCCCGACGAACGCCTCGGCGTCCGCGCGCTCCCCGATCACCGTGCCCCAGTGCATCGGCACGGCCACTCCCGGATCGATCCTGCGTGCCGCCTCGGCAGCTTCGGAGGAGGTCATCACGTAGGTCCCGCTGACCGGCAGCAGGGCCACGTCCACGCCCGCGGCTTCATCCATCTCGGGGATGACGTCGGTATCGCCGGAGTGGTAGATCCTGCGCCCGGCATCGCGAATGACGTAGCCGACCCAACCCGCGTCGCGGGAGTGGAATGGCCTCCCCTCGCTGTCGAGCTTGTTCGTGTTGTAAGCCGCGACGGCAAGCACCTCGACGCTGCCGACGTCGAGCGTGTCACCGGGCAACATCGTTTGGGTGTTGCCCCGGAGCTGCTCGGTGACCGTGGCCGGGCCTACGAACACCGCCCCCTCCCCTGCCACCTTCAGCACGTCGTCGCGCGAGAAGTGGTCGAAGTGATCATGCGTGACGAGGATCGCCGCGGCCGGCGGCCCCTCGGGCGCGCGGTATGGATCGATGTAGAACCAGCCCGCCGACGTCTTGATCCGGAACCCCGCGTGACCCAGCCAGTCGAGATCGTCGAGTGCGTCCACGGGCCGCGCCATGCCACACAAAATAACCCTGGAATAGGTTTCCCCAACATCCCCGCCAACCACCAAGGAGCCCCCATGCCCTACGAGACCGTCGACCTGAAGATCGAGAACGGCGTCGCAGAGATCACGCTCAACCGGCCCGAGCGCCTGAACGCGTGGACGGCGCAGTTCGGCGACGAGCTGCGCGAGGCAATCCTGACCGACGCGGCTGCGCCCGAGGTGCGGGCGGTGCTGATCACCGGGGCGGGACGCGGATTCTCGTCGGGGGCCGACCTCAAGGAGATGCTCGAGCAGCGCGCCAGCGGGGCGGAGGTGCCGGACGTGGGCGACATGCTGCGCGAGCGCTACCACCCGATCATCAAGGGGATCCGGGAGCTTCCGAAGCCGGTCGTGGCGGCGGTCAACGGACCTGCGGTGGGAATCGGCTGCTCACTCGCGCTCGCCGCCGACCTGATCTGGGCCGCCGAGTCGGCGGTGTTCGGTCTTGCGTTCGTGAACATCGGCCTCGTGCCGGACGGCGGCTCGACCTTCCTCGTCCCGATCGCGGCCGGCAAGGCGCGAGCCCTCGAGATGGCTCTGCTGGGCGATCCGATCCCGGCAGCGAAGGCGCTCGACTGGGGCCTGATCAACCGCGTGGTACCGGACGCCGACCTGATGGGCGAAGCCCGCGATCTGGCGGGCCGGCTGGCAAAGGGCCCGACCCGCTCATACGCCCAGTCCAAGCGGGCCCTCAACAACTCCCTGCTGAAGATCATGGACGAGCAGCTCGATCTGGAGGCCGACATCCAGGGGGAGATGGTCACGAGCTCGGACTTCATCGAGGGCGTCACCGCATTCATCGAGAAGCGGGACCCTCGTTTCACCGGTAACTAGCGGCGCCAGCGGCCCCGGCCGCCGCTCCCCGGACCTATAGAATCGCGCGCCGGATGCGAGGTCGAGCCAAGCCCCGGGCCGCTGTCGTGCTGCTCCTTGCCGGATTGACAGCGGCGGGATTGTTCTTGCTCCCCGGGGCCGCGTGGGCCGGCGTGCTCACGCCCGACGCCGGACCGTCGCCGAACGCGCAGAAGATCGACGACCTCTACAAGATCGTCTTCTACATCGGCATGGTGGTGATCGGAGCGGTTTGGGCCGTCCTGCTCTACTCGCTGTTTCGCTTCCGCGCGCGCCGCGGGCGCCATGCTCCCCAGATCTCGGGGAACACGCCGCTCGAGATCGGCTGGACCGTCGGCGCGACCCTGATCGTGGCAGCGATCACGATCATCACGTACATCTATCTGGACGACATCACCCACCCGGTGGCCTCCGGTCCGGAAGCCGTCGCCGAGGCACGCGACCAATACGCGACCATCAACCAGCCACCGCCCTCCGGAGGCAAGTCGCTCGACATCCAGGTGTCCGGCCAGCAGTATCTGTGGCGCTACCAGTACCCCAACCAGGCCGTGTCCTTCCAGGAGATGGTGGTCCCGCGCGACACCACGGTGACCCTGACGTTGAAGGCCAACGACGTGATCCACTCGTGGTGGATACCTGAGCTGGGCGGCAAACTCGACGCCGTCCCCGGCTACACGAACAAGACCTGGTTCAAAGCATCCGAGACGGGCACGTTCAAGGGCCAGTGCGCCGAGCTGTGCGGCGGCGGCCACTACGCGATGACCGCAAAGGTGACGGTCGTCGAGCCCGCGCGCTATGAGGCGTGGGTGGAAACCCAGAAGACGGAGTTCGAAGAGGGGCAGAAGCTCGCCCAGGAACAGCGCGAGGAGATCGAGGCGCAGCTGAACCAATGACGACCGCCGCGCCCACGACAAAGCCCGCCCCCGGCACTTCGTCCGAGATCATCGTCGGCGGCCTGCCCGAACGCCGTTCGAGCTGGATCGACTGGGTCGCGACGACCGATCACAAGCGGATCGGGATCCTCTACCTCTTCACGACCGCGTTCTTCTTCCTCGTCGGTGGGGTCGAGGCGCTGCTGATGCGGATCCAGCTCGGCTCGCCGGACAACACGTTCCTCGACCCGACGACGTACAACCAGCTCTTCACGCTGCACGGCACCACGATGATCTTCATGGTCGTCGTCCCGATCGCGGCCGGCTTCGGGAACTTCCTCGTGCCGCTCATGATCGGCGCGCGGGACATGGCGTTCCCACGCCTCAACATGCTCTCGTGGTGGCTGCTCGTCTGCGGCGGGGCGGTGCTGTACGGGTCGATCTTCTGGGACGTTGCCCAGGCGGGTTGGACCTCCTACGCGCCACTTTCCTCCACGGACTTCCTCCCCGGGAGCGGGATCGATGCCTGGATCGTCTCGCTGCACCTGATCGGGATCTCCTCCGTGTTGGGCGCGATCAACTTCATCGCGACGATCCACAACATGCGCGCGCCCGGCATGAGCCTGAGCCGGATGCCGCTGTTCGTGTGGACGATCCTCGTCTACTCCTACCTGATCCTGATCGCACTCTCGTCGTTCGCGGCGACGCTCGCGATGCTGCTCGTGGACCGTCAGTTCAGCGGCACCTTCTTCGATCAAAACCAGGGCGGCGACCCGATCCTGTGGCAGCACCTGTTCTGGTTCATGGGCCACCCCGAGGTCTACATCATGGCCCTGCCGGCGTTCGGGATCGTGAGCGAGGTGATCCCCGTCTTCGCGCGCAAGCCGATCTTCGGCTACAAGGCGATCGCCGCTGCGACCGCCGCGATCGGGTTCCTGGGCGTGATGGTGTGGGCACACCACATGTTCGTCGCGCCCCTGCCGACGGGCGTGCTCGGCTTCTTCATGATCTCCTCGTTCGCGGTCGCGGTCCCGACCGGCATCAAGATCTTCAACTGGCTCGCGACGCTGTGGCGGGGGAACATCGAGTTCCGGGTCCCGCTGCTGTTCGCCTGCGGGCTGATCGGGCAGTTCGCGCTCGGCGGGATGACGGGCGTGATGCTTGCCGTGTTCCCGCTCGACTGGCAGCTGCACGACACCTACTTCGTCGTCGCGCACATGCACGGCGTCCTCTTCGGAGGCGTCGCGTTCGGGATCCTGGCCGGCCTCTACTACTGGTTCCCGAAGATGTCCGGGCGCATGATGTCGGAGGGCCTGGGCAAGCTCTCCTTCTGGCTGATGCTGATCGGCTTCAACCTGGCCTTCCTGCCGCAGTACTCGGCGGGGTTGTCCGGGATGCCACGCCGGGTCGCCGAGTACAGCTCGAGCGATCTCACCGAGTACAACGTCGCCTCGACGATCGGCTCGTTCATCCTCGCAGTCGGAGTGCTCGTGACCGTCTACAACGTCATCGTCAGCATCCGGAAGGGACGGCCCGCGGATCCAGACCCGTGGCGCGCGAACACGCTCGAGTGGTTCACGCCCTCGCCCCCGCCGCCGCACAACTTCGACGTGATCCCGACGGTCCGCAGCCTCGAGCCGATGAAGGACATCCGCCGCGCGGTGCAGGAGCGCGAGGCCGCGCTCGCCGCGGGCGCGAACGGCAACGGCGGGGGGCCGAAGATCACCGAGCCGCCGGGCAAGCAGCCGGAACCGCTTTGAGCGCCGTCACCGACCGGGAGTTGCGACGCTTCCGCAACCTTGCTTACGCGACGGCGGCGCTCGTGTTCGGCCTGATCATCGTCGGCGGCATCGTGCGGATCAGCGACTCGGGCCTGGGCTGCGGAGCCGCCGGCAGCGGCACCGAGGGCTGGCCGCTGTGCGACGGCGGCGTGCTCCCGGCGGTCGACACCCACATGATCGTGGAATACACGCACCGCGTCATGGCCGGGATCGTGGCCATCCTGATTGCCTACCTCGCCTGGACTGCCTGGCGCCGCCGGCGCTCGGAGCGCTTGCTCGTGCGGGTCAGCGTCGCGGCGTTCGTGCTGATCCTGTTCCAGGCGGCGCTCGGCGGCCTGACGGTCGAAAAGGGGCTCGAGGAGGAGCTGGTCGCCACCCACCTCGGCGTGGCGATGCTGCAGATCGGCCTCGTCCTGATGATGGGAAGGCTGGGCGGACCGGACCCCGTCTCGTCGCTGAAGCTCGGGGGCACGAAAGCGATCCGGGTCCTGACGCCCGTGGCGCTGGCTGTCGTGCTCGGGACGATCGCCGCGGGCGGCTACATGTCGGCGAGCGAGCTGCACGGCACGGGACAGGAGAGTCGCTCGGTGGACGCGCACATGGCATGCGGGAACGAGTTTCCGTCCTGCGGCGGGGAGTTCCTGCCGTTCGGCCGCAGCCAGGCGCTCGACATCCACCTCACGCACCGGGCGCTGATGTATGTGGCCGTCACGGTGCTGCTGGTGCTGTTCGCTGTCGTCATGCGCCAGCGCCGCCGCCTCGACCCCGACTCCGCTTCCGCGCTGACCCGGCTGGGTCTTGGCATCATCGGCGTCATGCTGATCCAGGTCCTGCTCGGAGCCGTGAACGTATGGGCGGGCGAACATGCCTGGTTGATCGTCGCCCACCTCGCCGGCGGTGCGCTGCTGTGGGTCGCGCTTGTCTTGTTCGCGATACGCCTGACCGCGGTACCCGAGCCGGCGCCCGCGAGCGCGCGCCGCCACGAGAAGGTCGAGGCGGTGACCGTCTGATGGAAGCCGGCACCGGGGCACGGCCCGCACACGCATCCTGGCTCTACGGCGCACGCGAGCTGGTCGCCGACTACGTCGCGCTGACCAAGCCGCGCGTCATCTCACTGCTGCTTGTGACCACGGCCGCGACGATGTTCGTCGCGGACTCCTCGCCGCCCCTCGGCATTCTGCTCGCGACGCTCGTCGGCGGCTATCTCGCCGCGGGAGGCGCCGGCGCGATCAACCACTACATAGAGCGCGACATCGACGCGCGCATGTCACGCACGTCGCGCCGCCCACTACCGTCCGGGCGAATCGAGCCGCGCGCGGCCCTGTGGTTCGGCATCGCGCTGGGAGTGCTGTCGTTCCTGCTGTTCGCGCTGGCCGTGAACATGACCGCCGCGCTGCTCGCGATGGCGGGGCTGCTGGGTTACGTCTTTGTCTACACGCTGTGGCTCAAGCCGCGCACAACGCAGAACATCGTGATCGGCGGCGCCGCGGGCGCCGTGCCTCCGTTGGTTGGCTGGGCGGCCGCGAGCGGCGGACTCGATCCCTCGGCGTTCTACCTGTTTGCGATCGTCTTCTACTGGACTCCCCCGCACTTCTGGGCGCTGGCGCTGCTCATCAAGGACGAGTACGCCCGCACTGGCATCCCGATGCTCCCCGTCGTCGACGGCGAGGCGGAGACCCGCCGCCAGATTCTGCTGTACGGCTGGCTGCTCCTCGCGATCACAGCGCTACCGGTCGCGGGCGGCCTGTTCGGATCGATCTACGCGGTCGCCGCAACGGTCCTGAACCTGGCCTTCCTGTGGCTTTGCATCCGCCTCTATCGCCGCGCGGACCGGCGCTCGGCTGCCCTCCTCTTCCACTACTCGCTGGCCTATCTGGCGCTGCTGTTCAGCGCGATGGCGATCGACCGCGTGCTGTAACCCCGGACGCTAGGATCTCGACCCCA
The DNA here is from genome assembly GCA_963762195.1 of uncultured Solirubrobacterales bacterium. Lineage (GTDB taxonomy): Bacteria > Actinomycetota > Thermoleophilia > Solirubrobacterales > JBBDJG01 > DASRIA01. Next base: position 167,563 of record CAVXJX010000002.1, on the reverse strand, counting down.
TGGACCGCAAGCTCGCCCGCAAGAACCTCGTCACCGGTCTCGTCGCCGCATCGCTGTCGGTGATGGTCTTCGGGTTGACGTTCCTCGTCGCCAGCCTCTATCTGAACTAGTGGCCTATCGCCCGCGCAAGAACGGCGACCACACGGAGCAGATCCATCTGCCCGGACCGAGCCTGTTGCCGCTATCCATGGCGATCGGCCTCACCGTCGCGCTGGTGGGCCTGATCCTCTCCTGGGGGATCGTGATCGCCGGTGCGCTGATCGTGCTGATCACGACGTGGCGGTGGATCAAGGTGGCGCGCGAAGAGTACGCGCAGCTGCCGCGCGAGCGCTAGAGCCTTCCCTCTCCGAACTTGTCCCGTGCGTACCGCCTGGCGGTACGCAGGAGGCACAGTTCGCAGCTCTAGCCCGTGACGCGGTCCTGAGCCCAGCAACGGACGATGTCGCGGACGCTGAGGATTCCCTCGAGCTCGCCCCCGTTCACGACCAGCAGGTGACGAAAGCCGCCGTCGAGCATCGCCTCGGCCGCCTGCTCGAGGCTCCAGTCGGGCGCGGCGCTGATCAGATGGCCCGTCAGGTGGTCGGCCACGATCTCAGCGGTCGGGCTCTCTCCCGCGGCGACCGACCGCAGGATGTCGCGTTCGGTGACGATGCCCGGTCCCGGGCTGTCGGGGTCCATGACGATCGCCGCGCCGACGTTGCGATCGGCCATCAGGCGCGCAGCCTCCTGCAAGGTGTGGCTCGGTCCGACCGTCAGCACAACGCTCGACATCCCATCCCGCACCTGCATGCGCAGCCCTCCTCGACTCGTGACTAATGATGCAATGACGCAGATTAGTAAACGTGGTCATCGGCTGCCAACCGCGCGGCTAAGACGCGGCGTGGCCTGAGAACGGGACCTCGCCGGGGACCCGCTCGAGCACCGCCGTCCGGCCGCGCGCCGCATTGACGACACTCTCGGCCACCGCTTCCCACCCGAACCGGTCCGCCGCCGTGGCGGCGAGCCCCGTGCGGCCCGAGACGCGCAGCCGCTCGTCGAGGTCGAGCCAGCCGGTCATCTTCGACGCGAGGTCCTCGACCGCGTGCATACCGCGTTCGAAGCTCAGCAGCTGCCGGACCTGAGGCGGCAGCTTTTCCCCGAGGATCGACGTCACCTCCGCAAGGCCCGAATGGCCCGCGCAGATTGGGAGCACGCCACAGGCGGCACCTTCGGCCGCCACCATCCCGAACGCCTCGGGAAACATGCTCGGCACGATGATCTCCTCGGCGCACGGCAGCACCCGCGCGAGCTCTCCGTGATCCAGGCGCCCCGTGAAGACGATGCTCTCGCGCATCTTCTTGGCGGCCGCGAAATAGCGTTCGTGCCGGCCGGCGAGCGCCTCCAGGAACGTGCGCAGATACGTGAGCTGGTCCCGCGGACCGCCCTCGAGCGCCCGGCCCTGGCGGCAGACGTGCATCAACAGCTGCTCGTCCGCGCGCTCCAGCCCGCGCATCAGCACCTCCAAGCCTTCCCGGTAGGTGCCGAACCCGATGATCACGAGCTTCGCGCGCGGCTCGCGTGCGAGCACACGCGGCCAGGCCGCCAGCAGGAGGTCGACCCCCTTCGAGACGATCAGCTTGCCCACGAAGCACACGATCGGCTCCCGCTCCGGGTCGAGCGCAGCCAGCCCGTCGGGCGCCGCCACGTCGATGCCGTTCACGTCGTAGGTCGCGCGCACCGCCGCAAGCTCCTCCGCGTCCGGTGGCTTGTCGCGCCGCGGGTGGCAGAGCAAGTCGAGCGCCTCGGCGGCCGCGGGGCCGAAGCCGGTCCGCTCGGCCGTGTCGAGCCACCGCACCAGCGCGTCGAGCTCGGTCGTCGCGGAAGCCTTGTCGCGCGGGACGAACGTCTGCAGGTCGACGCCCGGCGGGCCGAGAAAAGTCCGTTCGCGCAGGCCCTCCAGCGGCATTGCCGCCCAAAGGCTCTCCGCGGTATGGCGCGAGCCGACCATCACCGCCTTCGCCGGCACGAGGCCTTCGCTCACGTACGGAGCGAACAGCTTGTAGTGCGGCTTGAGCGTGTACTCCAGGTCCGATCCGTGGATCTTCACCGCGTACGGACGCTCGCCGAGGCCGCGCGCGAGAATCGCGGGGCCCATCAGCGCGTGGTTGGCGAACCCAGCTTCGATGTCCGCAAGCGCGACGACGTCGCGCACCGCCTTTGCGTTCGCGTTCACGTACCGCTCCAGCTCGGAGTCGTCGAGCTTGTCGAACGTGCGGACCTCGAAGCCCTCGTAGTCGTCGTACACGTAGACCGGGAGTAGCCCGTGGATGTCGGGCCGGTAGACGGTGACCGTGCCCTCGTAGGGCGGGCGCCGCACCTGGCTGACGGTCAGCTGCCCTCCCTCCCACCGGCCGATCGAGTCCACGAATCCCAGCTGCTCGGGGTTGGCTTCCTGCGACAACAGGTGCACCTCGTGCCCGAGCCGCGCGAGCGCCTCGGCGAGCTCGGCGTTGTAGACGTTCGAGCCCGTGCCGCGCAGCAGGTAGCCGTGGAAGATGAGAAGGCGCAAAACGTGGCGAGTCTATGTAACGCGGCGGAAGCCCAATCGGCGGCGCTTGCTATCTTGGCCGCCGTGAAGCGCCCCGAGCGATACAGGCTGCGCGCGCCCGCCTCCGGTCGTGAATCGGTCGTCGCCCTCGACGGCGACGCGGCCGTGACGCGGGAGGGCGACAGCGTCGGCTACTACGACAAGGTCACGGGCGAGCGGCTGGAGATCGTCGGCAAGCTCGTGCCGACGGCGAACAGTCCTTCGAACCTGCCCCGCTCCCCGGAGAACCTGCGGATCTGCCCGCATTGCGAGCAGCTCGCCGGCCGGGATCTGAGCGACTGCCCGTACTGCGGTCGGCGCATGCCGCCGCTTCCGCGCCGGCCTTAGCCCGATGACCCCGAATTTGCGCAAGTTCGCGTTGATCGCGGTCGCAGCCGTCGTCACCGGAGTGGTGGTCGGCGTGGTCCTCGCCGGCGGAGGAGACGACGGTGGCGGTGATAGCCAGCCGCAGTCGGTGCCCGAGCTCACGCCGCCCCCCGAGCTCGTCGCTCGACGAGTCCAACACCGGCACGACCCGCGATCGAACGACGACGGACGAGACCCAGCCCCAGGACGAGTCGGGCGGCGCCGCGGAGCCGACGCCCCCGGCGCCGGCAGAGCCTGACTCGGGCGGCGGCGCATCACCGCCTCCCGGACACCGAGCAGAACGACACGCCGCCGCCGAGCGGCAGCCCCGCCGAGCGCTTCGAGCAGTTCTGCCAGGAGAACCCGGGCGCCTGCTAGCGTAGCTCCCAACCACGTCGTTCAGCCCGGAAAACCAGGTGGGTAGGAAAGGGTCGAGTGCGCTCCGCTAACCGGCGGAGTGTCACGAGACTCAAAGAAAGGTCGCGATCACGCGCGACAGCCTGCCGCGTTGCGCATCGGCCACTGAACTTTCCCCCTGGCCATGCGTGGAAGTGGACCCAACGGGGGAAAGTTCGGCGATCGCCGCCAGGCGCTCACCGCACCCCACACGCGTGGCGCGCAGACGGCTCATTTGCCACCCACGCGTGCGGCTTGCATTGCAGATCAGGTGTCGCTCGCGAACCCGCGAGGCGGCCGAACCTCTCCCTTACCCACCTGGTTTTCCGGACCCGCCACCAGCGATCCGCCGCCGGATTCAAAGAGAAGCAACGTCCTTGGAAACTACAGCTAAGGCGCCGCGGGAGCGGGCGTGTCCGGCACGATCCGCGCCCAGTACAGCAGTCGCGCAGTCTCGTACGAGCACTCGTACCGCTTCACGGTGCTCACCTGCAGCTGGGCATCGTTGCGCTTGTAGTACCTCTCGAACTCCTTCGGCCGGGTGCTCGCCGGTGTGGCGCAGCGGCGCTTGCCACGGCTCGCAAGCCAGGAGTTGCCCGGCGCGTCCAGGTTGACCGCGAACGCCGGCAGCCACGTCACCGCCGTGAGGCCGATGTAGTCGCCGGCCTTCACGCGCAGTGGCGCGGCGAGGCGGTAGCGCACGCGACCGGCCTTCCCCAGGTCTGCACGCAGCGGCTGGTTGTCGCTTTGGCGGATCAGCCTGAAGCGCCCCTCTTTGCCACGGCGCAGAACGGCGATGCGAGCCGTCGGGTCGCCGCCGAACAGGCCGTTGAACGTCCTGATCTGCGTGCTCCGCAGATTGGGCAGCTTCAGCCACCAGGCGACGAGCTGGCCGGAGACAGGCGTCCTGAACGGATGTTCGACCCCGGAGGCCTTCATCTGGATCCCGGTGACGCGCGCGACCACCTCACACTGGTCCGGCGCGGGGCATCCCGACGCGGGGTAGTCGGGAGTCTTGCCGAGCACGATCGAAGCCGACGTGTGCTGGCTGTGATCGGTGGCGGCAAGCGCCGTAGCCGCGCAGGCGCACGCCGCAACGGCCGCGAGCAAGCCGGGTAGAAGCCTTGGTTGCATCAGGCGCCCTAACACGTGTTTTGGCCGCAAGTTCCGCATCCGGACAGTCTTTCGCGGTCGGGAGCCCGTGGCTCCTCCCAGCTTCAGGGCTGCGGATGCGTCCCTTCACCGTACCCGCGATAGGGTTGCTGCGATGGCAGGTGAGGACTTCCAGGAGTACGCACGCGTAGCCCTGGGCCGCATGGGCATCGAGGTGGACCAGGTCGACCTGGCCGTGATGAGCGTCGCGGAGGCCGTTTACGGCCCCGAGCGCGAGGCGCTCCTGGCAGCGGACTTCAGTCACGTCCCCTACGAGCACGACCTCGACCCGTCCAGAGCCCCGACCGACGCCGGGAGTGGGAAGTGAGCGCCGACCACCCCCAGGACCTCACGTTGCGCGAGCAGGCCCGCGCCGTGGCCGAAGGCGAGCTCGACGCGACCGAGCTGCTCGACGCCACGCTGAGCCGGATCGAGGAGCGTGACGGGCCGGTCAACTCGATCGTCGACGTATTCGCATCCGAGTCCGCGCGCATGTTGAGCGAGGCTCCCGAAGGACCGCTCCACGGCGTGCCGATCGCCGTCAAGGACATGTTCACGCTGCCTTGGCGCGCACCGCGCGATGCGGCGCCCCGCAACCTCCAGGGATTCGGCGCCGGGGAGTCGGCCGTCTACCGCCGCCTGCGTGACGCGGGAGCCGTGATCGTTGCGGTGACGAACATGCACGAGTTCGGCGCGGGCTCGACGGGACACGTCTCCGCCTACGGCCCGTGCGCGACCCCATGGGACCCGGCGCGTTGTGCCGGTGGCTCGTCGGGCGGCTCCGGCGCGGCCGTCGGCGCGCGTCTCGTCGCCGGCGCAGTGGGAACCGACGGTGGCGGCTCCATCCGCTATCCCGCCGCCTACTGCGGGATCACAGGCCTGAAGTTCACCTGGGGGGTCGTTCCGCCCGACGGCTACACACACGGCCACGCGTCGCTGGGCGCACCCGGGCCGATGTGCCGGGACGCTGCCGACGCGCGGCTGCTCGGGGAGGCGCTTGCCGGACGTGCGCTCGACCCGCGGCGCGCGACGAATCTGCGGCTCGGGATCGTGAAGACGTTCTGGGAGGACATCGACCCCGAGGTGCACGAGCACTGCGAGCTCGCGGTCGAGCGGCTGCGCGAGAGCGGCCTCAGTGTCACCGAGGTCGAGCTCGAGGGCACGGAGTTCGTGCGAATCGCGACCGTTCTGCGCCTCGGCCTCGAGGGTGACCCGTTCGTGAAGCCCGAGATCTGGGAGGAGGTGCAGAGCGAAGTCTCGCCCGTCGGCCGGGCGCTCGCCAAGTACCTGAGCCTTGCCCCCGCCACCGCCTTGATCCGGACCGATCTCGTACGCGCCCAGCTGCGCCGCTCGCTGGCCCGGGCGTTCGAGCACGTCGACGCGCTCGCGTGGCCGATGGTGCCCGCGCCCGCACCGCTGATCGAGGACACGCGCGTGCGCCTCCCGTCGGGGGAGGTGCCGGCCGACTACGCCAACGTGCGCCAGGGTGGAATCGGCAACCTCGCGGGTGTGCCCGCCCTCTCGGCACCCTGCGGCTTCACGCGCCAGGGCCTGCCCGTCGCCCTCCACCTCGTCACGCACTGGGGCGAGGATGAACGGCTGCTTGACGTTGCGGAGTTGCTGGAGCAGGCAACAGAACGCAGGTACGTTGATGCGGTACCGCCGCTTGCCCAGACAACGCCCGTCTGACTGGTTACGCAGTTACGCAGTTACGCAGTTGCGCGGGTTCGAATAGCAGGGCTGTGACTACAGGGCGTGACTCCGGTGCGGGCTGGTCCTGGTCGGAGTAGGGGCGGTTGAGAAGGTGCTTGCGGTGTACGAGCGTCGCGGAGCCGCCGCCGTCGAGGTTGATCGCCTCCTCCGCACCGAAGGAGATCATCAGCCGGGCCAGCTGACCAAGGTCGAGCCCGCCGTCGACGCCCGAACGGCGTCCATCGCAACAGACCGCCAGCAACTCGGTCCTGGTGATGCCCAGGGCGCAACGCGGATAGCGGCCGACGGTGATGTCGGAGTCGAACTGCGCCGCGCCGGCGGAAAAGCCCTCGCGGTCCTCGCCGTCGATCAGCGACCGGCCCCCCGACACAAGCAGGGGCCCAACCTGCAGGAGGTCGCCGGCGGGCTCGTCACCGAGCTGATCGCGGGGGGCAATCCGGACGGCGCCGTCGATGTGCAGGCACCCGCGCGTCGATGCCCACTGCGACGGTACGGTCTCGTGCTCGATCAGGTCGCCGTCGATGCGAGTTTCGCCGAGCGGCCGATACGGGTCGCGAAGGAAAAAGCCTCCCACGATCGCTTCCGGATGGCCGTGCGCTGCGCACCAATGATCGAGGCGCTCGGGCTCGGGGAAATGAACGAGCCGGACGTCCGTCGTCGCGAGCGGGTGACGCACGAGGTAAACCGTGGTCTCCTCCCCGTCCTCCAGGCGGGTCCGCACCAGTTCGTAGGAACTATCTACTTGTAGCGATATGTGATGCGGCCGCGTTCGAGGTCGTAGGGCGAAAGTTCGATCTTCACGCGGTCTCCCGGCAGGATGCGGATGTAGTGCCGGCGCATCTTGCCGGAGATGTGACCGAGCACCATGTGGTCGTTGTCGAGCTTGACGCGGAACATCGTGTTGGGGAGGGCCTCGACGATCTCGCCCTCCATCTCGATCTTTTCTTCCTTTCCCATGCGGGGCGAAAGGTTACTAGCGTCAGCCCCGGATCTCGGCTGCCACCCGCTTCAGCTCCTCGGGATCGGCCGGCTCCGGCATCCATGGGAGCTGCAGGGGGTCGTCCTTGTACCGCGGGATTACGTGCACGTGGAAGTGGAAGATCGACTGCCACGCGGCCCGACCGATGTTGTGCAGGATGTTGAACCCATCGGGGTGCAGGGTGTCGCGCATCCTGTGCACGACGCGCCGCACCGTCGTCATCGCCGCCATCAGGTCCTCGTCGTTCAGCTCCAGCAGGTTCTCGGCGTGCGTGCGCGTGATCACGACGACATGGCCGCGGGTCGCGGGGTTGATGTCCATGACGGTCAGGGTGTGGTCGTCGGAATCGACCACCTCACCGGGTATCTCGCCGGCGATGACCTTGCAGAAGATGCACTCGTCGTGGGGGGCCACAGGCCGCAGCTTATGGCTTCACTATGCTGCGCGCGCTCATGCCTGTCGACAACCAGCTTTACGACCGCCTCGGAGCCACCTGGTGGGACGAGGATGCCCTGCTCGGGCTGCTGCGCACGAGCATCAATCCTGGGCGGTTCGGGTACATGCGCCGCGTTCTGACCCAGGAACTGGACATCGACCCACACGGCCGGACCGCGCTCGACGTCGGCTGCGGCGGCGGCCTGCTGGCGGAGGAGTTCGCAGGGCTGGGCTGCCGCGTGACGGGCGTGGATCCCTCGGCCGAGTCGCTGGCCACAGCGCGCGCCCACGCAGCCTCCAGCGGCCTCGAGATCGACTATGTCGTGGGGAGCGGCGAGCACCTGCCCTTCGAGGACGGCTCGTTCGACATCGTCTACTGCTGCGACGTGCTCGAGCACGTCGACGATCTGCAGCGGACGCTCGACGAGAGCGCGCGCGTGCTGAAAGTGGGCGGTGTGTACATGTACGACACGATCAATCGCACCCTTCGCAGCAAGCTGGTGATGATCAAGCTGTTCCAGGAGTGGAAGTCGACCGCGCTGATGGAGCCCAACCTGCACGACTGGGACATGTTCATCAAGCCGCGCGAGCTGGTCGCCGCGCTCGGTCGCGCCGGACTCGAGAACCGCGACCTCCAGGGCATCGGGCCGGCGCGCAACCCGGTCGCGCTGATCCGCGACATGCGCCGGCGGGCGCGGGGCGAGCTGTCGTTCGCGGAGTTCGGCAACCGCAACAAGATGCGCGAGCAGCGCGACCGCTCGCTGCTCTTCGCGGGCTACGCGATCAAGCGATGACCGTCGCGACGTCCGAGCAGATCCCGGCACCGCCGGCCGAGCGACTCCGCGCCCAGCTTTCCGAGCTCGCCGCGATCCACCGCCCGTCAGCATCGGCCGGTGAGCGCGAGGCGGCGGATTGGACACTCGCGCGATTTCTAGAGCATGGCGCCCGCGGAACGATCGAAATCGAGCAGGCACACGGCGGCTACTGGGTGCCGCTCGGGCTTCTCACCGCCGCGGGCGCAGCGGGCGCGGCGATCGGAGGCCGCCGCCGCCGGGCCGGGGCCGCGCTGTCCGCCCTGGCCGCCGCAGGGATCTGGGACGACATCACCGGCGGGCCGCACCACTTGCGCCGGCTGCTGCCGCGGCGCGAGACCTTCAACGTCGTGGCCGAGGCCGGCCCCTCTGACGCGCGCCGCACCGTCGTGCTGGTCGCCCATCACGACGCAGCGAAGTCGGGGCTGATCTTCCACCCGGGCATCCCGGCCTTTGTCTGGCGCCGCTTCCCGGCGTTGATCGAGCGCAGCGACACGAGCCCTCCTCTGATGTGGCCGGTGTTTGCAGGACCGGCGCTTGCCGCGGCCGGCGCGCTCAGCGGCAGCCGCTGGTTGCGTCGTGGGGGCGGTGTCATCTCCGCCGGCGCTGCCGCCGTGTTCGCACAGATCGGCTCGACGCGTACCGTCCCGGGTGCGAACGACAACGGCACCGGGGTCGTGGCGTTGATCGAGCTCGCCCGGCGACTGGCCGCCGAGCCCACCTCGTCGGTGCGCGTGCTGCTGGTGTCAACCGGCTCGGAGGAGTCGTTCATGGAAGGCATGCAGGCCTTCATGCGCCGTCACTCTCCATCTCTGCCCCGCGAGGACACCTTCTTCCTGGCCGTCGACACAATCGGCTCGCCGCATCTCACCGCGATCCGCGGCGAGGGAATGCTCTACATGAACGACTACCCGCGCGCCGCGCTCGACCTGGTCGACTCCGTCGCGCAGGATCTGGGAGTCTGGCTCTTCCCCAACCTGCGGCTGCGTAACGCGACGGACGGGCTGCATGCGCTCAAGCAGGGCTATCCGAGTGCCTGCCTCGGCTCGGTGACCGACTACAAGGCCCCGTCGAACTACCACTGGCGCACCGATACGCCGGACAACGTGAACTACGGCACCTTTGCCGACGGCGTGCGTATGTGCGAGGGGATCGTGCGCCGGCTCGACGCTCGCTGGCTCTAGACGCCGGCTTCGCGCCGAGCCAACTCGAGCGCGTCGTCGCGCGTGCGGACCTCTTCGGCGAATGCCGCCTCGTCGATGGCGTCGAGCAGGCGCCCGACGACGGGCCCCGGCTCGAGCCCCAGCTCCGCGATCAGGTCGTCACCCCCGACGGGCGTGTGGGGACGGTCTCCGGTGCGCCACGCGAGCGCCTCGCGGGCCAGCTCACGCGCGAGGGAAATGTGGCTCTCGACAGCCTGGTCCCGCGTGCGCGCACCGCGGGTCGCGAGGCGGTCCGCCACGGACAGGACCGTCACCTCGACCTCCACCGGCTCGCACCTGCGCATGTACCGGTACACGTGCCGTCGCGACAGGGGCATCTCGTGCACGAGGAACCCGAGGTGCAGGTGGTGCTGCGCCAGCGCTGCGACGAAGTCCGCGACCGCGACGCTTGCATGCATGCGGCGGCCGAAGGAACGGGCGAGGTCGGCGCCCACGCTGTCGTGACCCCAGAAGAGCACACGTCCCTCGTCGGTGACCCGGCGCGTCGCCGGCTTCCCGGCGTCATGGAGCAGGGCGCCGAGCCGCAGCGCCTGCCCGCGGGTGAGCTCGTCGCCGAGCGGCTGCGCCAGCTCCCGCGCGATTCCCTCACCCGATTCGCCCAGTGCAGCAACAGGGTCCTCGGTGACCTCCACGACACGTTCGAGCACCTCGAGTGTGTGTCCCCACACGTCGAGGTGGTGGTACGGGTTCTGCTCCACTCCCTTCAGCGCCTCCAGCTCGGGGAGCAGCACTGCCACGAGCCCGGTCGAGTCCATCAAGTCGATCCCCCGGCGCGGAGCGGCGCCCGCGATCAACCGGCGCAGCTCGTAGAAGGATCGCTCCGGGGCGACACCCTCGACTCGCGGCGCCTCGGCTTTGGCGAGCGCCCTCGTGCCCGCCTCGACCTGGAAGTCGAGGTCGCACGCGAAGCGCACCATCCGCAGCGCGCGCAGCGGGTCGTCCGCGAACGAGCGAGGGCCAACTGCACGGATCGTGCGAGCGCCGAGGTCGGCCTCGCCGCCATGCGGATCGATCAACCGGCCCAGGTCGCCGGCTCGGGACCGCCATCGCGTTGATCGTGAAATCGCGCAGCGCAAGGTCCTCCTCGATCGTGCCGCGTGCGGGCGTGACGTCGGACTGCCACGTGCGATCGCGCGCGATCACCCGCCATGCGCCGAACCGCTCCGACAGCGGGAACACGAATGCATCCGCTCGATCGGCGAGCGCGCGAGCCACGCGCTCGGGGTCGCCGGCCACCACCACGTCCGGCTCGTCAAGCGCGGGATCCCCGAGCAACGCATCGCGCACCGTCCCGCCCACGAGCCATGCGTCGACCTCGCCGACTCCGGCGAGGACGGTGCGCACCGCTGCCGAGCGCTCGAGCCGCTCGGCTAGAGCGCTCACGGCGCGAGGCGCACGCGCGGCACGCGCGCCGAGACGCCGCACGTGATCTCGTAGTTGATGGTGTCGAGCCTGCGTGCAAGCTCCTCGGCGCTCACGCGCTCATCGCCGTCTGCGCCGATCAGGGTCGCGGAGTCACCGATGGCGACCTCCGCATCGCCCACCTCGACGGTGAGGTTGTCCATGCTGATCGTTCCGACGACGGGAAAGCGCCGCCCGCGGATCAGCACGTCAGCGGAGTTGGAAAGACCTCGCCGGTAGCCGTCGCCGTAGCCGATCGGCAGAACTGCAACGCGGGTCGGCGCCGGTGCGGTCCAGGTACGCCCGTAGCCGGCCGACTCGCCGGCCGCGAACCGCTTCACCTCCGCGACATACGAGCGGAGCGCGAGCGCCGGCTCGAGCGCCCACGGCGAGGGGTCCTTGCCGTACGGGTCCATCCCGTACACGGCGATTCCGCAGCGCGCCATGTCGAAGTGGGCCGCCTCACTGCGCAGGACCGCCGCGCTGTTGGCGGCATGAGCGATGCACCCGGGGTGCGAGCGCTTCAGCTCATCGGCGAAGGGGCGAAAGCGGCGCAGCTGCTCCTCGAAGAAATCAGACGACCCGTCGTCGGCGGTGGCGAAGTGGGTCATGACGCCGGCCAGCTCCATGCGCTGCGACCCGTCCACGACCGCGGCCACCGCGCGCGCCTGATCTGCATCCTTTGCTCCCAGCCGGCCCATCCCGGTGTCGAGCTTCACGTGTACGCGTGCCGGCCGATCGTGAGCCGCCCCCTCGACGGCCCGCACGAACGACTCCCGCCAGGCGACGACGTCCGCGTCCGCAGCGAGGGCGACGGCCAGCTCATCCTCGGTCAACGCTCCCATCACCAGTATCCGATCGCCGATTCCGTCTTCGCGCAGGGCAGCCGCCTCGCTGGCGGTCGCAACCGCGAGCCACGTCGCTCCCCCGGCGAGCGCGGCGCGTGCGCACGACGTGGCACCGTGCCCGTACCCGTCGGCTTTCACGACCGCGCACAAGGCAGCCGCGCCGAGGCTTCGCTTGAGCGTCGCGCAGTTGCGCTCGACCGCGCCGAGGTCGACGTGCGCGAGCGCCCGCACCGCGGCTACTCGCGCGTCAAGTGGTCCCACGGGGGATGAGCCTACTAGGCAGGCCCTCCGGACCCGCCCCGTAGAGCGACGGGAAGTGCTTCGATCACGTCCCCCGCCACGACGGAGTCCGAGCCCATCCTTCGCGCGGCCTCGCGGCCGGCTTCCTGGTGGATCTCCACAGCCGCACAGGCACCTCTGAACGCATCGAGCCCGCGCGCCAGGAACGCCGCCGTCACGCCGCTCAACACGTCCCCGGTGCCGGCCGTCGCCAGCGCGCCGGCCCCCCCGCGGCTGATGCCGACCGGTCCTATATCCGGGGGCGTGACAAGTGTGTCGTCTCCTTTCAGCACCACCACCGCGCCCGACCGCTCGGCTGCCTCGCGGGCGGCCGCCAGGCGGTGCGCCGCGATCTCCGCCGAGGGCCGCCCCAGCAGCCGCCCCAGCTCCCCGGTGTGCGGCGTCAGCACAGTCGGCGCAGTACGGCTCGCGGTGCGCTCGATCCCGGCCTCCGCCAGCGCGTTGAGCGCGTCGGCATCGACGAGCAGCGGACGCTCGATGCGCTCGATCAGGTCGACCGCGAGGGCGAAGGAGCCTTCGGCCCTGCCGAGGCCCGGGCCGAGCGCGACGGCATCCGCGCGCTCCGTCGCATCGAGCACCGCGTCGGCCGCGCCGGCCACGAGTGCACCGCCCGCGTCGATGAGCGGAAGCGACATGACCTCGGTGAGCTTCACCTCGAACACCGCATTGAGGGATGCGGGCACGCCCGCGCGAACCCATCCCGCCCCGGCGCGCATTGCCGCCTCACACGTGAGACAGACCGCACCGGTGAGACCGATCGACCCCCCCACCACCAGCACCGAACCGGAGGAGAACTTCGTCGAGGCCGCGTCGCGCGCAGGCAGCGCGCTGCGCGCCTGCGCCCTGATCAGCCCGGCCGTGCGCGGCGGCGGCGCTCCGAATGCGGCGGGTGGGATGCCGATCGGCACCACTTCGACGATGCCGGCTGCCGTCTTCCCGGGATCCACGCACAGGCCGACCTTGGCGCCGTGGAAGGTCACCGTCACGTCGGCGCGCACGCACGCTCCCTCGATCTCGCCGGTGGCAGCGTTCACACCCGAGGGAACGTCGACGGCGATCACCGTCGCATCGAGGGAGTTGATCGCTTCGATCGCACCGTCTACCGGCGCGCGGGGCGCCCCCTCGAAGCCCGTGCCGAGCATCGCATCGACGATCGCATCCGATCCCGCCAGCGCATCCATAAGAGCGCCGGGATCGACCTGGCTCCACGCAACGCCGGTGTCCGCGAGCCGGTCGAAGTTGACCCGTGCGTCGTCGCTCAGCTCCTCCGGACCGGCGAGCATCAGCACGTCGACGTCGAGGCCGGCCGCGGACAGCAGCCTCCCCACCACGAAGCCGTCCCCGCCGTTGTTGCCCTTGCCGCACACGACGCGGATCGGGCGGTCGGGCGCCATCGCCGTCACGACGCGCACCACCTCCGCGCCCGCACGCTCCATCAGCTCGAGCGAGGGCACGCCCTCGTCGTGGATTGCCCACGAGTCGAGGGCGCGCATCTCCTCAGCCGTATAGAGAGGCTCGAGCCAGGCCGGTAGCCGGCTCATCGTGGTGGCTCGCTCATCGCGGCGCGGAGCCTACCGCGCCATCGCGGCTACGCCGCGTCGCGCAGGGCGTCCAGGCTGCGCAGCCGCGCGAGCGCCACGTCTTCGAGGCGGTTGGCCTGCTCCTTGGTCACCCCGAGCTCCCTTGCGATCGCAGCGACGGTCTTCTGCTGGCCGTCGTCGAGCCCGTAGCGCAGCTCGATCACTCGGCGCTCGCGCTCCGGCAGCTCGTCCAGTGCTCCGGCCAGCGACTCCATGCGCTCGCCTTCCACCAGCTCGTCACCGGGCTCGGCCTGGTCGCTCGGCAGCAGATCCCCGAGCCCCACCTCGCCGTCCTCGCCGACCGGCCGGTCGAGGCTGGTCACCGCCTGTGGCGCCTCGCGCAGCTCGAACACTTCGTCGAGCTCCATATCAGCCGCCTTGGCGAGCTCCTCGTCCGTCGGCTCGCGCCCGAGCTTGTTCGTCAGATCGCGCTCGGCCCGCGCGAGCTTGCGCTGGCGCTGCTCGATGTGGACCGGCACCCGAATCGTCCGCGACGTGTTCGACAGCGCGCGCTGCATCGACTGACGGATCCAGAGCGTCGCGTACGTCGAGAACTTGAACCCGCGGCGCCAGTCGAACTTCTCGCTGGCACGGATCAGCCCGATGATGCCCTCCTGGATCAGGTCGCCCAGGGGCAGGCCGAGGTTCTGGTGCTTCCGGGCGATCGAGATCACCAGGCGTAGGTTGGAATGGATCATCCGCTCCTTGGCCGCGAGATCCCCGCGCTCGATGCGCTGTGCCAGCGCGACCTCCTCGGCCGCAGTCAGCAGCGGGTAGCGGCCCGCCTGCGCGAAGAAGCGCTGCAGGGGCTCGACGGCGCCTTCGTCGGCAGCGAGATGTCCGGCAGTAGCCCGCCGGGCGGCCCGCTCGCCGTTCGCGGCCACCGTGGGCCGGCGGCGCGCAGAACGCGTCGTCGCGTCGCGGTGCTCGCCGCGCGCGCGGCCTCTGGCCTTGCTGGTATCGGTTCTTGCCATGTTTCCCTTTCTGGCCCGTGGCGTGCGTAGGCACTCCCCGCCTCTTCCGCTTTCGCCCCGGGAGGAGTAGTTGCGTCGTCAACTATAGCACAACTTGCGTGCGCAACTAAATCATCCGGCCCGGGCCCGTGGGGAGGGCCTGCGGCAACCTAGCCAGTAGCTCGGCCAGCAGAGCCAGTTCCTTGGGTGTGTAGTGCTCCTCGAAGAGCGCAGTGACCACGGCCGTGTGCGCTGAGGACGCCTGCTCGAGCCGCTTGCGCCCCGCCTTCGTCAAGACGGCGTACGTTACGCGACCGTCCGATGAGCAGGCCTTCTTGCGCACCAGGCCCTGCTCCTCGAGCCCATCCAGCAAGCGGGTCACGCCCGAGGCGGATAGCTGCAATGCGTTGGCCAGGTCGACGCGGCGCATGCAACTGCCCTCGGCGCGGGACAGCAGTGACAAGGCCTCGTAGTCGTTGACCGTCAGCCCGTGAGCGAGCTGCAGCTTCGCCGCGACCGAACGCCGCACCGCCGCGTGGCCGCGGTGCAGGCAAACCCATGGCTCCAGGGCGTACTCCGACTGGGTCGTCGTGCGAAGGGTCATAGTTGCGCACTCAAGGATAACATCGCCTTCGCGGGACTCCCCGCGCACCGCGCAGAGAAGGGCGCGGTCTAAGACGGTCCCCCGCCCCGACATCCGTGCCGAACGACCGCGCCCAGATAGGCCCTTCCTCAGAACCACCGAATAGAAACGCACAGCATTGCGATCAGAGGTGGGGCGCCAAGAGTGGGGCGAGCCCCTTGGCGAGGACGAAGGGCAGGGGGCCGATGCTGTGCCACTCGTCGCTGCCCGACCCGCCGAGGCCGAGCGCCTGGGGACGATCGGCACCCGCACTGGCCTCGTTGATGCGCCGGGTGGCGAGCAGGAGCTCGTCGGCGCCGCGGCCGAGCTGGCTGCCGGCCTCGTCGACCGTGACGGACCTCTCGGCGGCGGCCGCGGTGGCCACCACGCGCAGGAGGGCCCTCGCCGCGCCGTCGATCTCCTTCACGAGGGCGCGGGCGGCGGCGGCGTCCCACGACGCCGGCCTCGGGGGCGGCGGGCGCCCCGTGGGCAGGAGCCAGGTCGCTTCCTGGGCCTCGATCGTGAAGCCTTTCTCGTCGGCGAAGCGCTCCACGTGCTCGCGCATGCGGAACCGACCGTCCTCGTCCGGCCAGTTCCAGTCGTCGCCGCACAGGATCGAGCGGGGGAAGAGGTCGTGGGCCACCCAGAGGTCGTCGTCGCTCTTGAACGCGTCGATGTAGATGAGCTGGGGCTGGATCCCTCGGCGCCTCAGGTAGTGCAGGGCCTCGGGCGAGCGCTGGCGAACGGGGATGAACCGCTCCCGCTCGTCGCGGATGTTGTTGAGGGCGAGGCAGTAGTTGCCGTATCGCTGGATCGTGTCCGCCAGCGTGTCCTCCAGCGCGGCGAAGACGGGGTGTCCCTCTTCGGTCTTGTTGCGGACGTAGGTCGACCAATTGCCGTCCCACGGGTCGACCCCGATGACCTCGAGGTCGGGCGACGACTCGAGCCACTGGCGGGTGGAGCCGCAAAGGAAGCAGCCGATCTCCAGCATCAGGGTGATGCCGTGCTCGCGGATCACGTCGATGACGAGGTGCCGGCCTCCGGCGTCGAGGGACAGGTAGAAGGGCTCGACCCCTGCGGGCAGCTCCGGCCAGGGGTGGTCGCGACGGAGCGCGTCCATCCCGCCGATGATCTCCGGGAGCGTCACGGCGTCATCCTAGGTCTGTGGCGGGCTCGGTTATTGAGACGCGGAGGTGATCCGGCCACGTTGACCGCCAAGTTCCGCGGTCGCGCCGCCGAGCAGGCGAAGCGCCTCATCCCAGTCCGAGAAGTCACGCTCACGCACGATCAAGCCCCGCTCGATCCAGAACACCTGACCAAGCCGTGACTCGAGCTCGATGCCGCTCGTACGGGCGCGGAGCCGGATCTTGCACAGGAAGGCGCATACGTCGCCAGCATCGACGACCTCGAGCGGCGTGTGGTCGAGGATGTCCCAGGCCTCGCGCAGTTCCGCGAACCATTCGCGCAGCCCTGCGTGGCCCCGATAAACGCTCGGCATCCCGGCGATGAGCCACTCTGCCGGAGCGTCGTAGTGCCAGTCGGGCGAAAAGCGAACGATGCAGAGATCGAGATCCCCGCGCACCCAGGCGCCCCAACCTGAGAGCGCATTCCGCCGCAGCAGGGCACGACGGAGACGTGATCCCGGCGGTAGGCGGGCACTTGCACGTGACAGCGCCGCCCACGCCCGGGGCCAGCGGACCATGAGTCGTTCGTCGAGCGTGCGGCGCTTCGGCAGACGCGCATCTGGGCCAATCGCAGTTCGCACAACCTCGGTCAAGAACGCAAGTATCACGCAAGGGCGGAGCTGGAGCTGGTAGCGGTTCGTGCGGGCGCGATCACCAGCAAGCATGGGGCCTGTCGATAGGGTGCGTGCGTGTCGCAGCTGACACTCAAGCGCGCGGGCGGGATTGCTTACCGGGAGACCGGGGGCTCGCAAACGTCGGACCGTTCGCCTGTCCTTTGCGTGCACGGATGGCCACAGAGCTCATACATGTGGCGTCACCTGCTTCCCGCGCTCGCGTCAGAGGGGCGCAGAGCGCTGGCGCTGGATCTCCCCGGCTTCGGCGATTCGCCGCCCGATCCGCCTGGGACCTGGGCACGCCATGTCGAGGCAATCGAACGCTTCCGCCGCGAGATCGGACTCGACCGCGTCGTGCTGGTGGTCCACGACACCGGCGGTGCGATCGGCCTGCGCTGGGCATGCGATCACCCGGACGCCGTCTCCGGCATGGTGATCACCAACACGGGATTCTTTCCGGACTACGAGTGGCACGAGCTCGGGAAGGCGATGCGGACCGAGGGCCAGGGCGAGGCGCTCGTGGACAGCCTCTCGCGCGACGGGCTCGCCACGTTGCTCGATGCCGCCTCCAGTGGGATCGACGGGCGTGCGGTCGACGAGTGCTGGAAGGCGTTCTCCACCGCTGAGAACCGCCGCGGGATGCTCCAGCTCTATCGCTCCTTCGACCTCGACGAGCTCGAGCCCTACAAGGGCAAGCTCGCGCAGCTCGGGGTGCCCACGCTGATCCTCTGGGGAGAGGGGGACGAGTTCCTCCCGCGCGATTATGCGCCGCGCTTCACGAGGGAGATTCCCGGCGCCAAGCTCGTGTTGCTCGAGGACGTTCGCCATTTCCTGTTCGAGGACGAACCGGAGCGCTGCGCCCAAGAGGTAGTGGACTTTCTTCGTCGTGAGGGTGTCTGAGAGCGAGCTCCGGTACGCGGTGGACTGGCAGGCCCCGCACTCCGATTTGCGTGAGAGCGAGGGCGCGCGAGCCCCTACGGAGTTAGTACGTCGCATTGCCGACGTAATCGCCGGCGCCGGAACTACTCGACGGTTACCGTCTTCGCGAGGTTGCGGGGCTGATCGACGTTCAGGCCTCGCAGACGGGCGATGTGGTACGCCAGCAGCTGGAGCGGGACCACCGCGAGGATCGGCTGCAGGATCCAATCGGTGCGTGGGATGAAGACGGTCTGATCGGCGGCTGCCGCCACGTGGCCGGATCCCTCGGTTGCGACCGCGATCACCTCGGCGCCGCGAGCCTTGACCTCCGCGATGTTGGAGAGCACCTTGTCGAGCACAGGGCTGTCCGTGGCGACGCACACGACCGGCGTCGAGTTGTCGAGCAGGGCGATCGGCCCGTGCTTCATCTCGCCGGCGGCGTACGCCTCGGTCGGGATGTAGGAGATCTCCTTCAGCTTCAACGCACCCTCGAGTGCGATCGGCAGGCCGATGTGCCGCCCGAGGTACAGGAAGAAGTCACGCTCGGAATGCGTGCGAGCGATGGCGCGAATCTGCGGCTCGCACTGCTTCACGAGCATCTCGATGCGGTGCGGAATCGTCTTCAGGTCCCCGATCAGCCCGTGGAGCTCGGCCGGGTCCATGGTGTGGCGCAGCTCGGCCAGCTTCAGGCCGATCAGGTACATCGCCGCGACCTGCGCGACGAACGTCTTGGTCGCCGCGACGCCGATCTCGAGGCCGGCCCGCGTGTACAGCACACCGTCGGCGTCACGAGTCGCCTGGCTGCCGAGGATGTTGGTGACCGCGAGCACCTTCGCACCGCGGCTGCGCGCGAGGCGCATCGCCGCGAGCGTGTCGGCGGTCTCGCCGGACTGTGAGATACCGATCACGAGGTCGTCGGGACCGATCACAGGATCGCGATAGCGGTACTCCGAGGCGATGTCCATCTCGACGGGGATGCGCGCCCATTTCTCGATCGCGTAGCGGCCTACGAGGCCCGCGTGGTACGAGGTCCCGCACGCGACGATCACGATGCGCCGGCACGTGGCCAGCTCGTCGTCGGAGATCCCGACGTCGCTCAGGTCGACGGTGTCGTCGTGCGCGAGCCGGTCGGCGATCGTCTCCGCGACCGCGTCGGACTGCTCGTGGATCTCTTTCAGCATGAACGTCGGGTAGCCGGACTTCTCGGCGGCTTCCTCGTCCCACGTTATCTCTTCGACCTCGCGGGAGACCTGCTCGCCGGTCGAACTGCGGAACTCGACACCGCCGCGGCGCACTGTGACGACCTCGTCGTCGTTGACGAGCTGCACGTTGCGCGTCTCGCGCAGGAACGCGGGGATGGCAGACGCGACGAAGTGCTCTCCCTCGCCCACGCCGATCACGAGCGGGCAATCCTTGCGGGCGCCGACGATCGTGTCGGGGTCGTCGGCCGATACGGCGACGAATGCGTAGTGTCCGCGGAGCTCGAGATACGCGAGCCGCGTTGCCTCGGGGAGGCTTTCTGGGCCAAGCACCTCGAGGTGCTTCTCGATCAGGTGCGCGACCGCCTCTGCGTCGGTCTCGGACGAAAAATGGTGACCCTCGCTCTCGAGCTGGGCGCGCAGCTCCACGTAGTTCTCGATGATTCCGTTGAGGACGATGTGGACCCGGTCCGTGCAGTCCGGGTGTGGGTGCGCGTTGCGCTCGGAGGGCTTGCCGTGCGTCGCCCAGCGCGTGTGGCCGATGCCGGTCGTCGCTTCGGAGATCTGGAGTGCGACCGCCGCGCCGCCGTTCGACTCGCTCGCGTCCACGGCCTCGCGCAGGCGGCTGAGGTTGCCGACCGCGCGTACCGACTCGAGCCGGCCGTCGACGACAAGCGTCAGCCCGGCAGAGTCATAGCCCCGGTATTCCAGGCGCTCCAGTCCGTGCATCAAGAGTTCGCGGCAAGAGCGCTCGCCCACATATCCGACGATGCCGCACATAACGCACTCCTTTACTTCCGGGGTTGGTCTCCTCCAACTGAAAAAGAGCCGCCACCGCGCGACTCTTTGCCCTCCACCGGAAGAGATAAAGATGGTACCAGTGGAAAACGCCTGCTGGCGAAGGAAAATTCCGCTATCTGGACTTTCGTTCTACCCGCCGAAGTCCCTTCTCACGCGAAATGGCTGCTTGACGCGAGGTTCCTGAGTCACGTCGAGTAAGCGGTGGCTCAGTCCCGCGGGCCCATTTCCCGCTCCACGACCTCGACCACGCGGGCACATACAGCGGCGCAGCGCTCCTCGGTGGGCGCCTCGACCATCACGCGCACCACGGGCTCGGTGCCGGACGGCCGCACCAGAATGCGCCCTTCGCCCTCGAGCGCGTTCGACTCGGACTCGACCGCGTCCCACACGCCCGTGGCGGTGGCCAGCGCCTCTCGATCCTCGACGCGGACGTTGACCAGCACCTGCGGCAGCTTTCGCATTGCTTCGCCGGCCACGAGCGGCTTGTCGCCGAGCGCGCGCAGCAGCAGGAGCGCCGCGGCGATGCCGTCGCCCGACGGCGTCAGCCGCATGTCGACGATGTGTCCGGACTGCTCGCCCCCCAGCACCCAGTTGCGCCGGAACAGCTCGTCCACCACGTGGCGGTCTCCCACATCCGTGGTCGCAACTTCGATGCCGGCGTCGGCCATCGTCTGGTGGAACCCGAAGTTCGTCATGACCGTGACCGCGACTCCGTTCCCCTCGAGCTCGCCACGGTGCTTGAGGTCCTGCCCGATCGCGGCGATGATCTCGTCTCCGTCGACGACGCTGCCGTCCGCCGCGACGGCCAGCAGCCGGTCGCCGTCTCCGTCGAACGCGAAGCCCACGTCGTGTCCTCCCGCGCGGATCCGCTCCGAGATCAGCCCGGGGTGCGTCGAGCCGCAGCCGGCGTTGATGTTGACGCCGTCCGGCTCGCACGCGATGCACTCCACGTCCGCCCCAAGTCGCTCGAACAGCAGCGGTGCGACACGGTAGGTGGCCCCGTTGGCGCAGTCCAGTAGCACCTTCTTTCCGGCGAGTGAGAGCTCGAAGCGGGTCTCCAGTTCCCTGAGGTAGTCGTCGGCTGCCCCGGTAAGGGCACGCACCCGCCCGCTTGCGGCAGGGTCAGCGGACGTGCGCGCTCCACCGGCGTGCACATTTGCCTCCATCGCGGCCTCGGTGTCGTCGGAGAGCTTGCGCCCCGGTGCGCCGAAGAACTTGATGCCGTTGTCGTGGAAGGGATTGTGGGACGCAGAGATGACCGCGCCCATGTCGAACCCGTAGCGCCGCACCAGGATCGAGGCCGCCGGCGTGGGCAGCACGCCCCCCAGCAGCGCCTGGCCGCCCGCCGACGCGATCCCGGCGCACAGCGCGGCCTCGAGCATCTCCCCCGACACCCGCGTGTCGCGTACCACCAGCAACTGCGGCGAAGATGCCTCGCAGACCGTCGCGGCGGCGCGCCCGAGCGAAAACGCCAGCTCGGCAGACAGGAACTCGCCCGCCAGCCCCCTCACACCATCGGTGCCGAACAGCCTCGTACCCGGCGCTACCGCCATGTGCTGGTCAGCGCTTGGAGAACTGCGGCCGCTTACGCGCCTTCTTGAGGCCGGCCTTGCGGCGCTCCTTCTCGCGCGGGTCGCGCGTCAGGAGCTGCCGCCGCTTCAGCTCCGGGCGCAGGGCTGGATCGGCGTCGATCAACGCCTTCGCGATCCCATGCCGGACGGCATCGGCCTGTCCGGAGATGCCACCGCCGTGGATACGCGCGCGGACGTCGATGCGATCGCCGAAGCCCGCGACCTCGAGCGGCTGGCGCACGACCGCCTGGTGGGTGCGCCGCGGGAAGTACTCCTCGAGCACGCGGCCGTTGAGATTGAACTGACCGGTGCCGGGCCGGATGATCACCCGGGCAACCGAGCTCTTGCGCTTACCGGTCGCAAAGTAACGCGCGTCGGCCGCGAGTTCCGCGAGGGTGCGCGCGGGCTCTGCGCTCAGGCTCTGCCTCTGCGGGGGCCGGCACCGGCTCGTCCGCCTGCTCGGGCTCGGCGTCCGCCTCAGGCGCGGCCTCAGGCGCCTCGGCTGCGGCGACGGGAGCCTCGGCTGCGGCGACGGGAGCCTCGACTTCGGCTTCCGGGGCCGGGGCCGGGGCTTCGGGCGCGGGCTCTGGCTGAGCCGCTTCTGGCTCCGCGGCGGGCGGCGGCTCGGCGGCCGGCGGCTGCTCCGCTTCGGGCTGCGACTCTTCCACCTGGTCCGGCTCTTCGCGTTCGATCACACTTTCTCCATCTCGACCGGGGTCGGCTTCTGGGCCTCGTGCGGATGCTCGGGGCCGGCGTACACCTTCAGCTTGCGGAGCTGCTGACGGGCCAACCGGTTGCGGGGCAGCATCCCCTTCACCGCAATCCGGATCACCTCCTCGGGCCGGCGCTGGAGCATCTCTTCGAGCGACCGCGTGCGCAGGCCCCCGGGATACCCCGAGTGATGGCGATACATCTTGGCCGAGCGCTTGTCGCCGGTCACGTGGATCTTCTCGGCATTCACGATCACGACGAAGTCACCGGTGTCGACGTGAGGCGTGTACTCGGGCTTGCGTTTGCCGCGCAACATGTCCGCCACCTGCGTGGCGAGCCGCCCGAGGGTCTTCCCGTTGGCGTCGACGACCACCCAGTCGCGCTGGCGGGTCGAAGGTTTCGCCACATAGGTTTTCACGAGCACCAAAGAGTCGCGGCGGGGCCGCGAGGACCGGCGAATGATAGCCGCTCCAGAGCGGCGTTCCGGTCTGCGGCAGGAGAGCCCGGAGATCGGTCGAAGGTCCGGTATGGCCACCGAAACGCCGCTGGCGCGAGGTGCCGCGGACCTTGTAACGCCTGTCTCTAGCCTGCAAAGGCGCGGCAAGCACCGGTCCCGATCCGGTTGCGTGTCTATACTGCCGCCCTTCAAATAGGCCAGCCGAATTCCAGCCCGGGCATCAGCGGGCCGGAAACGGGGGAACCGCTCGGGTGGCACCTGCCGCCCAGGGGGCGAGTCGGCCGGGAACGCGTCAGATGACGCGACCGAGTCCGTAGCGCTGCTCTTTCAGTGCGAGCCCGTCAGCTAACTCCGTAGGCCGTCGAAAGAGAGGCTTGTTTGCCGTCGCCGTCGTCAGAAACGGCTCGGCTCGGGGTGCTGCCCCGTCGCGGAGCCGGCGCATACTTGTACGCGGGACACGCGCCCATGCTGCGCATGTGGTTTGCATGCGCGTGCACGCTCGTGCTGCTGGTCGCCGGCGCGACACCCGCGATCGCCAGTACCGGCGGAGCCGGCGTGAGCCCGCCGCCGCCGAAGAAGAGCCCGGCCCCCGCTCCCCGGACCTCATCGCCGGTGCTGCTCGACGTCCGCTGCCAGTCGAATCCCGGAGGTGCCTGTGTCGACAGCCACCGGGCCGCGCCCGGGGCGAGCCTGCGCATCAGCGGTCGCAACCTCGGTGCCGCGGCCCTGCTCGTCTTCTACGGCGACCGCGGCCCCCGGGATGACGTGACCGCGCCCGCCTCACCACTCACGCCCGCACGAGCGCTCACCACGGTGCCGGAAGGCGCCCGCAGCGGGCCCGTCGCGTTGATCGACCTGGCCGGCAAGCGCTCGCACCGCTGGGCCGGCCTGCTGGTCGAAGGGATGCAGCCGGCGCTCGGCGCCGTGCGGCCCGGCGGGATGCCGCAGCCGGTCGAGGCCGCGCTGTCCGACCCCCGCAAGCTCTTCTACGGTGGCCCTCAGCGTGCCGTGTTCACCTACCGGTCCCTGGGCCAGCAGCCGATGGACCTGCAGGTCAACCTGGTGCGCCTCACCGACAACGCCGTCGTCCGTGCCTGGGAGCGGCCCGGCGTGGCGCCCGGGACGCTGAACCGCGTGCGCTGGACCGGCGCCGTCAAGGGCCGCGTGCCAAAGGTCGGCGAGTACACGTTTGTCCTGTCTGCGCGCGGTGCGGCTGCTGCGAGCGTGCGGGTGGCCAACACGGGTTCGGCGGATGCGGTCACCGTCTACGACCACATGTTCCCGGTGCAGGGAGCCCACGACTTCGGCGGTGCAGGAGCGGACTTCGGTTCCGGCCGCGCGGGCCACTCGCACCAGGGCCAGGACGTGTTCGCCGCTTGCGGTACGCCGCTGGTCGCCGCCCGGGGCGGCACGGTGAAGTTCGCCGGCTTCCACGGGGCGGCCGGTTACTACGTCGTGATCGACGGCAAGGGCACCCGGACGGACTACGCCTACATGCACCTGCGCGAGAAGGCCGATGTGCTGGTGGGTGACCGCGTCTACACGGGTCAGGAATTGGGCGCGGTCGGCGACTCGGGCAACGCCCGGGGCTGCCACCTGCACTTCGAGGAGTGGACAGCTCCGGGCTGGTACGACGGTGGGCGTCCGATCGACCCGCTGCCTGATCTGCGGCGCTGGGACCGGACGAGCTAAACCGCCTTCCCTAAGTGCGAACCGCCGTGTCGCGGCCGCGGCCGGCCGAGTAGCGCACGAACAGCATCAGCAGTCCTACCGAGACGACCACGGCAAGCAGCAGGCTGCCGAAGTTGAACTCGTCGTTGTTGGCGATGTTGAACACCTCGGTGGCGAGCAACCCGCCGATCAGCGCGCCGACCATGCCGAGCGCCATCGTCCAGAGGATTCCAATTGGCTGGCGGCCGGGCAGCGCAAGCCGTGCAAGCGCGCCGACGACCAAGCCGAGAATGATGAAAGAGATGATTCCCATGTGCCTCGTTTCCCTGTTGTTTACAGGGAACCTGTGCCCCGCTCCGCGCCCGGCAAACGCGCCGACGTCAGCTTGCAGCGTCCGGAGCTACTCCCACTCGATCGTGCTGGGGGGCTTCGACGAGATGTCGAGTGCGACGCGGTTCACGTGCGGGATCTCGTTGATGATCCGGCTCGAGACCTTCTCGAGGAGGTCGTAGGGCAGGCGCGCCCAGTCGGCTGTCATCGCGTCGTCCGAGGTCACGGCGCGGATCACGATCGGGTAGGCATAGGTGCGCTCGTCGCCCTGCACCCCCACCGAGCGAACGGCGGGCAGCACGGTGAACGACTGCCACAGCTCGCGGTACAGACCGGCTGCCCGGACCTCCTCCTGCAGGATCGCGTCGGCTTCGCGCAGGATGTCGAGGCGCTCGCGCGTGACCTCACCGCCGATCACGCGGATCGCAAGGCCGGGGCCTGGGAAGGGCTGGCGCCAGACCGACCGCTCGGGCAGCCCGAGCTCGGAGCCCACAGCGCGCACCTCGTCCTTGAAAAGCGAGCGCAGCGGCTCGATCAGGTCGAAGTCGAAGTGCTCGGGAAGCCCGCCCACGTTGTGGTGTGACTTGATCATCGCCGCGCCGCCGCTGGCGCCGCCGCCTGACTCGATCACGTCGGAATAGAGCGTTCCCTGCACGAGGTACTTCACATCGTCGAGCTTCGCCGCCTCCTCCTCGAACACGCGGATGAACTCCTCGCCGATGATGCGGCGCTTGTGCTCGGGGTCGGTCACCCCCGCGAGGCGCTCCAGGAAGCGGTCACGCGCGTCGACGTGCACGAGCGGCACGTCGAAGTGCTCGCCGAAGGTCTTCACCACCTGCTCGGCCTCGTCCTTTCGCAGCAGCCCGTGATCGACGAGCACGCACACCAGGCGGTCGCCGAGGGCGCGGTGCACGATCAGCGCCGCGACCGAGGAGTCGACCCCGCCGGACAGGCCGCAGATCGCGCGGCCCTCGCCCACCTGCTCGCGGATCAGGGCAACCTGCTCGTCGACGACAGAGACCGGCGTCCACTCCTGCTCGCAACCGCATACGTCGCGCAGGAATGTCCGCAGCACGTCGGTGCCGTGGGGCGTGTGAACGACCTCAGGGTGGAACTGGATGCCGTAGAGCGCCCGCTCGACCGACTCGAACGCGGCCACCGGAGAGGCCGGCGAGGAGGCCAGCGCGGTAAAGCCCGCTGGTGGCGCGAAGACTGTGTCGCGATGGCTCATCCAGCACGTCTGCTCCAGCGGGAGGCCCGCGAGCAGGCGACCCGGGTCGCGCACCTGCAGATCGGTGCGGCCGAACTCGGCCACCTCGGCCGCCTCGACCTGACCGCCGAGCTCGCGCGCCATGGCCTGCATGCCGTAGCAAATGCCGAGCACGGGAACACCGAGCTCGAGCAGCTCGCGGCGCAGCGGCGGAGCATCTTCGGAGTAGACAGAGGCCGGGCCACCGGACAGCACCAGGCCGCGCGGGCGCCGCGCCTTCAACTCGTCCAGCGGCGCGTCGTGCGGGAGCAGCTCGGAGAACACGCCGCACTCCCGGATCCTGCGCGCGATCAGCTGGGAGTACTGACCCCCGAAATCGAGCACGAGAACCTCCTCGGTGGCCGCGCGCGGTGTCGCCCGGTCCGCCGGGGACGGCGCTGGCTGCACGCCGAGGCCGCTACTCATCCAGCGTGGAGACCGCCGCCGCTGCGTGGCTCTTGCCGTTCGAGCCCATGCCGATGTGCTGCTCGCGCTGCAACTGCTTGCCCTCGGTCTGCAGGGCCGGGGCAATCATCACCTCGGCCCTGTGGAAGGACGGCACGTCGGCGTAGCCGCACGTGGCCATCGATGTCCTGAGCGCGCCAAACAAGTTGAAGCTGCCGTCGTTCTCCATTGCCGGACCGAGCAGGATCTCCTCGAGCGAAGCGTTCTGCTTGGTTGCGATGCGCGCACCGCGTGGAAGCGACGAGTGGAAGGTTGCCATGCCCCAATGGAAGCCGCGGCCGGGTGCTTCCTTTGCTCTGGCGAGCGGGGAGCCGATCATCACCGCGTCGGCGCCGCACGCGAAGGCCTTGGAAATGTCGCCGCCGTTGCGCATCCCCCCGTCGGCGATCACATTTACGTACGTGCCGGTCTCGAGCATGTGTTGCGATCGCGCACCCTGGACGTCGGCGATCGCGGTCGCCTGCGGGACGCCGATGCCGAGAACCCCGCGGGTGGTACAGGCTGCGCCGGGACCGACGCCGACCAGCACGCCGACCGCGCCGGTGCGCATCAGGTGCAGGCCGGTCGAGTAACTCGCGCACCCGCCCACGATGCACGGAATCGGAAGCTCCGCGATGAACTCCTTCAGATTGAGCGGCTCCACGGTGGACGAAACGTGCTCGGCCGAGATCACCGTGCCCTGGATCACCATCACGTCGAGTCCCGCCTCCAGCGCCACGTCGCAGTAGTCGCGCACGCGCTGGGGCGTGAAGGAACCCGAGGCGACGACGCCCTCGGCCTTGATCTCGCGCACGCGCTGCGCGACCAGCTCGGCCTTCACGGGCTCGCTGTAGATCCTCTGCATCTCGCGCGTGGCCTGCTCAGGCGGCAGCTTGGAGATGCGCTCGAGCTGTTCGTCGGCGTCCTCGTACCTGGTCCAGATGCCCTCCAGGTTGAGGACCGCGAGCCCGCCGAGCTTGCCGACGAGTCCCGCTGTGCGGGGCGAAACCACCCCGTCCATCGCGGCCGCGAGCATCGGCAGCTCGAAGCGGTATGGACCCAGCGTCCAGGAGATGTCTACGTCGTCAGGATCGCGCGTGCGCCGGGACGGGACGATCGCGATGTCGTCGAAGCCGTATCCCCGGCGGCCCTTCTTGCCCTTGCCGATCTCGATCTCCATCACGCAATCCTAGGGATGCGAGATGACGAAACAGCGGGCGGCGACAGGGCGGCAGGCGACAACTGGCCTCCGATGTTACCAACGGCCTGCTGGATTTCCGTGGGTCTTCCCGCAAGCTGCGGGAACGTCGGCGTCCGCTTCCTAGGCCGTCGCGTCGACCCGCGGCTTTTCGAGCTCGGTGAGCACGACCTCGTGCTCGAGGCGCTCGGCAGCACGGGGGTCCAGCACGCCGGCACCGAGGTGCAGCGTCGATTCCGCTCCACAGGCGACGGCGAACCGCAGGGCGTCACGGTGCGGCCGTCCCACGTAGCGGGCGGCGAGGTAGCCGGCCAGGAACGCATCCCCGGCGCCGATGGCGGATACCGGCTCGAGCGGGTCGATGCGCAGCTCGTACAGCGACCGCTCGTGATCGCGACCGACCAGCGCGTAGCACCCCTCGGCGTGCGTGATGATCGCCTCACGCGGTCCGCGCTCGCACAGCTCGTAAAGGGCGAAGACGTGATCGGGGTCGTCGCGGAACTCGTGGCCGACAAGCTGCTCGGCCTCGCCGGAGTTCGGAGAGACCAGGTCAGGCAGCGAGCGCAGCGCCTGGTCCATCGGCTCGCCCTCGGCGTCGATCACTGTCATGACCCCGAGTCGCTTCAGTTCCGTGATCAGCTCCGCGTAGACCTTGTGGTCGACGCCGCGGGGCAGGCTGCCGGCAAACACGCAGATGTCGGCGCCCTTCGCGAGGTAGGTGAGCTTGTCGCAGAACAGCGAGACCTCGCTCTCGGTCACGGCGGGGCCGATCTCGTTGACCTCGGTCTGGACGCCGGAGGTCGGATCGATCACGGCCGTGGACGTGCGTGACTCCTCGCCGATGCGCACGAAGTCGCACAGGATCGCCTCTGCGGTCAACTGCTCGATCACCCGGGTCCCGGTCGCCCCACCCGCGAGGCCTGTGGCGATCACCGGCTGGCCGAGCGTCTTCAGCGCGCGCGCGACGTTGACGCCCTTGCCGCCCGCCATCGTGCGCTGCTCGCTGGAACGATGACGCCGGCCGATCTGAAAGTTCGGCACCGCGAGCGTCTTGTCGATTGCAGCGTTGAGAGTGACTGTGATGATCAAGCGACCGCTTCCCTCAAGAGCAACACCTATACAAGCACGCCTCGCACAAGCGTGCGAGCCAGAGTCCTTTTACGCGGCTCAGTCCGCCCGCGCCGGCCGGCGCACCTCGAGGCTTCCGGCCCGTCGACGGCGCACGGCAAGCCAGATTGCGACTCCCGCCGCGACCATCATGGCCGGGATCACGAAGCCGGATGTCCGGCGCAGCAGACCCGCCTTCGGCACCGCCTCGCCGGTCACGAGCGAAACGCTGCGCACTAGCTGTTTGCCGCGATAGACCCGCAACGTACCCACTCGCGCTCCCTCCCGGAGCGGGCCCCCGAGCGTGCCGGGCGCGTCGATCACCGTACGCACGCGCTGTCCGCGGCGCACCGTGACGGAGACGCGACGGGCAGCCACGAGCGGAACCTCGCGATCGCCGAAGTGCTCGACCTTCGAGCGCGCGACTGTCGCGCCGGCGCGCGCGACGGGTGAGCGACGGTAAAACGTGAACCCGTAGCGCAGCAGCGCAAGTGTGTCCGAATCCCGGGCCGCCTCGCTCGGCTCTCCCAGCACGACGCTCACGAGCCGCGCGCCTTTGCGGGTCGCCGCCCCGACGAGCACGTAGCCGGCGAGCTGCGTGTGGCCGGTTTTGACGCCGTCGATCGACGGCTCGCGCGCGACCAGTCGGTTGCGGTTGACGACGATGCGCGTTCGCGCGCCGGTTGTCAGGCGCGCCCGGGGCATGTCGACCGTGGCCGCCAGGAAGTCGTTCTGCAGGACCCTGCGTGCGACCCGCGCGAGGTCCAGCGCCGAGGAGTGGTTACCGGCGTCGTCGAGCCCGATCGGATTGGCAAAGCGAGTGTGGGTGAGCCCCATCTGGCGGGCTTCGCGGTTCATGCGGGCGACGAACGCGCTGACCGACCCGGACGCACGCACGGCGAGCGTGTTCGCGGCGTCGTTCGCGCTCTCGAGCAGCAGGGCGCGGAGCAGGTCGGCGACCGACATCCGCTCCCCGGTTCGCAGGTCGATCCGCGATTCGGCCGGCCCGGCGTCGTACGCCACCGCACGGACACGCCGCTCCAGCGGAAGCTCTTCGATCGCGACCAGCGCTGTCATCAGCTTCGTGGCCGACGCGATCGCCCGCTGGCTTGTCGCATCGCGGCGATAGAGCACGTGACCGTCGCGCGCATCGATGATCGTCGCCGTCGCCGCGCCGATCCGCGGAGGGTCCTTCGCGGCCGCGGGTGCGACCGGGAAGGCGAGCGCGAATAGCGCCACGGTCATCGCCGTGCATGCGATCCGCGCCCACGCCGGGCGCTGTGGCACGGTCACTCGATGCCGTCCTGGGCGCCGGTGGTACCCGTCGCGCCGGTGGTGCCGGTGGAGCCCGTCTCGTTCTCGCGCAGCCTCACCCGCTGCCCCGTGACCAGCGCCTGGGGGTCGAGCGAGGGGTTGAGCGCCCTCAGCTCCTCCAGCGTCACTCCGGTCCGCTCGGCGATCAACGCGAGGTTGTCGCCGGCGCGGACCACATAGAAGCGGCGGTTGTTGTTCTCGCGGGTGATCGTCCGCGGCTCCCTGCGCTGCCTCGTCCCATCCTGATCGCGCGCACGATCGGAAGCGGCCGCCGGACGCTCGGTGGTCGAGGTCTCGCCGTCCCCGCCGAGGGACGCGATCACGACGACCAGGAAGGCAATCGCGAAAACTGCGAGTGCGGCGGGCGCAAGCAGCCTCATCGGGCTTTGCTGTTGGGCGCTCATGCCCGGCCCGATGATACTGGCGTCGCGGCCGTGTCCATTCGTTTCGGCTGCCCATGCACCTGGCAATTGCAGGGAGATCGTGTCAACCACGGGTCTGCGGTCGTTCCCAGCACCCCGCCACAGGCCGGGATTTCCGGCGAACGAAAACCCGTTTCTCTAGATGTAGCCCCGACCACGTCGATCAGACCCGGAAAACCAGGTGGGTAGGAAAGGGTCGACGTGTGCGCTCCGCTAACCAGCGAAGCTGTCACGAGACTTCAAAGAAAGGTCGCGATCACGCGCGACAGCCTGCCGCGTTGCGCATTGGCCACTGAACTTTCCCCCTGGCCATGCGTGGAAGTGGACCCAACGGGGGAAAGTTCGTCGATCGCCGCCAGGCGCTCACCCCACCCCACACGCGCTAGCGCGCAGACGGCTCATTTGCCACCCACGCGTGCGCCTTGCGTTGCAGATCAGGTGTCGCTCGCGAACCCGCGCAGGCGGCCCGAACCCTCTCCCTTACCCACCCGGTTTTCCGGACCCGCCACCAGCGCGATCCGCCGCCGGACTCGCAAAGACCAGGCAACGTGGTTCGGAGCTACATCTAGACGGCCCCCCAGCACGCGTCGCGGAGCTGTTCGGCGGCCGGCCGCGCGGCAGCCGCGTCGCCGGCGTCGAGGGCCGCGCGAGCGATCGAGCGGGAGACCGTCACGAGCGCTGCGGCGGGTCGGCCGCCGAACGCGGGTGCGAGGTCCTCGACACGTCCACCCTGGGCGCCCACCCCGGGCAGCAGCAGCACGGCATTGGGCATCAGCTCGCGGAGCGCGGCCAGCAGTGAAGGCTCGGTCGCCGCGACCACCGCTCCCACATCCGAGAGCCCGTGCGCACCGACACCGTCTGCGCCCAGCTCGTGCACGAGCGTGGCAAGGCGCTCACGCAGCGGCGGCCCTCCCTCGGGCGAGACATCCTGGATCTCGGCCGCACCAGGATTCGATGTCCGCACGAGCACGAACACCCCTGCTCCCGCCGCGCGCGCGGCGGCGACGAACGGCTCCAGGGAGTCGCGGCCGAGGAGCGGGTTGGCGGTGACCGCATCGGCGCCAAGGCCGGTAACTGCACCCCAAGGTGTCTCCGTGGTCCCGAGCAGCGCCTGGGCGTAGGCGGCCGCCGTGTGGGGCACGTCACCGCGCTTGCCGTCGGCGATCACGAGCAGGCCGGCACTCCGGGCATCGTCGGCCACCTGCGCAAGCGCCCGCGCTCCGGGCCAGCCAAGACGCTCGAAGCAGGCGATCTGGAGCTTCACCCCGACGCAGGCGCCACCCGCGGACTCCACCAGCGCGCGGCAGTGTTCCGCCGCGGCGCTCGCCGCCAGCTCGGCAGCAGAGTCGCCCGTCGCCGCCGCGCGCGCGGCAGGCAGCAGCTCGGCTGGATCGGGGTCGAGCCCGAGCAGGAGCTGGCTGCCGCGCTCGCGAACCGCGTCCGCAACGCGGTCGCCGAAGTTCACCGGCCGCGAGCCGGCAGCGATCGTGCCGGACTTGTCGACGCGGCGCTAGCTGCCCTTGACGGCTGACTTGAGCGCGGAGCCGGCCGTGAAGCGCGGCACCTTCCCGCCCTTGATGGTGATCCGCTCGCGGGTGCGCGGGTTGACGCCCTGGCGGTCACCTCGCTCGGCGACGTGGAACTTGCCGAAGCCGGTGAAGTTGATGTCGCCCCCGGACTTGAGCGTGTCGGTGATCGTGCCCAGCACGGACTCGACCGCCTCGGTTGCGTCCTTCTTGGAAAGACCGGTCCGATTCGAGACCTGGTCGATGAACTCCTGCTTCGTCACGTTTCCCCCTTCATCGGTGGGCAAATCGAGCGCAACCCTAGCAATGCTCACGGATTTCGCGTCTACGAGCCCGCCACGGTCATCTCGCGCACGAGCAGGGCCGGCGCCTGGACACTGCCCCCGAACGGCACCCAGCGAGCCTCCCGGGAGGCCTTCTCGACGCCCTGCAGCATCGTCACGAGGTCGGAGGCGATGGTCATTTCGCGTGCCGGCTCGGCCAGCTGCCCATCGCGAATCAGCCGTCCGGTGGCACCTACGGAAAAGGTCCCCGAGACGGGATTCACACCCGAGTGCAGCCCCGCCACGCCCATCACGTAGAGGCCGTCCCCGGCTGCCGTCAACAGCTCTTCGTCGCTTGCATCGCCCGCCGCCACGAGCAGGTTGGAAGCCGAAACCGACGGCGGTGTCCGGTAGGACCCGCGCTCGCCGTTGCCCGTCGACTCCCGCGCCCCCTTGTTGGCCGTGTACGTGTCGAAGAGGTAGGTGCGCAACACCCCCTCCTCGATCAACGGCGTCGTCTGCCGGGCGACGCCCTCGCCGTCGAAAGGTGCAGTCGCGAGACCCTCCGGATGCAGACCGTCGTCGACGAGCCGGAAGGCCGGGGCGGCGATCTGCTCACCCTCTCGCCCGGCGAACAAGGAGCGGCCCCGCTGGACCGCATCGGCCGACAACGTGCCGCCGACGATCGCGGCGAAGCTCGCCGCGACGAACGGATCGAGCACCACGGGACAGCGGCGGCTCTCCGGCTGGCGGGCGCCGTGCATCGCCAGCGCGCGGTCGGCTGCCTCGTGGCCCACCTGCTCGGGATCGAGCTCGTCGGGACCGCGGCCGACCGCGAACCCCATGCCGGTCATGCGGTCCGCGCCGTCCCCGGCAAAGGCGTACGCGAACGCGTAGCACTGGGTCTCCTCGTATGAGTCACAAAAGCCGTTGGAGTTCGCGAGCGCGGCGCGCCCCTCGGCGTCCGAGTACACGGTGTCCTCGACATTGGTGACGAGCGTGTCGCGCTCGCGCGCCGCCCGCTCCACTGCCAGTGCCAGCTCCACCCGCCGCTCCATGGTCCAGTCGCCGAAGCCTTTTGCCCGCAGCCCGGCGATGGGCGCCGCACGCTGCCGGCGCGGTATCCCGGCGTGCTCGTCGGGCTCGGTCACCGCCGCGGACGCGGCCGCCGCGCGGGCGAGCGCGCGCAGGCCCTCCTCGCTGAGGTCGGAGCCGTAGGCGTACCCGGTGCGCCCTTCACGGAAGACGCGCACCCCGGCGCCCTTCGAACCCGCCTCCGTGAGGCTCTCGACGGCCCCGTCGAACACCCTCACCGTTCGCTCGAGTGAGTCCTGGCACCAGGCGTCGGCTTCGTCCCCGCCCTCCGCAAGTGCCGCATCGACAGCGAGCCGCGCGGCGGACTCGAGGTCGCCAGAGCCGTTGGTGGCGCTAGACATCCGTGCCGCCAACCGTGAGCTCCGAGATCCGCACTGTCGGCTGCCCGGTTCCGACCGGCACCTGCTGACCGTCCTTGCCGCAGAAGCCGCTCTTCATCGCGAGGTCGTTGCCGATCGCGTCGATCTTGGTTAGGACGTCGATGCCGTTGCCGATCAGCGTCGCGCCGCGCACAGGAGAGGTCACCTCGCCGTTCTCGATCAGGTAGCCCTCGGACAGGCCGAACACGAAGTCGCCGGTGGCGGGCTCGACCTGCCCGCCCCCGAAGGACACCGCGTAGAGGCCGCGCTGCACGCCGGCGATGATGTCCTTGGGGTCGTTGTCGAGCGGGGCGATGTAGGTGTTCGTCATGCGCGGGATGGGGAGGTGGCGAAAGCTCTGGCGGCGCCCGTTGCCGGTCGAGGGCCTGCCGTCCTTGCGGGCGCGCAGCAGGTCGTACAAGAAGATGCACAGCTCGCCCTCGTCGAGCACGCGGGTGGACTGGCAGTGCGTGCCTTCGTCGTCGATCGCGTCCGTGCCCCATTCCCCCGGCATCGTGCCGTCGTCGTACGCGGTCACGATCGAGGAGGCGAGCTTGTCCCCGAGGCGCCCCTCGTACACGGACGCGTGCTTTTGCACGGCGTCCGACTCGAGTCCGTGACCGGTGGCCTCGTGGAACAGCACGCCCCCGAAGCCGTTGCCCACCACCACCGGCATGCGCCCGGCGGGCGCGGGCCGGGCCCCGAGCATCGTGACCGCCCGGCGTGCTGCCTCCTCGGCAACTGCCGCGGGGTCGCCGTCGAACAGCTCGAAGCCGGCATGACCGGCAAGCGACTCGCTGCCCGCCTCCACCCGCTCGTCGCGGCGGGCCACTACCTGCGCGCCGATCCGCACCCGCGTGCGGTCGTCGGTGGCCAGCAGCCCGTCGGAGTTGGCCACCTGGACCCGGCGCCGGCCTTCGACATACGAAGCCGACACCTGGTTGACCTCGCTTCCGACGCTCCGTGCACGCTCGTCGCACTCACGCAGCAGGTCGGCCTTCCGATCGGGTGGGACCGTCTGCGGCTCGACTCGCACCTGCTGGCGCGGCGCCGCCTGCTCCGCAGTCAGCGGCCGTGGCTCGGTGCGCCCACCGCGCACGGCGGACGCGACCTCGTCGGCGAGCCGGTCGAGATCGGCTGCCGCGAGGCCGTCGACGTGCCCGAAATAGGTCGCGTCGCCGGCCACGACCCGAATGGCCGCGCCCGTCTCCGAACCCGTCTGGGCGCGCTCGACACGGTGATCGTCGAGCGACAGCGTGAAGCTGTCGCGGCGCTCGACGTAGAGATCGGCAAAGTCGCCTCCGCGGCGCAGCGCGCGCTCGACGAGCCGCCCTGCAGCGTCCGCCGCCAGCAGCTCGACGGGCTCAGGCGCCATTCTGTTCCTCCTTCGGTAGCTCCTGCACCGGCGGGCCGCCGATCAGCTCGCGCGCCAGCGCCAGCAGACGCTCCGCCTCGGGCGTTCGTTCGTCGATCAGCCGCGCCTCGCCATGGTCGATCCGGATCCGCACGCGCGGGCGGCGGACCTCCTTGCGACGCCGCATCGCGGCCGCGACCTCGTCGGCGTAACCGCCCAGCCGTCCTCCCGGCCGCTTCACAGCGTCCCCCCCGGCTCCCGCAGCGCTTCTGCGGCGGCAGCGCGCTCGAGGTCGCGGAGGACGGCATGCATGTCGTAGAAGATCAGGCCGGGGTGCACGTTTCGGTTCGTGACGCAGGCCATCATCAGATCGGCCTCGCCCAGCAGGAACATCGCGCCACCGGTGGACAGCACGTCGATCTCGATTGCAGCCTGCGCGCCGTTCGGCGACAGCCCATGCGCGGCTGCGGCGAGCCGCTCCCCGACCGAGGCGAGATCGTCGACCGCCAGCTGCCCCGCCCGGGCGAGCAGCTCACCCTCGCGATCGAGCAACAGCGCGCCGCGGATGTCGGACGACAGCTCGAGCAGGTAGCGGACTGCGAGCTCGTTGGCGGAGGCGGCCACGGCGCACACGATAGCCCGGCGGGACCGACTTCTCGCTGCGGCACAATGCACGGGCCCATGAGCCTTTCCCGAGCGGCCTGGATCACCGTCACCGGCATCTGCGCGATCGCCTCTCTGCTGTTGCTCGTCAACGGCTACGACGGTTACAGCGCGGTGCTCGCCTTCGTCGGCCTGTCTGCGGCCGTCAACCTTCTTCCCTGAAGTCGCGCAGGCTCCCCGGCCGCGCGCCACCGGTGCGGGACGGCTCGATGTGGACCAGCAGGTCGGACGCCGGGATCCGGTCGCGCACCTCTGCCTGCAGCTCGTGCGCGACCGCGTGCGCGCGCTCGAGCGAGGTCCCCGCAGTGAACTGCAGGTGCAGGTCGATGTAACGCGCGCTGCCCGCGCGGCGACCGCGCAGCTTGTGGAAGCCTTCCAGCTCCGGCCCCGGGTAGTCGGCGATGAGCTTGCGGACGATGTCGAGCTCCTCCTGCGGCAGCGCCTCATCCATCAGCACGCGTGAGGAGCGGCTCAGGATCCTCACTCCTGTGTAGACGATCGCCGAGGCAACCATCAGGGCGACGATCGCGTCAATCTGCTCGAAGCCCGTCACCTCGATCAGCACGAGCCCGAGGAGCACCGCGAGCGAGGTCGCGGCGTCGGCGCGCAGATGCGCGGCGTCACCTTCGAGCGCAGGCGAATCGTGGGCCCGCGCCTGCCGGTAGAGATACGTCGACACGACCAGATTCACGACTGCCGAGATCGCGAGCACCGCGATCCCGAACCCGATGTTCTCGATGTCGCCACCCGCCGTCAACCGCCGCGAGGCCTCGTACACGATCACTCCCGCGCCGACCAGGATCAGCATGCCCTCGATCGCCGCGGCGAGGTTCTCGGCCTTGGCGTGTCCGTACTGATGCTCTGCGTCCGCGGGCTCGTCGGCCTTGCGCAGGGACAGGTACGCCACGATCGAAGCGAGCAGGTCGATGCTCGAGTGGACCGCCTCGGTGATGATCGCGATCGATCCCGTGACCGCGCCGGCGACCACCTTCAGCGTGATCAGGAGTGAGTTCGAGACGATCGACAGGCGCGCCGCACCCGCCTTCGTCGAGCCCTTCACGGCGTCCGGGGCGACCAGCGGGGTGTTGAGCACGCGCCCGAGGCCGTGGCGGTCGCCCGCGCGGCGGCCGGGCCTGTCGGTCACGGCCCTGCCGGCAGCCACTCGACGAACGCGCGCAGCGCGCGGCCGCGGTGGCTGATCTGGTCCTTCTCCTCCTGTGACAACTCGGCCATCGTGCGCTCGTCGCCGTTGAGGTCGGCCGGCACGAACACCGGGTCGTAGCCGAAGCCGCCGCTCCCGCGGGGCTGGTCGATCAGCCGCCCCTCGCAACGGCCGTGGAAAGCGCGTTGCGTGCCGCCGGGGTCGACGAATGCGATCGCGCACACGAACGCCGCCGCACGGTTCTCCTTGCCGCGCATCTCGTCGAGCAGCTTGTGCAGGTTCTGCTCGTCCTTGGCGTCCTCCCCCGCATACCGCGCCGATCGCACACCGGGCGCGCCGTCGAGCGCGTATACCTCGATGCCCGAGTCGTCGGCCACGGCCGGGATGCCCAGGATGTGCGCGGCGGCATGTGCCTTGGTGATCGCATTCTGCTCGAAGGTCTCCCCCGTCTCCTCCGGCGGCACTGCCCAGTACGGCAATGGCACGAGCGAGTGCGCGGCCAGCATCCCTCCGAGCTCGCGCAGCTTGTGCCTGTTCAAGGTGGCGATCACGAGTCGCAAAGCGATCTCATCCTACGAGAGCAAGCGGCCCCACCGAGGGTGGAGCGGTCCCCGGCTGCGGGTCAGTCTCCGTCGACGGCGGCGCGCTGGTCCAAGTGCAGATCCGCGATGCCCTTCGCCGCGAGGGCCAGGAGCTCATCGAGCGAGGCACGCGAGAACGGCACCTCCTCGGCCGTTGCCTGCACCTCGACCAGCTCACCTTCGCCCGTCATGACGACATTCATGTCGACCTCGGCCGCATAGTCCTCCCGGTAGTCGAGATCGAGCAGCGGCGCACCGGATACCAAGCCGCACGACACGGCCGCGACCGAACCATGCAGGGGAACACGTTCGAGCCGGCCACGGTCCACCAGATCACCGAGCGCCAGCTCGAGCGCGACGAACCCGCCGGTGATCGCCGCACAGCGCGTGCCGCCGTCGGCCTCGAGCACGTCACAGTCGACGTACAAGCTGCGGGGACCGAACGCGTCGAGGTCGGCGACCGCGCGCAGCGACCGGCCGATCAGACGCTGAATCTCGACCGTACGCCCATCCTGGCGCCCGCGCGCAGAGTCGCGCGGCTTGCGGGCGCCGGTCGATGCCGGCAGCATCCCGTACTCGGCGGTGAGCCACCCGCCGCCGGACGCCTCGCGCCACCCGGGCACCGAGTCCACGACGGAGGCAGTGCAGATCACGCGCGTCCCGCCAACCGCGATCAGCGCGGAGCCGTGCGCGCTGCGCACGAAGCCCGGGTCGATCTGGACGAGGCGCAGTTCGTCAGGCGCGCGGCCGTCTGAGCGGGGGCTGGGCACGGAACGATGCTATTGAGTTACGCAGTTACGCCGTTACGCCGTTACGCAGGCAAGCCCGGGCCTACTCCGTAACTCCGTACTCCGTCACTCCGTAACCGTTTAGTACTTCACCTTGCTCACGGCTTCTGTGATCTTTTTCAGGATCATCGCGCCGAGCTCCTGGCCCTCGGCGAACTGGGCGCTTTTGAGCGCTGCGATCACTCCGACCATCACGAGCGCGACCAGAGTGATCAGCGCCACGTACTCCACCGTCCCCTGGCCGCGCGCGCTCGCGCCGGCGCGACGCGCCACGTGCGCGGTACGGGTGAGGGTCAATTGCAGGTTGACGAGCGGTACGAGCATGGCGACCTCCATGGCGATCGAATTGACGCGCCAAGCCTGATGGGCGAGGAGATACCGGTCCACGCGCAAGCGTCAAGGAAAACACCCGCCGCGCTGGCAATTCGGACGCCGAAAAAAAGCTGGTGCGGGTGTCCAGACGCCTCTATAGTCAGCACAGGCGAACATCCGCCTACGAACCGCGTGGTTCGTGATTCGCAGGACAAGGAGGGATCCAAATTGGCAGCCACGGAGCGGCTAGGCCGTTCTATCTTGGTCATGGCGGCTTGTCGCACGCAACGTGCGACATGTGTTCCTGGCTACGCCAAAGTCCGGCGAACCCAAGGTGTAACAAGCGGGTGCGCCGTCCTCAATCAGTGGCCGATACCTACCGGGGGCAATAAGGCAGGTTCGGCCGGCAGGGGTCGGAGGCAGATTCACCGCCTCCGAGCCGACAGCGCGAAGAGCCATCGCTTCGCGCCACGACATGAGGCCGGCGCCTCGACGGTCGCCCTAGCGGCGATCGTTACATACAAGGCTCCCGGGAGGCAGCGCTAGACGCTGGGGAGCCTTGGCTAGCGGGGGGCAAGGGCGCCGTGCTTGCACGGCGCCCTTCTTATTGCCCGCACCCATAACGGTCGGGACGGCTCGGGCTCAGGCAGACAGGGCCGGCCACCACTTCGCATAGTGCGCCCGGGCGCGGTCCGCCGGCGCATCCATCTGCACGCCGGTCCAGGTCCCCTCGCGAGCGGCGGTCATCGTCGCCGCGACGGACGCGGCAAGTGCGCGCAGGTCATAGCCGCCCTCGAGCACGAATCCGAGCGGCGCGGAAAGCTCGTCCGCCAATGCGCGCATGCCCGACGACAGCGCCGCGTAGCTCTGCTCGGTCAGCTCGCAGTTCGCCAAGGGGTCCTCGCGGTGTGCGTCGAACCCGGCCGACACGAGCAGCAGGTCGGGCGCATAAGCGCGCGCCAGCGGCGCGACCACGTGCTCGAACAGCGAGAGCCACTCCGCGTGGCCCGCGCCCGGCGGCACGGGCAGGTTGACCGTGTACCCCTCGCCCGGCCCCGCCCCATTCTCCTGCAGCGAGCCCGTGCCCGGGTACAGCGGCGACTGATGGATGCTGATGTACAGGACTTCCTGGGTGTCGAAGAAGATGTCGTTCGTCCCATTGCCGTGATGCACGTCCCAGTCGAGGATCAGCACACGCTTTGCTCCCAGGCCGTCGAGTGCCCTGCGCGCGGCGATCGCCACGTTGTTGAACAGGCAGAACCCCATCGCGCGTGCCGCCTCCGCGTGATGGCCGGGGGGCCGCAACCCGCAGAATGCGACCTCGGCATCACCCGACAGCAGCGCCTCCACTGCGCGCACCGCGCCGCCGGCCGCATGTAGCGCGGCGTCATAGGACCGTGCCGACGCGACCGTGTCCATGTCGAGCATCCCTCCCCCCTGCTCGCTGATCGCCGCGATGCGCTCGACGTAGGCGCGCGGATGCACCGCCTCGACGGCCGCGCGCTCGGCAGGCGCAGCCACCTCCTCCACGTAACCCAGCCACTCCCGGCTCTTCAACTCCTGCTCGATCGCAGTGATTCGGGCGGGCTGCTCGGGATGGTCGCCGGTGTCGTGCTCGAGCGACGAAGGATGGTGTAAGTACAAAGCGCGGCCCATGCTTGGGCCGGGATCGGTGCGGGCTCCCGGCTGCGGATACCGTACTGCCCGTGCCCGGCCCGCCTCTGTCAGCACCCGCATCCCGCACGCCCCGCCCCCCGCGGGCGGGCCCGCGGCGTTGACGAGCGACCCGCCCGTGGCGGAGGCGGTCGACACCGTCGTCGTCGGGGCCGGCGCCGCCGGTCTTTTCACCGCGCTCGTGGGGGCGGAGCAGGGAGCCCGGGTGGCCCTCGTCTCGAGCTCCCCGCTGGCGCAGTCGGCCAGCTACTGGGCGCAGGGCGGCCTGGCGGCCGCCATCGCCGCCGACGACAACGTCGGCCTGCACCTCGAGGACACGCTTGCGGCAGGCCGCGGCAGTTGCCGAGCCGACGCGGTCCGGATCCTGTGCGACGAAGCTCCCGCCCGGGTGCACGAGCTGGAGGAGCGCGCCATCCCCTTCGACCGGTCTGAAGACGGGGCGCTTCAGCTGTCGCTCGAGGGCGGCCACCACCGGCGGCGGATCGTGCACGCCGGCGGCAGTGCGACGGGTCGCCATTTGACCGCGCGGCTGTCCGATCTGGTCGCAGCGCACCCTCGCATCGACGTGCACGAACGCAGCTCTGCCCTGACCCTGTGGGTCGACGAGGGCCGCTGCGTCGGGGTGGTGACCGACACGACCGCGATCGTCGCCCGCGCGACCGTGCTCGGCACCGGAGGAGCCGCGGCGCTGTGGCGGCGCACGACCAATCCCCGCGGAGCGATCGGCGCCGGCCTGGTCCTCGCGCTCGAGGCGGGCGCGGCCCTGGCGGACCTGGAGCTCATGCAGTTCCACCCGACGGCGCTCAAGGCGACGGGAGAGCTGGACGGTTTCCTGGTGACCGAGGCGGTGCGCGGCGACGGCGCACTGATCTTGGACTCGGGCGGCGAGCGCTTCGTCAACGAGCTTGCGCCGAGGGACGAAGTCGCGCGTGAGATCGATGCGCGCCTGCGCGCGGGTGACGAGGTGTTCCTCGACATGCGCGGTATCGACACGGGGCGCTTTCCCAACATCGCGGAGAAGCTCTCCCGTGCCGGGCTCGACCCCCGCCGCGACCCGATTCCAGTGGCGCCCGCGGCTCACTACATGATCGGCGGGGTCGTGACCGACGGGCGGGGCCGCTCGACGCTGCCCGGCCTGTACGCGATCGGAGAATGCGCTTGCACGGGAGTGCACGGAGCGAACCGGCTGGCGTCGAACTCGCTGTCGGAATGCTTCGTATTCGGCCGGCGCGCGGCACTCGCGGCTCTGGACGAGCCGTCCCCGCCGGCGGGCGGGCTCCCCCCGCACCCGGGTCCCCGTCCGGAGCTCACCGAGGCGACGCGCGACGCACTGTGGCACGGCGCAGGTCCTTTGAGAGATGCTGAAGGGCTCGCACGCCTGGCGAGCGACCCGCACCCGCTGGCGCGTGCGATCGCGCGCTCCGCGCTCGAGCGCCAGGAGACGCGCGGGTGCCATCTGCGCGCCGATTTTCCCGCCGCTGACCCGGCGCTCGACCTCCGGCACTGGACCCTGACCGGGGCCGGAGCGGCCTGGGAGACATGGGCATAGCCGAAT
The DNA here is from genome assembly GCA_963762195.1 of uncultured Solirubrobacterales bacterium. Classification (GTDB taxonomy): domain Bacteria; phylum Actinomycetota; class Thermoleophilia; order Solirubrobacterales; family JBBDJG01; genus DASRIA01. The sequence continues at coordinate 125,695 of CAVXJX010000002.1, read as the reverse complement.
GGGCGGCGGCACCCGAGTCGCGGATCCCGCTCCACAAGCGGGATGCCGGTGTCTTAATCCAGGCTTAACCGGTCGTACGCGGCGTTTTCACAACCGCGGGAAACACTTGCAGCCTGCTGAGGTTCGGGGGAACCGGAGGAGAGACCGTGACCACAGACCCTGCGAGGACACCACTGCATGTATCACTTTAGTCGCGCCATCTATCGCGATCTCGCTCCGTACGTGCTCGAGGAGAAGCGTTCCGCACAGCACGAGAGCAACCGCACGCTGCTGCTGCGCGAATGCGAGTCCGCGATCGAGCGCCTGATGACAGACAGGCGCTACTTCGCTCGTCCCTCCCGCACGCTCTTCAACAACGTGCGGCCGTTCTTCTCCATCGGCGACCTGCCACGCGTGTACGTGACCATCGACCGCAACATCCAGCTTGCGCTGCGGTTCCTGGCGCAGGTGCCGAACTATGCGCAGGAGGCAAGCGGGATTCCGCGGCACTGCCACGCGATGACGCGCAAGGGCCAGCCCTGCCAGCGTCAACCGCTGCCCGCCAACGACTACTGCCCGTCCCACCAGCACCTAATTGAGTCGTTCGAAGATCTGGAGCTGGTGGACCTGGCCGCGTAGCTGCTCGAGTTACGCGGTTACGCAGTTCGCAGTTACGCAGTTACGTGGGTCTCCAGGCCTCCGTAACTCCGTAACTCGGCTTTTGGTTTCCTGCGTAACCGCGTAACTGCGTAACTCCGCGTTCCTGTTTCATCGCAAGCCGTGACCGCGTCCGCCGAGATCACCGCACCCCGCTGGTCCCTCGGCGTGGATGTTGGCGGCACGTTCACGGACGCCGTGCTTGCCGGGCCGGGCGGAGTGTTCACCGGCAAGGTGGCGACCACCCCGCGCGATCAGTCGCGGGGCGTGATGTCCGCCGTGAACACGGTGCTCGCGCACGCGGGGATCAAGCCGCGCGCGGTGGCGAGCTTCGGTCATGGCATGACGGTTGCCACGAACGCCCTGCTCGAGGAACGTGGCGCACGCACGGCGCTGCTGACCACCGCCGGATTCACCGACGTGCTCGAGCTCGCGCGACAGACGCGCCCGGAGCTCTACCGCCCGTGCCGGGCACGGCCTGCCCCGCTGGTGCCCGCGGAGCTTCGACTTCCGGTGGACGAGCGCTGCGGCCCCGGCGGGGTGTTGCGGGCGCTCGACGAACGCCGGCTCGGGGAGACGATTCGCCGCCTGCGCGACTCGCAAGTCGAGTCCGTCGCAGTCTGTCTGCTCCACTCCTATGCGCACCCCGACCACGAACGCCGCGTCATGCGAGCCGTACAGGACGCCCTGCCCGGCGTCCACGTGTCGGCCTCGCACGAGCTCGTGAGCGTGTTTCGCGAGTACGAGCGCACCTCGACCACGGTGATCGACGCATACCTCTCGCCGTTGCTGCAGGGCTACCTCGAGCGTCTCGCAGATGAAGCTGCTTCGGCTGGGCTGCCCGAACCCGAGGTGATGCGGTCGAGCGGTGGCTTGACGAGCGCCCAGGAGGCCGGGCGACACGCAGCATGGACCGTGTTGTCGGGGCCGGCCGCGGGGGCCGTCGGTGCCGCACACGCCGGCGGTCTTTCGGGGCACGCCGACGTGCTGTCGTTCGACATGGGCGGCACCTCGTGCGACGTCGCGGTGATCGACAGCGGCACGGTGCGAGAGGCCTCGGAGCAGTCGATCGCGGGCCGGCCGATCCAGCTCCCCATGGTCGACGTCCACACCGTGGGCGCCGGGGGAGGGAGCATCGGCTGGGCCGACGCCGGCGGCGCCCTGCGGGTGGGACCCCGCTCGGCGGGCGCGGTGCCGGGACCGGCGTGCTACGGGCACGGCGGCAGGGAGCCAACCGTCACGGACGCCAACGTCGTGCTCGGCTACCTGGGCGCGGACACGCCGCTGGCCGGCGACATCCGGCTCGACCGCCGCGCGGCGGAGCAGGCGGTGCGGGACCTTGGCGAAGCGCTCGGGCTCGACGTCGAGGAAGCGGCGCGGGGCATCGTGCGCGTCGCGGATGCGGAGATGCTGCGCGCACTGCGCCTAGCGACGGTCGAGCGCGGCGTGGACCCGCGCAGCTACGCGCTCGTCGCCTTCGGCGGTGCGGGGCCGATGCACGCCGCCCGCCTTGCGCAGGAGCTCGGCGTCACGCGGGTCCTCTGCCCGCGGGCCGCGGGTGTGCTGTCGGCACTCGGGCTGGCGAGCGCGAGTCGCCGTCGCGATGCCGCGCGCACGGTCCTGATGTCGCAGGAGGATGTGGCCGGGGGGCGTTGCGCGGCCGTCGCCGCGGAGCTCACGACCGAGGCCGCGCGGGGGTTCGAGGAGCCGCGCATCGAGGTGACGTGGGACGTGCGGTACGCCGGGCAGGCGTTCGAGCTGCCCGTCAGTGCGCCGGCCGATGCCGGCCTTCCGCAGCTGCGCCAACGATTCGAGCGCGCTCATCGCGACCGCTACGGCTACGCAGACGCAGACGGGGTGCTCGAGATCGTCAACCTGCGGGTTACGGCCACCGCCGCACGGAAGGTCGCGCCAGCCAGCGTCGCCGGGGCCCCGGCCCCAGCGCGGCGGACGACTCGAGCCGCGGACTTCGACGGCCGCAGGGTCGACACGCAGGTGCTCCAGGGCCCGCCCGGTCGACGTGAACGGCTGCCCGGCCCAGCGGTGCTCGAGCTCGAGGAGGCGACCGTGGTTGTGCCGCCCGGGTGGATCGCGACCTCCGATGAGCACGGCGCCGTGTTGCTCGACCGCGAACTGGCGGGCCACTAGTGCCCCTCGACCCCGTGACCCTCCAGGTGATGCTCGGCGGCCTCAGGGCCGTCTGCGACGAGATGGGGGCCGTGCTGGTGCGCGCAGCCCACTCGGCGAACATCAAGGAGCGCCAGGACGCATCGACGGCTCTGTTCGACGCCGCCGGCCAGATGGTCATGCAGGCCGAGCACATCCCCGTGCACCTCGGCGCGATGCCCGACGCCGTGGCCGCGGTACTCGGCGAGGGGCACGCCGCGGGCGACACGTGGATCCTGAACGACCCCTACCACGGTGGGACGCACCTGCCCGACATCACCCTGGTGTCTCCGCTGTTCCGCGGGGGGCGGCAGGTCGGGTTTGCCGCCACGCGGGCTCATCATGCCGACGTCGGCGGCGAGGTCCCCGGCAGCATGCCCGCGCACTCCCGGCGGCTCGAGCAGGAGGGTGTCGTAATCCCCCCGACGCGGCTCGCCCGCGACTGGCAGGTCGACGACGCAACGCTCGAGTCGCTGGTCGCGCGAATGCGCAATCCGGTCCAGCGTGCGGCGGATCTGCGCGCGCAGCTCGCGGCGAACCGGCTCGCGGCCCGCCGCATGGAGGAGCTGGCAGACCGGCACGGCGACGCCCTGCTCGAGCGCGCGATGCAGGAGGTTCTTGGCTACGCCGAGCGCCGCACGCGGGCGTCGATCGCGGCGATGCCCGATGGGTCCTATCGCGCGTCCGACCTGCTGGAGGACGACGGCGGTGGAGAGCCACACGACCTTCGAATCGAATGCGAGGTGGTCATTGCGGGTGAAGAGCTGAAGGTCGACTTCGCCGGCACGGACCCTCAGAGCGACGGCAACCTCAACTGCCCGCTGTCGGTGACCAAGTCTGCCGTTTACTACGTCGTGCGCGTGCTGACCGACCCCGACATCCCACCGTCGGCCGGCGCGTACCGCCCCGTGCACGTGAGCGCGCCGGCCGGCACCGTCGTCAACGCGCGCCGACCGGCCGCAGTCGCGGGAGGCAACGTGGAGACGTCCAGCCGCATTGCCGACGTCACGATGGCCGCGCTGGCGCATGCGGTGGCCGCGCCCGCGTCCGGCCAGGGCACGATGAACAACCTGACGCTCGGCAACGACCGGTTCACGTACTACGAGACGATCGGGGGCGGACAGGGAGGCTGCCCGGACGCCGATGGGCCGTCGGCCGTCCACGTTGCGATGAGCAACACGCTCAACACGCCGATCGAGGCGCTCGAGGTCGAGTTCCCGCTACTGGTCCACGAGTACGGGGTCAGGCGCGGGTCCGGCGGAGCCGGGCACCACTCCGGGGGCCAGGGAGTCGTGCGTGAGATCGAGGCGCTGGAGCCGATGACGTTCGCGCTGCTCACGGAGCGCCGGCGAGTGCCCCCGCCCGGCGCCCACGGCGGGCGTCCGGGCCGGCCCGGACGCAACCTCCTCACCCGCGAGGGGCGGGAGGCCCTGGAGGTGCCCTCGAAGGCCGAGGGACAGCTGCAAGCGGGCGACCGCTTGCGCGTGGAGACGCCGGGCGGCGGCGGCTACGGGGCAGTGGATCGCTGACCGGGGCGTCGGGTTGGGCTGACAGCGGCGTCTGGACGGGTGACTGATTCGCCGTTCAGCACTTGGAACTTTCGAGATCAACGCCTACAATGGGCCGCAGGCAGCGGTTTTTTCGCCTGCGGCGGGCTTTGGACGGCACCGATTCAGGGGGAAATCAAGCTTACGGGGCACGGGATCCGTGTGTCCTAGACCCGCACCAAATCTATGCCAGTTGCTTTCAAAGAATGGGCCGTAACTGTGCGTGCGCTCGCCGAAGGCGAGCAGCTGCTCACGCTACGCAAGGGCGGGATCAGAGAGGACAACAAGCATTTCGAGCTCGATCACGAGCGCTTCTTCCTCTACCCGACCTTCGATCATCAACGTAACAACCTGGTCAGACAGTCCCATCACCCCGAGCTCCGGCGGGCACTGGAGGAGGGCGTGTGGGCGGACGGCGAGCCGCCGCCCAAGGCACTGATCCAGGACGGCGGCATCGAGCAGCCCGACCGCGTGCGGATCCGGGCCTGGGCCGAGGTGCACGAGCACTATGAGGTCGCCGACCCCCGGATCGTCGACTTGCTCAGCCCGTTTCACATCTGGACGCCCGACTACGCGTTCAAGCGGCTGCGCTGGAAGCCGCGCCACCCGCTGCACGTGCTCGTGCTGCGGGTCTACCGGATCCAGCGGCCTGTGACGGTCCGCGTAAGACCCGAGTACGAGGGCTGCAAGTCCTGGGTCGAGATCGACCGCGACCTGCCGTTCGAGGGAACGCCCGTGATCGCCGACGAGGAATTCGAGCGCGCGGCGGCGGGCATCGAGGCGGTCGTGCGCGAGGCAAGCGTGCTCGCACCTGCCGTCCCGGTCGCCTGAGCGGCCACCTGAACCAGGCTCACCGGGCTCTCCACGACACCGTGCGGGCCGGCTCCCGCGCGCTGGTGCTGGGCATCGGCGGCGGGGGTGACATCGTCGGCGCGCTGGCGGCCGCCGAACTGTGCCGGCAGCTCGGGACGGAGGTGACGATGGGGGGTGTCAGCTGGGAGCGGCTGCCCATCGACCCCAAGCCCGGCCCGCGTTCGCTCGCCGAGATCGTGGACGGCCAGGAGCTCGCGCCCGGCGTGATGCTCGCGGGACCGGAGACGCGGACCGAGGACGGTGCGATCTTTGCGGAGTCCCGGATGGCCGAGCTGCTCGGAGAGCAGACGGTGCTCGTCGATCCCGGCATCGGGCCCGCGCGCATCGCCGAGAGCCTCCAGCGGGCGGCGCCGATGCTGGGAGTGGACCTCTTCGTGTTCGTGGATGTCGGCGGCGACGTGCTGGGAGCAGGGCACGAGCCCGGGTTGGCGAGCCCCCTGTGCGATGCGGTGATGCTCGCCGCAGGGGCGCTGCTCCAGGGCCGCAGGGCGATGGTGCTGGGCGCCGTCTTCGGCCCGGGTTGCGACGGCGAGCTGACCCTGGAGGAGCTGCTGGGACGACTCGCGTTGCTTGCCGGCGCCGGGGCGCTTTACGCGATCGAGGGCCTCACCCCCACCGCGGTGGACCAGGTCGAGCGCGCAGCGGCGGTGATACCGACCGAGGCCAGCGCCCAGGCCGTGCGGTGCGCGCGCGGCGAGTCGGGGATCGCGACCATCCGCGGCGGACGCCGCACGGTCCAGCTCACCCCGTTCGGTGCGGCGACCGTCTACTTCGACCCGCAGGGAGCACTGGAGAGCGCCGCCCCACTTGCCCGCGAGGTGCTGGACACGCCCGATCTACTGGCCGCCCAGGAACGTCTCCACTCCCTCGGCGTCCGGACGGAACTGGACTACGAGCGCACAGCCGGCGACCGATGAAGGCCTCCGAGGTATGGTGAGGTCGTGCCCTGGGTCGAGACGCCGTCGCTGTCATTCACGGCCAGGCACGAGGCATCGCAGGCAGACGACGCGCTGGCCGTTCTGGAGGACCTCGAGCAGCACCGTGAACGCCTCGAGGAGTTGCTGCCCCGGCTGCCTCAAGGCGTGACCGTGGTGCTGCACGACTCGCCGGTCCAGCTGCTGTTCGCCAACCCCCTGCTCGCCGTGACGCGACGCGTAGCATCGCGGGCGGCACGCCGCTACATGGTGGGCTGGTACCGCACCGGTGAAGTGCACTCGCTGGCGCCGCCTGCACTGCGCGAGATCTCCGCCGGCCCCGACTCCGAACGGGCCTTGCTGCTCAGCCCGCGCCGTACCTACACCGCGCTGACGATCGGGACAAACAACCCGTTGCTGCCGCCTCCCTCCCGCCCCGGCTCGCTGTCACGCATGCTGCGCGAGGCGTGGCTGCCGGAGGGCGCGGCGCAGCATTTCTCGGGACAGGTCCCGTTCATGCGCGCGGCGATCGCGACGCGACTGCGCGCCGGCAGGGTCCGCTTCCCGCCGGGCCCGCGCGACGCCGGCCTGATCGGCGGGACGCTGTTCGACCTGCTCCAGCGCGAGCACGGAGAGCGCGCCTGCGTGCGGCTCGCCACGCACCCCGCGGCGAACCCGCGTACAGCGCTCGAGGATGCGTTCGGTGCTTCCGCATCCGAGATCGAGGCCGCCTGGCGCGGCCACCTCGAGCGGCTCGCTACGCCGGCGCCGGCGGTCTCTGCAGTGCGCTGACGCGGATCCTGAGCATGGAACGTCTCACCCGACGCCAGCTCGTCGTGCGTGGCGGCGCCGTTGCCGGAGCGGCGGCGTTCGGCTCGCTGGCGGTTGCACGCGAGGCCAACCGGTCGGGTCCGGTCGTCACCGCTCCTCCGCGCGGCGCTGCGCGGCCCCTGAAGGGCCTGGCTCTCGGTGGCTTCGGCCCACTGCGGTCACCCCACGACCCGCACGACTATCTCGAATGGGGCAACCGCGAGTTCGTCCGCGACAGCCGCACCGACGTAATCCGCATGCAGGTCTCGTGGCGGTTCCTGCAACCGCAGGCGCCGGCCGGCATGGAGGCGTCGTGGCAGCAGCTGAGCCGGGACCACGACAAGGGAGCACTACGGCGTCTCGACCGGCAGATCGCGGCGGCGAACCGGGACGGCGTGCGAGTGATCCTCGGCCTCTATCACTCCTACCCCGAGTGGTCCAACGGGACGACGCCCGGGGTCGGAGAGCCGGTCACCGGCAAGCCCGCTGACGCCAGGCTGCCGCTTGACCTGTCTCCGCAGGGTCCGTGGTCGTGGTTCGTGGAATACCTGTGCAATCGCTACGGCGGGCCATCGCGTCCCCACATCTGGGGGCTCGAACTCTGCAACGAGCCGAACCTTCTGTGCTGGCCGCAGCTGGACATCGCGACCGCCGTCGTCGCGATGGCGAACTCGGCGGCACGAGCGGTGGCAGGGCGACCGTACCCCGCGCTCCTGCTGTTGCCCGGCACCTCCGACTTTCCCGACGAAGACGTGGTCGAGCGGGGCATCACGGTCGCCACGGGATGGCCTGGCTTCACCGCGGCGGTGCTGGACGGCCTGCGTGGGCTCGATACGACCCGCGCTGCGCTCCCCGCGTGGTCGCATCACAACTATCGCGACGCCAAGGCCGCGGATGGCCGCAGCGACCGCGCGCGACAGGTGATCGGCATGCTCGCCGAGCGTTCCTGGCCCGGCGATCGCCGCCTCTACCTGACCGAGGGCGGGGCCGACATCAACCGCCTGGGCCCAAAGCATTGCCCCGAGCTCGAGCTTCCCTCGGCGGGTGACGGCCAGGCGGCCCGGGAGTTGTGTCAGGCGCGACTGATCCAGCAAAGCTTCGCGGCCATGAGTTCGCCCGACGTCGCGCTCTGGACGCAGTACAAGGTGAACGATCAGCGCACGGACGTCACGACGTCCTCGGGACTGCGCCGGGACTTCGAGTACGCGGCGGATGGCTCACCCCTGGGGCCGGGACCCGAGCGCCCCGCATGGCACGTCTGGCGCGACCTGTGAGTTAGCCCGCCAACCAGAGCAGCAGTGCTGCGATACCGGCCGCCAGCAGCAGGCCGGCCAGCAGCATCCCGGGTGCGGGACCGCTGGTCCCTTGCGCGATGTGGGGCGCCTGCGTGACCTCGATGTCGCTTTGGAGCAGAACGTCGCGGGCGGCCGCAAGCCCCGACTCGGGTACGAGCACGTCACGCGGCCCGGCAGCAAGCATGTCGGGCACGTCGAAGCCCGCTGAGCGGCGCAGTGTGCTCGGGACGCCTTCCTCGAGGAGCAACATCTGGATGAACTCGGCCTCCGGCTGCTGGCGCCCGGTGGCCACGCGCCGCAGGTCGCCCTTCGTGTACTGCGGCTTGATCTTGCGCGCGTGCTCCTGCTTCTCGCTTGACTCGTGCTCGACGTCTACCTCACCCGCATAGGTGAGCGGCATGCCGCACTGGGTGCAGAACCGCTCGTCAAGCGGGTAGCGGATCGCGCACCTCGGACATGCGAGCGGCTCGGGCGCGGTCAATTCAGGCCACCGTCAGCTCGACCTCTTCGACGTCCGGGCCGGTGATCCGGAACGCCTTCAGATCCGGAGCGTCGCGATCGGCGAGGGACACGATCAGCCAGATCGCTCCCGGCCAGAGCTCCGCGAAGTTGATGTCGGTCTGGGACGGGTACGCGGCGCTCTTGGTGTGCGAGTGGTAAAGGCCGAGTCCCTGTCCCCGCTGCTCGATCTCCTCGATGGCCTTCATCACGAACCTGCCGTCGATCTCGAAGCGCGTCGGGCTGTGATGGATGTTCTCGGCCGGATACAGCGTCGTGACCGACTCCTCGTCGAGCGAGAACAAACCGCAGCACTCGTCCGGATAGTCCTCGCGAGCGTGCCGAACAACATCGTCCGCGAGTGCGCGGCCGATTACCACCAGACGGTGGAGTCGACGGCCTCGAGCTCGTCGAGCGACTTCGTCCACAGTCCGGCCGACATGTACTTGTTCCCGTCGTCGGCAACCAGGAAAACGACGTTCCCCTCGTCCAGCTCGTTGGCGATGCGCACCGCGACGGAGGCGATCGCACCCGATGACACGCCGGCGAAGATGCCCTCCTCGAAGAACAGCCTGCGCGTCCAGATGATCCCGTCGCGATTGGTGACGATGATCTTGCGGTCCAGGACGGAGAGATCGATGATCGGGGGGATGAACCCATCGTCCAGTGAACGAAGTCCCTGGACGTCCTCACCCTGCATCGGCTCCGCAGCGACGATCTTCGTGTTGGGATCGTGCTCCTTCAGGCGGCGGCCGTTGCCCATCAGCGTCCCGCCCGTGCCGAGGCCCGCGACGAACGCGGTCACGTCGCCGACGTCCTTGATGATCTCCTCGGCAGTGCCGTAGTAGTGCGCGTCCGGGTTGGCCTGGTTGCCGTACTGGTAAGGCATGTAGACGCTCGGGTCCTGCTCGGCCATCTCGAGCGCGAGCTCGACTGCGCCGTTCGATCCCTTCGCGCCCTCGGAGTAGACGATCTCCGCGCCGTGCATCCGCAGCAGCTGCGTGCGCTCCGCAGTGACGTTCTCGGGCATCACGGCGGTGAACGGATAACCCTTCAGGCGGCAGATCAGCGCCAGGGAGATGCCCGTGTTGCCGGACGTCGGTTCGAGGATGCGCTGTCCCGGCGCGACGGCGCCCTCGGCTTCGGCGCGCTCGATCATCGCCTTCGCGACACGGTCCTTGACGGACCCGGTCGGGCTGTAGAACTCGAGCTTGGCGAAGAGGCGGACTCCCGGCTTGGGGCTGAGCTTCTTGAGCTCGACGATCGGGGTGTCGCCAATCGCGCCGATCACGTCGGGGCAGCACTTCGGCGGCTCCCTCAAGGGCCTTGCCTCCAGCATGGGGAAAAAGGATAGCTAGGCGGTGCCGCCGGCCATCGCCGGCAGGATGACCACCGTGTCGCCGGCACCAACGCCGGTGTCGAGGCCCTGCTGCACGCGCACGTCCTCGTCGTTCACGTAGACGTTCACGAACCGGTTGAGCTCACCGTCCTCGGCAAACAGCTGGCCGCGCGTCTCGGGGTGCATGCCCGCCAGGCCGCTGAGGATCTCGCCGACGTTCGCGCCCTCGACCTCCACCTCGCTCTTGCCGGACACGGCAGGGCGCAGCACAGGCGGGATCTTGACGGTTGCCATCGCGGCGAACCCTAACCGGCGGCCGCGCAGAGGGCTTCGTAGTCCTCGAACTCCGTGTTCTCGAGGTCGACGCCCTCGCCGCAGGTGGGGCAGCCTTCGACGTCGCGGCGCACCTTCAGCTGCGTGAACTCGGTCGAGAGCGCCTCGAAGAGCAGCAGGCGACCGACGAGCGGCTGGCCCATGCCGACGACCAGCTTGATCACCTCGTTGGCCTGCAGCAGGCCCATGATGCCGGGCAGCACGCCGAGCACGCCGTTAGCACCGCACGACGGGGCCAGCTCGGCCGGCGGCGGTTGCGGATAGAGGCAGCGGTAGCACGGGCCCTCGTACGGCACGAACGTGGTGAGCTGACCGTCGAAACCCAGGATCGAGGCATGCACGACGGGCTTGCGCTCGCGGACCGCCGCGTCGTTCAGCAAGTAGCGCGTCGGGAAGTTGTCGGCACCGTCCACGATCACGTCGTAGTCGCGGATCAGGTCGAGCACGTTGTCGCTGTCGAGCCGGATCGCGTGCGGGATCACGTTCACGTCGGGGTTGAGCGCCTCGATCGTCTGCTTGGCCGACTCCACCTTCGGAACGCCGATGCGTTCGTTGTTGTGGATGACCTGGCGCTGCAGGTTGGACAGGTCGACCTCGTCGTTGTCGACGATGCCGAGCGTGCCGACGCCCGCGGCGGCCAGGTACAGCGCGGCGGGAGACCCGAGTCCCCCGGCGCCGATCAGCAGCACCTTCGACTCGAGCAGTTTCTGCTGCCCCTCGAGGCCAACCTCCGGGATCAGCAGGTGGCGCGAGTAGCGCTCGCGCTGCTCGGACGTGAGCGCGATCGGCCGGTCGAAGTCGTAGCCGCGGTCCTTCCACAGCGTGAAGCCGCCGGTCATCACCGACACGTCGTCGTAGCCAAGCAGCTCCTTCATCGTGACGGCGGCGAGCGCCGAACGGTTCTGCGTCGAGCAGTACGCGATCACGCGCTGGTGTCGATCGGGGATCGCCTGCTCGATGCGGGTCTCCAGATGCCCGCGCGGAATGTGCACGGCGCCGGGGATGTGACCCATCTCGTACTCCTGCTGCTCGCGGACGTCGAGGATCACGGGCGCCTCGGTGGCGTCGCCGTTGGTGCCGCCGGTGGTCGAGGATCTCCTTGACCTGGGAGGGATCGAGCTCCTCGATACGGGAGCGCGCGTCCTTGATGAGCTGCTGGCCTGAGCGTGGCGTCGTGTCTGGCGTCATCGGGAGTTCCTGCCCTCTGTATCGGCGGAAATACCTAAATTCCGACTGGCTTTAGGAAATATAGCAGCGGGTAGGGGCCATCCGGTGGCCTTGACGTATGCACTTTCCGGCTGGTGGCGACGAGTCGGGGCAAGCCTGATCGATGCCCTCGTCGTGCGTGCGGACGTGCCACGCCTGCCCGGACCGAGTGGGCCGTTGAATACCCCATAGGGTCATCAACTGCCCAGCCAGGCAGTGCCGCGCCGGCCCAAAAAAAGGGCGGCGGCGCCTTTCGGCACCGCCGCCACAGCCCCCTTCATGTTGCCGTAACTCACGTGAGCCCGGAACGTGAAGATTTTGTCTAGATGCCCAGTGCGCGCAGCCGGCGCACCCGCTCCTCGATCGGGGGATGGGTCGAGAAGAGCGCCGCCATGCCGCCGCCGCTGAAGGGGCGGACGATGAACAGCGGCTCCGCCGCGGCGTTGACCTGCATCGGCATCGCCTTGGCACCGGCCTCGAGCCGCTCCAGCGCGTCGGCCAGCGCATTCGCGCTGCCTGCGATGCGGGCGCCCGTGGCGTCGGCCGAGAACTCCCGCTGGCGGGAGATCGCGAGCTGGATGATCGTCGCTGCGATCGGTGCGAGCAGCACCATCGCCAGCGCGCCGACCAGGCCCAGCGGGCTCTCGTCGTCGCCGCCCATGAAGAGCAGCATGTAGCCGAGCCAGGTGATGGCACCGCCGATCGCGGCCGCAACCGTCGTGATCAGCACGTCGCGGTTCTTGATGTGCGCCAGCTCGTGGGCGATCACACCGCGCAGCTCGGTCTCGCTGAGCAGCTGCGTGATGCCCTCCGTGACCGCCACAGCCGAGTGCTTGGGGCTGCGACCGGTCGCGAAGGCGTTCGGCTGGCTCGCCGGGATCAGGTAGAGGCGCGGCATCGGCACGCCGGCGGAGTGCGCCAGCTCGCGCACCATCTGGTGCAGCCGCGGTGCCTCGTCCTCGGACAGCGGCCGCGCCTTGCTCATCCTCAGCGCGATCTTGTCCGAAAACCAGAACATGACCATGTTGATGGCCAGCCCGATGAACAGGAAGGTGAGTGCGGTCCCGGGGCCTCCGACCAGGTACCCGATGCCGACCAGCAGACCCGTGAGGGACGCCAGCAGGATCGTGGTCCGAAGTCCCGCTTTCCAATTTGCTTGCGTTGCTTGGTTCATATCTCCAACCACAGACTCAGGGCTTCATGCCCGACGTGTCGGCTGCCGTGCCGAGTACAAGTATCGTCCACAGTAGGCCGAGTCCCTGTGGGGTCATCACCCGGTTCTGCATGCCCGGGCACCCCAACCAGGTGAACTTCGGCTCTGGGAAGCCATGAAGCGCCCCTCTCTCCTCAGCCAGATCGTCGCCCTCAACCTCCTGATGGTGACCGCCGGGATCCTGGTCGCCATTTTCGCGGCGGGATTCGACTTCTCGATCTCCCAGCAGCGGTGGCAGTTTCTCGTGCTGGCCATGACGATGGTCCTCACGTTCCTGCTCAACACCTTGCTGCTGCGCCGCCGTTTCGAGCCCCTGGAGCGCCTGCTGGCGATGATGGAGCGGGTCGACCTCTCGAGACCCGGCCGGCGCCTCGAGCTCGATCCCGAGGTGGCGGGCGTGTCCATGGAGATCCAGCGCCTGGCCGCCGCGTTCAACCGGATGCTCGAGCGCCTCGAGAACGAGCGGCGCCGTTCCGGCGAGCTCGTCCTGCGGGCCCAGGAGGAGGAGCGCCGACGGGTCGCGCGCGACCTTCACGACGAGGTCAACCAGTCTCTCACCGCGCTGTTGCTGCGCATCGAGGCCGTGGCCCAGGACGCTCCCCCGGAGCTGCAGGCGCAGCTTGCGGAAACCAAAGGGCTCGCCGACCAGGCGATGGGCGAGCTGCTCGACCTCGCCCGCCAGCTCCGCCCGACAGCGCTGGACGACCACGGCCTCGTGGCCGCACTGACGACACATGTGCGCGACCTCGACCGCCGTGGGTCCGCGCGCACGAGCTTCTGGGCGGATCCCCGGATGGGCGAGCTGTCGCCCGACGCCCAGGTGGTCGTGTACCGCGTGGCACAGGAGGCGCTCGTGAACGCCGCCCGCCACTCCGGCGCGACACGCGTCGAAGTCAACCTGGAGCCGCGCGACTCCACCGTGCGCCTGGAGGTGTCGGACAACGGGTCGGGGTTCGCGTTCGCAGAGGAGGGCAAGGGCCTCGGGCTTTCCGGCATGCGTGAGCGGGCGCTGCTGGTCGGCGGGAAGCTCGACATCGACTCGCGGCCCGGCAAGGGCACATCCGTCGTCCTCGAGATCCCGGTGGAACGACCGGTGACGTCCCATGAACTGAGCGAGCCTGTCGAGAACATCGAAAACATCGAGAACATCGAGGCGGCGTGAAGATCCTGATCGCCGACGACCACGGCATCGTGCGCTCCGGCGTGAAGCTGCTGCTCGATCGCCAGCCCGACATGGAGGTCGTCGCCGAAGCCGAGGACGGGGTCGATGCACTCGAGCAGGCCGTGCGGCTGAAGCCGGACGTAGCGGTGCTCGACGTCTCGATGCCGCGGATGACGGGACTTCAGGCCACGCACGAGATCAAGCAGCAGTCGCCCGCCACCCAGGTGCTGATCCTTTCCATGCACGACGACGAGCGCTACCTGTTCGAGGCGCTGCGCGCGGGAGCATCGGGCTACGTGCTGAAGCGCGCGGCCGACAAGGACCTCGTCGATGCAGTCCGGGCCGCCAGCCGCGGCGAGCCCTTCCTGACGTCGAACGCGCAGCAGGCCTTGATCCGCGACTTCATCGATCGCGGCGAGGCGCCACAAGACGAGCTCAGCCCGCGCGAGCAGGAGGTCGTGAAGCTGATCGCGGAGGCCCACACGAACAAGGAGATCGCGGAGATCCTGCATCTCTCCGAGAAGACGGTCGAGTCGCACCGCGGACGTGTGCTGCAGAAGCTCGGCATGCGCGACCGGGTCGAGCTCGTGCGCTACGCGATCCGGCGCGGACTCGTCGAGCCCTAGACGACCTGGCGCCCTACCCTTCGAGGGATGTCCGCTCGTTCCCGCCTGGTGCTCGTCGTGGTCGCGCTGCTGGCGCTGGCTGGGGCCGTGCTGGCCGGGATCGCGGCAAGCTCCGGCAACGACGAGCCCGCCGCCGTCGTGGAGGAGATCAACGCGGCGGGGGTCGAGGGGCCCCGGTCCCCTTACGAGGGAGCAGTGCGGCCCAAGACCCCGCCGGGGGACTTCGCGCTGCGCGACCAGGACGGGGAGCTCGTCAGGCTCGCGGACCTGCGGGGCACCGTCGTCGTCCTCAGCCCCACATACGCGACCTGCGACGAGACGTGTCCGGTGGCCGCGCAGCAGATCCGGGGCGCGCTCGACGACCTGTCCGCGGCGGAACGGGAACACATCCGCGCATTCGCGTTGAGCGTGGACCCCGCCAACGACACTCCCGATCGCGCACAGGAGTTCCTCCTGGGACGCCGCCTGCGCGGCTATCTCGATTACCTGCTCGGCACACGCCGGGAGCTGCAACCGGTGTGGCGCGAATACGGGTTCGCCCCACAGACCGACGAGCGCGAGCACAATTCCTACGTGGTGCTGCTCGACGGCGAGGGTCGCCAGCGCGTCGGGTTCCCGGTCAGCTTCCTCACACCGGAGGCGCTGGCTCACGACCTGCGGCTGCTCGTGCGCGAGGCATCGGCATGACCTCTCCGGCGGCGATCTTCTCGGCCTCCTGCTGTGCCTGCGTCTTGGCGGGTAAATCCTGCGGGACGACGATCATGAAACGCTCGTTCATGACCTTCACGACGACGTCGGGCTCGAGCTTGCGCACGAGGTCGAAGTCGAGATTCACGATTTGCACGAAGGTCACGCGCGCAAAGCTCTCCGCCAGGAACCGGACGACGCGCATTGCGAACGAGTCTCCGTAGACCATGCAGTGGGGGCCCGTGTCCGCGCTTTCCCACTCGTAGACGACCCGCCGGCCCTTGTTCACTACGCGGTTGTCGGACACCAGGTGCGCGCGGGGCGCCAACCCCTCGGCGCGCACGAAGGTCGACGTGCGCTGCGGGTCCATCTTGGCCCCGAGGTCCCCGACGATCGTGACCTCTCCGAACTCGAAGGCATCCGGCGACACGCCGTCCACGGGCACGTCACGACGGATCTCCTCGACAAGCGCCTGACACGCGACCGACGCTCCGTACGGCGACCAATGACTCCCCGTCTTGGGGTAAGCGGCCTCGCCGATGGCGACGAGCGAATCCAGCGGATACACGATCCGCGCGTAGGACTCGTGGTCGCGCAGGTGTCCCAGCAGCTGGTGGATGGGGCGCTCGGATGCACTCGGGAGGCCCACCGGCAGCATGTCCGCGTAAACCGAATGGCCGTTCGGGGCGATCAGGAAGTAGTGGTGTGCCCCGCGGCGCTCGAGCCACGCGGTCCGCGTCTCCAGCAGGAGGCGCCACTGGTGCAGCTGAGCTTCTGTGAAGCGCAGCCGGCCGCTGTGCTGATCGAGCACGTCGTTGGCGTCGTTGGCAAGGAACAGCCGGCCGTCCCGACCCTCCACGACCTTGCCGTCCCTGATCGAGGGGGGAAGGTCGACCTCCCCGGCGGGCAGGTCCGCGCTCACGCGTCCGGCGAAGCGCCGTCCTCGGCCGGAGATACGCGCGTGGCGGCATTCGAGGGACCCGAACCGAAGACGCGCAGCGAGGTCGTGTCACGAGGATTCATCACGTCGCCCGTTGCCTGCTTCTCCGCCTCCAACTGGCGAACCCCTGGCTTCGTGTCGGATTGCACGACGATCATCCCGCGCTCGGACGCGACCGTCACGACGACGTCGGGTTGGATCTCCCGGATCAGCTCGTAGTCGAAGTAGGAGTGCGCCCAGATCGTCCGCTGGAAGGACTCTGCCATCAGCGGCACCATCCGCACCGCGTAGGAGTCGCCCAGGACCAGGCATGTGAGCGCGTTGTAGGAATCGGCCTCGTACTCGACGAGCCGTCCGTGGTTTCGCACCCGGTTGTCGTGCACCACGCGTGCGTGGGAGTCGATCACGTCGACGTAGACGTACCGCGACTGAACAGGAGGGTCGAGCTTTTGACCGAGGTCGCCGGCGCGTTGCTCGTAGGTCATGTGCAACTCCCGCCGCGTGAGCCTGCGGACCGGAAAGTTCTCCGTCACCCGTGCCATCAGCTCCCGGTAGCCGACATAGGCGCCGAACTCGGTCCAGTGCGAGCCGGTCTTCGGGTACACGCCTTCGTCGCGCTGCTCCTGCAGCGCACTCAGCGGGTACAGCACCGGCGCCCACGATTCGCGTTCCGCGAGATGGTCCAGCACCTGCAGCGCCGGGCGCGTTGCGCCGGGCGTGACTCCCTCCGGCAGCATGTCTGCGTACACGGCGTGGGAGTCCGGCGCGATCATGAAGGTGTAGGGAATGCCGTGGAGATAGAGCCACGCCGACCTCGCCTCCAGCAGGTCCTGCCACTGCTGGACCTGATGGTCGGTGAGCAGCCGCTCGCCGGCGTGCTGGCTGAGCGTGTCGTTGGAGTCGTTGGCGAGGAAGAGCCAGCCGTCCTTGCCCTTGGCGACCTTGTTGTCGACACTTGGTAGAGGCAGGTCGAGGCGCCGCTCGACATCAGCCCCAGACACCCATTCGGTCTGCTCGTCCTGTACCTCGGTCTGCTCCTCCCGCACCTCCACCATGGTAATCGGGAACCGCAGTGGCCGCTAGTATCCTGACCTACCAAGTAGGGATTACCCCAGGAGGCGTCTGCAGTGTTCTCGACCAAGTCCGAGTACGGAGTCCGTGTGATGGTGCAGCTTGCCCGCCGTGCAGGCCCGCGGCCGGTTCCCCTGACCGAGATCGCTCAAGCCGAGAACCTCCCGCTCCCCTACCTCGAGCAGCTCGTGTCCCGCCTGCGCAAGGCCGCCCTGGTGTCGTCGACCCGGGGTGCCCGCGGCGGGTATGAGCTCGCCCGGGACCCGGCCACGATCACGATGGCCGAAGTCATCCACGCACTCGAAGAGGCGATCGTCCCGATGCGTTGCGTGAGCGAGTTCGGCACGAGCCGCATGCTCTGCAACCATGAGCTGGACGGGTATGAGAACTGCGCCACGAAACTGCTCTGGACCAGGGTCCAGGGCGGTATCGAACGCGTGCTCGAGCAGACGACCCTCGCCGAGCTGGCGAACTTCGCAGAAGGCGGCGCCGCCGCATCCCGCCCGTCCCGCCGCCGCGCGGTCCCCGCGCGTGTGCGCACCGTCCCGTCTCAACGAACCAAGGAGAAGCGAACCGTCCCCAATGGCTGATCTAGAGATCCAGAACCTGCACGTCAACGTCGAGGGCAAGGAGATCCTGCGCGGAGTCGACCTGACGGTCGACCGCGGGGAGGTCCATGCGCTGATGGGGCCCAACGGCTCCGGCAAGTCCACGCTCGCGAACACGATCATGGGCCACCCGAGCTACGAGATCACCGAGGGCAAGATCCTTCTGCTGGGCGAGGACGTGACCGAGGCCGAGCCGGACGAACGCGCCCGCGCCGGGCTCTTCATGGCCTTCCAGTACCCCTCCGCGATCGCCGGGGTCTCCGTCGTGAACTTCCTGCGCACCGCGATCAACGCCCACCGCAAGGCCCGCGGCGAGGACCCGATCAACCTGAAGGAGTTCCGCAAGACGCTCGAGCAGCACATGGAGGTGCTGGGCGTCGACCGGGAGTTCACACGCCGCTACCTGAACGAGGGTTTCTCAGGAGGCGAGAAGAAGCGCTGCGAGATCCTCCAGATGGCGATCCTGAAGCCGTACGTCGCGGTGCTGGACGAGACGGACTCGGGGCTCGACATCGATGCGCTGCGGACGGTCGCAAACGCCGTGAACGCGATGCGCGGTCCGGACCTGGGAGCGCTCATCATCACCCACTACCAGCGGATCCTCAGCTACATCCAGCCCGACTTCATCCACATCATGCTGAACGGGCGGATCGTCGAGGAGGGCGGCGCCGAGCTGGCCGGGGCACTGGAGAAGAAGGGCTACGACTGGGTGCGCGAGAAGCATCCCGAGGACGAGGAGCTAGTCGCCTAGTGGAGGTCACGACGGCACAGGCCCTGCCCCGCAGCGTCGAGGACATCCGCGCGGACTTCCCGATCCTTCAGCGCGAGTTCGCGGGCAAGCGCGTCGCCTACCTCGACAGCGCCGCGACCTCGCAGAAGCCGGAGTCGGTGATCGAGGCGATCGGCTCGTACTACCGTCGCTCCAACGCCAACGTCCACCGCAGCATGCACGAGCTCGCGGCGGAGGCCGAGCACCTGTACGAGGGAGGGCGCACGAAGGTCGCGGGGCTCGTGGGAGCCTCTCCGCGCGACGTCGTGTTCGTCCGCAATGCGACCGAGGCGATCAACCTCGTCCGCTACACCTGGGCGCGCGAGCACGTGGGTGCCGGCGACGTCGTGCTGATCAGCGAGATGGAGCATCATTCGAACGTCGTTCCTTGGCAGCTCCTGTGCGAGGAGAAGGACGCACAGTTGGAATACCTGCGCGTCGACGGCCAGGGGCGGCTTGACCTCGCGGAGCTCGACGAGCGCCTCGCCGGCGGCCGCGTGCGGCTGGTCGCCGTCACCCACGTTTCGAATGTGCTCGGCACCATCAACCCGGTCGCCGAGATCTCCGAGCGGGCACATGGCGCCGGGGCGCTTGTGCTGCTCGACGGCTCGCAGGCGGTGCCGCAGATGCCCGTCGACATGCACCAGACCGGCGCCGACTTCTACGCCTTCACCGGGCACAAGATGCTCGGCCCCACCGGCATCGGCGTCCTGTGGGGACGCCGGGAGCTGTTGGAGGAAATGCCCCCCTTCCTCGGCGGCGGATCGATGATCAAGGCCGTCGAGGACGACTACTCGACCTGGGCCGCGGTGCCGGCCAAGTTCGAGGCCGGCACTCCGGCGATCGCCGAGGGCGTCGGGCTCGGTGCCGCCGCCGACTACCTGCTGGCACTCGGCATGGACGCGGTGCGTGAGCACGAGCGCGAGGTGACCGCTTATGCGCTGGAGCGGATCTCGGCACTCGACGGCGTGACGGTCCACGGGCCGGGCGATGCCGCCGAGCGCGGCAGCCTCGTGAGCTTCGCCGTCGATGGAATCCACCCGCACGACCTCGCCGAGCTGTGCAACCGCGAGGCGGTCTGCATCCGCGCCGGCCACCACTGCGCGCAGCCGCTGATGCGCCGTCTGGGCGTGCCGGCCACCGCACGCGCCTCCTTCTCGGTCTACAACACGACGGAAGAAGTAGACCGGCTCATAGACGCGCTACAGAACGCAAAGAGGATCTTCGGCGCATGAACAAGCGAACTGCGAACCGCGAACTGCGAACTGCGAACTAATGGACCAGCTCTACCGAGAGTTCATCCTCGACCACTACAAGACTCCGCGAAACTTCGGGGAGCTCGAGCAGCGCGACGCGGAGTTCGAGGACCGGAACCCGCTTTGTGGGGACGAGATGGGCGTGCACATCAAGCTCGACGGCGACCGCATCGAGGACCTGCGCTTCCACGGTCAGGGCTGCGCCATCTCGCAGGCCACGGCCTCCATCATCTCGGACGAGCTGAAGGGCAAGACTGTCTCCGAGGTGGCCGAGCTGGATCGCAGGTTCGTCGCCGAGGAGATCGGCATCGAGCTCTCGCCCACCCGCCTGAAGTGCGGCCTCCTGTCGCTGAAGGTCGTCCAGGGAGCCCTGCTCGGCACCGACGAGTGGCCGTCGGGTACGCCCGACGAGGATCCGGACCCAGCCGAGGTCGCCCGCCTCCGAAACGAGATCTAGCCTGCCGATGACTAAACTTGACCTGTCTACTCGGATATGACTGAAACCGCTGCCACTATCGATGTCTGCCCTGCCGGGGAGCTGCCCGCGGGCGCTTCGCGCATCGTGGAGGCCGACGGCCGGAAGATCGGCGTCTTCAACTGCGACGGCGCGTTGCACGCGATCGAGGATCGCTGCTCGCATGACGACGGCCCGCTCGCGGAGGGACCGTTCGACCCGGATTCCTGCACGGTCGAATGCCCGCGTCACGGCTCCCTGTTCGACTTGCGCACCGGCAGGCCGCGTACCCTGCCCGCCTACCTTCCCGTCGCAACTTTCCCCGTCCACGTCGTGGACGGAACCATCAAGCTGGAGGTCCTCTAATGGCAACGCCTGAAATCGCAGTCGCCACCCCCGACAACCTCGAGGGGATCAAGGACTCCTACGAGTACGGCTTCCACGACTCCGAGACCGACTACGCCTTCAAGGCGAAGAAGGGCCTCAGCCGGCAGGTCGTCGAGGACATCTCCGAGCACAAGAACGAGCCGCAGTGGATGCGTGACTTCCGCCTGAAGGCGCTGGAGCACTTCGACAGCCGCCCGATGCCCAAGTGGGCCGGCGGGCACATGGACGGGATCGACTTCCAGAACATCCACTACTTCGTGCGCGCCTCCGAGAAGCAGGGCCGCACGTGGGACGAGGTCCCGGACGACATCAAGAACACGTTCGACAAGCTCGGCATCCCCGAGGCGGAACGGAAGTACCTGGCGGGCGTCGGCGCGCAGTACGAGTCCGAGGTCGTCTACCACCAGATCCGCGAGGACCTCGAGCAGCAGGGCGTGATCTTCAAGGACATGGACACGGGCTTGCGCGAGCACGAGGACCTCGTGCGCGAGTACTTCTCGACGGTGATCCCCGCCAACGACAACAAGCTCGCCGCGCTGAACTCGGCCGTCTGGTCGGGCGGCTCCTTCGTGTACGTCCCGCCGGGCGTGCACGTCGAGATGCCGTTGCAGGCCTACTTCCGCATCAACACCGAGAACATGGGCCAGTTCGAGCGCACGCTGATCATCGCCGACGAGGGCTCCTTCGTGCACTACATCGAGGGCTGCACCGCGCCGACCTACACGACCGACTCGCTGCACTCCGCGGTGGTCGAGATCATCTGCAAGCCGAACTCACGGGTGCGGTACACGACGATCCAGAACTGGTCGCACAACGTCTACAACCTCGTCACCAAGCGCGCGGTCGCGCACGAGGGCGCAACGATGGAGTGGATCGACGGCAACCTCGGCTCGAAGCTGACGATGAAGTACCCGTCGATCTACCTGATGGGCGAGCGCGCTCACGGCGAGATCCTCTCGATCGCGTTCGCCGGCAAGGGCCAGCACCAGGACGCGGGCGGCAAGTGCGTGCACATCGCTCCCAACACGACCTCGACGATCACCTCGAAGTCGATCTCGAAGGACGGCGGGCGCGCGAGCTACCGCGGCCTGCTCGAGGTCGCGCCCGGCGCGACCGGCGCCAAGTCGAAGGTTGTCTGCGACGCGCTCCTGCTCGACGAGGAATCGCGTTCGGACACCTATCCGACGATCCGCATCGGCGAGGACGACGTGGACGTCGGCCACGAGGCGACCGTCTCCAAGATCGGCGAGGAGCAGCTCTTCTACCTGATGAGCCGCGGCCTGTCCGAGGAGGAGGCGTCGGGAATGATCGTGGGCGGGTTCATCGAGCCCTTCACGCGTGAGCTGCCGATGGAGTACGCGGTCGAGATGAACCGGCTGATCGAGCTGCAGATGGAAGGCTCGATTGGCTAGCGCTGGGTCTGCCACCGCTTCATCCGCGACGGAACCGGCCTGGCTGACGGACCTGCGTCAGCGGGCGCGATCACGATTCGGGGAGATCCCCATGCCCGTCCAGAAGGACAAGGGCTGGGAGTTCACCGACCTGTCGAAGTTCGACCCGGAGAGTTGGGAGCTGGCCGCCGCCGGAGACCTCGACACCCAGCCGGCGCGTGATGCGATCGTCGCCGCCGACGGAGCCGGGGTCATGCAGGTCGACGGA
Source organism: uncultured Solirubrobacterales bacterium (assembly GCA_963762195.1). GTDB lineage: Bacteria > Actinomycetota > Thermoleophilia > Solirubrobacterales > JBBDJG01 > DASRIA01. The sequence continues at coordinate 103,246 of CAVXJX010000002.1, read as the reverse complement.
GCGGCCGCGCGCCGCGGCGAGACGCCCGACGGCGTGGTCGTGTGCACGCTCGGCGAGGCCGTCACCGAACACGCCGCCCTGGTGGAGCCACACCTGGGGACGCTCGTTCAAGACCGTGACAAGTTCGCGGCCCAGAACACGGCGACCTGGCGCGCCGGTCTGTTCGTGCACGTCGCAGCGGGCGTCGCGGTCGGCGACCCGATCGTGGCGTCAGTGATCCAGGCGACGGCGAGCGCTCTGCCCTGGCGTTCCCTGATCGTCCTCGAGGCCGGCGCCGAGGCGACGGTCGCAGAGCAATGGCTTTCGTCCGAGGCGGACCTCGAGGGCTACTTCAACCCCGTGAGCGAGATCGTCGTCAGCGAAGGCGCCAACCTCCACTACCTGTGCGTCCAGGACCTGTCGGAGCGCGCATGGATTCTCGGCAGCCAGCGGGCGCGCGTTGCGCGGGATGCCTCCCTGCATTGGGTTGGCCTGGGGCTGGGCTCAGGCCAGGGCAAGTTGCGCATGGAGACCGACATCAGCGGCTCCGGCGCCAGCGCGCGCGTGACGGGCGCGTATGCGGGACACGGCACCCAGCACATCGACTACGACACGACGCAGGAGCACGCCGCTCCCCACACCACCTCCGACCTGGCATTCCGCGGTGTGCTCCGCGACCGCGCCACCGCCGTGTGGAGCGGGATGATCAAGGTCGATCCCGGCGCGCAGCGCACCGACGCCTTTCAGGAGAGCCGCAACCTGCTGCTCACCGACGGCGCCCACGCCGACGCGATCCCGGGGCTCGAGATCGAGGCCAACGACGTGCGCTGCACGCATGCCGCCACTGTCGCCCGGCTCGACGAGGACGCGCTGTTCTATCTGCAGAGCCGGGGCCTCGATCGCTCCGAAGCCGAGCGGCTGCTCGTGGGTGGGTTCCTCGAGGTGATCGCCGGACGGCTGGAAAACTCCGCGTTCCTGCAGGACACGGTCTCGGCGGCGCTCCAGCGCGAGCTCGAGATCGTATTGACGTAGCGCGACGACGTCCGCGGGACTGCGCGTTCTTGGCGAGGTCCGTTGGGCTAGCTGTAGTTTCCAAAGACGTTGCCTCGTCTTTGCGAGTCCGGCGGCGGATCGCTGGTGGCGGGTCCGGAAAACCGGGTGGGTAAGGGAGAGGGTTCGGGCCGCCTGCGCGGGTTCGCGAGCGACACCGTGATCTGCAATGCAAGGCGCACGCGTGGGTGGCAAATGAGCCGTCTGCGCGCTAGGCGTGTGGGGTGCGGTGAGCGCCTGGCGGCGATCGACGAACTTTCCCCCGTTGGGTCCACTTCCACGCATGGCCAGGGGGAAAGTTCAGTGGCCAATGCGCAACGCGGCAGGCTGTCGCGCGTGATCGCGACCTTTCTTTGAAGTCTCGTGACGCTCCGCTGGTTAGCGGAGCGCACACGTCGACCCTTTCCTACCCCACCTGGTTTTGCGGGCCACGCCGACGCCGGCGGTGCGGGTCCGGCCTGAACAACGTGGTTTTGGAACTACGGCTAGATCAGCTTGACGTTGGCGGCCTTGGGACCCTTGTCCCCGGCCTCCGCGTCATAGGAGACCTTGGCACCCTCGGTCAATGACTTGAAGCCATCTCCGTCGATGGCGCTGTGGTGCACGAACAGGTCCTTGCTTTGGTCATCTGGCGTGATGAACCCAAAGCCCTTGTCGTCGTTGAACCACTTCACGGATCCGGTTGGCACGTGGTACCTCCACGGGTTGTGTGCTGGGCCACGCGGAGGATGCTCTGTCTCGGGCAACTACTGCGCCAACCTGCACTGCTTACACCGGGCGGTAGCGCCCGGCCATCTCGCGAAAGGCTAACAAAGCTAGGCGAGCTTGAGCGTATCGTCCCGAATGAATCGACCTTCGACGAATCCGACCCAACCGGGGGGCTAAATGGGAACACAGGTCAAGTTGCAGAGAGATGGTCGTGTGATCACCGCGACCCTGGACAATCCGCCGCACGGGCTGATGACCCCGGCGATGGTGGCCGAGCTCGACGCGCTATCGCTCGAAGCGGAGGCCGACGACGGGATCGGGGCCGTCGTCCTCACCGGCGCCCATCCGGAGCGGTTCCTCGCCCACTACGACGTTCGCGCTCTGCTCGAGGGCGTCGAAGGTGCTCCCTCGCTTTCCCCGGGGCAGGCTCGCGCGATCGGGGGCGTGGTTCGCGGCCTCGCGCGAGTTCCCGCGGTGCGCCCGGCGCTGGGAAAGAGCCCCGCCGCCGGGATGGTGGATCTACACGCCTTCCATGCCACCCTCAACCGGATGGGGACAAGTGGCGCCGTCTGGATCGCGGCGATCAACGGCGCCGCGATGGGTGGCGGCTGCGAGCTGTCGCTGGCATGCGACCTGCGATTGATCAGCGCAGGTGGCATCCTCGGGCAGCCCGAGATCCTGCTTGGCTTCCCCCCCGGCGGGGGCGGGACGCAGCGGCTGAGCCGCCTGATCGGCCGCGCCCGGGCACTCGAGATCATCCTCGAGGGCCGGCCGGTCGCGGCCGAAGAGGCCCTGGAGATCGGCATGGTGCACCGGGTGGTGACGCCTGACGAGTTGCTCGCCGTCGCCGTCGAGACGGCCCAGCGCCTGGCCCGTCGTCCCAAGGCGGCGGTCGCCGGCGTTAAGCGCGCAGTCCTGGAGGGCGGGTCGATGTCCCTCGCAGCGGGCCTGCGGCTAGAGCAGTCAGAGTTCCTGGCGACCCTCGGGAGCGACCCGTCACGGCGTGCGATGGCCGCCTACGTCGAGCACGTGGAGCGAACAGGCGAGATACCCGCCTACGACGAGGACCAACGCCAGCGGTTGCTGGACGGCACCTTCGTGGACATGAACGCATAGCTACTCGGTCCCGCGCCAGGTGAGCCAGGCGAAGAGGCCCTGGACCGGCAGGCGCGCCAGCAACAGAGCGTGGGGGATCTTCGGGAACTTGTCGGGCCGCAGCGCCATGTGGATGTTGGCCGGATACACGGCCAGCAGCGTGGCGAGCAGCCACCACCGTGCCGCGGGCCGCGTGCGCTCCGGCAGCACGGCTATTCCGCCCGCCAGCTCGGCGAGGCCGGCCGCGACGTTGACCTCGTTCTTCCACCGGTCCACAGGCGGGGGCACGATCGCCTTGTAGAACCGCGGCGCGCGGAAGTGGTTCGCGCCCGACGCGATCCAGAAGGCGGCTGCCACGTAGCGCCAGGCACGGTTCACGGCGCAGAAGGCTATTCGCCTGAGACGATTCGGGGATCGCTGTTCTATCTGCAGAGAGCCGGGGGCTCGATCGCTCCGAGGCCGAACGGCTGCTCGTGGGTGGGTTCCTCGAGGTCATCGCCGGGCGGCTGGAGGGCTCCGCCTTCCTGCAGGAAACGGTCTCGGCCGCGCTGCAGCGCGAGCTCGAGATCGTCTTGACGTAGCGCGCCGGGGCGAAACTCGTCCCGCCGCGGCTCACGGCACGAACAACCCCTGCGATGCGATCAGGCCATTGTCAAGCGTGGAAGCGCCCGAGCCGTCCGGACCGGAGTCGTAGACCCTCACCGGTCCGAAAAACTCCCATATCGAACGAACTCCCTCAGTGACGAAGTCGGGAAGAACAGCATCGGCTGTCGTCGTCACCGAGCACGTAGCGCCGGCGCCTGGACCGGCCGGCGCGCAGGGCGCCTCGACCTGAACCTGGACGTCGGCGTGCTGGTGGAGGTCTCTGACCGTGCCGGGCAGGCGGCAGCATTCGCTGTTCTTGTCGGTCAGTCGCAGAGGCAATGGAAGGGTGAGGCTGAAGGGATAGCCCGTTGCCGGGTCGTCAGTCTTGCGAACGTCGGTCAAGTGCAGCTCAATCCGCACGTCGGCTTCGTCCTCATCGGTGGAGGGACTGCCGGTCACCGTAGTGAGGCGCACGTATCCCGTCGATCGCGCCGGGTGTCCGTTGGCGTCCGGAGTGCCGAACGTCGCGCGCGGAGGGCTCCCGTACGAATTTGGCGTGGACTGCGGTGGAGCGCAAGACCCATATGTCAGCGGGGGTCCGTGTGTAGTGTTGGGGTCGTTGCACGCGCCGTAGGCCGGCACGAGCGGCACACGGATCCGACCCGCGCTTTTCGGCCGTGGGAACCCGAACCGCGGCACCGGCGCGACGCCGTTTCGCCAGCTCGGGTCCCTGTCATTTCCCGGGTCCGATGTCAGCCGCTGCCGGCCCGTGCCGTCGGCGTTCATCACGTAGATGTCCGAGTTGCCGGCCTCCGTCGCGGCGAACGCGATCTTCGTACCATCGGGTGACCACTGCGGCCTCCCCTCGGACACCCCGGGTGTGTTTGTGAGCTGCACCGGCGCACCGCCGTCGACGGGGAGCGTGTAGATGTCCGAATGGACGGGTTGGCCGCCTCTGTAGCAGATGGTCGGCCGACGGACGTAGGCGAGCTTCTCGCCATCCGGGGAGAAACTCGGGGCGCCGTCGATCCAGGCGCTTTCGTTTGCGAGCGGTGTCTCGGTAGTCCCCCCCGCCGGATCGACCAGCGTCAGCCTTCCGTACTCATAGCAGCCACCGTGACGGTTACCGCCCTGGTCGTAGCGTGAAAACACGATCTTCTGGCCATCAGGGGCCCAGTCGGGATACGCATGGCTTTCCGGCGGATGGACGGTCGAGACCTCACGCGGGGTTCCGCCGCCGTCCGCGTCGATCACGTAGATCGCGAAGTACGCGTAGGCGATGCTCTGACCGTCGGGGGACCAGGCCGGAATGTTGGCATATCCGTTGTCGTTGGCGGTGATCAGACGCAGGTTGGCACCTCCCGCATCGACCGCGAATACATCTCCCCCCCGAGCGAAGGCGATTTCGCTGCCATCGGGAGACCAGGCAGGGTAGAAATCCGGCTCGCCTTCGCCCGTGAGGCGGCGCTGACGGCTTCCATCCGGGTTCATGGTCCAGATGTTGTTCACGCCGCTGCGGTCCGAGGTGAACGCGATGGTCCCGTTCGTGCCGGGAAAAGTCGCGTGGGCCGGCGCAACCGCGATCGCGAGAAGTGCTGCCGCGACAACCAATGCGCACTTGGGGACTCCCCCCGCCGACATCCCACTCCCCTTCCCGTGGTGACCGCCCGCTCAGCCTAGCACTGCGGCGAGAGCTTCTCGGTTACTCCGTCCCCCCAGCCACGCGACACGCCCTGAACGGGCAATCGCGCCCACAGCAGCGCCGGCGGGAACTTCGGGAACTTCTCCGGCCGCAGCGCCATGTGGATGTTGGCCGGGTAGACAGCGACCAGCGTGGCGAGCAGCCATCAGCGCGCCCCGCGGCGCGTGCGGTCCGGCAGCACCGCTATTCCGCCCGCCAGCTCGGCGAGGCCGGCGGCGACGTTCACCTCGTTCTTCCACTCGTCAAGCGGCGGCGGGACGATCGCCTTGTAGAACCGGGGACTGCGGAAGTGGTTGGCTCCGGCGAAGATCCAGAAGGCAGCTGCGGCGTAGCGCCAGGCCGAGTTCATGCGCCGCAGGCTATTCGCCTGACACGATGGGCGGCATGGAGATCGATCCCGACGGGTCAACCGTCCGCGTGGACTGGCACCACTATTCGCTCGACCAGGTGGACACCTGGGCCGACCGGGTCGTGGAGGCAGCGTGGGCCCACGGCTACGAGTGGGTGGAGTTCGTGCACGGTGCGCCCGACGTGGGCACTCGGGGAACGCTGGGCTGGGACGGCCGCGCTGCCGGGGGCCGCGGCACGATCAAGGAGTTGCTGCGCCGGCGCCTGTTCGGAAATCGCTGGCACCGCTGGGCACGCGGCCGGCGCGAAGGGATGCACCGCCTGGAGGAGGGCAGCATGACCATCGCGTTGCGCGAGAACCCGCGCCCGGCGAAGGGCGCGAAGTGGCCGCTCGTGCCACCCCCGGCGCACGGGTGATCGGCCACCTCGTCGAGAGGTGCGTGCCTTCTACGTCGTAGAACAACCGAAAAGGTGCGCACCTCAGAGTCGGGGAGAGTGGACGCCCGGGATGCCCGACCGCTACCGTTTCGCAGCCGTGCGCCCGACCACCGAGATCACCGTCCCCGACTTTCCCACGGAGACGACGTGGATCAACGCGCCGTTCGTCCGGATCGGGACGCTGCTCGGGCGCAATGCCCCGCTGGTCTGGTTCTGGGACATCGGCTCGCTGAACTCGCTGCGCACGCTGCCGTATGTGCTCGAGTGGCACCGCCGCTACGCGGACCTCGGCCTGCGCGTCATCGGGGTGCACAGTCCACAGTTCGACTTCGGGCACGATGCCGCGACCGTCGAGCGCGCGGTCGAGCGGCTGGCGATCCCGTTTCCCGTCGCCGTCGACTCCGACTACGCGATCTGGCGCCAGTACGGCAACGAGGTGTGGCCGGCGTTGTACTTGTGGGACCGCCGCGGCGTGCTGCGCTACTACCACTTCGGCGAAGGCGTCTACGCCGACACTGAAGAGGCGATCGGCGAGGTGCTCCGTGAGATCGACGACGGCGTGCCGCTGCCGGAGACGATGAAGCCGCTGCGGGCAACCGACGCGCCCGGTGCGCTCGTCAAGCCTCCCACTCCGCACACCTATCTCAATGGCGACCGCTCGCCCCGCGCGATCGCCCCCGGCGAGGCCCTGCGGACGCGGTACGCGGCGGCGGGGGCGGCCGTCGTGCTCGACGGAAGCGGTGAGGTAGAGGTGCTGATCGACGACGATCGCGTCCGCACGCTGACACTTGACGGCCCACGCCTGTACGACCTCGTCGACACCGGCACACACGAGGAGCACGAGCTCGCGCTCGTGTTCGAAGACGCTGCCAAGGCGTACGCGTTCAGCTTCATTCCCGGGCCGGCCTGAACGGCCTTCGCGCACAAGCTCCGCACAAGGTCAGGCTTAACGATTCACGCTCGTCCCTCTTGGGAAGAAAGTGATATACCCCAAAGCCAATCCGGCGCCCGACCCCGCAGTGGGGCCTGACGCGCACTTTCGCGGACTTGAGGGAGACCCGAAGTGTGCCTGGCAATCCCAGGGCAGATCGTTGAGATGGTGGACGAGGAAAATCGTCTCGCCAAGGTCGATGTCGCAGGGGTGCGCCGGAACGTCAACATCGGATTGCTGGACTCCGACGGCGAGGGTGTGGGGACCGGGGACTGGGTCCTGATCCACGTCGGCTTTGCGATCTCGCAGGTCGACGAAGACGAGGCGCTTGCCACGCGCCGGCTGCTCGAGCGCATGGGCGAGGAGTACGAGCAGGAGCTCGAGGAGCTGAAGGCGAGCGTGATCGAATGAGCCGCCTGCGCTGATGGCCGAGCTCCCTCCCCCCTCGTGCGTTGACGAACGCTGCATCACATGCGGGGACGAGGGGATTGCGATGCGGGTGGTGGCGGTGGACGCGGCGCGCGGACTCGCGCTTTGCGAGCACACGGAGGGCTCGCTCAGCACCGTCGAGGTCGGATTGGTCGACGCAGGGCCGGGTGACCGGCTGCTGGTGCACGCCGGCACGGCGCTCGTCCGGCTGGAGGCATCCGCGTGAGATACGTCGACGAATACCGCGATGCAGCCCTCGGGCGTGCAGTCGCCGGCGAGATCCTCGCGACGGTCGAGAGCGGCCGCCACTACAAGGTGATGGAGGTGTGCGGCGGGCACACGCACTCGATCTACAAGTACGGCGTCGACGATCTGCTGCCGGAGAACGTCGAGCTCGTGCACGGGCCGGGCTGCCCGGTGTGCGTCATCCCGATGGGCCGTGTCGACGACGGCATTGCGATCGCGCACCAGCCGGGCGTGATCTTCACCTGCTTCGGCGACATGATGCGGGTGCCGGGTTCCGAGGGCACGCTGCTGGATGCCAAGGCCCAGGGCGCGGACGTGCGCATGGTGTACTCGCCGCTCGACGCGCTGCGCTTGGCCAAGCAGAACCCGGACCGCGAGGTCGTCTTCTTCGCGATCGGCTTCGAGACGACCGCGCCGTCGACAGCGCTCACGCTGAAGCGCGCCAGGGCCGAGGGCGTGCCGAACTTCTCGTGCGTGTGCAACCACGTCACGATCGTCCCTCCACTGCGCGCCCTGCTCGAGTCGCCGGACCTGCGGCTCGACGGCTTCATCGGGCCTGGGCACGTCTCCACGGTCGTCGGCGCGCGCCCGTTCAACTTCATCCCGGCCAACTACGGCCGGCCCGTGGTCGTGGCGGGCTTCGAGCCGCTCGACATCCTGCAGGCGATCCACATGATCCTGGTCCAGCTCCGTGACGGGCGCTGCGAGGTCGAGAACCAGTACAAGCGCGTCGTGCCGTGGGAGGGCAACCTGAAGGCGCTCGAGGTGATGTCGGAGGTGTTCGAGCTGCGCCCCCACTTCGAGTGGCGGGGGCTCGGGTTCATCTCGCAGAGCGCCCTCCGGCTGTCGGACGCCTATGCCCACCTCGACGCGGAGCAACGGTTCAGCACGCCGGGAGTGCGCGTCGCCGACCCCAAGGCGTGTCAATGCGGCGAGGTGCTGAAGGGCGTGATCAAGCCGTGGGAGTGCAAGGTGTTCGGCACCGCATGCACGCCCGAGCACGCGATCGGCACATGCATGGTGTCTCCCGAAGGCGCCTGCGCGGCCTATTACAACTACGGCCGGTTCGCGCGAGAGAAAGCAGTGGTATGAGCACCACCGAGAACGCCGTGACCGGCCGTGAGCAGCGGATCCTCGACATCATCGAGACCGCCCGGGGCAAGCGCCCGCGGTTCAAGGACGCCCAGATCACGATGGCGCACGGCGCCGGCGGCAAGGCGACCCAGACGCTGATCGAGGGGCTGTTCGTCCCCGCGCTCGGCGCGGCGAGCCTCGAGCAGCTGGGCGACGCCGGCAACGTCACCATCGACGGGACCGGTCTCGCTGTCACCACCGACAGCTTCGTCGTAAAACCAATTCGGTTCCCAGGTGGCTCGATCGGCGAGCTTGCCGTCAACGGAACCGTCAACGACCTCGCCGTCTCGGGCGCGCGCCCGCGGGCATTGAGCCTCTCCCTGATCCTGGAAGAAGGATTGGCCGCAGACGTCCTGCGCGCCGAAGTGGAGGCAATCGCGGACGCCGCCCGAGCGGCAAGGGTCGAGATCGTGACCGGCGACACCAAGGTCGTCGAGCGCGGATACGCCGACCAGATGTACATATGCACGACCGGCCTCGGCCGGCTCGACCCGCGTGCGAGCCTGTCGCCCCGCGCACTGCGGCCCGGTGACCGCGTGATCGTCTCCGGCCCTGTGGGTGAGCACGGCACGGCCATCATGCTGGCCCGCGGCGAGCTCGGCCTCGACGCCGAGATCGAGTCCGACACCTGCTCGCTGTGGCCCGCTGTCGACGCACTGCTGGATGCCGCCGGTCCTTCCCTGCGGTGCATGCGCGACGCGACCCGCGGCGGGGTGGCGTCGGTGCTGAACGAGCTGGCGCGCGCGTCCGGCGTGGCGATGACCGTGAACGAGGCCGCCGTCCCGGTCGACCCCGCGGTCGCGGGGGCGTCCGAGCTGCTCGGCATCGACCCGCTGTACGTCGCCAACGAGGGGAAGTTCGTCGCGTTCGTGGCGCCCGAAGCCGCGGAGGGCGCGCTCGCCGCACTGCGGTCGGTGCCCGGGTGTGAGCGCGCCACCGAGATCGGCGAGGTGAAGACCGAGCCGCCAGGGATGGTCCTGGTGGAGACCGCGTTCGGCGGGCGGCGCGTCATGGACCAGCTGGTGGGCGACCCCCTGCCGAGGATCTGCTGAGGATGGTGGCCCACTGATGCACGAGCTCGCGATAGCGCAATCGGTGGTGGCGATCGCGGACCGGCATGCGGGGGGGCGCAACGTCGCGAGTGTCCAGCTGAAGGTGGGACACCTGCGCCAGGTCGTGCCGTCCGCGCTCACGTTCGCGTTCGAGCTTGTAGCCGAAGGGACCGCCCTGGAGCGCGCCGCGCTGCAGATCGAGGTCGTGCCGGCCACAGGCACCTGCCGGACGTGCGGCGCGGACACGATCCTCCCTGACTTCCCCCTGTGCTGCGCGCAGTGCGGGGGCTGTGACATCGACGTGACGAGTGGCGAGGAGCTGCTGGTCGACTCGATCGAGCTCGAAGAGACCATCTTGCAAACGAATTCCGTGAATGGAGGCGGCCATGGCCGAGGCAGTGATCTCTGAGGGACCCAAGGGCGTCGAAGAGGTCCACATTCTCTGGATCTCGGAGGGCATGAGCTGCGACGGCGACTCGGTGAGCATCACCGCGGCCGGCCAGCCGGGCATCGAGGACGTGCTGCTCGGTGCGATCCCCGGCTTGCCAAAGGTCAACCTGCACAACAAGGTGCTCTCGCCCACGCTCGGCGGCGAGGAGTTCCTCGCGCCGTTCAGAGCGGCCGCGGAGGGCACTCTTGACCTGCCTTATGTGCTCGTGATCGAGGGCTCGATTCCCAACGAGCAGATCAACGGCGACGGCTACTGGACATCGTTCGGCAACGACCTCGCGACCGGCGAGCCGCTGACGGTCAACTGGTGGATCGACAAGCTCGCTCCAGGCGCATGGGGCGTGGTCGCGATCGGCACCTGCGCGACCTACGGCGGCATCCACGCGATGGCCGGCAACCCGACCGGGAGCATGGGGCTGGCCGACTACCTCGGCTGGGACTTCCGCTCTGCCGGCGGGCTGCCGATCGTGAACATTCCCGGCTGCCCCGTGCAGCCCGAGAACGCCATGGAGACGTTCACCTGGCTGCTGTACCAAGCCGCGGGCCTCGCGCCGGTGATCCCGCTCGACGACCAGTTGCGCCCGCAGTGGCTGTTTGGCAAGACCGTGCACGAGGGCTGTGACCGCGCGGGCTACTACGAACAGGGCGACTTCGCCAAGGACTACAACTCGCCGAAGTGCCAGGTGAAGATCGGCTGCTGGGGGCCGGTCGTCAACTGCAACGTCCCAAAGCGCGGTTGGATGGCCGGCATCGGCGGCTGTCCCAACGTGGGCGGCATCTGCATCGGCTGCACGATGCCGGGCTTCCCCGACAAGTTCATGCCGTTCATGGACCAGCCACCCGGCGGAGGCGTCTCCTCCACCGCGATCGGCATGTACGGGTCCGTGATCCGGCGGCTGCGCACAATCACCAACAAGACCGTGAACAAGGAGCCGAAGTGGCGGCACAACCGGTCGGAGCTCACGACCGGATACGAGCCGCGCTGGCGGGCCTGACACTCGATTCACTGACGATTTTGGAGAGGAGAAGCGATGGCGGTTAGGGAGCAGGTCAAGCCAGAGGCGGGGAAGATCGTCGACATGTCCTGGGACCCGATCACCAGGATCGTCGGCAACCTCGGCATCTACACGAAGATCGACTTCGACAACAAAGAGGTGGTGTCGTGCAAGAGCACGTCCTCCCTCTTCCGCGGCTACAGCGTGTTCATGAAGGGCAAGGACCCGCGTGACGCGCACTTCATCACGAGCCGGATCTGCGGCATCTGCGGCGACAATCACGCGGTCTGCTCGTGCTACGCGCAGCAGATGGCATACGGCGTGAAGCCGCCGCCGCTGGGCGAGTGGATCGTCAACCTCGGCGAGGCGGCCGAATACATCTTCGACCACATCATCTTCCAGGACAACCTGGTGTTCGTGGACTTCTGCGAGCAGATGGTGAAGGAGACCAACCCGAGCGTGCTCGCGAAGGCCGAGAAAACGGACGCGCCCGGGGCGAACATCCACGGGTACGCCAAGATCGCCGACATCATGCGCTCGTACAACCCGTTCGTCGGTGAGACGTACAAGGAAGCGCTGCACATGAGCCGCGTCGGCCGGGAGATGATCTGCCTGATGGAAGGGCGCCACGTGCACCCGTCCACCATTTATCCCGGCGGCGTGGGAACCGTTGCGACGCCGCAGCTGATCACCGACTACATGAGCCGGCTGCTGCGCACGTTGGACTTCATCAAGAAGGCAGTCGCCATGAACGACGACGTGTTCGACTTCTTCTACGAAGCCCTGCCGGGCTACGAAGAGGTTGGGCGCCGGCGGATCCTGCTCGGTTGCTGGGGCGCGTTCAACAACCCGCAACACGTCGACTACGACTACAAGAACATGGACTTCTGGGGCAACGAGATGTTCGTCACCCCGGGGGTCGTCGTCGACGGCGAGCTGGTGACCACCAATCTCGTGGACATCAACCTCGGCATTCGCATCCTGCTCGGCAGCTCCTACTACGAGGACTGGGAGAGCGAGGAGACGTTCGTCGAGAAGGACCCGCTCGGGAACCCCGTGGACAAACGGCACCCGTGGAACCAGACCACGATCCCCAAGCCGCAGAAGCGCGACCTGGACGGCGGCAACTACAGCTGGGTGATGAGCCCGCGGTGGTACGACAAGCGCACGGGTGACTACCTGGCGCTTGACACCGGCGGCGGTGCGCTGGCGCGCCTGTGGGTGACGGCGCTCGCAAACAAGGTCGACACGCCGTTCGTGAAGGCCACCGGTCAGAGCGTGAAGATGAACCTGCCGAAGACGCCCAACACACCGGAGATGGACCTCGAGTGGAAGGTCCCGCAGTGGTCCAACGCGATCGAGCGCGATCGAGCCCGGATCTACTTCGTCGCCTACGCGGCGGGGATGGCGTTCCACTTCCTCGACCAGGCCTTCACCGAGATCAAGGGCGGGAACACGAAGGTGTTCGAGGACTTCGACGTCCCGGACGAGGCCATCGGGTGCGGCTTTCACGAGGCGGTGCGCGGCGTGCTGTCGCACCACATGGTGATCCGCGACGGCAAGATCGCCAACTACCACCCCTACCCGCCGACGCCGTGGAACGGCAACCCGACCGATTCCTACGGGACCCCCGGGCCCTACGAGGATGCGGTGATGGGCATGCCGATCTTCGAGGAGAACAAGCAGGAGGACTTCCGGGGTATCGACATCATGCGGGCGGTGCGGAGCTTCGATCCGTGCCTGCCGTGCGGCGTGCACATGTACCTGGGGAAGGGCAAAACGCTCAGGAGGAAGCACTCGCCGATGTTCGGCGAGCACGCCTAAACATGGACGACCGCTACACGCGCGAACGGGTCGAGAGGGTCGAGACGCTGCTCGAGCAGGTCGAGAACCTTCCCGACCCCGACGCGCGTGATGTCGCGACCGAGCTGGTGCAGGCGCTGCTCGACCTGTACGGCGAGGCATTCGCGCGGCTGGTGGAGCGCGCGGATGCTCCGGAGAAGCTCACCGGCGACGAGCTGGTTTCGCACCTGCTCCTGCTGCACGGGATCCACCCCGTGCCGCTGGAGGTCCGCGTGCGCGGGGCGCTCGACGAAGTCCGCCCGTATCTGGCTTCGCACGGCGGCAATGTGGAGCTCGTGTCCGTCACGGACGGCGTCGTGCTCCTGCGGATGGAGGGCAGCTGCAGCGGATGCCCCTCATCGACGATGACCCTGAAGCTCGCGATCGAGGACGCAATCCACAAGGCCGCTCCGGACGTCCTGGGCATCGAGGCTGAGGATGCCCCGGCGGTGGGGCCCTCCCCCGGGCTCATCGAGCTGGCTCCGCTCGGCGGGCAGTCCGCGGAGCTGCCGATGGCACCTGCTCCAAACGGCGGGCCTGCAAACGGCGAATGGGCCATGGTCGGGCAGCTGCGAGAGCTGACGGACGGCGGAAAGGTGCTGAAGCAGATCGCCGGTTCTCCAGTGCTCTTCCTGAAGCTGATGGACACGCCCTATGCCTACCGGCCCGACTGCCCGGCCTGCGGCCATTCGCTCGAGGATGCCGAGCTGAGGGCCGCCGAGCTGCGATGCCCGGGCTGCGGTCACCGCTACGACGCGATTCGCGCGGGCCGCTGTCTGGACGACCGCGACGTCAATCTCGAGCCCGTCCCGCTGCTCGTCGACGACTCCGGGCTCGTGAAGGTCGCGCTCACGACGACCGCCGCGTGACGAGATGACAGGAGGCGCGGACACCGTCGCAGGCTCGAGGCTCGGCCGGCTGGCCCGCCGGGCCGCGGCCGAGTCGGTCGCCGTGCAGGAGCGCTGCGACCTGTGCAGCGCTCCGATCCCGGACGAGCACCGGCACCTGCTCGACCTCTCCACGCGGGAGCTGCGGTGCACGTGCCGCGCGTGCAGCCTGCTGTTCGACCGGGAGGCGGCCGCCAGGGACCACTACAGGCTGATCCCCGACCGGCGGCTGCGCCTCGACGGTTTCGTGCTCGACGACGCGCTGTGGGAGGAGCTCCACATCCCGGTGGACATGGCGTTTTTCTACAACGACTCGGGCGCCGGCCGTGTCGTTGCCTATTACCCCAGCCCGATGGGCGCGACAGAGTCCCTGCTCGAACTGCGCGCCTGGAGCGAGCTCGAAGAGCAAAACCCGGTGCTCGGAGAGCTGCAGCCCGACGTCGAGGCGCTGCTCGTCAATCGCGCGCGAGGGGCAAGCGACCACTGGCTGGTGCCGATCGACGAGTGCTTTTCGCTGGTGGGGCTGATCAGGACGAACTGGCGGGGGTTCACCGGCGGCCGGGAAGTGTGGGACAAGCTCGGGCAATTCTTCGAGCAGCTCGATCGCCGGTCGCAGCCGGCCGGCCGCAACGGCAAGCGAAAGGAGAGCTGATATGGCGGAAATGACGAACAACCTGAAGACCGGAAAGGCCGACGTGGCACCGGACGCGCCCGCGCACACATCCGGCATCAGGCAGGGCAACTCCCGTGGTAACTACGCCAGCATGGACGGGCACAACGCGGACGGCACATCGACGTCCGAGCGCTCCACCGGCGTGAACGCCAAGGCGAGAAATCCCATCGACCCCCGCATGCCGAACCTGTCTCCCCCGTAGGAGCGCCGATGTCAGCAACCTCGCCACGCCCGGCAGCCGCGCTCGATCCGGTACTCGACGTCCACTTCGGCGTCGAGGGGGCCGGCATGCTCGCCCACGCGGCGGTGCCGACCCTGGAGTTCGCGCTCCGCATCCGCGCCGACGGCGAGCGAGCGATCCGCTCGATCATGCTGGACGTGCAGATCCAGATCGCGTCACGCCGGCGCTCCTACGACGAACCCGAGAAGGAGCGGCTGCTGGAGCTGTTCGGCGAGCCTGGCCGGTGGGGCACGACCTTGCGAACGCTGCCGTGGACCCGGATCAGCCAGAACGTCCCGGGCTTCACGGGCGAAACCGTGGTCCGGTTCCACGTGCCGTGCACCTACGACTTCGAGGTGACCGCGGCCAAGTACCTGCAGGCTCTCGACGACGGCGACATCCCGCTCGAGTTCCTGTTCAGCGGCACGGTGATGTACATGTCCGAGGCGGGTTTCCTCCAGGTCGCGCGCATCAGCTGGGAGCGCGACGCCGAGTACGAGCTGCCGGTCCGCGTTTGGCGCGACACGATGGACCACTACTTCCCCGGCAGCGCCTGGCTGCGACTCGAGCGGGAGACCTTCGATCGCCTGCACGCCTATCGCGCGCGGCACACGATGCCGAGCTGGGAGCACGCGCTCGATGCGCTCCTTGCTCCGCACGAGAAAAGGGAGGAGTAGCGCTGGAAGGGGTCTCCAAGATCGCCGACGCCGTGCTGTACGAGGGCTACGTGCTGTGGCCGTACTCGCACTCGGCCACGAAGAACCAGCGGCGGTGGACCTTCGGCGGCGTCTACCCGCGGGCGCACTCCGACCGGCATCCCGACGACCCGTCGCTGATGCAGACCGAGTGCCTCGTGGAGGGCGACGGATGCGCGCTCGACGTCCGGGTCCGGTTCCTGCACGTCGTCGAGCGCCGCGTGGCGCGCGCCGGCGACGACGGCTTCGAGCCCGTCGGGGAGCTGACCGTCGGCGACGAGCATCATGTGTCTTGGGACGAGGCGACCGAGCGCGAGGTGAAGCTGTCGGATGCATCGCTTGCGCAGGTCCACGTCCCGGCCGGCGAGAGCACGGAGCAGCTGCGTGACTCCTCGGGCCGGGTGGCCGGCGCCCTCATACGCAGCTGGCGTGCGCTGCGCGGCAGCGTCGAGGTGGTCACCGAGCCCCTGCGCCCGGGCCTGCGCCGCGTGACCGTGCGCATCGCCAATGCCAGCCCCTTCGAGGGCGACGACCGGCAAGAGGCGCTGCGCCAGACGTTCTGCTCGGCCCACACGATCCTGAACGTGAAGGGAGGCAGCTTCGTGTCGCAGACCGATCCACCCGCCGCCCTCGCGGCCGACGCGGAACGATGCACGAACATCGGCACCTGGCCCGTGCTCGTCGGTGACGAGGGCGAGCGTCACACCGTGCTCTCTTCGCCGATCATCTTGCCGGACTACCCGCAGGTGGCGCCAGAGAGCCCAGGCGACATGTTCGACGCCGCCGAGATCGACCAGCTGCTGCGCCTCAGCATCCTCAGCATGACGAACGAAGAGCGCCGTCAGATGCGTGCATCTGACCCGAAAACACGGGAGATACTGGAACGCACCGAATCGCTGTCGGAGCAAGAGCTCATGCGGCTGCACGGGGCGGTTCGCGAATTCGGGTTGACACGCCGTGGCTGAGGGCGGCACCGTGAACTACTGGGAGCAGCTCGAGCGGCCTGCGCAGGACTCCGTGACCGTAGACGGCGTGGACGTCCGCCGCCGCAGCCGGGTACGGCTGCATCCCAAGCGCAGGGCGGACGCATTCGACCTCGTGCTCGACGGCAAGGCGGCAATCGTCGAGGAGGTCGTGCAGAGCATGGACGGAGCCGTGCAGCTCGCGGTGACGGTCGAGGACGATCCGGGGCGCGACCTGGGCGTGGACCGCCAGATGGGGCACCGCTTCTTCTTTGGGCCCGACGAGGTCGAACCGCTGGACGACCCCGATCCGGAGGAACCCCGGCTGCGCATCCTCGTGGCGGGCATCGGCAACGTGTTCATGGGCGACGACGCCTTCGGTGTCGAGGTGGTCAGCCGGCTCGCGCGGAGCAAGCTGCCGGCCGGTGTGGTGGTGCAGGACTTCGGTATCCGCGGCATGGACCTTGCCTACGCGCTCGCGAGCTACGACGTGGCACTGTTCGTCGACGCGGTCCCTCGCGGCGGCGCGCCCGGAACTCTCTACCTGATCGAGCCCGAGCTGGACGAGCTGGACGCCATGCCGGATGCGCATGGCATGGACCCGGTGACGGTGCTGGCACTCGCACGTGAGCTGGGCGACCCGCTGCCGCGCGTGCTGGTGGTCGGTTGTGAACCGGCGCGGGTCCTCACGCTCGAAGACGACGTCGTGGCGGAGCTCAGCGAGCCCGTGCGCGCAGCCGTCGGGGAGGCGACGCAGATGGTGGAGGCATTACTGGACGAGCTTGTGGCGCAGGACATGGGAAAGGAGCAGGTGTCATGAACAAAGGTGCAGTCGTAGCGGTCGCGGTGGTCGCGGTGACAGGAGCGGCTGTAGCCGCACAGTGGCCCGAGGTCCAGCGCTACCTGAAGATCCGGAGCATGTGATGGAAGTCAGGCAGATTTAGGAGGAACGGTGCACAAGACCAAGATCAGGGTCGTCGAGGACGCGCTCGACGCAAACAACACGATTGCCCGCGCCAACCGCGACGACTTCGACCGCGACGGCGTCACGGTCGTGAACATGATGAGCGCCCCTGGCGCGGGCAAGACGTCGCTGCTCGAACGCACGGTCAGCAGCCTCGACGGGCTGCGGGTCGGGGTGCTCGAGGGTGACGTGCAGGGCAGCATGGACGCCGACCGGCTCGCAAGCCTGCACGTCCCGGTCACGCAGATCAACACCGACCCCGGCTTCGGCGGCGAGTGTCACCTCGATGCGAACATGGTTCGCTCCGCGATCCCCTCGCTGCCCCTGGACAGCATCGACCTGCTCGTGATCGAGAATGTCGGCAACCTCGTGTGCCCAGCGGAGTTCCGCGTGGGTGAGGACGTGCGGGTGATGGTGTCGTCGGTGACCGAGGGCGAGGACAAGCCGCTCAAGTACCCGCTGATGTTCCGGACCTGCGAGCTGGTCCTCGTCAACAAGGTGGACCTGCTCCCCCACCTCGACTTCGACCTCGAGCGCTTCCTCCACAACCTCGACAAGGTGAACCCGGGCGTCGAGAAGATGCTGGTCAGCGCCCGCACCGGTGAGGGCGTAGAGGAATGGCGGGAATGGCTGACGCGCACGGCCCAGCGGGCCGCGGCGCCCGCGTGACGCAGGCGACGACCCCCGGGCCACGCACACGGCTCATCGAGGAGCTGCTCGAGCGGCGTACGCGTGCGAACACGCAGTTCTTCGAAGCCCATGCCACGCGCATCGCGCGCCTGTGCCACTCGATGGCCGAGCGGTTCGCGCGGGGCGGACGTTTAGTGGCGTTCGGCGACTCGCCCGCCGACCGCTCCGATGTCCGCCACGTGGCCGTCGAGTTCGTGCATCCCGTGATCGTGGGCAAGCGGGCGTTGCCGGCGATCGGGCTCGCCGGCGAAGGCGGGCCGCTGATCGACCAGGTTGCCCTGCTGGTGGAGCCCGGCGATATCGCGATTGCCTTCGGCGCACAGCAGCCCGGGGTGGAGCGCGCACTGCGCCTGGCCGGGGAGCGCGGATGCCTCACGGTCGCTTTCGCCTCCACAGGCGCCGAGTGGGAGTTCCCGCCCCCGGTCGAGGACCCGTTCGTGCAGCAGGAGCTGGTCGAGACCCTCTACCACGTGCTCTGGGAGCTCGTGCACGTGTTCTTCGAGCATCGCGGACTGCTCGCCGGCCGCGATCAGAGCCCCGTCCACGACGCCGGCGCTTCGAGCTTCCTCTATCCGTTCCTGGCCGAAGGGGAGACCGACCTCGAAGCAGTGATGGGTGACGTGCGCGCCTCGGTGCTGATGAAGGCGCACGAGGTCGCTGAGCTGCGACAGCAGACGCTCGACGAGGGCGGCGAGGCGCTGCTCGCGGCGGCGGTCGCGCTACGCCGCACGTTCGAGTCGGGCGGGCGTCTGTTCGCGCTCGGCAATGGGGGGTCGGCGACCGACGCGATGGATGTCGTCGCGGACTTCCGCCAGGCTCGCGCCGGCTGGACCGCGCGCGCCGCGATCGACCTCACCGAGGACACGGCGATCCTCACCGCGATCGCCAACGACATCGGCGTCGACGCGATCTTCCAGCGTCAGGTGATCGCCTACGGCCGTGCGGACGATGCGGTGATCGCCCTCTCGACCAGCGGTAACTCGGTGAACGTGATCGACGCGCTCGGGGAGGCGCGCCGCCGGCGAATGGGCACGATCGCAATCGTCGGCTATGACGGCGGTCGCATCGCTCACGAAGGGCTGGCTGATCACGTGATCGTGACTCGCTCCCAGCACATCCCGCGCATCCAGGAGGCGCAGGCAAGCGCCTATCACGTGCTGCGGGAGCTAGTCGAGGCCGTCTGATGGGCGTCACGGCCACGGCCGGGACGCGACGGATCCGCGTGCGAGTCGAGGGCACCGTGCAGGGGGTCGGCTTCCGTCCGTACGTCTTCCGCCTCGCCACCGAGCTGGGCCTCGGAGGTTTCGTGCTCAACGACGAGCACGGAGTCCTGCTCGAGGTCGAGGGCGACTCCGCGCGGCTGGAGCGATTCACCGCGCGCCTGCCCCGCGAGGCGCCTCCCCTGGCGGTCGTCGAAAGCATCGATGTCGCGCCGGTGGAGATCCGGTCGCAGACGGGCTTCGCGATCGTCACGAGCGCGCGCAGTGGCGATCCGGACGTGCCGGTGTCACCCGACACGGCGACCTGCGCCGAATGCCTCGGCGAGCTCTTCGATCCAGGCGACAGGCGATTCAGATACCCGTTCCTCAACTGCACCAACTGCGGTCCGCGCTTCACGATCGTGCGCGGCGTGCCCTACGACCGGCCGCTCACGACGATGGCCGGCTTCGAGATGTGCCCCGCGTGCCGTGCGGAGTACGAAGATCCCCGCGACCGCCGTTTCCATGCCCAGCCCAACGCCTGTCCGGCGTGCGGGCCGGCCGTGCGGCTGCTCGATCGCGGCGGCCGGCAGGTCGAGGCTGCCGGTGCCCGCGACGACGTCGAGGCCGCGGCCCGGGCGCTGCGCGACGGCCTGATCGTGGCCGTGAAGGGCATCGGCGGCTTCCATCTCGCGTGCCGAGCCGACAGCGAGCCCGCGGTCGCGGCGCTGCGAAGCCGCAAGCACCGCGAGGACAAGCCCTTCGCCGTGATGGTTCCGAGCGTCGATGTGGCCCGCGCGCTTGCCGAGCTGGATGCGGCGGGATTGGCGGCGCTCACCGGCCGCGAGCGCCCGATCGTGATCGCAGCGCGGGCCGACGGGGCGACGGTCGCGCCCGCCGTCGCGCCGCGGTCGCGCGAGGTCGGCGTGCTGCTCCCGTACTCGCCGCTCCACCACGTGCTGCTCGCGGATGCGGGCATTCCGCTCGTGATGACGAGCGGCAACGTGTCGGACGAGCCCATCGCCTACCGCGACGAGGATGCCCTCGGCCGTCTGGCCTCGATCGCCGACCGGTTCCTCGTGCACGATCGCCCGATCGAGACCCGGACCGACGATTCGGTCCTGCGCTCCGCCCGCGTGGGCGGTGATCCCCGCACGGTGATGCTGCGGCGCTCGCGCGGGTTTGTGCCCGGCAGCGTCAGGCTGCCGCTCGCAGGCGGCGCGACCAGTGCTCGCCTGCGGAGCCGAGCTGAAGAGCACGTTCTGCGTCGCGAAGGGACGGCGCGCGTGGGTCGGACACCACATCGGGGACCTGTCGAACTACGAGACGCTCACCTCGTTCCAGGAGGGCATCGCCCACTTCGAGCGCCTGTTCGCGGTCGCTCCCGAGGTCGTCGCCCACGACCTGCACCCCCACTACCTATCGACGGCCTACGCGCTCGAGCGTGACGGCGTCGAGCACGTCGGTGTGCAGCACCACCACGCGCATCTTGCAGCCTGCCTTGCGGAGCACGGCGAAACCGGGCCGGCCATCGGCGCGATCTACGACGGCACCGGGTACGGGCCCGACGGCACCGTGTGGGGCGGCGAGCTGCTGCACGGAGACCTGCGCGACTTCGAGCGCATCGGGCACCTGCATCCGGTGCGCATGCCCGGTGGCGAGCAAGCCATCCGCGAGCCGTGGCGCATGGCGTGTGCGTGGCTGGTGGAGGCGCTGGGCCCCGGCCCCGAGGTTCCTGCCGCGCTTGCCGGGCGGGTCGATGCGCGTCGCTGGGAGATGGTGGCGGAGCTGGCAAGGACCGGCGTCGCCGCGCCGGTCACCACGAGCGCGGGCCGGCTGTTCGACGCCGTCGCGGCGCTCTGCGGGATTCGCACACAGGTCAATTACGAGGGTCAGGCGGCAGCGGAGCTCGAGGCCGTCGCCGACCGGAGCGAGCAGGGCGCCTATCCGCTGCCTTCGCGGTCCGGGGTCCTCGACGCGCGCGAGACCGTGCTCGCCGCGTCGCACGACGTGGCGCGCGGCGTTCCGGTCGAGGCCGTGTCCGCACGCTTCCACAACGCGCTGGCGCATGCCACCGCAGCGGCGTGCACCGCGGCCGCAGAGCACCACGGGATCACGAGCGTGGTCCTGTCGGGCGGGGTGTTCCAGAACGCGCTGCTGCTGGAGCGAACCAGCGCGGCTCTCGTGGCTGCGGGCCTGAGCGTCCTGTTCCCGCTGCGGCTACCCCCGAACGACGGCGCCATCTCCTACGGCCAGGCAGCCGTGGCCGCCGCCCTGACCTGAGCGCGGTTGCGGCCTACCACAATGGGTAGGCGACCCCTGCCGTAACAACTTTCAGGAGGCGTGATGCAGAAGACCATCCACGAGCAGGTAGTCCATTACCTCACCGACGTCCATTCGATCGAGGTGCAGGCGCTAGCCCAGATGAGGAAGGCACCCGACATCGCCGGTGACGACAGGCTCGCCACGATCTTCCGCGAGCACGAGCGGGAAACGGAGGACCATGAGCAGAGGATCCGGGACCGGCTCGAGGGCCTCGAGGCGAAGCCGTCCATGCTGAAGGACCTGACGGGCAGGGTGACGGGCGGTGGCTTCGTCCTGTTCGCGCGATCGCAGCCGGATACGCCGGGGAAGCTGGTTGCACACGCCTTCGCCTACGAACACATGGAGTTTGCCGCCTACGAGCTGCTGATCCGGGTCGGCGAGCGGGCGGGCGACGCCCCGACAGTCGCCGTCGCGCGCATAATCCGCGCCCAGGAGCAGCGAATGGGCGAGCGCCTGGCCGGATGCTTCGACGTGGCGGTCGACGCCTCGCTCCGCGAGCTGGTGCCAGACGATCTGTCCGAGCAGCTGAACAAGTACCTCGCGGATGCCCACGCGCTCGAGGCGCAGGCGATCGAGCTTTTGTCCAAGGCGGAGAAGATCGGCGGCGACCCGCAACTGCAGGAGGCCTACCTCGAGCATCTCGAGGAGTCGCGCGAGCACCAGCGGCTCGTCGCGGAACGGCTCGACGCGCGTGGTGGCCGGCCGGCGGCGCTGAAGGATGCCGCCCTGCGGCTGGGCGCGCTGAACTGGGGCTTGTTCTTCGGGGCCCAGCCGGACACGCCGGCCAAGCTCGCGGGCTTCGCCTATGCGTTCGAGCACCTCGAGATCGCGGGTTACGAGCTGCTCAAGCGTGTGGCAGAGCGCGCGGGCGATGGGGACACGGTGGAGCTCGCCGAACGTATCGGCGGACAGGAGCGCGCCGCCGCGCGCAAGGTGGCGGACGCCTTCGACGCGGCGGTCGACGCCTCGCTCAGGGATCTCGGCGTCACGGTCGGGTCCGCTTAGGAACGAACCGCAAAGAACTCGGCCTCGGCTTCGCCCAGGGGCGTCGCGGGCGGGTCGCCGAACAGCCACTCGCGTGCGATCCGATGCCAGTTCGCGGTCGCACCCAGCTGGCCGAGCACGGCCAGCGTGAGGCCCTCCATCCTGCGCGCGAACATCGTGTCGGGTGGCATCGTCTGGCGTCGCATCACGTCCCAGAAGCGCGACTGCGGACCGCCGACGTCGATCATTACCTGGCGCACGTAGTCACGGTCGATCGTGAACTTGCGGTCGACCGCGTACCAGCCCGCAGCCGCATCGAAGTGCTCCTGCACGCGCTCCGCCGTCACGATCGGATCGCTCTCGTCGAAGAAGCCCATCCCCACCAGCGCGGCACGCAGGCGCTCCGCGTCGCGATCGATCCCTGCCTGCATGACCTTCAGCTCCGCGTCGACCTGCTCGACGGTCACCCGCTTGGACATGCCGAAGTCGATGAATGCGACGCGCCCGTCGTCCAGCAGCAGGTAGTTCCCAGGATGCGGGTCGGCGGAGAAGCGCCGCGTGCGATACAGCGACCCCAGGAAGAAGCGGTAGATGATCTCACCGAACCGGTCGCGCTCGGTCGCGGGCAACTTCTTGACCTCGTCGAACCCCATCCCGTCCATGTACTCCGTGACCAACACGCGCTCGCCGGAAAGCTCGGTCACGACCTCCGGGATCACGACGAACGGGTGACCACGCCACGTGCGCGCGAATGCGCGGTGCGTCTGCGCCTCGATCTCGTAGTCGAGCTCCTCGGTCAGCCGCTCGCGGATCTCGTCCGCCATCGCCTTCGGGTCCATCCCGGGCGCGAGCGCCTTCGCCAGTCGCAACAGCAGGCCCAGGTTCTGCACATCGGCCCGCACGGCGCTGGCAATGCCGGGGTATTGCACCTTGACCGCGACGCGGCGGCCGTCGTGCAGTTGTGCGCGGTACACCTGGCCGATGGAGGCCGCCGCAAAGGCCTCGGGCTCGAACTCCGCGAACACCTCGTCGAGCTTCCGCCCCGTGTCGGCCTCGATCACCTTGCGCATCTGATCGAACGAGACCCGCGGGGCCGAGTCGCGTAGCTTCGCGAGCTTGGCCTCGAGGCGCTCGTGGGCCTCCTTCGGCAGGGCACCCGTGTCGACGAACGAGGCGACCTGGCCGATCTTCATCGCCGCGCCCTTCATCTGGCCGAGCACGTCCAAGATCCGCTCGGCGGCCTGCAGCTGGCGCCGCTCGGACGCGGCCCGGCGCTGTTCCTCGGAACGGGTGAGATCGGCGGCCCGGCCGGCATATGAGCGTGCCGCCTGGCCGCCGGCGAGCCCGCCCAGGCGTGCGGTGCGGCGCAGCCGGCCCTTGGGAATGGAGTTGCTGTCGCGAGCCACGTCGTTTGACGGTACAGGGCCGTGCGGAGCATCCTGGACCCATGGTCAAGCAGGCAGCAAGTCCTCCCTTGTCCGTTTGAGCGCGACACCCGCAAGCACCAATGCCACGACAAGACCAACAGCGAAGGCGGCAACGGCCGTTTGCAGGCCGAACGCCGTCCACAGCACGCCGAACGTGATCGAAGCAAGCAGCCTTGCAAGGCTGGTCGCCGTAACGACAAGCGCAAGCCCGCTTGCTCGCAGCGCCGGCGGCAGTACGGCGCTGGCCAGCGCCATCAGCACACCGTCGGTCGCCGCATAGTAGGCGCCGAGCAACGCAAGGTAAACGAACAGCGCGGGAGTCCCCATCGGGGGGAGCAACAGCGACAGGTAGACGAGCAAGAGAAGCGCATAGCCGCCTACGAACACCCATCCTCGTCCAACCCGGTCGGCCAACCGTCCGACAGGCAAGGCCAGCAACATGTAGATAAGTGCGGTCCCTGTGTAAAGGAGCGGCAGGAACCGCACGTCGAAGTCCAGCTGGCGTTGAAGTCCCAAGTACAGAAAGCCGTCGCTCATCGTGAAAAGCGCGAGCGCACTGCACATGAGCACGAGGCCCTGGAACCGACGGGCTCCCAGCAAACCAAATGCGGCACGTAGCGACACGTCGCTGCGGCGCCGTGTCTCTCGCTGTACCGCTGTATGCGGCTCCGGCGGGTTTTTCACGAACAGGAGCAGCAGGCCTAGTCCGACCATGGCGACGCAGAAGCTGACAACGAACACAGCGTCGTAGGCACGCGGCACGAGTGCAAGCAGTCCGAAGGCGACCAGCGGTCCAAGCATCGCACCCGCAGTGTCAAGCGCACGGTGCACCCCGAACGATGTCGCCAGGTTCTCGCGCTCGCTGCTGAGAGAGATCATGGCGTCGCGCGGAGCCGTACGTATTCCCTTGCCCGAGCGGTCAAGAACGAGGACAGCGGTGAGAGCGGTCCAAGCACCACCCACCACGAGGAGGCCCAGCTTGCTGACGGCCGAGATCGCGTACCCAAGGACTGCAACCTCCTTGTAACGTCGCCAGCGATCGGCGACGAACCCGCCCCCGAGTCGGACGAACGCCGTGACACCCTGGTAGAGACCGTCCGCCACCCCAAACTGGAGCGGTGAGAGCCCCAGGCCAAAAACCAGATACAGCGGGAGGATCGTCGCGACCATCTCGGAGGAGATGTCGGTGAGCATGCTGGTCAGGCCGAGCAGGACGACGTTGCGGCTGACACGTCGTGAGCGGGCCCCTCGCCAGGGCAACCAGCGGCGGCGCTTGAGGAGCTGTGCCGCGCCCTCTACCTGGTACAGCTGGAGCCCCCATCTCTACGGCAGGTCCAACACTCTCTCCGTGAAGCCGCCAAGATCTTCCTCCGTGAAGTCAGAGCCGGTCACCACCCGCCCTGAGCGTGCTCATCATAAGGTAGGAAACATCGCGTTGGCGCGTCGATTTCCCCGCAACGACGGGCGACCCACCGCATTAGCGCTGGTAGTGTGGCTTGTGGAGGTTTTGCTCGGACGCATGGGGAGGGGCACGGTCTATGCCTAAGGGGTCGCGGTCACGTGGGGTGATCTTCGCGGCAATCGTCGTGATGTCGCTCTCGGTCGCCGCCGGGTATGTGGCGTGGACCGCCACGCGCGAAGGGTCCTCTGTGGCGCTTGCCGGATCGGGCCGCGCGGCGAAGATACGCTCCGCGCCGCACGTGGTTTTCCAGAATGTCGGCGGCCGCGCCGGCGATGAACAGTACGCGCATGTAGCGCT
The DNA here is from genome assembly GCA_963762195.1 of uncultured Solirubrobacterales bacterium. Lineage (GTDB taxonomy): Bacteria > Actinomycetota > Thermoleophilia > Solirubrobacterales > JBBDJG01 > DASRIA01. The sequence continues at coordinate 77,477 of CAVXJX010000002.1, read as the reverse complement.
GGCGGGGCTGGACGAGCCGAGCCAGCCGCGAGCTGGAACGCGGCTGGTGTGCGAGCGGGTGTACTTCGCTGCCGATCGCGGTCTTTGCTTGACGAGCCGCCATGGTCCGCTGGAAAAGAGCTACGACGTCAAGATCACGGGCCCCGACTTCAAGGCTCGTCGCGAGTTGCAGCTCGCCGGCATACCCAGCCGCGCGCGCATCTCGCCCGACGGACGCTACGGGGCAACGACTGGCTTCGTCACCGGTCACTCGTACGCTGACGACACCTTCTCCACGCAGACCGTCGTGATCGATATGAACCGCGGGAAGGTAGTGGCCGATCTCGAGAAGGATTTCACCGTCACGCGGAATGGCAGGCGGATCAAGAACGTCGACTTCAACTTCTGGGGTGTGACCTTCGCGCGTCAGCCCGGACGCTTTTACGCCACCCTACGGACGGGAGAGACCACGTACCTGCTCGAGGGAGATCTCCGAACCCGCAGCGCTCGAGTGCTGCACGAGAACGTTGAGTGCCCCTCGCTTTCGCCGGATTCGTCCCGCTTGGCGTACAAGAAGTGGCTCGGGGACAGATGGCGACTGCACGTCCTGGACTTGTCGACCATGGAAGAGACGCCGCTGGCAGATGAGCGCCCCGTTGACGATCAGGTCGAGTGGCTGGACAACGAGAATGTCCTGTACGGCCTTTCGGCTGACATATGGACGGTTCCGGCAGACGGAGAAGGCTCACCGAAGAGGTTTCTTTCCCAGGCCCTGTCGCCGGCGGTAGTCAGGAACTAGCCGCGTTGCGAACGGTCGGGAAACTCTTGGCGCCCACCGTGGCACTCATTCTCGCCGGCATTACCGTCGTTGGCTGCTCGGGGTCCGATGAGAGCAAGGAAACGGCGACGCAACACTCGCCTTCGCACTTGTCCTCCGAGATTCAGCCGGCAATATCGGGATATTCGAACATCTACGTCACGGATGCTGCGGGTCGGTCGCATCGTCGGTTGACGAAGGGCAACGACATGTTCGCCAGAGATCTTTCCTGGTCCGCCTCCGGAGGAATTGCCTTCAGTCAGGCACCTCGCAGCGAGTACGCGAGGCTCTTTCTCGTGAATGCAGACGGCTCTGCAAAGCGGGAGGTACCGACGCAGGCGACGCATCTGTTCCACCCGACGTGGTCACCGGACGCACGGGAGATCGCGGTCGTGCGTCTCAGCAAGGGGATCTACCTGATAGACCCGCGAACCGGCGCCGAGCGTCGGTTGCGAAACACCGGGGAGTTCGACAATGCGCCGGTCTGGTCTCCAGACGGCAAGGCGATCGTCTTCGAACGCCAGATGAAGGCCACGAACTGGGACCTCTTTCGCATCAGTCCCACGGGAAAAGGTCTCCAGCGACTGACGCGCGATCCACTCCAGCAGATAAACGCCTCGTGGTCGCCCGATGGGTCGAGTCTCGTCTTCACCGAGCAGCAGCGGACAGGCAACTGGGCGCTGATCAGAATGAAGCTCGACGGATCGGAGCGCAAGCGTCTGACCGACCCGAGCATCAGCACCCAGGAGCCATCCTGGTCTCCGGATGGAAAGACCATCGTGTGTGTGTTGCAGGAGGGCGATCGCTCCTCGATAGCAATCATCGATGCGGCTGGGGGTAAGCCGGTGCGCATCACGCCCCGGTCCCTGATCCCGAGTAATCCCGTCTGGTCTCCGGACGGCAAGAGGATCGCTTTTGCCGCGCAGAGCGTCGTGCGTCCGACGCCAACTGCCCCACCAGGGTCGCACGGTTAGCTAGTGGGTGCCGAGGGCGCCCGCCTCTACCGTTTGCAGCTTCGCCTCGAGCTGTAGTCGTGCGCCCTGCAGCCTGCACTTCTCGACCGAGTCGATCTGGTCGCGGGAGACGAGCTGATGTGCGTGGGAGCCGACGCCCTGTTCCTCGTCGGAGAAGGGCAACGGCTGCGTGGTCTCGGCGACGACCTGTCCCTCCGCGTCGACGCACTCGAGCTGGACATCCTTACCGTTGCTCGCGGTTTCGCGGTTGTTGAGACGCTCCGCGATCGTCACCGTCAGCAGCGGATCTCCTGCCTTGGCCGGATCCCACTCCACGGTCAGGTCGGCGTTGCTCGAGGGGTCCTCGCCGGAGGACCCCGACCAGACGACCAGTGGAATGACCATGATCGCGAGCACGGCCAGCGCCGGACCGATCGTCTTGATGTCGAAACGCTTCATCGGCCCGAGTTATCGGCAGATAGCCCGGGAGGTTCGAGTCCCTGGCTGCGACGGCGCAGGCGCCCGAGGCCCGGGATGAAGCGTCCGACATGCGCGGCGTAGTGGGCGTAGCGCTCACCATGTGTCTGCTGCAGGTACGGCTCCTCGACCACCCGGACCTGGAGCTCCAGGGCGACGAAGAGCGCGGCGAGGCCGGCCAGAGCGATCCAGCTGGGAACCATCAGCGTGAGCCCCAGCGAGGTAGGGAGCATGGCCGCGAAGATCGGATTTCGGACGAGCCCGAAGGCGCCATCTGTGACGAGGTCGGTGCGCTCAGCTTTGTCGACACCGATGCGCCAGGACTCGCCCATCGACACCTGTGCGGCCAGCGTGCCGGCCAGGCCGACGACGAACAGCGCGATGCCGGCGCCATGAACCACCGTCTTGTCCAGCGCAGCGATCGGCTCGACGACGTCTGCGAGTGCCAGCACCGGCGCGGCCGCACCGATGACCAAGGCGACGACGAAGAGGACGCCCGCGAGCCACTCCGGCGAGCCGACCTTGCCGCTCACTCCCTTGAAACCACTCGAGCCGGTCCGGCGGACCTGGAGCCAGGTTCGAGCGCCGAAGGCCAGCGCGAGATAGAGCCCGTAGGAGATGAGCGCAACGACTGCCATCAGCTCACGGCGCCCCCGTCATCCTGGCCGTGGTGTAGCCGCATGCAGCAATGCGGTCACCGACCTGATCGAGCAGCTGGTCCATCGCGCCGAGTAGCTCCTCGACGCCTTCGGTGAGCGTGTAGAACACCTCACGGCCTCGCTTCTCGCGGTCGACCAGGCCACAGCCGAGCAGGCAGGCGAGGTGCTTGGACGTGTTCGGCCGAGAGAGCCCGACCCGTTGCGAGATGTCGCTGACGCGCTGCTCGCCCCCGCGCAGCGCATCGACGATCCGGAGGCGGGAAGGATCGGCGAAGCCATGCATGAGCCGCTGCTGCAACTCGATGTCGCCCCGGAGGGTGGACTCCATGCCCGGAAGGGTAACTGGTCAGGAAACTGTCCATCGCCGTCTCTTCCGCGTTAGACTCGCTGCATGCGGGGGGGTTTTGCAGTGCGAGCAGCAGGGGTGCTGGCTGTTGGAGCCATCGGGTTGCACCAGGCGACCTATTGGGCCGCCCAGGCAGCAAACGGGACGCCCACGGGACACAGCCATTCGTACCTGCCCCTCGTGGTCGCAATTGCGACTGTGCTGCTGGCCGCCTTCTGCGCCAGCCTCGGCCGCGGCCTATGGCGAGCCTGGAAGGGGCACCACGAGGAGCCGCCGACACCCGCCTTCAAAGCCCTGTGGCTGACCTTCGCGACAGCCCTGCTGACAGTCTTCGGCCTTCAGGAGTGGATCGAAAGCTGGGTTGCGACGGCACACCCAGCCGGCCCCGGGCACGTGCTGACCCACATCGGATGGATCGGCTTGGCGCTGGCCCTCCTGTTTGGTGCCCTGAGCGCAGCTGTATTGCATGGCTCCCGCGCGGCGATCTTGATCCTCGCCAAGCGGCGCGCTACTCGGAAGCGGCTCCGCCCGGCCGCCGGACGCGGCCTTTCACCTTCCAGCCCTGCGCTGCGTCGACTCCAGGTCCTCGCGGCCAACCGCGCTGGACGAGCACCGCCGGTCGCCTCCTTGCACTGAGCAATGAGTTGGACGGCCGTGTGCTCCGCACGCGGGCCGTGCTCGTTCGAAGGAGGTAGATATGGGCCGCAAGGGTCTCCGCAGCGCGTTCGCGTGCTGCACAGCAGTGATGCTGGTGTTCGGCGTCTCCACGGCGCTCGGGCACCAGACAAAATCGAATAAAGGGGTCTCGGTCACGATGCACGTGACCCCGGACGACGAGCCGGTCTCCGGCGCGGCGTCAAGGATCTTGGTCACCAAGGTCCGGCCCAATCGCGGCACGTTCTCGTGGAAGTCCTGCAAGTGCTTTCTGCGGGTCTCCGACTCGACGGGCAACGTCGTGCTCAACCGGAAGGCGAAGCGCACCATGAAGTTCACGTTCCCGCGGGCGACCGCCTACGAGCTCCTGTTCACCGGGCGCGTCAAGCGCGGGAGCAAGTTCAAGCGCTTCCGTGTGTCATTTGCCATCCGCGCGAGCTAAGCGCAGACACTTGGAGAGAGAGCATCTAATGAGAAAACTGAACATCAGACACCTCGGCGTGGGCATCGCGCTGGCCGCCACGGTCGCGTTGATGGGATTGCCGGCGGGCGCCGGCGGGCACGCGACCGTCAGCCCCTCACAGCCGCAGACGACCCCGCTCACGGCCGCGCGCACGTCGTACGTGCTGCGTGTGCCGAACGAGAAGGGAGCACAGAACACCTACAAGGTCACGCTGTTCGTACCGGCCGCACTCCAGGAGGTGATCAGTGTCAAGCAGCAGGGAGACTGGTCGGTGCGGCTGAAGCGCACGGACACCGGGAAGAAGAACGAGGAGGGAGAACCCGTCTACGCGATCACGGCGATCTCGTGGATTGCGAAGAAGGGCTCGGAGATCAAGCCCGGATTCTTCGGTGAGTTCTTCATCCGGTTCCAGAACCCCGTGGCACCGGGCAAGTTCTGCTTCCCGACCAACCAGTACTACCGGCCCAAGGGCTTCAGCAAGCTGAGCAAGCGCCAGCAGCGCAGCGCGAAGCCCGAGCTCGTCGCCTGGGCAGGGCCGGCAGACGCGGAGTTCCCCGCGTCCTGCATCACAACGGCGGCAGGCCCGCCCGCGGCCCATTGATGGGACGAGGGGCCTCACACCGGGGGGAGCGCGCGCGCATGCGCGCGCTCCCGGTCGTCGCGGCCGCCGGGCTGATGTGCGTGTTCGCGCCGTCCGCCCACGGCCACGCCGTGGTACAGCCGTCGGCGTCACGGCCCGCGGAGCAGCAGGTCTACACCCTCACCGTCCCGAGCGAGCGCAGCACGGATGTCGTCTCGGTCTCGCTGCAGGTTCCACCCGACGTCGAGTCGCTGATCGTCCGTGAGACGCCGGGCTGGAACGTGCGACTCCAGCGGAAAGGCGACCGGATCGCGGTCGTGCGCTGGACCGGCAACCGCATCGCGCCGAGCCAATACGAGGCCTTTCAGTTCATCGCACGCAACCCCGTGCGCGAGGGCACCCTGGAGTGGAAGGTGATCCAGCAGTACACGAACGCGACGGACCGCTGGATCGGGCCGCCCGACAGCGAGAACCCGGCAGCGCGAACGACGATCACCGAGTCCGCCACACCGGTCGACGCCATCAATACGGAAGAAGGCACCCCGGCCGCCGAGGCGGGCGGGTCGCAGACCGGCACGCCGGCCGCGTCCGGGGCGAGCGTGAACGTGGACCAGGACAGCGATGCGCTGCCGCTGATCCTGGCGATCGCGGCACTGGTCGCAGGGCTCGCCGCCCTCGCAGTCTCACTCGCGGGGCGCCGGCGAAGAGCCTGATGCGACGCATGTTCAGGGCCGTTGCCGGGCTGGCGTTGATCGTGTCCGGACTCCTTGCGCCAGGCGCGCTCGCGCACGGAGGCAACTCCGACTTCCGCTCGGAATTCCGGGCGGTTGCTCCCGCCGTGCCCGGCCTCGAGGTCCAAGTCCTGAACTACGACGACCGGCTGCTGCTGATCAACCGCACCGGCAAGAGCGTGATCGTCCAAGGCTACGAGGGCGAGCCCTACGCCCGCCTGCACGGCAACGGCACGGTCGAGGTGAACCGGCGCTCGCCGTCTCACTACCTGAACGAGGAACGCTACGGGGGAACTCCGGTGCCCCAGAGCGCCTCGCCGGACACACCGCCGCAGTGGTCGGAGGTCAGCCGCACAGGGAGGTTCGAGACGCACGACCACCGCATCCACTGGATGTCCAAGGGCGCCACCCCACCGCAGGTCAGCGATAAGGACAAGCGCACCAAGGTGTTCGACTGGCGGGTGCCGATCCGAGTCGGCACCGAGCGCGCGGCCCTCACGGGTACGCTCTTCTGGGAGCCGAGCTCGGGTGGCGGGATACCGGCTGCGGCGATCGTGGCCCTTGTGGCGCTCGTGGCGCTGACGATTGTGCTGTTCGTGGTGAGCCGGCGAGTCCGCGCCCGGCGGAGCGCCTAGCGCGCCAAGAGCCGCCGCGCGTCCTTCGACACGGTCACGTGGATCGCACCCGGCTCCCGCACCCAGGCGATCAGGTTCATGGCCTGTAGGCGATCGAGCCAGAACTGGAAGGCAGCAGCCTGCCGATCGCTGCGGTAAGCGCGCAGGATGTCGAATGCGTAGCCGGTCGTGTGCAGCGAGTAGCCACGCGTCGCCTCACGGTTCGAGCGCGCGAGCAACCGCTGGTAGTCCCGGTCGCGCACGGCACTGGTGAGGATGAGTGGCGCTTCTTCGCTGATCGCCTTCACACCGACTCCCAGATACTCCAAGGCCGCCAGCGCCTCAGGCCGAATCGCCCGGTAGAGAGCTGCGGGCTGCTCGAGCCGGGAGGCGAGCCGGCCGATCCGGTCGTCGACCGCGATGGAGCCAGTCGCGAGTGAGGCCGGCAACGAGACGAGCTCACCGCCGCGGCGTGCGGCCACGACGTCGCCCGGGTGATCGTAGACCCGCGTGCTGCCGGGCGGATGCAGGACCTCCTCCGCCGATGCCTTCGCCGCGTGCAATGCCTCGAGGCGCGTGAGCGCAGCGGGGTCCGCCCGGTAGAGGCGCATGATCTCGCGCGCGGCGCCGATCCGCCACAGATAAGTCGACGAGTCGTCGCCGAGCTTGGCCAGCCGAGCGTAGGCCTCGGAGTGAAGCAGCGGTGTGCTGTCGAAGAAGAGCCGTGTATAGCTCAAGCCCTCGCGCTCAACGACCTCGTCGATCGGGTCCTCGTCCTCGCCGGCGTAAGCACGGATGACCGTTTCCAGGTTGCCGATGCCCATGTGGTACGAGGCGACAGCGAGGTCCGTGCGGCCGAAGCGCTTGCGCGCAAGGGTGAGGTACCGGCCCGTCCCGGCCAGCGCCTTCTCAGGATCAAATCGCTCGTCCAAGCGGCGGCGGGAGGCCCTGAGACGATCAACGGCCGCGCGCTCACCGCGCTCCGCAGCTCGCTCGATCCGGCGCGTCAAACGTTCGCTCGCAACGACGTCCACCCGCATCCCGAGCAGGTTCACCGCCGTCTCAGCCAGGATCTGCGTGAGCCCCGCCGCCGAGGCCAGATCGTCACCGGCCACGACGTCGGGTCGCCCGGCGCTCTCCAGGAAGGCGATCGCCTCGAGCAAGTCGGGATCGAGGCGGAACCGCGCTGCCGTCGCCTCGACCTGAGGCCGCCATGCCGCGGTGCGCCGGGCGGTTCGCGTTGCGCCACCCGGGCTCTTGGCGTACAGCACGTGACTCAGGCCGGCGGCGGCGCGACGCTCGAATGCTGCGGACAGGTCGTCGCGAAAGGCGAGGGGATCGACGGTGTCGCCGGCTGCTCCGCCACCGGGGACGAGCTTGCGATCCGGCGACATGCCGAACCAAAACACCCCGACGACCCCTGCGGCGACGACCGCCAGGAACGCTGCCGTTCTACGCCGGCGTTTCAGCTACGCGCGCTGAGCAGCTGGCGGATGTCCTTCGGCAGCATGAACCGCACGTCCTCCTCGGTCACCTGCAGCTCCGAGACGTCCTGCGCCCCGCGCTCGCGGAAGTAGGCGATCAGTCGCTGGACCAGCTCCTCGGGCGCGCTGGCGCCCGAAGTGATGCCGACTGTCTCGACGCCATCCAGCCACTCTTCCTTCACCTCGTGCTCGTTGTCGATCAGGTAGGAGCTGGCACCGTGCTGGCGCGCGACCTCGACGAGGCGGTTTGAGTTGGAGGAGTTGCGCGAGCCGATCACGAGCACCAGGTCGCAGCGCGGAGCCAGCTGCTTGACCGCGTCCTGGCGGTTCTGGGTGGCGTAACAGATGTCGTCGGTGCGCGGCCCGACCATGTTCGGGAAACGCTCGCGGAGCTTGCGGATGATGCTCATCGTCTCGTCCACCGACAGGGTCGTCTGCGTGATGAACGCGACCTTGTCGGGATCGGCGACCTGCAGGCGTTCGGCATCCTCCTCGGTCTGGACCAGCACGATGTTCTCGGGCGCCTCACCGGTCGTGCCCTCGACCTCCTCGTGACCCTCGTGCCCGACCAGCACGATCGTGTACCCGTCGGCGGCGAACTTGCGCGCCTCGACGTGGACCTTGGTCACGAGCGGACACGTCGCGTCGATCGTGTTCAGGCTCCGCTGCTCCGCGTTGGCATGGACCGAGGGGGCAACGCCGTGCGCGGAGAACACGACCGTCTCGCCCTCCGGTACCTCGGTTTCCTGGTCAACGAACACGGCGCCGCGCTGCTCCAGGCTCTCGACGACGTGCTTGTTGTGCACGATCTCCTTGCGCACGTAGACCGGCGGGCCATACAGGTCGAGCGCCTTCTCGACCGTCTGCACGGCGCGATCGACGCCCGCGCAGTATCCGCGCGGCGCGGCAAGCAGGATGGTGCGGGGACCGGTGGCCACGGGTCTCAGTTTAGAGACGGCGGCTAGCGCCGGACCCGCACCACGAAGCTCGCGCGCCGCGTGGGCTCGAGATTCCCGGCCAGGTCCCGTGCACGCACGAAGAAGGAATAGCGCTTGCCGCGGGTTCCTCTGAAGGCATATCTCGTCGACGAGGTCGTCGCGATCAACTTGACGCCCTTGCCCCGTCTCTCATAGACGGAGTAGGAGTCGATGCCGGCCGGGTTCACACCGGGAGGGGCTGTGTCGCGCCCCTTCCAACGCAGCGTCGCCCGCCGCTCCACGCTGCGGCGCCGGCCGCCGCGCCGGCTGGTCTTCGGAGGCAACGTGTCGCGCCCGAGCTCGACCGCACGTGTCACCGCCGCCCCCGCGTTGAGGATGCCCCAGCCGAGCTCCGTGGTCCATCCGGAGGCCCCGGCCGCGCGCGTCGCAGTCTGCTTCATCAGCCGCACGACCGCGCTGCGGCGCAGGCGCGGGTTCGCGGCCCGCACCAGCGCCACCGCGCCGGCCACCTGCGGTGCCGCCATCGACGTGCCGGCCAGGTAGGCGAACCGCGAGTCGCCGTTGAACACGATCCGGCACGTGGGACAAGGAGGCCCGGGCGGGTTCGAGCCGCCGGTCTCGATCAGGGTCGGGTTGGCGGGGTAAGTCGAGAAGATTCCTCGCCCTTGCGTGCCCGTGTCGCCCATTGCCGCCATCGAGATCTGAGAGCCCCGACCCGCAAACGACGCCCGCGCGCCGGAGCGGTCGGCGGCCGTGATCACGAGCCCCTTGCCCTGAGCGATCTTGCGGCCCGTGCCGGTGGGCTGCAGGTCCTTGGCCGGATGTCCCTGCTCGGGTATCGGCTGGTCCGCCGCAGCAGCGATCAGCACGACGTCCTTGGCGAGCGCATACCGGAGCGCGCGGCTCTCGCCCCCGCTCAGACGTCCGCCGCCGAAGCTCATGTTGATGACGCCGGCGCCGAGCTGGGCGGCATCGACGATCGATGCGATCACGCTCGAGCTCGTCAGGTCGCTCTTCTCGAGCACCACCTGGCAGTCGAGCCCGGCCCCGGCGATACCGAAGCCGTTGTCGGGCGCGCCACAGGCGAGTCCGCTCACATGCGTCCCGTGACCGACCTCATCGCCCGTCCCGGTGGTGTTCGAGTCGTGATCGTGGGCCGACTTGATCTTCGAGCCGAGGTCCGGATGTGCGCCATCGATGCCCGAGTCGATGATGCCGACGACAGCGCCTGTCCCGCGGCTCAGGTCCCATGCCGCGGGAAAGCCCTGCCGGTGGAGGTACCACTGGAAGACGTCGCCGATCAGGGGATCGACCTGGGACATGCCCGGATCGTTCGGCACCCCCCGCAGCTCATGCTGGGCTTCCGGCTCGACCGCCTCCACTTGCGGGTCGCCTGACAGCCGCTGCCTCAGCGCGGCCACGGTGGAGCCGGCGGGAAGGCGCACGCTCATGACCCCCACCTCCGGCACGTCCGGGCGGGCGCGGCGCAGGCCGTGCCGTGCGGCCACCGCAGACGCCGAGGCCCGCACCGGCCCGCTCCGGTCAAGCAGGACAAGCGCGCGGCCGGGCACGGTGCCCTGCGCCTGCGCAAGCGCGGCTCCCGGTGCCAGCACGATCAGCGCGGCGACTGCAAGCGAAAGGCGATATCTCATGCAACTCCAGAGTACGGGCACAGACTAGGTCCAGTGTCGGTCCCGCAACTTCAGAGAGTTAATTCCTCGCGACCGCATCGGCCAGATCGCGCCAAGGGCCCACGTCCCAGAAACCCCGCGCGGCGCCTGAGGTCGAGGGTAGGACCCAGACGCCGCTCGAGCCGATCCCGGTCTCCTGCTCCCCGTAGCCGCCGGGTGCTGCCGAGCACCTCCCGCGCCGCGCGCTTGCCGACGAACGCGAGCACCCGCGGCGCGAACCGCTCGGCCTTCTCGATCACCGCCGCGCCGTCGAAGTCGGCGCGCACCAGCGTGCTGTCACCGCCGATCGCATGCTTCGCCACATCGGTGAGCCCGATGCCGTGTTCGAGCAGCTGGCGATACCCGGCCGGCTGCAACAGGCGAGGTGTCAGGCCGACGTGGTGCAGCACCCACCAGAAGCGGTTGCCGGGCCCCGCGTAGGGCGCTCGCCGCCGCGCGGACTCGTATCCGGCGGCAGTCCCGCAGAAGACGACCCGCAGTCCCGGAGCCAGCAGGTCCGGGAGAACGTGTTGGGCCGCTAGCGCCGTCCCGCAGCCCGCAGCACGACCGTCCCGCCCTGGTGGCAGTCGTGACCGCCGCCGGGACACTCCGGGAGGAGCTCGGGCAGGTCCTTCTTGGCCTTCTTGCGGATGCGCTTCACCCGTTCGCAGCCGGACAGCCGGTCGCGCCGATCGGCCTTGACGAAGTCGCGCCCGAAACCGCAGTCCACAAGCTCCCGCACGCCGTTCGCCGAGTTGATCGAGTCACTGCCCATCCCGCCTTCGTAGCGGTTGCGCCCCGGACCGCCCACCAGCACGTCCCCTCCGGAGCCGCCCGACAGCAGATCGCGACCCGATCCGCCTACGACGTTGTCGTTCCCCGCACCGCCGAACAGCGCGTCCTCGCCCTTGCCCCCGACCAGCCGGTCGTTCCCGTCGGCGCCGCCCGCCGGCGCCAGCGCCGGCGGATCGCCCGCGTGGCGCAGCGCCGGGCGCGACGAGGCCGTCCGCCACCACGAGGCCGTGTCCTTCTCCGGCGGGTTGAGCGTTCCGCACACTCCGCCGTAGCCGACGTCGGACCCGGCACCGAGCGTGATCGTGTCGTTGCCCGCACCGCCGCACGCCTTGTCGTGTGAAGCCGTGCCGAAAATCTTGTCGGGACGCAGGCTCCCCATCACGAGGCGGAAGTGGTCCAGCCCGCCGTGCGCATCGTGCCCGGCCGCACCGGCTGCTCCATGGCCGTCCGCGCCATGACCGCCCGCGGCGTCATGACCGGCCCCGGCATCGTGGCCTCCGGTGCCATGGCCACCGCCACCGCCGTGACCGTCGCTGTGATCGTTCAGCCCGAGGTCGGGCGGGGGATCCTGGATCGTCGGAATGACCGTGAGCTCACGCCGCAACACATGCACGAAGCCCGCCGGCGGGCGCGGACGGGGCCAGCGCGGGCCGCCCACGTCGTACACCTGCGACGCGAACGCGACGAAGTCGCCGGCAGCAGAGATCGCCGGCCCCGAAGCGCTCGTGTCGAGCGGCGCTCCATTCGCTCCCGATGCGCGACTTACCAGTGTCATCGTCCCGTAGTAGGCGTGGCGGAGGAATACGTTCGTGAGCTGGTCGTTGTCGCTCCCGGAGAGGTTGTCCGCGTCCGACGTGAACGCAACCTGCAGTCCGTCTGCGGAGATCGTGGGCGATCCCGACGAATCCGTCGCGGCGGGCCCCTGGCCCTCCATGCGGCTGACGAGGCTCGTGTTGGTCGCCGACAAGTACCGGAGGAAGACATTCGTGGGAGCCGTCACGGCGGCGAGGTTCGTGGCGCTCGACGTAAACGCGACAAACCCGCCGTTCGCAGAGATCACGGGCTCCGAGGAGTTGCCGTTGGCCGGCTCGCTGACGGAGCCCAAACCGGTCGTGCGGCTCACGTGATCCATCAGTTGAAGCTGCGGAACGACCACGAAGATGTTCGTGTAGAGGTCGCGGTCGTCCGAGTAGAGGTTGTCGGCGTCGGATGCAAATGCGACCCTGGCCCCGCTGCTCGAGATGGTTGGGTCGCGGGAATCGCCGTTGCCCCCCGGGCCAAAGCCGTTGACACGGCTCACGAGCGTCGTCGTGCCGGCCGAGATCCTGCGGGTGAAGATGTCCTTTGCCGCATCGTCGTCGTCCGCGCTGAGGTTCGTCGCCCGCGACTCGAAGGCGACCACCTCGCCGGCACCGCTGACAGCCGGGTTGCCGGAGTCGCGATCTGCGGGGGTGCCGTCCGATGCCTGGCTGATCAGCTCGGTCGTCTCGTTGAGCGTGTCGTAGAGGAAGACGTTCGTGACGGAGTTGTCGTCACAGGTGTCCAGTTCGTTCACGCAGGTGTCGAGGTTGTCGGCGCCCGACTCGAACGCGACGTACCGCCCGTCGGCGGATATCGAGGGATTCGCGGAGCCGGCGGTCGCCCCCACTCCGTCCTTCTGGCTCGCCAGCGCGGTGAGGCCCGTCCCCATGTCGCGCACGAAGATGTTGACGACCGTGTTGTCGTCGAATTCGCTGAGGTTGTCCGCCGAGGACTCGAACGCGATGCGGTTCCCGCTTGCAGATATCGAGATTCCGGGACCCGAGGCTCCGTTGGCGCGCTCCTGGGTCCCGGAGAGGGTGACGAGCGTGGTGTCGTCCACCGCCGCGCCGGCGACGAGCGCCGGGACGAGCATCGCCACCAGCACCAGGGCTGCGAACCACGGGGCGCGTCTCATGCCCCTACCCCCCGCCGCGCAGTTCTTCGTCGAGCGAGATCGCGCGGATCGAATGCTCGTCCGGCAGCTTGTCGAGGACTTCGTGGATGACGCGGTGCACGTCGTGCTCCTCGTGGCCGAAGTCGTCCAGCAGGCTCCGCAGCGCCGTATGCGTGATCTTCAACTGCGCCGGCGTGAGCTCGAGCCGGTAGTGGAAGGTCTCACTCGGCTCGCTCATTGCCGTCAGTCCTTCAGCCTGATGCTGCGGGTCACGCTGTTCCTGCTTCCCGACCCGTTGCGGGCGCTGACCGTGACCTTGGCCCGCACCGTCTTGCCGCGCTTCAGGGCCTTCTTCACGGACCGCTTCGCGCTGGCCGACAGCCTCAGGTAAGCCTGGTTGGTGAGGTGAATCGTGACCTTCGACTTCCTGAATGTCTTGAAGCGATGCCCCATCACGGACCCGGTGACCTGCATGCTGCACTTCTTCTGGTGGATCGCTGCCAGGACGTACACGTTGTCCACGTCCTGGCTGGCGGGGATCTTCACGGTCATACCCGGCTGCGCGGCGCCCGCGGGAATGGCCAATGACGCCAGGCACGCGAGTGCAACGGCCGCCCAGAGAACGAGTTGGGTGCGTGTGCGTCGCATGTTTCTCCTCACGCTCAGCAGACGCCTACGGCACCATCACACCCTGAACCATGAATGGGCTGTTGGGTGTGGTGGAGGCGACGCCGTCGGCGCCACCGTCGTTCAGACGCACCTGGCCCAGCTGCCAGATCGTGCGCATGCCCTCCTGTATCGTGCCCGCACCGATCACCGCGTCCGCGGTCGTGTTCACCGAGCAGGTGGACCCCACGGTCGTGTCGCCGGGAGTCGCTGCGCAGGGCACCGTGACCATGAAGGGCGTGTCCACCATCGTGCCCACCTCGCGCGGCCCGTTGTTCTTGTCGGTCAGACGGATCGAGCTCTCGAGCTGCAGCTGGCCGGTGTAGTCGGGCAGGCCGGCCGTCGTGCGGCGCACGTCGGTCATGGACACCGTGAACCTCGCGTCGGCCTCGTCGGCCTGGGTGTTCACGTTTCCGTCGATCGCCGACGCTCTCACGAAGCCCTGGGCCTTCGCGGGGGCGCCGTTGGAGTCGGGTGTGCCGATCGTGAGCTGGGTCGAGGTCTTCACCGGCGGGGTGCAGGACCCATCGGGGTTCGAGGCGTTCCCCGGGAAGTCGGGTAGGCCGTGGACCGCGTTGGGAGTGGTGCACGCGTTGAAAGCCGGCACGAGCGAAAGCCTCATTGGACTGCCACCCGTCGGTCGGACGTAGGCGGGCGAGGTCGGCACGTACCAGGCCATCATGATTCCCATCACGTCGGTCTGCGGCTGCCCCGTGTTGTTCTGATACTCACTGTGCAGCCTGAGCGTCTGCCCCGCGTTGAAGCCATACCCGGTTGACGGAAGATTGCCGCCCGCCGGCCAGGCTTCGGCCTGATAGGTCGGGGCCAAGCCGCCGGGAACCATGCACGCCGTCATCGTGTCGAGATGCCCGCGGAAACGGGCCGCCGCCCACGCCGTCCCGTATCGGCCCTCCGAGCGACACATCGTCGCACCGGTAATCGACGCCGGTGGGGTGCCGTTGGGTGGAATCGGCCCAAAGTAGTCGTTGGAGTTGCCGCCGACCTTCTCGACCGAAAGTGCGATGCCGTGCCCCTTTTCGGGACAGTGGTTCGTGCACGGCGCCTGGTTGGTGATGTCGACGTCGTGCAGGTGGCCCGACATGCCGATCATCCGGCCGTTCACCGTCGATACCCAGTCTTTCGTCGCGTCGCTGTAGCCCACGGGCGCCGTGTACTCGGAATCGCCGCAGGTGTCGATGTCGAGCCACAGCGGCTTGGCCTCGGCGCCGCCCGTCGTGCGGTACTGGTAGACGACCTCGATCTGGAAGCTCTTCGACACGGAGGTGCTCTTGTTGATGATGTGCGAGAAAATGCGCCAGTTTGGAGTGTTGGCGTTGAGATAGCCGAACGGATCCGGCAGGTGCATCTGGCTGCGCTCGTTGCCCGCGGCGAAGAACCGCTCGCCGAACTGGCCTTCGAGCCCTGTCGGGCAGACCGGGTCCTGCTTGGCGGGGTTGAGCAGCACGAAGTGGTGCAGCATCGCGTCGTTGTTGAGGTTCGCCGTCGTCCCGTCTGCGTTGTTGGCGTCGCCGATGTACACGAGGTTCGGCACGATGTCGGTGATGTAGCAGTTGGTGCAGGGAGACGGGATGTCACTCCTGAATGCGTTGTACACGGCGCCGCCGGCCGGGATCACGAAGTTCTGGGACGCGCTGCTGCCGTACCGGATGCGCTTGATCGTGTGACCCGGACGCTGCTTCATCGCCGTGCGCGGATCGCTGAAGGAAGCGAGCGTCGTGACCGTATCGGCCATCGCGGGCGCGCTCCAGCTCAGCAAGCCGGCGACGAAAACCAGCACGCCGAGCAAAACCCCCAGCTTTCCCCTCATGAACCCCCCTCGACTCCGAGCCGGATGTGTCCGACGATACTAGCCGAGAAGGGGGCGTCTCGTTCCGCCTGCAGGCTACCCTTACCTGGGCGGAGGGGAGATCCAATGGGGAAACGTTCAGTTGCATGAGATGATCCGAGCGCGCGCTCAGCGCGGTCTGCCGGTCCTTGCATGCGTGCTGATGACGCTCGCACCTGCCCCGGTCGCCGCCGCTGCCGACGCGGACGTCCTCTCCGAGCTCCGCGGCACGCGACCCGCTGTCGCCGGGCTCGAGCTGAAGGTGACCGAGGGCGACAAGTTCCTCACCTTGCAAAACGGCACCGGCAAGCAGGTCATCGTCAAGGGCTACGAGGACGAGCCCTACCTGCGCTTCCTCCCCAACCGCGTGGTCGAGGAGAACACGCGCTCGCCATCCAAGTACGCCAACGAGGACCGCTACGCGCTCACGCCGCTGCCGCCGCAGGCCAACTCGGATGCCGCGCCCAAGTGGCGCGCGGTCTCCCGCGACGGCTCGTACACGTGGTTCGACCACCGCATCCACTCGATGGAGCGCGGCACGCCGCCGCAGGTCAAGGACGAGAGCGTGCGCACCAAGATCTTCGACTGGCGTGTTCCGATGACGGTCGGGACCGCCCCGGTCGCAGCGATCGGGACCCTCGAATGGGTGCCGCAGGACACGTCTGGATCATCCACCGGGCTGTTCGTGGCACTCGCGGTCGCGGCGATCCTGGCGCTGGCCGCGGTGGCCTTCCTGATCACGCGGCGGCGGCGGCGCCCACGGCCGGCCGCGGCCGCGGGCGAGGCGGTGGACGAGGCATGGTGAGGCTCTGGGCGGCACTGCTCGCCGCGGCGCTCGTGGTGGTGATCGCGCCCTCGAGCGCGATGGCCCATGCCGTGCTGGAGAGCACCGAGCCGCTGTCGGGCTCGACCTCGAAGCAGCCCGTGAGCCAGGTCGTGTTCCGCTTCAGCGAACCGGTCGAGGGCAACTTCGGCGCGATCCGCGTCTTCGATCGGCGCGGCGCGCGCATCGACGAGGGAGAGGTGTTCCACCCTGGAGGCCGCGGTCCCGATCTCGGCGTGCGCCTGAAACGCGATGCTCCGAAGGGCAGCTACACGGCGACCTACCGCGTCATCTCCGCCGACAGTCACCCCGTCGCCGGCGGCCTCGTCTTCAGCTACGGCAGGGCATCGGCGACCGGGTCGTCCGTCTCGGAGCTGCTGTCACAGCAGGGCACGAGCGGCAGAGTCACCGACATCGCCTTCGGAGTGGCGAAGGCGGCTCAATACGGGGCCATCGCAGCGGCGGTCGGGGCAGTGTTCTTCTTGCTCGTCGTGTATCTGCGCGCACTGGGCACGGCGGCAGGCGCAAGCGGTGCGTGGCGCGAAGCATCGGAGGCGTTCGCGCACCGTTTTCGGAGGCTGCTCTTGATTGTCGTCGCAATCGGACTCGTGAGTGGCGCGGCCGGCATCGTCGGGCAGGGCGCGAAGGCATCGGGTGTGTCGTTCTGGTCGGCGTTCGACAGCCAGATCGTCCGCGACGTGCTGGACACGCGGTTTGGCACGGTTTGGGGTATCCGGATGCTGGTCTGGGTGGGCTTCGGAGCCGTCCTGCTCGGTTCCATGTCAGCGGCCCGCCGCCCGGTGCTGCGCCCGGCGTCGGTGGGAGCCACCGGGCTGGCCCAGCCGCGGCTCGGCCCCGTCTGGCTCGGTCTGCTTGCCCTGCCGCTCGGCTTCCTCGTGATCTCACCCGCGCTCGCGGGGCATGCGAGCCTCGAGCAGCCGACCTGGGTGCTCGTCCCCTCGGACGCGCTGCACGTGCTCGCCATGAGCATCTGGGCCGGCGGGCTCGCCACCATCCTGTTCGCGCTCCCCGCCGCAA
Source organism: uncultured Solirubrobacterales bacterium (assembly GCA_963762195.1). Classification (GTDB taxonomy): domain Bacteria; phylum Actinomycetota; class Thermoleophilia; order Solirubrobacterales; family JBBDJG01; genus DASRIA01. Next base: position 60,029 of record CAVXJX010000002.1, on the reverse strand, counting down.
CCCACCGCCTGGAGGGGACCGACCGCACGCGCTTACTGGCCGCCACGCTGTCGCGGTTCTCCCCCTGGGCGTTCGCCTGCGTGATCGCGCTGTTGGTCACCGGGCTCGTGCAGTCGTGGTTCCTGATCGGGTTCTTCGACGAACCGGACCGGCTGCTGGACACGCCCTTCGGCCGCGCCGCGCTGATCAAGTTCCTGCTGCTGGCCGGGCCGTTGACGGCGCTCGGCGCGTACAACCAGCGACGCCTCGTACCGAGGCTGAAGGAGCTTGCCCAGACCGGACAGACACCCGGCGGCGCCGGTTTCGCGCTGCGCCGCTCGCTACGCGCTGAGATCCTGCTGATTGTCGGCGCCCTGGGCGCGACAGCCGCGATGACCACGTACGCGCCGGCGGACTATGCCCCGGTCGGCCCGGTGTCGAAGACGACGTCACTCGGCCCGGCGGACGTCCAGCTGACCGTCGACCCCGCCCGGGTCGGGCCGAACGAGATGCACGTCTACCTGATCGACAAGCAGCGGGGCGGCCAGTACGACAAGGTCAAGGAGATGAACGTCGAGCTGGTGTTGCCTGCCGAGAAGCTCGGCCCCCTGAAGGCGGACGTGCGCAAGGCCGGTCCCGGGCACTACGTCATGAACGGGGCGCTGTTCGGCGTGTCCGGCGAGTGGGACGTGAAGATGAGCGCGCGGGTGTCGGAGTTCGACGCCTACTACGCGGACGTCAAGGTGAACATCGAGTGAGAGCCCGGATCTGCACGGCACTGCTCGCATTCGCGGCGCTGATCCTCGCGTCCACCGGCCCGCCCGCAGCGCAGGCGCAGGATCCCGGTAGATGGGTCGAGGTGGGACATGACCCCGTCCCGCTCGTCTACTTCCAGGGCGTCACATCGGATCCGCGCCGCAACCTTTTCTTCGACGGGATCTTCACCGGCCTGTACCGGACGGACCCGGATCTCAACGAGCAGACGTACAACCTCAACGGGATCCCACAGGACGTGGTCGAGCGCGAGGGCTACAACCACATCGGCGACATCACATGGGACCAGCGCGAGCGCGGCCGGATCCTCCTGCCCCTCGAGTGCTTCATTCCCTTTGTCGGAAACACCTGCGGAACGGGCTCGATCGGTGTCGCGGATCCGGACACGCTGCAATGGCGCTACTACGTCAAGCTCGATCCAGCCTTCATCGACAAGGCCATGTGGGCGGAGGCATCGCCGACCGGCCAGCTGCTCTGGACGTCGAGCGGCGGCGTCAACGGCGGCAAAGACCTCCTGGCGTACGACATGAGGCAGGTCCGGGCCGCGAACGCAGCTCCCTCCGGCCCACCGCTCCAGCCCGTCCGCGTCCTCCCGGGGGTCGTTCCGCCGAGTGGGATCACGGGCGCCACGTTCTACAAGGGCCGCCTCTACCTCGCGGGACAGGGCGGCGGGCCGTTCCGAGTGTGGTCGGTGGACGTCAGAGACGGCTCGCGCCGTCTGGAGATCGAGAAGACGATCGTCGGCGAGTCCGAGGGCCTCGATCTCGTGAACGTGCGCGGCGGCACGCTGCACTGGCTGATCACGCCCTTACTGGGGCGAGGCGGGACCTACGGCGACACGAGCGCCCTCGTTCATTTCAAGCCCGTGCCCATCAGGGCGGAGTACAAGCAGGCGTCCACGTATTGCTACGTGTTGCGGAACTTCCTGGGCGCCGACGAGTTCAACAGGCGCTACGAGAACCACGGCAAGTGCGTCAAGGCGAATCCCTGAGCGAGATCGGCGGATAGCGCCGGTCAGTACCCGAGTGCGAACTTCGCGTCCTCGGACATCCTCTCCGCTACCGGCCATGTTGGTGTGTCGTGGCCTGTCCGGCAAACGCCTTTCACAAGCCGAATCATGACACGCGCCATGACAATCTGCATCGGCCAATCCGCTGAATCCGGCGCCGTTCGTTTGCAATCGGTTAGCACTGGCAGGGCGAGCAGCTCGCCCTAATCCCGGCGATACGCTTTGGGTCGTGAAGGCGCGGAAGCTCATAGCGCTTGGGCTTGCCTCAATGTTCGCGCTCGGGATGCTCGGCCCTGACGCTGCTCAAGGCGCCTCGGCGCGGAAATGCACCTATCCCCGTGCGTTCGCCAAGTTTCCTGCCGTTACAGAACTGCGGGCTCGACGCACGACCTGCCTAACTGCGCGCCGGGTGGCACGCGAGGTTCAAGACAATGGCAGCGCGCTGCAGCCCGTGATCCACGTACGCGGTAAACGGTGGAGAGCCAAGTACGTGGGCCGCACCAATGGCGAAAACGTCGGTTACCGAGCCGTGCTCCGGTCTGGCCGGCGCGTCGTGACGATGAACCTCGGGTCATGACTTGGGAAGCTAAAGTTGAAAAACCGGCGCAGCCTCCCTAATTCGCCAGCGGACCAGGTAGCTGCGCCCCTTCGTTTTTGGGGCGTTTCGGGAAGCGTCGAGAAGTACGGTTTTTTTTGTAGGAAGCTAGTCGGGGCCGTCCCACGCAGACTGAGCTGCTGCGCCCGACCTTCCCCCCGCCGCTTTCTTAAAAACTTTGCGCGCGCCGTCTGCTGCAAGGTCCGTCCTGCGGCAGTCACGCACAGCGGCCTCACCCTCCCCTGCGGGATACTGGGCGGGCGATGTCGCACGAGAATGTGGAATTGGCTGGTCGGGTCTTGGATGCGCTCGCACGACGCGACGCCACGAGTCTGGTTGACCTGAGCGATCCGGAGGTTCGGTGGCACTCGTTCTTCGCGGAAGTGACATTGGGCCGGGGAGGCGGGTATCGCGGCCACGACGGAATACGGCAGTACGTCAGTGACCTCAACGATGCGTGGGACATCGTGCGCGCCGACGTGGACGACGCGCTCGGGGTGGGCGACATCGCATTGCTGGTCGGTCGTATTCACTACCGCGGTAAGGCCAGCGGTGTCGAGACCGCATCGCCGGCGGGCTGGATGTTCAAATTCCGAAACGGGAAGGTGCTTCGCTTCCGGGCCTTCCGGGAACCGGACCAAGTCCTCGAAGCCGCCAGCCTCTCGGAGTAGGCGATGTCGCAGGAGAACGTGGAGGTCGTGCGCCGGGTCTACGACGCCGTAGCCCGCCGCGACGCTGCGGGCGTACTCGCCCTGTACGACCCAGCCGTCGAAGTGGACGGCTCTCGGCTGCCGGAATCGCGCATGACGGGCGGGCCGCATCTGTTGCGCGGGCACGAGGGCCTGCGAAAGCTCACGCGCGAGTGGAACGAGGCATGGGAGTACGCCGAGGACCATTGCGAGGAGCTGATTGACGCGGGCGGTGAGCAGGTCATCGCGGTCGTAACCCGGCGAGGACGGGGGTTGGCGAGCGGGATCGATGTCGAGGCGCACCGAGGAGGCATCTGGACAATCCGCAATGGGAAGGTCGTCCGTACGGTCTGGTTCCCGTCGGTGGAGGATGCCCTCGAAGCCGTGGGGCTGTCGGAGTAGGCGATGTCGCAGGAGAACGTGGAGCTGCTGCGGGCAGTAGTCGAAGATGGCGCCCTTGCCCGCGCAAGCGGTGAGTTCGACCCCGAAGCCGCGATAGCGCGGCAGGCCGAAGTTTGGGACCCCGAGATTGAGTTGGATGCATCCGAGTTTCCTGTGCTCGACATCAGCGGCGTTCACCGCGGAGCGGACGCCGCTCGTAACTGGTGGCGAGAGTGGTATGCCGCGTGGGACACCCTCCGATTCGAGTATGAACTGGTGGATGCGGGCGACCGAGTGGTCTTCCTGCTCGAACTCGCGCTGCGCGGGCGCTCGACGAAAATCGAGTTCCCGCCCGCAAAAGGCGCGTGGGTCTTTACGTTCAGGGACGGGCTGGTAGTCCACATGAAGCTCTACATGAGCCAGCCGGAAGCCCTCGAAACCGTGGGGCTGTCGGAGCAAGACGTTCACGCCGACTCCTGACGCTGCGGGATACTGCGCGGGCGATGTCGAAGGAGACGGTCGAAACCGTGCGAGGTGTCCGAATCCCGCTCGTGCCTGAAATGCGGCGGCACCGGACCCTGGATGAACAGATTTTCGTCCGCTTCCCTGCGACTTACCCGCTGGCTGGGTGCCGCCTGGGTGCGCCTGCCGCGCAACTCGCGGCTGCGCCGCGCGCTCCTCGTACGTCGCATATGTCAGGGGTTCGCGGCGGCAAATCGTCGGGACTTCGATTTCCTCCTCACCGGCCTTGATCCTGGAGTCGAGTACCACTTCCCCGAGGCGTGGCAGATCGACTTCGATCCGGTCTACCACGGCCATGACGGCTACCGTGCAGCTTGGCGAGTGATGCTCGACGCCTTCGAGGACGCGCGGCTCGACCCCGAGGAAATGCTCGACTTGGGAGACCGCGTTCTGGTCACGAGCACACAGAGCGGGCATGGCGCGGGAAGCGGTGTGCCTCATAGGGAACCGCTCTTTCAGCTCTTCACCCTTCGCCGCGGGTTGGTGGTCCGGCAGGATGATTTCCAGGATCGCGCGGAAGCCCTCGAAGCCGTGGGGCTGTCGGAGTAGGCGATGTCGCAGGAGAACGTGGAACGGATCAGGCGGTTCCATGAAGGGACCTACACCCATGCGGACTGGCCGGATACGCGGGAAACCTTCCTCGCCAACTTGCACCCTGATCTCATCTACCACCCCCGCACAGACGAACCCGACCCGAGCCCACGCGTCGGTCGCCATGCGTATGAACAGCTCATCTATGGATTCGTGGAAGCGCTCACCGAGATCACGTTCGACATCTTGGAACTGATCGATGCCGGCGACCTCGTCATCGCCTCGACGGTGTTGCACGGACGCGGAAGCGCAAGCGGTGCTGGGGTCAACGAACCATACGTCTTCGTGTACAAGCTGCGCGACGGTCTGATCATGGAAGGCTGGGAGTACCGGACGAAGCAAGACGCCCTCGTAGCCGTGGGGCTGTCGGAGTAGGCGATGTCGCAGGAGAACGTGGAGATAGTGCGTCGAGGCCTCGAGGCCTACAGCCAGGGCGATTTCGACGCGGCACTTGCCGACACGCCAGTTGATGCCGAGTGGGTGATAGCCGAAGAGAATCCCAACGCACGCACGCTGCGCGGCCCCGACGAGATTCGTGCCTACTTTCGCGACTGGCAGGAAACGCTTAGTGGCCTGCGCTACGAGATCGACGAACTGGTCGATGCGGGCGATGCCATCGTCTGTCTGGGTAGAGTCACGGGCCGGGCTGGCAACGATGGGCCGGAGGTGACCGTGGCACTTGCGACCGTCACTTACTTCCGCGACGGGGTGCCTGTTAGGACTCAGGAGTTTCTTGACAGCGGCGCGGCCCTCGAAGCCGTGGGCCTGTCGGAGTAGGCGATGTCGCAGGAGAACGTGGAGATTGTGCGCAAGCCGCTGCGGGTGCGTGAGCGGTCGAGACGGACGCTCGATCAACGGCTTTCTCTGCGCTTCCCGCGGCTGGCCGCCGCGTACGTTCGCCTGATCGCCGGACTACCGCCCCGCTCGCGGCTCCGCCAGGCGGCGCTGTGGCGAGCCGCGCGGCTCGGCTTGGAGGCGTACAACCGCCGCGATATGGACGCGGTCGGAATCGGGTACCACCCCGAGTTCGAGTACCACCCGGCGCGCAACTGGGTCGAGGCGGGGTTGCTCGAGCCGTGCTATCGCGGCCTGGAGGGCCACAAGCGGTATGTGGCGTCGACCGCCGAGGTCTTTGGCGCGGACGTCTACGTAATGCCGGTGGAGCTCATCGACGCGGGGAAACGAATTGCGGTGCTCGCAAACGTGCCGATGCGCGCTCAGGCCAGTGGTATCCGGCTCACCGAGGCGTTTGCGCTGGTTTCGACATTCGAGGACGGCATGATGATCCGCACCCAGGAGTTCTACGACTACGCCGAGGCCCTCAAAGCTGTGGGGCTGTCGGAGCACGACGCTCACGCCGACTCCTGAGCCGTGAGCCAACGTGCTTGCAAGGAATGCGGGAACTCCCCCGTTCACGCAAAGGGCTTGTGCCAGTCGTGCTACATGCATGAAAGCCGTGGGGGAATCCCCAAGCCATTCGTTCGATGCCGGATCTGCCGACGACCGTTCGCGATGATCACGGATCGGCACCTGAAGTCCCACGGAATCTACCTCCGGCAGTACCGGGAGAGGTACCCCGACGCACCCACGCGAACGGCAGTCGTTAAGGCACGTCAGAAGCAAGCAGGCCGGCCGCCCGGAACTCCCTATACGAGCGAGCAGCGCCAAGACGCCCGGGATTTGTGGCTCGACGCGACCGGACGAGGACCGTGGACAACCGACGATGCCATAGAGCAACTACAAGCCTGGGCCAAGAAGCACGGCCACCCGCCGTCGAAACCCGAATGGAATCGACGGCGCCCCAAGCAGCCAAAAGGTGCATACGCCCTGAAGCGCAGCAACCGCATGTCCTCGGTAACGATGGAAGCGTTGTTCGGGAGTTGGAGCGCCGCCTTGCGCGCGGCGGGTCTTACTCCGGCGCCAAAGGGCAATCCGGGCCTGTCGGCACAGAAACGGCGGTCGATCCGCCAACTGGTCGCGGCAGGACATAGCTACAGCGAGGTCGCCCGGCAAGTCGGTGTTGCACGAAGCACAGTCCGCCGTTGGAGTAAGTGACGGGCCGCGCGTTTGCAATCCGTTTGCAAAGGGTCGATCCCTCGCCAACAGGCGGCCCCGTGGTTGGCTCTGTAAAGCGGTCTAGTACCCGAGTGCGAACTTCGCGTCCTCGGACATCTTCTCCGGGGACCACGGCGGCGAGAAGATCATCTTGGGAAAGACCTTCTCGACACCCTCTACCTCGCTGACGTACTCCTTCATCTGCTCGGTCACCTGCGGCCCGATCGGGCATCCCGGCGACGTGAGCGTGAAGGTGATGTGGACGTCGTTGCCCTCGAGCTCGACGTCATAGACAAGGCCCAGCGAGACGAAGTCGAGCCCGAGCTCGGGGTCGATCACGTTCTCGAGCGCCTCCCACACGTCGTCGCGGCGGTCGGGTGCGGCGGGCTGTGTGGCTTCATCGGCCATGGGGCGATTGTAGCCGTCAGGCGCTCGGTACCCTGCGTGACCGTGCCGTTCCTGATCCTGCTCTTCATCCTCGTGCCGATCGCGGAGATCTTCGTGATCATCCAGGTCGGCCAGGCGATCGGCGCGCTGCCGACGGTGGCGCTCCTGATCGTCGACTCCATCATCGGCGCCTGGCTCTTGCGCTCGCAGGGCCGCCGCGCGTGGGCGGCCTTCAGCGATGCCCTCGCGGCCGGCCGGATACCGCACCGCGAGATCCTCAACGGGGCGCTTGTGATCGTGGGCGGGGCATTCCTGCTGACCCCCGGCTTCATTTCCGATGCGGTGGGGCTGCTGCTCCTGATCCCGCCCTCACGGGCGGCGATCGCGGCCGGAATCACACGCATGCTCACGCGCCGCGGCCCCTTGCGGTGGACGCAGGTGATCGTGCAGCCGGGGCGCCGGCCCGCGCCTCCCCGCCCGTACGCCGAGCCGGTCGATCCTGAGCCCCCTCCCGAGCTGGAGCCGCCTCGCCGGTGATCGAGCCGGAGCACGAAGATGCGCGGAACCCGGATGCCGTCGCGATCGACCTGTGGGCTCCAGACCGGCAGCTCTTCGCCGCGCTCCGCGTCGACCGGCGCCGGGGCGGACAGTCGGCCGCGATCCTGGTGGACCACGACGACGTGACCCGCGCAGAGAGCCCGGCCGTGGAGCTTGGCGACGGAAGGGCTCGGGTCGAAACCGAAGGGTTGCGTGTCGAGTTCGCCCTCCGCGCCCCCATGGCGCCCGCGGCGGCGAATGTCGCCGGCCTGCGGCGCTCCGCGCAACTGTGCGATGTCGAGGGCACGGTGGCCCGCGGCGGGCGCTCCACTCCCCTGCGGGGCCGCGGCGTTCAGGTTCGCTCGTGGGTCGATCAGGACGGTGCCGCCCGGCGGCGGTCCGTGACCGCGTCCACCGACGACGGCGCCCTGCTTCACCTCGTTGCGGTGCGACCGCAGTCCGCTGTCCCGCACGGCGACGAGCTCGTGGCGGGACAGATCGCGGACCCGCAGAGCGACAACGGCGCCGCGTCCTTCGAGGACGTGCGTCTCTCGACGGTCTACGGGCCGGACGGCCTACCGCGCAGCGCCGGTGCCGAGCTATACCGGCCAGGCGACGAGTGGCCTTCGCGACTCGCCGGCCAGTCGCTGGCGGGATCCGTGCTGGAGCTGGGCGGCACCGGGATCGCGATCAGCTTCTTCCGATGGACGCTGGTGGGCCGGCCCGGATGGGGCGTCTACGAGATCGAGCCGTCGCCGTGAGCGCCGCCGAGCCCGATGGCATCCGGGCGGTGATCTGCGACTTCGGCGGTGTTCTGACGAACAAGTTGATGGATGCCTTCGCGGCATTCCAGGACGAGACGGGCATCTCGATGGACCAGCTCGGCCGCGGCATGCAGCGGGTCGCCGAGCGCGACGGCGAATATCCGTTGTTCCGGCTCGAGCGAGGTGAGCTGACAGAACAGCAATTCCTCGACGACCTCGCATGGGGACTCGAGCCCGAGCTGGGCCACCGGCCGACCCTGCACCGGTTCCGGGAGATCTGGTTCGAGGCCCTGCACCCGAACGAGCCCATGCTCACGCTCATGCGGGAGCTGGGCGGCCGCGGCTACCGGATGGCGATCCTCACCAACAACGTGCGCGAGTGGGAAGAGCTGTGGCGTTCGAAGCTCGCGGTCGACGAGATCTTCGAGCTCGTCGTGGACTCGGCCTGGGTCGGGATGCGCAAGCCGGAGCCCGCGATCTACCACCTCACGATCGAGCGGCTCGACGCGACGCTGGAGCCGTCGCATTGCCTGTTCGTGGACGACAACGAGCTGAACATCGAGGCGGCCCGGGAGCTTGGGCTCGCCGCCGTGCGCTTCGTGACGAACGAACAGGCCATCCCCGAGATCAGGACGACCCTCGGACTCGACAGCAGCTAGTTCTCGCCGCCGATGCGGTCGTCGATGTAGATCTGGAGCGCCTTGGAGCAAAGAAGCTCCAGCCGGCCCTGCGACAGCCAGGGCAGCACGATGTCAAGTGCCTCCTCCTCGCCGACGCCGGCCAGAAAAGCCTCGTCTCCGCGAAAGCGCGCAGCCAGCTTCAGTACCTCTCGCCGGTAGTCGCCCAGTCCGTCGAACACGCCGACGAGGAACTCCGGGCTCGCCACCGGCGTGCCCACCTCGAGCGTCGCGTGCCACGCGGCGAGCATCGAAAGATCGTCGTGATCCAGGTCGTTGACCGCCTTCGCGTAGTGCTGAGCGAGCTCGTGCTCCGGAATGTCGTCGACCCAGGACTCGATCACGGCCGCCAGCAGCGCGCGCCTTGCCTCCCGTCCGATGGACTCCGCGATCACCCGGATCGCCTCCGCAGGCTCCATGAAGCAAAGTGACATGCGGCAAACATAGGAAGGACACCCGACGGAACGGCTGGATACCCGCTCAACCCACGCACGGCCCGGTATCCACGGGGCCGCCCTGTGCCTCGCGCAGGGCGGAGCGCACGATCCCGGGCGGCACGCCAAAGCCACCCTGGCTCCCAGACGTGGTGGCGGCGAAGACCGTCGCGACGACTCCTCCCCGCTCCTCGACGACCGGACCGCCCGAGTTGCCGGACCGCAGACGCCCGCGCAGGGACGTGATGCGGCGCTGCACCGGCCCGTTGCCGTAGGCGTCCTGGCTGATGACGGTGCGCGTATCGCCGAGCCGGCCGGGCTCCGCGCGGTACGGGCCGTTCTTGGGATAGCCGAGGATCGCCACCTGCTCTCCGACGGTGACCCGCGTGCGGAGCTCGAGGGGCGGAGCGGCGAGGCCCGGCACCCGCAGCACGGCGAGGTCGTTGTGGGGGTCGAACGCGGTTGCCTGCGCGTCGAGCTCGTCGCCTCCGTTCAGCTTTACCGTCGTGTCGTCCTCGCCCGCGACGACGTGGGCGTTCGTGACGACGACCTCCGGCGCCGCCACCCATCCTGATCCCTGGATTGCGAGGCCACAGGCGGTGCCGAGCACGCGGACGACGCTGTTGCGTGCCGCCTGCACGTCCGGGTCGCGCAGGATGCGCCGGTTCGGCGGCGGCACATCGGCCTCTGGCCCCGTGATCCGGGGGAACGGGTCGGCGCGTGCGAGGGCATTGAGGATGGGTCCGGACGGAGGCAGCGCCTCGTTCAGCTTCCGGAGGATCGCCGAGCGCTGGATGTCCTCGCGGTACTGCCGCGCGCCCGGCGTCTGGAGCGCCACCGCGCCCAGGATCCAGACGAGGATCAACCCGAGCGCGGCGACCAGCGCGGCGCCCCCGACCCCGTCGACCACGTCTGCCCCGGGGAACGCGAGCCGTCGCCTGATCCCCACTCCCACGGCCTCGAAGAGGATCGCCACGATCCCGCCGACCAGCAACGCGGTGACGAGACTGACCAGCGGCGCATAAGGCGAGCTCGATCCCTGGTCCAGGAGTAGCGGCGCAAGGCGGCTGCCTGCGAACGCACCCCCGGCGAAGCCGGCCAGCGACAAGCCGCTGATGACGAGACCCTGCCCGTATCCCCACAGGGCCATCACCGCCACAAACCCGATGATGATCCAGTCGACCGCCGTCATGCGACTCCCTTTTTGCGCGCCGCGTGCGCGTGTTGCGCTATAGAGTTCACTCCGTGGAAGGATCCGCCGCACTCACGCAGACCGCGCGCCGCGACCCGGCAACGGTGCGCGTCACGCGCGCGGGCATCCTGATCGCGGCACTGGGCGCGCTGATGGTGATCTTCAACCCGTTCGGGACGGCAATCGCCGGCTTGGTGCTGACCGCGGTCGGAGCGCTGATCGCCGCACGTGGTGGACTGGGCCGTAACTGGTACTGGGCGCTGGCGCTCGGCGCGATCCTCGTCGTGCTCTCACGGTTGATCGCAGAAGGTTCCGAGACGATTGGCGGCTGGCTGGCCGTGATCGGAGTGGTCTGCATACTCGTGGCCGCATCGCTCGGCTACCCGCTCGCAAGCGACGTGGAGGAATAGCTCCGCCGTCAGACGTCGAGCGGACGTCAGACGTCGAGCGTGATCCGGGAGGGCTCCTCCTCGCCCTCAACCGGAATCTCCAGCACAAGCGGCAGGTTGTCGGTCGCGGAGGCCTCCTGCAGGCGGAACAGGACGAGTCCCCCGAGGTCGGGCTGAACGACGCGGGGGAGTTGGGCGGCGGAGCCACGTCGCCCGCCGGGATCTCGCTCCCGAAGTCGAGCCCGAAGCCGCTTTGCCCCGTGTCGAGCGGGAGATACTCGTTGTCCTGGGTGTCGATCACCTTCATGTCGCGGGGAGGCCGGTAGGGCTCGTCGCTGTCGTTCTCGATCCGCAGGAACACCCCGAGGAAGGCCTCGTCGGCCGGAAGCACGGCCTGCCCCCGGACGAACGAGTCGTCCGGCCGCTGCTCGGGGTTCAACAGCCGCGTGAGCTGGACCTGGTAGTCCACCTCCCCCACTCGGATGAACTCGCCCTCGGCGCCTTCGCGCTTCTCTTCCTCTCCACACGCGGCGAGCGCGACGGTCGCGAGCAGCGCCACCGCGGCCAGTGCGGCGGGGAGCCACCGAAGCTTGCGCACCCGGTCCATCGAGCGCGGAAGTCTACCCAGCCGCCGGTCTGACCGCATGGGCTGAAGCGGTGCCGTCCTCGATGGCATTTGCCATCCGGCTGCAGGGCCCGCCGGGCCTTGCGTCGCAGCCACCCGCGCATGCCGAGGGACTCCTTCAAGCGATCAACGGGATTGGCCGGCCGCGACTCGAACTCGTACTCGACACGCGTCATGCCGTGGTCCACCGCCACCAGCCGGTACTCGGCGCGCGTCGGGATCCGGCCGATGCGACCGCCGCGCCCCACGAGCACGATCCTGTGGGGACGATCGAGCTCGGTGACCGCGGCGTCCCCCCAGACCCGCCCGAGCGGGAAGTCCATGCGCCAGCTCGCCGCCGCGCCCAGCCCGGTGGAGTCGAGCCGCTCGAGGCGGAAGTCATGCAGGTAGTGGTCGGAGAACTCCGCGTGGTTGGCGACGTCCGAGAGGTAGTCGAACACCCGCTCCCGGGGAGCATCGACCGTGCGTGAAACCGCGATCGCGCGCATGCGGGGGCGGATTGTACGGGGGAAACCCGAAGGCGCCGGAATTTGCGCCTTTTGGCGGACGAACACCCTGTCAAGTGCTTGGGGAATCGGTGCCTCGTAGTTAGAATCATCACAAGTTTGAGGGAGCCGTTGGCCCGCGCTCGACATGGGCCCCGCACGGACGCACGCTGCAGGCGACCTAGGAGGGCGGATGGACAGCTACACGACCGGCACGCTCGCGGGAGCCGGGTCGTTCCGGTGCGAGGAGTGCGGCTTCCACGTGGCCCTTTGGGTGCCGGACGACCTCCCCCCGTGCCCGCATTGCGGTGAGGTGGAGTTCACACGCGCCTCGATGTTCGACGTTGCCGAGCCGGACACGAGCGATCTGCACGACGACGACGTCGGCTGGCTCGAAACGGTGCGGGACGGCATCGACACGACGGGCCAGTACATCGTCTTCCGCGACGACGATCGCGTTTCTGTCGTGCCCGTCGTCGAAGGAATGGACCCGCGTCGGGCGCAGCATCGCCGCCGACATCCGGCTCGACGACCCCACGGTTTCGCGCCGTCACGCGCTCATGTGCCGTCAGGGCGGCAGCGTGCGAGTCCTCGACGACCGCTCGCTGAACGGCCTCTTCCTGAACGGCGTCCGGGTCGAGTGGCACGACCTGCAGGACGGCGACGAACTGGTCGTCGGCCGCTACAGCCTGCACTTCGTCGACACCCGCGTCAGCAGTCCGCAGTCCGCAGTCGGCGCAACCGCGTAACTGCGTAACTGCGTAACTATTCGGTCGAGACCGACGGGTCGGTCTGCTCCCGCTCCGGCACCGACATCAGGAAGTGCGATTTCGCGTTGGCCGCGATCGCCCGCACTCGCTGAGCCTCCTCGCGCTGCTCGGAGCGCTCGAGCTCGTGGGCATAGTGGCCCGAGCAGCTCCTTCACGTCGGCCTCGCCCTCGGAGTCGAGCTCCAGCAGGGCAACCTTCGCGCCCTTGCCGAGCCGGCGCTCGAGGGCGTCGAAGTCGAGTCCCCATTCGTCGTTGACGCGCATGTAGACGCGGCCGCCGGTCTGACCGGCGCAGGCCCACGGGCCGATGTCGCCCATCACGACGGCGCGCCCGGATGTCATGTACTCGAACGCGAAGCCCTTGATGTTGGCCCGGTCGGCGATCCCGCCGAGGTCGTCGCGGATCGGGTCCGTGGGCTCGCCCGCGATCACGACGTCCGCGCCCGACAGGCGGATGCAGAAGCGCGAGTCCGCGGAGCCCTGCACGAAGAACCGCCCGCGCTGAGCGCCGTAGGCGAACGACTTTCCGACCGAGCCGTTCACCCGCTGGCCCGAACGGTTGCGGCCCTTCATCACCGCGATCGTGCCGCCGAACATGGTCTTGCCGACGCCGTCCTGGGCACCACCCTCGACCCGGATGTCGACACCCCACACGTTGAAGGCGCCAAGGCCGGAGCCGCCGATCGACCCGCCGTTGAAGTGCAGGTCGGCGACCGACTCCATCGTCGAGGGTGGAGCGGTGTCGGGCCGGAAGATCCTGGCGCGCGACAGCGCACCCGCGAGCTCGGTGCCGAGCACACGGTCGTTGGCGTCGACGGCCCTTTCGTACTCGTGCACGACACGCCAGGTGCTCCTGACGGAGACCGTGCCGGCTTCGAACGCGGCCGCGGTCGGAATGCCGTCACCGATGCTGATCGGCCCGCCGCACACGTCCGCCGCGAGCGCCGCGATGTCGCTCGACGCCTGCTTGGGGACCATGCGGATCGGCTGCGCGACGATCAGGCCCGCGGCCTCGCGCTCCTCCTCGGCGGAGACCGGCATGTCGATCGGCTCGAGGTCGAGCATCTCCTCGAGCGGCCGGATCATCTCGGTCAGGTCGATTGCCTCCTTCGCGCGTGACTGCACCAGCAGGTCACTGCGCCCGACGAGGTCCTGTGCCCGCTCGTAGCCGAGGTCGGCGACGATCTGGCGCACTTCCTCGCCCATGCCGGCGAAGAAACGGGCGCTGCACTCGGCCGCGCGCTCGAACTCCTGCGGCGTGAACTTCTTGAGGCCCTTCTCCTCGGCCTCCACCATGTCCTCGATCTGCGTCGCGATGCCGACGTGACAGGTATCGAGCTGGCAGCCGCGGCAGATCGTGCACCCGATCGAAACCATCGCGAGCGTGCCGAAGGCGACACGGTTCGCGCCGAGGCAGTGCAGCTTCACGATGTCCCAGCCGTGACGGTAGCCCCCGTCCGCCCAGATCTCGACGCGGTTGCGGATGCCCGTCTCCAGCAGCGCGAGGTGCACGGCACGCGTCCCGATGTCCGACGGCAGGCCGACGTGGCGCAGCGCGTGCTGGCGCGCCGCCCCGGTGCCGCCCTCGAAGCCGGACAGGGTGATGATGTCCGCGCCCGCCTTCGCGATGCCGACGCCGATCGTGCCGATGTTCGGCACCACGGGGACCTTCACCGACACGCGCACATCGGGGTTCGCCGTCTTCAGCTCGTCGATCAGCTCCGCGAGGTCCTCGATCGAGTAGAGGTCGTGGTTGTTCGACGGGGAGATCAGGTCGGTGCCGGGGGACGCGTTACGCGCGGCGGCGACCTTCTCCGAGACCTTCTTGGCCGGGAGGTGCCCGCCCTCCCCGGGCTTTGCGCCCTGGCCGATCTTGATCTCGACCAGATACGAAGAGTTGAGCATCTCCGAGGTCACGCCGAAGCGCCCGGATGCGACCTGCTGCCCGCGCCACAGCGGGTACTTGCCGTACATGTCGCGGATCTCGCCGCCCTCGCCGTTGACGCAGACGATGTTGACCCGCTTCGCCGCTTCGGGATACGCGCGGAAAGCTGTCTCGCCCTGCGAGCCGAACGACATCGAGGAGATGACGATGGGATACGAGTGCCGGCCGACACCGGTGTCCACGCGCTCCGGGTCGATCGGCGCGCGATCGGACTTCAGGTCGAGCACGTGGCGCATCGAGATCGGGTTCTCGCGCTCGAGCTCCCTGACCTTGGCGGAGTACTCCTCGAAGGTTGCGGACCCGTTTGCCGCGGCGATCGCGGCCTTGTAGACCTTCGGATAGAAACGGAACGTCTTCGCCGGCTTGCCGTCCTCCTGTCCGGCGAGGATCCGCTGCCGCACGGCGGACTCGGCGTTCAGCTCGGCGAAGCCGGTGCCGGCGCTGCCGGAGCCGTAGTAGCCGGGCGTCCCGAAGATGGCGACCAGCTCGGGCCGCAGGCCGATCGCCGAGAACAGGCGCGCGTACCCTCGTAGCTCATGGATGCCGAGGGTGGAGATCACCTTCTCCATCCCCTTGCGCAGCGCCGAGCACATGTTCGAGATGTCGCCGTGGTAGTCGTCGACGCAGATCACCTCGATCATCACGTACGGACACACGCCGTCGGCGCCGAGGCCGAGCGCCATGCAGACGTCGTGCACGTTGCGGATCGCGCCCGAGCGCAGGACGATCGAGGTGCGGCGGCGCAGGTTCTCCTCGCCCGGCTCGACGCGGTACTCGCGCAGCGCACGGTCGACCGCGGCAAGCGCGAGATGCGGGTCTATCCACGGGCGCTCGCCCTCGAACGCGGTGCGATCCGAGAGCACCAGCAGCTCGCAGCCGTCGAGCACCTTCTTCGCGGCCTCGAACTTCAGCCGCTCGAGCGCGCCCTCGACCGTCTCGGCCTCCAGGCACGAGATGTCGATCACCCCCGAGCGCCCGCGGAAGCACTCCCACAGGTCCTCGAGCAGGTAGGTCTTGTGGCCCCTCGCGACCGCGCGGTAGACCTCGTCCGACAGCGGCGCCATGTCGTGGTGGCCGCCGAGAATGACCGGGAACGCGGTCTCGATCGTACGCGGCTCGTCTTGCGGGGCGTCGATCGAAGGTCGCGCGCCGAACACCGCGCGACACGAGAAGTGCTCGATCTCGCGCTCCCGGTCGATCGCCGGGTTGGTGACGACCGCGACCGTCTCCTTGAAGTAGTCGGCGAGGTTCTGGCGCTCGTCGGTCAGCGACGCGAGCGGTCCGTCATAGCCGAGGGACCCGATCGGCTCGGACCCGTTGGACGCCATCTGCTGGACGAGCTTCGTGTCCTCGCGCTGCCAGCCCATGCCGGCCAAGATCCTGTCCTCTACCTTGACGGGCTCCGACGGCCCGGCGGAGTCATATCCGGGGATCTCCGGTCCCTCGAGCGGGCCGCCCGTCGGGATGGCCTGCTCGAACCCGGCGACCGCCTCGGCGCCGGTGCGCTCGAGCCATCGCTTGTGGACGAGCTTCTGCAGCTCCTGGTGGTCGAACAGGCGCGCGGTCTTGTCGCGCTTGACCCGCACCATCACCTTCTCGCCCGGGGACATCGGCTTGGGCTCGCCGACCATGTCCGCGAGCGGTACGACGCCCGGCTCGGAGCTGAACACGTAGGCGTCTTCGGCGTGGATCTCCCATAGCGGGCGCAGGCCGAGCGCGTCGACGGAGAACACGTACTCGTCGCCGTTGCGCGCGATCAGCGCGATCGGCCCCTGCGCGAACGGGCCCATGGCCTGCCGCAGATACATGTAGAAGCCGCGCAGTGCCTCGGGGAACTGACGGATCTCGTTCACGATCGGCGGCACCGCGAGCTCCATCGCCTCCGCCAGCGAGAGGCCGCGCCGGTGGATGAGCGTCTCGACCAAGCGGTTCATGTCCTGCGAGTCGGAGGAGTCGTCGCGGATCGGCACGCCGAGCATGCGCGCCTCGGCCCGCATGCGCGCAACCGTGTTGATCTCGCCGTTGTGACCGAGGACCGAGAAAGGCTGCACGCGCATGAACGACGGCCACGTGTTGGTCGAGTAGCGGTTGTGGCCGAGCAGCGAGACCGTCTCGCAGCGCGAGTCGGAGAGGTCCTCGAAGTAACCCTGGAGAACCAGCGGTGCGCCCATCACCTTGTACACGCAGCTCTCCGCCGACAGCGAGGCGACGTGAGCGTCGAGCGACTTCTCGATGTCGATCGCGACGTCGAACAGGATGCGGTCGCGACCCTCGGCGTCGGGCACGAGGACGCCGATCTGCCAGAAGTGCGGCTCCTCCTCCCGCGCGGTCGGACCCAGCGCCGCGCTCGAGACACGGTCCTCGCGCTCGGCCAGCACGCGCAGCCCGTTGCGATGCAGGATCTGGCGTGAGCGTTGCTTCACCTGTTCGAAGTCGGCGGCACGCGAGACGAAGATGTGCGCGACCGCGAACGCGGGATCGAGCGCGAGGCGCGGTGCGTGCCCGCCCGAACGCACCTCCTCCTGCCAGATCAAGCGGGGGATGTCGACCATCACGCCACACCCGTCGCCCTCGCCGTCGACGTTGCCGGCGCGGTGCAGCATCTTGTGCAGCGCCACGAAGCCCTTCTCGATCACGTCGTGCGTCGCCCGCCCGTCCTTGCGGACCGCGGCGTAGAGGGCGCAAGCGTCCTTGTCCTCGACGGTCTCGGGCCGCTTCAGCGGCCGGTAGGCCTGCGTCGACGAGTAGGGGCCGCGGCGTTGCCCAGCCGCAGAGGCCGCATCCTGCCCGGACAGCTTCGAAGAATGAGCGCTCATCTATCCTCCCGGGTCCGCGCCTTCTCCGAGAGGGCACGCGACGGGTTCGTGGGACGCGGAATTATAGTCCGCAAGCCGGTTGCGTAACTGCTCGGCGCTTTGCTGCATCGAGGAAGGGCATTCTTATCGCAATTTGCAGGAAAATCTGCACCCTTCCGGGCTTCCGGCGGCCGATCCGCGCCCAAACGCAGGCAGGATGAGACGCCTGTGAGCCCGACGATCCTCCCCTCCCCTTGCCCGACGGTCACCGTGCTCTCGCAAAAGGGCGGAACGGGCAAGACGACGATGGTCAGGACGCTCGCCGACGTGCTGCGCCGGGTGGGCCTGGACGTGCTCGCCGTCGACCTCGACCCGCAGGGCAACCTCTCGGACTACTTCGACGTGGACCCCGACGCCACGCCCACGATCGGCGAGGTGCTCGCCGGCCGCGCGCGGGCGGTGGACGCGATCCACAAGAACATGATTCCCGCCAACCTCGGCCTGGCCGAGGCGGAGCTTGTGCTGAGCGGGAAGATGGGGCGCGAGCTGACCCTCAAGCGGGCGCTGCGCGAGTCGCGGCGCCAGCACGATCTGATCCTGATCGACTGCCCCCCGGCGCTCGGATTGCTGAGCGTCAACGCGCTAGTCGCCGCGAGCCACGCCCTCGTCAGCGCGGAAGGCGAGTACTTCTCGCTGCAGGGAGTCGAGCAGGTGCTCGAGGTGATGCAGCTTGCGCGCGACAACCTCAACGAGGGCCTCGAGTGGCTCGGGGTCGTCCTGAACATGGCGGACATGAGGATGGTGCACACGCGCGAGACCCTGGCAAACATGCGCGAGAGCTTCGGCGACAAGGTCTTCACGACGGTCATACGCCGCTCCGTGCGCTACCCGGAATCGACCGAGCGCGGCATCTCGATCCTCGATTACCGCCCGGAGCTGGGCGCCGACTACGTGCGCCTCGCGGACGAGTTGCTTGCGCGACTCGGCGACGAGGAGTCGCGCGAGCGGCTGCGCGCCCTGCGCGAGGAGATGGTGACCGCAACGAGGGTGCCCGAGCGAACCTCCGACGCCGCGTAGTGGCCCAGCGTTACGACGTTCGCGGCAAAGTGGTGCTGATCACCGGCGGCTCGCGCGGGATCGGCGCGGACGCCGCACGCCGGCTCGCAAAGCTCGGGGCGCGGGTGTCGCTGGTGGGACTCGAGCCCGAGCTGCTGCGGCAGGTCGCCGACGGGATCGGCGAACAGGCGGCATGGTTCGAGGCCGACGTGACCGATGTCGCAACGCTCAACCGCGCCGTCGACGCGACCGTTGAGCGTTTCGGCGGCATCGACGTTGTGATTGCGAACGCCGGAGTGGCCCCGTTCGGCACCGTGGCCACGATCGACCCGGTTGCGTTCGAGCGCACGATCGAGGTGAACCTGATCGGTGTCTGGCGCACGGTGCGCGCCGCGCTGCCGCACGTCGTCGAACGCCAGGGATACATCCTCACGATCGCCTCGCTGGCCGCCGCACTGCATCCTCCGATGCTTGCGCACTACGCGGCCACAAAGGCGGGCGTCGAGGCGTTCTCGGACAGCCTCCGCGCCGAGCTCGCGCACACAGGGACACGCGTGGGTGTCGCCTACTTCAGCTTCATCGACACCGACATGACCCGTGGCGCGCACGAGAGCCCGGCCGCGGACGTGATGCGCGAAGCAACACCAGGTCCGTTCAGCAAGACCGCGCCTTTGTCGGCCGCAGGCAAGGCGATCGAACGCGGCATCGGCCGTCGCGCGGACAAGGTGTGGGCGCCGCGCTGGGTCCTGCCGATGACATGGTTGCGGGGTGTTCTTCAGCCGCTCACGCAGCGCAGAAACCGCGACAAGATCGCGGAGGCCGTGCGGCTGGCCGAAGCTGACGACGCGGCTGCGCAGGCGAGCCAGGTCGCCGTCTCCGGGCAGTCAGCGCATAGCTAGATGTAGTTCCCAAACACGTTGTTCAGGCCCGGAAAACCAGGTGGGTAGGAAAAGGTCGACGTGTGCGCTCCGCCAACCAGCGGAGTGTCACGAGACTTCAAAGCAAGGTCGCGATCACGCGCGGCAGCCTGCCGCGTTGCGCATTGGCCACTGAACTTTCCCCCTGGCCATGCGTGGAAGTGGACCCAACGGGCCAAAGTTCGTCGATCGCCGCCAGGCGCTCACCACACCCCACACGCCTAGCGCGCAGACGGCTCATTTGCCACCTACGCGTGCGCCTTGCGTTGCAGATCACGGGTCGCTCGCGAACCCGCGCAGGCGGCCGCACCCTCTCCCTTACCCACCCGGTTTCCGGACCCGCAAGGCGAAACAACGTCTTTGGAAACTACAGCTAAAGCTCGGCCACGTCCGCGCCCAGCGCGACGAAGTTGAGCCGCCGGACCTCTGCCCAGCCTTCGACCTCGTCACGCAGCCGGTCGACCAGCGCGCCGGTCTGCTCGAAGAACACCCAGAACAGCACCGTCGGGCCGGCACCGGAGATCGTCGCGCCCAGCGCGCCGAGGTCCGATGCGCGCTCGAGCAGGTCCATCGACCGCGGATACAGGTGCCGCCGGTGCGGCTGGTGCAGGCGGTCATCGAGTCCGCGTGCGATCTCCGCCAGGTCGCCGCGCGCGAGGCCGAGCACGAGCGTGGCGGCGCGCGCGACGTTGAAGCTCGCGTCGGCGAGCGGCACCTGCGCGGGAAGGGCCTCGCGCGCCGCCGTCGTCGCCACGGTGTCGTGGGGCACGACGGCAACCGCCTCGAGGCCGGCGGGCGGCTCGATCACGGTCACGTCGCCGTCCGTGCAGATCACGAAGCTGCCGTAAAGCGACGCCGCGACGTTGTCGGGATGGCCCTCGACCTGGGCGGCGTGCTGCATCAGCTCGTCGCGCTCCAGCGCCAGCTCGTACATGTGGTCGGCGGCCACGAGTCCTGCCACGATCGCCGCGCCGCTCGATCCGAGGCCCGCCTCCAGTGGTATCTCAGACTGGATGCGGAAGCTCAGCCCATCGACGGGGTGTAGCTGCGCAAACGCGCGCACGCAGAGGTTCGACTCGTCGGCGGAGAGGCGATCATCGCCGGGATCGACGAAGAAGCTGCCCGTCTCCTCGACCTCGAGCTCGAGGTGCACGGACACTGCGGCCGCCATCGCGTCGAAGCCCGGCCCCAGATTCGCCGACGAGCCGGGCACGCGCACCCGGCGGCGGCGTCCCATCAGCCGAGCACCGCGCGCTCGACCGCGTCGTAGTCCGGGTCGCAGACCGTCACGTCGACCTGCGCAAGTGCGGTCTCCGGATCCTTCAGGCCGTGCCCGGTCAGCACGCACACGAGCAGCGCCGCGTGCTGGGGCGGCGACTTCAGGACGCCCGCGATGCACGCCGCCGACGCGGGCTCGCAGAACACACCCTCGGTGGAGGCAAGCCAGCGCTGCGCCGCGAGAATTTCCGCGTCCGTGACGGCCGAGATCGATCCGCCGGACTCGTCCAGGGCGACCACCGCCTCTTTCCAGCGAGCCGGGTTGCCGATCCGGATCGCGGACGCGACCGTCTCGGGGTTCTCGACCGGGTGGCCGAGCACGATGGGCGCGGCGCCCTCGGCCTGGAACCCGTAGAGGTGAGGCCGGCCCTGCCCGTACTCGACGAAGCCCTTCCACCAAGCCGTCACATTGCCCGCATTGCCGACGGGGATGGCGAGCGCGTCGGGCGCTGCGCCCAGCTCGTCGCACACCTCGAATGCAGCGGTCTTCTGACCCTCGATGCGGTACGGGTTGATCGAGTTCACCAGCTCGACCGGCTGGCGGTCGACTATCTGCTTCACGAGCTCCAGCGCCTGGTCGAAGTTCCCGCGCAGCGAGATCACGCGCGCACCATGCATCACCGCTTGGGCAAGCTTGCCGCGCGCGATCTTGCCCTCCGGGACGATCACCGCACCGCGCATCCCGGCGCGCGCGGCGTACGCGGCCGTGCTCGCGGCCGTGTTGCCGGTCGAGGCGCAGATGATCGCCTCCGCCCCCTTGCCCTTCGCCCACGAGACCGCGAGCGTCATGCCGCGATCCTTGAAGCTGCCCGTCGGGTTCATCCCCTCGAACTTCAGGTGCGTCTCGACGCCGAGGCGCTCGGACAGACGCGGCGCGTGCACGAGCGGTGTCGAGCCCTCCATCAGCGAGACGATGGGAGTGTCGACGTCGAGCGGCAGACGATCCCGGTAGCGCTCGATCAGGGGAATCCGCTCACGCACCGCAGAGGTCATGAGATGAATTCCTCCTCGATCACGCGGATCGACCGCGGGCTCGATCGCAGCAAATCGAGCTTGGAGATGGCGCCCAGCGCGCTGCGGAACCGGCCCTCAGCCACGGGGTGCATCACCATGACGAGCCGGGCGTTCTCACCGATCCCCTTCTGCACCACGCTCTTCACGCTCACGCCGTGATCGCCGAGCACCTGCGCCACCTGGGCGAGCACACCGGGGCGATCCTCGACCTCCATGTACAGGTAGAAGGCCGACTCGACCTCCTCCTCGGGGATGAAGCGCGGCCGCTCGACGGGGTCCAGAGACATTCCTGGCGAGCTCATGACGGAAACGACGTCACCGAGCACGGCCGACGCCGTCTGCGGGCCGCCGGCGCCCGGCCCGGAGAGCGTGATCTCCGTGATCGCCTCGGACTCCAGCGTGACTGCGTTGAAGGGGCCGATGACCGACGCGAGCGGATGGCCGCCGTAGAGGAAGGCCGGGAACACGCGCACGCTGACGCCGCCGTCGCGGCGCTCGGCAACGCCCAGCAGCTTCAGCACGAGCCCGAACTCCTTGGCGTAGTCGAGGTCGTCGGAGGTGATCTGCTCGATGCCTTCGAACGGCACGTGATGGAGACTCACTTCGGCGTGGAACGCGAGCCGCGCGAGGATCGCCATCTTCGCGGCCGCGTCCTTGCCGTTCACGTCCTCCGTGGGGTCGGCCTCCGCATAGCCCAGCTCCTGCGCGCGCGTCAGCACGTCGGCGTAGGAGGCGCCCGTGCGCGCCATCTCGCTGAGGATGAAGTTGGTGGTTCCGTTCACGATGCCGTGCACCTTCTCGATGTGCGCACCCGCGAACGACTCCCGCATCACCCGGATCACCGGGACCACGCCCGCGACCGCGGCCTCGTAGCGCAGCTGCACCGAGCCGGCGCGCGCCGCGCCGAACAGCTCGTCACCGTGCTGTGAGAGCAGCTGCTTGTTGGCCGTCACCAAGGGCTTGCCGGCCTGCAGCGTGCGCAGCGCGTACTCCCGCGCGGGCTCGATGCCGCCGATCAGCTCCACGATCGCATCGGAGGATTCGAGGATCTCGTCGAACGATCCGCGCGAGCGGGTCAGCACCCCCGCGATCTCGGGCCGGCGGCCGGTGGCCGACGCGATCGCGTCGGCGCGCTCGGCGAGCAGCGAGTCGAACGCCGACCCGACCGTGCCGTGACCGAGCAGGCCGACCCGGAAAGGCGCGGCCGTCATGCGTCGCGCGCCGCCAGGTCCTCGTAGGTCTCGCGCCGCACGACGACGCGTGCCTCGCCGTCCCGGCAGAAGATCACCGGCGGCCGCGGCACGCCGTTGTAGTTGTTTGCCATCGCGTAGCCATATGCCCCCGTCGCGGGCGTCACCAGCAGGTCACCCACCTGCGGGTCCGGAAGCGCGACTTCCTTGATCAGGATGTCGCCCGACTCGCAGTGCATGCCGGCGATCGTCGCGAGGTGCGTCCCCATCGCGTCGGGCCGGTCCGCGATCGCGGCGTCGTAGCGTGATCCGTAGAGCATCGGCCGCAGATTGTCCGACATGCCCCCGTCGACAGCGATGTACGTGCGCACGCCGGGGATCTCCTTGATGGTCCCGATCCGGTAGACGGTGATGCCCGCGTTGCCGACCAGCGAGCGCCCCGGTTCGATCAGCACGCGCGGGACCGGGTCGAACGCGGCCTGCACGCCCTTTACCTTGACGTCCACGTAGTCCTCGATCGAGGCGGGCTCTTCCTCCGACGTGTAGGCGATGCCGAGCCCTCCGCCGACGTTCAGCAGACGGCAGTCGAAGTCGATGAAGTCGGCCAGCAGCTGGATCGTGCGCGTGTACGGCTCGAGCTCGTAGATGTTGGAGCCGATGTGGGCGTGGATGCCGACGAGGTTGAGGCGCTTCGACGCGCGCACCTGTTTGACCGCCTCGGTCGCGCGCCCGTCCTCGAGGCCGAAGCCGAACTTCGAGTCGAGCTGTCCGGTCTGCACGTAGCTGTGGGTCGAGGGCTTGATGCCCGGCGTGACCCGGATCAGCACTTCCTGGGGCCGCGACGCGAGGCGCTCAGCTCTCTCGATCTCCTCGAAGGAGTCGAGGACCAGGTAGCCGACCCCGGCATCGAACGCCATCTTCAGCTCCGCCTCGGTCTTGTTGTTGCCGTGCATGAAGATGCGCTTGGGATCGATGCCCGCCCGCAGCGCGAGGTACAGCTCGCCGCCGGAGGCAACGTCGGCCGAGAGTCCCTCCTCGCCGATCACCCGGAAGGCGGCCGTGATCGGCAGCGCCTTGGACGCGTAGATCACCTCGAAGTCGTCCGTGCGGGACTCGAAGGCGGCAACGTATGCCCGCGCCCGCGCGCGGATGTCGTCCTCGTCGTAGATGTAAGCCGGAGTGCCGTGGCGCTCGGCCAGCTCGACGACATCGCAGCCGCCCACCTCGAGGTGGCCGCGTTCGTTGATCCGGGAGCCGAGCGGGTACGCGTGGCTGAGAGCGGTAGCCGCCATACTGCCGCGACATTATGACCGCACAACTAAACATCCAGCCGCCGGCGGAAACGGGCACCTTTGCGGGCATCGCGTGGTGCCTGTGGCTTCCGGACGGCCAGGGGCCCTGGCCCGCCGTGATGGTGATGCACGGCGCCGGGTCACGCAAGGAGAACCACGCGGACTTCGCCCGCACCGCCGCGAGCAACGGCTTTGTCGCGCTGACCTTCGACAATCGCGGGCACGGCGCGACCGAGGGAGATCTGGACCCGACGGTGGTCGACGACCTGCGCCTGCTGGCGGAGTGGCTTGCCGCCCGGCCCGACGTCGACGAACGCCGGGTCGCAGCCCGAGGGTCGAGCATGGGCGGGCTGATGGCGATCCACGCCGGCGCGGCCAGCGACAAGGTGGCGGCGGTGATCGCGATCTGCCCCGCCGCGGAGTCCATGCTGGCCGAGGACGTGCGACGCATCGCCGACGGCCGGCCGCCCAGGCCGGGCTCTGCGCTCGCAGAGATGCGCATCGATGCACCGTCCCTGGCGGGCTGGCTCGAGACCAGCGACGTGGGCGACGCCGTGCAGCGGATGGGTGCGAAGCCGCTGTTGATCATCCATGCGCGCGGCGACGAGGTCGTTCCGTACACGCATTCGGAGCGGCTCTACGAGCTCGCGGCCGAGCCCAAGAAGCTCCTGCTGCTGGAGGGCGGCGACCACCGCTCCGCCCAGCACGACGCCGAGCTGCAGGGCGAGTCGCTGCGCTGGCTCTCCCGCGTCATTTGAATACTTCGCCACTGCGGACGTCCCGCGTGCTATCTCTGAGCCAGGGAGGTCAATAGTGGCGGCGATCGTTCGAGCCAGACGCATGCGCATCGGGGTCGCCGCCCTGTGCCTTGCGGGCATCGCGGGCTCCGGCGCCGCGCTCGCCGGGGAGACCGTGCACCCCAGCGGCCTGGTCCAGTCCACGACGGCGGAGCGGGAAGACGGCTTCGTCGAGCTCTATCAGTCCGTGCGAAGCGCCGACGGATCGGTAACGCCCGCCCAGAATCGGATGGTGATGCGGGTGCCGCAAGGTTCGCGCGTGCGCTTCAGCCGGTTCGAGCAGTGCATACTCGCCAAGCTGCAGGCGCGCGGCCCGAACGGGTGTCCGCGGCGTTCCAAGGTGGGCCACGGCCGCGTGAGCGGGTCCTACCTCGCCGACCAGGTGCGTGGGACCTTCCGGTTCTACAACGGAACGCGGCTTGGGAACCGCCGCACCCTCCTTGTCTATACGGAGCCCGAGCGCGGTCCCACCCTCGTGTACGTGGCGAGGTGGTTCGGACGCAAGCTCGACCTTCAACTGGCGTTCCTCACGATCTATCAACAGCCGGTTGCTGCGCTGTCGAACTTCGAGTTCGCCTTCCGCTCCCGATTCCTGGACTCGCCGTGCGGGGGCACATGGACAGTGACCAGCTTCTTCATCACCGGCGCAGCCGTCGCGTCCACAGGAGCAACCGCCTGTCGCTGAGCCTCAAGCTGCCTGGGCCGCCAGCCCTCCCGGCCTGCGGCTGACCACCGCGATCCACACCGTGCCCACAACCATCAGCACGAGGCTTTCGACCTGCGGCGTGGTGAGGCCCGCGACCGTGTCCTCGTTGCGCCGCACGAACTCGACCAGGAAGCGCTCCAGCCCCGAGAGCACCAGGTAGATCGCGAACAGCACGCCCGGTCTGAACCGGTCGCGCCAGCGCCACAAGAGCCAGGCGACGAATCCCATCGCGAGCGTCTCGTACACCGGGGTCGGGTGCACCTCCTCGGTTGTCGGCACGGTCCCGTCCGGGTACGACATCGCCCACGGCACGTCGGAGGCCCGCCCGTAGTCGCCGTCGCCCGACAGCTGGCAGCCGATGCGGCCGATCGCGTAGCCGAGTGCGAGCGCCGGTGCTGCGAGGTCGAGCAGTGCCAGCGAGAGGAAGCCGCGCCACCAGGCCCACGCGAACACGGCCAGCGCACCGCCGATCGCTCCCCCGTACCAGGTCAGGCCGGAGCCGGAGAAGATGTTGCCGAGCAGATCGTCCTGCACGTCGGACCAGTGCTCGGCGACGTAGTACACACGCGCACCGACCAGGCCGCCGAGCAACGCGGCGAAGGTCATTTCGTAGGCCCAGTCCACGGGCTTGCCGAGCTCCTCGAAACGGCGTGCGATCAGCGCGCCCGCGGCCAGGAAGCCGAGCGCGAACATGAGCCCGAACGTCTTCAGCTCGAGCGGGCCTAGCTGGATCTCAGGCTGCACGGGTCGCGATTATCGCCAGTGCGCGCGACGTGAGCGCCGCACGGCGTCTACAGGTAGCCCATCGGGTCCACGGGAGACCCGCCCACCCGCACCTCGAAGTGCAGGTGGTCGCCGAAGCAGTGGCCGGTGCAGCCCACCGATCCGATCACCTGGCCCTGCTTCACGCTCGCCCCGGTGCCGACTGCCATCGACGACTGGTGGGCGTAGCACGTGGCGACGCCGCCACCGTGCTGGATGCACGTGTACTGGCCGTAGCCGCCCATCCAGCCGGCCATCGCGACGGTGCCGCTGGCAGCGGCCCGGATGGGCGTCCCGGACGGGGCCGAGATGTCCACGCCCGCGTGCAACCGGCCCCAGCGCTGGCCGAAGGGCGAGACGACCGGGCCGTTGACCGGCCAGACGTAACCGCCGCCGCCCTGGCGGATCGGCCCTGCCGGCACCGGGCCGGCACCCTGGAGCTGGCTCGTGACCTGTGCGGACGCGGCCTGTAACGCCCGCAGGTCGCCCTCGAGCTCGTGGCGGTGCTCCCGGACGTTGCCAAGCTTGCCGGACTTGGCGCGGCGCGCGGACGCCAGGTCGGCCTCGTTCGACTGGATCGCCGCGCGCGCCTCCTGCAGCTCGCGTTGCTTGATCTCGATCACCTTGACGGCCTCGACGGCCTGCGACCTCAGCACCACGAGGAGCAGCCGCTTCTGCGCCGACTTCTTCTTCAGCGCGCGGACCTTGTCGACGATCAGCGAGTCCTGCTCGCCGATCGCGTTCATGTAGTCGGCCCGTACGAGCAGGTCGTCGAAGCCGTCGGACTCGAGGATCACCGACATCATGTCCGGCTGGTCCGCCTTGTAGATCTGGATCAGGCGCTCTGCGAGCACGCCCTGCGAGCGCCGCAGCTCTTTGCGTAGTCGCACGAACCGCTCGTGCTCCACCTGGTAGCGCGCCTGTACGCGGGCAAGCTGTGCACGCCGCGCGTCTAGCGTGTTCTGCACGCGCGCCTCGCGGCGGCGCAGCGACCCGATCTCACGCGTGAGTGTGCGGATGCGCTTCGACAGCGAGCTGATGTCTGTCGTCAGCACACCCTCCTTCGCGCGCGCATTGTCGATCGCGGCCTGCTTGTCGTTGATGTTCGCCTGGATCGCCTGTAGCGACGCGGAGCGCGAAGCGTCGGGCAGCAGCGCCACCAGCGCAAGGGCGCTCAGCAACAGTGCAGCAGCGAGGGTGGCTGCCTGCCGTGGCGTGCGGGGGTCGATTGTTCGAACGAGGCCCCTGGAGGGGGCCGACGATTTTGGATCCACCATGTCTCTTTCCAACGCTTACGGGGTTAGCTGTCGGGCTCGCGCCGGAAGAGCTGGCGCTACGTCACGAAGAGGCTCGCGGCGATTAGCCCCGAGGACGCCGCACGGCGCCCACTACTGGCTGTTGGTTCCCCCGCTTCCCCCCGCTTGGCGTCCTGGCCGCCACGGGAAGAACTCAGCGGTTCGAGAAGGTTCGTACCTCCCGGAACTGATTTACCTGCAAAAGCGCGGGAACCTTAGCAGCAAGACGGGGCCCGGCGCGTTTTCCTGCCCGCGAGTTCACCGCTGCACGATCGATTGCGCGCACGACCTACACTGCCGCGGGTGGACCTGGGCCTGGCTGGAAGAGCATGCGTGGTGACCGGTGCCAGCCGCGGTATCGGTCTCGCCACAGCCCGCGCGCTGTGCGCCGAGGATGCCGGCGTGCTGCTCGTCGCCCGCACGCGCGCGACCCTCGAAGCAGCGCTCGAGACCTGCCGGGCCGCAGGCGGGAAGGCCGCCGCGCTCACGTGCGACGTGACCGATCCCGGAGCGGGCGAGCGGATGCTCGCGGAGGCTCGTGAGACGATCGGCGAGCCGGACGTGCTGGTCAACAACGCGGGCACCGCGCGCTGGCGGGACCTCGACGACGTCCCGGACGAGGACTGGCAGGCGGCCTGGGACCTGAACGTGATGGCGCCGTTGCGCGCGATGCGCGCGGTGGTTCCCGGCATGCGCAAGCGCGGCTGGGGCCGCGTCGTCAATGTTTCGAGCACGGCGGGAAAGCGGCCCTCGGCGAACATGCCGGAGTACTCCGTCGCCAAGGCGGCGCAGCTGTCGCTGTCGCGGCTGTGGGCGGACCGGTGTGCGCCTGACGGCGTGCTCGTCAATGCGATCTGTCCCGGCCCGACGAAGTCGGAGCTGTGGGTCGGCGAAGGCGGGCTGGCGGATCAATCGGCGGCATCCTCCGGACTGGCGAGCGCCCAGGATGCAATCGCGAAGTCCGGTGCGGGCCGGCCGATCGGCCGCCTGGCGGAGCCCGAGGAGATCGCGGGCGCGATCGCCTTCCTCTGCTCGGAGCGTGCGTCCTACGTCGCGGGCGCTGCCTGGGGCGTCGACGGCGGCACCGTGCAGGTGATCATCTAGTGGCCCGCCTAGCCGTAGTTCCCCAACCACGTTGTACAGGCCCGGAAAACCAGGTGGGTAGGAAAGGGTCGAGTGCGCCCCGCTAGCCGGCGGAAGTGTCACGAGACTGCAAAGAAAGGTCGCGATCACGCGCGACGGCCTGCCGCGTTGCGCATTGGCCGCTGAACTTTCCCCCTGGCCATGCGTGGAAGTGGACCCAACGGGGGAAAGTTCGTCGATCGCCGCCAGGCGCTCACCGCACCCCACACGCCTAGCGCGCAGACGGCTCATTTGCCACCCACGCGTGCGGCTTGCGTTGCAGATCAGGTGTCGCTCGCGAACCCGCGCAGGCGGCCGAACCCCTCCCCACCCGGTCTTCCGCACCTGACTACGTCTAGCTCCCCTCGACCTGGATCAGCCCCTCGCTGGGATCGTGCTCGACCATCTGCAGGGTCGTGTGCGTGATGTCGAAACGGTCGTGCAGCATCTGCTCGACCTGGCGCAGCACGCGGTCTCGGTCGCATCCGCGCCGCACGACCACGTGCGCGCTGAGCGCGGGGAACCCCGACGTCACCGCCCAGACATGGAGGTCGTGCACCTCGACCACCTCACGCTCGGCAGCCATCGCGCTGCCAATCGCCGATACGTCGGTACCCGCCGGCGCGGCCTCGAGCAGCACGTCGACGGGCTCCTTCAGCAGACGCCAGGACCCCGCGAGGATCAGACCCGCGATCACGAGGCTCGCCACCGCGTCGGCCTCGTTCCACCCAGCTGTCAGCACCAGGATCGCCGCGACGACGACACCGATGGAGCTGAGCGCGTCTGCCGCCGAATGGCGCAGGACACCTTCGAGGTTGAGGTCACCGCGGTCGCCGGACGCGAGGACCCAGGTCGCGGCGACGTTGCCGGCGAGCCCGGCGATCCCCACCGCCAGCATGCCGCCGCCCGACACGTCGGGCGCCGACCCGAACCGCCCCAGCGCCTCGACCACGATCAGCACCGAGATCACGACCAGCAGGACGCCGTTGGCGAGCGCTCCCAGGACCTCGCTGCGCTGGAGGCCGAAGGTACGCGCCGGGGTTGGTGCGCGCCCGGCCAGCCGCGCGGCCATGAGACCAATCGCGATCGCACCTACATCAGACAGCAGGTGTCCGGCGTCTGCCAGCAGGGCCAGCGAGCCGGTGAGGATCCCTCCGACCACGGTCGCGACAAGCAGGACGACGTTGATCGCCAGGGCGACCACCATCCGCGACCGGTTGCCCGCCCGGCGTGCGTCCAGCCCGCCGTGCGAATGGGAATGACCGTGCGCGTGGGCCACGCGCCCAGGCTAGCGCCCGGTGCTACCGCATTCTTGGCCGGCTAGGCCGGGACCTGTGCTGTCTCGGCGCCCGCGGGCGTGTCCGAGCGCGCGTTGCCGGGAGCCTGCGAAACGACCCCGTTGGTCCCGCCGCCGGCCTGCGCGGCACCCGCGACATCCTTGGCGAACTGCAGCCGCTCGGCATATTCGGCCGCCTGCATCCGCGAGATGACCAGCCGCTGGATCTGGGCGGTGCCCTCGAAGATCTGGTAGATCTTGGCGTCCCGGAACCACTTCTCGAGCGGGTACTCGGTGGACTGCGCCGCGGGGCCGACGAGGTCCATCAGCTCGGTCGTGGCCCACATCGCCACGTCTCCGCCCTTGAGCTTGGACATCGAGCCCTGGCCGCTGGTCATCGGGATGCCGTTGCGTCCCATCCATGCGGCGCGCCAGACGAGCAGGCGGGCTGCCTCGATCTCCGTCGCGACGTCGGCGAGCACCTGCTGGATGCGCTGCTCCTGAAGCAGCGGGTGGCCGTTGTCTGAGCGGCTGTGCAGGTACTCCAGCGTCCACTCGTACGCGGCCTGGGCGATCCCCAGGGCTGATGCCCCGACCGTGGGGCGCGTGATCTCGAACGTCGCGAGCGCACCGGAAGCGCCCGAGCTCTTGCCCGAACGGGCGCGCTCGAGCTTGCGCTGCAGCTTCTCCTCGCCGCCCAGCAGGTGGTCGCCGGGAATGCGGCAGTCCTCCAGCACGATCTCGGCGGTCTGCGAGGCGCGGATGCCGAGCTTCGATTCCTTGTGGCCGAGCTTCAGGCCTGGGTTGTCGCCAGTGACGATGAACGAGGCCTGCCCGCGATGCCCGAGGTCCGGGTCGACGGTCGCGACGATCACGGTCACGTCCGCGATGCCGCCGTTGGAGATGAAGGTCTTGGTGCCGTTCAGGATCCAGTCGTCGCCGTCGCGCTTGGCCGTCGTGCGCAGCGACTTGACGTCCGAGCCCGCCGAGGGCTCGGTGACCGCGTACGCCCCGATCTTGGGGTCATCCGCGTTGCCGATCACCTCGGGGATCCAGCGGCCGATCTGCTCAGGTGTTCCCGAGGAGGCGATACCGGCGGCACAAAGAGTCGAGGCCGAGATCGCGAGCGCGATGCCTGCACAACCCCAGTGGATCTCCTCGGCATAGATCACGCCCTTGAGTCCGTCGGAGTCGGCCTGGAGGCTCTGGATCCAGTCGAGGCCGGCGAGCTTCCACACGTAGGCCTCCTTCATGACCTCGTATGGCACGCTCTCGTCGCGGTCGTGCTTCGGAGCCGCCGGTCGCACCACCTCGCGGGCGAACTTGCGGCAGTAGTGCTGCCATTCGAGGGTCTCGTCGTTGAGTCGAAAGTCCATCCGTTCCGGCTCCAAGCTCTCGGCCGCCGCACGGCGCGTCCACGCGTACCATGCACTCCGGCGATTGACTGACCAGTCAACCAAGGAAATTGTACCCCCCTCGGAGGCAGCCAACCCAGGTTTCGGCCACGGGAGGTTCAGCCGCTATCGTCCGGCGCCGATGCCCCAGTCCCGCACAGGCCTGCGCGCGGCGGGCCGCCGGCCGCTGCTGGGCTGGGCGGTGGCCGCAGCCGTGGCGCTGGCACTCTCGGTCGCGTCATGCGGGGGCGGCGACAATCCGGTCGAGGTCCGGCTCGAGGAGGACACCGCAGAGCAAACCGTCCTCGGCTTCCCCGCCCTGGCCACGAAGAACACGACCCGGGTCGGCGGTGAAGACGCCGCCGCGGATGCAGCAGGAACGGCCACGGCGACCTACCCGGGGCAGACCCGCGGCACGCGTCCCCGGGCCGTGAGCCTCGTCGACCAGGACGACTGGCGTGCCGGTGTGGCTGCCGCCGCGCTGATGGCACGGCCGCTGCGTGCCCCCGTCCTGCTGACCGACGGCGCGGATCTGCCACGCGCCACCTCGATCGCGCTCGATACCCTCAAGCCCACGGGCGCCCCACCCGCGGGCGGCGCACAGGCGATCGAGATCGGCGACGCACGGGCTCCCGGAGACCTGCGCACCCGCCGTATCTCGGGCGGCGACCCGGTGCGGCTCGCAGCCGCCATTGACACATTCGTCACCGATGTCGCGGGCCGCCCCTCCCCGAACGTGATGATCGTGTCCACTGACGAGCCGCAGTTCGCGATGCCCGCCGCCTCATGGGCTGCGAAGTCGGGCGACACGGTCCTGTTCACCGCACGGGAGTCCCTCCC
This sequence comes from uncultured Solirubrobacterales bacterium, assembly GCA_963762195.1. Classification (GTDB taxonomy): domain Bacteria; phylum Actinomycetota; class Thermoleophilia; order Solirubrobacterales; family JBBDJG01; genus DASRIA01. The sequence continues at coordinate 27,496 of CAVXJX010000002.1, read as the reverse complement.
GAAGGCAACCAGGCAGGCGATCCGGCGCCACGAACGCCCGCGCATCTACATGCTCGGGCCCGAGCGGGTCATCTCGTCCTCGGTGGAGCGCTCTCTACGCCGCCTCGGCAGCGTCAGGCGGGTGCAGGGCCGCACACCGGTGACCAACGCGATCGCGTTCGCCCGCTACGCGGATGCGACCTTCGGCTGGGGAGTGCGCGATCCCGGTCACGGCCTGGTGTTCGCGAACTCCGATCGCACCGGCGATGCGGCCGCCGCCGCAGTGCTCGGCGGCAGCGGAAAGTACGGGCCGTTGCTGCTGGTCGACAGCGCAGACGAGCTTCCCCGCCAGCTGGAGCAGTACCTGCTCGATATCCAACCCGGCTACCGCTTCGATCCTGTGCGAGGTGTCTACAACCACGCCTGGATACTCGGGGACGAATCAGCGATCAGTCTCGGCGTGCAGTCCCGGATCGACGAGCTGTCGGAGATCGTGCGCGTGCGCGACGAAGAGCTCTAGTGAGATCGACCATCTAGGCTGTCGGCCATGAGCGGCGCCGAGCGACCAGACCGTCTCGCACCGGACCACCGCGTGACCGTCGAGGACGTGCGCGAGCTGCTGGGTCCCGCGACGCCCCATTTTGCGCTCCAGATCCGGGATCGCGTCGCACGGTTGATCTCCGGCCTGCCACAGGACGACCCCGCGCGCATCGAGGGCGAGCGTGCGATCGCGCGGCTCGAGCGCATCGCCCAGGAGGGCCAGGCCGAGGGCCAAGTGCAGGAGCACGAGCAACCGCTGCCGAGCCTGCGGCTCGGCCACCGCGCCGAGTGACGGGGGCTTGCGAGCGGGTTCGCCCGCTGCTGCGCCCAGATCAGCGCACTGCGCCCATGCGCGACGGCTATCTCGACGTGCTCGGCAGCGATCTCGAGCAACCCGGACTCGTCGGCAGCCTCATGCAAGCCGGACCGGTGACGCGGGTGTACGAACGGTGGTGGCGCCCTGCGCTCGGCCGGATCGCCAAGGGCGTCGGCGGGCCCGGGATGGCCGACGAGAAGCGCATCGCGCGACTGCTGATGGGACTCGGGCCCGCCGACGGAGTCCTCGACGTGGCCTGCGGTCCCGGCAACTTCTCTCGCGACTTCGCCCGCACCGTCGGGGAGGACGGGCTGGTCGTCGGCGTCGACGCCTCGCGCCCGATGCTCGAACGCGCCGCCGGCGAGACCCGCGATGCGCGCCTCGGCAACCTCTGTTTCGTGTTCGCTGACGCCGCTGCGCTGCCGTTTCGCGACTCGTCCTTCGACGCGGTGTGTTGCTTTGCGGCGCTGAACCTCTTTCCCGAGCCCTACCGGGCGCTCGACGAAATGCGTCGCGTGCTGTCCCCGGGCGGGCGCATCGCGCTGTTCACGAGCAGCCATGGCCGCACGCGTCCGCTCCGCACGCTCGAGAGCGCGATCGCGGCGCCGGCCGGGATCCGGATGTTCGACCAGTCGGAGCTTGTCGACGCCCTGCGCGAACGCGGCTTCGCCGACATCCGCCAGCGGCTCTCCGGGCTGACGCAGTTCGTCGGCGGACGGCTCCTCCCGGAGCCGGCCTAACAGCTACTTGGCGGCCGCGACGGCGGCCGGCTCCGGGGTCGCGACACCCGGATTGTCGATCACCATCCGAGCGACCTGCTCGCGGTGCCACCGCGCGTCGCCGAACATGACGGCGTCCGAGATTGCGCGCTTCAGGAACAGGTGCAGGTCGTGCTCCCAGGTAAAGCCGATGCCTCCGTGGACCTGCAGCGACGCATTGGTCACGCGGGTGCCGGCGTCGGATGCGTAGGCCTTCGCCATCGAGGCCGCGAGGGGCGCGGTCTCCTCCGGCTCGTTGTCGACCGCCCACGCCGCGTAGTACGAAGCGGAACGCGCGGCCTCCGTCTCCAGCAGCATCTGCGCGCAGCGATGTGACACGGCCTGGTAGGAGCCGATCGGCCGGCCGAACTGCTTGCGCTCCTTGGCGTACTCGACCGCCATCTCCATCGCGCGCTGCGCGACGCCGGTGAGCTCGGCCGCAAGCGCCGTGTACGTGCGCACGCGCGCCGGGTCCATCGCGCCCTCACCGCCGAAGGCCGCGTCCTCACCCACCTTCACACCGTCGAGCTTCAACGCGTATTGCTTGCGGGTCGCGTCGATCGTCTCGGTCGGAATGATCGAGAGCCCGTCTGCGTCGCGCTCGACGATGAACCTCCGGTCGCCCCTCGCGCCCACGATGAAGAAGTGCGCCGTGGCCGCATCGAGCACGAAGAGCTTTTCCCCGCGCAGGACATAGCCGCCGTTGGCAGCTTCGGGCTCGAGCGTGATGTCGCTCGGCGACCAACCTGCACCGGCGTCCCACAGCGCAACCGTGCCGCGCTGCTCACCGCTCGCGAGCGGCGCCAGATAGCGCTCCTTCTGCTCGTCGGTGGCCGCGGCCTCGAGCGCGATGCCGGCCAGGATGGTCGAGAGGATCGGGCCGGGAGTAAGTGCATAGCCCAGCTGCTCCATGAGGACCGCCAGCTCGATCGTGCCGAGCTCCTGGCCCCCCCACTTCTCCGGGACCATCAGGCCCGGCCAGTTGAGCTCGCTCATCTCGCGCCAGAGGTCCTCGCTGAACGCGTCGTCGGACTCCGCAAGCTCCCGGATCCGCTGTGAGTTCAGGCGCGCCGCGAGGAACTCCCTCGCCGCGGCCTGCAGCATCTGCTGCTCGTCGGTTAGATCGAAGTTCACGTAGTCCCCTCCGTTACCGCAACTTGGGAAGGCCGAGCACGCGCTCGGCGACGATGTTCCTGAGGATGTCGGTCGTGCCGCCCTCGATCGAGTTCGCACGGGTGCGCAGGTACTGGTATTGCCAATCGCCCCCGAGCGAGTACTCCGAGCCGTCGGCGAACTGCGCATACGGCCCCTCGATCTCCAGTGCCACCTCCATCAGGTGCTGGTTGATCTCGGCCCAGTGCCACTTGCCGAGCGATCCCTCGGGACCCGGCACGCCGGTCTTCATGATCTTCGTGAGGCCGCGCAGGTTGGTGACGCGGAAGATCTCCGATTCGATGAAGAGCTGGGAGAGCCGGTCACGTACGACCGGGTCCTCGGATGCAAGCCCGCCGTTGCGCGAGGTCGAGTTCGCGAGCTCGATCGCCCTGGCCATCCCGAGCTCGAGCGCCGCCTGAGCGGCGAACGCCAGGCCCGCACGCTCGTTCATCAGCGTAGTGATCGCGACACTCCACCCGTTGCCCACTCCTCCGACGACGTTCTCGTCGGGGATGTAGACGTCCTCCATGAAGATCTCGTTGAACTCGGCCTCGCCGGTGATCTGGATCAGCGGCTTGACCTCGATACCGTCCTGCTCCATGTCCATGAGGAAGTAGGTGAGTCCCTGGTGCTTCGGTGCATCGGGGTCCGTGCGTGCGACGAGCATGCACCACTTCGCCTCGTGCGCAAGCGTGGTCCACACCTTCTGGCCGGACACGACCCACCCGCCGTTGCGCTTCACGGCGCGTGACTTCAGCGACGCGAGGTCGGAGCCCGCCTCGGGCTCGGAGAACCCCTGGCACCAGATCTCGTCGCCGGACAGGATCGGCTCGAGGTAGCGCTGCTTCTGCTCCTCGGTCCCGTGCGTGATGACGACCGGGCCGCCCATCACGAGGCCCAGGACGTTCGCGACGCGCGGTGCCTTCGCCCGCACCATCTCCTCGTAGAAGATCGCCTGCTCGATCAGCGTCGCGCCACGGCCGCCGTACTCCTTGGGCCATGACACACCGGCCCAGCCGGCCTCGAACAGCTGGCGCTGCCAGCGGCGCGAGAACTCGAAGGCCTCCTTGTCGTCCTCAGGGATCTCGCCAGGATGGTTGTCCGCCAGCCACGAGCGAACTTCGTCGCGGAAGGCCTCCTCGCTGGGACTCAGTGTCAGGTCCACCGGCTCCTCCCTCCGTCGTCGTGTCTCGTCTGGCTCAGACTCGCTGGATCAGCGTGCCGGTGCCGAGGCCCCCGCCACAACACATCGTGACGAGGCCGATCTCCTTGTCGGTGCGCTCCAGCTCGTGCAGCAACGTCGTGATCAGCCGCGCGCCGGTCGAACCGAGCGGATGGCCGAGCGCGATCGCGCCGCCGTTCACGTTGACCCGGTCCATGTCCGGCTCCAGCTCGCGGCGCCACGCTGCGACCACGGAGGCGAACGCTTCGTTGATCTCGACCAGGTCGATGTCGTCCATCTTCATCTTGTTGCGCTCGAGCAGCTTGCGCGTCGCCGGGATCGGACCGGTGAGCATGATGATCGGGTCCACGCCGACAGTGGTCTGGTCCAGGATGCGTGCGCGCGGCTTGAGGCCGTACTGGTCGGCCTTCTCGCGCGTCATCAGCAGCACCGCCGCGGCGCCGTCGGAGATCTGGCTGGAGTTCCCGGCCGTGACCTTCCCATCCTCCTTGAACGCGGGCTTCAGCTGGGACAGCTTCTCGAGGTTCGTGTCCGGCCGAATGCCCTGGTCGGCCACGACCGTCTCCTCGGAGCCGTTCATCTTCACGGTCATCGGGATGGTCTCACGCTCGAAGCGGCCTTCCTCGGTCGCGCGCGCGGCGTTCTGGTGCGAGCGCAGACCGAGCTCGTCGAGCTCGGAGCGAGGAATCTCCCACTGGTCGGCGATCATCTCCGCGGAGATTCCCTGCGGCACGAGGTTGTAGCGGGCCATCAGCTCCTCCGGCCACGGCGTGCCGACCTGGTCGACGAAGTTGAACGTGACGCCCATGGGAATGTGCCCCATGTGCTCGACGCCGCCGCCGATCACCACGTCGTGCACGCCGGATCCGACAAGCGCCGCCCCGAAGTTGACTGCCTGCTGGGCCGAGCCACACTGGCGGTCGACTGTCGTCGCCGGAGTCTCGATTGGCAGGCCCGCCTGCAGCCAGGCGTTGCGGCCGACGTTGAAGCCCTGCTCGCCGAGCTGTTGGACACAGCCGGTGATCACGTCCTCGACGTCGCCGGCCGGAATCCCGGCGCGCTCGATGACCGCCGAGAAGGCTGCACCGAGAAGCGCGTTCGGGTGCGTGTTCTTGTAGTAGCCCTTCTCAGGGTGACCACGGCCGATGGGGGTTCGCGCGGCCTCGACGATGACGACTTCCCGGCCTGTGCCGTTCTGCATCGGTGCGCCTCCGAATGTCGTGCCGGCCGCTTCCGACATCCTTGCGGGGAGCCTCGGCGCGGCGAAGAGTTGGTGCCTCGTGCAGCGGCTATGTTACTTGATTGACTCATGAGTCAACCTGAGGCGAGCGCGCAAGAGACGCCCTCCGAGCCCTTTCCCGAGCGACTCGGGATTGCGGGCTCGGGGACGATCGCCTGTGGCCTCGCAGCGTGTGTGATGGGACATGGCGGTGACGTCGTGATGTGGGCCCGCAGCGAGGATTCGGTGCGGCGCGCACGCAAGGCGCTGAGCCACAGGCACGGACGGAAGCTCACCGTCACGACCGACCGAGATGTCCTGTCGGTGGCCACGCTGGTCGTCGAGGCTGTCACTGAGGAGCCGGCCGTCAAGCAGGAGCTGCTGCCCTCCCTGCGCGGCCTGCTCGGCGATCAGGCTCTGCTCGCGAGCACGACGTCCTCCCTCAACATCGGTCAGCTCGCGAACGCGAGCGGCGACGCGACGCGCTTCTTCGGGCTGCACGTCTTCAACCCCGTGGCCAAGATGAAGCTCGTCGAGCTCTGCTTCCCGCCGGATGCGGGCGATGCGGTGGGCCCGCGCGCGACCGCTTTCTGCGAGGCAATCGGCAAGACCGCCGTGGAGGTACCCGACGAGCCGGGGTTCGTCGTCAACCGGCTGCTGTTCCCATATCTGTTCGATGCCGTCCGGCTGCTGGAGCGCACGGGGATGGAGCCCGAGCAGGTCGACGCCTGCATGAAGCTGGGCGCATCGCACCCGATGGGCCCGCTGCAACTGCTGGATCTGGTCGGAATCGACGTCGCCGACGCGATCGGCGAAGCGCTCCATGCGGATACCGGTGATCCGGCGCACCGGCCTCCAGGGCGGATCAAGGCGCTTGTCGTGCACGGACGCCTCGGGCGCAAGGCGGGCGCGGGGTTCTACGACTACGGCTAGCGCTGGACCGGTCGTCACGCGCCGGTAGGCGCGTCCACCCACAGGACGCCGATACCGCCCCACCTGTGCTGCGGGACGGTGAACTCGACATGCCGGTAGTCGTCCTTGACCTCGTTCCAGAGGCGGCGCACGTCGCACCCCGTTGACGCGGGATGCTCGAGTATGTCGTGAAAGGCGATGGCTGCGCCGTCGGCGGCCAGGGGGGAGTACATCTCGAAGTCCTGCTTCACACCTTCATAGGTGTGATCCCCGTCCACGAAGAGAAGATCGAGCCGCTTCCCGTTGAGGATCGACTTCAGCTGCTCGAGCGTCGCAGGGTCGTGCGAGTCCTCTCGCAGCAGATGCAGATGCTGCCCTCCGGTCGGGAAGAGGGTCAACATCTCCCTTCTCCGATCCTCCGTGTAGCCCCCGCCGAACCGTCCTTCCGGCAAATCGATGCTCACGATCGTCGCATCCGGTTCAGCCAGCCGGCACCAGCAATAGAGCGTCCCGCCGGCATAGGTGCCGATCTCGAGCACATTCGCGGGACGGAGGTCCTGCACGAGCCACAGCAGCGGGGACAGCTCTTTCACCTTCTGCTGGACGGCGAACTCCTGCGCACGCTTGATCAGCGGGTGTCTCGGGCGTTCCTCCGGCGGCAACATGGCCGGAGATTGTTGCGTACCGGGTGTGTCCCGCTGTCAGCCGGCGGCCTTGCGGGTGCGCTTCGGCGCGCGCGTGGCCGGCTTACGGGGCTTGCGTGCGCGGGGCACCGCAGGCTCCTTCTTGCGGCCGGACATGTCCCACACGACGTCCGCCTCGCTGATGCCCTGGAGGTTCGCCTGGTCCATCACCTGCGACCAGGGCAGCTGCGCCTCGGGCAGGTCGTCCCAGCGCGCGAGCTCGAGCGCCTCGAGCGAGCCCTCCAGCTCGGCGCCGATCTCCCCCTGGATCCGGATCAGGTCCTTGAGGGTTTCCAGCTGGCTGTCCGTGAAGCGTGCGCACCACATCCGCCTAGTCACCCCCGGGGTCGGCATCGATCACGCCCGCCAAGCTAGAGAGGCCTGCGGACAGACCCTCGGACCCACCACGGGGCTCGTGGCGCGTGCCCTATTGCCGCCGAGCGCTGGGTGCGGGAGCCGTCGGGTGGATCCGGACCGCCTCGACGCGGTTCTCACGCACCGACTCGACTCGGATCTGGTAGCCGTTGGCGCTGATCTGGTCGCCACGCTTGGGCAGCCGTCCAAGTTGGCCGAACACGTATCCCCCCACAGACGTGTAGGCGTCGGAGTCCACCGGCAGGTTGATGCCGGCGTCCTCGAGGTCGCCGAGTGAGACGTGGCCGCGCACGAACCAATCGCCGTTGACGAGCCGCCGGATCGAGGACAGCATCGGGTCGGTCTCGTCCACGATCTCACCCACGATCTCCTCGATGATGTCCTCGATCGTGACGATGCCGGCGGTGCGGCCGAACTCGTCCACGATCACGGCCAGCGAGGTCCGCTGGCGCTGCATGTCGGCCAGCAGGTCGTCGAGCGGCTTGGTCTCGGGCATGATCAGCGGCTCGCGCACGAGCGGCGCGAGCGGCGCCTCCGGACCTTCGCTCAGGAGTGTCTGGGCAAGCCGGTTCGAGTGCACCACCCCGCGCACGCGGTCGGGGTTGTCGTCCTCGATCACGACCAGGCGCGTGTGACCCGACGTGATGCAGCGGCGCAGGCCCACCTCCACCGTGTCGTCGCTGTTGACCGTGACGAGCGCAGGAGTGGGCGTCATCACCTGGCGGGCTTCCTGCTCGTGCAGGTGGAATACGCCCTCCAGCATGTCGGCCTCGTTCGGGTCGAGCTCACCGTAGCGCTCGCCGCGGCCGATCAGCACGCGCAGCTCCTCGGCTGTCGCGGCCTCGCTGTCGCTCTCGACGTCGATCCGCAAAATCTTCTTGATCACGAAGTTGGACGCGTTGTTCAGCGCCCAGATCACCGGATGGAGCCCAAGGCTGAACCACCGCAGCGGGCGCGCGCACCAGCGCGCGACCGTCTCAGCGTGGGTGATGGCAGTCATCTTCGGCGCCTGCTCTCCCACGATCACGTGGGCGGAGGTGACCAGCATATACGCGAGCCCGACCGAGATCGCCACCGCGAAACCGTGACTCACGATGCCGCCGAACACCGGCTCGAGCAACGTCGCGACCGCGGGCTCGCCCAGGAAGCCGAGTCCGATCGACGTGAACGTGATGCCGACCTGCGCGGCAGACAGGTACTGGCTCAGGTTGTCCATCTGGTGAAGCGCGAGCTGGGCGGTGCGCGAGCCCTCCTTCGCGGCCTCCTCCATGCGGGTGCGCCGCGCGCGCACGAGCGCGAACTCGGCGGCCACGAAGAAGCCGTTCAACAGGATCAGGACAACCAGCAGTACTAGGAGGAGCGCGGTCAAGTAGTCCTGACTAGCTCAGCATGAGCGCAATCGAATGCGCCGCTTGCCCCGGCGTGTGCTCGCCCTCGATGGCGAGGCTATGTCCGCAGGGACTTCGAGGAAGGTCGTCGCTCATCCGACGGGGTCAAACTAGCAAACACAGCCGCTGCTGCCCACTGTTTTTCGCCGTGTGACCGTGAGGCCGCCGGGGGGTGCCCTCGTGCGAGGCGCTGAAACCGTTTTTAGCCTCGCCCGAGGGCACCCCCCGGCGTCCCTCTTGCTACTGGCGAATCAGGCCCCGCGCCGAGGTGAGGGCTTCGTTTGCCACCTTGCCGCCCGACTCGGCAAGTGAGCGGAGGCCCTGCGTTCTTCGGCGGCGGGAGCGGAGGCCCAGCACGACCAGTGCGGTGCCGGCGGCCGTGCCGACTGCGACCGCTGCGACCGGGCGGACCCAGTTGCGCGGATCGCGCATCGTGGCCAGCTCCCAGTCGACGACCTCCTCGAGGGCTTCCAGCGCGGCCGCCTCGATGTTGGCGAGCTTGCCCTCCAGCTGGGTCATGAAGTCGGCGGGGGGCTCGACGGGCCTCAGGGCCAGTTCCAGCAGCCGCATGATCTCGGGCCCCGGGCCTCGATCCTCCTGCCTGGCCGAGCCGGCGTCCGCCATCACGTCTCCTTCTCTTCGTCCAGCTGCAGGTCGCGCTCGAGTTGCTTGATCGCCCGGTGGATGAGGACCTTCGTCGCACCTTCCGTGCGACCCATCGTGCGCGCGATCTCCTTGTTGTCCATTCCCAACGCGAATCTCATGATCAGGGCCTCACGCCTGTCTTCGGGAAGCGACTTGACGCCCTCGAGAACCGCAACGGCGTCTTCGCGACCGACGACCAGGTCCTCGGTGTCGTGCAGCTGGCCGAGCGTGGCTTCGACGTCGCCAAGGGCCGACGTCGGCTTGCGCTTGCGGTCGCGGTAGTAGTTGGCCGCGAGGTTGTGGGCGATGCGGATGAGCCACGGGCGCAACGGTCGCCCGTCCGACTCGCGCTGCGCTCGTTCGAAGTGCCGGTAGGCCTGGATGAACGTCTGCGTAGTGAGGTCCTCGGCGTCATGGTGGTTGCTCGTGCGGTAGTACGTGTAGTTGTAGACGTCGCGCAGGTGCTCGCGGTAGAACTTCGAGAAGTCCCGGTCGAGCGCGGCCTTGTCGGCCGGCGCGTCCATCTGCTGCCCCTGTGACGCCACGTTTTAGAGCGTACTCCCGGGCGCATGCGGCGCGGTGGTCAGGCCGCCCTGGATCCGGCGCGCGAGCGGCGCGCCATCTGCACCCACTGGTCAGGCCCGATCCGCCCCTCGGCGAGCGCCGCCAGCTCCGCGGTTGCAGTGGAGCCCACCCCCGCTTCGCGCATCGCCTGTGCGAGCAAAGGCACGGCGTAGAGGGCCTCGGGCACCTGGCCGAGGATTTCCGGGATGTCCGCGGGCTCGACTCCCTCTGCGAGCAGCTCCCCCGCACGCCGGTTGCGGCTGTGTGCCGCCAGGACCGTGGCCACGAGGTCGCCCGTCCCGGCCGTGCCGGTGAAGCTGGAGGCTTTCGCGCCCCGTTTGTCGGCGAGCGCGTGGCACTCCTGGTACACCCTCCCCGCCGCCGCGCCCGCGGCGTTCGGCCCGCCCGAGAGCGCCGCGCCGGCGGCCAGGGCGGCGGCGTTCTTCGCCGCGCCGGCCAGCTCGACCCCGACAAGGTCGGTGCTCGTGTCGCAGGCGAGGCCGGCCCGCCTGAAGCTGTTGGCAAGCAATGCGGCGAAAGTGCGGTCGGGAGACGCGACAGTGACGTTTGCCCCCCGGCGCACAGCGTCGCCGGCATGCGCCGGTCCACCCAGGCATGCGATCGGGCGCTCACCCGTGCGCTCGAGCACGAGCCGCGTCGGCGGCGTGCCGTCCGGAGCGAGCAAGCCCTTGGACAGCACCAGCACGCCCAGGTCCGCGGGAACTCGCCCCTGGATGGAATCGACGGCGGCAGGAAGGGATCGCGCGGGGACGGCCATGCAGAGCAGGTCGACGTCCTCGAAACGCACGTCGTCCACGGTCACGACCTGAACACCCTCGGGGAGCTCTACGCCGGGAAGGTACGCGCCGTTCGTGCGGCTGAGGCCGACCTCGCGGGCCTGGTCGGCCGTGCGGCATGCGAGCTGCACGGTCGCGCCCGAGCGCGCAAGCAGGATCGCCACCGCGGTGCCCCAGCTGCCGGCTCCGATCACGACGGCGTGGCGGATCGGCTGAAGCCCGCCGAGCCATTCCCACTGCAGCGAGATGCACGACCACACGCGGTTGGAGATCTCCTGCGCGGCGGTCTGACGGGGCTCGCGGTCGAGCGGCCGGGGAAAGCGCAGCGGACGGCCGCAGCGGACTGTCACACGCCGGGGACGGATGCGCCATCCACGGCGGATGTCCTCGGTTCCCGCGATGGCGACCGGGACGATCGGGGCCCCGGTCTCCAGCGCGAGCCGGCCGACGCCGCGCCGGGGCTGGCCGAGCGGGCCGGGCCGCACGCGCGTGCCCTCGGGAAAGATGCCCACGGCCCCACCCTGCTCGAGGACGATGCGCGCCGTCTCCATCGCCGCCTCATCGGCCTCCCCCCGCCGGATCGGGAAAGCGCCGAGCGCCAAGAGGATCCAGGCCTTCCAGCGCTTGTCGAACAGCTCGATCTTGGCGACGAAGCGCAGCGGGCGCCCGAGGCAGCAGCCGATCAGGAACGGGTCCGAGAAGCTGCGGTGGTTTGCGGCCAGCAGCACCGGCCCTTCCTTGGGCACGTGCTCGAGGCCCATGCGGCGCAACCGGAAGTAGACGTGGAAGAGAGGTTGCAGGATCGCTCGCACGACCCAGTAGACGGGCATGACGGGCCCGCGGTCGCGGGCGATCTGATGAGCGCGCTCGAGCTCCATCTCGACAGAGGGAATACCCCGCATTCGTGAGGCGAGTTACAGGACATTCGCCGAGTGGGCGCGGGACCCTGCGAGTGGCTTCGCCGAGGAACGCGACGCTACGCTAACCGGGCACGCCGGAGTAGCTCAGTCTGGTAGAGCACCGAACTTGTAATTCGGGGGCCAGGGGTTCGAGTCCCCTCTCCGGCTTCGCGCTCAGAGGTCGATGTCGAGGTCTATGTCGTCGCCGACGGGCCAGACGACCCGAAACAGGATGCCGAGGATCGGGATCGCCAGCGCCGCCACCAGGGAAAACCATGCGGCCGCGTTCCAATCCGTGAGGGCGTAGGCGACCAGGCCGATCGCAAGGAGAGCAATCAGGGCAAGCAGGATCAGGACTCTGACCATTGCCCTCTTTCCTACCCCCAAGGCCCCGAAATGCTCCCGACTTGGCACCCGACCGCCGAAATGTCGATAATGCCCGACCGCTGATGGTGTCGAAGTCCCCTCGAAGCTCCCTGCTCGCGGCTCTGCTCGTGAGTGCGATCGTCCTGGCCGCTTCCGGCTGCGGGACTGAGTCTCCGCCTGACGTCGCCCGTGGCAAGGAGCTGTTCACGCAGAAGTGCGGGGCCTGCCACATCCTGCAGAACGCGGGCACCAAGGGCGTGCAGGGACCAAATCTCGACCTTGCGTTCAAGCAGTCGGTCGCGGACGGGCTCGGCCGCAGCACGATCGCGGGCGTGGTCGAGAACCAGATCGACCTGCCGATGGGCAACCAGATGCCGGCCGACCTGTTCCAGGGCCAGGACGCGCGCGATGTCAGCGCCTACGTTGCAGAGGCGATCGGCAAGCCCGCCGAGGGGGGCGCCGGGGGTCCCTCCGGCACCGCCAAGGCCGATGCAAAGAACGTGGTCTCGATCCCCGCGGACCCGAGCGGCCAGCTCGCCTACGAGGCCAAGAGCGCGACGGCCAAGCCCGGGAAGGTCACGCTGCGCTCGAAGAACGACGCCTCCGTGCCGCACAACATCGCGATCAAGGGCGACGCTGAGGGCCCGGTGGTCCAGGGTGGCAAAGTCTCCGAGGTCAGCACGAACCTGAAGGCTGGGAACTACGAGTTCTACTGCTCCGTGCCGGGCCACGAGCAGGCCGGCATGAAGGGCAACCTGACCGTCAAGTAGCCGGAGCCGGCCCCACGCCCTCGCGGTCGAGGTCCACGACCACGTGGGTGACCGAGATGTCCGCACGAGCGCGGGCGCGCTCGACGACGTCGTGCTCCAACCAGTTCGACCGCCCTGGCGGGTGTGTTGAGATGATCACCTCGTCGGCTGGGAACCGGCGGAGCCCGTCCTCCATGGCCTGCACGGGGTCGTCGTCACCGATGTCCCCGTCGGCGTCGAAGCCCTGGCCACGCAGCTCGGCCAGCAGAGCCTGGAGTCGCTGCCCGGCCTGTGCCCGCGCTGCGTCCTCCTCGTTGGTCCAATGCCTGACCTTGCTGTTGAGGGCCGGGCAGATGACCTTGAGCTGCGCGTCGCCGCCACGACCCCGCTTCGATATCTCATCCCGCAGGGCGCGCCCGGAAAGCGTCTCGTTGGCAACGACCAGTATCCGATAGCGATCGTCAGCGTGATCGTCGAGTCGCCGGCCCAGCAGCATCTTCTCGCGCGGCTCGTCGTCCTTGAGCACGAACAGCCCGACGACGAGCCCGATCGCAAGGCCGCCGGCGAGTGCCAGCGCGGCGCCGGCGCTCCAGATGACAGCGACGAGGACGACGGGTGCAAGCAGCGCGCCGATGATCAGCGTGAACCGGAATGCGTCTGCCTCGGATCTCAGCGGATTGATCATCGCGTCACCGCGTGTGCGTAGCGGACTCCCTTACAGAATGTAGATCGTGAACCACACGATGATCCACATCACATCCACGAAGTGCCAGTAGATCCCGGCACATTCCACGCCCATGTGGGCATCGGGATTGAAGTGGCCACGGAACGCGCGCACGCTCATGATCGACAACAGCGTCAGCCCGACGAAGACGTGCAAGCCGTGTAGCCCGGTGAGGCCGTAGAAGACGGACGCGAACGCGCCGTCCGAGATCGAGAAGCCGGCCTTGACGTACTCGTTGATCTGCGTCAACAGGAACATCGACCCGAGCAGGAGGGTCGTCACCAGCCCGACCTGCAGTCCCAGGCGGTTGCCCTTCTTGATGGAGTGCAGGGCGTAGTGGACGGTGAAGCTGGACGACACGAGGATCGCCGTGTTCACGCTCGCGACGAGGACCGGGAACTCGAACGGGTCCGGCGGCCAGGGCTCGTTCTGCACGACGCGGACGAAGAAGTAGGCCGTGAAGAACGACCCGAACAGCATCGCCTCCGAGATGATGAAGAGCAGGATGCCGAGCAGCTGTGAGTCGATGCGCGAGCTCTTGTGGGCCTCGGGCGGGCCGTGATGCTCGTGCGCGTGGGCGTGTCCGCCCGCGGCGACCGACGCCGATTCCATTACGCCACCCCCGCCTTCTCCTGCTGCTCCTCGGCCGCCGGGTCGGATACCACGTGCTCCACCGGGCGCGCCGTCGACTTGCGGAGCCGGTCGATCAGGTCCCCGCGGAGCCAGCGCGACTTGCTCTCAGGCAGCGTCGAGACGACGATCTCGTCTGCGGGGTGGTGTCCGAGCGCGTTGAGGACGCTCGTGAACGGATCGGGCTCGGCGACGTAGCCGGTCACATCGAGGCCGGCCCGGCGCAGCTCGTCGAGCGTCTTGTCGAGCCTTTCCTGAGCGGTCTCGTCGTCCGGGCCGGTCGGCGGCAGGATCACGGTGAAACGGTGCGGCGAGGACGTCGACCGGCGCTCGAGCGTCTCGATCAGGCTCCGTCCGCCGACCGTCTGGCTCGCCAGTACGAGGACGTTGCGCACGGACTCCTCGCGCAGGTCCACGATCACGTGCTCCACCGGCAGTCCGGACCACTTCTCGATGCGCTCCACCAGATCGCGGCGCAGAACGCCGGACCGCGGATAGACGTAGGTCGAAACGATGATCTCGTCCGCTCCCCACGCCCGCACCGCGTCCTGCAGCGCCATGTAGGGATCCGGGTCCATGACCTCGCCACGCGCCTCGATGCCCATCTCGTGCAGCCGCTCGAGGGTCAGCTCCAGGCGCACGCGCGCGGCTGAGCGAGTCGTGTCGTCATAGATCACGAAGCCACGCCTTGGCGTGTTCTGCGGGCAGACGACGGTGCAGCGGATCGGTCCGCGCCCCGCGCGACGCTCGATTGCGTCGATCAGCTTCTGGCCCCCGACGGTCTCGTTGGCAAGCACGACCACATGGGCCTTTTCCGGTGAAGTCGCAGATCCCGAAGCCTCCACGATCACTCCCGGTGCGAGCCGTTGCCATTGCCATGGCCGTTGCTCGCCGGCGCTGCCGCGTGCCCGTTGCCCCCTGCCGGCACGGGACCTTCTCGCGGTCGCCGTTCAGCACCGCGTGCACGGAGCCCGGCACGCCGTACTCATAGGGACCGCCCACGACCTGCGGGATCTCGTCGAAGTTGAAGATCGGCGGGGGCGAGGACACCTGCCACTCGAGGGTGCGGGCCCGCCACGGGTTGCCCGGGGCGCGTGGCCCGCCGGCCCAGCTCGCGATGAAGTTGTAGGCAAAGACGAGCATCGCGATGCCCATGAAGAAGGCTCCGATCGAGGAGACCAGGTTCCAGGCCGCGAACTTGTCGGCGTAGTCGGCGACGCGGCGCGGCATTCCCTCGAGCCCGACCCAGTGCATTGGGCCGAACGTGACGTTGAAGCCGACGAACGTCATCCAGAAGTGGAGCTTGCCCAGCCGCTCGTCGTACATGCGGCCCGTCATCTTCGGATACCAGTAGTAGATCCCGGCGAAGATCGTGAACATGCTGCCCCCGAACAGCACGTAGTGGATGTGTGCGACGACGAAGTACGTGTCCGAGGTGTGGATGTCCACCGGGATGGCGGCGAGCATGATGCCGCTGATCCCGCCCAGTGTGAACATCGTGATGAAGCCGAGCGCGAACAACATCGGCGTCGATAACTCGAGCACGCCTTTCCACAGCGTCGCGAGCCAGGAGAAGATCTTGATGCCGGTCGGTACGGCGATCAGCATCGTCGTGATCATCATCGGGACGCGCAGCCAGTTCCACATGCCCGACACGAACATGTGGTGCGCCCACACGGTGAAGCCGAGCACGAGGATCGCCATCAGCGACAGCGCCATCAGGCGGTAGCCGAAGATCGGTTTTCGCGCCTTGGTGGAGATGATCTCCGAGACGATCCCGAACCCGGGCAGCATCATGATGTAGACCGCCGGATGCGAGTAGAACCAGAAGATGTGCTGGTAGGAGATCACGTCGCCGCCCTGCGACGGGTCGAAGAAGTTCGCGTGCAGCGTGCGGTCGAGCAGCAGGAGGAACTGCGAGCCGGCGACGAACGGGGTCGCGATCACAACGAGGAGCGACGTCGAGAAGTTGGCCCAGACGAGCAGCGGCATGCGCCAGAACGTCATGCCGGGCGCTCGCATCGTGATGATGGTCACGATGAAGTTGAGGGCCGTCATGATCGACGAGGTGCCCGCGAACTGCACGCCGATCGTGAAGAACTGCTGCCCGAGGGGCGCGTTGTCCGACAGCGGCGCGTACGCGGTCCAGCCCGTGTTGAAGGCGCCGCCGTCCGGCACGAGGAAGCTCGCGGTCATCATCACTCCCGCCACGGGCAGGAGCCAGTAGCTCAGCGCGTTGAGGCGCGGGAACGCCATGTCGGGCGCCCCGATCATGAGCGGCAGCACGTAGTTGGCGAGTCCCGCGAAGATCGGGATCACGACCAGGAAGATCATCAGTGAGGCGTGGACCGAGAACAGGCCGTTGTAGGTGTTCGGATCCACGACCTGCTGGCCCGGCTGCGCAAGCTCGGCCCGGATGATCTCGGCGAGTGCCCCGCCGACGAACATGAAGAACAGTGCCGTGACCACGTACTGGACACCGATCACCTTGTGATCTGTGTTGACCTTGAAGTAGTCCTTCCAGCTGCGCGCTCCGTGGCTCGAATGGTCGTCGGGCTTCGTGGGTGCGCCGATCATGTAGCGGCCCCAGTAGTCGAAGCCGCCGATGCCGACGAGGAACGCAAGCGGCGCCGTGATCAGGATGACCGTGACGAGCGGATCCTCCTCGAGCACGTACACGCCGTACAGCGCGCGGATGCCGACGACCAGTCCGAACGCGAACGCCGCGCCGGCCACCGTCATCCAGGCGGCGCGAATCCATCCGGGCTGCATCATGCGACGGACAAAAGTCACGTTCGGCGCCACCGCCATGCCGGCCATTCTAGATCCGCTTCCTCATGGGACGAGCTGCTCCTGCTGCTCCGCCGACCCCGCGGCCTGGCCGCCCTGCTGTGAGACGACGCCGCCGGGCTGGGGGCCTTCACCGCTGCGCTGGCGCTCGGCCCAGCGGTCGAATGCGGCCTGCTCCTCGACCACCACGCTCGCGCGCATCGTGGAGTGCCCCAGGCCGCACAGCTCGGCACACGTCAGCGTGTAGCGCCCCAACCGCGTGGGGGTGACGCGCACGTCCGTCTCGATGCCCGGGACCGCGTCCTTCTTCATGCGGAACTGGGGCACCCAGAACGAGTGGAGGACGTCCTTCGCGTTGAGCTTGAAGTGGTACGGCGTGTCCTTGACCAGGTGCAGCTCGCCGGACCGGAACTGCCGGCCATCGGTGTACTCGAAGGTCCACGCGAACTGCTCGGCGGTGACCTCGATCGTCTGCTCGTTTGCCTTCGACTCTTCGATGTCGGCGAGCACGAGCCCGCTGTACACCGCGGTGCCGACCATCAGGATCGCCGGGATGGTCGTCCAGATCACCTCCAGGCGCGTGTTCCCGTGCAGCGGTTCACCGTCACGCAGGTCGTCGGGCGAGCGCTTGCGGAAGTGGACCACCGACACGATCAGGATGCTGACCACAGCCGCGAAGACGAACGCGGAGATCAGGGCCAGCACGTCGTACAGCGTGTCGATCGGGCCGGCCTGCGTGGAGGCCTGCTCGGGCTCCCACGGAACGCTCCATACGGCCACCGCGACCACGAGCGTGATCGCGAAGGTCCAGAGCCCGACCTGGACATACGGGTTGCGGAGGTGCTTCATTCGACCGTCACGTCCACTTCCATACCGGACTGCGCGTGGCCCGGAACCGTGCAGTAGAAGCGATACTCACCGGGCTTCAGGTCGGCCGGGAGCTTTGCGGTCTGGCCGCCGTCGATCAGCGGCGTCTTCTCCTCGACGCCCTCGCCCTCGATCCCCAGGTCATGCGCGATCTTGCCCTCGTTCACGACGTCGAACGTATAACTGCCCTGGTCGAGCGTGTTGCCGCCGTCCAGCTTGATCGAGAACTCGTTTTCGATGGCCCGGACCGTCTTCTCACCGGATGCGCCCTTGGCAGGCCCGCCGGCGCCACCCTCCTCGGCTCCACCCTCCTCGGCTGCCTTTTCCGCCGCCTTCTCGGCGGCCTCGGCACGGGGGTGCTCCTTGTGAGTCGTGGTGACCAGCACGACCCCCCCGACCAAAACCAGGACGAACGTGCCCAGCATCAACGCGCGCGCGACGCCCTGGCTGGGGGGGAAGTTCTCCCGGGTGAGGCCGATCGCCGACAGCACGACGGCGCCCACGACCATGGCAGCTGCGAGGACGTAATAAGCGGTCATACGGGGGCGCGAGAGTATCAGTCGGGTGCCCCGGCACCCGGGTCAGCGCGGGAGCTGCGGGAGCACCTCCGCCGCGACCCACTCGAGCGCCTCCGGGACCTGTGGTGCGAGCAGACTGACCTGGATCACGACGTCATGGACGCCGTGCTCCGAGTACGACCCGAGCTCGTCCACCACCGCCTGCGCCGACCCGCCGAGCATCCGCCGGTCGGGGACGAAGGACTCCTCCTCGCGTCCGGGCGGAATCAGCCCGCGCACGACGCTCAGCACCAGCTCGCCCGGGTCGCGGCCCAGCTCGCCGCCGATGCGCGCGAGCCGCTCGTTCACGTCGGGCATGTCCTCCGGATAGACCTCGAAGCCGTGCCAGCCGTCTCCGAGGCGCAGGGCGCGCCGCAGCCCGGGATCCGTGTTGCCGCCGACCCAGATCGGGGGACCACCCTCTGTGCGGGTCGTGGTGGCCAGCACGATCCCGTCGAAGTTGCTGAAGCGGCCCTGGAAGCTCGCGGGATCTTGGGTCCAAAGTGTGCGCAGGACCTCGATGTGCTCGTCTGTCCGCGGCCCGCGCTCCGCCGGATCGATGCCGAGAGCCGTGAACTCCTCCTGCATCCAGCCGGCCCCGACGCCGAGCACGAAGCGCCCCTCGGTCAGGACGTCGAGCGCGGCCGCCTCCACCGCGAGGTTGACCGGGTTGCGGTACGGCAGCACCAGCACGCTCGTGCCGAGTCGCACGCGATCGGTCACCGCCGCGCAGAGCGCAAGCGTGACGAGCGGATCGAGCCATTGCATCCCGGGCGACATCGCCACCTCGGTGCCCGAACGCTGGTACGGGTACTGGCTCGTGCGCTCGTACGGCAGTACGACGTGGTGCGCCACCCACACGGAGTCGAAGCCGAGCCGCTCCGCCGCCTCGGCCACCGGGAGAACCATGTCCTTACCGTGATCGAGACCGACGTTCGGTAGGGAGACCCCCAGGCGCACCCGGCGAACCTTATGGTTTCCGGCCGTGCATCTCGGCCTCCTCCTCGAGCTTCCGACACAGCGCGAGAACGTCGCCATCGCGCGGCGAGCCGAGGAGGCCGGGTTCGATTCGGCCTGGGCGCCCGAGTTCCACAACCACTCCGGTGCGCTCGCGCTGGCTGCCGCGGCGGTCGCGACGGAGCGCATCGAGCTCGGCACCGGGATCGCATGGGCGTTCGGCCGCTCCCCCCTGCTGACCGCCGTGACTGCGCTCGACCTCGACGAGATGTCCGGCGGCCGCTTCCTACTCGGCCTCGGTACGGGCACGCGCCGCATGCGCACCGACTGGCTGGGCGCGCCGGCGGAGAAGCCGGCGACGCGACTGCGCGAGACGATCGAGGCGATGCGGGCCGTCTGGGCCTCCGCCGCTGCCGGCGCCGTCGACTACGAAGGCGAGCTCGTGAAGCTGAAGGTTCGCCCCTACGCCCGCGCCGGCCAGGTCCGCGCGAGCGTCCCCGTCTACGTTGCCGCGGTCAACGAAGGGATGACCCGCATGGCCGGAGCCGTCGCGGACGGCGTCGTGGCCCACCCGATGGCGACCGCGCGCTACATCGAGGAGGTGATGCGGCCGGCGATCGCGGACGGGGCGGCGGGCGAGGGACGGTCGCCAGCCGATGTGTCGGTGGCCGACTGGATCCTGCTCGCGATCTCGGAGGACCGCGACCAGGCGCGCGAGGACGCAAGGCGCCAGATCGCATTTCACGCGACAGTCCGCACGTACGACCGGATACTCGACCTGCACGGGTTCACCGACGTGGCCGCGCAGATCAGGGAGCTGTGGAAGAGCTTCGACCTCGCCGGCATGACCGCGCTGGTGACCGACGAGATGCTCGACGAGATGGCGGTCGCAGGGACTCCCGACGAATGCCGGGACGCGATCGCGACGCGAGCGCGCAGCGCCGACCGGCTGTTGCTCGGCGCTCCCGTCGTGGCCACCGACCCGGACCGTATTCGCGCCTACCACGACGCGATCATCGAGACGCTCGGCCGCTGAGCGGCGCTACACTGCGGCCCAAGCGCGAAGGAGAGGTAAGTGGAAGGCTGGACCATCTTCTACATGATCGTGATCCTCAAGATCCCGATGGTCGCTGCGCTGTGGCTCGTCTGGTGGGCGATCAAGCAGGAGCCCGAGACCGAGGAGGCGACCGGCGAGGACCGCGGTCCGCGCCGCAACAAGCTCCCACCGCTTCCCCGCTGGCCGCGACGCGGACCGGCCGGTGGCGGGGCCGGCTGCAAGGTCGCACCGTGCCCACAGGACCACGGCAAGCGGATCGGGCGCCCGGCGCCGGTACACGCGCGGCGCGTCCGGAACTGACCTGCCGGCCCTGAAGCGGACCGGCAGATCAGCTCTGACCGCGGCCTACTGCGGAACGGCGCGCGAGTCGATGTGCAGCCCGACCTTGCGCTTCACTCGCTGCAGCGCGTTGTCCACGGTCTTCGTGTCGCACTCGAGACGCTCGGCCACCTCTTCATAGGAGCGACCGTCCAGGTACAGCGAGAGGACGTTGCTCTCGAGGTCGCTGAGGACACTCGTGATGCACCCCACCAGACTCTGGATCTCCTCCGTCGAGATCACCTGGTTGACCGGGTCGTGGACCGTCGACCCCGGGAGCACATCGGCCATCGTCGGCTCGCCCTCCTCGCCGCCGGCCGCCGGCGTCTGGCTGAACGACACGTAGGAGTTCAGCGGCGTGTGCTTGTTGCGGGTCGCGGTCTTGACGGCGGTGATGATCTGGCGCGTGATGCACAGCTCCGCGAAGTTGCGGAAGCTCGACTCCCGCTCGGGGCGATAGTCGCGGATCGCCTTGTAGAGGCCGACCAGGCCCTCCTGGATCAGGTCGTCCGACTCTCCCCCGATCAGGAAGTAAGAGGACGCCTTGAGGCGGACGAACCCGTGGTAGCGGCGCACGAGCCGGTCTTCCGCCTGGAGCGCACCCTGCTTGGCGAGCGCGACCAGGTACTCGTCGTCCGGTTGGTACGCGCCCTGCTTGCGGCGGGCGGTCTGGGGGGCGGCGCCTGAAACACGGCGGCTGAGTGCGCGTGCCGGCGCGCGTCCTGCGGTGATGCCGGCAGAGGGAGAAACGGCCACTGCAACCTCCTCACGCGTGCTCCCAAGACGGGACCACGTCGATTCGGCCGTGGCGCGCTACCTCCCCTGGCGCCCGGTTATGAACACTTCCGACTCTCGAGGTCAGCTTTAGCGTTGCCAAAGCTCAACCTCAAGTCCAACCTTAGATTTGCGCGGCCGAGTGTACGGACTTGTGCGGACTTGTCAAGTCCCGGGCTGGGGTAGTGGGTCAGTTTGCCCAAGTTCGCAAATAGCGAAAACCTCAGAGCGGCCCCAAAAATCACCATGGAGGCCACGCAAACCGGCTGAGCTCGAGGCGCCGTCTGGGGCCGTTCTTCATGTACCGCCTCGTAGCTTTGTCCGCGATCATCAGGTTCTCTTGGTCACCGACCCAGAAGGTTCGGCTCTCCGCCCATTGCCTGACCGGGAATCCGTCTCCGTCCTTTCCTACTAGAACCGCTTCGAGTCCGCGCCCGGTGATCTGGGTGGTGAGGCTTTTCGGCCCGTGCTCTAGGGCGTAAGCCTGACGTTTGGTCTTGATCGGCTCCTGCCAGTCGAGGTCCAGCATCAGGTCGCGCTCGAGCATGAAAGCGTTGGTGCGTAGATGAGGATTGGGAGGCTTGAGGGGACCGTTGATCGGCGGCTTGCCGTACGAACCCGTTGCGCCCACGATTCCGACTTTTTCTCCAAGGTGGCGGTTCAACTTCTCCAGCCAGCCGTCCACCAGGATTTCGCAGGAGGTATTCATGAACAGGTAACGCTTGGCCTTGAAGTTACGAGCGATCCAGATGTAGGTACCGAGGTCGAGGCAGTCGTCCGGCACTCGTAGCGTCCGGACCCCACTCGGTTCGGCTCCTTCGCCCTTCAGCGCGACCAGCAGCGTGTGATCCACTCCTGCGGGGTGTTCCCGATAGGAGGCCATGAACTGCTCGTAAGGCTCCAGCCCGTAGGGCAGGTAGGCGAGGTAGACGACCGCTATCTGCGGGGGAAGATTCTCAGCCAACGGCTTCTGCACGTGATCGCACGACCTCATACAGGAGCACCGCCGCCGTGGCGGACACGTTCAGGGATCCGACCCGTCCCAGCATGGGCACGCTGAGCAGGTCGTCGCAGGCCTCGCGCACGCGTGGGCGCAGGCCTTTCCCCTCCGATCCGAGCACGAGCACGGCCCGCCCGTCCCAGTCGACTTCCGTGTAGGGACGCGGCGCGCCGGCGTCGGCCCCGTAGACCCAAGCCCCGGCCTGCTTGGCCTCCACGAGGTAGTCGGCCAGGTTGCGCACGCGCGCCACCGGAAGATGCTCAACCGCGCCCGCGGACGCGCGGCAGACCGCCGGCGTGACCTCGGCCGCGTGACGCTCCGGGATCACGACCCCGGCCGCGCCCGCCGTCTCGGCGCTGCGGCAGACGGCGCCCAGGTTCTGCGGGTCCTGGAGGCGGTCCAGGGCCACCACGAGCGCCTGCTCCCCATCCAGGAGCGCGGCCGCGTCGGCGTAGGGATACGGATCTGCCTCGCACACGAGGCCCTGGTGCGAGGGCGAGCCGCTGAGGCGCTCGAGCGCCTCCGGCGTCAGCCTGCTCGACCGGCAGCCCCGGGGAACGCTCGCGCACGGCGGCGGCGAGGCGGTCGTCCAGCGCCCAGGCGCGGCGCACTTCCCGCCGGCCCCGAAGCGCCTCGAGCACGGAGTTCCGCCCGTACAGGATCACCCGGTAGGCACGAGGACCGGCCCTGCGGGCGTGTCTCGTATCTCCCAGCCACGTTGCAGCAGCTCGTCACGGACCGCGTCGGCGCGGTCGAAGTCCCGCGACAGTCGCGCGTCTTCGCGCTCCTGAACGAGGCGCAAGGCATCCTCGTCCACCTCCTCGCGCTCGTCGAGCAGCCCCTCGAGGCCCAGCAGGCCCAGCATCATGTCGAGCACGGATTGGGCGCCCGGAAGGGCGCGGCCGCCGTCCAGCCGCCGGTTGCCCTCGCTGACGAGCTTGAACAGTGCCGCGAGCGCCTCCGGGGTCTTGAAGTCGTCCCGCAGCGCGGCGAGGAACTCGTCACGCAGTGCCGCGACCTCCGGGTCCGGGTCACCGCTCGTGAGATCGGGCGAGCGGCGGACCAGCCGCGCGAAGTCGGCCAGCCTGCGCACCGACTGGCGGGCCTCCTCCATGCGCTCCGGCGAGAAGGCGAGCGGCTGGCGGTAATGGCCTCCGAGCATGTAGACGATCACCGCGTCCCTCCCGTAGCTGTCGAGCGCGTCGGCGAGAGTGGTGATGTTGCCGACCGACTTGGCCATCTTCTCCTCGCCGAACCGGATCATGCCGTTGTGCATCCACAGGCGCGCGAGCGGCTTCCCACGACCGGCCTCGGTCTGCGCGATCTCGTTCTCGTGGTGGGGGAACATCAGGTCGGAGCCGCCGCCGTGGATGTCGAAGTCGAGCCCGAGGATGGCCTCGGCCATCGCGGAGCACTCGATGTGCCAGCCGGGGCGGCCGCGGCCCCACGGCGCGTCCCACGCCGTGTCCTCGCCTGGTTTTTGCGCCTTCCAGAGCGCAAAGTCGAGCGGGTCCCGCTTGCACGCCTGCTCGGCATCGGGCTCTCCCTGGTCCGCGGGCAACAGGTCCTCGAGGCGGCGGTTGGAAAGCTTTCCGTACTGGTCGAAGCTGCGGACGCTGAAGTACACGTCGCCGTCGGCGGGATACGCGTGGCCGCCCGCGATCAGCGCCTCGATCAGGTCGATGATCTCGGCGATGGTGCCGCTCGCGAGCGGTTCGTGGTCGGGACGTCCCAGGCCCAGCCGGTCCGTGTCGGCGCGATACGCCGCGGTCATCTCCTCGGCAAGGCGCTGCGACGGGACGCCGGCCGCCTGCGCGGCGTCATAGATCTTGTCGTTGACGTCGGTGATGTTCTCCACGAGGGTGACGTCGAGACCCTCGTGCTCGAGGAATCGCTTCAGGAGCGCGAACACGACGTACGGCCGCGCGTTGCCGACATGGATCCTGCCGTAGACGGTGGGACCGCACGCGTAGATGCCCACCTTGCCCGGCTCGCGCGGCTCCAGCGGCCGCAGGCCGCCGGTCAGCGAGTCGTGGATGCGGATAGCGCTCATGCGTCCCGCGCCACCTGTGCGATCGCCAGCGCCGCGATGCCTTCAGCGCGGCCGACGAAGCCCATGCCCTCGTTTGTCGTCGCCTTCACGTTCACGCACGAGGGGTCGACCCGCATGGCACCGGCAAGACGCTCGGCCATCTGTTGCTTGTACCGGCCCAGGTGAGGCCGCTCCGCGATCACCGTGACGTCGACGTTCGTGACGCTCCACCCCGCAAGCTCGCCCACGACCCGGCCCAGGAGCTCGAGGCTGTCGGCATCCTCGAAAGTGGGATCGTCGTCTGGAAAGTGCTCCCCGATGTCGCCCTTCCCCGTTGCCCCGAGGAGTGCGTCCATCACGGCGTGGGCGACGACGTCAGCGTCCG
Source organism: uncultured Solirubrobacterales bacterium (assembly GCA_963762195.1). Lineage (GTDB taxonomy): Bacteria > Actinomycetota > Thermoleophilia > Solirubrobacterales > JBBDJG01 > DASRIA01. The sequence goes on along the minus strand of CAVXJX010000002.1, from coordinate 2,877 downwards.
AATGTCCGAGCAGGCCGGTCTCCCCCTCGATCTCGACGCCGCCGAGCACCAGCTTCCTGCCGTCGCCGAAGCGGTGGACGTCGTAACCGATACCCGACCTCATCCCAGCGGGACCTCGCGCCGCCGCCGTCCTTCGAATACCGACACCTGCTCGACACCGCACTCACCGAGAAGCGCCAGGGCGCGGTCGTAGCCGTGACCGATCCACTCGGGCTCGTGCGCATCGGAGGAAAGCGACACCGGCTTGCCGGCCGCAACGCACATCTCGAGCAGCTCACGCGCGGGGTAGATCTCGCCGACCGGCTTGCGCAGGCCCGCCGTCGAGATCTCGATTGCGACGTCGGCGCCCGCGATTTGGTCGATTGCCAGCTCGTAGTACTCGCGCAGCGGACGTGGCGGGTCGGGTTTGTCCCGGCCCCAGACCTTCACGAGATCGGGATGGGCGAGGACGTCGAACAGTCCGCTCGCGGCTGCCGCCCCGAGCGACTCGAAGTACGAGGACCACACCTCGTCGGGGTTGGAGGTCTCCCAGATGTCGTAGCCGTCGTGATCTACGGCGCGGTCTGCGATGAAGTGCACCGAACCGATTATGTAGTCCCACGGATGAGAATCGATGAGTCGCCGCAATCTGCTGCTCACGCCCGGAGATCCAGTCGACTTCCAAGCCGGCCCTGACCGGCATGGCGGCCAGGAACTCGGCGTACTCGGCGAGCGAGTCCTGCGCGCACTCTTTCCAAAACGGATGGTCCCAGATCGCGAGGCTTTCGCGGAAGCGGTAGACGTGCTCGGAGAACCCGAGCTCCTCGACGCCACGCGCGTGCGCGGCCTCCACGTAGCGCTGCACGTTCTGCTCGGTGAAGTACCGCGATGGTGGGGTGTCGCGCACGTCAGGGCGCAGATGCGTGTGATAGTCGGTCAGCATTTCCGCTCTTCCAGCAGCCAGGCCGCCACGCGCAGATCGTGGGGAGTCGTGACCTTGAAGTTCTGCCGCGGCGCCTCGACGATGCGCACGTCTCCGCCGGCCGCCTCGACCAGCTGAGCGTCATCGTAGGCGCGGCCCAGGTCCCCTGCGGCGAACGCCTCCTCGAGCGCCCGGACGCTGAACACCTGCGGAGTCTGCACCGCCCACAGGCGGCTGCGCTCGAGCGTGGCGATCACGCGCCCGCCGGCGTCGGCCTCCTTCACCGTGTCGACTGCGCGCGCCGCAGCCACGACCCCGTCGCAGCCCCAGTTCGCGAGCTGCGTGATGCAGCGATCGAAGAGGTCCGCCGGCACGAGCGGGCGCGCCGCGTCGTGGACCACGACGACCTCGGCACCGCGCGCCTCGGCAAGTCCGAGGGAGACGGAGTCTGACCGGTTCGCACCACCCTGGACCACCGTCGCCTCGAGTGAACGCGCAGCCTCGGCTGCGAGCGCCTCCAACCGCTGCTCGTAGCCGGACGGGGCCATGATCACGACCCTCTCGACATGGCTCGCCGCTGCGAGCGCTTGCAGCGACCACCAGGCCATCGGGCGGCCGGCGAGGTCCACGAGCGCCTTCGGTGCGTCCGCACCGAGGCGCTCGCCGGTACCCGCCGCCGCTAGCAGAGCGGTGGCCACCTACCTACCGATGACCGTTAACTAGCTGCGCCTGCCCGCTCCGTGTTGGTCTCCTCGAGAAGGTCGTCGAGGTAGTCCTCGGCGTCGTTCTCCTCCATGTCGAGCGCGTACATGAGCTCGGACGCAAGGATCTTCTTGGCCCGCGTGAACATCTGCTTCTCCCCCGTGGAGAGGCCTTTCTGGAAATCACGAATCGCGAGATTACGCACCACCTCGGCGAGCTCGAAAATGTCCCCCGTCTTCATCTTGTCGCGGTTGTGCTTGAACCGCCGGTTCCAGTTCTTCGGCATTTGGCTCATGTCGTCCCGCAGGACGGCCAGCACCCGCTCGACCTCCGGTTCGCCGATCACGCGCCGCAGGCCTGCCCGCCCCGCGCTGTCGCTCGGCACCATGACCGTCATGTCGTTGTGCAGGATCTTGATCGTGAGGTACTCCCGCACCTCGCCGATCATCTCCTTCTTCTCCTTCTTCAGGACCTTACCGGCGCCGTGATGCGGATACACGACCTTGTCGCCAACCTTGTAGTTGACCACGATGGCCTCTATCTCGACCTCGACCGCGCCGTTCTCCACTGATGTTGCTTCAGGAATGATGCCCTCCTTTGGATCTGCCGGTTCTGCGCTGAATCACTGCGTTTCGTTCTCTAGCGGGCTACGTCTGTAGGTAACGGTCGACAAGATTGATGTCCTGCAGCCTGCGCAGGCCCTCGCGGATCTCCTTGGCGCGCAGCTCACCGACCCCCTCGACCGCCTCCAGCTCGTCGGCGGCGGCGGCCAGCAGCACGTCGAAGCTGCCGAACTCCCGCACGACGCTCTCCACGACCATCTCGGGGAGGCGCGGGACACGACCCAGGATGCGGTAACCACGAGGCGTGACGGGGAAGTCAAGGGTGTTGAGCTTGCGGTCGTAGCCCATCAGCTCACCGAGCCGGCCGAAATCGAGCAGGTCCTGGTTGGGCAGGCGCGGGAGCGACTCCATCATCGCGGAGAACGCCTCCTCCGAGGGATCGACGATGTAGTCCTTGACGAGTGCCGACCGGTCGGCAGCAACGCCGGTGAGCATCTCTTCGAGCTGCATCTCGATCAGGCGCCCCTCGGTCCCGAGCTCGACGATGTAGCGCTCGATCTCGACCGCCATGCGGGTGACCATCTCCGAGCGCTGCAGCACGGTGAGCGCATCGTGAAGCGTGACGCCACCCTCGAACTCGAGGGCGGTCAGCCGCATCGACACCTGATCGAAGCGGGCGCGGTACTTGTCGAGGGTGGCCAGGGCCTGGTT
>CAVXJX010000001.1:0-133006 GCA_963762195.1 uncultured Solirubrobacterales bacterium | reverse complement strand
AGCGCCGGGCGCTGCGCGAAGCGCTCCAGCACCTCGCGGTCGGCGGCGCGCGTGATCGTCTCGCGCGCGTCGTCGATCGAGAGCCAGCGCATCTCGTCCACCTCGCGGTTGGGGCTGAAGGCGCCGCCGATCGCCTTCATCGCCCAGTAGTGGACGACCTTCTCGCGCGCCGCGCCGCCGGACTTCTTCAGGTAGCGGACCTCGCCCAGCGACCGGCCCGGCTGCACCCTGTATCCGGTCTCCTCATGGACCTCCCGGATCGCCCCTTCGAGATGGGACTCGCCGGGTGCGAGCTTGCCCTTCGGCAGGCTCCAGTCGTCATAGCGGGGCCGATGGATGACGGCGATCTCGAGGTCCGCTCCGTTCGCACCTTCGCCGGCGCGCCACACGACCCCTCCGGCCGCCTGGATCGGGGCCTTGCTCATCTACATCCAGCTGCGGCGCTTCCGGCGGTCCAGCTTGCGCCACGCTGCGGCGAAGTCGCTGCGCGCGTTCGTGCGGCCGACGTGCTGGCGCTCGAGCAACCTGCCGGCCGCGAAGTTGACGTCGCCCGGCCGGTCGCCGTCACCGACGAACCGCTCGATCGTCTCCTCGGCCACGACGGCATCCTGCATCTCTCCCAGAACGTCCTGTACGTCAGCCGCCCGGTCGGCGAACCGCTTCGCCTGACCCCCACGCCGCCCCAGTGCCGGCGCCACTGCCTCGGCCGCGTAGCGGGCCTGCTTGGCGCGCTTGCGCACGTCATGGAAGTCCTCGTCGGGGCTCGTGTCCTCCAGCTTCCTGCCGGCCCGCGCCACCTTTCGCCACGAGCGCCGCGCGAGCGGCGGCAGCACATCCCGGCCGGGCCGGTCGGCGGCGGCCGTGAGCGGCGGCGCCGCGGCCGCCTCCACGAGCCGGTCCAGCAGAGTCACGTAGCGCTGGCCGCGCAGCACGCCGAGCAGCCGCTCCCGTGCCACCTCACGGCGCGCCTCGAGCTCTTCGAACAGCCCGTCGATCCTGGGATCGAGATCCTGCCCCTCGGCACGCAGGCGTTCAAGCATCACGTCGAGGTCGCGCACGTCGCCGAGCGCGGCGCCGAGCCATTTCAGCTCCGCGCGCATGTTCTTTCCCCACTCCGGGTCGAGCAGGTCGCGAAAGGTACGCAGGTCGCTGCGCAGCCGGCGTGTGCCCACACGCATCTGGTGAAGCGGCTCCGCCGCCCCGAGCCGGGTGCGGGCGTCGTTCAGCATGATGCGCTGCACGCCGCGCGCGAGCGCTGCACGCACGGCCACGGCCGCCGGGTCGCGGGGCCGGATGCGAGGTGGAACGACCACGTCGGGTGGCGCGTTCGCGCGGCGGCCCAGCGCGCGGACGAGCTTGGGGATCTGCTCAGCGGGCTCGGCGGCGTCGCGGGCCACGATGCCGGCGATCCGCTCGAGCGCGTCGCGGTCGATGCCGCGGCCCTCGATCTCGATCTCGCGAAAACGATCCGCCACGCGTCCTCTCTGCAGCACCGAGACGCGATCGTCGACGAGCTCCGCGAGCTCGGCCCCGTCCGGCCCCTGCAGGCGCCAGCGTCGGCGGCGCGTGCGCAAGCGGGCAACCGGCGTGAGGCTGGACGACCGGACAAAGGCCCGCACCAGATCGAGCGCCGCGGGCGGCACCGCGCGCCCACCGCCACCGAAGGACACCTCGTCACGGCCTTCCGCGATGCCGTCACCGACCGGAAGCTTCACGCACCACCCGGAGTCCTGGCTTTCGCCCGTGCGGTTGCGCAGCGTGACGCCATGCCGGGCGAGCCGCAGGTCCGGCGTGTCGTAGTACGTGGCGCGCAGATCGAGGGCGGGCAGCTCCTCGATACCCGCCACGTCCGAGTCCGCGGGCGGGACCGTCGGCACGAACGACCCTTCGACCGAGAGTTTCAGCTCCTGCTCGAGCATCTGGTCAGGCATCGGCGGTCGGATGTCTCATCAGCTGTTCCTGGAAGTCGAGGTGGACCTCTCCCTCCTTCGGCACCACCTTGTGCCACTTGCCGGATCGGTCGAGCGTCCATGAGGAGCAGTTGTCGGAGAGCGCAAGGTCGAGGACCAGCTTCAACTGCTCGCGCAACTCGGGCGCCTTGACGGCCGCCAGCGCCTCCACGCGCCAGTCCAGGTTGCGGGGCATCATGTCGGCGCTGCCGATGTAGATCTGCTCGTCGCCGCCGTTGCCGAAATAGAAGATGCGCGAATGCTCCAGGAACCGCCCGAGCAGGGAGCGGACGGTGATGTGCCTGCTGAGCGACTTCACGCCCGGCCGCAGGGTGCAGATGCTGCGCACGATCAGATCCACCTTGACGCCCTGCTCGGAGGCGCTGTAAAGCGCGTTCACCATTCCATCATCGGACAGATTGTTCATCTTCATGATGATGTGGCCTGGACGCTCCGGCGTCGAGAGAGCCCCCTCCCGCTCGATCATGCTCAGCATGCGGTCGCGCATGCCGTGTGGCGCGACGATCATGCAGCGGTACTTCTTGTCCCGGGAGAAGCCGGTGATGTAGTTGAACAGGTGGCCCACCTCCGCGGCCAGCTCGGGATCGGCAGTGAACAAACCCATGTCCTCGTAGATGCGTGCCGTGAGCGGGTTGTAGTTGCCGGTGCCCACGTGCACGTATTGCTTCAGGTGGCCACCTTCGTCGCGCACTACGAGACAGAGCTTGCAGTGGGTCTTCAGACCCGCCAGGCCGTAGACGACGTGACACCCCGCCTTCTCCAGCGTGCGTGCCCAGGCGATGTTCGCACTTTCGTCGAAACGGGCCTTGATCTCGATCAGCACCACGACCTGCTTCCCGCGCTCGGCCGCCTCGATCAGGGCGTTCACGATCGGACTGCCCGCGGTGCGGTAGAGCGTCTGCTTGATCGCGAGCACGTCGGGGTCGGCCGCAGCCTCCTCGATGAACCGCTGCACGCTGGTTGTGAACGACTCGTACGGGTGGTGCACGAGCACGTCGCGATCGCCGAGGACCTCGAAGATGGAAACGTCCTCCTCGGCCAGCGAGAGGTCCGGGTGCGTGACGGGGAAGTACGGCTCGTCCTTCAACTCGGGCCGGTCGATCGCATGCAGGCCCCACAGGCCGGACAGATCGAGCGGCGCGGGCAGTACATAGATGTCCTCGTCGCCCACCTCCAGCTCGCTCATCAACAGCTCCAGCACGTGCTGAGGGATGGTCTGCTCGACCTCCAGCCGCACGGCCGGGCGGGCCCTGCGCTGCGCGAGCTGCTCTTCGAGCGCCTCGAGCAGGTCGTCCGCACCGTCGTCGATCTCGAGGTCGGCGTTCCGCGTGACGCGGAACGTGTGATGCTCGACGATCTCCATGCCGGGAAAGAGCTGGTCGAGGTTGGCCGCGATCACCTCCTCGAGCGGCGTGAAGTAGCGGTCCTCCGCAAACGAGACGAAGCGCGGAAGGATCGGCGGCACCTTGATGCGCGCGAAGTGCATGCGCCCCGCCCCCGAGTCCCGCACCAGCACGGCGAGATTCAGCGAGAGGTTCGAGATGTAGGGGAAGGGACGGCCGGAGTCCACCGCGAGCGGAGTGAGGACCTGGAAGATCTTCTCCCGGAAGAGCTTGTTCAGCTCGTCGCGCTGCGGTTGGTCGAGCTCGGCCCACCGCAGGACCTTGACCCCCGCCTCGCGCAGCGCCGGCATCACGTCCTCGATGAAGATCCGCGCGTGGCGCTCGGCCAGCGGCACGACCTTGGCCGAGATCGCCGACAGCTGCTCGCGCGGTGTGAGGCCGTCGGACGAGCGTGTGCGGATGCCGGCCGCCGCCTGCTGCTTGAGGCCGGCCACCCGGACCTGGAAGAACTCGTCCAGGTTGCTGGCGAAGATCGCCAGGAACTTCGCCCGCTCCAGCAGCGGCATGCCGCTCTCCTCCGCCAGCGCAAGCACGCGTGCGTTGAAGTCGATCGTCGAAAGCTCGCGGTTGAGGTACCTGTCCTTGACCGCGGGCTTGCGGGGGGCGGGACTGGTCACGTCGACGTTCCTCACCGCATTCAAAGCAAGCAGCCTCCAATTCGCCGTGGATCACGGGAGGCGCGCCCTCGGGAGGGCCAGAGGCCCACGCCGCCTTCCGCCGGTTAGCGTATCAACGGCTTGGCAGCGCGGATGGGCGGCGCGCCTGCATGATCGCAGTCCCACATTGCCAGCAGTAGACGGCGCCGCGGCCGTGCAGGGCGCCGCACGCCGGGCACTCGCCGGCAGCGCCGTTGCGCTCCATGCGCAGCAGGCGCTCGACCTCGCCCAGCTGGGCGTCGACCCGCTGGAGCTCCGCCGCTGCCCGGACCAGCACGTCCAGGCGGAAGTGGTCCCGGATCGCCATCTCATAGGTCAGGCCACCCAGGTCCCATTGCAGCTCGGCCAGCTCGTCGGCCAGCCGATCCCGCTTGGAGAGCAGATCCAGCGGCCTGACGGGGGCGCTCATTCGAGTACCTGCCCTTCGTCCCCGCCGCCCGGCTTCTTGTTGTCCTTCTTCGGCGCCTTGCCGGGAAGCTTGGTCTCGTCGGGGAGCTTCTTGGCTTTTTTCTGGTACTCCTCGGGAGACAGTTTCTGGAGATCCTTCAATTGGTCCTTGCCCACGTTGGCGGACTTCTTCTTGAACGCGCCGGCATCCCCCTTGGAGGCGACCCCGCCGCCCGCCGAAACCTGGACGATCTTCGCCCCCGGGAAGTCCTTCTTCAGGCCGCTCAACTCCCGCGTGGCCTGCTTGCGTGAGTCGAAGACGCCGTTGTAGATGACGTAGTCGCCGCCGGCGAGGCTCGAGAAGTCGTCGGAGTCGAGTGCGCCGGCCTCTGTCGCACCCTTGGACTGTGCGGCGCTCTTGGCGGCTTCGACTGCCGATACCTCGGTGCCGTCCTTGGGCAGCGTCTGCAGCTGCACCGTGTATCCGTCCTTGCCGTCGGGCCAGTCGCCCTTGAACTCCGCGACAGGAGCGGCCGCTCCCGCAGCCGCAACGCTGATCACCTGCGGGGGCGGGGCTGCCACCTGCTGCGGGGAGTCGTCGCCCGCCGAGCCGATCAGCATGCCGAGCCCGACCGCCAGGAAGAGCGCTGCGACCGCGGCGCCCGCGACCACGGGGGTCGGCTGCCGGCGCGGCGGCGGCGCTGCGCGGGACGCGACAGCGGTCGTCCCGCCGGAAGCCCCGGATTCGGCGCGCCGAATCCGGGCCTCTATTACCTCCAGGAAGGGGAGCCGCGCCTCCGCCCGGCGCTGGCCGCACTCCAGGCAGTAGCGCTGGTCATGGGCGAGCGGCGAGCGGCAGCGCGCGCACGGCTGCGCCCTGCTCCTGCGAGGCCGGCTCCCGCGTCGTCTCGTGCTCTTGATGAATCGTCATCCGCAGTCTCCCTACCTGAGTCGTGTCGGTGGCGCCGAAACCGAGATTCGCGCACCGCGCGGGTTGCCGATGAAAAAGACCGTGTAGCGGGCGCGCTTGCCCGCCTTCAGGCGGCTGATCTGCCCTCTGCCGGCCGCCACGACGCGCGCACCCCTGGTCGCCACGGCGAAGACGACGAGCTTGCGCTGCTCGACCTTCGAGCGATTCGCGGCGAAGCCGGTCGCCGCCACACCGCTGACCGGGTCCTGTTCGAGGCGCGGGCGGGTGAGCGTCACGCGCGGCGCGCTGCCCTTCACCGCCTGGCCCGCACCCACCTTCGCGCGTACATCGCGCGGCTCGCCCGCCGCGGTCACCTGGTCGTTGACCCACGCGAACTCCTCGTTCGGGCGCAGCAGCGGAGCTCGCACGAGCGTGGGCTCGAGGCCGGGATCGTCGTTGCGAAAAAGCGTCCCGCGCCCCGCCCCGCGCACGTCCACGGTGATCGGGACCTGCGACAGCGCGCGGCGCCCGGTATTGCGCATCCGCACCACGACCGCAGTGCCATTGTCGTCCTGCACCGCCCCAGCCGAAAGCACCTTCACATCCGGGTTCTGACGAGCAACAACAACACCCTTCTCCCGCAGGGCCCCCCCACCCTGCTTCTCGAGCTTCTCGCTCTTGCTTTGCGTTGACTCGCACGCAGAAAGCAACAGAACGATCAGCGCAGCTCCTGCGAACTGCGTAACTGCGTAACTGCGTAACTCCGCACTCCGAACTCACCCAAACGCCCCACTCACGTACTCCCGCGTCCGCTGCTCCCGCGGCGCCGTGAACACGTCATCCGCCGGCCCGTACTCCACGAGCTCGCCCAGGTACATGAAGCCCACGTGGTCGGCCACTCGCAGCGCCTGCTGGAGGTTGTGGGTCACGATCACGACAGCCACCTCTTCGCGCAGCCGCATGATCAGCTCCTCGATCGTCGCCGTCGAGCGCGGGTCGAGCGCCGAGCAAGGCTCGTCGAGCAGCAGCACCTCGGGCCGTGCCGCCAGCGCCCGCGCGATGCATAGGCGCTGCTGCTGCCCGCCCGACAGGCGCAAGGCCGGGTGCATGAGGTTCTCCCTCACCTCGTCGTACAGCCCGGCGCGTTCGAGCGCATCCGTCACTGCGGGCCTCAGTTCGTCGCGCGACGGTCGCTTGGAGCCCTGTTCGCGCAGCGCGTAGGCGACGTTGTCGAAGATGCTCATCGGGAAAGGGTTCGGCTGCTGGAACACCATGCTCACCCGGCGGCGCAGCTGGGTCACCTCGATGCTGTCCACGTCCTGCCCGTCGATCGTGATGCGCCCGGAGCGGGTTGCCGACGGCGTCAGCTCGACCAGCCGGTTGAGGGAGCGCAGCAGCGTCGTCTTGCCACACCCCGAAGGGCCGATCAGCGCCAGGACCTCGCCCTGGCGGACCGGCAGGTCGACCGACTCGACGGCGACCTTGCCGTCATAAGCAATCGACAGAGACTCCGCGCGCATGCGCTCGACCTGATGCCCGGCGGAGCGCCGGAAGCGCCGGCTCCCGCCGTTCAGACCGTCCGGCCCGATGTGACGGTCCCGCGGCGCGACGATCGTGGGCTCGTCGTCCACGAGGATGCGGCGGATGGGCGGCGGAACTACTGGTTCCATATCGGACCGCTCCTGCGCCGCGAAATGACGTCGACCGCGAAGTTGAGCATGACCACGATCCCCAGCAGGACGAAGGCGGCCGCGTAAGCCTTCTCGGGGGCGTTCCCCTCGCCTGCGGGGGAGCTCACGAAGACGTAGCTCGTGAGGGTCGATCCCGTGCCGCGCAGGGTGTCGGCCGGCTCCAGGCCGCCCGCCCCCGTCAACTGCAGCGACGCGCCGAGCAGGATCACGACGATCGCCGTGTCACCGGCGATGCGTCCCATGCCGAGGGCCGTGCCGGTCGCGATGCCCGGACGCGCAGCGGGGAGCAGGACGCGCCTGATCGTCGCCGCCTTGGTCTTGCCGAGTGCATACGAGGCCTCGCGCACATGGCGCGGAATCGCCTGCAGCGCCTCGCGCGTCGCCCCGACGATCAGCGGCAATGCGATCAGCGCCATCATCGCGCCGGCCGTCAGGAACGAGCGGCCGAACACCGCGCCGCCCTCTGCGGTGAAGGACAGCGAGCTGAACAGGCCGTTGGAGAAGATGATCAGGCCGAAGATCGCGAGCACGATGCTGGGCGTGCCGGCGACCACCTCGACCGCGGACTCGACGGCGCGCGCGAGCCAGAACGGCCGCGCGTACTCGCTCAGCCACACGGCGGTCGCGATGCCGGGCAGGATCGCGAGCACGGTCCCGAGCACGGTCAGCATGAACGTCCCCAGCAGCGGGTCGAAGAATCCGCCGGCCTTGCTCTGGTCGATCTCCGCGCGCGGATGGTTGAACAGCAGCTCCGGGCGCAGGTACTGGACACCGCGCACGAGCATGTAGATCACGATCGCACCGGCCACCGCGCACAGGCCGACGCCGGCTATCCATGCCAGCGCCAGCCCGGCGCGGTCCCGCCACGGCCATGTAGCCGTGGAAGCCCGAAGAGAGGCCGGAATTTGCTTAGCCGCAAATTCCGGGAGCTCCGAGGGTCCAGTCGCGGAGCTCATACTCCAGCGCCGTACTTCTTCAGCGGCTGCTTCGCGGCCCATCCCGCCAGCGACAGGAACATCGCAGAGACGAGCAGCACTGCGGCGAACGCGTACAGCGTCTCGCCGAACGGCTCGACCGAGAGTCCGTCGGCGTTGTCGACGATCGTGGCGGCCAGCGGGCGCGTCGGCTCCAGGAAGAAGGTCACCCCGTCGAGCGGGTTGGGCGCGAACCCGACCGACCCGGAGACCATCGAGAGCATGATCGCCTCGCCGAGCGCACGCGCGGTGGCGAGCACTGCGGCCGCGATGATCGCCGGGCGAACGGCACGCACCGAGACGGTCCACATCACGCGCCACCGGTTGACCCCGAGCGCGGCGGCGCCCTCCGTCCACGAGCGCGGCACCGAGCGCAGCGCGTCGACGATGATCGCGATCATGATCGGGAGTGATCATCACCGTCAGGATCAGCACGGCGACGATCAGGCTCGAGCCGGTCAGCTGCACGACGAACGCCACCGACTCCTTGCGCTCCTCGCTGATCAGGTGGTTGCCGACGAACGGCACGATCACGAGCACGCCGATCAGGCCGTAGATCACCGAGGGCACAGCGGCGAGCAGCCGCACGACCGGCTCGAGGACCTGCTGCAGGCGCGGCGGCGCGAACTCGACGATGAAGATGGCCGCGAACAACGCGATCGCGACGCCGATCACGACGGCGCCCGCGGTCGTCAGGAACGTGCCGTACAGCAGCGGCCACGCGCGCAGCTCGTAGACGTAGGAGTCGGGGTTCGCCGGGGAGTTGAAAATGTCCCCGAGCTGCTGGTCGACGTTGCCGCCCGACCCGAACCATGCAAAGCCGTTGTTGGAGAACGACGGCCACGCGTTCGCGAAGACGAAGATCACCATTCCCGCGATCAGCGCCAGCAGCGAGCAGGCAAGCACGCCGAGCACCAGCTCGGTGCGCCTGTCGCTCCACGGCCGTTGAAGGGCTTCCGCGAGCCGGGAGCCGGGGCGCCCGGCCGCCCGTGCGGCGGAGGCGTCCACTATTTCAGCGGGACCCAGTTCTTGGCGATGATCTTGGCGGCCTTGCGCGAGCGCACGAACTTGACCCAGCTCGCGGCGGCGCCCGTCGCCTTGCCGCGAGTCACCAGCCAGAAGTTGCGCACGCCGCCGTACTGGCCGGATTTCGCGTTGCGCAGTGAGCACGCGACACCGCGATACGGAATCACGCCGAGACCCTCGGTGAAGTTGAAGTCGACGTAGCCGATCGCGTTCGGATTCGATGCGATCGCCTGCTGCACCCGGCCGTTCGAGGGCCGCTGGCTGGCGCTGGGCGAGATGCGCAGGTCCTGACCCATGAAGATGTTCTGGAACGCGTCTTGCGTACCTGAGGCCGGGTTACGCACGACCAGGTCGATCGCGCCCGAGGCCTTCGCTCCGGGCACATCGGCCCAGGAGCGGACCTGGCCGGAGAAGATCGCCTGCACCTGCTGCTGCGAGAGGTTGCCGATCCGGTTGTCCGGGTTGGTGGCGATGCAGACCCCGTCGCGGGCGATGCGGTTGAAGACGAGCCCGCCCGGGTCCGAGGGCTGTGGGTCGCGCGAGGACATCCCGATCGTCACCCGGCCGCGGGCCACGTCCGCGATCCCGATGTCGGACCCGCCCTGGAGGATGCGGAACTTCACCTTGCCCTTGCCGGCTTTGGTCTTCAGGAAGCCCTTCGCGAGTTGCGTCGCAAGCGGCGCCACTGACGTGGATCCGCTCACGGTGATCGTGGTCTTGGCCTGGGCCGCGACCGGTGCGGCGAGCAGCGAAAGAACGAGTGTGGCTGTCAGGACGGCTCTGCGCACGGGTCCTCCTGCTTCACGCGAATCGTTTCCATGGGACGCGGGCCTCCGAAGCGGCGACACGCACGGTCCAGCACCTTGCCTGCGGACTCTCGCCCACCCTCACCCCCCGCAAGTGAACGCGGTGTGTTCGGGTGGTGAAAAAAATGTGTAAGCGCAGAACGGCCCGTGTTAACCAGAACTTCTCGGCGTCTTCACACCGTCGCCCGCGCCAGCCGCGAGCGTTAGCCGGGTGCGGACGACGCTGCTCTTGTTCCTGACCGTCGTCGCCTTTTGGCATGCGCTCATGCCGGGCGATGCCCACGCCGTCATCTCCACGGCGACCACCATCGACGGGCCGAGCAAAGACGTCGTCGACCTCGGCGGCGTCGCGATGGCCGAGGACGGCACGGGTGGCCTCGTCTACAGCAAGGCCGGGCCCGACGGGCGCGACCACATATATGCGGTGCGCTACGTGAACGGCAAGTGGCAGGGGCCCACGCGTGTCGACGTCGGTCAGAGCTTCGACTCCTCGTGGCCCGCGATCGGCGCCGGCGCCGGCGGCCGCCTCGTGGTCACCTGGGTGCACGAGTTCGGCTTCGGCACCGATCGCCTGTTCTCGTCCTCGCTCGACCCCGGCGCACAGCGCTTTCAGGCGCCGGTGCCGATCGACCTCAACGTCGGCGAGGCGCTGGCGACGTTCCCGTCGATCGCGATGAGCCGCGGCGGCAGCGCCTACATCGCCTACCGCGTGCTGTCCGGCACGGGCGCCCAGGATCCGACCGCCCCTCCCGGCTACTTCGGCGGCGAGGTGCGCGTCGCGCGCTACAACGGCTGGCTGTGGTCGCAGCTCGGCCAGGTCGCCGACCGCAACCCGAACGCGCCGTTCGCGACGCCGACGGCAGGGAACTCACCGAAGGTCGGGATCGACGTGAACGGAAACGGCATCGTCGCGTTCCACGAGCCCGACGACGACTTCGTCGACCGCGTGTGGGCGCGCCGGATCTTCGGCTCGACCTTCGGCATCCCGCTGATCGTGAGCCCGCAGCAGTTCGGCGGCGCGCCGCTGCGGGGCCCGGCGGACGCGTTCTCGCTCGACGTCACCGGCTTCGGCCAGGGCGCCGTTGCCTTGCGCCAGCAGCCCGCACCCCAGGGTGGCGCACTGGTCGGGGCGCACGTGTTCGTGAACCTGATCCCCGAGACGTTCAGCAATGCTGCGGCCAAGTTCGGCGGCCCGCGCCTCGCCGACGGCACCACGGGAGCATCGCTCGGCGACGGCCCCAGCGCGCCATCTGCAGGAGTCACGCCCGACGGGTCGTTCGAGCTGGCCTTCGGACAGGCGGCAGCCGCGCGCACCGTGCGAGGCGGCGACACCTCGGTCGCGGCGCCGCAGGCGCTCGGTGACGGTCGCGGGGCGGTCGCCACCGATCCGGTGATCGAGGTCGGTGAGACGGGCGCGTCGGTGGCGGCATGGAAGGCGCGGTACGCAGTCGTCGGCATCGAGGAGTCGCGCGAGGACGGCAAGGTCGCCGCCAGGGGCGTGCACGCGGCGGCGGGCGGCGCGGTCCAGGACGTGCAGATCGCGGGCTCCAACCTCGGCGACGCGCTCGTCGCCTTCATGCAGGGGGATCAGGGCGCCGTGCAGATCGGGGCCGCGGCGGTCGATGCTCCACCGCAGGCCTTCGCCGTCGAGGTGCCGCTCAAATTCGTGCGATCGAAGAAGGTACGCCTCGACTGGGACGCTCCGCGCAACGCCCTCAGCAAGCTCGCCTTCACCGTCCGGATCGGCAAGCGCATCGTGGCACGCAACCTCGCGCGCAGTTTCTACCGCGTGCCGACGCGCAGGCTCAAGGACGGGCGTCTGCCCATCCTCGTGACAGCGACCGACGGCAACGGGCAGCGCAGCCACAGCACGGACGCCGTCCTGCGACTCGACCGCACGGCGCCGCGGGTGCGTGCCTCGGCGAGCGGGAAGCTGCGGGCACGGGTGCGGATCGTGGACGGCACATCCCGCCGCGTGGCCGGCCCGACGCGCTCGCAGATCATCTGGGGCGACGGGAAGCGCTCGCGCGGCACGAAGGTGACGCACCGCTACAGGAAGCCGGGCACTTACCGCCTGACGATCGTCGCGCGCGACCGGGCCGGCAACACCCGCAAGACGAAGAGGACGTTGCGCGTCCGATGAAGCCCCTCGGGTGCATTGCGACACTGGCGGCGCTCGCGCTCGTGATGCCGCCAACCGCCGGAGCGGAGTTTCTCCCGGGAGCGGACCTCGTATCGGTGTCGCGGGAGCAGGCCGACGCGAGCACACTTGCGGTGGACATCTCGCAGGACGGACGCTACGTCGTGTTCCAGACCAGAGCACGCAACCTGTTTCCCGCGGACTTCCGGGATCCCCCCGGGGAGTACCGTGACGGCGCCATCT
The DNA here is from genome assembly GCA_963762195.1 of uncultured Solirubrobacterales bacterium. Taxonomy (GTDB): domain Bacteria; phylum Actinomycetota; class Thermoleophilia; order Solirubrobacterales; family JBBDJG01; genus DASRIA01. The sequence continues at coordinate 120,800 of CAVXJX010000001.1, read as the reverse complement.
TCAGACGCGAACTCGCGTCCGGCGCGCTCGAGCTCGTCGCGCTGGGAGACGTGCGCACCATTGGGTCGGATGCTCTTGCACGGCGCGGAGCGCAGAGCCCCTCTGTCGACGCCAAGGGGCGCTATGTGTCGTTCGCATCCGCCGACCAGCTGGTCCCCGCCGATACGAACACGCGGATCGACGTCTATGTCCGCGACATGGATCAGGCGCTCGACTCCCCCAGCGCCTTCGAGCTCGTTTCTGCACGTGACGGCAGCGACACACCAGCCACCTATGGAGGGTCGCTGACCGCGGTCACGGGCGCCGACGTCACCCCCGAGGCGGCGCTCACCGCAGACGGCCGCAAGGTCGTGTTCGTCACTCGCGCGGCATCGGATCTGCCCGCGGCCGAGCTCCCCACGACACCGGCTGGGCAGCTGTTCGTGCGGGACCTGAGCGCCCGCACGACCACGCTCGTGACGCGTACGACGGTGGACGGCAATCCAGCAGGCGGCGCATCGACATCGGGCGCGTTCGCGGTGATCAGCGCGGACGGCTCGACCGTGGCGTGGGAAGGTCAGAACGCCGGCCTGCAGACACGCCTGCAGCCCGGCGAGATCGCAGACGCCGTCTACTACATGTGGCGACGCGTGGCGGACGGACCGACGGCCCAGACGCGGCGCATCACCGGCGCCGCCGACGTGGACGATCCCGGCTGCGCCGAGACTGACCAATGGATCAACGACGAGAATGCCAGCGGGCCCTGCTACGGACCGCTCGGGAACCCCGAGGACTCGCCTCCCGGCGCTCTCTCCGGCATCGTGCCCTCGCTCAGCGCCGACGGCACGAAGGTGGCGTTTCTCGTGAACAGCCCCCTGCGCGGTACGCCGCTCGGGAATCAGCTCGACGTCTTCGTTGCCGATATGACGCCGGGGCGCACCCGAAAGTCAGCGACGATCGAGCTGACACGCGAGAGCTCGCTGGGCGTTACGGGCGCCATCAAGCCTGTCGTGATCTCAGCGGACGGCAGCCGCATCGCCTTCGTCTCGAACAGGAGCGACTTTGGGCTCCCGTCCGTGCGGCTGGTGACTCCGCCGCCGGCAACCGAGAACGCTGAGCTCTACGTCATATACCTCGACAGGATGGAGATCGAGCGCGTCACGAGGGCGAGGGACGGCGGTGAGATCGACCGGGACGTGGGCACGTCGTTTGGTGCGATCGCGATGTCCGGCGACGGCCGCAGCGTGGCGTTCACATCCTTTGCCACGAATCTCTTCCCCGGTGACTCCAACGAGGTCGCCGACGCTTTCGTTACGCGTGAGGCGGGGTCCGGCGGCGCTCGATCAGGCCCGCAGGAACCGCCGTTCGAGGATTTCGCTCCGCGCGAAGACGCCCTCCAGAGCGCCGGCGCGTCGCTGCCGGTGAGCCTGCGCCGCGGTCCGGGGGGGAGCGTCCGCGTGATCGTCAAGGCACCGCGAGCCGGGTCCATCGCCGTGACCGCGCGGGCCCGCATCAGAAGCGGCCGGCGCACACCTCTGCGGTCGGTTGCCAAGGCACGGAAACGTTTCCGTGCCGCCGGTCGTGTGACCCTCACGCTGAAGCCGATGCTCCGTTACCGCGGCTACGTGAAGCGCGAGCGGCGCCTGCGCTCGCGTCTCGAGATCCGCTTCTCGCCAACCGGCGGTGGCCGCGCGCTGATCGCGCGCCGCACAGCGTCCTTCACCTCATAACACCCGGTGCGGTGAACGTGTGGTGAAGGCCGTGTATGCGAAATGGAAACCGTTTGGAGAAGTCTCCGTTTCTATTCCGTGAACCCCCTGTGTGAGTGCTGTGAACGGCATTGACCGCGCTGAACCGCGCGACTACAACTGCGCCGTCCGAGAGGAGTTTCACTTAAAGGAAAGGGGTTCTTCCTTCATGCATAGATCTGCCGCCAGACCGCGTGCGGGCCGATGGACACGGCTCGTGCTGGCCGTGGTCGGGGCCGCAACCGCACTCGCTGTGTTTGCGCCCGCCGGCCAGGCCAACTTCACTACGAGCAAGTGTCAAGGAACGAACATCGTGGGCCGGGGAGCGTCGTTCGCAAACTCAGCGCACGCGGCTTGGAAGACGTACTTCGAGACACAGCACTGTGCGGACGTGGGAACGTTCCCGACCGTCACGTACGAGCCGCAGGGAAGTGGCGCTGGCCGTCGCGTGGTGGGCGAGCGCACCGCCCCCAACGCCGACGGCAGCCTGAGCCGCAACCAGACGCCGCGGTTCGGCATGACCGACGAGCCGCCGACGCCGACGGCGATCGCGCAGATGAACCAGGGCACCGACGCGGTCGGCGACGAGGGCACGATCCACACGATCCCGGGAGCTGTCGGCTCGGTCGTGCTGGCCGTGAACTTCCCGGACAACTGCGACCGCTCGCTGCTGCCGGACTCGGCCGAGACCAACGCGCCGGCTGCCAACGCGGCACCGTTCAACGACCGCGTGCGGTTCACGCGGACCCAGGCCGAGGAGATCTGGTTCGGTGACTCAGCCCACGACGAGTGGACCGAGATCTTCCCGACGCTCGCCTCTGACGCGGACTGCGGCGACTTCATCACCCGCGTCGTGCGGTTCGACGACTCGGGCACGTCGTTCGCGTTCAAGTCCTGGCTCGACAAGGTCAATCCGACCCGCGACTGGGACCCGGGCTTCACCACCGGCCCCGACACGCGCAACTGGCCGAATGCATCGCTCGTCGCCGCGCACGGACTGCAACCCGACGACCCCGCCCACGGGGCCGCAGGGTACGCACCTGACGAGCGGCTGTGCCAACGGCAACGGGCCGTTGATGGCGAAGCTCGCCGCAACCGACGGCGGGGTCGGATACTCCGACATCGCCACGGCGCGCGCGAACGGATTCGACATCGTGCCGAGCGCCAGCGCGGGCTCGCGGGACGACGACCGGTTCTGGACTCAGACGACCAACCCGAGCGGGCAGTTCGTCGAGGCCACGCCAGGACCCGAGCGCGCTACCAGACCACGGGCACGAAGGGCGCCAACTGCGAGAAGCACCGTGTTCACCGGAGTCCCAGCTTCCACGCTGGGCGACTGGCAGAACGCGAACGGCACCGACTCGCCGACCGGCTGGGTCATCTGCACGCTGACCTACGGCCTCGTCTTCGACGACTACAAGGGCCCGTACAGCCTGCAGGGAGCCGGAGACGCAGCCGAGGAGCAGAAGGCTCGCTCGGTGAAGGACTACTGGGAGGCGATCGTCAGCGACGGTGGCCAGGACGCCCTCTTCGCGCAGGACTACGCGCAGCTGCCGCCAGAACATCCTGAACATGCGCGCGCCGGCGTAAACGCCGTGTGCTGGGACAAGCCCGGAACGGGCCCCTGCCCGACGAAGTTCTACGGCTACGCGCGGCCCGTGGGGGCAAGCCCCTGAGGATCAGTCTCGTACCCGCGTACAACGTATGCTCGGTGGGCAGCGCCAACGCCGTCCACGGGACGCCGCTCGCGGGTCCGTCCTGCACACCGCCGGTGCAGATCGTCGGGCAGCGTGACAGTCGGCTCGCCCGATGCGAATGGGGCGCCGGCGAGCTCCAACGGGTTCGTGAAGTACGCAACCGTCGGTAACGCCGGTGGGCCGGATGACTCGGACGTGCAGATCACGGTCAGCATGACCGACATCCGCAACAAGGCCGGTCTGGCGGACTACACCGGTCAGCTGCAGGTGACCCACACGTTGCGGATCACGGACCGCCTGAACGGCAACTCCGAGGCCCTGCCCGGAACGGCGGGGGACCTGGCGTTCCCGGTCACGGTCGGCTGCACGCCAACAGGAGGGCCGGCGAACATCGGGTCGACATGTAGCACCACCACGAGCGCAGACGCCGTGCTCCCCGGCTCCGCCCCGGAGGGCAAGCGGTCGATCTGGGCCTTCGGCCAGGTGACGGTCAACGACGGGGGCTCCGACGGCCTCGTCTCGACCGGCCCCAACACGGTCTTCGCGAAGCAGGGGGTCTTCATCCCCTAGCTCGCGAAACCACCCAGGCGTGCCGAGCACGGCGCGCCGGGAGGACGGCAAAGAGCGCCCGGGTCTCGCAAGAGGCCCGGGCGCTTCCTCTTTGACGGTGAAGAACTGGTGAACCACATGTGAACCGCGTGTGTGACTTCTGTGAAGGGGTATTGCCCTCGGCCCTTCCGGTCACTAGAACTGGCGTGCCGGTGCTTTTTGAAGGCGTTCGCGCCGGCCCACAGCCGTCGTCCTTTTCCGAATTCTCTTGACCGATCCGACCGGCAACAAATCCGCAGCGAGCCGCGCCGCCCCCAAGGCTCCGTCGATGCAGCGCAAGACCCCAAGGGAGCTGGCCGCGGAGCGCGCTCGCGACTTCGGCCAAGCCGTGATGCAGATCGCCCTGCGCGATCCGCTCGCGACGTTACTGATCACGGCTTCGGTGATCCTGACGATCCTGTTCTTCAGTCTGCTGGGCTCGATCAAGCCGGAGTCCGGCGGTCGCGAGGCTCCGCTGTCTACGCTCACCGAGCTGGCCGAGGAGGGCCAGATCGAAAGCGCCACGCTGCTCGACCACGACTCGCGCGTCGTGGCGTCGACCGAGAACGGGCAGAAGCTGTGGGCGGCCTACCCCTCCTCCGACGCGCAGACCAACAACCTGCTGCGCACCCTGCGCCGCGGCGGCGCGATCGTGGAGGTCGAACAGCAGGCAGACAAGCCGGCGCGGCAGATCGTCGTCCAGTTCCTGATGCCGATCCTGATCCTCGTCTGCCTGTTCGCGTTCTTCATGCGGCTCGGCCAGGACTCGGGCGCCGGTGGCTTTGCCGCGTTCTCCAAGCTCGGCAACCGGGGCAAGAAGCGCAAGACGACTCGCGCGGTCACGTTCGCGGACGTCGCCGGCGCGGGCGAGGCGGTCGCCGAGCTGCGCGAGATACGCGACTACCTAGCCGACCCGAGCCTCTACGAGACGATGGGGGCGCAGGCGCCCAAGGGAGTGCTCCTGGTGGGACCGCCCGGAACCGGCAAGACGCTGATCGCGCGCGCCACCTCGGGCGAGGCCCAGGCCAGTTTCTTCTCCCTGTCGGGCTCGGAGTTCGTGGAGTCACTCGTGGGCGTCGGCGCTGCCCGGGTTCGCGACCTGTTCGAGCGCGCCCGCAAGGCCGCACCCTCGATCGTGTTCATCGACGAGCTGGACGCCGCCGGACGGCGCCGCGGCGCGGGCGTCGGCCAGGGCAACGACGAGCGCGAGCAGACGCTCAACCAGCTGCTCGTGGAGATGGACGGCTTCGACGCGGATGCGGGAATCGTCGTGATGGCGGCCACCAACCGCCCCGACATCCTCGACCCCGCCCTGCTGCGACCCGGACGCTTCGACCGCCAGGTCACGATCGACGTGCCGGACGTGCACGGTCGGTTCGAGATCCTCGAGCTGCACTGCGGCTCCAGGCCCCTGGCCCCGGACGCCTCGTTGTTGGAGATCGCCAAGCTGACGCCCGGGTTCTCGGGCGCGGAGCTCGCGAACGTCATCAACGAGGCCGCCCTCCTGACCGTGCGGGAGAAGCACACCCAGATCCACCAGCGCACGCTCGAGGAGGCGATCGACCGCGTGGTCGCCGGCCCGGCGAAGAAGAGTCACGTGCTGACGCAGGCCGAGCAATGGATCATCGCGGTGCACGAGGCCGCACACGCGGTCGTCACGCGCTCGATCGGCCAGACGATCTCGGCTCAGAAGCTCTCGATCGTGGCCCGCGGCAGGACCATGGGCACGGCCGCGCACATGCTGACCGACCGCGATCAGGTGGTTGCGCAGGAGCCCGACCTGCAGCGCCAACTCGTCTCGATCGTGGCCGGCGCCGCCGGTGAGCGCATCGAGTACGGCTTCCTGTCCTCGGGCGTGCACGACGACCTGCACGCGGCCACGCAACTCGCGCGGCGGATGGTCACGTCGTTCGGAATGTCCGAGGCACTCGGTCCCGTGACGATCGGCGAGCGCGACGGCGAGGTGTTCCTCGGTGCGTCGCTCCAGAACCTCGGCAGCATCGCGGAGGCGACGCTCGACCTGATCGACAAGGAGGTCGAGCGGATCGTCAAGCAGGCGGTCGACAAGGCCACGATCGTGCTGGAGCGCAACTGGGGTGCGGTCGAGGAGACCGCGTCTGCGCTGATCGAGCACGAGTCGGTATCCGGAGTGGCCCTCGACGCCCTGCTGTCGACTGTCGAGCACATACCCCTCGACTCGCTCAACGGCGTCCGCGCACGGCGACCCCCGCCCAAAGTCTGACCTGAGCCGATGAGGTACCTGGCCGCCACTCTGCTGTCGGCCCTCATGGCGGCGGTTTCCGCCGGGGGCGCTTCCGCGGAGCCCACCTGGAACCTCGAGCAGCCGCCCCCTCCGCCCGGCACCAGCTTTGCCGTGCCGCTGGGAAAGCCGGGGGACCTGCAGTTCCTGGCCCCGAACCACGGGCTGCTGGCGGTCTCCGGCAACGCGACGGTGCCGACCGGCCTGTACTTCTACGACGGCGCCGGATGGCACCAGCTGTCGACCGTCTGCGGCGGGCCCGGACGCACGACGCGCATTGCGATCGCCAGTCCGCGCGAGTTCTGGACGATCACGCTGCCGAGCAGACCGCGCAGGCCGACCGAGGGGACCGCGCTCTGCCACTTCCGCGACGGCGAGGTGGTCGCGTCCTACAGCACGCCGGAGCAATCCCCCGACCCGTTCCGGGAGGTGACGGCCGCCGCTTGCAACGGCCCCTCCAACTGCTGGTTCGGTGGTGTCGGGGCCGCGGACCTGACCGGCGAGCGCCGTGGTTCGTTCCACCTGCACTGGGACGGCGCGGCGCTGCGCACCGTCTACGCACCACAGGGGCGGGGCGTGACGGATCTCGAGGCACACCTCGGGGGCACGATCTTCGAGACGGTGCGAATCGGGAAGTCGCCGGGGGATCGTGGCAGCCAGCTCGACCTCTCCGTGCCCGAACCGCAACCCCGCCTCATCCACAAGATCACCGGCGCGACGTTCACGAACGAGCCGTTCACAGTCACGCCGCCTGCCGGGGTTTCGTCCGAAGGGACTGAGCTGCTTGCACTCGACAGCGACGGCCAGCAGATCTGGGCCGGCGGGGGCGGCGCCACCTCCGGGTCGACCGTGCCGCAGGAAGGCATCCACCCGCGTCCGCCGCTGGCGGCGTTCCTCGACGGGACCAGCTGGCGGGAAGTTTCGTTCCCGGCAGCGCCGTTCGTGACGATCGACCGCTTCGTCGATGTCGCCGCAGTGCCGGGCACGACGACGGCCTGGGCGGCGGTAGAGCGGTTCGGTGAGGAGGCCCAGACCGGCGCCTTCGCGCGCGTTGCGCTGCTGGCACGCGACGACACGGCTACCGTCACGACGCTCCCGGCCGGGGGGCCGGGGCGCGGATCGGCCGAGAAGATCGCCTTCACCAGCCCCAACGAAGGGTGGATGGTGACGTCGAGCGGGTGGCTGTTCCACTACACCGACGGCACGGTGTATCCGCGCAACACCGACCCGGCGTTCGCCGGCACGATCACGTTCAGGCCGAACGAGGCGGCGGAGCAGTTCATACCAGACGCGCCGCCCGTCGACGACTCCGAGCTGTTCAAGCCGCCGCCCGTGGAGCTCGACCAGGAGCCGCCTCCGGCTGTCACACGCCGCCTACCCGCGCTGCTGCGGCAGGTCCGCACGAAGCTGCGCGGCCGCACGCTGGTCGTGACGTTCAGGCTCGCTCGGCGCGCGCGGGTCCAGCTGCTCGGGCGCCGCAGGGGCCGCACTGTCGCCCGCACGAAAGCCCGCACGCTGCCGCCGGGGCGCCACCACCTGCGCATGAGGCTCAACCGGCGCCGCTGGCCCGAGCGACTCAGCTTCAGGGTGCGTGAGCCCGGCGCCCCTGCGCCCGACAGCAGCTCCCCCAGCGACACCGTGCCGACCGGCGGGGATACGGTCGCAACACGCAACGGCGCGCGGCGAGGGGGCGGGTGAGCGCCGCGCGCGATCTCGCGCGCCGGCGCTGGTGGGCGATCGCGGCACTGGCGCCGGTGGTCGCGGCGCTCGTGCCCCTTGTGCTGGCTGCGCCGGGATCGAGCGGGGTGGTGGTCCAGCCCGTGCTGGGCGCCGCCGACGCCGAGGTGCACCTGATGGGCGCGTCCGAGTCCGGTGGGGAGGTCTGGGGCTATCGCAAGCTTCCGCTCAGGGTGGCGCCACCGGTGGTCGACGGTCAGCCGCTGCGGTTCGGACCGGGAGCGGAGGATGGTCAGCTCGCGTTCCTGCGATACACGCCAGCGACCGGCTGGCGCTACGAGCAGACTCCGCTCGACGAGGCGGGCAACCCGTCACGCGGGCCGATCGCGAACCCGCAGTCCGCGCGGGTGACCGCGGCCGGAGGAGGCCTGCTGGTCGGACGCGACCGCTTTCGGCCGGCCGACAACCAGGTGATCGTCCTGGCCCGCGACCCGGGCGGTCGGTTCCGCGCGATCCCTTCCCCGGGCCGCGAAATCGTGGAGGCGGGCGAGGCCCTCGCGGCCGAGGATGGGGAGGGCAGCTTGGCCGTGGCCGCCTTCGATCGCGCGGACAAGACCGCCGCCTTCTTCGCCGCCGGTGGTCCGTCAGTCGAACGCGCGATCGCCTTCTGGGACGGGGAGGCCTGGCACCGCGAGCCGATCGAGGTGCCCCTCGACGGCGAGGCGGGGATGAAGGTGCTGGGCATCTCGGCGACGGACCCCGGCAACGCGTGGCTGGTGGCACGCAAGGCGGCCTCCGCGGGCCGCGGGGTGTCGCTGTTCGAGCGGACCACGGACGGCGGCCCGCGATGGCGTGAGCGCAGCCTCGGCGCCAGCCCGTTCGCCCAGCACGTCGACGCCGATATCGGCCTCGAAGAGGTCGAGGCGCTCGGCGACGGCGCACAGTCGATCACGGCGACCACGGATGGAGTGTGGCTCGACGGCCGCTTTCGCGCGACCGCCGAAAGCGGAGAGCTCCACACCTTCACGCTTTACTTCGATCGCGCGGCCGGCCGCGTGACCGGGTCGTGGTGCGACGCGGTGAACACCTCCGACGGCGGCGCGGTCTGCGACCACCGCCTGGATGCGCGGCTGTCGACCCAAACCGGCGTCGGCTACCGCAGCTTCGCGTGGCCGGGCGAGGGCTTCGGCACGCGCATCGTGACGAACCCGCTCGAGCCCGGCGGCGACGGCGAGACGAACAGGGGCACGTATCTCAGGTTCGAGGGCACGACCTTCGAGCGAATGCCGGGAGGCGGCGGGAACTTCCGCCCGGGCGGAGCATTCAGCTCGGTGGACGAGGGGTGGCTCGAGGGCCCGTTCCACATCACCCGCAGTCCCGAACCGGTGCACATGCGCGACTCGTGGCCGGTATCGGCACGCGGTCCCCTGACGTCCGTCGCACCGGCGCCGGGAAGCACGCCCGGCGACGGGGGCGCCCAGGCGCTGGCGGCCGGCACCGACGGCTCGGTGCTGCGCTACAAGCCCGGTGAAGGCTGGACGCGCGAGTTCCTCCTGTCATCCACGGGCGCCGTCGTGCGCAGCAACCTGCGTGGAGTGGCGTGGCCGGAGTCGAGCCGCGCGCACGCGGTCGGCGACCTGGGCGCGATGTGGCTGTGGCGCTCGGAGACGGGGTTGTGGGAGCGCGACCCCGGCGCCCCGGTCGGATACGAAGCGCACCTCATGGACGTCGCGTTCGCGCCCGGAAGCGCCGAGCGCGGCTACGCGGTTGGCAAGGCCGGCGCCCTGCTGAGCTATGGCAAGAGCTGGACACAGGACGCGGTGCCGGACGGATACGGATCGGCCGACTTCACGCAGATCGCTTTCGCGGGCGGACAGGCGCTCGTGGCGACCAGCAGGGTCGCTCGCGACGCGGACGTGCTCGTCAACGACGGCTCGGGCTGGCGGGTGGACGAGGGCGCGCACGCGCTGCTGCGCTCGCTACCCGGAAGGCAGCAGCTGCACGCCGTCGCCGGCCTACCGGACGGCGGCGCGGTCGCCGCCGGCCGCGATGTCGTGCTGATCCGCGACTCGGCCGGCTCGCCGTGGCGGTTCTCCGACCAGCCCCTACCGGGCTCGATGGTCATCGCGGCGGCAGCCACCCGTGACGGCGGACGCGTGCGCCCGATCGTGTCGGTCGTGCGGGCCCTCGATGAGACCAGCTGGCGCTACCCCCCGGTGGACGACGTGGGCGTGGTCGACCCGAACCAGCCGCTGCCGTTGCTGTCGGCCTATCCCCTCCCGGCCGACGGGTTCGTGCTGCGTGAGACCGCCACCGCATGGCGCGACGAGCAGCATTCCGCATTCGCCGGGTCCGGCGACGACCGCCCGTTGAAGTCGGATCCGGTGCTCGACTTCGCCGTCGGCCCGGGCGGCTCCGGCTGGGCCGTCGGCGGCTGGAGCGGCGAGCAGGACGCGGCCTACAGCGGATCCTCGGGCCGCGGCGCGGGCAGCAAGGCAGACCGCGCACGGGTCCAGACCGCGGCCGTCTTCCGGCTCGGCGAGCAGACCGCCGCCGCGCCGGGAGCCGCGGCCGCCCCGGTCGAGCTGCCGACCGGTCCGGCCCGGGTGGCCGTCGGCGGTCATGCCGCCTGCGAGGCACCGTGCGCGGATCTGGCGCTGCAGGAGATCCGCCCGGATCGTTCGCTGGTCGCGGCGCTCGGGAAGGTCGCAGCGCTGCGGGCACAGCCGGCAGGCCCGCGCATGATGCTCTACACGGGTGGCCGGCTGGCGCCGCACGTCGACCCGCGCGTCGCGCCGCGCGAGATGGGCCAGTACGCGGCGCTGATGGCCTCCCAGCCCGTGCCGGTCTATCCCGCTGTGTCCGCCACCGACGTCCCTGCCGCGGGCTCCTTCCGCACCGCGTTCGGCAGCTTCTACGCACCGTTCGGCGCAGGCGCGCCGCCGCCCGGGGTCGACGTGTCGCGCATTCCCGGCGCGCCCCCGGGACCCGGGGCGCGCACGCACTACGCGTTCGACTCCGCGGGACCCGAGGGCACGCTGCGCGTGATCGTGATCGACAACGCCGCGGGCTCCCTGGCCGCGAGCAACGCCCATCAGAACCCGATCGAGGACCAGGCCGCGTGGCTGGCCGGGACGCTGCTCGACGCCAAGACACGCGGCATCCCGGCGATCGTGATGGGCAGCCGTGACCTCAACGCGCGCTTCACTCCGCGCCTGAACACGGCGGACGATGGAGACGCCGTGGCACGGATCCTGATCGACGGCGGCGCGTCCGCGTACTTCTTCGAGCGCCCGGAGGAAAACCGCGCGTACCAGTTGAACGGAGGGGGGCTCGGCTCGATCCCCGCCTACGGCACCGGCACCCTCGGATACCGCTCGACTCTCAACGACCCGAGCAATCCGAGCAAGCCGAATGCGCTCTTCGGGGACAGCGGGTTCCTGCTCGCCGAAGTCGACATCGCCCACCGCGACCCGCTCACGAACAAGGCTCCGGTGAACGTACGGATGATCCCGCTGATCGACGACCTCTCGATCCAGGCGACAGACGGAACGCTGATCAGGCGCAGCCGGCCCGCGCTGTTCCAGGGTCTCGGGCGACGGCCGCTCGGCGGCGACCGGTGGCGCCCGCTTTCCACCGGCAGCTCCGACCCGGCCGGGTCGGACCCCTATATCTCGTTCCCGCCCGACCAGTGCCTGATCGCGGGCTGCTCGACACGCATCGATCCCGAGTACCAGTTCCACTCCTCCGACCCGGACATCGGCGACTTCGTCCGGCAGGACCCGAACTCCACCAACCTGCGCAAGCCCTACCTGGGTGCCGACGACAAGCCTGTCTCCGATGCGCGCTCGGGACTCTTCTGTGCGTTCAACGCGGGCACGACCACCGTCAGCGTGCGGGCCGGCGGGCTGTCCTTCGCGCAGCAGGTGCGGATCCTGCCCGGCACCGTGCAGCGGCCGTGCGGTACGCGCCCTCTGCGCCCCGACCGCTTTCGCCGCGTTTCCGCAGCCGCTCCCGCCGCACCTCCGCCGGCCACCCCACAGGGAGGCAACGAGCCGCCCGTGACGTTCAACGCCCCGCCCCCGCCCGCGGCCCCCGCACCGACTCCCACTCCCTCTCCCCCGGTGACACCGTTCGTCCCGGCCTTCCTCCCGCCGCTCGACCCGGCCGGCTACCTGCCTCCGGTCCCGCTGCCGGTGGCGCCGGCGCTGCTGCGGCCGAGCCCGCCGAGCGGCGGCTTCGGGCGCGCGTTCGAGAAACAGCGTGAGGAGGAGGTCGCGCCGGAGGAGATGCAGGCGTTCACGCGCTACCACGCGGAGGACCAGGGGCTTCCGGCCGGCTATCTGCTCGGAGCGCTGGTGCTGGCGGCGCTCGCGGGCAGCTCGATCTTCGGAGGACCGCGGGGCAGGCCACGACCGCGCGCCGCACCCGCTTACGCAACCCGACCAAGGAGGCATGGCCGATGAAGGATGCAAAGAAGACAAGGCGCCTCGCGTGGGCCGCAGTAGTAGTCGCCGCGCTGTCGGTCGTGCTCTCCATGACGGGCGTGTCCGACGCGGTCCGCAGGTCGTTCCCCGGCGCGAGCACCAAGCCGAAGCCTTACGGGCTGTTGCGCCTCGACAAGAAGAAGAAATTCCCTGCGAGCGCGATCCCCAAGGTGCGCGCGGCGCGGCGCGCCGACCGCCTCGGCGGCAAGCGCTTGCGCGACCTGACCGCGCGCTGCGCGCCGGACAACGTGGACTTCGGGACGTGGTGCCTGATGAACGCGCCATACGGCGTGACGAACCAGGAGGTCGGCAAGAACAACTACTTCTTCGCCACGCAGAAATGCGTCGACCTGGGCGGGTACCTGCCGACTGCCGGCCAGCTGGTGGGCGCGGCGCCGCGCATCAAGCTCGCATCCACCATCGACGATGCGCAGCTCTCCGCCTCCATCGACCTCGATCGCACGGACGGTCTCAAGGACCGCCGCGAGATGAGCTCGACGCTCGTCACGATCGCGGCCGGGTCGTCCGCGGCGGGTTCCCAGGGCGTGTCGGAGGGGTCGCTCGGCGACCCGCGCGGCGGCGAGCCTGACCCGGTGCCGCTGCCCGCCAACCCCAGTCCGGAGACGCTCCAGTATGTGACCGTCTACGACAACCGCGACAAGGGCGGCTTCGCCGGCAGCAGGCCCGTGAGCCAACCGGAGCTCTTCCGCTGCGCCTTCGACAAGAAGCAGGGCGAGGAGGCCGAGGAGGTCGGGTAGTCGCAGCGTCGGCGCCGTGACGCTTTCGCCACGCGCGCGCCCCCACGCGTAAACAAATCCCCGCCACCCTCCCAGGGTGGGGCGCATCTTCGGGGTACAACCCATGGAAAGTGCCCCACCCGTGGGGGAGTGGCATCCGGACGCATGGATTGCCGAGCTCGCGGAGCGCCAGTACGGAGTCATTCATCGCCGCCAATTGGTCGCAGCCGGTCTCAGCGATGACGCGATCAGGCACAGGGTCCAGGTGCGTCGCCTGCACCCACTCCACGCTTGCGTCTACGCAGTCGGTCACAGGTTGCTCCCCCGGTTCGGCGGATACATGGCGGCGGTCCTTACATGCGGCGAGGGAGCCGTCCTGAGCCATCGCGCGGGCGCGGCCCTGTTGGGGCTTCAGCCGGCGCCGTCGACACGTATTGATGTGTCGATCCCTGGTCGCGCCGGACGGCGCCGGCGACGTGACATCGCGATTCATCGTCCCCGCCACCTGCCCGGCAGCGAAGTCACTATCGAGGAGGGAATACCGTGCACGACGCCCGCTCGTACCCTCGTCGATCTGGCCGCGGTTCTAAGGACTCGCCAGCTGCGGCGAACGCTCGAGCGCTCGCTCGAGCTGGACATGTTCGACCGCACAGCGCTCAACACCGTGCTCGACCATTCCGCGGGCCGCCGTGGCATCCGCGGGTTACGCCACCTGCTTTCCGAACTTCCCGACGAGCCGGCACTGACCCGCACGGAGCTGGAGCGGCGCTTCCTTCGCCTTGTGCGCGCCGCGCGGTTGCCTATCCCGGTGGTCAACGCGCTCATCGCGGGGCTGGAAGTCGACTTCCACTGGCCAGCGCAGCGGTTGATAGTCGAGACCGACGGCCGCGCCACGCACGGTCACGTGCTGGCCTTCGAGCGCGACCGAAACCGTGACCTCGAGCTCGAGCTCGCCGGGTGGCGTGTGCTCCGCTTTACGTGGCGCCAGATCTTGGACGACCCGCAGCGCGTCGCCGCGGCCCTGCGCGGCCGCCTACGCTGAGGTCACGCGCTCGGGTGAGAAGCGGTACCCGACGCCGAAGTGCGTGTGGACGTAGACCCAGTTCGGTGCGCACGCTGAAAGCTTGCGGCGCACCTTGCGCACGAAGACGTCCACCGAGCGATCGCGGTAGGCCATCTGACCGCCCCACACGAGCGCGTAGATCTCGGGCCGCGTGACGACACGATCCGGGCGCTCGGCCAGGACCAGGAAGGTCTGGAACTCACGCACGGTGAGCCCCACCCGCTTGCTGTCCGCGAGTACCTGAAACTCGGCGGCCCGGATCTCCAGGTTCGCAATGCGCAGCGGCTCGCGCGCGGGAGTGTCGTTCTGGGCGCTGGGAGGCCCGTCGGGAGCGGGGCTTGCCCCCGGCTCCGTGTTGTCGACGCTCTGGTCCATTCCGGGGACGGCCGCCGCGGCGACCGGGGCTCCGGCCGCCTGCAGGCTCGAAGCGTTCATTTGAAGCCAAAACTAGAGCCATGCCCCACCCGCACGGTGAACCTCTGGTGATGAGGTTGGGAAAATTTGGTGAACGGGCGCCCCCGCCCGGGCCGCTACTCGAAGGTCGCCGACTGCACCCCGCTCGCGATCAGGAGCAGGACCACGGCCGCCACGATCAGCCGGTACACGACGAAGATGTTGTAGCTGTGGGTCTGGAGGTAGCGCAGCATTCCCCAGATGGCAGCGAACCCGGAAACCGCCGCCGCGGTGATGCCCACGACGAATGGCCCGACGCTGTCGGGCGGCAGGCCCGTGACCGCGAGGTCGATGCCCTCGTAGACCACCGCGCCGAAAGTGATCGGGGCCAGCAGCAGGAACGAGAAACGGGCGGCTGCGGCACGGGTCAGCCCGAGCGCGCGTCCCGCCGTGATCGTGATGCCCGACCGCGACGTGCCCGGCGCAAGCGCGACGGCCTGTGCAAAGCCCACGATGGCCGCGTCCCGCCATCCGAGGCCCTCGATCTCGCGCCGTTCGGGCAGGCGATCCGCCAGGTACAGCAGCACCCCGAACACCGCCAGCAGGATCGCGATCTGCCACGGCTCCCCGAGGTCCTCCTCGATCCGCTTCTCGCCCAGCGCGCCGATGACGGCCGCAGGAACCGTTGCGATCACGATCAGCCAGCCCAGCCGCTCGTCGGTGGTCTCGACGGTCCGCCGACGCGCGCTGCGCACCACGCCGCGCGCGTAGCTGATCAGGTCGTGGCGGAAGTACGTGAGCACGGCCACGAGCGTGCCGGAATGCAGCGCGACGTCGAAGGTTTTGTTGAACTCCGGGTTCTGCTCCAGGTAATGGAAGTCGAGCACCCACGGCACCAGGATCAGGTGACCGGACGAGGAAATCGGCAGGAACTCGGTCAGCCCCTGCACGACGCCCAGCAGTAGCGCCTGGAGCTCGTTCATGAACGGTTCAGCCTATATTCGGGGTCAGACCGTCAAGCCCGACCGTGACGGCAAGCATCCAGGGGGCTTCGCCCCCCTCTCAGTCAGGCCGAAGAAACTTTTTCGGCCCCCGCGAGGGGAGCCGGCGCCGGGTGGGCCGGGTGGACAGCCCGTGTTGCGATTCCGCCGATGACCGACAGCGCGGCCTCCCACAGCCCGCTGGGGGCCGAGCGGTGCGCGGGATGAATCTCCATCATCAGCGGTGCCTCGTGGCTCAACAGAGCCGCGCGGATCTGGTCCCAGGGCACGTTGCCGCCGCCCGGGGGAAGGTGCAGGTCCAGCTGCAGGGGGTCGATCATCGGCCCGCCCTCGCCGCCCAGGCGCGCACCGAGGTTGTCGTGCACGTGGAAGAGGCTTACGGCATCGAGCACCGGCTCGATCAGCGCAGCGGTCTCGACGCCCATGTAGCCGGCGACGACGTTGGCGTGGCCCACGTCCAGGAGCATCCCGTAAGCCGGCGAATCGAGCCGGCGAACGAGGTCTCGCACCGACAGCGGGTCGTGGCACACGGTCGAGCGGCCCGGGTAGGTCGGACACAGGTTCTCGAGGCAGACCGTCAGCCCCAGGGCCTCGGCCGGCCCGGCGAACCGCCGCAGTGCGCGCTCTTCGTCGTTCGAGTCAGAGCCGCGCCGGGCGAAGTCGAGCGCGTGGTAGACGACGTGAGTGGCGCCGACGTGGTGTGCGTACTCCAGCAGGCTCTCGAATGCCCGGTCGTGGAGTGCGTTCCCGAGCTGGAGGTTCGTGGGGCCGTGCACGACCACCTTCAGCGACGTCACCTCGAGCGCCTTGCGCAGCGAGCCGGCGTGGTGCATGCCGTGGCGAGGGTCCGCGAGCATCCCGACGGGCGGTGCGGCAATCTGGACCCAGGTAAAGCCTGCTGCCTCGAGCCCCTTCAACGTGGCGGCAGCAGGCCACCATTCGTAAGGGATGTTCAGCCCGAGGCGCTGCTCGACAGCGGCAACCGAGCCCCGGGTACGGATGGCGTCAATCCCGGGGCCCGTCTTGTTGCGCTGATTCGGCATTGCAGACACTATCGCCGTGCGCAAATTGCGGGAAGTTGAATTCCGGTGACCAGGTTGTGAAGCAGTCGTTAACAGCGGACAGCGACAAGCCCAGGGAACGTTCTCCGGCCATCGCAGGCGTCCGGAGCCCTGCGATAAAGTCCGCCGCGATGCGCATCCGGGCCCGCCTCACCCCGATTCTCACCATGATCACCGCCCTGATCGTGACTCTCGCCCTCGCGGCTCCGGCCATGGCCGCGAAGGGTGGCGAGGGCCTCTACGGCAAGACCAACGACAAGGTCATCACCAACGCCGGGTTCATCCTGATCGTGGGGTTCACCCTGCTGGTGACCGGCCTGAGCGTCGCGCAGCACTTGCTCGAGAAGCGCAAGAGCCGCAAGTAACGGGCCCCAGCGGGGGGTTAGGCTGAGCCGGTGAGCGCCCCCACCATCAGCGCCGCAGCAGGAGACCTGGCAGCCGCCTGGTCGCGAGGAGCAGTGGTCGGACTCGTTCTACTTCGGCGGCGGCGACGGACGCGGCCTCGCCTTCTACACGCGCATCGGGCGCCGGCCCGAACGAGGGCGTGACAGAGGGCTGCGCTCGGGATCTGGCTTCCCGGGCAGGGATTCCTCCTGAGCTTTGCGCGCAGCACCACGGAGCCGGGCACCGGCGTCGCAGCCGGTCCCGTCGCGTTCGACTGCGCGCTCCCCCTGGTGCTGTGGGAGTTGCGTTTCGACGGCGCCGGGCGCCTGTTCGAGCGCGCCGAACACATCGCGACCGACCGGGATGCCTATCGCAAGGTCGCGGTCTCCGGCACGCTGCGGTTCAGCGCCTGGGGCGAGCCGCTGGTCTTCGGGTCCGGGCTCACGGACGGCGTCGCGAGCCATCACTACGAGCAGCCCGGGTCGATCGCGGGCGTGCTCGAGGTCGACGGGCGACGGCACGCGCTCGCGGGGCGGGGAATGCGCGACCACTCGTGGGGCGTGCGTGACTGGCAGCGGGTCCCGTGGTGGCGGTGGTTCGGCATGGTGGTGGACCCCGACAACTTCGTGATGCTCAACAACGTCGGTACCGAGGACGGTGGCGAGACCGCCGGCGGCTTCATGATGCGCGACGGGGAGATCGCGCCGATCGTCTCGTGCGAAACGGCGTCCGAGCTCGACCCGGAGCTCGGCTGCCAGCGCTCGTTCGAGGCCCGCGCAACGGACGCCCGCGGGCGCACCACCGCGCTGCACGGGCGGGCCGTCGAAGTTGCGCCGCTGCGCCAGCGACGTGACGGCCGCGTCACGCACGTGAACGAAGGGCTCACCGAGTACGAGTGGGAAGGCCACAGCGGCACGGGCATCAGCGAGTACCTACGGCAGGTTCCGTGAGTACTGCGGCGGCCGGCGCCGATATCTGGACCCGGCCCGCGGAGCTGCTCCGCGACCTGATCCGCTTCGACACGACGAATCCTCCCGGCAACGAGCGCGCGTGCATCTCCTACATCGAGGGGCTGCTCACCGATGCGGGCATCGAGAGCACCATCCGCGCGCGCGAGCCGGAGCGCCCGAACCTGATCGCGCGGCTGCCGGGGCGCGGTGCCGCTCCGCCGCTCCTGCTCCAGGGCCACGTAGACGTGGTCACCACGGCCGGTCAGGACTGGAGCCGTGCGCCCTTCGCGGCCGACCTGCACGACGGCTTCATCTGGGGGCGCGGGGCGATCGACATGAAGGGCGGCGTCGCGATGATGCTGGCCGCGGTGCTGGGCGCCCGCGCCGAGGGGATCGAGCCCGCGGGCGACGTGATCCTCTGCGCGCTCGCAGACGAGGAGAACATGAGCCCCTACGGCGCCGAGTGGCTCGTGCGCGAGCACGCCGAGCTGTTCGACGGAGTGCGCCACGCCATCGGAGAGTTCGGCGGCTTCACGATGCACGTCGGCGGCAAGCGCTTCTATCCGATCCAGGTCGCCGAGAAGCAGGTGTGCACGGTGCGGATTGTGTTGAGCGGGGCCGCCGGGCACGGCTCGATGCCGGTCCGCGGCGGCGCGATGGCGAAGCTCGCGCGCGTGCTGCGTCTCCTCGACCGGCGCCGGCTGCCGGTGCACGTGACACCGGTTGCGCGGCAGATGGTCGAGGGGATGGCCGCCGGTCTGGGCGGCGCGCAGGGAGCGTTGCTGCGGCTGCTCCTGAATCCCCGCCTGACTGACCGCGTGCTCGACCGGATGGGCGAGCGCGCGCGTGTGCTCGACCCGATCCTGCACAACACCGTCAGCCCCACGGGGCTGCACGGATCGGACAAGTTCAACGTGATCCCCGGTCAGGTGGAGCTCGTCCTGGACGGTCGCCTGCTACCTGGCTTCCAGCCGCAAGACCTGCTCGGAGAGCTGCGTGCGCTCATGGGCGCAGACGTCGAGATGGAGGTCCTCAAGCACGACCCGGGCCCACCCGAGGCCGATCTGGAGCTGTTCGGCGATGCTGGGCTCGATCCTGGAGGAGGCGGACCCCGGCGCCACCGCGATCCCGCTGCTGATGCCAGGCGTCTCCGATGCGCGGTTCTTCGCGTTGCTCGGCATCCAGACCTACGGGTACACGCCCATGAGGCTGCCGGCCGACTTCAACTTCTGGTCCGGTGTGCACGGCGCCGACGAGCGCATCCCCGCAGACGCGGTCGAGTTCGGCGCGAACGCGATCGGGCAGGTACTGCGGCGCTTCGGAGCCCGCGCGTGAGCGATTCGCGCCCCGGAACCCGCTGGGCGCTCACCATTCCCTTCAACGCCGTCCCGCTGCACGCGCACCGCCCGCTGGTGGAGGGTGCGGAGGCGGTCGGCTACGACGACCTGTGGAGCGGCGAGACGAATGGGCCGGACGGCTTCACGCCGCTCGCGCTGGCGGCCTCCTGGACGCAGCACATGCGCCTCGGCACGGGTGTCGTCAACGCGTTCACCCGCGGGCCCGCGGTGCTCGCCCAGCACGCCGCGGCGCTCCAGGACGCAAGCGAAGGGCGGTTCTGCCTCGGGATCGGCTCGTCGTCGAACGTGATCGTCGAGCGCTGGAACCAGATTCCGTTCGAGAAGCCGCTGACGAAGGTGCGTGAGACCGTGGAGATCCTCCGCGCCGTGCTGGCCGGAGAGCGTGGGCCAGGCGGGTTCAAGCTGGACGCGGCACCCGACCCTCCCCCACCGATCTACATCGCGGCGCTGCGCGGCGGCATGCTGCGGCTCGGCGGCGCGCTCGGCGACGGGACCTTCGTGAACTTCCTGCCGCTTTCGGGCGCGGACAAGGTGCTCGCCGAGATCCATGCCGGAGAGCGCGAGGCCGGCAAGGCGGAGGGGGTCTCGGACGTGCTGTGCCGGTTCTTCTGCATCCCCCAGCCTGTCGAGGAGGCGCTGCCGCTGGCCCGCTGGATGTTCTCCGCCTATGCCACCGTGCCCGTGTACGAGCAGTTCTTCCGGTGGCTTGGCTGGGGCGAGGCGATCGACCCGATGGTCGAGGCCTGGCATGCCGGCGACCGCGAGCGGGCTCGCGAGCTCGCGCCCGAAGACCTGATCCGGGAGATCTTCGTCTTCGGCCGCGGCGACGAGCAAAAGCAGCGCCTGGCGGAGTTCGTGCAGCGCGGCATCACGACTCCTGTCTTGACGCCGATCTGCCCGCCGGACCAACTACCGGCAGCGATCGACGCGCTCGCGCCTTGAGCGCGCCAATCGTCTACAGCAACTACGGAAAGACGAGTCCGGCGTAGATCGTCTCCTCGATCGCGTCGTCGTTGACCTCGTCCTGCTGGGCGGGGTAGGAGACGATCGGGTAGGAGGCGCCTAGCTCGGAGAGCAGCGCCTCGGTGTCGGGCAGCGGCGGCTCGCCTGGGTCCAGCACCGCGTCCGGGTTTGGCAATGTCCAATCGGGCTGGGGGGTCATTGGCTTCTCCTTGTTTGCGTGTTCCTGCATAACTTAGACGCGTAACGACCGATTCCCGTAAGAGTTGTGTGAAGTCTGCGTTAAGTTGCCGAATTCGATGGCAACACCCGTCCACTACGAGCGCGCAGGCGCGGCCGCGCTCGTCACGATCGACCGCCCCGAGCGGCGCAACGCCGTCGACGCGGAGACCGCCGCGCTGCTGCGCGAACACCTCGCCCGGTTCGAGGCGGACGACGGCGCGCGCGTGCTGGTGCTCGCCGGCACCGGGGAGGCGTTCTGCGCCGGCGCCGACCTGAAGGCGATGAACCTCGACATCGACCACCCCGACGGCCCGATGGGGTTCACCCGCGTCACGCCGTCCAAGCCGACCATCGCCGCGATCGACGGCTGGTGCCTGGCGGGCGGGTTCGAAATCGCCCTGTGGTGCGACCTGCGGATCATCACCGAGCGCTCCACGTTCGGCCTGTTCGAGCGTCGCTGGGGGGTACCGCTGATCGACGGCGGCACGCAGCGGCTGCCGCTCGTCGTCGGGCTGGGCCGAGCGCTCGAACTGACGCTCACCGGGCGCCCGGTGGATGCGGAGGAGGCGCTGCGGATCGGGCTCGCGAACGAGGTGGTCGGGCCCGGGAAGCACATCGAACGTGCGATCGAGATCGCGGAGCGACTCGCGGGCTTCCCGCAGGAGACGATGCTTGCCGACCGCCGCGCGATGCTCGAGGGCTCCCGCATGCCGTGGGCCGAGGCGCTCGAGCACGAGTACCGGCAGGGCCGCGCGGTGATGGAGGTCGCCGCCCGCGGCGCCGCCCGCTTCGCCGGCGGCGAAGGCCGCCACGGCGCCGGGGTCTGACCGCGTCCGCACGCGCGAACCTTGGCCCGTCGCATGCGAGGGGTGCATGCAAGGGGACAAAGTTCGAGCCGCATCCCGAACTTTCGCGTTTCGCACCCGAGGGGTGGGTGCCAGGCGCGAAAGTTCGTCCGCCGATGAGGAGTTCGATCCTCGTGACGGCGTGTATCGCGGCTACGACGGCGCACGCTCAGGAGGTCACATCGGAGGACCGGATCCTGCCGCTACCCGCTGGTTGAACCCCTGAAGCCTTTGGCACCTGATACCAACCGAGTTTCGCTAGCCGTTTCGCTAGACCCTCCTAGTCGATGAACTCCTGAATCAGGCACGCGGCGAATACGACCACCACGATGGCGAGCGTGGTCATGCGCTCGCTCTTCGACGAGTGCCAGCGGTCCCGTTGCCACCAGGCGAGCGCGAGCAAGGCGAAGACCGGGATGAGGAGGATGGGTGTCTGACCGCCGCAGCAAGCAGCACGATGATCGCGACCGGCAAAGTCATCCACCAGAGCAACAGCAGCCAAGGCCGACGCTGCTCCGCCTCTTCGTCCGCTCCCGCTCTGCCGGGCTCACAGCGACAAGAACTGCGCCGGAATATCACCCGCGATCTCGAACGGCTCGCGTGACAACTCCCCCGCCTCCCATTCCGAGCGCAGCATCGAGTAGCTGATCACGTCCTTCGGCTCGCCCTGGTGGACGTGCCAGCGGCGCAGCACTCCCTCGTGGACGAAGCCGAGCTTCTCGAGCGCCTTCTGTGAACGGCCGTTGTCGGCACCGCACCAGGCGGTCACGCGCTCCAGGCCGAGCCCCGCGAACGCGAGCGCCAGCACGAGCGTCTTCGAGCCACGATTGGCCCCGGTCCCCCACCACTCGCGGCCATGCCAGGTCCCGACGACCGCGCGGCGATCCCGCAGGGCGAACTCCGACAGCCCGGTGACGCCGATGATCCCGTCCTGCGGGTGCTCGATCAGGAACTCCAGGCGCTCGCCCGCGTCGCGCTTGCGGGCGAGGCTCCGCACGTAGGTCGCGGCCTCGCTCTCGTCCGTGTAGGGGCCCCAGGAGAAGAAGCGCGTCACCTCCCGATCGGAGGCCAGCCGGTACAGCGCGGGCGCGTCCGCGGGCCGCGCGTAGCGCAGCAGCAGCTGCGGCCCGCGAATCTCGAGGTCCGATGCCGGGTCGTCGCCGCCGTGCCCGGCCGGTGCGGGAATCGCCTCGGCCATGCCGTGATGCTTACATACCGCCTCACCAGACCCGAACGCGAGGAGGACGCCCGTGCAAACTTGGGACACCCGCTCGATCGACGTCGAGCCGCACCATCCGCAGGTACTTCACTCCGGCGACGAGGCCAGAACCATCGTGATTCACCTCCCCGCCGGGGAGGAGCTGCAGGAGCACCAGGTGCACGAGCGAGCGTGGATCCTCGTGGTGGACGGTGAGGTCGAGATCGAGGCGGCGGGCGAATCCGTCACGGGCGGGCCGGGCTTGCTCGCGCTGGCGGAGCCGAACGAGCGCCACGAGGTGCGCGCCACCTCCGACGCGCGGCTCGTGCTCGTGCTTGCCCCGTGGCCGGGCGAGGGCCACCCCTCGCAAAGGAAATAGGAGCGCGTGCGCGCTCTGCTCTACGACATACACGGCAATCTCCCGGCACTCGAGGCCGTGATCGAGGATGCCCGCGAGGCGGGCGCAGAGGATTTCGTGCTCGGCGGCGACTACGCGCTGGCGGGCGCGTGGCCGCAGGAGGCTGTGAAGCGGCTCGACAAGCTCGACGCGGTCTGGATCCGCGGGAACACCGAGCGCTGGCTCGAGGACCCGTCAGATGCCCCCGCCCAGGAGTGGCTGCACCGCGCGATCGACTACTGCCGCGACCGGCTCGGAGGCAAGCGCACCGAGAAGCTGTTCGGGCTGCCCGAGAAGACCGAGGTCGACGGCGCGTGCATCTGCCATGCCTCGCCGCGCAACGACATGCTCACCTTCATGCCGGAAGCGACAGCCGGGGATCGTGAGCTGCTTGCCAACAGCGAGGCTCAGGTGGTGGTCTTCGGCCACAGCCACCTGCAGTTCTCGCGCGAGGACGAGGGTGGAACCCTGCTGGTGAATCCCGGGAGCGTCGGTATGCCTTTCGACGGCGACCGGCGGGCCGCCTACGCACTCTGGCACGGCCCGCGCGAGTTCGAGCTGCGGCGCGTGACCTACGACTCCGACGGCTACGCAGAGCAGGTTCGCGAGCGCATGGGCCCGACCCTCGGCGACACGGTCGAGACCCTCGTGCGGCGGATCCACGAGGCCGCCCCGCTTTCCTGACGGGAAGCTGTCTCAGTCCTTGAACGGGTCGTACACGTCGGGCCCGGCCATGGCGACGCCGATCGGCCGCAGCGAGTGCAGCACACGGACGGTGGGCCCGTGCTCGGCAAGCACCGCGTCGAGACGCTTGTAGGCGCCAGGCGCCTCGTCGGCAGCGCCGCCGCGTAGCTCGATCCCGCGTGAGCGCAGCTCGGCCTTCACCTCGTCGAAGTCGATCGCGCCCGCTCGCACGCGCCGCACCACCTTGCGCATGCGACCGTCCGGGTGGATCGGGCAGGTGGTGAACCGCTCCTCCTGTCCCACGCCACGGCGGCGGCGCTCTGCCGCGTAGTCCTTACCGGTCTGGTGGTGGTTGCAATCGCGTTCCGAGCACTCCCACACCTTCCCCATCTTTCCGGCAGCCTGAGTACGGCTCATCGCGCGCCCGGCACCATGGATCGTCGAGTACATCGCCGCCGCGGAGTCGGGGTGCTCCGCTCCCTCGAGGATCACGGATGTCTCCCCCATCGTCGAGCCGACGAAGCCCGGCTGGCCCGGATAGGCGGGCGTCGCGCCCTTGCGGACAACCCACCAGGAGTCGCCGAAGTGGGTTTCTCGCCAGGCGAAGTTGTGGTGGTTGTGGACTTCGTAGGTGGACCTGGCCCCCAGGATCTCGAGCACCTTGTCCACGACCCAGTCCCGGCCGGCATAGGCGTACTCGCCGGCGAGCTCCATCGCGGCGATATAAGCCTGTCCCGCTTCGCTGCCGGTCTCGATCAGCGCCGGCGGCGCTTCCATCTCACCTTCCTTCGCCCCGTCGTCCCAGCGCCGTCCCTGGGCGATGGCCATGAACCCGGACGCGGTCTTGTGGCCGAACCCGCGGGAGCCGAAGTGGACCCCGATCCAGAGATGGTCGTCCTCGTCGACGAACAGGTCGACGTAGTGGTTGCCGGCGCCGACCGTGCCGAGCTGGCGTGCCGCAAGGTCATACAGGTCACGCTGCTGGGGCAGGTCCGCGACACGGATCCGGTCGAGCACCGGGTGGTCTGCCACGGGTTCCTTGTTGGAGCGTCCCATGCCGAAGCTGATGCGCTCGACGATCTCGTCCATCAGCTTCGGGAGGTCGGCGGGGACGACGTGCTCCATGGTCAGGTCCGTGCGTACCGCCTTGTTGCCGCAGGCGATGTCGTACCCGACACCGGCAGGGGAGATGTGGTCGCGGTAGGCGACGACCCCGCCGATCGGCTGGTTGTAGCCGAGGTGGCCGTCCGCGCACAGCGCGCCCTTGGCGCCGTCCTCCTGAGCGACGCAGTTGCGCAGCTGGGCGATCGTCCTTTCCTCGTGCTCTCCGAAGATGCGGGTGATGTCGGGATCGGGCACGTCTTCAGGCTACCTTCGCCCCTGGGTACGATTCGCCCCGTGGCTGCCTCCAACGGATCGACCGCCAGCGCCGCCGGGGAGGTGACCCTCGGGGACATGTCCGTGCGCCGCCTGGGTTACGGGGCGATGCGCATCACCGGCAAGGGCATCTGGGGTGAGCCGGAGGACCGCGACGGCGCGATCGCAGTGCTGCGGCGCGTGGTCGAGCTGGACGTCAACTTCATCGACACCGCCGACTCCTACGGTCCGAACGTGAGCGAGGAGCTGATCGCGGAGGCGCTTTATCCCTACGCCGATGACCTCGTGATCGCGACGAAGGGTGGGCTGACGCGCCCCGGGCCGGGCAACTGGCAGCCGGACTGCCGCCCCGAGCGCCTCAAGAAGTGCTGCGAGGACAGCCTGCGGCGGCTGAGGCTCGACACGATCGACCTGTACCAGCTGCACACGCCCGACCCGAAGGTGCCCTTCGAGGAATCGGTCGGAGCGCTGTCCGAGCTGCGCGACGAGGGAAAGGTGCGCCACGTCGGCCTCTCCAACGTCGGTCGCAGCCACATCGACACGGCGCAGGAGATCGTCCCGATCGTCTCGGTACAGAACCGGTACAGCCTGACCGCGCGCGACTCCGAGGAGGTCCTGAAGAAGTGCGAGGCGGAGGGCCTCGGCTTCATCCCGTGGTTCCCGCTCGACGCCGGCGGCATGGCAAGAGACGCGATCGAGGACCGGGCGCAGAAGCACAGCGCGAGCTCGATGCAGGTCGCGCTTGCCTGGTTGCTCGCACATTCGCCCGCGACCTTGCCGATTCCGGGGACCTCGTCGATCGCACACCTCGAGGAGAACGTCGAGGCGGCAGCATTGAGACTCGACGCCGAGGACCTATCGAGCCTCGAAGAAGCCGCGTGAGCCCCGAGGGCGCCCTGGATCCGCAGACGACGATCGGCCACGTCCACCTGAAGGTGGCCGACCTGGAGCGTGCCGAGCGCTTCTACGTCGACGTGATCGGCTTCCGCGTCCGAGCGCGCTACGGAACGGACGCAGTCTTCCTGGCAGCCGGCGACTATCACCACCACCTCGGCCTGAACACCTGGCAGAGCAAGGGCGGGTCCCCTCCGCCCCCGGGTACGACCGGCCTGTTCCACTTCGCGATCCTCGTTCCCAGCCGACGCCATCTGGCGGTCGCCCTGCAGCGGCTCCTGGACGCGGGCTGGCCCCTGACCGGCGCTTCGGACCACCTCGTGAGCGAGGCCATCTACCTGCAGGACCCGGACGGCAACGGCATCGAGATCTATTGGGACCGGGACCCGTCGACGTGGCCGCGGTCCAACGGGCAGATCGAGATGGCGACGCTGCCGCTCGACCTGAACGACCTGTTGTCGGAGCTCGCCGTCTAGTAGTCGCGCATGTCGGCAGTCCAGAACTCGACGAGGTGCCCGTCGGGGTCGTGGACGTACGCCGACCGGCTGTCGCCCGCCCCGTCGGCGAGCGGCCCGAACTCGTGGACCGGCACCTCGTGGCCGTGCGCGCGCAGCGAGGCAACCTTGTCCTCGAACTCGGCGTCGGGAATTTGCATCGCGAAGTGCACGTGCGTTCCGCCACGGCTCCCCTCCAGCCCGACCTGCGGTCGCCAGAGTCCGATCCGGGTCATCCCGGCCAGCACCCAGATCGCGTCGCGGTGCGGCCAGCGCTCCACCACCGGCAGGCCCAGGTCCCGGGTGTAGAACTCCTCGGCGCGGTTCAGGTCCGAGACCTCCAGCACCAGCTCGGACACGCCTGCCACGGACGCGCTGTCGCCGCTCATTTCGCGGTCGCCTGGCAGGTGACCACGTCCTGCCGTCCCCACCCGTGCTCCCGATACCCGACCAGCCGCAGCCCGGGCCGCTCCTCGATCTGCCGCGTCACCCACGATGGCCGGTTCAGGGACGTCCCGTAGTCGCTTGCGTCCGGCCAGTCCGCGTAGCCGAAGCCGTTTTCGTCGTAGCCGCGCACGATCTCCTTGATGTCCGAGTCGGTCAGGCCCCACTGCACCTGACCTGACAGCAGCTGCTCGCGGACCGTGCGCCCCTGGACGGTGAACAGCAGCAGCCCGTCCTCGGACAGCACCGACTCCAGGAGGTCGAGGAATGCAATCCACCGCGGCTCGGGCACATGGGTGAACAGGGAGCCGACCCAGATCACGTCGAACGGCCCCGGCAGCTCGATCGCAGCCGGATCCTCCTGCGAGTGGACGGGGACGGCGCCGAACTCCTGCGCGCAGAAGTCGACAGCGTCGCGGGAGATGTCACAGGCGACGAGCTTTGCGTCCGGGAACGTGGCCCGGAAGAAACGCAGCGCACGCCCGTACCCGCAGGCAAAGTCGAGCAAGCTCTCGCAGCTGTCCTTGCGGGCCTCGAGCATCGCAAGCCGCACCCATCGAAGCGCGAGCGCGCCGGCTCCGAAGTAGGAATCCGGAGTCTTCGCGTACATGCCGTCCTGCGGCGATGTCACCTGCGAAACATTGCGCGGAGCGGTCTGCCAGAAGCCGAGCAGGTCGGCGACCCAATGGCGGACGTCCGGCTCGAGGTCGCCGATCCGGGACGCACGGGGAATGCCGGTGCGAGCCCAGGTGCTGTCCTCCAGCTCGCCGAGCGACGGCGTGGCCTCCAGGAGCAACTCGAGCGTCAGGTCGTCTGTGCCCGGTATCTCGTCGGGGGTCAGCAGCAGGCGGCGGGCGTCGAGCTCCCCGTCGCGGACCCGTCGGAGCAGTTCGTCTGAGGACTCGCCGGACATCGTGGGCGCCTGCGCGCCGGCGGATTCTAGTTGCGGGGCCGGTCCGGCCGCCCGCGTCGAGCAGGGCGGCCGGATCGTCCCCAGGTCTAGCGTCTGCCGATGCCGTATCCCCCGGTGGGGATGCCCGCCAGCAACACCAGGATCGCGGCTATGAGGCCAACGATCGCGGGGAGGCCGAGCGCAAGGCACAGCGCGTAGACAAGTGCGGCGAACAGCACCGCGATGATCACGCTGATCAAGGTCAATCCCTCCTTCTCAATACCTCGTTCAATCCGCGCCCTGAGGCGCGCTTCGGAGTGTTACCCGCCTGCATATGCCGCCAATCCTCTGGGTGTAAGCGTGAGACTGCCCACCGCATAGACTCCGGCCATGCCGACCCGCGAAGAGGCATGGGCGCTGGTGACCGAATGGACCGAGTCGGACTCGCTGCGCAAGCACATGCTGGGCGTCGAGACGGCGGTGCGCGCGTATGCGCGGAGGTTCGGCGCGGATCAGGAGACCTGGGGCATCGCCGGGCTGGTCCACGACCTCGACTACGAGCGCTACCCGGACCTCGAGACCGGCCATCCACGGATGGCGATCGAGGAGCTGCGCCGCCGCGACTATCCCGAGGAGGTCGTGCATGCCGTGGAAGCGCATGCGGAGCGTCTCGGCGTCCCGCGCGAAAGCCTGCTCGACAAGACGTTGTTCGCGTGCGACGAGCTGTCGGGGTTCATCGCCGCCTGCGCCTATGTACGGCCGGAGGGCATCCACGGCATGAAGACGAAATCGGTCAAGAAGAAGCTCAAGCAGCCCAGCTTCGCGGCCGGGGTCCACCGCGACGAGGTGTACACAGGTGCCGCGGAGCTCGAGCCGGAGTCCGGGATGACGTTCGACGAGCACGTCCAGTTCGTGATCGACTCGCTGGCCGAGCGCGCCGGCGAGCTGGGCCTCGAGCCCGACACCGCCCGCTCGTAGGGCCCGCGCGGCCGCGGTGGTGCGACGCTCGCGTTGGTGCGTGCGTTTCGGTCGTAGTACGACCGATATGGCGCGCACTTCGCTCCAGTGACCGAGCGCTTGCGTCCGGATCGTGTGCGAACATGTGTTCGTGCGATGGCAGAACCTGGAAGTTGGCCATGAGACGGAGCGTCCGCTCCCGCGATTGGGAGCGGACGCCGTCATCCGCACGTTCGACGCACCCGAGGCCTTGGACATCCGCTTCCATGAGGTGCGAGCCAAGTCGGCCCTGAACCGTGTGCCCAAGAGCTCCCGGATGCCGTTCCGGTGGACGATCAATCCATATCGGGGATGTTCCCATGCGTGCCATTTCTGCTACGCCCGCACCACTCACACATATCTCGACCTCGGCGCGGGCCGCGACTTCGAGCGGGAGATCGTCGTGAAGGTCAACGTGCCCGAGGTGGCGCGCGCCGAGCTCTCGCGTCCGTCGTGGAAGCGCGAGCACGTCGCCCTCGGGACCAACACGGATCCGTACCAGTGGGTCGAGAGCCGCTACAAGCTGATGCCCGACATCTGGCGAGCGCTGCTCGACACCGACACGCCGGGCTCGCTGGTCACGAAGTCGCCACTCGCGCTGCGCGACATCGACATCCTGAGCGAGCTTGCGGCAGGTCCCGGCGTGTCCGTGTACTTCTCGGTGCCGACGCTGGACGAGAAGACGTGGCGCGAGACCGAGCCGCACACCCCCTCCCCCCGCGCGCGGCTCGAGGCGGTGCGCAAGATGAACGAGGCGGGGGTGCCCTCCGGGATCCTGGTAGCCCCCGTGATCCCCGGCGTGAACGACGCGCCGGAGCAGGTCGGTGAGATCATGCGCATCGCCGCCGAGAACGGCGCGATCAGCATGGCGACCGTCCCGCTCCACCTGCGTGGCGAGGTGAAGGGCATCTGGTTCGACTGGCTGCGCACGTACCGGCCGGATCTGGTCTCCCGCTACGAGGAGCTGTACAAGCGGGGCGCCTACGTGCCGAGCGAGGAGCGCAAGCGGATCCAGCAGGTCGTGGACGGTGTGCGCCCGCGGAACCGTCCGCGCCCCCGGCCGCGGCCGGGGACCGCGCGCGGGCGCCGGCGCGAGGAGCATGTGCCGACCGCGCAGCCGGCGGCGCGGCAAGAAAGCCTCTTCTAGCTACGCGGGCACGCCGGCGCCGAGCAGCGCATCGGCGTTGCGCCACATCCACATGTCCATCACCTCGTCGTCGACGGGCAGCGCGCGGAACTCGTCGACGATCTGACCCGGCGGCCGGCCCAGCAGGAACCAGCCGGTTCCGAACAGCACCTTGTCCTTGATCGTGGTCGTTCCGAACCGCAGCAGCGGCTCCCATCCGGTCCCCGGCGCAGCAAGGTACCGCGGGCGGTGTGCCGCAAGCTCGAGGTACACGTTCGGGTACTTCCAGGCAAGCAGGCATGCCTCCAGCACCCAGGGATAGCCGGCGTGGCTCACGATCACCTTCAGCTCGGGGAAGTCGGCGGCGACCACGTCGATGTGACGCGGGTGGCCGAGGTCGTTCACGCTAACCGTCGTCCAGTTGGCCGAGCTGTGGATGCTGACCGGCACGTCGAGCTCGACGCACTTGGCGTACAGCGGGTAGTAGCGGCGGTCGTCGGCGGGGAGCCCCACCATGAACGGCCGCACGCTCAGCCCGCGGAAGTCGCGGTCGCGCACCAGCTCCTCGAACTCGCGCACAGCGTCCATGCCCTTCAGGACGTCAGCGCCTGCGAACGGAATGAACCTGCCGGGGTGCCGCTCGGCGAGCGACACCACGAGATCGTTCGGGATGAACGTCTCGTGCACGCTCGACCACTCGTCGAAGCCCGTGATCAGAGTGCGCTCGATCCCTGCGGCGTCCAACACGGCCACGAGGTCTTCGTCGCTCATCTGCATTCCGGCCGCCGCGCGCCCGAACTCCTCGACGTCGGGCTCGCGCTTGTAGAAGACGCGTAGGTAGCCCGCCATCTCGCGGGGAAAGTGCTGAGAGACATGGTGCATCACTTCGGGAACCGGGACGATCGGAGCCCACATGTCGATGGAGCGCCGATCGATCTCGCGCGTCACCGTCATGCCGCCTTCGGAGATTGGCCCTGCTGCGACTCCCGGATCATTCGCTTCAGCCATCGTTCCTTCTCCTTCTGTTGTGCGATTCCCAGATCGAGCACGGCAACGCGGTGCCCGCCCACTCCCCGTCCGACCATTCGTGCGCGAATCGCCCTGAACGCCTCGACCTTCGCGGTGCAGTCGGCCAGCTGGTCCTCGAACTTCGCGAGAACTTCCGCCGGGGTCAGCCTGTTGAAGAAAAGGCACTTGGTGAGGAACGGGTGGCCGAGCAGGAAGTCGTAGGCGACCTCGTCACCCTCGTCGTCCGGGCCGGCGAGCCATTGCTCGAACACGCGCCTCCCCTTGGCGGTCGGATGGAACACGTGCCGGTCTCGCCCCCCCTTTCCGCGCTCGACGCGCTTACGTACGAGGCCGTCGGTCTCGAGGCGCTTCAGCAGCGGGTAGAGGACCCCGTCGTTCATCTGCTGCCTGGGAGGTAACGCCGGCGAAAGCGCCCGCTTCAGCGCGTAGCCGTGCATCGGCTGGTCGATCAGGAACCCGAGGACGGAGTACCTCATACCTAGATTCTAGGTACTCAGGCCTCCTTGGTCAAGGTGCGGCCGCAACCCCAACGCAAAAGGGGCGGCCGCGGCCGCCCCTTTCAACTTCCGATCGCCTTCCTTACCGCCGGCGGGCGGTCTTGCGACGAGCCGTCTTGCGGGCCGCCGTCTTGCGCGCCGGGCGACGTGCCGTTTTCCGCGCGGTGCTCTTGCGAGCCGTCTTCTTCCGTGCGGGCTTGCGCGCGGTCTTCCTCCGTGCGGGCTTGCGCGCGGTTGTCTTGCGAGCCGTCTTCTTCCGTGCGGGCTTGCGCGCGGTCTTCCTCCGTGCGGGCTTGCGCGCGGTTTTGCGAGCGGTGCTCTTGCGCGCCGTCTTCTTCCGTGCAGGCTTACGCGCAGTCTTTCTCCGTGCGGTTGTCTTGCGAGCGGTGCTCTTGCGCGCCGTCTTCTTCCGTGCGGGCTTACGCGCGGTTGTCTTCTTGCGCGCCGTCGTCTTCCGTGCCGGCCGGCGTGCTGTCTTCTTCCGCGCCGTGCTCTTGCGCGCAGCTGTCTTCCGTGCAGGCTTGCGCGCCGTTGACTTGCGCGCAGTGCTCTTCCGCGCCGTCTTCTTCCGTGCGGCGCTCTTCTTGCGTGAAGATCTGCGAGCAGCTGGAGACATCTCACTCCTCTCGCTAGGGGACGAGCGATGTTTATTTCATACGCCGGATGGCAACGCAAGGCGTAATTTCGGGCACCTTGCGCGCGACCGCGTGACCTGTTAGCGCAAAATGGCGGGTGCGAGCTCGCTGAAGAACCGCGAAGCGAACTCGATGTCGTCGACAGCGATGCGTTCGTCGGGCGCGTGTATCAAAGGTGTGGTGTCCCAGCGCGACATCGCGCGTTGCGGAAAGAACCCATAGGCGACGCACTCAGGAAAGGCCTTCCGGAACCAATGGCTGTCCGTGAAACCCGTCAAAACCAGCGGTAATAGGGCCGCGCCAGGGTCTGCGCGGCTGACGTACTCGCGCAGATGCTCGACCAGCTCCGATTCGGGCGGCGAGCTGTTGCCGATCACGTCCTCGCTGAACTCGAGCGTGTAATCCCCGTCGTCCGCGGGCCCGAGCAGGTCCTCGACCCGCCGCCGCACGTGTTCCTGTGCCATTCCTGGCGGCACTCGGCAGTCGACGCGCACGGTGCAGCGTGACGGGATGACGTTCTCCTTCTCGGAGGCCCGGATCATGGTCGGGGCGATCGTCACGCGCATCATCGATTCGAACTGGTCGGCCAAGCGCGGCTCGACCTCTCTCATATTTGCCAGTGCGGCCGACACGTCCTCGACGGCCGCGCCGGTGAGCGCTTCGAGACACGCCACGCCCACCGGATAGGAATCGAACGGGGGCTGGCGCCCGTCCAGGCGGCCGAGCACGTCGACCATCCGCAGCAATGCGTTGTCGCCGATCCCTGGCATGGAGGCATGGCCTGCGCGCCCGTGAGTGGTCAGCTTGAAACGAAACACGCCCTTCTCACCAATGCACAGGGTGTACATGCGGCGCCCCCCGAACTCCAAGACTTCGCCCGCCCCTTCGTTGACGACCATGTCGCAGCGCACCTTCTCGGGAACGTGCTCGCACAACCACTGGGCGCCGTACGTCGCGCCCGCCTCCTCGTCGCACGTCACGACGACCAGCAGCTCGCCGCGCTCGGGTCGCCAGCCGGCATGCCCCAGACTGCACGCGGCGGCGACCTCACAGGCAACCTGCCCCTTCATGTCGAGCGCGCCCCTCCCCCAGACGTATCCGTCCTTGAGCGCCCCCGACCACGGGTCCACACTCCACTCCGCCGGATCCGCGAGCACGGTGTCGACGTGGCTCAGATAACAGAGCCGTTTCCCATCTCCCGCGCCCCGCAACCTGGCGATCAGGTTGGGTCGCTCCTCGGTCATGCCGACGAGCTCGCACTCGAAGCCCGCCGCTTCGAGCTCGGACCGCAACATCTCCTGGGCCACACGCTCGTTCCCGGGCGGATTGACCGTGTTGAGCCGGATCAGACGCTGGAGCAGATCGGTCGCGTCGTGAGCGAGTGCCATTCCGCCAGATCATGAAGTAAACGGGATTGCATTGATGGATATCGATGTAATGTGATATCACTGTGGTCGTGACCACTGCGCTCAAGACTCAGCACAAGGTGAAGCGGCCGCCGGGGCAACCGTGCTGCGAGCCGCTCGTGCACCCGGCGGTCACTGCGACCGAGGCGCAGCGCATCGCCTCGATCGCGCGTGCCCTCTCCGACCCGATTCGCGTGCAGCTCGTGGACGTCCTGGGCAAGCACGCCGGGAAGGTGTGCGTGTGCGAGCTGACACCGCTGTTCGATATTTCGCAGCCGACCGTCTCCCATCACCTGAAGGTGCTGCGCGAGGCCGGGCTCGTGGACGTCGAGCGACGAGGGCTGTGGGCCTACTACTACGTGATCCCCGAAGCTGTTAAGGAGCTGTCGACATGGCTGAAATGAAGCCACATCTTGCGATCACCGTCTCCGACGTGGACCGCTCGACCCCCTTCTACCGCGCGCTGCTGGACGCCGAACCCGTCAAGCAGCGGCCTGGCTATGTCAAGTTCGAGCCCGACGACCCGGGGATCGTGCTCGCCTTGATCCAGGGCGAGCGCGGGGACGGTCTCGGCGCGTTCAACCACGGCGGCATCAAGGTTTCCTCCACGGACGAGGTGCTTGCGACCAGACTCCGGCTCAAGCGTGCCGGCCTCGCGACGTTCGACGAGATGGACACGACGTGCTGCTACGCACGGCAGGACAAGATCTGGGTCACGGACCCCGACGGCACGCCGTGGGAGGTCTTCACGGTGCTCGAGGACGTCGAGCACGACGCTCCGGCCGCCGCGGCCTGCTGCGCGTGATGGGCGTCGAGGTCGCGCAACCACGTCTGCGCACACCCCAACAGCTGTACGAGGACTGGGAGCATTCGCAATGGGCGGCGCAGGATGTCGACCTGACCCGCGACCGCACCGACTGGGCGGCGCTCGCAGACGGCGAACGTGACCTCCTCTATTGGGTGCTGAGCTCCCTGATGGTGGCCGAGGAGCGGATCTCGACGCAGTTCTGCGGGCTGGTGCTGGCCCAGGACGACGAGGAGGAGGGCAGTTACCTGTCCACGCAGCTGGTCGACGAGGTGCGGCACATGCAGTTCTACGCACGCTTCCAGAACGAGGTGATCGCCGACCCGGCCGCGATCGGGTCGCATGTCGCGCGTGCGCGCGAGGTGCTCGGCGACCCGTTCCGCGAAGGTCTTCGACGAGGCGCTGGTCGATGCCCACGACAGGCTGCGCGCCGATCCTCGCAACCGTGAGGTCAAGGTCGACTTCGTGACGACCTACCACATGATCATCGAGGGAACGCTCGGGATCACGGCATCCCACTTCCTGCTCGACTTCCTGCGGGAGCGCGGTGTGCTGCCCGGCTTCGTGGACGGCTACGGCAAGATTGCGGCCGACGAGCAGCGCCACATCGCCTGGGGCACGTACTTCCTGCGCAGCGCCGTGCAGGCCGACCCCGCGATGGCGGAGGTCGTGCGCCGGCGTATCGTCGACCTGCTCCCGGCCGTGGCCGAATCCGTATCGCCGCCCAGCGAAGGAGCGTGGGACGTGCTCGGCGTCGCAGACGGTGCGCTTGGCGAGTACGGGCTGAACGCGCTCACCCGCCGCCTGAAGATCATCGGGGTCACCCTCGCCTGATGGCGCGGGTTTTGTTCGTTTGCCTGCACAACGCGGGCCGCTCGCAGATGAGCCGCGCGCTGTTCGAGCGCGAGGCGGGTGCGGCGCACGAGGCGCAATCGGCGGGAACCACTCCCGGCGAGCGCGTGCACCCGCAGGTCGTGGAGGCGATGCGCGAACTGGGAATCGACGTGTCCGGTCGCGTTCCGCGGAAGCTGACCGACGATCTCGCGCAGTGGGCCGACGTCGTCGTGACGATGGGGTGCGGAGACGAGTGCCCCTACATCCCCGGCAAGCGCTACATCGACTGGGACCTGCGCGATCCGAAGGACCAGCCGGTCGAGGAAGTGCGCGAGATCCGCGACGAGATCGCCGCGCGTGTGCGGGCGCTCGTGCGCGAGCTCAGCGCTTGACGCCCGCCCCTCCGCCGAGCAGCATCCGCAGCAGCCCGCCGCTCCAGTAGCGGCGGCCGCACTTGGGACACTTGCGGCCGAGCCGCTGCCCGGGCGTCTCGCAGCGCGAGCACACCGGCTGCTCGGCGACGATCCCCTGCTTCAACTCAGGCTCGTCCAGATCGTCTTCGTCTCGAGGTACTCCTCGAGCCCCGCGCGCCCGTGTTCGCGTCCCACGCCGGAGGCCTTGTAGCCGCCGAACGGCGCCGCCGGATCCGTCAGCCCCCAGACGTTCACGTACACCGTGCCCGCGCGCAGCAGCGCCGCAAGCCGGTGCGCGTCGCCGATGTCGCGCGTCCAGACCCCGGCCGCCAGGCCGTACTCGGTCTCGTTCGCTCGCTGCGCGACCTCCTCGACGGAGTCGTACGGCTGCGCCACCAGCACCGGGCCGAAGATCTCCTCGCGCGTGATCGCGAGGTCGTCGGAGGTCGTCGTGAACAGCGTGGGCTCGACGAAGTATCCGGGGCTGCGCTCGCCGCCGCCGGCAACCAGCTCCGCGCCCTCCGACCTGCCCTTCTCGATGTAGCCCGTGACGCGCGCGTGCTGCTCGGCCGACACGACCGGGCCGAGCTGCGTGTCGGGCGCGAGCCCGGGGCCCATCTTCATCTTCGGCGCGCGCTCCGCCAGCGCGGACACGACCTCGTCGAACTGGTCCTTGTGCACGAACAGCCGCGAGCCCGGCGTTGCAGGCCTGGCCGGCGTTGAAGTAGATGCCCTGGAACGAGCCGCCGATCGCGGCCTTCAGGTTGGCGTCGGGGAGGATGATGTTGGGCGACTTGCCGCCCAGCTCGAGCGTCACGCGCTTCAACGCGCGGCCCGCCTTCGCGCCGATCTCGCGACCGACCGCCGTCGAGCCGGTGAACGAGATCTTGTCCACGCCCGGATGGTCGACGATCGCCGCGCCGGTCTCGCCGTCGCCGGTGACGACGTTCAGGACGCCTGCGGGGAAGCCCGCCTCGAGCGCAAGCTCGCCGAGCCGCAGCGCCGTCAGCGGCGTCTGCTCGGCCGGCTTGAGCACGACCGTGCAGCCGGCGGCGAGCGCCGGCGCCAGCTTCCAGGCGGCCATCATCAGCGGGAAGTTCCACGGGATGATCTGGCCGGCCACGCCGACCGGCTCCTTGCGCGTGTACACCAGCATCCCGTCGCCGCCCGCCACCGGGATCACCTCGCCCTCGATCTTGGTCGGCCAGCCGGCGAAGTAGCGGAAGTGGGCGGTCGTGAGGCCGATGTCGATCGCGCGCGCATAGGTGACCGGCTTGCCGTTGTCGAGCGACTCGAGCTCCGCCAGCTCCTGCGCGTGCTCCTCGACCAGATCGGCGAGCGCGTTCAGCAGCTGCCCGCGCGCGGCAGCCGGCAGCTTGCGCCAGGGGCTGCCGTCCTCGAACGCGGCTCGCGCCGCGCGCGACCGCGGCGTCGACGTCCGCGGCGCCCGCGTGTGCAACCTCGGCGATCGGCTCGCCGGTCGCCGGGTCGATCGACTCGAAGGTGCGCCCGTCGACAGCCGTTCGCCACTCCCCGCCGATCAAGAGCTTCTTCGGGCCCTGGAGGAAGCGGCGCGCGGCGTCGGACAGCGAATCGGGTGGTGCGGTGACGGTCATTCGACTCCTTCGACTCCTATGTCTAGGGGGACATCACGATCTTGAGCGCCTCGCGGTTTGCGTAGGCCTCGTATGCGTCAGGTGCGTCCTCGAGCTTCATGTGGCGGCTGACGAGCGGCGTCGGATCGAGCACGCCGTTGGCCATCATGGCGAGCACCGAGTCGACGTGCGCGATCACGTTCGCGTGTCCCGTGACCAATCTTCAGCGCCTTGATCCAGACGACGCCCATGTGCAGCTCGCAGCGCTCGGCGTAGACGCCGACCACCGAGACGGTCCCAGCCTTGCGCGCCATGCGGCACGCCATGTCGAGCGCGTCGGGGTGCCCCACCGCGTCGACCACGACATCGGCGCCGCGGCCGTCGGTGGCGGCCTTGACGGCGGCGCGCGGGTCCTCCTCGGTGAGGTGCACGGCCTCGGCGCCGAAGGAGCGCGCGACCGCGAGCCGATCCTGCACCGTGTCGACGCCGATCACGCGCGCGGCGCCCGCAGGCGCGCGCCGCCTGCACGGCGCACAGCCCGACGGGGCCGAGGCCCAGCACGACCACCGTGTCGCCGGGCTTCATGCCGGCCGCGACGACCGAGTGGTAGCCCGTACCCATCACGTCGCCCGCGAACAGCGCGGCGTCGTCGGACATCCCGTCCGGCACCCGCCGCAGCGTGAGGTTCGCGCGCGGCACCAGCACCTGCTCCGCCTGCGCGCCCTGCAGCGAGCCGAGCGTCGCGCCGTGACCGAAGACGCGCGACTCGTCGCACTTGTGGTACTCGCCGCGCATGCAGAAGAAGCACGATCCGCACGCGGTCTGGAAGCAGCCCAGCACGCGGTCGCCGACGTCGACCTTCGTGACCGCGTCGCCGGCGGCGATCACCTCGCCGACGTACTCGTGCCCGATCGTGAACCCGGGCTCGATCTTCACGCGGCCGTGGTAGATGTGCAGGTCAGAGCCGCACACGCCGGTCGCCTCGACCTGCACGATCGCGTCGTCGGGTGCGAGCAGCTCGGGCTCGGGCCGCTCCTCGACGCGCACCTCCCCGGGCGCCTGGAACGTGACGGCCGCATCGCTACCGTCGTTGTCCTGCGGGGCGCACGAGCACCTCGTTGACCGCCACGCGCTCGGGTCCGCCGACCGCGTACAGGATCGCCTCCGCGATGTCCTCCGGCGCGAGCGGCTCGCCGATCTCCTCGCGCATCTTCGCGATCGCGTCGACCACCATCGGGTGCTTGTTGTGGCCCTGAAGCTCCGTCGCCACGAACCCGGGCTCGATCACCGTGACCTTCACGTTGGCGGGCGCAACCTCCTGACGCAGCGCCTCCGAGAAAGCGTTGACGCCGAACTTCGTCAGGTTGTAGACAGCAGCGCCCGATGGCTCGCGAATCGCCCCGCCACCGACGATACGTTCACGATGTGCCCGCTGCCCTGCTCACCCATGATCGGGCAGGGCGGCATGCGTGCAGTACAGGAGGCCGAGCAGGTTGACGTCGATCATCTGGCGCCACTCGCTCGTGTCGGCCCGATCACGGGCCCGAGCAGCATCACGCCGGCGTTGTTGACGAGCGATGTCGAGCGCGCCCGAGCTCCTCCTTCGTGCGCGTGACGAAGGCGTTCGCCTGCGCCTCGTCGCTGACGTCGGTCTCGATCGCGAGCGCGCGGCCGCCGTCTGCTTCGATGCGCTTCGGCGAGCGTCGTCGATCCGGTCGCTGCGGCGCGCCGCCAGCGAGACGGCGGCGCCCGCGCGGGCGAGCGTCACGGCCGTCGCCTCGCCGATACCGGACGAGGCACCGGTGATCGCCGCCACCCGGCCGGAGAGATCTGGTTGGTGCATTGCTCCTCCTATCGCTAGGCGGGGCATACTAAACCGGCGTATGTATCCGCGAATGTCGCACTGCCCGGTCACGGCCGTGAGCTGGCTCCGGCGCCGCCCACGCGGCGAACGGCCGGCCGCCGGTCAGCGCGAGCTGCACATCGGTGACCCGCGCTTCGACGACTGGGACGTCGTCCACGACTTCGGCGATGTCGAGACCGCGCGTGCCTGGCGCCAGCACCTGGAGGAGGCGGGCATGGAGGCCGTGATCACCTCGGACTGGGAGCTGGACCGGTTCGGCCGTGGAGACGTCTCGCTGCGCGTACCCCCGGGCCGCTGGAGCGAGGCGGAGGAGTTCCTGTCCGGGCTCGACCTCGACTGACCTGAGCGAGCTACATAATGGGCGGATGCGCCGCACCAAGATCGTGGCGACCCTCGGCCCCGCCACTCACAACCCCGAGATCCTCACCGGCCTGATCTCGGTCGGTGCTGACGTGCTGCGGCTGAACTTCTCCCACGGCACGAAGGAAGACCACGCGCGCCTGGTCACGATGGCGCGGAAGGCTGCCGCGGAAGCCGGCCGCGAGGTCGGACTGCTGGGCGACATCCCGGGGCCGAAGCTGCGGCTCGGCGAGATCGAGGGCGGCGTGATGCACCTGCGCAACGGGCAGTCGCTCACGCTCACGACCGCGGGGAAGTCGGGACCCGATTCGATCCCGGTCGGCTGGCCGGGCTGCCCGGCGCGGTGAAGCGCGGCGACGTGATCTACCTCGCGGACGGCTCGATCCGGCTGCGCGTGCGCGAGGCGGGGGACTCGCGAGGTCAGTCACACGCGTCGAGACCCGCGGCACGGTCGCATCGCACCAGGGCATGAACCTGCCCGGCGTGGAAGCACTGCCCGCGGCAGTGGGCGAAGTCGGACCTCGACTGGGTGGACTTCGCCTGTCGAGCACGACATCGACCTGCTCGCGGTGTCGTTCGTCCGACACGCGAGCGACCTGGAACCGGTCAACGCGCGCCTCGCCGAGCGCGGCGCCGACATCCCGGTGATCGCGAAGATCGAGAAGGCGCGAGGCAGCCGAGAACGCGGAGGAGATCGTGCAGGCGTGCACCGGCGGGATCATGGTCGCGCGCGGCGACCTCGGGATCGAGGTGCCGATCGAGGAGATCCCGCTGATCCAGAAGCGACTGCTGGCCCTTGCCGGCCAGTACTCGAAGCCGTGCATCACGGCCACCCAGATGCTCGCGTCCATGGTGCGATCCACCAGGCCGACGCGCGCCGAGGCGACCGATGTGGCGAACGCCGTGTGGGACGGGACCGACGCGCTGATGCTCTCCGAGGAGACCGCGATCGGGCAACACCCGATCGAGGCGGTGCGCATGATGTCGCGCATCGCCGAGGTGACGGAGCGACACCTCCCCTACGACGACTGGCTCCTGCAAGCGCACCGGGCACGCCGAGCGCGACGTCGCCGACACGGTGTCCTACAGCGCCGTGGTCGCCGCCTACCAGCTGGACCTGGCCGCCCTGGTGGTCCCGACCCGCAGCGGACGGACTGCCCGGCTGGTGTCTGCGCACCGGCCGCGCGTGCCCGTGCTCGCGCTGTCCGAGCGACCGGCGACCGTGCGCCGTCTGAACCTGCTCTTCGGCGTCACCTCGGCACACCACGGCGACGCGCCAACACTCGACGAGCTGCTTGCCGGCTGTGCCCTGCGCGCGAGGGAGCTGGGCCTTGCCAAGCCCGGTGACCTGATCGGCATCACAGCAGGACTCGCGGGGCAGGGACTCGGCACCAACCTGCTCGAGGTGCACCGGGTTCCGTGAGGGAAACGGAGCCCAGGCCTGCGACCGGGTGGCGAAGTGAACGTGGGATCACTATCTTCCCGGGGAAGGTGATCGGATCCTCTGCCCCAACCGACCAAGCCGCGCCCCCGCCGGCCGCGCAGACGACGGCCAAGGCCGTCCCCGCCGAGTGGGACATCCCCGAGAGCTTTCGCCGCGCCCGCACCGCAATCTCCGGGGTCACCAAGGACTTCGAGGCGCTGCACCGGCGGGCACGGTCGCTCGTGAAGACCTCCGAGCCTCCCGCCAAGTAGCAGGGCCCAGCCCGCCGGAGACACGGTGACGGTCGCGCGCGACGGCGACCCGGACGACCCAGGGCTGCTGACCGCAGCCGAGACGTCGCTGCTGGTGGACCAGTACGAGCTGGCGATGGCCGCCAGCTATCACCGCCGCGGCATGAACGACGTCGCCGTGTTCGAGCTGTTCGTGCGCCGTCTGCCACCGCAGCGCAAATGGCTGCTGGCCGCCGGTCTCGGCCCGGCCCTGTCGCTCGTGGAGGCGATGCGCTACGGGCCGCGCGAGGTCGAGTACCTGCAACAGCATCGGGTTCGAGCAGCCCTTCCTCGACCACCTCGCATCGGTGCGCTTCACCGGTGACGTGGACGCGATGCCGGAGGGCACGGTCGTGTTCGAGAACGAGCCGCTCCTGCGGGTGACCGCACCGCGGATCGAGGGCCAGCTGCTGGAGACGCTGCTGCTGAACCAGCTGAACTTCCAGACCGCGATCGCGACCAAGGCAGCCCGGATCGTCGCTCGCGATCGGAGGCGGCACACCGGACACCCAGGGACGGCTGATCGACTTCTCCCCGCGCCGCGGCCACGGTGTCGACGCGGCCATGAAGGCGGCGCGCTCCGCCGCGATCGCGGGTGCCGGGGGCACCTCCAACGTGGCGGCCGCGATGCGCTACGGCCTGCAGCCGGTCGGCACGATGGCCCACTCCTACGTGATGTCCTTCGCGCACGAGCGTGAGGCGTTCATCGCCTTCATGGAGGACACGCCCCACAACACCGTCATGCTGGTCGACACCTACGACACGCTCGCGGGAGTGCGCCATGCGATCGAGGCTGCGCGCACGGTCGGCGTCCCGCTGAGCGGTGTGCGGATCGACTCCGGCGACCTGCTGGAGCTCTCGCGGGCAGCCCGGCGGGCGCTCGACGAGGCCGGGATGACGCGAGACGCGGATCATCGCCAGCGGCGACCTCGACGAGCACCTGATCGCCGGCCTGGTCGCAAGCGGCGCGCCGATCGACCGCTGGGGAGTCGGCACGGAGCTCGGTACGAGCCGCGACTCCCCGGCCGTCGGCGGTGTGTACAAGCTGGTGGCCGACCGCGCCGCGCAGGGAGGCTGGCGCGGCACGATCAAGACCTCGCCGGGCAAGGCCACGCTTCCGGGGCCGAAGCAGGTCTTCCGCCGCTACGAGGGCGGCCGGATGCAGGGTGACGTGATCGCCTCGGCTGCGGAGCAACTCCCGGGACAGCCGTTGCTGGTCCCTGCGATGCGTGCGGGCAAGCGGGTCGGGAGCGAGCCGCTGGAGGTAATCCGGGCGCGGGCCCTCGCAGAGCTCGAGGCGCTTCCCCCCGCGCTGCGCGAGGTGACCGGGTCAGACCCCTACCCCGTGGGCCTCTCGGCGGGTCTCACGGTCGCGTCGTCGGAGCG
Source organism: uncultured Solirubrobacterales bacterium (assembly GCA_963762195.1). Lineage (GTDB taxonomy): Bacteria > Actinomycetota > Thermoleophilia > Solirubrobacterales > JBBDJG01 > DASRIA01. The sequence goes on along the minus strand of CAVXJX010000001.1, from coordinate 78,351 downwards.
CACAGTGGACGGATAGCAAGTTTCGTGCGGAGCTTGCGCGGAAATTCAAACTCGAGAGGTAGCGTCGCGCGATCGCCGGTGAGACCATGACGCGCGGCGGCTTTTTCCAACCGGAGGAGATGGAGAGATGCCATCGGCGCGACCGAACGGCCGCAGCATGCGACTTTCGCCGCTCGATGCGGCGTTCCTCGAGATCGAGTCCCCCACCGCCCACATGCACGTCGGGTGGGTGGCGCTCTTCCGGCCGCCGCCGGGGATGGAGACCCCTCCCTTCGGCGAGCTGCGCGACCGGATCGAGGCTCGGGTCCCGTTCGCGGCGCGCTACCGGCAGAAGCTGGCCTGGGTGCCCCTGGGGCTACACGACCCGGAGTGGATCGACGATCCCGCCTTCGACATCCGCCACCACGTGCGCCACTCGAACGCGCGGGAGATCGGGCGGCTGGTCGAGCACGTCTACTCGACGCCGCTCGCGCGCGACCGGCCGCTGTGGGAGGTGTGGATCACGGACCGGCTGTCGGACGGCCGCATCGGCGTGGTCGGCAAGGCGCACCACTGCATGGTCGACGGCATCGCGGCGGTGGAGCTTGCAAGCTTGTTCTGCGATGCGACCGCGGAGCCTCCGCCCGTCGACCCGGTGGGGCCGTGGAACCCGCCCTCCGAGCCGGGCCAGAGCGAGCTCCTGACACGCGCGGTGCGAGACCGCGTCCGGGACCAGCTGCGCGTGCTGGAGATCCCCGCGCAGGTGGTCCGCTCACCGAGGCGGGTCTTCGGCATCGCCGGGGAGGCGTTTCGCGCGGGTCGCGCGCTGTTCCACACCCTCTCCCCCTCCACCCCGCACGAGACGCTGAACGAGCCCATCTCGCCGCTTCGCACCCTGGCGACGGTCTCACGGCCGCTCGAGGACCTGCGCCGCATCAAGAAGCACTTCGGGACGACGGTCAACGATGTCGTGCTGGCCGTCGCGGCGGGCGGTGTGCGCTCGTACCTGCACGATCGCGGCGAGACACCATCGCGGCTCAAGACGATGGTGCCCGTCAGCCTGCGAGACGGCGCCGCCGCCGACCTCGGCAACCGGATCTCGTTCGTCTTCGTCGAGCTGCCGTGCGACGAGCCGTCGCCGCTGCGGCGCCTCGAGGAGGTTCGCCTCGCGATGACGAAGCGCAAGGAGGCGGGCGAGCCGCGCGGTGCCGAGCAGGCGCTGGATGCCGTGTCGTTCGTTCCTCATCCGGTCCAGCACGCCGTGTCCCACGCGGTGGCGAGCGCCCGCGCGTACAACCTCACCGTGTCGAACATCCCGGGCCCGCGCCAGCCCCTGTGGATGGCCGGCTGCCCGCTGGAGGAGGCCTACCCGGTCGTCCCGCTTGCCGACCGCCACGCCGTCTCGATCGGCTTCACGACGGTGGCCGAGCGCGGATTCTTCGGGATCTACGCAGACCGGAAGAGCCTGCCCGACGCCCAGGCGCTGGCCGGTGCTGTCGAGCGCTCGCTGGAAGAGCTGCTCGCCAGCGCGGAGGCAGGCCAGCCCGCTCCGGCGCTCGTCGTCTAGAGCTTGCTCGTCACGCTGCGCGACGGGGCGCGCATCCGGGTGCGCCCGATCGAGCCCGATGACAAACCAGTGCTCCAGCGCGGGTTCGAGCGCCTCAGCCAGGAGTCCGTCTACAAGCGCTTCCTGTCTCCCCTCACCGAGCTGCGCCCGATGGACCTCGTCTACCTGACCGAGGTCGACCACCACGACCACGAGGCGTTGATCGCATTCGAGGAGCAGACCGGCGAACCCATCGGGGTCGCCCGTTACGTGCGCTCCGCCGCCGATCCGGCGTCAGCGGAGTTCGCGATCACGATCGTCGACGACTGGCAGCGCCGCGGGGTCGGAACGGAACTCATGAGTCAATTGACGGAGCGCGCCCGTGAGGAGGGCGTGAGCCGGTTCACGGCACTGCTACTGGCCGAGAACCACGAGATGCGGGGACTGCTGGAGAAGCTCGGCGGCTTCCGCCTCAGGGGCGGAGTGTCCAGCGCGATCGAGGTAGAAGCAGAGCTCTAGCCACCGAAGGTCACCTCGAGCTTTGCCCGCTTGCTCGGGTCGTTGAACTCCTTGGAGGCGAAGTTGGCGCCATCCGTCGAGTCACCGACCAGCACGAGCGTGAGCTCTCCATTGCCGAGGACGAACGGGACGACGTCGTACTCGACCCATGTCTCGACCGGGATCGCCACCTTGTTGTCGGACGGGCCCCCGATACGAGCCGGGCGGTTGTTCCAGGTGATGCCGCTCTCCGTCCAGGAGTTACCCGCCTGGTAGACGGCCGGGCCGTTGTTCGTCGCGTCGTTCCAGTCCCAGACGTGGAGCTTCGCCGACTGCACCGTGCCGGAGATCCCGGCGAGGTTGAACTTGAAGAACGTCTCGAACTTCGGGGACGCGTTGGTCGCACGCAGCTTGGTCACCGCACCGAAGTTGATGTCCGGCGCGCCTTCCTCGAGTCGTGCGTCCGCGACCACGTTGAACGTCACCGTGGTGCTGGCGGGCGGCGCCGGAGTGTCGACACCGGCCGTGTTCCCGGCGACGGAGCGGTTGCCCGCGGCGTCGATCGCCTTCACGAAGTAGTCGTAGTGCGTGAGCGGGCTGACCGTGGTGTCCGCGTAGCTCGTCACCGCGCCGACCGTGGCGATCGGGCTGCCGTCACGGAAGATCTCGTATCCGGTCACTCCGACGTTGTCCGTGGCTGCGCCCCAGGCCAGGTTGACCCGGTTCTGGGTCGGTGCCTGGGCCGTCAGGGTGTCCGGAGCCGTCGGCGCCTGTGCGTCGTTGTTCGAGGAGTCGAACGTGACGATCAGCTGCGGGCGCGAAGCCGTGTCGGTGTGCTCGCGCGAGCCGAAGTCCACGCTGTCGTTGTAGTCCGAGATCAGCGCCATGTTGACCAGGCCGTTGCCGTTCACCAGCGACTGCGCGTTGTACATGGCGACCGTGCCCTTCGGAATGGCGCCCAGGTCGTCGGCCGCGGAGGAGTTGTGGCTGGGCCGGTTGGACCAGGCCAGCTCGGTCTCGTTCCAGCCGCCTCCGGCGCCGTGCAGCGCGGGGCCGTTCTTCGTGCCGTCCGTGGTGGACTGCATGCGCAGCTTCGCCTCGACCACCGCGCCGGTGATGCCGGCCAGCTGGAAGCGCAGGTAGCTCTCACGCTTGGGAACACCGCCACCAGACTGGAGCTTGACCGACGAGCCGAAGTTCGCCGACGGCATGCCGTCCTCGACGCGCGTGTCCGCGACCGGGGTGAACGTCAGCGTCGTGAGCGGCGCCGGGGGCGTCGTAACGGTCGCAGCGTCGCTCGCCGCTGAGCGGTTTGCCGCTGCGTCGAGCGCCTTGACCGTGTACTCGTAGCCGGTCTGCGGCGCGACGGTCGTGTCCGAGAAGCTCGTCACGTTGCCCGTCGTGGCCAGCAGTGCGCCGTCACGGTAGATCTCGTAGTTGGTGACACCACGGTTGTCGGTCGCGGAGGTCCATGACAGGTCCACGCGGCGTGCGTCGACCGCCTCGGCGTCCAGGCCCGTCGGCGCGGCTGGGCGCCTCGTTGTCGGCACCGAGCACGAGCAGCTCGAGGTGCGGGCGCCTGGCGATCTCGCCCCACTCACGGGAGGCGAAGTCGAGGCCGTCGCTCGAAGCGGGCTCCAGCACGAAGCTGAACGTCCCGTTGTCGGTCACGACCGGCTTGGCGTTGTACTCGACCGGGACGTTGTCACCGATCAGGCCACGATCGTCGATCACGGTGCCGCTACCGGCCGGGCGGTTCGCCCAGTTGATCGTTCCCTCGGTCCACGAGTTGCTCGTCGAGCGCAGCGTGGGCCCGTCGATCGAGCCGGTCGTGGACGAAAGCTTGAGCCTGGCGCTCACGACCGGACCGGTGACGCCGGTCACGTTGAACTTCAGGTAGCTGTTGATGTCGGGATCGGCGCCGCCGTCCACGCGGAGCTTGTTCTGGCCTCCGAAGTTCGTGTTCGGGTTCGCCTCGTCGACCCGGGCGTCGGCAACCGCATCGAAGGTCAGCTTGGTCAGCGCCTCGAAGTTCGCCGTGTAGGTCGCATCCGTGTTGCCGGCCGTGATCTCGTGGCTCTCGCCCTTGCCGTCGGACCATGAGCCGAACCCGTACGACGTGTCACCCACGACCTGCGGCGACTCCGCCGAGATGGTCGTGGTTGAGCCCACGATCGCCTCGTGCACCAGCGGCGCCGGACCGGACTTCTCGTCGATGTTCAGCGTGAGTCCCGGCGGGTTCGAGTCGAGCGTCAGGTTCACGGTGCGCGGGTCGAGCCGGACGGTCTTGGTGTCCTTCAGACCGCGTGAGTCGGTGGCCGTCACCTCGAGCAGCATGTGCGACGGGAAGCCGTGGTCCGGGGCGACGAACTCGCCGCTTGCCGTCCCGTCGAAGTCCTGCACCGGGTGTGCGTGGCAGGCGTCCTCGCGGATGCAGTGGTTCAGGATCAGCTTCCAGCTCAGGGCAGAGGCCGGCAGCGCGCCGTCCTGCTCGTCGACGGCCGCGCCGGCGAAGTTGATCGTCTGGCCCACGTGCCAGTTCAGCGCGGCGGTGGGTGCCACGATCGCCACGGTCGGCGGCGTCTCGCCGGACTCGATGCGAAGCGTGTCCTCGTGGCTTGCGCCGTTCGTGTCCGTCACGCGCAGCTTGACCTCGTGCGAGCCCTCGGGGTACGTCACCCGCGGGTGCGCCTCGGTGGAGTCGTCGAGCTCGCCGTCACCGTCCAGGTCCCACTCGTAGGTGAGCTCGTCCCCGTCGGGGTCGGTCGAGCCGGAGGCGTCGAACCCGACCTCGAGCGGCGCTGGCCCGTAGGCGGGAGAGGCCTCGGCGCGCGCGGTCGGCGTGCGGTTGTCGTCGCCGGAGTACTTGATGCGGCGGATCGCCCCGAAGCCGATGTCGACGAAGAACAGGTCGCCACCCGGACCGACCTTCAGGTCCACTGGGTAGATACCCAGGTTGGCGAACATCTCGACCTTCGTGGGGTCGGGCAGCCCGTTGGCGCCCTTCTTCATCACCCACATGCACTCGCGCGAGTAGTCCGCGAAGAACAGGGAGCCCTCGAACGAGCTGGGGAAGGAGCCCGTCTCGGGGTAGAACTCGATGCCCGAGATGGAGTTCCCGTTGTCGTCGCAGTTGTCGGTGTCCGTGAGCTTGATGTCGTGCTCGTACGCGTAGTACGGCGCGGCGGACGTGCCGTCGGCGTAGAGGTTCTCGCAGATGTTGAGGTTCATCGCGTCCCAGCCGGGCAGCTTCTTGGCGAACATTGCTCCGGTGTGCGGGGCGCCAGGAGCCGCATCCCCGTGGTCCCGGCCGCCCTCGTAGCAGGGCCAGCCGAAGTTCTTCACGGGGTCGACGCCGCCGTTCACGCGGTCGATCTCCTCCCACCAGCCGCCGCCCACGTCAGCCATGTAGGCGTCGCTCGTGCCCGGGCGGATCGCCATCCGGAACGGGTTGCGCAGGCCGTAGGCGAGCATGCGGCGCGCATTGGCGTCCGCGTGGCCGGCAAGCGGGTTGCCCGGTGCAGCGTCACCCGTCATCGGGTCGATGCGGATCAGCGAGCCGTTCAGGCCGACGGGGTCCCCGGGCGTGCGCAGGTCCTGCGAGCGCAGCCGTCCGCCTTCGGCGGTGGGGATGGTCTGCATCGAGCCGACGCCGCCGGGCGGGTCGCCACAGGGGTTCACAGGGTCGCCGTCCTGGCCGTAGTCGTTGAAGTGCCAGGCCGCACCGTCGCCGCCCGCGAAGTAGAGGTAGCCGTCTGCCCCGAAGCCGAGGCCGCCACCGGCGTGGCTCGGGTACTGCTGGCACCAGTCGTCGATCAGGACGTGCTCATCGGTCATCGTGTTGCCGCTCGCGGTCAGCCGCGAGAGCCGGCCGCTGACGACGCATCCGTCCACGGTGCCGCCGGGCGGGTTCGGGCAGGTGTCGGACGTCGCACCGGGGATGCCCCAGCGCGGCGCGGTGCCGCCGATCGCAGCGTCGCGCACGTAGTAGACGTACATGTACGGGGACGCCGGGAAGTTCGGGTGCAGCGCCATGCTCATGAACCCGCGGTCCCAGTAGTTGTGGACCTCGGTGCGCAGGTCGGCGAACACGGTCGGGGTCTCGTCGCCGAGCCCGTCGTAGACCTTGATGATGCCGCTCTTCTCCGCGACGAAGACGCGACCATCCTGCGAGAACTGGATCGCCATCGGCTGGTTCAGGTCGCCGATCGCGATGCTCTCCTCGAAACCGGGCTGGAGCATGACGGCGGAGGCGTTGCTCGGAAGCGCGGCCAGGCCCGCGAGGGCGGCCAGCGCGACGAGCACGCGGACGAAGTTCAGGCGTGCGAGCATCGGTGAAGCAACGGGGGGTGAGAATGGCGTGAAACATGGCCCTCCTAGCCGACGTGCGAAATCCATTTCCTGCCGCGAGGGGCGCGGCGATCAAGTACAGCCACCGTACACACGTCCTGGTGACCTCGCCACACCAATTGGTGAAAGCAGTGGCTCAGCCCCCGAAGGTGACCACGAGCTGGGGCCGCTTCGAGGCGGTCGCATTCTCGCGAGCGGCAAAGTTGGCGCCGTTCGTCGAGGTGGTCGCGAGCGCGAACGAGACCGCTCCATTGCCCGTGACCAGAGGGGTCACGTTCCACTCCACCGCGCCGAGGGCGATCGCACCCTTGTCGTCGTGCGGCCCGCCCGTGCGCGCGGGACGGTTGGCCCACGTGAGCGCCGGTCTCGGTCCACGAGCTCGAGGTCGCGTACGCCGCGGGCCCGTCCGTCGTGGCGTCCTCGTTATGGAGGCGCAGCCTCGCGTTCGTGACCTGGCCGGCGATGCCCGCCAGCTGGAAGCGCAGATAGGTCTCCTCGTCGAGGTTGGCCCCGCCGACTGTGCGCAGGAACGCCGCACCGTAGTTCTTGGACGGGTTGCCCTCGTGCACGCGGGCGTCCGCGTCTGGCGCGAAAGTGAGCGTCGTCACGGCGGGCGAGGCGGGCGTGATCACGTTTGCCGGGTCGCTCGGCGCGGACCGGTTGCCGGCCGCATCGAGCGCGCGCACCACGTACGAATATGTCGTGGAAGGCGAGAGGCCGGGATCCACATGCGAGGTCACGTTGCCGAGCGTGGCGACCAGCGTCCCGTTGCGGTAGACCTCGTAGCCGGTGACACCGATGTCGTCGCTGGCGGCGCTCCACGCCAAGCTCGCCTGGGTGGGACCGGTCGCCTGCGCCGTCAGGCCGGTGGGCGCCGTGGGCGGTCCCGCGTCGGCGACGGGCGAGTACGTCACGATCAGCTGCGGGCGGCGCGAGCTGGTCGGGTCCTCACGGGCGGCGAAGTTGGCGCCGTCGGCGGATGTCTGGGCGAGGGCGATTCCCACAGGCCCGTTGCCGTTCACGAGCGGCGTGACGTCCCATTCCGTGATCGCGCCGGCCGCGATCGCACCCTTGTCGTCGTGCGGGCCGGATGTCCTGGCGGGCCGGTTCGACCAGTTGATGGTGCCCTCGGACCAGGTGGTCGAGGTGGCGTAGGCCGCCGGGCCGTCGACCGTGGCGTTGTCGGTGTTCTGCAGCCGCAGCTTCGCGCTGACGACCTGGCCTGCGATCCCCGCGAGCTGGAACCGCAGGTAGCTCTCGACGTCCGGGTTGGCCGCTCCGTCGGTGCGCAGATACCCCGTCGGGTAGTTGGTCGTCGGGTTGGCCTCCTGCACGCGCGCGTCCGCCTGTGGCGTGAACGTGACCGTCGTGGCGGGCTTGAGCTGCGCGGTGATGGTCGCGTCGGTGCTGGGCGCGGTCACGTCGTGGCTCGCGGCCCCGCCGTCGGACCAGGACTCGAAAACGTGGTTCTGCCCCGCGATGGTCTGTGGCGTCGTGGCGCCGATCGAGTTGCGCGATCCGGCGATCACCTCGCGCACGATCGGTCCGGTGGCCGCATCGCTGTTGAAGGTGAGCGCTGCGCCCGTGGGCTGCGACGCGAGGGTCAGTTGAACGGTCTGCGGGTCGAGCCGCAGCGTCTCGGTGTCGGAGAGGCCGCCGGCGTCGGTGGCCGTGACGGTCAGCTCCAGGTAGGACGGGAACTCATGGTCCGGCGCATTGAACGATCCGCTCGCGACACCCGCGTAGTCCTGGATCTGATGCGAGTGGCATCCGGTCGTACCCGTGCAGTGACGCATGACGAGCGACCACGAGAGCGAGGTGCCGGCGAGCGTCCCCTGCTGCGCATCCGTGGCGTGGCCCGAGAAGCCGATCGGGTCGCCGACGCTCCAGCGTTCGCTGGCCGACGGTGTGTCGATGGTGACGGCCGGGGGTGTATTTCCGGCCCTGATCACGACCGTGTCCGTGTCGCTCAAGCTGCCCTGGTCGCGCACGGTCAGACGCGCCGTGAAGTTCCCGGCCGTGTTGTAGGTGTGGGTTGGCTGGGCCGCGGTCGAGTCCGTCGTGCCATTGCCGTCGAAGTCCCAGGCGTAGGTGAGCGTGTCCGAGGTGTTCGGGTCGGTGGACCCGGTGGCGTCGAAGTCGACCTCGAGCGGCAGAGTGCCGTACGTCGGGTCGGCGGCCGCGAGCGCGTTCGGCGCCGCGTTCGCCGGTCCGGTGGCGCGGATGCGGCGGATCGCACCGGTCCCGATGTCCACGTAGTAGATGTCCCCTCCCGTTCCAACCTTCAGGTCCACCGGATAGTTCGCGTCCTCCGCGAACATCACGCGCTGGTTCGGGTCGGGCAGCCCGTTCGTCCCCGCCAGCAGCGCCCAGATGCAGTTGCGCGAGTTGTCGGCGAAGAACAGCGCACCGGCATATGCCGCCGGATACGAGCCACCGCTGGTCGGGTAGAAGGCGAGCCCGGAGAGCGCGTTCCCCGAATTCGGGCAGTTCTCCCCGCTCACGATCGCGCTGTTGTGGTCGTAGGCCCAGTACGGGTTCGTGACCGCGCCGCTCTGCGCGTAGAGGTTCTCGCAGATGTTCAGGTTCAGCGAGTCGAAGCTGCCGAACTTGTTGGTGCCCTCGTAGCACGGCCAGCCGTAGTTGCCGGCCGGGCCGTTCGGGTTGGTGTGGCGGTCGAACTCCTCCCAGCGCGCGTTGCCGACGTCGCCCACCCACGCCTCGCTGGTCCCGGGGCGGACGGTCATCCGGAACGGGTTGCGGAACCCGTAGGCGATGATGCGCCGGGCCTTCAGGTCGGAGCTGGAGAAGAACGGGTTGCCGGACACTCCCAGCCCGGTGTTCGGGTCGATGCGGATCAGCGACCCGTTGAGGCCGGCCGGATCGGACGTCGTGCGCATGTCCTGCGCGCGCAGGCGCCCGCCTTCCGCTGTCGGCGGCGTCAGCGCTGACCCGGCTCCGCCGGGCGGGTCGCCGCACGGGTTGACCGGGTTCCCGTCCTGCCCGTAGTCGTTGAAGTGCCAGGCTGCGCCGTCCCCGCCGGTCACGTACAGGTAGCCGTCGGCACCGAAGTCCATTCCGCCTCCGGCGTGGCTCGGGTACTGCATGCAGTAGTCCTCGACCAGCACCTGCTCGGAGCCTGTCATCACGTTGCCGTTGGCGGTCAGCTTCGACACTCGGCCGCTGACGACGCAGCCGTCGCCCGTGCCGCCCGGCGGGTCCGGACAGGTGTCGCCCCAGCGCGGCGCCGTGCCGCCGATCGCGGCGTCGTGCACGTAATAGACGTACACGTAGGGCTGGGCCGGGAAGTCGGGGTGCAGCGTCATTCCCTCGAGGCCGCGGTCCCAGTAGTCATGGACGTTCGTCCGCAGGTCGGCGAACAGCGTCGGCGTCGTGTCCGAGAGGTTGTCGAACACCTTGATGCGGCCGCTTTTCTCGCCGACGAAGACGCGACCGTTCGAGGCGAACTCGACCACCATGGGCTGGTCGAGCCCGCTGAACGCGGTCGTCTCCTGGAAGCCGGACGGCAGCGTGACTGCTCTGGCCGATGCGGGCACGGCAAGCGCCAGCACGACCAGCGCAGCTAGTAGCAGGCGGCAGCGTGCCGCCGGTATCGGCCAAGAATGCATCAGTTCCCCCCTGCGGGCGCGGGGCGCCCGAATCCGAAATCCAAGATAGGCGAGGAGGACGAACCGCGCTCTTCTTTTTCGTATGAAAGGGTCAGCGCGGCTACCTAAGGAGGATCACTTGGACTACGAGACCCTGATCTACGAGCAGCAGGACCATGTCGTGACGCTCACCTACAACCGGCCCGGCCAGCACAACGCCGTTGACCGCACCATGAACAGGGAGCTGCACCACGCGTGGCAGCGCTTCCGCGACGACGACGACGCGTTCGTGCTGGTGATCACCGGCGCCGGTGAGACGACGTTCTGCGCGGGGTGGGACCTCGCGGACGCGGCGTCGCTGACGGAGACCCCCGACTACGAGTTCTTTCGCCGCTCCCTCTACAACTCGCCGGGCGAGTGCGGGTACACCCGCCGCGTCGACATCTTCAAGCCGGTGATCGCGGCCGTCAACGGCTATGCGTTCGCGGCCGGCCTCGAGACGGCGCTGCTGGCCGACATCCGCATCGGGGCCGAGAACGCCGAGTTCGGCGCGCTCGAGCGGCGCTGGAACATCGTGGGCGGCGACGGGATGACCGTCAGGCTGCCGCTGGTGGTGGGGTTCGCGAAGGCGATGGAGCTGATCATCACCGGGCGCCGCATCGATGTGCACGAGGCGGAGCGGATCGGGCTCGTGAACGAGGTGGTGCCGCGCGGCAAGGCGCTCGAGCGTGCGCAGGAGCTCGCCCACGAGATCGCCGCCCTGCCGCAGGGTGCGATCCGCTCCGACAAGGAGTCGGTCGTGAAAGGCATCGGGCGCACGCTCGAGGAGCGCCTGCGGATCGAGGCCGAGCACACGATCTCGATGTTCATGCGCAAGGACAGCCACACGATCGGCGCCGGCGCCTTCAAGGAAGGGAATCTGACCCCGGATTGGCCGCACCACGGGTTGTGAGCCGTGCGAACCGGCGGAGAGTGCGTTCCTTGTGCACGGTGACGTCGTCCCAGGTCAGGCGCAGGACGCGGTAGCCGGCGAGCTCCAGGTCAGCATCGCTGGTCGCGTCCTTCTCACGGTCGCGGCGCGTACGGTGATAGGCGAAGCCGTCGAGCTGGACGATCAGCCCGTGTGCTCGCCAGAAGGCGTCAACCTCATGGATGTACCGCTCTCCGTCGACCAGGACGTTGATACCCGGGGTGGTCAGGCCACTGTCTCGGACGAGGTCTTGGAAGCGGTTCTCGAGCTCACGCCGGACGTCGGCCGGCCTCCATCCGGCGATCGCCTCGCGCAGCGCTTTGGCGCCGCGCTTCCCGCGCGCGCGGGCCAGCACGTCCTCGATGGCACGAAGGTCGAACACTTGCATGCGCTCGGCCCGGTCGATCGCATACGCCAGGTCACGTAAGGAGAGCGCCGCGGCGAGATCAAGGAGCGTACGAGCCACGGAGGTGACCGGGATGACGTCGACGACCGTGAAGTCGACCGGGTCCATCATGCGCGAGCGATGGACCGTGATGCCAGGCGGCGCGACTCGGCCCTTTGGCTGCGTGACCTCAATCCGGGTCCGGTTCTGGCGAAGGCCGTGGAGGTCGCCGGCTGCACGGTGGCTAAGACCGGCCCCGGGCCCGCAGGCCAACACCGCAGCCATGTATCTCCCTCGCCACGACACCGCGGGATTGCCCACTGCGAATACCGACTGGTAGAGCGGTTGAAGGTGCCCGGCGTCCACGCGCCGCCGAATCGCGTGGCGGTGCAGCCCGATTGCGCGAAGTTGACGCTGCGATATCACGCCATGCTGCCGGCCCGCAAGCTCCGCAACCGACCGGCCGACCGCAGGTGGGTCGTGATCCGGACGGTATGCGTCCGTTTGCCTGTCCACCCCGATAGCGTCGCGGCCGCGGCGTTACCGGTGTGCGTCGGGCGTTACGTGTTCGAGCCGAGCGGTGCGTCGAACGGCGCGGGGGTGCAGGCGATCACGATCGTGCGCTCGAGGGCGCGTTCGCGGTGCGCGTGGGCCTCGAGGTACTCGGGGCTCGACACCATCTCGATGAACGCTGCCCGGGATGGGTACTCGACGAGCAGCACCGCGTCCCAGTCCTGATCCGCGTCGCCGATAAGTACCTGGTCACCGGTGCCGGCCCACAGCAGGCGGCCGCCCTGGTGCTCGATCATCTCGAGCGCGGTGTCGCCGTAGCGCCGGTACTCCTCGACGCCGGGGGTCTCGCCTGCCCCGTTTCCGTCCCGGAACTTGAGCAGGTTGATCATCACGACGGGGCCGGTGTCGGGCGCGCCGGCGAGCTGCTGGAACTGCTCGATGTTCGGCGTGATTCCCCCCACGGCGTGATCCTATGTGGCCGCAGCATCGAGTGCATGTGAATCGTGTTGTAGGTGACGCATGCGTCGCTATCTGCCAGTCGCCGCCCTCGTCGTCATCGCCCTCGCCGCATGGCCTGCCACCGCGACTGCCGACGAGCTGATCGCGACCGTCGCTCGGCCCACCACGATCAGCGCCATCGATGGCCGCATCGTGTGGAGCGACTACGACCCGGCTGTCAAGCGCTACTTCCTGACACAACGCCTCGCCGGCGTGACGTCGCGCCTCCCGGTCAACCCTCGGTCGGTGCCCTTCGATCTCGACCTCGGGCCCGACGCCGACGGCAAGCCGGTCGCGGCCTATTCGCGCTGCCGGCGCGAGCCACCGCCGCGCAACCCGCCGCGCGGCGCGCTCGCCCAGCTGCCCGAATGGCGCCGCGGGAGCGGCTGCGACATCTACCTCTATTCCTTCGAAGAGGGCCGCGAGGTGCTCGTGCGCTTCACAAGCACGCGCGCTGCCTCCGAGTTCCTCCCGACCGTGTGGACCGACCGGATCGCCTTCGCCCGCCGGTTCGAGCGGCGCAGGGGACGCGCCGGCCGGCGGGCGTTCCTCTACGTGCGACCGAACACGCTGTTCACCTCCCAGGGGCGGCGCGGCAACACGCGCCGCGTCCCCGGCGGTCCCGGCACGCGCCCGGGCCCCACATCACTCGACCTGGCAACGCGCCGGCTCGCCATCGGCTGGGACTCGACCGATCCGCGCCCCCTCTCGTCGGTCTTCCTCGACGTCATGCGCAACACGGGCCGGACTGCACAGCGGCGCCTCGACCGCGGCCACTCCGGCGAGCTGCAGGGACGCGAGTTCATCGCGCCGCAGTTCGACGAGCAGGTCCGCGTCGTGTGGCTGGCGTCGTTCTCGGGTGACAAGACCGAAGCGCACGTGCGCCGCTACTCCTTCATGGGTGAGACACAGGAGGAGGCCCGCATCCCGCCCCTCCCAACCGACTTCATCTGGCGCACCGACATCGCCGGCGCCGTCGACGGCGAGGACTACCTCTACCTGGCCTCGGGTTTCGTGGACACGGGCGGAGGACCCTGCAACGCACCCGCGTCGTGTGTCGCCCATCCGGGATGCTCGGAGCTGCAGCCGTGCGAGCTGCGCCGCGCGGTGGCGCCCCTGTTTCACCGACGATAGACACCCCTTGCCTTGCGGGTCGCCGAGCGTCTAGATTCGCACCCATCGTCACCACGCGAGGGAGGGAGACGGAATGAGCACCACCACCGCAACGCAACGCTCGGGGCTTGGTCGCTGGGCAGCACTGGGAGGCGTCGCGTACGTCGTCCTGTTCATCGCGGGCATCGTCATCAAGGACATCGATGCCCCGGAATTCGACGCGCCGCCCGCCGAGGTCATCGCCTTCTACGGTGACTCGGGCAACCGTGATCAGATCGCGCTCGGCTACGGCCTCGTCTTGCTGGGAGTCTTCAGCTTTCTCTGGTTCCTCGGTGCCGTGAGGGAGTTCATGCGCCGCATCGGCGCAGACCCGTTGCTGACGAACGTGGCGACGATCGGCGGCGCCGTGTACGCGTCCTTGACGCTGACCGGAATCGCGCTCGAGGCCGGGATCGAGACGATGAGCGACGACACATTCCGGGACCAGGTGTTCCCGGAGCTGATCCACGCTGCGCGCGATGCCGGATATGTGCTCCACGCATCGGGGGGTGTCGGCGCAGCAGCGTTGATCATCGCGGTCTCGCTGGCGGCGCTGCGGGCCGGCCTGGTGCCGGGTTGGGCCGGCTGGCTCGGCGTGGTCGTAGGAATCCTCGCCCTCGGATCGGTGTTCTTCATCCCGATGATCCTGATCGCGCTGTGGGTCCTGGTCGCCAGCATGCTGCTGTTCCGGGCCGCATCGCGGACCGGCGGAGACGCGTCCGCGAACGTGACCCAGGTCCCGTAGGGGAAATCCCTCATTTGACATACCGGCCGGTATATGATTGAAATACCGGTTGGTATGCGAGCGCCGCACACATTCCTGTTCACGGATCTGGTCGGGTACACCGCGCTGACCGACATCGAGGGCGATGACCGGGCCGTCGAGGTCGCGCTCGAGTTGCAGCGGCGGGTGCGCATGCTGCTCGGCGGGTACGGGGGCGAAGAGGTCAAGGCGCTCGGCGACGGGATCATGCTGCGCTGCGGCGATCCCGCCGCCGCGGTGCATCTTGGCCTGCGCATCGTGGCCGAGCTCGGCGAAGACCCCGCGTTTCCGCTCGTCCGCATCGGGATCCACAGCGGGGAGGCGGTCACGCATGACGGAGACTGGTACGGCAGAACCGTGAACATCGCGGCCCGGCTGTGTGCCGTCGCGCCGGGCGGTGAGGTGCTTGTCAGCGACGCCACCCGCAGCGCAGCCGGCCGGATGCGAAAGGTCGACTTCGGCGAGCGCAACCTGCACTGGCTCCGCAACGTCACGGAGCCGATCGGGACCTACACCGCGAGTGAGCGGACCTGCTGGATCGAGAACGCCCGCCGCGCGGTCGACGGCGCCGGCAGGCGAGGACCGAGCCGGGCGGGCGCGGTGGAAGCCGTATGAGCGCCCGAAACGGTCACCTCCCCCCCGGCCCGCGGCTGCCGATGCCGGTGCAGACCGCGATCTGGTTCCGCGGGGCGCAGCGCATGCTGCGTACGTGCCAGGCCCGGTACGGCGACACGTTCAGGTTGCAGATCGCCTACGAGGGCACCTGGGTCTTCGTCTGCGACCCCCAGGAGGTGAAAAAGGTCTTCACGAGCGACCCGAAGCTGCTCCACGCCGGTGAGGCCAACCGCATCCTGCTGCCGGTCGTCGGCCGCCATTCGCTGTTGCTGCTCGACGAGGACGCCCACATGGAGCACCGCAAGCTGCTGTTGCCACCGTTCCACGGCCCGCGCATGAAGCGCTACGGCGAGCTGATGTCCGAGATCGCCGCCGCGGAGATCGAGCGCTGGCCCCTCGGCACGCCGTACCGGCTGCGGCCGCGGATGCAGGCAGTGACGCTCGAGATCATCCTGCGCGCGGTCTTCGGCGTGCGCGAGGGCGAGCGCCTGGAGCGCTTGCGCTTCCAGCTCCGGCGGCTGCTCGACATGGTCACCGACCCCAAGCGGGCGATCTTCCTGATCGCGCTGGGACCGGAGCGGATCCGTGAGTTCGGCCCGTTCAAGCGCGACATCGCGCGCGTCGACTCGCTGATCTACGAGGAGATCGCCGAGCGGCGCGGCGCCGAGGACCTCGGCGAGCGTGAGGACATCCTGTCGCTGATGCTGCAGGCGCGCCACGAGGACGGGACGCCGATGAGCGACACGGAGGTGCGCGACGAGCTGGTCACGCTGCTGGTCGCAGGCCACGAGACCACCGCCACGTCGCTCGCGTGGGCGGTCGAGCGCCTCGTGCGGCATCCCGACAAGCTCGAGCGGCTGACGGCCGAGGTTGCCGACGGCCGCGAGGAGTACCTGACCGCCGTGATCCAGGAGACGCTGAGGCTGCGCCCCGTGATCTCGCTCGTGAACCGGACGCTGAAGGAGCCGATGGAGTTCGGTGGGTATCAGCTGCCCGCCGGCGTGAAGGTTGCGCCGTGCATCTACCTCGTTCACCGCCGGCCCGACGTGTATCCCGAGCCCGACCGCTTCCTCCCTGAGCGCTTCCTCGACCAGGCCCCCGGCACGTACACGTGGATTCCGTTCGGCGGCGGCGTGCGCCGCTGTCTCGGCGGCGCGTTCGCCCAGTTCGAGATGCAGGTCGTACTGCGCGAGCTGGTGCGACGGCGCACCCTCACTCCTGTTCGCGAAGCCGACGAGCGGGTCTACCGACGGGCGATCACCGAGACACCCCGCCACGACGCCGAGGTGCTGGTCGCATGAAGTCGAAGACCCGCCGCCAGAAGCAGCAGGAGACGCGGTCGTCGCTGCTGCGCTCCGCCGCGAAGCTGTTCTGCAGTCGCGGACTCGAGGGCGCCTCGGTCGAGGACGTCGCGCAGGACGCCGGCTACACGAAGGGCGCCTTCTACTCGAACTTCAAGAACAAGGAAGAGCTCTTCCTGGTCATGATGGACGAGAAGTTCAGCGCCGAGCTGGAGCGGATCGACCACCTGCTGGCCGGCACCGGAGAGGCCCGCGACGAAGCGCACGCTGCCGCGGAGGACTTCGTCCGCTACGTGCACAGCGACCCTGAGTGGCCGCGCCTGTACTTCGAGTTCGTCGCCTACGCAGCCCGCAACGAGGACTTCCGCCAGGAGCTGGCGACCCGCCACCGCGCGCTGCGCGCGCGTCTCACCGACGTGTACGGGCGGTGGGCATCCAGCTTTGCCACCAAGCCGCCGTTGCCGATCACCGACATCGCCGCGATGACCGACTTCATGGCCGACGGCTTCCTGCTGGACAAGCTCGTCGACCCTGAGCTGGACGATCGGCTCTACGCGACGATGCTCACGGTCTTCTTCCGCGGGCTCGAGGCGATGGCGCTCGAGCAGGAGCCCGCTGAAGCGGCCCGGACCTAGGCGGCCGCGGGCTTGTAGACCGAGACGACCGCCGCGCCGCCCAGCCCGATGTTGTGCTGGAGGCCGACCTTCGCGCCTTCGACCTGGCGCTTGTCGGCATCGCCGCGCAGCTGCCACGTCAACTCCGAGCACTGTGCAAGCCCGGTCGCACCCAGCGGGTGGCCCTTCGAGATCAGGCCGCCCGACGGGTTCACCACCCAGCGCCCGCCGTAGGTCGTGTCCTCGTTCTCGACGAGCTTGTGGCCCTCGCCCTCCTCGGCCAGGCCGAGCGCCTCGTAGGTGATCAGCTCGTTGGCCGAGAAGCAGTCGTGCAACTCGATCACGTCGACGTCGTCGGGACCCACGCCCGCCTCCTCGTAGGCCTGTTCCGCCGCCTTCTTGGACATGTCGTAGCCGACGATCTTGATCGAGCTGCGCTCCTCGAAGGTCGACGGCATGTCGGTGACCATCGCCTGACCGGCGATCTCGACGGCGCGGTCCCAGAGGTCGAGCTCGTCGACCAGCCGCTCGCTCGCGACGATCGCGCAGCCGGAACCGTCCGAGGTCGGAGAGCACTGCAGCTTCGTCAGCGGCGAGTGGATCATCTTCGCGGCCTTGATGTCATCGAGCGAGTACTCGTCCTGGAACTGGGCGTACGGGTTGTTGACCGAGTGCTTGTGGTTCTTCCAGCCGATCCACGCGTAGTGGTCCGGCTCGGAGCCGTAGCGCTCCATGTGCTCGCGGCCCGCGTTGCCGAACATCTGCGGCGCAAACGGCGACTGCTCGACCTCGCGCACCTCGAACATCGTCGTCATGTGCTTGTCCATGGGGTTCGTGCGGTCCGTGTACTTGACGCCCAGCGATCCCTTCTCCATCTTCTCGAAGCCCAGTGCGAGCGCGCAATCGGCGAGCCCGCCGCGCACTGCCTGGCGCGCCATGTAGAGCGCCGACGACCCGGTCGAGCAGTTGTTGTTGACGTTCACGACCGGGATCCCGGTCAGCCCGAGCCCGTACACCGCGCGCTGGCCCGACGTCGACTCGCCGTAGCAGTAGCCGACGAAGGCCTGCTCGACGCGGTCGTAGGGAACCCCCGCGTCCTCAAGCGCCTTCGTCCCCGCCTCGTACGCCATGTCTGGGTAGTCCCAATCGCGCGAGCCCGGCTTCTCGAACTTGGTCATGCCGACTCCGATGACGAACGTGCGGTTGCTCATGTGCGGCGGCCTCCCGGTTTCAAGTTGGAACTGAAGTCTCAGGGATGGTACCGGCGTTCAGTTTCCGCTCGATCGCACCGAGCAGCACGCCGAACAGCGCATGGCGCCAGGTCGCAGCGGCGAGCGCGCGGCGGTTGCCCTGCAGCGGCTCGAGCTCCCGGCGCGCCGGGTGATGGCGATCGATCAGGCGCCCGAGCGGCCAGAAGGCGAAGTTCTCCGCCATCGCCATGACGAAGGCGCTGACCGGCAGCCGCGAGCGCAGCAGCGCGTAGGTGGCGCCGAACGCCGCGCCGTTGGCGGCGTGCAGGGCGAGCCCGGCCACCGGCCACGCGGGCCCGCGCGTGACGAGCTTCCCGAGCAGCTCGACATCGTCGTAGCGGGTGCCGAACACGCGCTTGTCGAGCGGCTGCTGAGCGGCCCAGGTCGTGGCCGCAACGGCGCCCGCGAGAGCTCCGTTCAGCGCCCGGCGAGCCACTCTTGCGGCAGGAACGGTGGGAGCGGCCCCGGGTAACGGGGCAGCAGGCGCATCGCGAGGTCGGCGGCCGGCCGCCCCTCGACCAGTGGCGCGGAGGTCGGTGTTGGCGAGGAACACGCGCACCGTGGTCCCGATCTGGAAGTCCGCGGCGTTCGGCTCGGGGCCGCCGATGACGCCGTCGGCGATCAGGCGATCGACGTGGTCGAGCTGGCGCGGGAAGCGCGGCGATGTCGGCCCGGACCCGCTCGTCCGAGACGCCCGCCATGCGCGCGAACGCGTGCGCGAGCGGCTTCTGGGCGCGGGCCATCACGTTGGGCGCCGGCATTCCCATGTCGCGCACCATCCAGACGCGCAGGCTCTGACGCCGCGAGGCTCCCCAGCGGAAGATGCGCCGTGGTACCGGCTGTAACTCACTCTCGCCCCACGCCTCGGCCTCCTCGACCGCACGCCGCTGCACGGGATCGGCGGGGAACAAGCGTGGCCCGGTCTGCAAGTCGTCGAGCGCGCGAGAGATGTTCAGCGATCCCTGCACCCTGCGCCCGTCGAGCTTCAGCCCCGGCACGGTGCCGGCGCGAAACCCGGCCAGCCGCAACTGAGCCGGATGAGCGCCGGGGAACAGGTTCCTTGACCTCGTGCTCGATGCCCTTTCGCTCCAGCATCAGGCGCGCTGCCTGCGAGGGGTGCGAGAGGACGAGGGAGTAGAGCTTGGCGGGCACGAGCGGACCCTACCCAACGCAGAGGGGCGGCCGGAGCCGCCCCTCTCGTGACCGCGCGCAGCTCGAGGGCTAGTCGCGGTGGCGCTTGTAGTGCTTCTTGTTCTTGTGCTTGCTGTGCTTGCTGCTCTTGTGCTTCTTGGACTTCTTGTCGTGCCTGTCCCCGTGGTCACGATCGTCACCGTGGTGACCGTCCCGTCCGAGCTGGGAGTCATCGCACAGGCCGTCGGGCTGCGAGGTCAGGCAATCGTTCGCGAAGAACCTGTTGCCGTCGCCCTCTCCGTCCCAGAACAGGTCCGGGTCGTTGCCGAGCGCCTGGTTGAAGGCGACCTTCGTGCCCGTGGACGGCTTCGGCGGCGTGAACTCCGGCGACGACACCACCAGGATCCCGCCACCGAACGCAGAGGTGAAGCCCGTCGGCGTCTTGTTGCCGTAGACGCCGTTGTCGACCAGCTGTATGTCGACACCCCCGAGCACCGCGATGCCGATACCGGACAATGCCGGCACGCCCTCCTCTTCGTTGGCCGCACACTCCCTGTTGTTGGCGGCCACGGTGTTGTCCTCCGCGCGCCAATGCGCGACGTCGATCGGCTCACCCGGCTCTGTGCCCGGCGGTGCGTCCGGCGGCACGAAGGTCTCGTCCGTGTTCAGGAACACCATGCCCAGGCAGTTGCCGAATGACTTGTTGTCCAGCAGCTTGCCGTGTGCGGCGTCGCGAATGAAGAACCCGTCGTGGTTTCCGTACGCCACGTTCTTCCACACGGTCGCGTCCGCGTCCGGCGAGTCGCCGACGTATATCCCAGCCTCGGGGCTGACCCCGTCCACGGTGTTCTTCGCCACGTTGCGGGAGATCTTGGTTCCGCTCGAGTCGTTAGCAAAGACGCCGTACTCGCCGTAGTCGGACAGGATGGTGCGCGTGAGCTCGCCATCCCTGGTGTGGAGGAAGAAGACACCGGTGAATTCGAAGCCGTCGACCGACAGGTGGCTGATCTCCACGTCCTCGACAGTCGAGAGCGGCTCGAACGTAGCGGGGTCCACGTCAAAAACGCAGATGCCGATCGGCGCGGCCGGCGGCCCGGGACCTGGGAACACGCAACCTTCCCCGACCGTCGGGGTGGCCGGCGGCACGATGTGGGTCTTCTTGCGGCCTTCGCCGACGAGCTCGATGCCGTCCTTGTCGATCAGCAGGCTCTCGGCGTAGGTTCCTGCCTCGACCTTGATCGTGGTGCCCGGCCTGGCGTCGTCGATCGCGGCCTGGATCGACTCACCGGCTTCCACGGTTACCGTTCGCGCGGTCGACGACGCGGGCACGACGAGTGCCAACGCCACCATGGCCAAGACCGCGAAAGTCATCTTGACTCTCATGCTGCGCCTCCTCTTGGCTAGCGGTTAGAGACCCGCACCCTACCCATCCCTACCGCTCTGCGCAGCGCGGTGTAACCCGCATTACCCAGCCCCGTAGGGGACATTCCCGATAGGCAGAACGCCGCTTCGACGTCAGGCTGCAGTCGACCCCCAAGCCACGAACGGAGACCGATGAACGACGAGGAACCACAGCGCCCACCCGAGCCCGACCAGGCCGAAACCGGCCCCACCGCCGTGCAGGAGTCGCCCCGCCGGCTGACCCGGTCGCGCGACGACCGCGTGATCGCGGGCGTGGCGGGCGGGCTCGGCCGCTACTTCAACGTCGACCCGGTCATCTTCCGCATCGCGTTCGCCGCGTCGCTTCTGATCGGTGGCCTCGGGGGCCTCGTCTATCTCGCGGCCTGGGTGTTCATCCCCGAGGGTGACGGCGCCGCGCAGCCCGCCGCAAAGCCGCGCGAGCGCAGCGGTGCGCTGACGGTGCTTGCGATCGTCGTCCTGGTCCTCGTTGCAGGCCCGCTGCTGCTCGCTCCCGTACTGATCATCCTGGGCGCCGGCTTGTTCGCCGGGCTGCTCATCCTGCCGCTGGCGGCTGTCGCACTCGTCGGGTTTCTGGTGTGGTGGCTCGTGACCGGCGAGCGCCCGATGGGAAGCACGAGGGACGTGCTGATCGCGGTTGCGCTCGGCGCCGGCCTGCTCGTGCTCTGCGGCGTCATATTCGTCGCCGGCGCATGGGCCGCGGCGATCGGCGGCGGCACCGTGGTCGCATGTCTCGTGATCGCCGCCGGGCTGATGCTGATCGTGGGTGCCTTCCGGGGCGGCATGCGGTGGCTGATCCTCCCGGCGCTCGCGCTGGCGGTGCCGGTCGCGTTCGTCGCGGCAGCGGACGTCGACCTGGACGGCGGCATCGGGGAGCGCGAGTACCGGCCGGCATCCGCGGGCGACATCCGCGACCGCTACGAGCTAGGCATTGGCAGTCTCGTCCTGGACCTGCGCAACACGCGCCTTCCTCCGGCCGAGTCCACCGACGTGACCCTCGACGTCGGCGTCGGAGAGGGCGTGGTGGTGGTGCCGGAGAACGTCTGCGTCGCGAGCCAGGCCGACGTCGGCGTCGGTGCCGTACAGGTATTCGACCACGAGAGTGGCGGTGTCGACGTGGATTGGATCGAGAACCCGCGTCCGCGACGCGGCGTGCCGGTCGTGGTCGTCCACGGCGACGTGGGAGTCGGGCTCCTACAGGTGAAGCACTCGGCCCCTGGTGAGCCATTCCGTGATGCGGACCTGGAGCCCGGGAACACTGCGTGCGCGAACGAAGGTGCACGTCGGTGACGGTCGGCGGCCCGACCTCGCCTCCTTGGTGGCCGGAGTGGTTCTCGTCTGCTTCGGCGGCGTCCTGCTGCTCGACCAGCTCGACGTCCTCGACCTGCAGTTCGCTGCGGTTG
The DNA here is from genome assembly GCA_963762195.1 of uncultured Solirubrobacterales bacterium. Lineage (GTDB taxonomy): Bacteria > Actinomycetota > Thermoleophilia > Solirubrobacterales > JBBDJG01 > DASRIA01. The sequence continues at coordinate 56,356 of CAVXJX010000001.1, read as the reverse complement.
GGCCGATCGTGTGCGCCGCACTCGGCGCCATCCTGCTGGGTGCGGGGCTCAGCCGGCGGGCCTGACGCCCAGTCGCACGAGTCTCCCCTGCGATGATTCTGGCCGCAATGGCCACCGAGGCCGGCACCACGAACGCCAAGCCCGCGCTCCACCGCGATCAGGAGCGCCGCGTGATCGCCGGGGTGTGTGCCGGGATCGCCGGCCGTCTCGACCTCGACCCGCTCGTCGTGCGCATCGTCTTCGTCGCGGCCGCGGCCGCAGGCGGCGCCGGCCTGTTCCTCTACGCGCTCGGTTGGCTCGTGATGCCCGCCGGACGGCACGACTGGTGCCGTCCGCGAGCCTTCCCTGCGAGGTGGACGGGGCTCCGTCGAGGTCGCGCTCGGCGTCGCGCTGCTGCTGCTCGCGGGCATGCTGGCGCTGCGCGCGCTCGACGTCTGGTTCCCCGACGCGGTCGTCTGGCCCTTGGTCCTGATCGCGGGCGGCGGCGCCCTGCTGTGGCGTCAATCGGCGACCAAGGAGCCGGTCCCCACACCGCAGGCACCCGCGCCGGAGCGTCGGAGGAACTGCGCGCACTGCGCAGCGCGGCGGTCGTCTCGCGCATGGGACTGGGCATCGCGCTGGTGATCGCCGCCGGGCTCGTGTTCCTGCAGGCGACCGGCTCGCTCAGCGCCGCGCGTGACGTGGTGCTCGCGGTGATCGTCGTCGTCGTGGTGCTGGCCGTGATCTTCGCTCCCTGGATCATGCGGCTCGTGCGTTCCCTGTCGACCGAGCGCGCCGAGCGCATCCGCTCGCAGGAGCGGGCCGAGATGGCCGCGCACCTGCACGACTCGGTGCTGCAGACGCTCGCGCTGATGCAGAAGCGCTCGTCGGATCCGCGCGAAGTCGCCGGTCTCGCACGGCGCCAGGAGCGGGAGCTGCGCGCATGGCTGTCGGGTCGCCCCACGAGCGCGGCGTCGGGTCGCATGCTCGGCGCACTCGAGCAGGCCGCGCGCCGAGGTCGAGGAGAGCAGCGGCGTGCCCGTCGAGGTCGTCGCCGTCGGCGACTGCGACCTCGACGCGGGCGCCGACGCCGTGGTCGCCGCCACCCGCGAGGCGATGCTCAACGCCGCGAAGTTCGGCAAGGGGTCGAGGGTGGACGTGTTCGCCGAGCTGGCGAGCGGCCGCAAGCACGTGTTCGTGAGAGATCGGGGGCCGGGATTCGACCCCGATGCGATCCCGGACGACCGGCGTGGGGTGCGCGAGTCGATCATCGGCCGCATGGCGCGAAACGGCGGTCGCGCCGCGATCCACTCCAAGCCCGGCGGAGGCACAGAGGTCGAGCTGGTGCTCGAAACAGGACCGTGAGCGGTCCGCGTGTCGTCATCGTCGACGACCACCAGCTGTTTCGCACCGGGGTCCGCACCGAGCTCGAGGGCCTGGTCGACGTCGTCGGCGACGCGGCGAGCGTCGACGCCGCCGTCGAGACGATCGCGGCCGTCGACCCCGACGTCGTCCTGCTCGACGTGCACATGCCCGCCGGCGGCGGCGTCGAGGTCATCCGGCGCGTCGCGGGCGACCAGCCCGGAGTCCGCTTCCTGGCGTTGTCGGTCTCGGACGCGGCGCAGGACGTGATCGCGGTGATCAGAGCGGGTGCGCGCGGCTACGTGACGAAGTCGATCTCCGGACCGGACCTGGCCGATGCGGTGAAGCGGGTGCACGAGGGGGACGCGGTGTTCTCGCCGCGCCTGGCGGGTTTCGTGCTCGATGCCTTCGCGGGCGACGCGCGGCCCGAGGCGACTGAGGACGCGGAGCTGGACCAGCTCACGCCGCGGGAGCGCGAGGTGCTCCAGTTGATCGCACGCGGCTACATGTACAAGGAGATCGCGCTGCGGCTGTCGATCTCCGCCAAGACGGTCGAGGCACACGTGTCCGCGGTGCTGCGCAAGTTGCAGCTCTCGAGCCGGCACGAGCTGTCGCGCTGGGCGATCGAGCGTCGCCTGATCGATTCCTGACGCGATTCGCTACGCTCGCGCCGTGCCGCTGGCCATCACCTCGTACGAGTTCTCGCTGTTTCTCCACATCACCGCGGTGATGGTCGGATTCGGCGCCACGTTCGCGGAGTCGGTGATGTTCCCGGTTGCGATGAAGCTCAGCCCGCGCAATCTGCCGTACGTGCACCGGCTGCAACTCACGATCAATCAGTTCTTCGCCGTTCCGGCGCTGATCGTCGTGATCGCGACGGGCTTCTACCAGGTGTCGGAGGGCAACTGGGAGCTCGGCGACTTCTGGCTCAGCGCCACGTTCGCGATCGTGCTCGTGATCGCCGCTCTCAACTTTTTCTATTTCATCCCCTCAGACCGGCGGCTGGGCCCGATGGTGGAACGCGAGCTCGCCGAGGCCGGCGACGGAGAGACCACACTCTCACCCGAGTATCAGCGCGGCGCCATGCGACAGGGCATCGTCGGATCGATCACCGGCGTGCTCCTGATACTGGCCGTTCTACTGATGGTCGACAAGCCCGGCCTGGGCTGAGGAAGCCCCCGTAGCGCTCCACGTACGCACACGGGGAGCCGGCCCGCCGCTCCTACTCGTTCACGGCGGCGTCGGTCCCGAGATCACCTGGGCCGCGCAGGAGCCGCTCGCCGAGCGCTTCACACTCTTGATTCCCCATCGCCGGGGGTTTCCACCGAGTCCTCCGGCCGCCCGGCAGGACTGGATGACGGACGCGGAGGACCTCCAAGAGCTGCTGAGCGTCGGGCCGGCCCACGGCGTCGGCTTCTCGTACGGCGGCCTCGGGTTGGTGGTCGCCGCCGGGCGCAACCCTGGGCTGCTGCTTTCGATGACACTGATCGAGGTGCCGCTGTTCGCGCTCGCCGACCTGGAGGATCCGCGGGTCCGGGACCTGGTGGCCTTGGCCGGCGCCTACACGGGCGAAGCTGACGAATCGCACGAGGAAGCGCGAGCGGCGTTCGAGGCGCTGGCCGGCATGGGCGGCGACCTTACTGCCGACCAGCGCGCGGAGCTCGAGCGTGTGCGTGAGCTGGCGCGCGGTCTGCGCCCGCCCGCGCAGGCGCATCCGGACTACGCCGCGATCGTGCGGGCCGGTTTGCCGGTGCTGGTCGTGTCCGGCGGCCACGAGCCGGGCCTCGAGAAGCTGTGCGACGCGATCGCCGAGCGCCTGCACGCGCGCCGTGAGGTCCTACCGGGTGCCGGCCACGCGGCGCAGCGGACGCCCGGGTTCAATCAGCTGCTGGTGGACTTCATCGGCCGCTCGACGGAGTAGACCTCGAGGTCCTTCGGCGCCCCCTTTGCCTTGAACCGGCGCCGGCGCCGGAGCTCGAAGGCGCCGTCGTCAAGTCGCGCGCACGCGGGACCTGACACCAGGACCTCGTCGCCGGCCGCCGCGGCCGCCACCCGCGCGGCGATGTTCACGTCGACGCCCAGGTAGTCGCCGCCGAGCCTGCGGGGACGACCGACATGCACCCCCGCGCGCATCTGCGGCCGGTAGCCGCGCACCTCGAGCGCGCCGACGCGATAACAGGCCTCGTGGGCAGCCGCGACGGCGGACGCCGGATCCGCGAACACGGCCATCAGGCCGTCCCCCATCCGCTTGACGACTTCTCCGTCGCGCCCGCAGATCGCCACCTCTTCCTCGGTGCCGACCTTGCGCAGCAGGTCCAGCGCGGCCTCGTCGCCGACCTCCAGAGCCCAGTCGGAGAAGTCGACGAGGTCCGTGAAGAGGATCGCGACCTCGTCGTCGCCGCGACCGCGGCCCTGAGCCTCGGACAGCGCCTGCCACACCTGCAGCGCACCAAGACCGAGCTCCCGCACGACCGGCCGTTTCGGTGTCGTCTCGGCCACCCGCCGCGCCAGTAGGTCCGCCGGCTTGTCCCCGGCCGTGGAGAGCGGGTCCCCCAGCTCGTGGTCGCCGGGCAGCATCTCGCGCACCAGCTTCGCGGCGCGGTACATCCGGGACGAGCGGGCCTCATCGGCTGACACGAGTGAAGGCTATCCGGCATTTTGCGTGCCGGACATCGTTCCGACCGACAGGCCTGAGTCTGCGAGCATCGCAAACGTTCCGAGTTTGGACAGTTTGTCGGTTGACGAGCGCCTCACCCGGGCCGAAATTCTTTCTTTCGCCTTACCCTATGTTGAGGAGGAGAGCATGGCCCCCACCGTCTCACCCAGCAACGGTGCAGTCTTCCTCACCGGTGCGACCGGGTTCGTCGGGATGGAGATCCTGGCGCGCTACCTCGAGCGGACGGACCGGCCCATCTATGCGGCCGTTCGCGGCCGGGACCGCGCGGAAGCCGAGGAGCGGTTGCGCAACGCCGTCGAGTGCATGTTCGGGCGCCCGGACGCGTTCGCCGACCGGCTGCACGCCGTGCCCGCCGACATCGAGGCTCCGCGACTTGGCCTCTCCGACTCCCAGCGCGAACAGATCGCCGAGCGTGTCAGCGACATCGTGCACTCGGCGGCTTCGGTCTCGTTCAGCCTGCCGCTGGACAGATCCCGGGAGATCAACGTGGAGGGCACGCGACGCATGCTGGAGCTGGCCCGGCTCTGCCACCGTCGCGGCGGCCTGCGCCGCTACGCGCACATCTCCACCGCCTACGTGGCGGGCACCCATCGCGGCGAGTTCACGGAGGAGCAGCTCGACGTCGGCCAGGAATTCCGAAACCCGTACGAGCAGTCGAAGTTCGAGGCGGAGCGGCTGGTGCGCGCCCAGGTCGGGCGCCTGCCGATCCAGATCTTCAGGCCCAGCATCGTGGTCGGCGAGCGCACCACCGGATGGACCGCGTCGTTCAACGTCCTGTACACGCCCTTGAAGGCATTCGTGCGCGGTTCGCTGCCGGCGCTCCCGGCGCGCCGGTCTTCGCCGGTCGACGTCGTGCCCGTCGACTACGTCGCGGATGCGGTCTTCAAGCTCTCCAACGACCCGCTCGACGGTTCGGGCACCTATCACCTGGTGGCGGGGCCGCAGGCCACGAGCGTGGGGCGGCTGATCGAGCTTTCCGCACAGCACGTGCACAAACCCGAACCCAGGGTGATTCCACCGGGCCTGTTCAAGAGCGTCGTGTATCCCGTGCTTGCGGGGACGAGCCGGCGCCGGCGCCGCGGACTCCAGCGCACGCGCGTGTTCTTTCCGTACTTCGCGATGGACGTCTCCTACGGAAACGCCAACGCGCGCCGCCGGCTCGAACCGGACGGCATCGCGGTGCCGCCGATCGAGTCCTACTTCGGGCGCCTGGTCGACTACGCCGACCACGCGGCGTGGGGCCGCACGCCGGTCACGCGCGCGGAAGCGCTACGAGACCTCTGCGAGCGCGCGGGCTGACGCCGGCCGGGGCGCGCCGGTCTGCTTCACGCGCACGCCATTCCGGGGCACGATCGTGACCCCCTTGCGCACGCCCTTCTCCGGCGGCCCGGCGGACGCGAGGCTCGCACGTTCGAGCACGCGCGCGATCACGACGCGCATCTCGAACGTCGCGAAGCTGGCGCCCAGGCAGCGTCGCGTGCCTCCCCCGAAGGGGATCCACGTATAGGTGTCGGGAGCGTTCGGCCCGGTGAAGCGCTCGGGGCGAAACTCCGCCGGGTCGGGATAGCGGTCGGCGCGCCGGTGGATCGCGGCGATCGACGGATTGATCTCGATGCCCGGCGGGATCGTGTAGCCGTTCAGCTGGAACGGTTCGCCCCGCACCACGCGGCCGACGCCCGGCACGACGGTGCGCCGCCGCAGCGTCTCCTTCACGACGGCGTCGAGGTAGGCCGTGTCGTTCCCGGCCACCGCGGCCCGCGTGCGGGCGAGCACCTGCGGGGCGCGCAGCAGCTCCTCGAACGCCCACGCGAGGCCCGTGGCTGTGGTCTCGTGCCCGGCGACGACCAGCGTGACAAGCTCGTCACGCAGCTCGGCATCTGTCATCGCCTCCCCGTCCTCGTCGCGGGCGAGGAGCAGCATGGACAGGACATCGGTGCGCTCCTCCAGGTCGGCGGCACCGCGGCGGCGCGCGATCTCGGCATAGATCATCTCGTCGACGGCGCGGCGCTGGCGCTCGAAGCGCTCGATCCGGCCGGTGACGCCCATCCGCCCGCCGGAGAGCATCATCATCAGGATCGCCGCACGGTTGCCGACCGGATCCAGCATCGCGCGCACGCGGCGCTTCAGCTCCTCCTGCTGGGCTCCCTCCTCCACGCCGAAGACCGCGTGCATGATCACGTCGAGGGTCAGCGACTGCATCGCGGGGAGCAGGGTGAACGTCTCCCCCACCGGCCATGAGTCGATCGTGCGGTCCGCCGCGGCGGTCATGACCTGCTCGTAGGTGCGCATGCGCTCGCCGTGGAACGCCGGCAGCATCAGGCGCCGCTGGCGCAGGTGCTCGCCACCGTCGAGCAGCAGGACCGACCGCGGTCCGAGCACCGGGCCGAGCGGGGCGTTCGCCTCACCCGCGCGCAGCTGCTCGTGCGGCCCACGGAACACCTGCTTGACGACCTCGGGGTCGAAGACCATCACGAACTTGGAGTCGAACAGCGTTCCCATCGTGACCACGTCGCCGTAACGGCGCCGGCACGCGTCGAGGAACGGCGCCGGCGCGAACACGAAAGCCATCGTCTGCAGGAAGCGCGGAAGCGGCGGGCCCGGAGGCAGCGTGCTCACGAAACGACAAGGACGGTCGGGTCCATACCGGAGGAGTCTACGGACTGCGAACTCGGGGTAGACGGGCCGCATGCCGCGCTTTGGCGGAGGTAGAGGTCGGGTACCGGTTCCGGAGGATCCGGCGCTGCGGCCCACCCCCGAAGGCGTCGGCGACGACCGCGGCCTGCGCCGCGCGATCACGCCCACGCTGCTGCTGCTGTTCATCGTCGGCGACATCCTGGGTGGCGGGATCTACGCCCTGGTCGGCGAGGTCGGCGGCGAGGTCGGGGGCGCGATCTGGGCGGCCTTCGCGGTTTCGCTCCTGGCGGCGCTGTTCACCGCCGGGTCCTACGCCGAGCTGGTCACGAAGTACCCGCGGGCGGGTGGCGCTGCCCTCTTCCTGCACCGCGCGTTTCGCAGTCGCTTCCTGAGCTTCATGGTCGCGTTTGCCGTGATGGCCTCCGGCATCACGTCGGCAAGCGCGCTCGCGCGCGCCTTCGGCGGCGACTACCTGAGCGAGTTCGTGGACATCGAGGTGGTCGTTGCGGCGCTCGCGCTGATCGTGATGATCGCGCTGGTGAACTTCCGCGGCATCGCGGAGTCGGTGAAGCTCAACGTCGGGCTTCACGCTGGTCGAGATCGTGCGGTCTGCTGCTGATCGTCCTGATCGCGGCGGTGGCGCTCGGTCAGGGCGACGTCGACGCGGGCCGGGCGTTCGAGTTCAAGGAGGGCGAGAGCGTGTTCGTCGCGATCCTCGCCGGCGCCGCGCTCGCCTTCTACGCCCTGATCGGCTTCGAGGACTCGGTCAACGTCGCCGAGGAGGTCAAGGAGCCGCACCGCGCATATCCCCGCGCACTCTTCGGCGGGCTACTGATCGCGGGCGTCGATCTATCTGCTGGTTACGATCGGCGCTTCGATGGTCGTGCCGACGAACGACCTCGCCGAGTCCAGCGGCCCGCTGCTCGAGGTCGTCAAGCAGGGCCCGCTCAACTTCCCGGAGAAGCTCTTCTCCGCGATCGGCCTGCTCGCGCTCACCAACGGCGCGCTGATCAACATGATCATGGCCTCGCGCCTGCTCTACGGGATGTCGCAGGAGCGCGTCCTGCCGCGTGCGTTCGGGGTCGTCCACTCGACGCGCCGCACGCCGTGGGTCGCGATCGTGTTCACCACCCTGCTCGCCTGCGTCCTGATCTCCACCGGGGACCTCGCCAAACTGGCGGACACGACGGTCGCCCTCCTCGTGACGGTGTTCGCGTTCGTCAACGTCGCGGTGCTCGTGCTGCGCCGGGAAACGGTCGAGCACGATCACTTTCGCGTTCCGTCGGCGATGCCCGTGATCGGCGTCGGAATCTCGATCGCCCTGCTGACCCAGGTCGAGGCCGAGACTTTCGGGCGGGCGGGCTTGCTGATGCTGCTGGGCGTCGCACTCTTTGCGATCAACGCGCTCGTGACCCGGCGCGAAGCATGACCACGTTCGATCAACTCGCGGCGATCGAGCCCCGCCGGCTCTTCGACGGGATCGTTGCGCGCGCGGTGCATGGAGAGCGCCTGACGTTCGCCGTCGTAGAGCTCGAGCCCGGCGCAGCGGTCGCCGAGCACAGCCACGGCAACGAGCAGCTCGGGATGGTGCTCGAGGGAGAGCTGACTTTGCGGGTCGGCGACGAGGAGCGCACGCTCGGCCCGCGCGAGATGTGGTGCATCGCGCCGGACGTGGTGCACAGCGGTCACGCCGGATCCGAGGGTGCGGTCGTGATCGACGTCTTCTCTCCGCCGCGCAGCGACTGGGACTAGCCCGCGAAGTACTTCGCGGCGAGCTGCTCGATGGTGCCCTTGGTGCGGACGGTGTTGGCGCCCAGCACATCGGTGATGCCGCTCATGCCCACGGCCGACCCCATCAGCCCGCCGCTCGGAAGCCAGTAGAGCTCGCGGCCCACGATGGCGAACAGCTCGTCGTCGCTCTGTAGCCCCAGCATCTTCTTTCGTGCCTGGGCCGTGGGCTTGGCGGGCAGCAGCGCGACCTGGAGCTTCCCCTTCGAGGCCTTCGAGCGTTTTGCGTCGAACGGCTCCTGTCTGGCGATCGCCTTGATCTCGGTGGCGGTGCGGACGAACGTCGCGACCTCGTAACCGAGCGACTTATTTAGGCCGCGTTCGATCTGCCCAGCGTCCACCTTGCGAGCGGCGCCGAAGACGATGTTGCCGCTGGCACGAAACGTCGCGACGTCTTCGAAGCCGAGCTCCTCGAAGGCGCGGCGGAGCTGATCCCCTGTCGCTTTCCGCCCGCCGACGTTGATACCGCGCAGGAAGGCCGCGTAGCGGGGCATCAGCCCACGAGGCTGACGGAGTCCCCGACCGACAGGGTCCCGTCCTCGAGGATGTCCGCACGCAGGCCGCCCCGATGTACGAGCTGCCGGAGGACCGGACGGGACGCGTAGCGCTCGATCACGATGCACGGTTCGCAGAGCCGCATCCCCCGGCAGCGCGTGTTTCCGATGGTGAACTCACGGCCGACCAGGCCGTTCAGCTCGATTCCGCGCGTGACGAGGTTGCGTCGGTGCTCGTCGGGCGCGAGCGCCGGGGTGAACGACTCGCACACCTCGGCCTCGATCAGTGTCAGCGCGCTGCCTGGAACACCGGAGGGAAAAGTGCCTTCGCCCGTCACGTGGCGGTCGCCCTCGAGCCCGCGGCCGGCGAGCGCGCGGATCGAGACCACCGATACCGAGGGCGCGGCGGCCGTCGTGGCAACTCGGATCTCCGTCACGGTTCCGGCGGTGGCCGGCGCCGGGTCCCGAGCCGGCGGAGCCAGCGCGACGTCGAGCGGCGCCACCACGAAGCCGTCCTCGATCGCCCATCCCTCCCCGTCGGTGACGCCGGACGGGTCCCAGGCGACCCCGGAGGGGATCCCGTACATGACGACTGCACGCGGCGCCTGCGCGCCGGCGCGGATCCGAGCGATCCACGGGCCCGCCCACGAGAAGGACGCCGGGTCGACGACGGGCACGAGCCCGAGCGCGCGGCCGCCCAGCCACCGCAGGATGGTCCAGCCTTTCGCCGGATCCTCATCGGGTGTGGGCTGCGGGATGTCTTGGGGCTGCACCTCCAAGACCGTCGCGAGACAGGCCACGAACGTCGCCGTCTCGTCGAGCAGGCCGGACGTGTCGAACGGGACCTCCTTCACCGGCGCGATCTTATTGACTGCATCGCGCTCCACTAGAACCTGGTGGAGGAACACGGGTAGGGTCTTCGCCGTGTCGACGGAGGATCCCGGAGCGGTTGCAGCAGCGCTGCCCTCAGCTGAGCGGCCGATCCGTGCCGCGGAAATAGTTGGTGCCCTCTCACTCGCTACCGACCTCGGCACCGGGCAACCGCTCGAGCACGCGTTGCGCACCGCCGTGCTCGCGGTCCGCCTCGGCGAGCTCGCCGGAGCAACCGCTGAGGAGCTCGCGGACACCTACTACGTTGCGCTCCTCCATGCCTCCGGGTGCACGTCGAACGGGCACGAGGCGACGCAGCTGTACGGCGACGACATCGCGCACAGGGCGGCCTTCTACCTGATCGACCCGACCAACCCGGCGGAGATCCTCGCGTTCTACAAGGCCCACATCGGAGTCGGCCAGAGTCCCGAGGTGCGCGCCAAGCTGATCGAGGAGGCCATCGCCAACGCCGGCCCCAGGGCTCGGGAGGGGTTCGCGATGATGTGCGAGGTGGCGCAGCGGTTCGCCGGGTGGCTGGGCCTGCGCGCGAACATACAGGAGGCGCTCGAGTACGTCTTCGCTCGCTGGGACGGACGGGGATTTCCAGACATCGCCGGCGAGGCGATCCCATTGCCGATGCGTCTCCTGCACGTGGCGCGAGACATCTCCCTTTTCCTCACCGCAGCGGGTCCCGACGAGGCACGCGCTGTGGTCGAGCGTCGAGCGGGAGCCGCGTATGACCCGGCGCTCGCCGCGCTCGCCGTGGAGAACTTCGCCGACATCCTTGCCGGACTGGACGAGGCGCGGATGTGGGAGCACGCGATCGAGACGCGAGCCGGCTCCACCCATATTCATCGCGGGCGACCGGCTCGACACCGCCTTCGCGGCCATCGCCGCGATCACCGGTCTCAAGTCGCCGTGGCTGCGCGAGCACCCGACAGGTGTGGCCGAGCTCGCCGAGGCCGCCGCCTGGCGCATGGACCTGCACGCCGACGTCGTCACCCTCGTGCGGCGCGCCGCGCTCGCGCACGACCTCGGCCGGGTCGGCGTGTCGAATGCGATCTGGGAGAAGCCGGGACCCCTCGGGTTCGGAGAGTGGGAGCGCGTGCGCCTGCACCCTCACTTCACCGAGCGGGCCTTCGCACAGTCTCCGGCGCTCGCTCCGATCGGGCTCGTGGCCGGCGCACACTGCGAGCGGCTCGACGGGTCCGGCTACCACCGCGGCACCAGCGGGACGGCGCTCGATCAAGCGGCTCGCATCCTTGCCGCCGCCGACTGCTACGCGGCCATGCGCGAGGCGCGGCCGCACAGGCCGGCGCTCGACGCAGCGGCGGCCGAGGCCGAGTTGTGCCGTGAGGCCGAAGAGGGCCGGCTCGACCCAGAAGCAGTCGACGCAGTGCTCGCTGCTGCCGGCCATCGGGTGCGAACGCGGCCTCGCCAGCTGCCCGCCGGGCTGACCGGGCGCGAGCTCGAGGTGCTCCTCGTGCTCGTGCGAGGCGCGTCCAACCAGGAGATTGCCGAGGATCTCGGCATCTCGGCCAAGACCGTCGGGCACCACGTCCAGCACGTCTACCAGAAGGCCGGCGTCCGCAGCCGGGCCGCGGCGACGCTCTGGGCGTTCGAGCACGACCTCGTTCACGCTGCATAGGGCATTCGCCCGATGCGCCGGGCAGCCCGGGCCGATACTCGCCTACCATCGGTCGAGCGTCGGCCCGAAGGAGGAGCAATGATCCTGGCAACGACGACGGTCGAGGACTTCGACCGCTTCAAGAGATCTTCTCGACCAAGGGCCGAAAGCGCAGAGCACGGGTCCAAGGGCGCGACCGTCTTCCGCGATCCCAACAGGACGACCGGTCTGGGTGCTCTTCGACTGGGACGCGGAGGGCTGCAGAGCTTCGTCTCCGACCCCGAGGTCCCGCGATCATGCAGGAAGCCGGGCACAAGGGCCGCCCAGGCGCCGAGCTCGGCGGCCGACTACGACGCCTAGATCAGGCATGGACGCCATCAAGGTGGGAGTGATCACCGACCAGACAGGTGCACTCTCCTTCATGGGCATCGCCAACGCCAACGTCGCCAAGATGGTGATCGACGACATCAATGCGGCGGGTGGCCTGCTGGGGCGCCGCGTGGAGCTGCACCTCGAGGACAGTGCGACCGAGGACAGCGAAGCGGAAGCCAAGGCCACCAAGCTCGTCGAGCAGGATCAGGTCGACGTGCTCTTCGGTGGCATCTACAGCTCGACGCGGCAGGCCATCAAGGGTCCGGCCGTCGAGAAAGGCAAGACCCTCTACATCTACCCGGAGCAGTACGAGGGGCAGGAGTGCGACCCGCTCATCTTCTGCACCGGCCCGGTGCCGGCGCAGCAGGTCGAACCGCTGATTCCCTGGCTGATGGAGAAAACCGGGGCGAAGACGTTCTACCTGCCGTCCGCCGACTACATCTGGCCGCACGTGCTGAACAAGAAGGTCCAAGAGGTCGCCACGGCCAACGGTGGCTCCATCGTCGGGGAGGAGTACTTCCCCATGGATCACATGGACTACGGCGAGGTCGTCGAAAGGATCATCGCCAGTGGCGCGGAGGTCGTGTTCAACACCATCGTCCCTCCCGGGCTGACGCCGTTCCTCGAGCTGCTCTACGAGTCCGGCTTCACGAAGCGGGGCGGGCAGATCGTCTGCACGTACTTCGACGAGAACTTCCTGAACCTGGTGCCCGCCGAGCAGGTGGAGGGGCTGTACAGCTGCCTCGACTGGTACCAGGACGTGAGCGATCCGTTCAGCCAGGAGCTGCTCGGTCGGTACGACGAGCTGTTTCCGGGCAGCGCGAAGTTCACCGCCGGCAGTGCGTGCTCAGGCATGTACCGCGGCCTGAAGCTCTGGGAGGCTGCCGTCAGGGAAGCAGGCTCGCTGGAGCAGGCGGACGTGATCGCAGCCCTGGACCACGCGAAGATCGCGAAGGGACCAGGTGGGCCGGCCGAAATGGTCCCCGGTCAGCATCACGTGCGGATGAACATGTACATCGCCCAGGCGAAGAACGGCAGGTTCGAGGTCGTGGAAGAGCTGGGGGTCATCGACCCCGACGAGCAAACGGTGGATGCTCGTCACGCCGTTCGGGCCAGCTGAACAGCCCATCAACGATCGAGGGCCCCGTTCTCCCGGGGCCCTCGATCTGAAGTGAATAGAGTCGCGGCGCGAGGCCAATGCGAATCCATGCCCTGACGACCGGGACAGTGCGCCTGAAGCACGCGTTCCTTCATGCGAAGACCGGCCCACGACGGCAGCTGGACCTCTTCCTGCCCGGGCCCTGGAGCGAGCCGCTCCCGATCCACTGCTGGGCGATCGAGCACGACGACCGGCTCATCCTCGTGGACGCTGGGGAGACCGCGAATGCCCGCGACATACCGTTCTGTCGCTTCGACGTCTCACGTGAGCACGAGCTTCCGCGCGCGCTCGAAAACGCGGGCCTGGCGCTTGCGGACGTCGACACTGTCGTGCTCACCCATCTCCATGGCGATCACGTCGACGGAGCGGTTCACATGCGCAAGCCCGTGCTGGTGCACGAGACCGAGCTCGCGTTCGCGCACAGTCTCCGATCGCGTTTCTTCCAGCGCGTGCTCCGGCAACCCATGCCGTCCGGCGTGGAGTACCAGCCGTTCGTACTCGACGGAGGGGCCTTTGGGGCGTTCGCCGCGAGCCGGCTGCTCACGGACGACGGCCGGATTGTCGCCGTCGCGACACCGGGCCATACGCCCGGGCACATCTCGGTCGTATGCGTGGACGACGATGGGCGCCATGTGCTCCTCGCCGGTGACGCGACCGACACGCTCGAGCAGCTGCACGCGCGGCGCCCCGATGCGATCGCGCCGAAGCCGCGGGTGTCGATCGAGACGATGGACGCGATCCTCGCCCATGGCCGCTCTCACCCGACGGTCTTCCTGCCCTCGCACGACCCGGAGTCGGTCGCGCGGCTGGAGTCACGGACTACGCTCTAGCGGCTCTTAGGAGTCCGCGAAAGACAGCCGCTGCTCGCGCCCGTCTGACACGATCCGGCTGCTGGCCGGCATCTCGACTCCGTCCACGGCGAACACATGCCACTCGCCCGGCACCCCTTTGAGCTGCTGGGCGCCGCGGTCGGTGAACGAGATACCCGAGCCGACGACGAGGTCCTTGACGGTGCTCGAGACGAGCACCTCGTCCGCGCCCGCGAGCGAGCCGATCCGGGCGCCGATGTTGACGGCCATCCCGCCGATGTCATCGCCGACGAGCTCGCACTCGCCGGTGTGCAGCCCGGCTCGCAGCCTGATGTCGAGCGCTCGCACCTTGTCCGCGATCGCGCGGGCACAGCGGATCCCACGCGCGGGGCCGTCGAATGTGGCCAGGAAGCCGTCGCCCATGGTCTTGACCTCGCGGCCTCGGTGGTGCTCGAGCTCTGCGCGCACGAGCTCGTCGTGGCGGCCCACCAGCTCACGCCAGCGCGCATCCCCGAGCGCCGCCGCGCGCTCCGTGGAGCCGACGATGTCGGTGAACATCACGGTCGTGAGCACGCGATCGGATGGGGGCGCCTGCCGGGCGCCGGTCAGGAACTCCTCGATCTCCTCGGCGTAACCGGCCGCGTCGCCGTAGAAGGGAATGTGGTCCGCACCCGGCAGCACGACCAGCCGTGCACCCGGGATGTGCTGGGCCAGGTGGCGCGCGCTCTCGACGGGGATGAACTCCTCTTCGCGGTGGAGCACCAGCGTCGGTACGCGGATGCTGGGCAGCAGATCCCTGACATCCGTCTCGGCGAGCATCTCGAACAGCATGCGCACCATGAACGGGCTCGCGGCCGAGCGCTCGAAGATGCCGCGTCCGATCCGATCCTGCTCGCTGTCTGCGCTCGGCGCGAACATCGCGAGCGTGCGTCCTTCGCCCCAGTCCTCGCTGAGGGCCACTACGCGGTTGTACATGTCGACCCATTGCTGGCCGCCCGGGTGCTCGCCGGGGTCCGGGATTCCGGTCGCGAAGGTCCCACACAGGACCAGCGAATGCGTGCGCTCCGGATAGGTGGCGGCGAACAGGATGCTCATCGGGCCGCCTTCGGAGAGCCCGAACAGCGCGGCGCGCTCGGAGCCCGCGGCGTCCATCACGGCGCGGACGTCGTCCATGCGCTCCTCGAGCGGCGCAGGAGCGGCGACGGGGTCGGACAGCCCCGTGCCGCGCTTGTCGAACAGGATCAGCCGCGAGAACGAGGCGAGCTTGTCGAGGAACCTGGCGATGCGCGGGTCCGCCCACTGCAGGTCCAGGTGCGAGACGAAGCCCGGCACGAACACGAGGTCGAGCGGCCCGTCGCCGACGACCTGATATGCGATGTTGACGTCGCCGCTCTTCGCGTAGTGGGTCTTCGGAGGCATGGACGCATGCAGGATATCCCGATGCTCCCGCGCGCAACTCGGAAGCTACGGCCCGACCGCGTAGAGGTGCCACTCGCCTGGCGCACCCTTCAGTGAGTGGGTGCCGCGGTCGGTGAACGCCAAACCCGAGCCCACCACGAGATCCTTGACCGTGCCCGACACCAGCACCTCTCCGGGCCCTGCCATCCCGACCACGCGCGCGCCGATGTGCACGGCGATGCCCCCGACGTCTCCGTTGCGGAGCTCGCACTCCCCGGTGTGGAGGCCCGCGCGAACCTCGATCCCCAGTGGGCGCACCTGCGCGCAGATCGCCCTTGCACAGTTGATGCCCCGAGCCGGTCCGTCGAAGGTGGCGAGAACGCCGTCCCCGGTGTTCTTCACCTCCCGACCCCGGTGTCGGCCGAGCTCGCGGCGGACGAGCCGGTCGTGCTGCTCGAGCAGATCTCGCCAGCGGCTGTCCCCGAGTGCAGCGGCGCGCTCGGTCGAGCCAACTATGTCGGTGAAGAGCACAGTGGCGAGCTCGCGGTCGGGCTCGCGCTCCTGGCGCTCACCGGTAAGAAACTCCTCGACCTCGTCGACGATCTCGTCAGGGTCCGTGATCCAGGGCCAGTGATCATCGCCCGCCAGCTCGACGAAGCGCGCGTCAGGAATCTGCTCAGCGAGCCACTGCGCCCCTTCGAGCGGCAGTACGTCGCCAGTGCGATGGATGACGAGCGTGGGAAGGCGGACGCTTGGCAGGACGTCACGAATGTCGAGCTCCATATTGTTCCGCATCACCCCGCGCGCCATCCATGGGCTCATCGACTGGCGCTCGAAGCGCGCCCACCAGCGCACGAGCGCTTCGTCCTCGAACCGACTGGGCGCAAAGAACATCAGGCTGAAGCCCTGACCCCACCATTCCTCCTCGTCCTCCTGCAGCCAGAGGTCCCATGAGGAAGGCGCGATTGCCGACGGGTAGCCCTCGGCGGGGGTACCACGCGCGAACGATCCGTAGAGAACGAGCGCCGAGACACGATCGGGGCGGCTGGCAGCGAACACCGCCGCCATCGCTGCGCCTTCCGACCAGCCGAACATGTCCACGCGCTCCGCGCCGGCTGCGTCCATGACCGCTCGGATGTCATCCATTCGCTCCTCGAGGGTCGCCGCCTCGCGGACAGGATCGGAAAGGCCGGAACCGCGCTTGTCGAACACGATCACGCGGGCGAACGAGGAGAGCTGGCGCATGAAGCGCTCATACGGGGGATGCTCCCACGCCAACTCCAGGTTCGATACGAAGCCGGGCGCGAGCACGAGATCGCGGGGTCCGTCGCCTACAACCTGATATGCGACTCGAACGTCGCCGCTCAGCGCGTACCGCGTCTCGGGCTCCATCGTCGACGCGAGCGTACCTTCTGGAAGGGTGCACAGCGGCCGGTATTGCAGCGCGTTAGCACTCTGCACACTACCGGCCGTAGTGGAGACGGCGGGAATCGAACCCGCGTCCGCGGTCGCGAGGTAGGAAGCTTCTACAAGCTTAGTCGGCGCTTGAATCTCGTCTCCCGGCGTCCGCGCCGACGGGCACGTCCGGGAGACCAGCCCTCTTGATGTCCCCATGGCGGCAAGGGCAGACCGCCTTGGGCGAGCCCGTTTCTGAAGCCAGTACCCCTCCCCACGGGCCGAGGGAGGACCGACTCCTCAACCTAGCTGTTAACTAGGCAGCGAGGGCGTACTCGTGAGAGTCCGCACGTATGGTTTTCCCGGTGGTTTTACGAGGCCAACCGGGGACCTCGGCTTGCCACTTCCTCCACGGATCGACCACGTCGAAGCCTGTCGTCCCCGTGAGGTATGTCGATAGGAATGGTAGCCACCCCGCCTAACCTCTATCTCATGGAGGCCTCCAGCTACCAGCAGCCTGCCGAGCACCCGCCTCACCGACGGGCCGATTCAGCCGGCTCCGGCAAGTTCGACTGGCGCAAGCTGTTCGCGCCCGCTCGGCGCAGCCGCGCTGCTGGCTCGTCAAGTTCGCCGCGAAGCTGAAGGCGCTCCTGCTCCTGCTGCCGAAGATCAAGGTCTTCACGACCTCGGCGTCGATGCTCGTGTCGATCGCGGCCTACTCGCTGATCTGGGGATGGAAGTTCGCGGTCGGGTTCGTGCTGCTGATCCTCGTGCACGAGATGGGCCACGTGTTCCAGCTGCGGCGCGAGGGAATCGAGGCGTCCGCCCCGATGTTCATCCCGTTCCTCGGCGCCGTGATCTGGGCCAAGTCGCTCGGGCAACAACGCGCTGGCCGAGGCGCGCGTCGGCCTCGCGGGCCCGGTGCTCGGCAGTCTCGGGCGCGGCCGCGCTGATCCCGGTCGCCGACGCGACCGGCAACGACCTCTTCACGGCGCTCGCGTTCACCGGCTTCTTCCTGAACCTCTTCAACATGCTGCCGGTCGTGCCGCTCGACGGTGGCCGCGCGATGGCCGCGCTCTCGCCGGCCCTGTGGTTCGTCGGCTTCGCCGTACTGATCGGGCTGATGATCGCGTTCCCCAACCCGATCATCATCCTGATCGTGCTGTTCGGCGCGATGCGAGACGTGGAACCGCTGGAAGGAGCGCAAGTCGCCCGAGGCGCAGCCGAGTACTACGACGTCTCGCCGCGCAACCGGCTGATCGTGGCGGCTGCGTACATCGCGATCGTCGTGCTGCTCGCGTTCGGCATGACCGAGACGCACATCGAGCGCGACTTCGGCGACGTCTAGCTAGCGCTCGACGCGCGGCTCAGCGCGCGGGCGGAGCTCGGCGCGACCGGGCTCCAGGCGCCCGACGGGCTTCAGCAGGTCGGTCTTGTCGAGCGACCGGAATGCGTCCACGACCAGCGGGTCGAAGTGGGCGCCGCTCTCGGCGACGATCTGGGCCACCGCGTCTTCGACGGGCCAGGCCTCCTTGTAGGGACGGGTGTGCGTGAGCGCGTCGAACACGTCCGCGACGGCGACGATGCGTCCCGACAGCGGGATCTCGTCACCGGTCAGCCCGCTCAGGTATCCCTTGCCGTCCCACCGCTCGTGGTGCGTCCACGCGATCTCCTCCGCCATCTTCAGCAGCGGCGAGCGGCTGCCGGACAGGATCGAGCGCCCGATCGAAACGTGCGTCTGCATCTCCTCGCGCTCGACCGTCGGTGAGTCGCCCCGGCTTCAGCAGGATGCCGTCGCGCAGTCCGATCTTCCCGACGTCGTGCAGCGGAGCGGCGTGCCGGATCAGCGATACCTGCTCCGGCCGCAGGCCCAGCACCGCGCGATCGCGGCCGACGTGCGGCCGACGCGCTGCGTGTGCTCGCCGGTCGTGTCGTCGCGGTACTCCGCCGCGAGCGCCAGCCGGCTGAGCGCCTCGACCCGCGCCTCGTCGAGGTCTCTCGTGCGGTCGTAGACGAGCTGCTCCAGCACAAGGTTCTGCTTGCGCGACTCGAGCTGGAGGAAGCGGACCTCCAGCAGGTTCTTGATCCGCAGCAGCACCTCGACCATGTCGAAGGGCTTCGTGAGGAAGTCCCGTGCGCCACCCGAGAGCGCGCGCTGCTTTGCCTCGACCGTGACGTCGGCGGTCACGACGAGGACCGGGAACCATCGGCCCTCGAACCAGGGCTTGAGCTGCGCGAGGACCTCGAACCCGTCCGGGTCGGGCATGTGGAGATCGAGGATCAGCAGGTCCGGCGGCTGCTGCGCGCACATCGGCACGACGTTGGAGGAGTCCATCGTGCTCTCGACCGCCGTGTAGCCGTCGTGCTCGAGCATGCGCTTCAGCAGCTCGATGTTGGCGGCCTGATCGTCGACGATCAGGATGCGCGCGTGCTTGAGCTTCTCCTTCTCCATGGCAGACCCGAGTTTCATCGACCCACCGGGGCAAGGGCTTTATCGGCCGGGCAGCCGCGCCTTCGCTCGAGCACCGGCGCGGCCGGCACCTCGACGGTGAAGATGCTGCCTTCGCCGTGGACGCTGGACACGTCCAACGTGCCGTTCATCGCCTCGACCATCAGGCGTCGAGAGCGCGAGGCCGAGGCCGGTGCCCTCGATCCCGGTCTGCTCGGCACCAAGCCGCTCGAACGGGCTGAAGAGGCGCTCCAGGTCGTCGGCATCGATTCCGTGGCCCGTGTCGGTGATGCGCACCGCGATCCGGCCGCTCGGCGCGGGGTGCACGACGACGTCGACCCGGCCGTCGGTCGCGGTTGTACTTGATCGCGTTCGAAATCAGGTTGAGCAGCACCTGCTTGACGCGCTGCTCGTCGGCGAGCGCGATCGGCGTGGCAGGGTCGATCTCGTGTGAGATCGTCACGCAGCGCTCGCCCACCAGGGGCTGCGACCATCAGCACGATGTCGTTCACCGCCTGCCGCGATGTCGACCGGCGCGAGCGACACCCGCAGCTCGCCCGACTCGATCGCCGAAAGCTCGAGCAGGTCGTTCACCAGCTCGAGCAGGTGGCGGCCGCCCTTCATGATCTGCTGCACACTGTTTTGCTGGCGCTCGGTGAGCGCATCGACCTCCAGCACCTGGCCGAAGCCCAGGATCGCGTTGAGCGGCGTGCGCAGCTCGTGGCTGACGCGCGAGAGGAAGGCGCTCTTCGCGCGGTTGGCGCGCTCCAGCTCGGCGCGCTCGTCGACCTCGTCCTGCACCTGCTTGAGCTCGGTCACATCGGTGGAGATGCCGCAGACCGCATAGACGGCGCCGACGGCGTCGCGCAGCGGGAACTTGGCCGACAGGAACGTGCGTGAACCGTCCGGCAGGATGACCTGCTCCTCTGTCTCCAACTGCTGCTCGGTCTCGAACACCTGCGCGTCGTTTTCTGACAGGGCCGTCAACCCGACCAGCCCCAGCTCACGGTCCGTCTTGCCGGTGATCGTGTCGCATGGGATCCCGACCACCGCCTCGAAGCGCCGGTTCACGAACAGGTAGCGGCCCTGCGGGTCCTTCGCGTACACCAGAGCCGGAGCGTTGTCGAGCACCGCCTGAAAGCGTCCTCTGATGTTCCTCGATCGCGGCCCGCGTCGCGACGAAGTCGGCCAGCAGCGCGGTCACGGACGGCAGCGTGCGAAAGCGCCTCCGGATCGGGATCGCGCGGCTCGCAGGCGAAGAACTCGAGCACGCCCTGCGTCCGGCCTCCGGCGATCGCCGGATAGGCGATGCCGCCGCGCAGGCCGCTCACCTGGGCGGCCGGTCTGCGCGGGAAGTTCGAATCGGTCAGGACATCCTTGATCCACACCGGTTCGCCGCGGGCCCACGCCCTCCCCGGCAGGCCCTCGCCGCGCGAAAACCGGATCGAGCGGCTGACGGTTTCGAATGCGCGCCCGTCGATGTCCTCCGCGTACCAGATGTCGGTCAGCCTCAGCGTGTTCTCGTGCTCGTCGACCGTCCAGAATCCGGCCATCTTCCAGCCGAACGGCGCCGCCACTGCCTTCAGCACGCCGTGCAGACCCTCGTTCAGCGAGGCCGCCTCCGCGAGCTTCTTCTGGACCGCGTAGCGCAGCTCGAGCTCGTCCTCTGCACGCTTGCGCGACGTGATGTCGAGCATCACGCCCTGCAGCATCGCCGGCCGCCCCTGCTGGTCGAAGACGACGGTGGCCTGGTCCCTGAACCACAGCGTTCTCCCGTCCCGCGCAATCATCCGGTACTCGGAGTCGAGCGGCTCCCCTGTCGCCTTGCTGCGCTCCTCGGCGGCGAGGGCCTGGGCGCGGTCGTCGGGATGCAGACGCTCGAACCACACATCGCGGTTCGTGGTCCACTCCTCGACCGAGTAGCCGAGAATGGACTCGATCTTGGGACTCACGTACGACCAGCGTCCAGAAGGGCCGTACTCGGCCGTGTAGACGATCGCCGGCACGCGCTCGAGCAGGTCGCGGTAGCCACCCTCCGCATCCTCGAGCCGGCGGTGCGCGCGTTCCCCGCGCTCCACGTAGTGACCGACGAGGCCGCCCAGCAGCCCGTACGCAAGGGAGCGGGAGACAAGGCCCGCCACCTGCAGATCGCCACCAAGGAAAACGTGCTGGAAGACCCAGAGGGAGACGCCCACCGCCGCGGCCACGAGGCCTGCCGTGCGCCCGAGGGAAATCGCCACCATCGCGACCGGCAAGGCATACGTGAGACCCAGCGTCTGGTCGGGATCGCCCGTCGCCAGCCGGATCGCGAAGATCCCCGCGAACAGCACAGCCGCAGCTGCAATCGCCAGAGTTCGGCCATGCCTCCTCATGCGAGACGTATCGTCAGTGGGCGAGACGGATGCGACGGGCGCCCGCGCTGCTACGACATCCGTCCAAGCGAGCGTTACCGGCGCTGCTTCAGCTCTCGCTCCATCTCGCGGCGCTGCTCGCGCTCGCGAATCGAGTCACGCTTGTCGTGCTGCTCCTTGCCGCGCGCCAGAGCCAGCTCCACCTTTGCCCGTGGGCCCGAGAAGTACATGCGGGTCGGGACCAGCGTCAGCCCCTTCTCCTGGGTCTTGCCGATCAACCGCTCGATCTCGCGCTTGTGCATCAGCAGCTTGCGGGGCCGCTCCGGATCGTGACCGTCGCGCGCGGCGGGCTGGTAGGGGGCGATGTGAACGTTGTGCAGCCACACCTCGCCATCGCGCACGATGCCGTAGGAGTCCTTCAGCGTCACCTTGCCGTCGCGCACCGACTTGACCTCCGAGCCCTGCAGCGCGATCCCGGCCTCCCAGTTCTCGAGCAGCTCATAGCGGAAACGCGCCTGGCGATTGGTCGCGATGTCGCCCCCGGAATCGCGTGCGCCGCGGCGCTTCTTGCTCACGTGTCCGACCAGCCCGCCAGATCGAGATCGACGCGCCCCCGGGGCGCGTCGATGGAGCGCACCGTGACGGTGAGCGGGTCCCCGAGCCGCAGCCTGCGCCCGGATGTGCCGGCCGACCAGCGCCGTGCGCTCCTCGTTCAGGTCGTAGTAGTCGCCGCGCATGCGTCGCACCGGAAGGTAACCCTCGGACGGGGCGCCGCCGTCGCGCCGGTCGAAGCTCACGAACGCGCCGCTTTCGATCGTCCCGGTCACCTCCCCCTCGAACTCGTGCTCCCAGCCGACCTGGGCCAGCGTGTGCTCGAGCAGGAACGCCAGGCAGATGTCGTCGGCGTCGCGCTCAAGTGTGGCCGCCTCCCGCTCGGTCGCGCTGCAGTGCGCGGCAAGCTCGTCCAGGTCAGCCTCCGGTGGCACGTCCGTTCCCAAAGTGGAGAGCAGCGCGCGGTGGACCACCAGGTCCGGATAGCGGCGGATCGGGGAGGTGAAGTGGCAATAGGCGCTGCTGGCAAGCCCGGCGTGCCCGAGGTTGCGTTCGGAGTACACCGCCTGCTTCAGGGCGCGCAGCACCAGGAAGCCGAACACCCGCCCTCGCCGGCCGGTGGCGCGCTGGTAGTCGAGCACGCGCCGGCTGATCTCTCCGACCATTTCCCCGGCCTGCTGTGGCATGAGGTTCTCCGGAAGCGGCGGGGTCGGGATGTCGAGGCTCGCAAGCTGTGCGACGAGACGCTCGACCGAGGCGGGCTCGGGCTGCTCGTGCACGCGGTAGATCGCGGCGACCCGCGCCGTGGACAGGTGCTCAGCCACCTGCTCGTTGGCGAGGATCATCAGGTGCTCGATCACCCAGTGGGATTCGGTCTGGACCTCGTCGTGAGCGGCGACCACCCTGCCGTCGTCGTCGAACTCGAAGTCGGGCTCGGAGCTCTCGATCGCGAGCGCGCCGCGCGCCAGGCGCCGGTCCCGCAGGCCTCCGGCAAGCTCGCGCGCGAGCGCCAGCGGCGCCGCGACCACCTCGGGTGGCCGCTCCCTGCCCGGCGAACACCGCGTCGACGTCCGCATAGACGAGCCGTGCATCCGAGCGGATCGTGCTGCGATAGAAGGACGTCGACCGCACGCTCAGATCGGGGCCGACCAGAACCTCCACCGTCACGGTCGGGCGCGGGAGTCCAGGTACCAGACTGCACGCCTCGTTCGAGAGCATCCGCGGAAGCATCGGCTCCACCACGCCGGGCACGTACACGCTGTTTGCACGCCGCTGCGCCTCCGCGTCGAGCGCGGTACCGGGGCGGACGAAGCCGGCCACGTCGGCGATGTGCACGTACAGGCGCAGCGCGTCGCCGTCGCGCTCGACCGAGAGGGCGTCGTCGTAGTCCTTCGCAGAAACCGGGTCGATCGTGAAGGTGGGCAGGCCGGTGAGGTCGCGCCGGGGCTCCTCGTCGGGGCGCGCAGCCGCGGCACTTGCCTCGGCCTCGATCGCCTCGGCGAACTGGCGCTGGTGGCCGCGGTCATACATGAGCGCCCCGACGACGTCGCGCGCGACGTCGGGCCGGCCCAGAGACCGCACGACGTCCAGCGCGGCGCCCCTCCGGCTGCGCCGCCCGGGCCGCACCAGCACGAGGTCGCCGATGCCCACGTCGCGGCGCCGGCGCAGGTCGACCGCCATCCGCGTGCCGCGCTCGAAGAACGGCTCGACCACCGTCAGGCGGCCGCGCTTGGCGACGATGCCGACCCGGGCCGGCGGGCCCTCCGTGGCGAGCGTGGCGCCCGCGCGGCTCATCCCGCGCGCTCGACGCGGCCGGCGAGGGTGTCGAGCGCCCGCTGGAGCGCCTCGTCGGGCCGGGTGTCGGGATCGTCGGTCGAGCGGATGTCCGGGCTGATCCCCTTGCCGTTCAGGTTGCGGCCGGAAGGCGTGTAGTAGTTGCCGACCACCAGGTCGAGCGCGCCGCCGTTGGAAAGGTCGAAGATCTGGCCGAACACGCCCTTGCCGAAAGTGCGCCGGCCGACGACAGGTGCGCCGAGGCGCTCGTTCAGCGCGGCGGTGACGATCTCGGATGCGCTCGCTGTTCCGCGGTCGACCAGGACCACGACCGGCTTGCGTGTCGCGACCTCGCCCGTCGCGTTGAACACGCGCTTCGGGCGCTTGCGGCCCTTGGTCGTGACGATCACGCCCTTGGGGACGAACGCGCTCGACACCAGCACCGCCTCGTCCAGCAAGCCGCCGCCGTTGCCCCGCATGTCGAGCACGAAGCCCGTCGCTCCACCACGCTCACGACGCTTGATCTCGCGCACGAGCTCCCCATGTGCCCCGGAGCTGAACTCGTTCAGCTCGAGCACTCCGAGCCGCTGTCCTCGAGCGCGGCGCAGCTTCGAAGCGACGGCCGGCACACGGATCCGCTGGCGCTCCACACGCAGCTGGCGGGTGCGCGTGCCCCGTCTGATCGTGAGCCGCACGAACGTGCCCTCCTTGCCCTTGATCCTGGCGGTCGAGACGTTGCTCGGCTGCCCGGCGATCGACTTGCCGTTCACCCGCGTGATCACGTCCCCCGGCCGGATACCGGCTCGCTTGGCCGGCGAGTCGTCGAACACCCCGGCGACGCGCAGGCCGCGTGGATGCTCGATCACGGTCATCCCCACGCCCGAGAACTCGCCGCTCGTGGCCTGGCGGAACAGCGCGTTCTCGCGCGGCGTGAAGTAGTGGGAGAAGCGGCTGTTGAGCGAGCGCACCATGCCGCGCAGCGAGGCGTCGCGCAGCCGTAGGTCGGTGACGCTGCGGTAGTAGTTGTCCTGGATGTAGTCCGTCGCCTCGGCCTGCACCGACGTGTTCTCGTCCACGAAGACGTCGCGCAGGGGCTCGGGGAGGTCCGAGGGATGGCCTCCGAGGTACATGCCGAGCGCAAGGGCTGCCAGAACGGCGACGACCGCCGTGATGCCTCGCGTCACAGCGGCCGAGAATGCGTCAGCAACTGCACGGCGCCCATCGTAGCGGCCGCGCTGCGGCGGGCCCGCAGGTCAGACCCGGAGGAAACGGCGCAGCGTGATGCCGGAGCCGATCGCGGAGACGGCGGTCGCCGTGCCCAGCAGGACGATCACCAGCAGGCTGAACCGGATCGTGTCCGGGGCGGCGATCAGCGCGAAGCGGTCGGACCACTCGTCGACCACCGTGACCTTCACGATCCACAGCAGCGCGACCGCCATCACCCCGCCGAGAAAGCCGACCAGCAGGCCCTCGATCACGAACGGCCAGCGGATGAACCAGTTCGTCGCCCCGACGAGGCGCATCACCTCGACCTCGCGCCGGCGGGCGAAGATCGACAGCCTGATGGTGTTGGCAACCAGAAGCACGGACGCAAGCACCAGCAAACCTGCGAGCGAAGCGAGCAGAATCTTGATCGTGCTCGTGGCCGAGAGGATCTTCTGCGCGTCGTCCTCGCGATTCTCGACCTCCTGGATCGCCGGGCTGATCGGTCGTGCCTCGCCGTTGGATCCCGACGGGCTGCGAGGCTGCTCTTCACGACGTCGGCGTTCTGCGGATCGTCGAGCTTGATCCGGTACGAGCGCGGCAGCGGGTTCCCGGGCAGGTCCTCGGTGATCCCCTGACTTGTCACCCAGCCTGCGCTTGAGGATGCGCAGCGCCTCCGCCTTGCTGACGAACTCCGTGCTCTCCACGTGGCGGATGTCGCGGATCATGTTGCCGAGCTCGGCGACCTCGGCGCGGCTCGCGTCGTCGTTGATGAAGACCTCGAGCTCGATCTTGTTGCGCACCTCGTTGGTCTTCGCCGTGGCGGCCCGCACGACGGGGATGAAGACGCCGAGCACGAGCGTCGTGATCAGCACCGTGGCGACCGCAGCGAGGCTCGGAGCCGCGTTGCGCCGCAGCGCGCGGAGCGCCTCACGCAGGAAGAAGAAGACCTTCATCCCGCATACATCCCGGACGCCTCGTCGCGAACCACGCGGCCCTCGTGCAGCTCGATCACGCGGCGGCGCATCCGGTCGACCATCTCGTTGTCGTGGGTGGCGACGATCACCGTCGTTCCGGTGCGGTTCATGCGGTACAGCAGCTGCATGATCCCGATCGAGGTCTCCGGATCCAGGTTGCCCGTTGGCTCGTCCGCCAGGAGCAGCGGCGGGTGGTTCACGAATGCGCGCGCCAGCGATACACGCTGCTGCTCACCGCCCGACAGCTCGTCGGGATAGCTGTTGAGCTTCGTCGACAGACCGACCAGCCGCAGGATCTCCGGCACCTTGGTCTTGATCTCGGAGCGCGACGCCCCGATCACCTTCAGCGTGTAGGCGACGTTGTCGTAGATGGTGCGGTTGGGCAGGAGCTTGTAGTCCTGGAACACGACGCCGATGTTGCGGCGCAGCTTCGGGACCTTCTTGCGCGGCAGCTCCACGATGTCGCGCCCGGCGATCAGGACCTTTCCGCGGGAGGGGTCCATCTCGCGCAGCAGGAGCTTGATGAAGGTGGACTTCCCGCAGCCGGTCTGCCCGACGAGGAAGGCGAACTCACCGCGCCCGATGGTCGCGGAGGCCCCGTCGAGGCCGACATTGCCGCCGGGATAGACCACCGTCACGTCTCGCAGCTCGACCGCGGGCGAGCGCGTGGGGTCGTGCAGCAGCGCCCCGCGGGGGTCCAAAGTCTCGTCAATAGCCGCCATGAGCAGGAGATTTTGACAGGCGGACGCAAAAAGCCTGCAATTGAGCATGCGGCGGGGTGAAGGCTTGCCGTACATTTTCTGCATGAACCTCCCCGCGGAGCTGCGTGTGCTGACCGTTGCGGACGCCCTGCACGAGCGGGTGGTGGCGATCACCACCGACCAGACGCTCGAGGAGGCCGCGCGGACCATGCTCGACCGGGGCGTCACGGCGCTCGCGGTAATCGACGTCGACTCGCGCGACCCCGGCATCATCACGGAGCGCGACCTGGGCCGGGCAATGGCCTCAGACGGCGATCCCCGCAAGCGGCTGGTCGGCGACTTCCTGACCCGCGACGTGATCGCGGCGACGTCGGACTGGACCTTGGAGCGCGCCGCGCGCACGATGATCGCCGGCCACATCCGCCACCTGATGGTCGTGCTCGGCGATCACAAGGTCGTCGGCATCCTGTCGATGTCGGAAATCCTGGCCGCCTGGGTCCAGGGTCACCAGGACCCGGTGTCGGACATCAACGCCGAGACCGGTGAGATCCCGGTCCTCGACGAGGCACACCGCTACGTCTACGGCCTGCGCCGCACCGCCAAGCAGCACCTCGTCGCGGCGAAGTGCCCGTGCCAGTGGGAATGGGTGCAGGTGCTGGAGGGCCAGCTCGAGGACCGCCCCGACCTCGACGAGCAGACGATCGCGCACCTCTGGGAGCTGCGCGAACCATGCCCGGCGCTGCACGCCGAGGGCGGCGGAGCGGACTAGCGGTCGGCTGCGCCTCCTTCACACCCGCGCGCCCACGCATCACAGGCTCCCGGGCATCCTCGCCGCGCATGCCCGAACCTTGTCCCTTGCGTACACGCCCTGCGGTACGCAGGGGCCAGAGTTCGCGTCGCGGAGCTGGCCGCCCGGCAATGGGGAGTCGTTTCCCATGCGCAGTTGCTGGAGAGTGGCCTCAACCGCATGACGATCAGCGCGCTGGATCGTCGGGCGCCGGCTGCATCGCGATTCATCCTGGAGTCTTCGCGGTCGGCCATCCTGCTCTTGGGATCGAGGGCAAGATGACGGCCGCACTGTTCTATGCCGGGCCGGTGCGGCGCTGTGCGGTGTGACCGCAGGTTGGTGGTTGGGCATGTCTCCAGACCGCGCCGCGGCGTCTACACGTCGCCATCGCGGGGAAGCGCGGCTCCCGGCGAGAGTCCGGGTTCACCGACGCAAGAGATTGGTGCGCGTTTGGCACAGGCGCTTCCCCGTTACCCCACCTCTCAAACCCTGCTCGACGTCGCGAGCCAGGTGCGAGTTCACGACCTGCGCCGCGCGCTTGCCGAGGCCGAGTACCTGAAGATCGTGACCCTCGACCAGGTCGAGGCGGCGCTCGGACGCGGCAAGCCGGGAGCGGCTGCCCTTCGGAGCCGCGCTCGAACATCACCGCCCCGAGCTGGCCCGCACCCGCAGTCGCATGGAAGAGAAGTTCATCCTGCTCTGCGAACGACACTCCCTTACCCAACCCGCTGTAAACGTCTGGGTCGCGGGGTGGCGGGTGGATGCAGTGTGGTTCGACCGACAGATCGTGGTCGAGCTCGACAGCCGCACCGCGCACTCGACACGCCCGCGTGATCGAGAACGACCATCGGCGCGATCTCAAGCTACGCGCGGCTGGCTACACAGTGCTGCGCTACACATGGCGGCAGCTCGGCACGGAAGCGGAGCAGGTGATCGCCGACCTGCGCCGGCACGGGATCAGCTAGGCAGGATCGCCACGACCCGCGCGGGCGCGGCGCTTGCTCCCACGATCTTCAACGGGAAGCACGCGACCTGGAAGCCCGTCGCCGGTAGCGCGCCGAGGTTGAACAGGCGCTCGATCTGCGAGTAGGGCAGGTCGGCCTGGTGGGCGGCCCAGAACACCCCCGGGCGACCGGCCTCCTTGGCCGCCTCGGCCTGGATGTGGAGCGGGCCGTCCCAGCCCCAGGCGTCGATGCCCATCACGCGCACGCCGCGCTCGAAGAGCCAGCGCGTCGCGTCGGCGGTCACGGCCGGGCCGCGGGCGATGTAGTCGAGCTCGGCGTAGAAGGCGTCGCGGCCGGTGCGCACGAGCACGATGTCGAGCGGCGCAAGCGAATGGCCCGCGGCCTCGAGGCCGGCCTCGAAGTCGGCGACGTCGACTCCCTCCCCGTCGGCCTTGCCGGTCGCGTCGATCACGACTCCCGGCGCCAGGAACCACTCGAGCGGCAGCTCGTCGATCGTCTGCGCGCGCTCGCCGCGGATGCGCGAGTTGTAGTGCCAGGGTGCGTCGACGTGCGTCGAGTTGTGGGTCCCGAGCCGGCGGATGTCCTCGGTCGCCCAGGCCTCGCCGTCCCGCAACAGGTCCGGCGTCACGCCGAACAGCTGCTCCGCCATCGCCGCGCCCGCAGCGTGGTCGGAGAACTCGATCTCCGTGCGCAGCGGCTCGAGCAGGTCGGCCGGGCTGTTCTCGATCGGCGCCGAGAGGTCGACGATCTTCATGGAGCCGGGACCCAGCCTGCGCTCTCGAGGTTCTGCGCCATCACCTGAGTCGTGACCTCGAACCAGCCCTCCGGCGCCGGGGGCAGCAGGCCCCCGCGCGGCTCCAGGTCGGCCACGATGCGATCGCGCGACGCCTCGATCAGCGATCGGGCCGCCGCGTACGCGCCCGGCGGTCAGCCCGCCGCCCTCCTTGACCACCCGCCGCCCACGAGCACGGTGTCGACGTCGGCCGGGCCGGCGTGCAGCACCACCGTCGCGACCGGGTCGTTGAGCGGCGCCATGTGCAGGCCGTCCGTGCGGATGACGATCAGGTCCGCTGCCTTGCCGGGCTCGATCGAGCCGCACACCGAGCCGAGGCCGAGCGCCTCCGCCCCGCCGAGCGTCGCGAAGCGCAGCACGTCGCGCACGCCGAGGGTCAGCTCCTGTGGCATGTCGAGGTCGTCGAGCACCGCCTGGTTGACGCGCGCGCGCTCGGCCTGCAGTCCGAGGCGCATCTGCGTGAACAGGTCGCCGCGGTTGTTGGAGACGATGTCGCAGCCGAGGCTCGGCGCAAGCCCGCGCTCGAGCGCGCGCGCGAAGATCGGGAAGCCCATGCCCATCTGCAGCTCCGTCTCCGGAGTGAGCGACACCGACGCCCCGGCATCGGCGAGCAGGTCGAGCTCGCGGTTGGAGCAGGCGTTGCAGTGCACGTGCACCTGGCGGTGGTCGAGCAGCCCGGCGGAGTGCAGCAGCTCGACCTCGGGCGGGCGCTGCGCGCTCGTCACCGTGCCGATGTGCGCGGTCACCATCACGTCGAGCTCGCGCGCGAGGGCCACCTCGGCGCGCGTCACGTCGAACGGCACGAGGCCCAGCTCGGTCAGCGCGACGCCCATGTCGAGCGTGCCGCCGGCGGCGGAGAAGTGGCGCTCGCGCATCCGGCGTGCGTCCGCGAGCCGGTCCTCCGGCGTCGCGAACGCCGGTTCCGCCAGCGGTACCGGGAACATCCCGTAGGCCCAGATCCCGCGCACGCCCGCCTCGCGCAGCCCGCGCACCGCCTCGTCGGCATGGTCCGGCGAGTTCAGGCAGTGGGAGAAGTCGAGCAGCGTCGTGACACCGGAGTCGAGCGCCTCGAGCGCGCCGACGAAGTTGCCCGCGTACACGTCCTCGGGCCCGAACGCGGTCGAGATCTGCAGGCGGATGCCGCGGAAGTAGTCGAGCAGCGTCCAGTCCGCGCAGATGCCGCGCATCGCCGTCTGCCACGTGTGGCGGTGCGTGTCGACGAAGCCGGGCAGGACGAGCGCGTCCTCGGCATCGACGACCTGCGCGTCCGCCACGGCGGCCTGCGGCTCGATCGCCGCGATGCGGCCCGTCGTCGACGACGACGTCCGCGCGCTCGAACCGCCCCTCGCCGGGATCGCCGACCAGCACCTCCCCACCCCGCACCACCAGCCTCATGCGCGGCAGTATCTTCGATCGCATGCTCCCGACGTGGCCCGCCGGCACTCCCGCGATCCTGTGCGTGTCCGGGCCGCACGCGATCCCGGTGTCGAGCTACGTGCGCGCCGGAGACGACCGGATCCTGCTGGCGCTCGGTTCCCGGCGCGAGACGCTCGCCCGCCTGCGCGCCGATCCGGCCGCCGCCTTCTGCGTGCTGGCGCAGGGAGTCGCCTTCACCGCGCATTGCAAAGCGGCGATCGTCCGGGAGTCGATGGATGCCGCGCCGGGCAACACCGCTGTTGAGCTACGCGTCGAGCGGGTGCAGGACCACCTCGCCGACGGCCGCACCGAGATCCTCGACGGAGCGCGCTGGCGCTGGACCGACGACGAGGCGGCCGCGCTCCAGCCGCAGATCCTCGCCGAGCTCGAAGCGCTCTAGCCGATGCTGACCATGCGCTCGATCGGCACGCGGGCGCGGTCGGCCACGTCGGCCGGGACGCTCACGCGGTGCTTCATGTCGAGCAGCGAGTCGCGCAGCTTCGGCAGCGTGATCATCTTCATGTAGTTGCAGACCGCCGCGCGGTTGGCCGGGATGAAGGTCTTGCTCGGGGCTCTCCTGCTCCATGCGGTGCAGGATGCCCGTCTCGGTCGCGACGATCATCGTGTCGCGGTCGGAGTCGCGCGCGTGGCGCATCATGCCCTCGGTGGAGAGGAAGTGCGTGCCCTGCGCCGCCACGTCGCCGGAGGCGACGTACTCCATCACCTGGGTCGTGCAGCCGCACTCGGGATGGATCAGGAAGTCTGCGTCGGGCTCGCTCGCAGCGCAGGGCGTTGATGTCGGCCGGGCCGGATGCCGGCGTGCACGTGGCACTCGCCGTCCCACACCTCGAGGTCGCGACCGGTCTCGCGCGCGACGTACGCGCCGAGCCACATGTCGGGCCCGAACAGGACCTTGGTGTCGTCGCCGTGCTCGCGCAAAGATGTGCTCCACGACCTTGACCGCGTTCGACGAGGTGCAGCAGTAGTCGGTCTCGGCCTTCACCTCCGCGGAGGTGTTGACGTACATCACGACGATCGCGCCCGGGTGCTGCGCCTTCCAGGCGCGCAGCTGGTCCGCGGTGATCGAGTCCGACAGCGAGCAGCCGGCGTCGAGGTCGGGGATCAGCACCGTCTTGTCGGGCGAGAGGATCGAGGCCGTCTCCGCCATGAAGTGGACGCCGCAGAACACGATCGCCTCGGCATCGGTCTCCGCTGCCTGGCGCGAGAGCCCGAGCGAGTCCCCCACCACGTGCGCCACGTCCTGCACCTCGGGCCGCTGGTAGTTGTGCGCGAGGATCACGGCGTTGCGCCGCTCGGCCAGCTCGCGGACCTCGGCCTGCATCGCGCCGATGTCCTCGATGCCGAGCAGCGGGGACGTGAGCCTGTGGTTGCAAGGTGGGAAGTGGCTTCATCGGTCCTGGTCCGAGGACGGTTCGAGGGTCATGGACAGGTCGAGGGCCGGTGCCGAATGGGTCAGGGAACCCAAGGACACCAATTCTACGCCAGTGCCCGCCGAGTTCCTTCAGCGCGTGCGCCGGTGATGCCACCGGACGCCTCGAGCACCGCGCGCCCGGCGACCAGCGCCGCCGCCGCGCGCAGCTGCGCCGGCGTCCATGTTGTCGAGCAGCAGCCGCTCGGCGCCGGCCGCCAGCGCCTCCTCCACGTCCGCGAGCGATGCGCACTCGACCTCCACCGGCACGCCCGGCGGGCGCCGCGCGAGCGCCCGGCGCGTCGCCTCCCCGATTCCGCCCGCGACGGCGATGTGGTTGTCCTTCACGAGGATCGCGTCGTGCAGGCCCATGCGGTGGTTGCTGGCCGCCGCCTGCCGCCACGGCCTGCTTCTCGAGCGCGCGCAGCCCCGGCGTCGTCTTGCGGGTGTCGAGCACCCTGACGGGGGTCCCGTCGAGCAGCCGGACGGCAGCGGCCGTGGCCGTCGCGATCGCCCGACAGGTGCGCGAGGAAGTTCAGCGCCGTGCGCTCGCCGGTCAGCAGGGCGCGCGCGTCGCCCTCGAGCGTCAGCACCGTCGCGGGTGGTTCCTCGAGCCACTCGCCCTCCGCGCGCCGGCGCTCGATCGAGACGCTGCGGATCGAGGCGGCGAAACACCGCCTCGGCCACGTCGAGTCCGAAGAGCACGCCCGGCGCCTTCTGATCGATCCGCGCGCGGGCGCGGGTGCCGGCCTCGACGACTGCCTCCGTCGTGAGGTCGCCCGCGCCGACGTCCTCGGCGAGCGCGCGCGAGATCAGATCCTCGACGGCTTGATCGAGCACGTCCTTATTCTGGCGCTCCGGGCCGCGGCGCTACCCTTGCCCGCGTGAGCGAGGAGAGATGGCTTGCGAAGCTGCCCCGCGGAGTGCGGCCGCCGTTCCGGGTGTTCATCAACGGCGTCGAGCAGCACGAGGGCGCCGACTACACGGTGCAGCGCGACGCGCTCGTCTTCGACCGCCCGCTGGCCCAGGAGGGCAAGCTCGGGTTCTGGCGCTGGCTGTCGATGCTCCTCGGGATCGCGGGCACGCTACCGCAAGCACGAGACCGTGGACGTGCAGTACACGGTCAACGGCAAGCCGATGGTCGCCACCGGGCTGAAGCCCGAGCCCGCCGGCGACTAGCTGCCTTTCGGCGATACGGTGGAGGCATGGAGGTGCACAACGACCCGCTCATTGAAGGCTGCTACGTAGATGAGCTTCGAGAGGTGTCCGGCGATGTAGTCGCGAGTGTCGGTGCGCTTGTCGGGCAGCTCTCCAGTTCGGCGACGCCTTCACACGCGGAACTGGAGAGCATCGTGGCATCGCCCGCGACGCGTCTCCTCGTCGCGCGAGACGATGGCGGCATCGTCCTGGGCATCCTGACGCTCGTTCTCTTTCGCATCCCCACCGGGATGCGGGCATGGATAGAAGATGTAGTTGTTGACGATGCGGCAAGAGGGCGCGGTGTCGCGCAGGCCCTGACGCGCACTGCGATCGACATCGCTCGGGCCGAAGGGGCGCGCACGGTTGACCTCACGTCCCGGCCGTCGCGCGTCGCTGCCAACCGGCTCTACCAGAAGATGGGCTTCGTGCCGCGCGAGACGAATGTCTACCGCTTTACGGCATCAGAAGAGTAAGGGTGCAACATGAGCACGCTATGCGTGCTCATGTTGCCTCACGGTCGGCATCTTGGCCCGACAGCCCCACGGCTTCGAGTGCTTCCGTCTGGCTCAGGTAGAGCTTCCAATGGACCATCAACCCGTCCCTGAACGTGGCGACCTGCGCGTACTTCCCCAGAGGCACTTCGATACCCGTGGAGCGCCCCCGCATTCGCTGGTCGAGCAGCATGACCACACGGTCTCCAGCGTCAAATAGGTCGTACTCGAATTCCACGATTTCCCAGGCGGCGAGCCACTCTCGCCACCATCGCCGCACGGCGTCCTTGCCCCGGTGGACCCCCCCGAGGTCCGGCACGTCTGCGGCTTCGGAGGCATCCCATTCGATATCCGGGTCCCAGAGGTCTTCCTGACCGCCGAACTTGGTGAGCATGCCGTCCTCGTCGAACTCGGTCTTGCCGGCGAGATAGTCCTCGATGCCCGCGCGCCACAGCTCCACGTTCTCTTGCGACATGACCGCTTCCAGTATGCCGTCTAGCCACCGCCGCCCGCGCTCTGCACGAGGTACGCGTGCACGAAGCCGTCGAGGTCCCCGTCCAGCACCCGCTGGGCGTCGCCCATCTCGTGGCCCGTGCGGTGGTCCTTGACCATCGTGTAGGGGTGCAGCACGTAGGAGCGGATCTGCGAGCCCCAGGCGACGTCCTGAGCCTCGCCCTTCTCGCGCGCCATCTCCTCGCGGCGCTTGCGCTCCTCCAGCTCCACGAGCTTTGACTTCAGCAGCTTCATCGCGGTCTGCTTGTTGGACGACTGCGAGCGCTCGTTCTGGCACTGCACGACCGTCTTCGTGGGGATGTGGGTGATCCGCACCGCCGAGTCGGTCTTGTTCACGTGCTGGCCGCCCGCGCCCGAGGCGCGGTAGGTCTCGATGCGCAGGTCGGCGTCGTCGATCTCGACGGCGACGTCGTCCTCCACCAGCGGGCTCACCTCGACCAGCGCGAAGCTCGTGTGGCGGCGATGGGCGGCGTCGAACGGCGACAGCCGCACCAGGCGGTGGACGCCCTTCTCGGCGGAGAACAGGCCGTAGGCGTTCTCGCCGCGGGCCAGGAAGGTCGCCGACTTGAGTCCGGCCTCCTCGCCCGGCTGACGCCTCGGCCATCTCGACGTCGAACCCGCGTTTCTGCGCCCAGCGCAGGTACATGCGCAGCAGCATCTCGGCCCAGTCCTGGGAGTCCGTCCCGCCCGCGCCGCTGTGCACCGTGACCGCCGCGTCGCCCGAGTCGTAGCGGCCCTGGAACAGGCGCTGCCTCCTCGAGCTCCCCCATGCGCCGTTCGACGTCGCTCAGCTGCTCCTCGAGCTCGGCTCCCATCGACTCGTCCTCGACAGCCAGCTCCGCGAGCCCGCCGAGATCCTCTACCTCTGACTCCAGCGCGCGGAACGACTCGAGCCGGCGCGTCGTTCGCCGGTGCTCGGTCGACACCGATGCGGCCTTCTGCTGGTCGTCCCAGAAGCCCGGCTGCTGCATGTCGGCCTCGAGCCGGGAGGCGCGGCGCTCCAGCTCAGGCGGGTCAAAGATAGTCCGCGAGCAGCTTCAGCTGGTCGCGGAGCTTGGCCACGCGCGGCTGGACTCTCGAGCTGTGGAGCCTCAGCCATCTAGGGCCTACCTACGCCCCGTGGCACTTCTTGTACTTCTTGCCCGACCCGCACCAGCACGGGTCGTTGCGGCCGACCTTGTCCTTCTCGTCGACATGGCGCGTCTCGACCTCCGGCAGCGCCGCGAACTCCTCGTCCTCGTCGGCAACCGCCACGCCGCCCTGCTCGGCCGCGTCGTAGAGCGCCGAGGGCTGCTCGGGGCCGCCGCCGGTGTAGGTGAGACTCGACGTGCGCTGTGTCTGTGACGAGCGCGGGAAGGCCTGGTTCGGCTCGATCTCGACCTGGATGTGGAAGATGTAGCGGCCGAAGTCCTCCCAGATCGAGTTCATGAGGTCGCGGAAGAGCGCGAAGCCCTCGTTCTTGTACTCGACCAGCGGATCGCGCTGCGCGAACCCGCGCAGGTGGATGCCCTCGCGCAGGTAGTCCATGTCGTAGAGGTGCTCGCGCCAGCGCTCGTCGAGGATCTGCAGCAGGACCGCCCGCTCGGCGTTGCGCATCAGCTCGTCGCCGAGCTCCTCCTCGCGCTCCGCGTAGGCGCCCAGGGCGTCCTCGTGCAGGCGGGTCGTGAGCTCGTCGCGGTCGACCGACTCGACCTCGAGGTCCTCCTCGTCGAAGCTCGGGTCGAAGATCAGGCGCACCTGCCCGAACAGGCCGTCCAGATCCCAGTCCTCGATGAACTCGCCCGGCGTGTACTCCGCCACGATCCGCTCGAAGACGCCGCGCAGCTCGTCCTTGGCAGGCCGCGGACATGTCGCGCCCCTCGAGGATCTCGCGCCGGTACTTGTAGATCACCTCGCGCTGCTGGTTCATCACGTCGTCGTACTCGAGCACGCGCTTGCGGATCAGGAAGTTCTGCTCCTCGACCTTCTTCTGCGCGTTCTCGATCGTGCGCGAGAGCATCTTGGCCTCGATCGGCTGCTCGCGGCCGTCGTCGTCCACGGGCCCGAGCCGGTCGAGGATCCGGTAGATGCGGTCCCCCGCGAACAGGCGCACGAGGTCGTCCTCGGCGGACAGGAAGAACCGTGACTCGCCGGGGTCGCCCTGCCGGCCGGCGCGGCCGCGCAGCTGGTTGTCGATGCGGCGGGACTCGTGGCGCTCGGTGCCGAGGATGAACAGGCCGCCGAGCTCCTTCACCTGGTCGTGGGCGGCGTCGATCTCGGCCTTCATCTTCGGATAGATCTGCTCGTAGGTCTCTTCCCAGCCCTCGTCGCCAGGCTCGAGGCCGAGCTTGCGCAGCTCCATCGACGTGTGGTGCTCGGGGTTGCCGCCGAGCATGATGTCGACGCCGCGGCCCGCCATGTTGGTCGCGATCGTGACCGCGCCCGGCCGGCCGGCCTCCGCGATCGTCTCGCCCTCGCGCTGCGCGTGCTCGGGCTTCGCGTTCAGCACGACGTGCTTGACGCCGTTCTTGCGCAGGTCGTTCGAAAGCTTCTCCGAGACCTCGACGGAGACCGTGCCCACCAGCACCGGCTGGCCCGCCTCGTGGCGCGCCTTGATCTCCTCGACCACAGCCGCCCACTTGCCGTCCTTGGTCTTGTAGATCTGGTCGTTGTGGTCGGCGCGCACCATCGGCTGGTTGGTCGGGATGTCGACCACCGGCAGCTTGTAGATCTTGATGAACTCGTTGGCCTCGGTGAGCGCGGTGCCGGTCATGCCGGCGAGCTTGTCGTAGAGGCGGAAGTAGTTCTGCAGGGTCACGGTCGCGAGCGTCTGGTTCTCCTCGCGGACGTACACGCCCTCCTTGGCCTCGATCGCCTGGTGCAGTCCCTCGGACCAGCGGCGGCCGTCGAGGATGCGGCCGGTGAACTCGTCGATGATCTTCACCTCGCCGTCGATCACCGCGTATTCCTTGTCGCGCTTGTACGAGCGACTCGGCCTTCAACGCCTGGATCAGGTGGTTGACGACGTTGCCGTGCTCGGAGAGGTACATGTTCTCGATGCCGAGGAACTTCTCGACCTTGTCCACTCCACGCTCGGTCGGCGACACGGTCTTGTGCTTCTCGTCGTACTCGTAGTCGTAGTCCGGCTCGCCGGCATCGCTGCCGAGCTTCGACTTCGCGTCGGTCTTGGGAACGCCCTTGAGCGTCGGCGCCAGACGCGCCAGCTGGCGGTAGAGGTCGCCGGCCTCCTCGGGCGCGCCCGAGATGATCAGCGGCGTGCGCGCCTCGTCGATCAGGATGTTGTCGACCTCGTCGACGATGCCGAAGGGGTGGCCTCGCTGGACGACCTCCTCGAGCGATCCGGCCATGTTGTCGCGCAGGTAGTCGAACCCGAACTCAGAGTTGGTGCCGAACGTGACGTCGGCGGCATACGCCTGGCGCCGCTCGTCGGAGCCCATGTCGCTCTGGATCACGCCGACACTCACGCCGAGCATGTCGTAGATCGGGCGCATCCAGTCCGCGTCGCGGCGGGCCAGATAGTCGTTCACGGTCACGAGGTGCACGCTGTCGCCGGCAAGTGAGTTGACGAAGACCGGAAGCGTGGCCGAGAGGGTCTTTCCCTCGCCGGTCTTCATCTCCGCGATGGACCCGTCGTGGAGCACCATGCCGCCGATCATCTGCACGTCGTAATGGCGCATCCCGATGGTGCGCTTGCCGGCCTCGCGTGTGAGCGCGAAGGCCTCGTACAGCAGATCGTCCAGGGTTTCGCCGTTGCGCGCGCGCTCGCGGAGCGCGTCGGCCTCCTCGCGGATCTCGTGATCCTCGAGGAGCTCGGTCTCAGGCTCGATCGCGTTGATGCGCGCGACGCGCTTCTGGTACGTCTTGAACTGACCGGCCTCGCCCAAGCGCAGGGCGCGGTCTATGAGGCGGCGCGACACGAGAGGTGATGCTAGCAGCGGGTAAAGCGCCGAAAATCAGTGCTCTCAGGCGACTCTGGCGGCGGCGAAGCCGTCCGGGCGTTCGGGTCCCTGCGCCCCCGCCGCTTGTCGCGGTGGCGCTTGACCTGGCGGCCCAGCTTGTCGGCGACGAGGTCCACCGAATGCATGAGGTCGCCGGAGGCCTCACGGGCCCGAGCGTGACGCCCTTGAGCTGCAGCGTGGCCTCGGCCACCTGCTGCCGGTGCTCCTCCAGGAGGTCCACGTGGAGGTGTGCGACGTCGGACACCTGCTTGCCGATCCGCGCTGTGAAGCGGTCCTCCACGTGTTGCCGGATCGTGTCGGTGACGGCGGTCTGGTGGCCTCTGATCTCGATTCTCACTGCCAACCTCCCTCGATCTGGGCGCCGAACCAGCGTCCCACATGCTACTTGCGCACGGTACGGGCGAAAGACACCGCCACCACCTCATCGGCACCCGCGCCCCGCAGCGCGAGCGCGCAGGCGTCGAGGGTGGCGCCGGTCGTGTAGACGTCGTCTACCAGGATCGCGCGCGTGCCGGGCGGGACGCCCGGGCGGACGCTGACCGAGCCGCGTGCATTGGCCTGGCGCTCCACCCGCGCCAGGCCGACCTGGGGCCGCACGGGCGCGCGACGCAGCGCCCGGACGACCTCGAGCCCGGTGAGGCCGGACAGCACGCCTGCGATCTCGCGCGCATGGTCGAAGCCGCGCCTGCGGTTCCCGGCCGGCTGGCCCGGGCACCGGCACGAGCACGCCGGCGTCGAGCAGCCCGGCCGGCGCGCGCGCGTCGATCGCGGTCGCCATGAACCGTGCGGCCTGCGTCGCCGAGCGAGCCTTCAGGGCCATCACGACGCGCCGCGCGACGCCCTCGTAGGAGAACGGCGCCCACGCGCGCGTCAGCGCGGGCGAGCGATGCGCGGCCAGGCCCGGGCCCAGCGAAACAAGCCCGTCAGCGCAGTCGCGACACAGCGCGCCGCCGCCCAGCTCGGGCTCACGACATGCGACGCACAGCGGGGGGACCACCAGCGACACGAGCCGATCGGGGAGCGAACGCGCCATCGGGAACACGATCGCGTGCACGCGTGAACAGGTGGCGCCACGGCTGGGACAATCCCGGCGCATGACCGTCGCCGGAACTGCCTCTTGCCGTCGACTACGTGTGGTCGCTGAACGTCCCTGCGATCGTCGCCGTGTCGCTCGCGGGCGGGGCGTACGCGTGGCGGCTGCGCGACCTGCGCCGCACGCCGGCGCCGCGCAGCGGCGACAGACCCGCGCACGACGCGCTGCGCGCGCTCGCTTTCGCGGGCGGCCTGCTGGTCGTCCTGGTCGCGCTCGTCTCCCCGATCGACCGGCTCGGCGAGGAGCGCCTGTTCACGGCGCACATGGTCCAGCACCTGCTGCTCGCCGACCTCGCACCCATCCTTCTGCTCGTCGGTCTCAGCCGCGCCTTCCTGCGCCCGGCGGTACGACGGCTGCGGCCGCTCGAGGAGCGGCTCGGACCGCTTGCCCATCCGGCGGTCGCGCTCGTGCTGTACGTCGGCCTGATGTGGCTGTGGCACGTGCCGGCGATGTACCAGCTGGCCCTCGACCACGCCTGGGCCCACGCGCTCGAGCACGCATCCTTCTTCACCGCCGGCATGGCCTTCTGGTGGTACCTGGTCGAGCCGGTGCCGCCGCGCCACCGGCTCACGGGAGCCTGGGCGCTGGCGTACCTCGCGACGGCGAAGGGCCTGATGGGCGTCCTTGGGGTCGTGCTCGCGTTCTCTCCCGACGCGCTGTACTCGACCTACGAGGACGCGCCGCGCACCTGGGGCCTGACCGCGGTCGAGGACCAGAACGTGGGCGGCCTCGTGATGATGGTCGAGCAGTCGCTCGTGCTGGTGATCGCGTTCGCCGTGTTCTTCGCGCGGATGCTGGAGCGCTCCGAGTCCGAACAGCGCCGCCGTGAGGCGATGGAGGGCTAGGACTAGCCGCTCAGCTTGTCGGCCAGCGGACGCTCGCCGGCGACCGCGCCGATCAGCACGGTGCCCGCGTCGACCTGCGTGCCGGGCCACACGATCGTGTCGCGCAGCGCGACTCCCTCGCCGATGCGCGAGCGCTCGCCGATCACGACGGGGCCCGTGAGCCGCACTCCGGACGCGATCTCGCAGCCGTCGCCGATGAACACCGAGCCTTCGACCTCGGCGTCGGCGGGGAGCTGACTCCCGTTGCGCGTGCCCGGCGTCTCGACATCGACCTTGCCCTCGAGCGCGTCGAAGTTGCCCTGGCGGTATTCCTCGAGCGAGCCGACGTCGTTCCAGTACTCGCCGACCTCGTGTCCGTAGAAGGGGACGTCCTGGTCGAGCAGCGCCGGGAACACGTCCTGGGCCCAATCGACGAACGGGCGGTCGGGAAAGTAGTCGAAGATCTCGGGCTCGAACACGTAGATGCCGCAGTTGCCGAGGTTCGAGAGCTCCTCGCCGGGCGCGGGCTTTTCCTGGAAGCCCTGGATGCGGCCCTCGTCGTCGACGATCACGACGCCGAGCTCGCTGGGGTCGTCGACCCGCTTCAGCGACAGTGTCGCGATGCCGCCCGCCTCCTTGTGCCGGCGCCACAGGGCGGTCAGGTCGATGTCGGTGAGCGCGTCCCCCGAGATGATCAGGAACGTCTCGCCGCCGAAGTGCTCGCGCGCATTGCCCACGCCACCGGCCGTGCCGAGCAGCTCGGGCTCGTACGAGTAGACGAGCCGGATGCCGTGCCGCGAGCCGTCGCCGAACGTGTCGCGGATCAGATCGGGGAAGTAGTGCAGGTTCGCGATCACGTCGTCGAACCCGTGGCGGGCGAGCAGCCGGATGATGTGCTCCATCACCGGGCGCCCGAGCACCGGCACCATCGGCTTCGGTAGGTCGTAGGTCAGCGGCCGCAGCCGCGTTCCGAGCCCGGCTGCGAGGAGCATCGCCTTCATGCTGGGCGCAGGCGGATCAGGTGCCCTGGTCCCAGCTGGTCAGGTACTTCTCCTGCTCGGCCGTGAGCGTGTCGATGGCGATGCCCATGCTCTCGAGCTTCAGCTTGGCGATCTCCTTGTCGATGTCCTCCGGCACCACGTAGACC
The DNA here is from genome assembly GCA_963762195.1 of uncultured Solirubrobacterales bacterium. Classification (GTDB taxonomy): domain Bacteria; phylum Actinomycetota; class Thermoleophilia; order Solirubrobacterales; family JBBDJG01; genus DASRIA01. The sequence goes on along the minus strand of CAVXJX010000001.1, from coordinate 15,169 downwards.
TTCTTCTCGAGCTCGCCGTGGTTCTTGGCGATGTGCTCCGCGGCCAGCGCCTGGTTGGCGAAGCTCATGTCCATGACCGCGGCCGGGTGACCCTCCGCGGCAGCGAGGTTGATCAGGCGGCCTTCGCCGAGCATGAAGATGTGCCGGCCGTCGCCCAGCTGGTACTCGTCGACGAACGGGCGCGCCTCACGCTTGGACGTGGACATCTCGAGCAGCGCCGGGATGTCGATCTCGACGTTGAAGTGGCCGGAGTTCGCGACGATCGCGCCGTTCTTCATCACGCCGAAGTGGTTGCCGCCGAGCACGTGCATGTCGCCCGTGACGGTGATGAAGATGTCACCCTCGCGCGCGGCCTCGATGCCGGGCATCACCTCGAAGCCGTCCATCACGGCCTCCAATGCCTTGAGGGGATCGACCTCGCACACGATCACGTGCGCGCCGTGGCCCTTCGCGCGCATCGCGACGCCCTTGCCGCACCAGCCGTAGCCGAAGACGACCACCCGCTTGCCGGCGATCAGGATGTTGGTCGCGCGGATGATGCCGTCGAGCGTGGACTGGCCGGTGCCGTAGCGGTTGTCGAACATGTGCTTCGTGTTCGCCTCGTTGACCGCGACGATCGGGAAGGCGAGCCGGCCCTCCGCCTCGAGCGCGCGCAGGCGGATGACGCCGGTGGTCGTCTCCTCGGTCCCGCCGATCACCTCGGTGAGCTGGTCGGTGCGCTCGCCGTGCAGCACGCTGATCACGTCGGCGCCGTCGTCCATCGTGATCGACGGGTGCTTGTCGCAGACCGCGTTGATGTGGGCGTAGTAGGCCTCGTTGCCCTCGCCGTTGATCGCGTAGACCTCGGCTCCGTAGTGCGCCACCAGAGATGCGGCGACGTCGTCCTGCGTGGAGAGCGGGTTCGACGCGCAGATGGCGACGTCGGCGCCACCGTCGATCAGGGTGCGAACCAGGTTCGCGGTCTCGGTCGTGACGTGCAGGCACAGGCCGAGCTGGATGCCGTCGAGCGGCCGTTCCGCGGCGAACCGCTTGCGGATCGAGGCCAGCACCGGCATGTGGCGGTCGGCCCACTCGATCCGCGCCTGACCGGCGTCCGCAAGGGCCAGGTCGGCGACGTCGTGGTTCTGGGCGGCAGTCGTCATCGGCATTTCTCCCGTTCAGTTCGAATAGATCGGCAGCACGCAAAGGCACTGCAAAAGGGCACTTCGCAAGGGGCGGCGTCCGCAGCCCCGAGAGCGGCGAAGTATACGGATGCGACCTTTTTAAGTCACCTCTGCGCGGCGCCAGCGCCGACTTCAACCGCTCGATCGGCTCGACCGGCGTGGGGTCGATGCCGCGCAGGACCGCGAGGTAGACGGAGACGAGGTCTCCCAGCAGAACCAGCGACAGCAGCCGCTCCACCGGATTCGAGCCCACGCTCTCCAGGCGCAGCGTTCCGGCCGCCTGCTGCTCGATCAGCGCGGCTGTCAGCTCGATGCGCTGGCGCACGCGCGGATGCTGGTCGACGTCCTCCAGGAAGACCGCGGTGAAGCTGCAGAGCGCGGCCGCATCCTGCCAGCCCGACGATCTCGTTGTGGTCGGCCTCGGGCAGCTCGGCCGCGAACGCCGGGAGCTTGGCGTTCTCGTTCAGCTGTGTCTTCCATCGGGTCGCGGCGGCGCCGGTCGGATCGGCCCCGTACACGCATACGCACGTGCCGTTGATCCGCTGCGCAACTCGCTTCGCCAGGCTGTCGGAGTCGGCGTCCGGCCCCCACTCCTGCGCCAGGCGTTCGAGCCCGGCCGCGGCCGCGTCGATCTCGGTGCGCACGCCCTGCGCCACGCCGGAGAGGGTCGCAACCTCCAGCGCCGGCACCATCATGTAGGCGACGGCCGCACGCGGCTGCAGGCCGGCCGGCAACGGGATCACCGGTACGCCGTCCTCGCGCGCCGCCTCTGCCAGCCGTCCGCCGGTGGTGGCCACGACTCGCATCGCCCCGAGCGCACCCGCGGCCTCGTAGCAGGCAAGGGTCTCCTCGGTGTTGCCGGAGTAGCTCGCGCACAGGACAACCGAGCTGGGCGTCACCCACGGCGGAAGGTGGTAGCCGCGCACGGTGATCATCGGCTTCGTGAGGCGATCGCCGAGTGCTGCCCGCGCGAGGTCGGCGCCGATCGCGCTCCCCCCCATCCCGGCGACGATCAGGTGCTCGATGCCGTCGACTTCCGCGAACACGCGGTCGAGGCCGGCAGACTCCACCCGCCACAGCGCGTCCTCGAGGTGCCCCGGAAATGCCAGCACGTCGTCGACCATCTGTGCGACGTCCACCATCTCTATCTGCTCACGAGTGAGACCCGGCATGGCGCGCCAGTTTAGTCGCTGCTCACGCGACGATGGCGGACTCGAGCTGCTGTCCAGGCGCGATCGCGGCGCCAGCGCCAACGATGCTGTGCACGACGTGCGCGTTCTCGCCGACCGTGGCCCCGTCGTGCAGAGCGGAGTCGCGCACCACGGCGCCGCGGCCGATGGTGCAGCCATCGCCCAGAGTCACGTCCGGTCCGACCTCGGCGGCGGCCGCGATCTCGCACGACGAGCCGGTCAGCACCGGCGCGCGCAACGTCGCTGCCGGATCGGCCTGCGTGCCGACGCCGAAGTCCGGCTGCACCTCGGTCTCGACGCGTCCCGCGAGGATGTCGCGCGTGGCCTGCAGGTAGCGGTCGAGCGTGCCGATGTCGAGCCAGTAGCCGCCGCGTTCGACGCCGTAGAGACCGGCGCCGACAAGCGTCGGGAAGACCTCACGCTCGAATGAGACCGCCCTGCCGTCTGGGATCTCGCTGACGACGCTCGCGCTCGAGCACGTAGATCCCGGCGTTGATGAGATTGCTCGGGCGCCTCGCCCTGTGGCTTCTCGATGAACGCCTCCACGCGCCCGTCGCCGTCGGTCACGATCACGCCATAGGTCGATGGGTCCTCGACGGGCGTCAGGGTCAGGGTCACGCGCGCACCGTGTTCCTCGTGGAAGCGCATCACCGAGGAGAGGTCGATGTCGGTGAGGATGTCGCCGTTGAGGACCGCGAAGCGCTCGTCGAGCATCGGCTCTGCGAGCTTTACGGCACCGGCGGTGCCGAGTGGCGCGGGCTCCTCCACGTAGCGGATCGTGAGGCCGCCGTGATAGCCCGACCCGAGCACCTTGCGCACTCCCTCCGCGAGAAAGCCGCACGACATCACGATGTCGTCGAACCCGTGACCCTCGAGCCAGTCGAGCATGTAGGAGATGAAGGGGCGGTTGGCGAGCGGCGCGACCGGCTTTGCGACCTTGGTCGTGAGCGGCCGCAACCGCGTGCCTTCGCCTCCGGCGAGAATCAGCGCCTGCATGTCCGCTCAGAGAGTAGGTGGCCGACCGGTTAGGTCCGGCCGATGCCTTCGTAAACGAAGCCGGCGCGTCTCACGTCCTTCGCGCTCAGCATGTTCCGGCCGTCGACGATCACGGGGTTGGCCATGCGCCGCTTGACCTCCTCGAGGTCGAGCTCTGCGAACTCGGGCCACTCGGTCACGATCACGGTGGCGTCGACGTTGTCGACGGCGTCGAGCGCGGTCTCGCACATCTCCACGCCGGTGAGCATCTCGGCGGCGCGCTCCTCCGCCACGGGGTCGTACGCCTTCACGATCGCGCCCTCGCCCTGCAGGCGGGCCGCAAGCACGACGCTCGAGGCCTCGCGCATGTCATCCGTGTTCGGCTTGAAGGCGAGTCCCAGCAGGCCGATGCGCTTGCCCACGAGGGAGCCCAGGTGCTTCTTCAGCTTGCTCACCACGCGCCGCTTCTGCAGCTCGTTGACCTCGATCACGGCGGTCAAGAGCTGGAAGTGGTAGCCGGAGTTGCCGGCGAGCTGCTTCAGGGCGGAGACGTCCTTGGGGAAGCAGCTCCCACCGAAGCCAACCCCCGCGTTCAGGAAGCTGCCGCCGATGCGGGGGTCGAGGCCCATGCCCGCGCGACCTCCTTGACGTCGGCGCCGACCTCCTCGCACACGTTGGCGATCTCGTTGATGAACGAGATCTTCGTCGCGAGGAAGGCGTTCGACGCCAGCTTGATCATCTCGGCGGAGGCGACGTCGGTGCGCACGACGGGGCAGTCCAGCGGCCCGTAAAGCTGCGCGACGGCGTCCGCCGCCCACGGCGAGCTCGTGTCCGCGCCCACGACCACGCGATCGGGGTTCATGAAGTCCGCCACCGCGGAGCCCTCCTTGAGGAACTCCGGGTTGGAGGCGTAGCCGAGGTCCGCCTTGCCGAGCTCGCCGAGGCGCCGGCGGAGGTTCGCCCCGGTGCCCACCGGCACGGTGCTCTTCATCACGATCGCGTGCTCGGCCGACGAGGGCAGCTCCTCGATCACGGCCTCGACCCGGGACAGGTCGGCATCCCCGGAGTACGTGGGCGGCGTGTCGACGCACACGAACATCAGGCGCGCGTGCTCCATCAAGGGCGCCACGTCGAGCTCGAAGTGCAAGCGCTCGGAGTTCTTGGCGACGAGGTCGGCCAGGTCCGGCTCGTAGATGGGGACGTGGCCCTTGCGCAGGCTCTCGATCTTGGCCACGTCGATGTCCCGGCACCAGACGTGGTGACCGAGCTCGGCGAAGCAGCTGGCGGTCACGAGACCCACCCAGCCCACGCCGATCACACCGATGGGAGGCCGCTCAGGCATGCACGCACATTATCGGTCGCATTTGCGACAACCTGACTATCGCTTCCTGACCAGCGAGCGCGCGACGCCCAGCATCTCCTTGGCCGACAGGGTCTGGAGCAGTGTGTTGGAGATCCAATACGAGGCCCGGTCCGTCTTCCAGGCCACGGTCCGCAGCCGGTCGCCGTTGTAGAAGAGCAGGTACTCGCGGCCCCTGATCTTGCGCTTCTCGGAGGGGTGCTGGAGGATCGGCGGGTCCCGCCAGGACGTGCCCTGCAGGCCGTAGTACTCACCGATGTAGCCGGTGAAGAAGACCATCTTGTAGGCGCGGTATCGCCTGTCATTGGTTGCGGTGATCGTGTAGGTGCGGGGGGCGTCCTCGGCGTACGAGGATCCCTTCACGAGCTTGCGCGGGTAGTAAACGGGGAAGCCGACGCGATCCTTGGCGATCTGGCCCTGCCCGCGGCTCGTCACGGTGAAGTCGACCAGGTTTGCCTTGGCTCCCCCGGAACGTCCCTTGCGCGCCGTCTTCGACCGCTTGCGATTCTTGCTCAACGGGCCCTCTGGCCGGTCGCAGGTAGAGCAACTGGCGGGTCGCGGCCTTGATCTGGGCGGGCGTCGCGGTCACATACGACTCGCCCAGGCGCCCGTGGAACTTGACCTGCTTGATCGGCTTGCTCTGCACGCCGAGCATGACCTGCAGGAGCCGTCGCAGGGCACCGGTGGACTGGATGTCGGAGCGGGTGTTGTCGGCGAAGATGTCGATCAGCTTGTCGACGTTGTCGAACAGCTCGCGCGCGTTCACCTGCGACCGCACCTGGCGCAGGAAGTCCTGCTGGCGCGCACCGCGCACGATGTCGTTGTCGGTGTGCCGGTAACGCACGTACTCGAGCGCCCGCTGCCCGCACATCTTCTGGTAGCCGGGCTTCACGTTGATCACCGCGTAGTTCTGTCCGAAGCCCGCGCTCGCGTTGTTGTTGAAGTAACGCCGGTCGATGTCGACGTACACGCAGCCGAGCGCGTTCACTCCCTCGGCGAAACCGTTGAAGCTCACGTCGACGTAGTGGTTGATGGCCAGCCCGGTGAGGTTCTTGACCGTCTTGATCGACAGCTTCGGCCCGCCGAGCGTGTACGCCACGTTCAGCTTGTCGGTGCCGTGCCCGGGGATCTCGACCTTCAGGTCGCGCGGCAAGGAGAGCAGCGCGACTCCCTTGCCCGGGTCGATCCGCGCGAGGATGATCGTGTCCGAGCGCGGCTTCAGCCCGAGCTTCTTGTCGCCGTGGCGCCGGTCGGAGCCGGCGATCATGATCGTCTGCGACTTGCCGCTCACGACGGGCGTGAGCTCCCTCCCCGTGCCCCCGACGACGGGCTTGAACTTGTCCACCGTGCGGTCGAAGAAGAGCAGCGCGGTCGAGGTCGTGGCGCCGGCGGCCATCACGACGATCACGAGCGCTCCCAGGAACGATTTCTTAAGCAATGCGCAACCGCGGCTTGTCGCCGCTCATCAGGTCGGGGGTGCGGCGCACGAAGTCGACGAGAGTGCGCCGATAGGTCTCGAGCGAGGATGCAGACACCCACTCTGCCGGGCCGTGGTGACCGCCGCCGATCGGACCGAACTCGACCGCCGGTACGCCGGCGCCGATGAAACAGATCGCGTCGGAGGCGCCGTCGCGGCCGACGCTGATCGTCTCCGAGTCGAGCACCGTAGACACGCTGTCGCTCAACACACGGACGAACGGGTTGTTGCGATCGACGATCGCCGGCTCCCGGTGGAACTGGCTGACCAGCGAGACGTCCGGCAGGTCCGACACCTGCTTGCGGATCTCGGCCGGGTCCTGACCCGGCAGATAGCGGATGTCCACGTCGATGACACAGCTGTCGGGAACCTTGTTGAGCGCGTCGCCGCCGAGGATGCGCCCGAGGTTGATCGACGGGCGGTCGAACAGGTCTGAGCTCTCGCGGGCGAAGGGCAGCGTCTCGATCGACCGGAAGGTGTCGAGCGCCTTCAGGATCGCGTTGTCCCCGAGCCACGGCGTGGCGCCGTGGGCCGCGGTGCCGCTGACCTGCAGCCGCATGGCCAGCACACCCTTCGCCTGCACCCCCACGTGCAGGTCGGTGGGCTCGCCCGTGATCGCGAAGTCGCCGGTGTAGCCGCTGTGGATCAGGAACTGCGTGCCACGGTCGACCTCCTCCTCGGACTCCTCGTCCGGGACGATCGCCAGCACGACCCGCACCGCCTCCTCGTTGCGCAGCTCCTCGACGGCGCCCATCATCGCGGCGAGCGCGCCCTTCATGTCGTAGGCCCCGCGCCCGAAGATCCGGTCGCCTTCGGCCCGCGGCTCGAACTGCTCCGAATGGGCCGGGACGACGTCGAGGTGGCCGTGGAGCACGATCGTGGGCCCGTGCTCGGAGCCCACGGACGCCGCCAGCACGGGCAGACCGCGGATCTCGAGCTCCTCGACGGGAATGTCGCGGGATTCGAGCCAGCCCTTGACGAACCCGGCAGCCTGGCGGATGCCCTCGTCATCGGACGTGTCATAGCGAATCAGTCGCTCGGTTAGTGCTCTCTCGTCCACGCGCAGTTGGCAGCCCTGCGCGGGAAGGAGGAGGTCGCGCGGGCCGCGGTTAGGTCTCGGCAGACCGAAGCGCGAGTTTACCGACGCGACCACGCGTTCCCCGCGGGCCGCCGAGCGACTGGCGTGCACGGATCCGCAGCAGCTCGACGAGCGCAGCCGTGGGCCGGAACGGATCGGCCACAGCCTCACCCGTGTCCAGGGAGAGCGCGGCCTGCACGTCGCCTGCGACCTCGGCCACGAGCAGCCGGCCCGCGGGCAGCAGGCGCGAATCGCGTTCGGCCACGCGCTCCAGCGCTTGTGTGTCGCCGGGCTCCGCGAGGCGGATGGAGATGTCGGATGGGCTCATGGCGTATTCATCGCACATGAGGGCCATTAGCTCAAGTAACGTTGCGCATCGGTGCGATAAGCTCCTCTTATGCTTGACGTGAGGCGTCTGAGAGTCCTCAAGGAGGTGGCGGCACACGGCTCGTTCTCCGCCGCCGCCGACGAGCTCAACTTCACGCAGTCTGCCGTCAGCCAGCAGATCGCTGCGCTCGAGAAGGAGACGGGCACCACGCTGCTGCAGCGCGGCGCGGGGGGCGTGCGGCTCACCGACGCCGGGGAAGCGCTGGTCGCCCACGCGGACGTGATCCTGGCGCGGCTGGCCGACGCCGAGCGTGAGCTGGCCGCGATCGCCGGGCTCAAGGGCGGGCGGGTGCGGCTGGCCAGCTTTCCGAGCGCCGGTGCGACGCTTGTCACCGAAGCGGTCTCCCTCTACCGCAAGCGCTACTCCGAGGTCGAGCTGAGCCTCACCGAGGGCGAGCCCCACGAGACAGTCCCGCGACTGAGGAGCGGCGACTTCGACGTGGCCGTGGTCTTCGAGGACTCCTACAGCCCCGGGAGCGAGCTGCTCAAGGCCCTCGACTGCGTCCACCTACTCGACGACCCGTTGTCCGTCGTGTTGCCTGCGGATCACCCGCTCACCGCACGCAAGGCGGTGCGGCTCGGCGACCTCGCGGGCGAACCCTGGGTTGCCGGTTGCGGCGGCGGTGTGTGCAGCGACATGCTGGTCGACGCCTGCGCACGCGCTAGCTTCACACCGAACGTGGCGTTCGAAAGCGATGACCACAACGTGCTGGTCGGGCTCGTCGCGGCCGGGGTGGGCGTCGCCCTGTTGCCAGAGCTTTGCCTGCGGACTCCGCCTGCGGGTGTCGCGATCCGTCCCGTTTCGGGATCGCCGCCGCTGCGCCACATCCATGCCGCAGTGCCGACCGAGGCCTATCGCTCCCCCGCCACCGAGGCCATGATCGGCGTCCTGCAAGAAGTCGCCGAACGCTTCGCCGCCGGCTCACGGGCTGTCGCGGCTTAGCAGCTAATCTGAGCGCCATGGCAACCGCCACCGACGAGCAGGTCCGCTCCGGCCTCGAGGGCGTGGTCGCGTTTGCGACCGAGATCGCCGAGCCCGACAAGGAGGGCGGCGCGCTGCGCTACCGGGGCGTCGACATCGAGGATCTTGTCGGGAACGTGCCCTTCGAGCACGTGTGGGGCCTGCTCGTGGACGGCGCCTTCGAGCCGGGTCTCCCGCCGGCCGTGCCGTGGCCCCTGACCGTACGCACCGGCGACCCGCGTGTCGACGTGCAGGCCGCCCTCGCGATGCTCGCCCCCGAATGGGGGTTCGAGCAGCTGATCGACATCTCCGACGCGCAGGCACGCACCGACCTGGCACGCGCCTCGGTGATGGCGCTGTCGTTCGTGGCGCAGTCCGCGCGCGGCATCGGCCGGCCGCCGGTCCCGCAGGTCGAGGTCGACAAGGCCACGTCGATTCCGGAGCGCTTCCTGATCCGGTGGCGCGGCGAAGCCGACCCCGATCACGTGAAGGCGATCGACGCCTACTGGATCTCCGCCGCCGAGCACGGCATGAACGCATCGACGTTCACCGCGCGCGTGATCGCCTCCACCGGCGCCGACGCGGCCGCGGCCCTGTCGGGTGCGGTCGGTGCGCTGTCCGGGCCGCTGCACGGCGGCGCGCCCTCCCGCGTGCTGCAGATGCTCGACGACGTCGAGCGCAGCGGTGACCCGGTGGGTTACGTGAAGCAGCTGCTCGACCGGGGCGACCGGCTGATGGGCTTCGGACACCGCGTCTACCGGGCGGAGGACCCGCGCGCCCGTGTGCTGCGCCGCACCGGCAAGCAGATCGGCTCGCCGCGGTTCGAGGTCGCGGAGGCGCTCGAGAAAGCCGCGCTCGCGGAGCTGCAGGCACGAAAGCCCGACCGCGTGCTGGCCACGAACGTCGAGTTCTGGTCCGCGGTGGTGCTCGACCACGCCGCCGTCCCGCCCGAGCTCTTTACCCCGATGTTCACCTGCGCACGTGTGGCCGGGTGGTCGGCGCACATCATGGAGCAGAAGCGCGAGGGCCGCCTGATCCGCCCGACCGCCAACTACGTCGGTGCACCGCCGCGGCCGGTATCTGAAGTCCCGCGGCACGTCGACGACCTGACTGCGTAAGACGCAGTACTACGCGCCGGAGCGACACCCACCTCCGCTGGCGCCTGGTACTACCAGCGAAACCATAAGTACCGCGGGTGGTACTGGGCTCCACACGCGAGGGGGGTCGGTCGGCTGGCACCCCCGGCACGACGGGGTCTTTTGTGGCGAAGCGGCAAAGACACGTCGCGCGCCGGGCGGTAGAAACCCGGCATGTCACTGTCCGATCGGGAGTTCCCGCCCGGCCCGCGCAGCGGACGCCTTCTCCTGCGCATGCCGAGCACCCTGCACGAGGATGTCGCCCAGGCTGCCGCGGCCGAGGGCGTCAGCCTGAATCAGTTCATCTGCACCACGCTGGCGGGGGCGGTGCAGTGGCAGACGCGGGACCCTCCGCTACGCCGAGTCCAGCAGATCCGCAACGAGATCGCTCGGGATCTGTGGATGGAGCGCCACCGGCGGTGACTACTCCGTGCTGCTGCCGCCGGCGATGCGCAGGAACGTCTCGGCGCGGCGCTTGTCGCGCAGCGCCTGCTGGGAGCGGGCACTGGCGAGGTCCGCCGGCGTCTTCGCCTCGGCCAGGACCTCCTCCGCCTTGCGCAAGCGCTCCTCCTGCTGCGCCCGGTCGATCTGCTCCGGCTCGAAGCAGTCCTCGACCAGTACCAGCGCGTGGTTGCCGTGCACCTGGAGGTATCCCTCGCCCTGGGCGAAATGCTTCACCTCGGACTCGCTGAGGTGAAGCCGCAGGTCAGAGGGCTGCAGCATCGCAAGGAGCGGCGTGTGGTTTGCGAGCACGCCGATCTCGCCCACCTCGGTGCGGGTCGAGAGCATCTCGACCTCACCTGCGAACACCTGGCCCTCGGGCGTCAGGACCTCGACTGGGAAGGGGGTCCTGGCCACTAGCCCTGCTTCGCCTCTTCGGTGACCTGATCGATTCCGCCCTTCATGAAGAAGACACGCTCGGGCAGCTCGTCGTGCTGGCCCTCGATGATCTCCTTGAATCCGCGGATCGTCTCGGCGATCGGGACGTACTCGCCGGAGCGGCCCGTGAACGCCTCCGCCACGAAGAACGGCTGCGACAGGAAGCGCTCGACCTTCCGCGCCCGCTGCACCGTGAGCTTGTCCTCGTCGGACAGCTCGTCGATCCCGAGGATCGCGATGATGTCCTGCAGCTCTCGGTAGCGCTGGAGGATCTCCTTGACGGCGTTCGCGACCTCGAAGTGCTCCTCGCCGAGGATGTCGGGCTTGAGGATCGTCGACGTCGAGTCGAGCGGGTCGACCGCGGGATAGATGCCCTTCTCGGAGATCGCGCGGGACAGCGTCGTTGTCGCATTGAGGTGCGCGAACACCGATGCGGGCGCCGGGTCGGTGAGGTCGTCGGCCGGCACATAGATCGCCTGCACCGAGGTGACCGAGCCCTTCCGGGTCGAGGTGATTCGCTCCTGCAGCTGGCCCATCTCGGTTTCGAGCGTCGGCTGGTAGCCGACCTGCGAGGGCATGCGCCCAAGCAGCGCCGACACCTCCGAGCCCGCCTGCACGAACCGGAAGATGTTGTCGATGAACAGCAGCACGTCCTGCCCGCCCTGCTCACGGAAGTACTCGGCCATCGTGAGGCCGGACAGGGCGACGCGCATGCGCGCTCCGGGCGGCTCGTTCATCTGACCGAACACCAGGATGGTCTTGTCGAGCACGCCGGACTCGGTCATCTCCTGCCAGAGCTCGTTGCCCTCGCGCGTGCGCTCGCCGACACCGCAGAACGCCGACAGGCCGCCGTGCTGCTTGGCGATGTTGTTGATGAGCTCCATGATGATCACGGTCTTACCGACACCCGCGCCGCCGAACAGCCCGACCTTGCCGCCCTTCGCGTAAGGCGCGAGCAGGTCGACGACCTTGATGCCGGTCTCGAGCATCTCCGTGGTCGGCGTGAGGTTCTCCACGTCCGGCGCGTCACGGTGAATCGGCCACCGCTCCTCGGTCTCGACCGGGTCGCCCAAGTCGATCGGCTCGCCGAGCAGGTTGAACATGCGGCCGAGCGTCGCCTCGCCGACCGGCACGGTGATCGGGCCGCCGGTGTCGACGACCTTGGCGCCGCGCGCGAGGCCGTCCGTCGTGTCCATCGCAACGGCGCGGACGCGGTCGTCGCCGAGATGCTGTTGCACCTCGCAGACCAGCGTGCCGCCCTCGCTCCGATCGACCGTGATGGCGTGGTTGATGTTGGGCAGCTCGTCGGGAAACACGGCCTCGATGACGACGCCCTGGATCTCTTCGATGCGGCCCACGTTGCTGGTCTTTGTCGCGGCTTCCAAATTCTCTCCTTTGCGGTCTAGCCGAGAGCCTCGGCCCCGGCGACCACTTCCATGATTTCTTGGGTGATCTCAGCTTGTCTTGCGCGGTTCATCTGAAGCGTCAGACTCTCGATCAGCTCACCGGCGTTGTCCGAGGCGCTGCGCATCGCGGTCATGCGCGCGCCGTGCTCGGACGCAGTCGACTCCAGCAGTGCCCGGTAGACCGAGATCTCCACGTAATCGGGAATCAGGCGCCGCAGGATCTCCTCCGGATCGGGTTCGTACTCCACGAGCGCGTGGTGCCCCGTGTCGTCATCGTCGTCCTCCTCCTGGGCTTCCAGGATGGTCGCCTGCTGAAGCGGCAGCAGTGTCTCCCGGCGAACCTCCTGCGTGAGCGGCGAGATGTAGCCGTTGTAGATGATGTCGACCTGGTCGAGGTCGCCGTCCACGTAGGCGGACATCACGTCCTCCGCGATCTCGCGCGCGTTCGCGTAGCCGGGGCGGTCGGTGAAGCCGGTGTACTTCCCGGAAAGGTCGAGCCCGCGGAACGAGAGCGACGAGACACCGCGCTTCCCCGATGCGTAGTAGGCGATCTCGTGCCCCTCGCCGCTGTGCTCGGCCGCCGCGCGCAACCCCGCCCGCAGGATCTGCGAGTTGAACGCGCCCGCGAGACCGCGGTCGCCGGTCACGAACACGATGCCGACGCGGTTCACCTGCTCGTGCTCCTGCAGGATCGGCAGGCTCGGGATGTTCTCCGCGGCGGCGGCCGCCTGGCGCGTCATGCGCCGGATCGCTCCCGCGTAGGGGCGCAGGTGCTCGATCCGCTGCTCCGCGCGGCGCAGCCGCGCGGCGGCGACCATCTCCATCGCGCGCGTGATCTTCTGGATGTTCTTCACGCTCGCAACGCGGCTTTTCAGGTCCTTCTGGGCCATGACTAGACCGCTGCCGGCTCCTGCTCGGGCTCTTCGGCCTCATCGGCAGCAGGCTCATCGCCGTTCTGCGCTTCCGCCTGCGGCTGCGCCTCCCGGCGCGTCTCGTGCCCGGCGTCATCGTCGACCGGCTGACCCTCCTCGTCGAGGTCGAAGCCGAAGTCGTTCGCGAAGTCCTTCACGAAGGTTTCGACCTCCTGCTGGATCTCGTCGGTCCACTCGCCGCCGGCGATCTTCTTGCCGAGCTCCTGCTGCTCGGCCCGGAACCGCAGCGCGAGCTGCTCGAGGAACTCCTCGACCCGCTCGACCTTGATGCGGTCCAGGTAGCCGTTGGTGGCGGCATAGATCTGCACGACCTGGTCTTCGACCGGGAGCGGATGACGCTCCTTCTGGTTGAGCGTGTTCACGAGGCGCTCTCCCCGCGCGAGGGTCCTCTGCGTCTCGGCGTCGAGCTCGGACCCGAACTGGGCGAATGCCTCGAGCTCGCGGTACTGGGAGAGCTCGAGCTTGAGCCGCCCGGCCACCTTCTTCATCGGGGTGAGCTGTGCGTTGCCTCCCACGCGCGAAACCGAGATGCCGACGTTGATGGCCGGTCGCACGCCGGAGAGGAACAGCTTGGGCTCGAGGAAGATCTGCCCGTCGGTGATCGAGATCACGTTGGTCGGGATGTAGGCGGACACGTCGCCCGCCTGCGTCTCGATGATCGGCAGCGCCGTGAGCGAACCCCCGCCGAGGTCGTCGTTCAGCTTCACCGCGCGCTCCAGGAGGCGCGAGTGCAGGTAGAAGACGTCGCCCGGGTATGCCTCGCGGCCCGGCGGGCGCCGCAGCAGCAGCGACATCTGGCGGTACGCGTAGGCGTGCTTGGTGAGGTCGTCGTAGATGCACAGGGCCTCGCGGCCGTCGTACAGGAAGTACTCGCCCATCGCGCACCCCGCATAGGGAGCCATGAACTTGATCGGCGCCGCCTCGTCGGCGGAGGCCGCGACGATGATCGTGTTCTCGAGCGCCCCGTTCTCCGCGAGCACCTCGGCGAGCTGCACGACAGTCGACATGCGCTGGCCGATCGCGACGTAGACGGACACGACCCCCGTGTCGCGGTTGTTGATGATCGTGTCGATCGCGATCGCCGTCTTGCCGGTCTGGCGGTCGCCGATGATCAGCTCGCGCTGGCCACGGCCGATCGGGATCATCGCGTCGATCGCCTTCAGGCCCGTCTGCACGGGAACCTTCACGGGCTGGCGCTGGACGACCCCGGGGGCCTTGAATTCGGCGGGCCGCGTCTCGGTCGTGTCGATCGGGCCCTTCCCGTCGAGCGGCTTGCCGAGCGGGTCCACGATCCGCCCCAGCAGGCCTTCGCCGACCGGGATGTCGAGCAGGTGGCCTGTGCGCTTCACGGTGTCGCCCTCGACGATCTCCTCCCACTCGCCGAACAGCACGACGCCGACGTTGTCGGACTCGAGGTTCAGGGCCAGGCCGGTGACGTCGTGGGGGAACTCGAGCAGCTCGAACGACATGCAGTTCTCGAGGCCGTGCACGCGCGCGATGCCATCCGCGACCGACAGCACCGTCCCGACCTCCGCGAGGTCCGCGCCGGCGACGTCGAGGCCTTCGATGCGGCTCTTGAGGATGTTCGTGATCTCATCAGGCTTGATCTGCATGTCTCTCCCTGTGGTTCTGGGTTCAGGTGGCCTTCGCCACTTCGCGTCTGAGCTGATCCAGGCGGTGCCTGATCGAGGCATCCAAGATCGAGTTCCCGACCCGCAGCACGATGCCGCCGAGGATGTCCGGGTCGATGTTGCTGGTGAGTTGCACGTTCTGACCGGTCTGCTCGCGGATCCGCTGCTCGAGCGCCTGCACCACCGCGTCGTCCAGCTCCACGGCGCTGGTGACGTCGACGGGCAGCTGCTTGTGCTCGTGTTCGTAGAGGGCGTCGAACTGCCGGCGCACGCGGAAGATGACCGGCACGCGGTGCTTCTCGATCAGCAGCTCCAGGAAGTTGACGAACGTCGGGTCCGCGTCCACGATCGCGCGCTGCAGCCCGGTCTTCTTCTCCTCGGTCGAGAAGTAAGGCGAGAAGAAGAACACCGCCAGCTCGCGATTGTCTTCGAGCGCGGTCACGAACTCGGTCAGCTCGTCGCGGATGCGGTCGAGCTTGTCGTGCTCCTTCGCGACGTCGAACAGCGACTGCGAATAGACGCGGGCGATCTCCTCCACGCCTACCTCGCCTCGCCGTCTCTCGCACCGAGGGCGGTGAAGTCAAGCTCGCCGAG